>NZ_VISR01000016.1:0-214951 GCF_007827595.1 Streptomyces sp. BK340
GGGAACGGCGAGCCGACATCCACGAAGCCTTCCTCAAACTCGCCTGCTGCCTCATCACCCACCGACAACTGGGCTCATTGTGTTAGCCGTTGTAACTGCGTGACAACGCCGACGGACGGCGGCGGACACCTGCGCACACCTACGAACCATCACAGCAGGTGAGAGGCACACCGGCCCAAGGTCGAACCTCCGCCCAAGTTGCTTCGGGACGAAGGGGTCGTCAGCCAAGATCTCACCGCCACGCTTCTACCAGCGCGACTTGCTGCGGTCGACGGCCTGGCAGCGTGGCTGAGGCTGGTGGGGGTGCGGCATGCCACACGCGTGCATGGTCGGTCGGTGCGCCCGCCGTCGCGGCTGACAGTCGCCGGCTGAGGTACAGACGGTCATACGGAAGGTGCCCGCCACCAGCTGAGCCGGCGAAGGTGTTGGGCCGTTGGGCCAGCTGATCCCACCAAGCTCGAGACCCTCATGACATGCCGGCCCCACATGCCAGGTGACCTCACCCGCCGCCGAAACCTGCAGCGGACACCTATGGACGTCTCTGCAGCTTCTCGACATGATGGTTGGTCACCCCTTCCACAGAGTGACCTAGGCAGGGGTGGCCCACAGTCGTCCCCTCGCCTCAGATTCACCTTGCACACAGAAGCTCCACAATCAGCGACGAGGGGATATCTTCATCATCCAACCGTCTTGGACTGGAAGGGCAGGACCAAGTACCACATGGCGTACGACCTCGCGCCTCCTGAGCCCGTTGGGATGGTGGCTTCCCTTAGTTCTCTGGGCTACTCACTGCCGGACGCCATCGCGGACTTGGTGGACAACAGCGTCTCGGCTAGGGCAGAGACGATCGATGTGGAGTTCACGTGGAACGGGCCCTCATCGTGGATAGCCGTGGTCGACGACGGTCATGGCATGTCGGAGGAGGCCTTGGTCACCGCGATGACCGTCGCGGCCCGCTGGTCAGCCACGGACCGCACGTCCAAGGATCTGGGCCGGTACGGAATGGGGCTGAAGTCGGCTTCTTTCTCCCAGTGCCGCCTGCTGACGGTCTGCACCGCGGAGGCCGACGGCCCTTGGCGCTCGCGAACATGGGACCTGGACGTGGTTGAACAGACCGGTCAGTGGCGGTTGCTCCGACAGCCGCCGGCCGAGGCCGAGAAGGCCATGGAGCAACTCACCGCCGGGCGGTCCGTCGGCACGATAGTGCTGTGGCACCGGCTCGCCGGGTACGGAGAGATCACCGCCGCCGATCGCAAGACTCAACGGCAGTTCTACGACGAGACCGAGAAGGTCCGCGGCCACCTCGGTCTCGTCTTCGCCCGGTTCCTCTCCGGCTCGGCCGCGTTGACGTTGCGTGTCACGGGCTTGGCCGTCGAGCCGTGGGACCCGTTTCTGTCCAACCACCCGTCGGTGCTGCATCACCCGGTGGAGAAGCTGCCACTCGAGGGGCACAAGGTCAGGGTCGAGCCGTACATACTCCCGGGACTGCAGCGGCTGACCCCTGCCGAGTCGGAACGTGCCGGAGGACCCAAGGGGTGGCTTCGGCAGCAGGGTTTCTACGTGTACCGCCGGAACCGTCTGATTCTGGCCGGGAGTTGGTTGGGCATACGCGGGCTTCGGCGCGAGGAGAAGTACAACCTGGCCCGCATCGCCGTCGACATCCCCGCGGAGACCGACGCCCAGTGGCAGGTTGATGTCCGGAAGGCGACAGTGGTGCCGCCGGTCGTACTTCGCCAGCATCTTCAGCGTATAGCGCGCACGGTTCGGTCCGCCGCAGCCGAGACCGTCCGCAACCGGGGTCAGATAGCGGCACGGCAGCGCGCCGAGAATCTCTCATTCGCGTGGAACGTACGGCGGGACGAGAACATGGTCCACTGCCGAATCAACCGAAAGCACCCCTTGGTGGAGGCGGTACTACGTGAGGGGGGCGGCGATCCGGGGAACATCCGGGCGCTGCTGCGGTTGCTGGAGGAGACGGTACCCGTGCCGGCGCTGCGTGTGCTGCACGAGACCGACACAGCAGATGACCCTGAACCCTTCGGTGGTCCGGGGAGGGCCACCGAGGAGGCGATCAAGGTGGCCCAGCGCATGTTCGATGTACTTGTCGCCCAAGGCCGCTCTCCGCATGAGGCACGACAGGTCATCCGCACAACGCAACCATTCGACCAGCTGGATGGATTCTGGAACAAGTGACCGCCCGGGGTAGGGCGCACTCTGCTGTTCCCGTCCGTCAAGTTACAGATCTCCAGGGGGAGGAACTCGTGGATCCGGCGGTCATCAAGGATCTGTCCTATGCGCTGAAGGTGGCCATCCAGTTTCTGCCGGAAGACCGGCAGGCTACTTCGGACGAGGTGACCAAGGCTGTTGAGACGGCCAGGATGGTCGCCGGCCTCAACGGCGTGACGGTGGAGGCAGCCGATCTACGCAAGCTCGTAGAGTCCCGCACCACCATCTTTCAGGAGAGCTCAGCAGGGCTGAGTGACAGTGAGAACCACGTCCGGTGGCTGCCCGATGCCAAGAACGACCGTTCGTGGCCCTTCTGGACCCGGTACGAACGCTTCCTGAAGCATTCGCGAGGCATGCCGCTCCAGGTAGTGAACAGCATCGACCGGACGACGGACGAGGTCCTCGGGGAGCTGGAGGATCCGCACCGACCCGGTTCTTGGCGTCGGATGGGGCTGGTGATCGGCCAGGTGCAGTCCGGGAAGACTGGCCAGTTCATCGGTCTGGCGGCGAAGGCTGCCGACGCCGGATACCGACTGATCGTCGTCTTCGCCGGTGTCCTCAACGATCTTCGTGCCCAGACCCAGCTCCGCATCGACGAGGGCTTGCTGGGCTTCGACACCCAGTACCAGCTCCGGTCCGACCAAGAGGGTGCCGACCGTTACATCGGCGTCGGCGCCATGGCTGGTGAGCCTCGCCTTCACGTCGCTTCGCTGACCAACAGCACCGAGAAGGGTGACTTCGACCGGAAGACCGCCTCCAAGGCGAACCTGCCGATCGGCAACTTCCCGGTCGTTCTCGTGATCAAGAAGCATCCGAAGATCATCGACTACCTGCGTACCTGGGTCACGGAGGTCCACGGCGTCGAGGACCCCAAGACGGGTCGCAAGATAGTGCAGGACATTCCGCTCTTCGTCATCGACGACGAGGCCGACAACGCGTCCGTGAACACGGCCGGTGACGGCGCTGACCCCACCAGTATCAACGCCGCCATACGCAAGCTGCTGACCAGTTTCGACAAGTCGTCCTACGTGGGCTACACCGCGACCCCCTACGCGAACATCTACATAGACCCGGATGCTGACCACGACAGCCTCGGCGGCGACCTGTTCCCCGAGAGCTTCATCCGAACGCTGCGAGCGCCGTCCAACTACCTCGGCCCGGAGCGCCTGTTCGGTCTGCGCGCCTACGCGGAAGAAGAGGACATCGACCCACTGCCGCTGGTGCGTCATGTCGACGACACCGACAAGTGGGTCCCCGAAAAACACAAGTCCGGCTTCACGGTGACCGCCGAGTTGCCGGATTCGTTGCGACGCGCCGTCCACTCCTTCGTGCTGACCTGCGCCGCCCGCCGTGCGCGGGGGCAGGTGGACGTCCACAACTCGATGCTGGTGCACGTCACACGCTTCACCAAGGTCCAGGGGCAGGTCCGAGATCAGATCGACGACTACGTGAGGCTGCTCCGGAGCGGCCTGAGGGACCGCTACGGAGAGGCGTCTCGTGCGCACATGAACGAACTGCGGCGCTTGTGGGAGGAGGACTTCGAGCCCACTACCGCCTTCTTCACCGCGGACGAAGCCGAACGGCTGTCCTGGGAGCAGACCGCCGCCGAAATTCTGCCCGCGATCCAGAAGCTCGAGGTGAAGGCCATCAACGGGGTGGCCAAGGACGTACTCGACTACTACTCGAACCGGCACACAGGCATGTACGTCATCGCTGTCGGCGGGCAGAAGCTGTCGCGTGGCCTCACCCTCGAGGGTCTATCGGTGAGCTACTACCTGCGTTTCGCCAAGACCTACGACACCCTGCTGCAGATGGGCCGCTGGTTCGGATACCGACCCGGCTACGAGGACCTCTGCCGGCTTCACACGACCACGCAGTTGGTGGCGGCCTACGAGGAGATCACAGCCGCGACCGACGAACTCCGCCGGGACATCGAGGAGATGGCGGCGATTGGCCTCACTCCTCGTGAGTTCGGTCTCAAGGTGCGCACTTCCTCCCTGGGTCTGAGCATCACAGCCGCCAACAAGATGCGTCAGGGCACGCGGGTGCGGCTCAGCTTCTCCGGCGAACTCGCAGAGACGACCATCTTCCCTGTCACCAACGGGGAGCCGAAGCACAACTTCGACAGCCTGCAGACATTCGTCGGCACCCTCCTGGCGCAGACCCCCCCGGAGGTCGACCCCAAGACTGGCAGTCTCGTGTGGTCAGAGGTCCCGGCAGAGGTGGTCGCGTCCGGCTTCTTCGACCCCTACAAGTCCGCGCCGGAGGCGAACCGGATCCGTCCGGACGCCATCTCTGCCTACATCCAGCAGTGCGCCAAAGCTGGGGAGCTCGGCCGGTGGACCGTCCGGATCGTCTCCCGCCGGGGAGCGGACATGCCCGTCGACCTCGCGGGACACACTCTGGGCGCGGTCACACGAGCGGCCTCCAAGACCGCGCGCCCGGACCCCACGAAGCACACCATCAAGCGCATCCTGAACCCCAAGGACGAGTCGCTCGACCTCGACCCGGAGCAGTACAAGGCCGCTTGGGAGGCGACGAAAAAAGCCGCCGAGGGGCGCAAGAACCGCAACGGAGAACCGCTCGCACCTACCCTGCCCACGGGTGAGCCTCTTCGCTGGCAGCGTCGCCCCGACCAGGCTCACCTGCTCATCTACATGATGGAGCCGCCGCAGGCGAACCCCGACATCCCCTTGATCGGGTTCGCCGCCAGCTTCCCTTTCTCCAAGGCCCACACTGCGACCGAGTACGTCGTGAATGCTCCATGGTGGAAGGACGACTCGGACGATCTCAGCGACGAGGACGGGGCCGAGGACGCGTGATCGACGAATCACTGTGGCAGGAGCTGGAGGCACCACAGCCGGACCGAGGGCGCTCCACCCGGCGGTTGTTCCCCGAGAGCGGGCACGACATCCATGTGGGCGTGTCCCACCCGGGAGGGCAACGCATGCTGCTGCTGAGAGGTGGTTCACGAGCGGTCGACCGTGCGCGCCCCCTCTTTGTCGGCCTGCGGGAGACTCACGGCCTGAGCCTGTCCTGCAGTTCGGTGAGCAGCCGTGAGTTCGAGCTCCAGATATCCCTGACCGCCGGCGAACTGCGGGAGGTTTTCACCCCTCTCGCGGAAGACATCGCGCGTACCTCGAAGGACGCGTCGTCGGAAACCGTCCTCGAGCGGGCGGTCCGACGGTTCACGCACTGGCAGCAGCTCATGCGCAGTGTCGGATCCCAGGGCCTGGGCAGAGAGGCCCGGCTGGGGCTCTACGGGGAGCTGCGCTACCTTCGTACCCACCTGCTCACTACCATCCCGACGCGTGCGGCGGTGGAGGCGTGGACCGGGCCAGAGGGTAGCAACCAGGACTTCCAGCTCCCGTCCGTCGCGATCGAGGTCAAAACGACCGCCAAGAAGAACCCGAGCACCGTCCGGATCGCCAACGAACGGCAACTCGACGATCGTGGTATCGGCCGCCTGGTGCTCGTACACCTGGCTCTCGACGAGCGCCGAGGTGGGCTCGGCGAGAGCCTCAACTCAGTCGTGGACGACATCCGTATCGCCGCCAGCGGCACATCGGCATCCGCCCTGTTCGAGCACCGTCTGCTCCAGTCCGGCTATTTGCCGCACCAGCGGGACCTCTACGATGAACCGCGTTACACACTGCGTCACGCCGACCTGTGGACCGTCGGCAAGGGATTCCCGCGCATCGTGGAGGCCGACCTGCCCGACGGGGTCGGCAACTGCGCCTACGACATCAGCGTCACCGCGCTTGAGAAGCACCGCACCACGACCGAAGAGGTCACCGAAGTAATCAGAGGTACTGATGGCTGAGCTGCCCCTTGCCGACTACGCCCGTACGCTCACGGGCGACATACAGACCTTGGCAGAAGCGGAGGACGGCTCCATCCCGAAGACGTTCACCCGTTGGGTTCTGGAGCAGTTGGAGGAGTCCGGCTTCGTCTCCAACATGACCGTCGCCTACCACAGCGGGCACGGTGTCATGGTGTACGGCTTCGGGTACAGCGACGACCGCTCGGTCCTCGACCTCTACACCACAGTCTTCAGCCTCGAACCCATGGTCGACAGGCTGACCAAGGCGGACGTGACAAAGCACTACCGCAGGCTGCTCGCCTTCCTGCAGAAGGCCGGCAGCATCCGGGGCAACTTCGATCAGCCCACCGAGGTGCACCAACTGTGCGAGGGCGTCGAGAAGCTGCTTTCCAACGCCTCCAAGGTGCGCCTCTTCCTGTTCAGCAACTGCGAGTCGGCGGCCCGCACGCAGCCGGAGCCCACTGACTTCCAGGGCCTCCCCGTCGAGCATCACCTCTGGGACCTGGCCCGGATCTACCGTCAGCAGACGTCCGGTGCCGCCAGCGAGCCGATCGTTGTGGAGTTCGACCCGCCGATCAACTGCCTGTCGGTGCAGAGCATCGAGCCCAATCTTTCGGTCACCCTCGCCGTCGTTCCCGGACGCCATCTCGCCGAGCTGTACGAGGAGCACCGCACGCGTCTTCTCGAACTCAACGTGCGCGCGTTCCTGCAGGCCCGTACTGCGGTCAACCGGGGTATCCGCCTCACCCTGCTCAATGAACCGGGGCGGTTCCTGGCCTACAACAACGGAATCACGGCGACGGCGACCGACGCGACGTTCGTCGAGGACGCCGAAGGCAGGCGCGTCGGCATCCGCAGTCTCACTGGTCTCCAGATCGTGAACGGCGGGCAGACCACCGCCACCCTCCACCACGTCTTCAAGCGGGACAAGAGGGATCTGGACGGTGTCAGCGTCCAGATGAAGCTGACGCTGATGGGTTCGGACGACCTGATGGAAATTGTCCCGAGCATCTCGCAGTACTCGAATACCCAGAACAAGGTCACTCTGGTCGATCTCTCGGCCAACGACAAGTTCCAGGTCGAATTCGAACGGGTCAGCCGCACCCTGTGGGCGCCACCAACCACCCCCGGCGGTCCGCAGACACGCTGGTTCTACGAGCGGGCCCGTGGCTCGTACGCCGTGGAAGAGGCGAAGCACACAGCACCCGCAGCACGGCGCAAGTTCAAGGCCGAGAACCCGGCCTCCCAACGATTCGCCAAGTCTGACCTGGCCAAGTTCGTCAACGCGTGGAACGGGTTGCCGCACCTGGTAAGCCGTGGAGCGCAGAAGAACTTCGCCGCCTTCCAGGCTGAAACCAAGAAGCAGCCCCCAGTCATCGATGCGGACTACTGTCGCCGAACGGTCGCCATGGGCATCCTCTTCAAGGCGGTCGACAAGGTAGCCAAGGTCCACGACGCAGGAAGCCACAAGGCTCTGATCACGGCCTACACGATGGCCCGCCTCTGCGTGGAGACCGAGCGGCGCATCGACCTCGACCGCATCTGGCGAGAGCAGAAGGTGAGTGATGCGGTCGTCCAGGCCGCCGACGATCTTTGTCTTCTGATCATGGACATGGTTATCCAGGAGGGCAAGCTTGTCACCGAGTGGGCGAAGAGCAGCAAGTGCTGGGAAGAGGTTTCTGGCATCCCTTGGACCGTTCCGGACGAACTGGCCGAGGAGCTGCTGGCGCGGCCCGTAGAGTTCGCGGTGGACACTCGGGAGGAAGAGGAGGAGCAGCTCTCCCGGCTCAAGCAGATCCAGCTGAGGGAGTGGGAGATGCTGGCCGACTGGGCGCGGGAGACACGCGCCCTGGAGCTGGCCGAGCAGCAAATCGCCACTACGATCGCCGCCAAGCTGGCGACCGACAGCACCATCACCCCGGCCCAGGTCAGGAAGGCACTCGAGGTGTACGACAACGCGATCGAAGAGGGCTTCACCGCGTTCGCGCCATAGGACGGTGCGTGAGGGCTCGCTTACGGGACGAAGAGCGCTTTAGGAGCAGGCCCTCGCCAACCTTGATCGGGACGTGACCTGCCGTCGTCCTCCTCGATGGCGGCCTGGCTGTACAGATCGTCCGCCAGGGCTTGCCGACGCAGTGCTCGCCCAGCGGGCACCTCGCGCGGCCGGGCTGGCTGACTTTGCAGTACGCGGTGCAATCACGCCGAAGAGCGGCCGTACGAAGCAACGAGCCCTTGCCAGCGCCGACGCGGAGGAAGGCGACGCCGCATCGTGAGAAGCTCCCTGGAAGTGGGCCCAACAGGCACGTGCCTTGGAGCTCTCCGAGCAGCAGCTTGTGGTGACGATCGCCGCGGGCTGACCCTCGAAGACGAGATCAGGTCTCCGCAACTAGGGCCGACCCTGGAAATCCGCAGGCAGGCGCTCGGTGTCGGCCTCAGTTCTGCTCGCTATCTCTCCCAGGGCCCCATGGCTGGAGCCGACCCCGTACGGCGGGATGCAGCGACCCTTCCTCTAGCGGGTCCGAGGATGGCGTCGGGTGCGGACAGCGCGGTCCCGCCGCCCCGTCCGAAGTAGCAAAGGTAACCTGTGCTGGTGTTTTCTCAGGAGGCGTCATGACGGAGATCGCGGAATCGCCGCGCAGCCCATACAAGGTGAAGCTGGTACGGGGCCCGTTCGTCCGTCTGGAACCGCACCCGGAGGAGTGTGGGGATGAGGAGGCCTTCCTGGCCTACGCCGAGCGGCTACGTTCGGAGGGAAAGCGGCTGGCAGCGGACCTGTTCTGCGGAGCTGGCGGTCTGAGTTACGGCCTGGAGTCCGCCGGGTTCCGCGTCGTTCTGTCTGCCGATCATGACCGTGAGGCCTTGGAGACGCACCGGCACCACTTCGGTGGATTGACCTTGGACTGGGATCTCGGCGATCCGGAGCGGGTCAAGCGTGTTGCCGAGCTAGTGGCTCAGGCCGGCGTCACCTTGCTCGCCGGGGGGCCGCCATGCCAGCCGTTCTCAAAGGCGGGACGCTACAAGATCCGGCATCGTGTTCGAGAAGGGCAGCGTGACCCTTACGACGAGCGCCGTGACCTGTGGCGCTCGTTCTTGGAGGTTATCCGTCTCGCGCTACCGCCTGCTGTCGTCATGGAGAACGTGCCGGATATGGCACTCGACCGTGAGATGTTCATTCTGCGGACGATGGTCCACGAATTGGAGTCCCTCGGGTACGCCGTGGAGGAACGTGTTGTTGATACTTGGCGCTATGGGGTACCGCAGTTCCGGCAGCGACTGATACTAGTAGCCCTTCGCGAAGGACATCACTTCACGTGGCCTGATGAGACCCCGGACAAGGTCACGGTGTGGAACGCCATCGGCGATCTGCCTGAGGTCGAGGGCGGTTGGCGCCCAGAGGGCGGAGCCGAGGGATGGAAGGAGTACGAGGAACCCCTCACGCGCTTCCAGAAGAAGATGCGCGAACAAGTGCCGAGCACGGACACGGGCAAAGTCTTCGACCACATCACACGACCGGTTCGAAAGGACGACGAGCTCGCTTTCGAGTCCATGTCAACAAGCACGCGATACTCGGACCTCCCCGACGAGATGAAGCGATATCGGGACGACATCTTCCGGGACAAGTACAAACGCCTCGACGAGAACGGCCTGTCGCGGACTATCACCGCGCATATCGCCAAGGACGGCTACTGGTACATCCATCCTCGGCAGAACCGAACACTGACAGTGCGAGAAGCGGCCCGCTTGCAGACGTTTCCGGATAAATTCCGCTTTGCAGGACCCCCCTCGGCTGCATTCCGGCAGGTCGGCAACGCGGTTCCCCCGTTTCTAGGCGAGCACCTCGGCAGTGCGGTCATGGCCGCCTTGGACGATGCGCGACCTGCCGCTCCTACGACGCAGAAAATCGCAGAGACTTTGGCGAACTGGTTTACAAGCCTGGCGCATCGCAATCTGCCATGGCTGACAGCATCGTCACGTTGGCAGGTCGTCTCTGCCGAGATCCTGCTGGACAGGATGCCGCCCCAGCAATCTCGCTCCTTGTGGCCGCTGTTGAAGCGCTGGTCCACACCTGCTGACACGCTTGCCGCGGAGACCGAACTTCGTGAGATTTCCAAGTGGATCAGTCGCGAGCGTCGTGGTGAACAACTTCTCGCCGTGGCCACCGAGCTCGTCGGAGCTCCTCATGTGCTCTCCGATGACGAGTTGTTGTCCAGTATCGCCGGCATCAGTCAGGTCGTGGCCGACTTGGCTATTCTCACCGTCCCAGTGAGCGATGACGGCGACCAGGTGGGTGAAGCGGACGATTCCGCGTCGGAAGAGCCAGTTCTCGCCCGTCAGGGGGTCCTTCGTGTTGCTGCGCGGGTGTCCGGCGAGGACGTCCACCGGCGCAATCAGCTCACCGATGGACGTCTGGCAGTGGCACGTCTGATTGGTTACGGAGCAAATGCTCGCAGCGCGCATCTGGGGCTGCTCGAGCTCGCCGCCAGCCTGTGCCGGCCCGTCGAACCCTTGTGCACCGAATGTCCGCTACAGAATCTGTGCGTTAGCTCCAAGGCCGACGAGCAGAGGCAGCAACTGCTCTACTAAGAGCGACAGGTGGCTCAGGTAATCAGCCCCAAGCCTTGGGCCACCGCAGGGGCCTCTGCCTCAAGAACAGCCACGATGCGCAGCAAAGCCGCGTACTCTCCTGCTTGCATCGAAGCGGCCCGCAGCGCTAGCCCCGCATCCTTCATCGCGGCCGCTTCCGGCGATTCGGGACCACGCCATATCGCCTGACGAGGCACACGGAAACCTGGCGTTCCCAAGTCCGCGCCTCGAGCCGTCTTGCGGTATGCCTCATCCGCTCGGCTGCACAACTCGTTAATCGGCCGCTCCAGCATCTGGCGCAGGTGAACTGGGACTGTCACGCGAACCTTGGCGACATTGATATTGAAGACACCGTCCAGGTCGGTGTCGAAGTCCAATGAGGCACGGGCCAGCTTGGTGTGTTCGTCAATACCGCGAATCCCGTTCCACCCTCCCCATTGCACAAGGCGATCCGCCCGATAGATATACAAACCCTGTTGGCGGTTCCACTTCAACGGACCCGACAGCAGCTCAAATTGCTCCAGCGAGCTGAATTGCTCCTTGGCGGGCAGAACGTACCGATTCATCCGCACAGCCCCACTGATATTCCCAACGGTTATTTCGAACCGCTGGCTGGGAAGCTCCTTCCGTGACGGCTCGTGAGGAGCAAAAGGATTCCACGGCGCAATCTTCTCACCATTCATGGTGATGACGAGTCGACGCCCGCCGGTTGTACCCTCAAGGAATCGGTGGAATACCATACCGAGATGAGCAGCCGTACGCTTGGCCAGCATGTCCAGCCTGCGACGCGCCCAACCGCCCTCGGGCCGACTTTCCGGTAGAACCCGGTCGAGCTTATCCCAGATAACGACAGTGCCAGTTCCCTCGGTGAGATACGTAAGGGCACGCTGAGGGAGGCCTTCGCGCCCAGGCTTCAGCACCAGCCACTGATCGGCCTCCGCGACCACGTCAAGATCGAGGGTGCGGACGTACAGACGGGGCAGCTTGACCGACCTTCGTGTGGCAACAGTGACAGCGCGACACTGTGACAGTGAAGCCGTTTTCAATCCCAGCCCGTAGCGCCCAAGTTCCCCTTGTTCGTAGTCCCGCCTACTGCCAAACCGGAGTGCTTCCGTCAAAGCACTTTCACTCATGCCAGCGCCGTCGTCAGCAATCAGAACGTATGACTCCGGGCCATCGAACTCTATGAAGACGTCCACATGCTCAGCACCTGCGGAAACACTGTTGTCGACGAGGTCTGCAACGGCTGCAGGAAAGTCGTACCCAATGTCCCTCAACGACTCGGTGAGGCGAGCGGCAGAGGGGGTGATGCTCTCAAACTTCGGTGGAGTCATAGATCAGGTGCCTCCGAGACGTCGACGCGGCTCTCCAGGATCCCACACACCACCATCAGGCGTGCCGTGGACGTAGGTTACGAGGGCCTTGCCCCAGTTGTGCCAGCAGCGGACACCGCTGCCGGCTGCTGGCTGCCAGCTGCCGGAGGAAGGATTCCCTTGGCCGCGGCGAAGGCGAGCATGTTCGCCTTCCACTTCAGGTGCACCACACTGGACGCCAAACATCGCGTGGACCTCAGGTCCACCTGTGCAGGAGCCATCGTCTGCAACTGGTGGTTCCACTTATCCACAAGGTCGCTCAGCCCACTGCACCTTGGCCGCCAGATACCAGCCCTCCTTGCTGACGAGCCGCGGCAAGAGCGGCGTGCAGCGCATACATGCCAAACCCGGGGGGCGGACGACGGGCTCCCTATCCAGGGCCTCACGAGGCGCCGCCTGCAAGCCAGGCCGATAGCCTATAAGCCTCGGTCGTGTTCCCGTACGTAGGTGTATGAACCTGGAGCACGATCTTACGTTCTTGTCTGTCCACGCCGCAGCCGCACGGGCCTTGACGCTGTGCGGTGGCGACGCGGACTCGGGCAACACAGGCCTCCAGACGCGCATCTCTGTTAACGCTGACTCAAGTGCCGCACGCACTCGTATCCTCCAAGTGTGGACCGCTCAGAGATCACGCCAGCAGACGTCAGCGCCCGGGCCTGGTCGTTCCTACTTACGGACGTCACTGAGCGTCAGTTCCGGGGAAACGCCGGCTATGAGGACGTGGCGGAGGAGTCATACAGCTATGACTCGACCGTCGGTAACCATCGCCGAGTGCGGGCTGGCGACTTGGTCGTGGTGCGCAGTCGTAGTGAGGCCTTGGGTGTCGGCTACATAGAGCAGTTGGACGTATTGACGGGCCAGAAAAAGGAACGGCGTCGCTGTCCGTATTGTCGGAGCACCAATTTCAAGGAACGCACCACCCAGGAAGTGCGGTACTGGTGCAGCCCTTGCCAGAAGGCCTTTCCGGCACCGATACTGGAGGTGATTTCGGTCATAGCGTATCGGGCTCATTACGGCGGCACCTGGCAACCGCTCGAAGGGTGTCTCAGCAAGGCGGATCTCGCCGAGATCACGCTAAGCAAATCGGACCAACAATCCATTAAGGCGATGGACCTAGCCCGCACACTTGCCGCAGTTGCGGCTCGTGGCATCCGCATGCCTCACGAAGGCGTAGCAAGTCGCTCGAGGTTCCAACGCCCCTCCGTGCTGATGGGAGGGCGACGGCGTACGATCGCGGCGGCACGGCGAGGTCAGGATGCCTTCCGCAAGGCCCTTGTACGCGAATACGGCATGTTTTGTGCCGTGACAGGACCGACGCCAGCTGAAGCGCTCGAGGCGGCCCACCTTCGACCGTTCGCTGTCACTGAGCAACACCACGTCGAGGAAGGGCTGTTGTTGCGTGCAGATATTCACCGTTTGTTTGATTCTGGGCTATTGGCCATTGGGCCCAATCTGCTCGTCTCTATAGCCCCTAGCCTTCTGGGGTACACGGGGTACCGTGCGCTGCATGGTACCCCGTTGCGTATACCAAAAGACGCGCCACTAAATCGTCGCGTCATAGAGGAGCACTATACAGCGACGACGGAAACGTGGTAGCTAGCCGACAGGAACCCATTGTCGGCTAGCGAATCAAGTGGGGCCTGCATACTGGTGATGCGGAACCGGTGGCCCATTAAATGTCAACGCGCAGAATCTACGCATTCTCGGACTAGGTTAATTGCGTAGCGGATCTTCTGCACCGCGTGGTCGGGAAGGGGGTCCGGGTTGAAGTGCATGAGGTCATTGCGTATCTCTCGGATCTCGTCAAGGCGATCAGTAAAGATCTTTCGGTCCAACGGCCAACCGAGCAAATCCCACGCCTTAGGGTTCCTCAGTACCCACAGGTAGTCACCGAAGGACAGATCGTCGACGCAACCGATACCGCGTGAGTTATCGGCATCGCACCACTCGATGACGCGCTCCAACTCGAAGCTGTCTGCAATGACCTGACGGAGACGCTGATCGAGCTCGCCCACGAGGAAGAAGGGTGTAGCCATGCTGCCGTAGGCCCCGGCTACGTCACTTGCCGTGACGATGCCCGCGATCTTGTTCGTCTCGTCCTTGACGAGCACGAACTCGGACTCCTCCAGGAGGGGAAGAATGTCAATCAGGTCGAGGGAGTAGGACACAACAGGTGCATCAACGACCGCATCGGCAAGCTTCGCGTCGGGGCTGACATGCCGCGTCTTGGCGATCGACTTCCAAGTGACAGCACCTCGGAGTTTGCGAGGACCTTCCAGGATCGGGATTTGCGAGAAGTCGTCGATGGCCATCATTGTGATTGCCTGCTCGAAGGTGGCTGACGGAGGCAACGAACTGACGCCAGCGAGGGCAGAGGGAAGACTACCGACAGGGAGTCCGACTTCGGGACGCTCATCCTCTGACCCAGCGGTATCCACGACCGAGGCGACGGTATCCGACTCGTCGACCGTGGGCACGTCATTGTTCGGCGGGACGATGAGATGAATGGTAGCGTCAATGGGCACCTTGTCGAAGGCGGGCGAGGTGAGCAGGCTGTGATTATCCAACTCGGCGCGGATCTGCTGAGTAATCCAGCTCCCGCGCCGCTGTGCGCCCCACCAACCCAGCAGATCACTTACAGTCAAGGATTCCGGATTTCCCGCCTCAGCTTGTTCCCTTGCGTCCTTGAGGCGCTGGTGACGCGTCCTCACCATGGTCTTCGCATCATCATCTTGCGGCTCCTGAGAGGAGCCTTCCGCGGCTGCATCGAGAAAACGCTGCCGCAGCTGATCCAGCGTTTGCCCATCGGAGAGTGCCCAGGCATGCCATCCGTCGAAGGAGCCCGTGCTCACAGCAGCAGATGCGGCGCGTGAGGGCGACCGGAACTCTCGGCCGTCCAGTAGCTTAATCCAACCGCGATTGGTAACTAGCCCGCTGTAGGACTTGCCGATTCGCGGCCGCTCAAAAGTTAGTGGCTCTCCTTCCCGAAGCAGTCCCGCATGCAGGAGGTCAGCGACAGTAACCCGCCGGCCATCGAGCTGATAGGTGGTGCGAGTAGGGGCCGACTCGGTCACTTTGCCTCTTCTCGTAGCTGGATGGTGAGACACTGCGGTCTCGGCATCAGACTAGGGTCCATGTATGCCGAACGTAGGGCTTGTGAGTACTTTGTGACTGAAGGTGTGCCGAGTCGTTCCTGTTGACTCAGCCAGCCCGACGCAGAGCCCCGGGGGCAGAATCGGTGCAGCTACTTTGGCGTACGGTTGCGAGTCGCATCCCTCGCGCGCGGCGGTGCTCCTCTCAGGAGCGGTGGGGTACAGCAAGCACACACGACGCTGGCCGGATCTGTGGACTATTCGTGGACAAGCGCGCCGCTAGCAGCGAGTTAAGAACACTGTGACCCGCGCTCGCGTCTGAGACGGAAGCCCTCTCCGGAACTGTCGCAGCAGTGCAGGGCAGTAGATCGAACCCGTCGGCCGGCGAAACCGCGTGTCTGCCGTGGACAGGCTGATCAGCACCTCGAGGTCCGGAGCGGCGGGGACAGATCCCGCCTGACGGTGACCGAAGATCGCTGTTTTGCGGCCCCACAGCATGCGCTACGGGGCCGCAGGATAGTCACCTGGGCCGTCGGACCTCCGTCAGAACGTCGTCCAGCAGTCCTCTCACGTCGCTTCCGCCCAGGACCAACTGTCGATCCAGCAGCCGGTTTCCGGTCTCGCAGGAAGTCTCACTCACCAAGGAGCACCCGTGGCAGGCCGAGAGGTTCAGCTGTGAGGCTCCCTGACGGTCGCTTTCGATGCAGACCGGGTCGTTGGAGCAGAAGTCCGCGTCGTCCAGAGCTGCCACCAGGAGTGGGATCAGCTTCTTGGGATCCCCGAGCCTAACGAGACCTCCGAGAGTGCCCTGGGCGTCTCCTGCCGCGGTATAGATCAGGATCCCGGCGGTCTTGTCCGTGCGGTCGGAGTTCGCGTAGATCCTTTCCTGCAGCGAGGCAGACGCGTAGCCGCTGGCGAACGCCAGTCGCCGGATGAGCAGGTGGGCCAGCGTGTGCAGGGCGATGTACCTGGGTTCCGGCACATCGAGGCGGCCGGCCCAAGGAGAGTCGGCCCTCCGCGTCTTGAGGATGCCGGCGCGTGCCTGCACCTCCGGCTGTGCCTCCCATGCGGCGAGCTTCGCCTCGTCGAACCGCAGGAAGATTCCTTCCCCGAACAGTTCGATCGCCGGGTAGGTGGGCCGATAAGACTTGTCAGCCCCCAGATCGGCGTTGATCAGTGCCGCTTCCGCGTCATGGCGTCGGAACCCCCGCAGGGCACGGACCTCCCGTACCCGGCGTACCTGTCCGATGCCGCTGATCTTGGCGAGCAGGCTCTGCGGTCCCGCGAGCCCTTCGAGGCTTCTCCCGTCGACGACGAAGTCGCTTCCCGTGCGGTCGCGCCCTTCGTCGAGTTTCTTCAGGAACGCCGCCCACTCACCGTCCTTCAGGTCCAGCAGCAGCTCACTCGCGGGGTTTTCCTCCCCCGCCGCGACACCGAGAACGGTTTCCGCCGTCACTCCGATATCGTCGGCGATCAGCTGCGCCAACACTTCCGACTGGGGCCCGCCGTTGTCAGTCACGACTTTCCCGAAGAGCATGTGACCACGGATCTTGTCGGCCGTCTCCGCGGACTGCGGGCGTTCCTCCGGGATGTCGAGAGCCGAGATTCTCTCGACGATGTAGTTGCCCGTGGCACCACGCTGCACCGCAACCAGCTCGTACGGGCAAGGATTCTTGACGGAGGCCTCCGGCTCCCAGGGCTGCCGTCCCGCGCAACGAATCCCGTCGCGGTGCAGGGCCCCCTTCGTCACAAGTTCAGCGAGACTGCGCTCATTCCCGCACCCGTGGCACTTCACCACCAGGGCCGCGAGGCCTTCGCCACGAGTGGCCAGCTTGCGGAACCTGAGCGCCTTGTAGTCACGGCAGAAGCGGACCGCTTCATTCAGGCTCGCCGCGCGCCCACGATGTGCCCACTGGAACCAGTTGATGTCCTGTATGTGGCTGCCTTTTTCGCAGACGGCAACATATCGCATCGGTACGAGCGCGCCGCCGCAGTCGCAGGTGTTGCTCCACTTGCCCTTTTTCCTACCGGTCAGCTTCGAGAGCTTGTCGCAGCGTTCGCAGAACCGCCAAGCGGGAAAGCGCCAGTACGGCAGCGCAGGGGTTTCCTTTGCGGCCCGGCCCGCGTGCGCCGGCGGTTGTCTCAAGACACCGGCACCGAGGCGGGCCATCAGACGCTCACAGCTGATCTCATGGGCGAACTTCTTGTCCCACCAGGACGTGTCCGGCGCCATGAGCGACTCGCCTCGCACGTCGACGATCGCTCCCACACCGAACGGTGAGATCGTCTCGGAGAGGCGCAGGTCATGCCTGATCTTCTCCATGGTGCACCTCCTCCTGCGGTTCTTGGACCTCGACCGCCACGTTGGGCTCCACGGACCTCATCGAGTCTGCGACGAGCCACCCTTCGCCGGGCTGGCCGAACTTCTTCAACAAAGCTGCCTGGTCTTTCTTCGTCCGCTGGTAGTACAGAGGCTCGCCCGACTCCCGCGCCTGGCTTGCCCGTCGGTCCCAGTCCCTCAGGAGGCTCCATACGGCGGAGCGTGTTTCCGGGGCTTCGAGGCCGTCGGCGCGCGTCACGTAGCCGAGGAACCGTTCCACGAGTCGATCAACCGCTTCGCGGATCCTGTCGTCCCCGAGGTCGAACCGACCCGCCGCTTCGTTTGGGGCGAGAGCGGTGAACGACTGCCGCAGCAGTGCCACGAGCGCGCCGGCGAGCGATCGCTCGCGCGAGGCCAACGACCACGGCGTGACGCTCGTGGGCTCCACGCTCCGGTAGAGGGCCTCGTGGTAGCCACGGAAGGTCTCGAAGTGCGACCGATCACGGGCCCTTCCCGACCGGAACAGCGTGACGACGACGCCCTTCGTGTCTCCACGTCCGACACGGCTCGTGGCCTGGATGTACTCGGCCGTGGTCTTCGGCTGTCCCACCATGAGCATCAGCGCGAGCCGCGGGATGTCGATGCCCACGGAGAGCATGTTCGACGAGAGGACCACGTCGACGGCCTCCGGCGACTCGTCGGCCCTGACCCTGAGCGCGCGAAGATCGTTCGGCAGTTCCTCGGCTCCGCGACGGCTCGTCAGTTCCAGGACCTTCCCCGCCCTGACGGGCCGCAACGGGAAGCCGAGCCTCTCGGCTCGGGGCTCCAGACGACCGTTGACGTCATCGACGACCAGCGTCCCTGTACGCCCGAGCTCACGAAGACTGTTGTGGTACATGACCAGCGTCCAGTACGCGTCCCGTGACGCGGCGGACGGGGCGCGGGCGGCCAGCGCCTCCGGCATCTCCACCATGGGGGTGACAGCTGCGATGACGGCCGACGGCTGCGAGACCGACTGCGGCATCAGGCCGACGTAAAGACGTCCTTCTCCGCTCTCCACCGGGCGGGAGAAGAAGGTCCGGTCGTCGTCGAGTCCCGATGGCGGATACAGGGCGACCTCACGCCCGTACAGTCCCTCCACCTGTTCCTCGGACGCGCGGATGGTGGCTGTCGAGGCCACGACCTTGGGACTGGAGCCCGACCGGCTCAGCAGGAGCTGGATCACCGCGTCGAAGACGGCGACGGTGGTTCCGAGCGGCCCCGAGAGCAGGTGCAGCTCGTCCTGGATGATCATGGATGGTTGCCTGAAGGTGGTCCCGAGACCGAGCAGCCTGCCCGCTTCCGGCTTGAACTGCAGACGCGCGAACTTGTCGACGGTGGCCAGGAGGATCGTGGGCGGTTCCTTGTACAGCACCTCGTCGACGACCGCGAGCGGAAGCTCGCCTGCGAAGTCGCACGACGGGTCGACACAGTGGAGCACGACGTCCACGCCCTCCAGACGCATGCCGTAGTCCTCTGGCTTGTCGCTCCTGAGCTTCGGCACCAAGGGCGTCAGACACCATGGGCAGCTCTCGACCTGGAATTCGTTCGCCTCTTCCGGGCGCGCGGCCTTCTGAAGCCGTTTGAGTGCTTCACGCGCCTCTACTCGCGTGCCGGGGGTGACTTCGTTGCCCACCCACAGACCGATCAAGAACGGCGCCATCCCCTTTGCCCGGTCGTCCGTGGCCCGCAGCCGCTCCATCGCGCAGACCAGTGCCGCGGCCCGTTGGAACTGTTGAGAGGTCAGGAGACGCAGGGTGTAGCGGGTGATGACGGCGGTTCCCCCGCCGGCCGTGCCGTGTGCGAGCCGTCGGCGGAACACCTCGATCGCGGCGAGACCCAGGTATGCCTCGGTCTTGCCGCCACCGGTCGGGAACCAGATGAGGTCGACGAGGTCCCGATCCTTGTGCCCCTCATCGATGGTGGAGGCCAGCGACACGAGTAGGAAGCCGAGCTGGAAGGGTCGCCACCGCGGCTCCGGCACCTGCTCCTCCGGTTTCCCGCGGTTGATGGACGCCTGCCGCATCTGAAGACGCATGGCGGTCATGCCGAGTGAGAAGGCCGTTCGAAGGTCCTGTTGTCCCGGCGCCCGGAGGAGGTCTATGCCTTCCCTCATCCTGTCGACGGCGTCCTGCGAACGCTCGGCGATGCGGACGGCCACGGCCCTGTCGTCGCTGAAAGCCTCCGCCCGTTCCATCTGGCGGGAGGCCCAGCCGGCGAACGCCTCGAGGAAGGCGTCCAACGACCGAAGGACCGCATCGGGATCCTTGTCGATCTGCTGGAGGTGCCCCAGCTCCAAGGCCTCGGCCTCGGCCGTCCCTTCGTCGAACCCCGTGGTCTCGACGGCGGGCACCACGAAGGCCGGCACGGGCTCGAGGAAGACCTTGGCACAACGGCCCTCCGCGAACTCCCAGTCCGCGGCCATTCCGTGCCCGACCGCGTAAACCTTCCGGTTTCGATAGCGCAGGCGCAGCTCGGCGGCTTCCGGGTCGGTGTCGATCGAGCGCGTCGTGTCGTACTCCCGGATCTCCGCCCCGGCGGAGGGAGCGGCGGCCAGGTGGACCTGGAACACCGTCCGAGGGATGTCGTGTCGGTCGTCGCCTGTTGATTCGGTCAGGACCCGTACGTGGACGGTGACCAACGAGTCGCCCTGGAAGTCGCGCCACCGCGACCCGATCTCGACCGAGACTCCACCCACGGAAAGGCGCTCGGGCCCCTTGTCCCGCCGGAGGTCGAGGCCGTCGACGGAGAACGGGGTACGCCGCCACCTGGGCGGCCCGTCTCCCTCGACAGCGGCGTACGTACCGCACGAGAAGTCGACGTCGACGGAGTCGCCGTCGGTGACGAAGGAGAGCGCGACGGATGAGGGCTTCCAGTCCTCGGCCAGAGGGACACCGGCCCCGCTCTCCTCGACATCACCATCGGGGATATCCGCCGATACCTCTTCGTCCGTGTTCTCGTCGCCGTGAGAGCCTCGTGCCTCGGCTTCGACAGGGAACAGCATGCCGACGGCGTACTGCCGGTGAGGCAGGTTCGCCGTGACCTCCTCGTCTCCGGCCTCGGGCCCCACGTAGGAGGCTCGGAGGTGGTGAAGGGCCTCCTTCTGGGCTGCTGTGAGGTTCACTTCCCAACCTGCTTTCGAAGAAGATCCTGGAGCCGCTTCTTGTCGTGCTTGGACGCGACCACGTGGAGCGTGACCCGCGCCCGTGTGACGGCCACGTAGAAAGCGGCGAGTCCCCGGTCGTTGTACTCCTGGGGCAGGTCGCAGACGATGACGTGCTCTGCCTCCAGCCCCTTGGCGTAGCGGGGGTTGGTCACAAGGAATCCGGCCTCGCTCCTGCGCGGCTCGGCATCCTCGGACACACTGATGATCCAGACGTCCTGTCGGCGGGCCCCGTTCGCGACGAGGTCGCGAGCCACGGTCTCGGCCGCGGAGACGCCGGCCGTCCCGTCGGACCACCGCCATTCCACTCGGTCGCCATGGACGATGCCCGGGTCCCCGACGTCGGCGCCGAGGTACTCCTGCACGACGTGGACGATCGCACGGGTGTTGCGCACGTTCCGGTCCAGGTCGTACTGGAGCGCCTCCTGCTGGACCAACTCGCAGACCTCCGGGTCGAACTCGCCGTCGACGCGTGCCTGGTTGTTGGGGTCGAGGAACATCCTCCACCGGCCGCCTTCTCGACCCCCGCGGATCACGGCGTCCAAGGCATCCATGCCTCCGGCGTTCATGAGGTCCTGTGCCTCGTCGACGAAGACGACGTCGTACTGCTTGTCACCGGACAGGTCCGCGAACGGAAGGAGATCGATCTCTCTGCCCTCGATCCGCGGGCCGAAGAAGTCGACCAGGGCGGGCGAGTGAAAGGTGATGAGCACCGACTTCCCTTCGCCCGCCTCCTGCTTCGCGCCCTCCGCCAGCACCAGGGATTTCCCGGTGCCCGCGCCACCGAAGACGAGCATCCTCGGGTTCCGGGAGAGCGCGGCCAAGACCCTGGCCTGGCCCTCGGTCGCTCGATTCTGCTCCTCCAGCACGGCGCCCCGCTGCGCGTCGATGACGGGCATCCTGGTGAACTCACCGAAGAGGCGCGCCCGGAGCGTCTCGGACCGGGCGACTCTGATTCCGTGGGGAGCGGTCCTCGCTTCGGCGGCGACCTTCTCGAAGGCTTCGGTCAGTGCGGCAATGCTCATCTGCTCCTTGGCCCACCAATGGCTCCCCTTCCATTCGACGGCTGCCGGAGGCGCGTCGATGTCGGGGGTGAGGGCAACGGCCTCGGTCGCGAACCAACCGACGCCTTCCTCCTGGAGGATGTCGCGCAGCGCGTACATCGCCGACTGCGCCTGGTCCATCGGCGACTCGCGCAACTTCTTCCAGTCACCGTGGCGGTCGATGGAGTACCAGACGCCGTCGTACTTCCTGACGCCCCCGCCCTTGACCTCGACGATGATGACTACGCCGTTCCAGAGCACGACGAAGTCCGCTTCCCCCTGCTGCTTGACCGCGTGGCTCCGCAGCTTCACGGAGTGGAAGGCGACGGCGTCGGGGGGACCGTCGATCGCTCGCAGCAGTCGGGCCACCCGCCGTTCGGCGTTGCTGGTGGTGGTCGCCTCGATGTCGGCGAAATCCGGTATGAGGATCATGATCCCTGCTTTCGCCAGAGGCCCTCGTAGGCACGGAATCCGAGGAAGTCGTTGACCGCACCGAAGTTGTCGGCGACGTCCACGATGAGGCACTCCTCCTTGCCGCCGTTCTCAGGACCACGTAGACCGCGGCCGGCCATCTGGATGTAGGCGCTGGGACTGAACGTGGGCCTCGCGATGTACAGCGCCCGGACGCCGGGCGCGTCGAATCCCTGGATCAGCAGGTCGCAGTTGGCCAGAACCCTGATCTCGTTCCTCTTGAATCTCTCGATGACGTCACGGCGCGTCTGCCGTCCGGTCTGGCCGCTGACCGCCTCGGCCGCGACCTTCCGGTAACGCAGTGTCGCGGCGAGGACCTGGGCGGACAGGACGTTCGGCGTGAACACGAGGATCGGCCATTCCGGATCCCGCTTCAGGATGTCGTCCACGAGGATCTTCATGCGGGCGTGGTTCCGGCCGATGCGGTCGAGGACCTGGGGTTCGAGTTTGCGCAGGGACCGTACCTGTGCGAGCTCGTCCGGCGCCAGCGGGACCTTCACGCCGTCCAGCACTTCGTGTCGGACCCTGGCGAGAACACCTCTCTTCGACAGCTCCGGGTAGGCGTTGCCGTCGAAGGCGCTCATCTTGTGGTGACCGAAGCGGGCCGCCAGTTCCTTCGTCGGCTCGGTGACGTCGCCGCTGCCCTTGAACGGCGTCGCCGAGATGCCCACCAGAGGCCGTTCCCAGCTACGACCGTCGACTCCGAGCCACCTGAGGATCTTCGTGTACATCTTCGACCCGCCGGCCCGGTGCGCCTCGTCGATGAACACCGCGGAGGCCCTGCTCAGCCAGTCGTACTCAGGAGTGTCGGCCACTCGGTCGAGCTTGGCGTCGGTGGCCACGACCACACTGAACTCGGTGTCGGGTTCGTGGACGACGTTGGTGTTCCAGAGCCGGCCGATCGTCAACGGACGCTCGTCCCCGAGCCAACGCCAGACGGTGCCGAACGTCTGCACAGCCTGCTCGCAGAGCTCCTCCGACTGCGCGATCCAGAGCACGGTTCCGCTCATCTCGCCGTCGACGAACAGCCGCAGCACGGTTTCGGTGGCCACCCGGGTCTTCCCGGCTCCCGTCGGAAGTTCCACCATGCCCTTGAGCGCACGACCGTCCCGTCCCCGGGACGTCAGGACCTCCTGCAATTCCTCCCTGATCTTCTCCTGAAAGTCATGCAGGGGCTTGAGCTTCACGGCACCGGGCACGACGAACTCATCGTCCTGGTGTCGGGTGCGACGCCCGGCGTACTTGGCACCGAACCCCATCTTCCGAAGCCAGGCGACGGTCGATGCTCCCCCCGCCCATGTCGTGGGGACGTCCGTGTACCCCTCGGCGCTGAACTCCTCCGCGAGAAGCTTGATCGAGTCGCTGCCATAGACGGTCAGGAACAGCTCGGCGACGGACGTGGAGCCGTTCACCAGGCCCTGGCCCTTGAGTGCCTGCCAGAGTCCCTTCGGCAGGTTCTCCTTCAGCGTGTCGTCACCGAAGTAGATCGCCAGCCGTTCCGCGTCACTCGACGCGGCCCGGGCGTCCTGCCGTTGCGTTTCGAGATGTTGGTCGACCCGTGCCTGGAGGATGTCGCTCAGCTCGGCGTTCGACAGGCGCAGGTCGAATGCCTCGTTGACGATCTGTAGGACACGCTGTTCGTCCAGGTCCGCTTGAACCACGAGGGTCAGTCCTTGGAGGTGCCATTCGAGCGACTGGTCCTCGACACCATCTTCCGTGGTCGCGCGCTTCGTGATCTGGACGGCCTTCGCCACGGTCGCGTTCATGACCTTGTCCTCGACGAACGTCGAACGCAGTCCGGTGTACAGGTCGAGGACGCGCTCCTCGACCTGCCGACCGTCGACCAGCAGCGAGAAGGTGAAACTGTCCTCGAATCGACGGCATCCGACTATTTCGACGAACTGCTCTGCCTCATCCTGATCAACTTTGAGGTACGGCTTTTGCTTGGAAGTGAGGAACACGCGTTCCTCCTCGGTCGTCGCCAAATACACCGCATCGGGCCGCCTCGTCTCGATGATGCGTCCCACCCGGGCAGGGATCAGTACCGGATGCCCGCCCGGGTAAGCCAACCTACTTGCGGTGAGGACGAATCCCGTCAGCGCCGGATTGCTGATGGGTGAGGTGACCTCCGTCTGGAGGGCTTCACGCAGTACCTCCGAAGGAACCTCACTCAAATCCTTGGGCAGCGACAGAGCGTCCTCAACGTGGCGCAGTCCTCGGAAGAGAGGCAGTAGGGCCTCATACTCGACGAGCGACGCGGAGACTACACGGTCGGGAGTCCGGTAACCGCGAGCCGACTTGAGCAGGCCGGCTCGGCCAGCCGCCCATCGAACAGGGGAAAGAACCCGGTGGCTGAGCCCCGTGTCGATGTCCGTGCAGAGCCAGTGACCTGCCTGGTCGAGTCTGAGCAGTCCTTCCGTCCACCGCTCGCGTACGAGTTCGGACGCGCCCGCGTCCTCCAACATCAGGAGTACCGAGAATGGACCGGGACCGTCCCCCCTGTCGAACTCCACCTGCTCGACGGGGCGTTCTCCGGGCCCGAGCCTCCGATTCACCTCGTCCAGCACGTACTGGCAGTAGTCATCGAAGTGGACCTCGTCCTCGAGCGAGTACGAGCCGACCGGCTCGGTGATGACGCCTGCGGCGTGTGCGAGCTGGGGAACACACTTCGTCCGGTCCAGAACTCGATCGGGTGCGCTGTCGCCAAGACCGTCGATGTCCAGCACGTACGTGGGTGGAGCCCAACCACCGTCGCGTGTCGGTACCTTGAGAGCACCTGCCTTGTTGCCCGCCACGACCTTCTGTGCCTGTGCCATGGGCACATCGGTGGCAGCGTCCCAGAACTTCGGGAGTTCGTCGTCCTCGGCCTCGGGCGACAGCCTGGCCATCCTGGCCTCGAACATCGAGAGAGGATCGAGGTCCCGGAAGCCTCTGTCCCCGAGCTTCTTTTCGACGCCGGGAACAGCCAGGAAGTCCGGATCGACGAAGCACGCTCCTTCGATGTCGACATCCTCGGCACGATGGAGGAAGACCCGGTCACGGTCCTTGATGGACAACATGCCGCCGGTCGTCGGTATGACCTTCGCGGGACCGAAGCCGTTGGGATTGCGCAGCACGAAATCGAGCGCCTTCGCTGCAGAGGCCACATCCGGCCCCTCCGCCCACTCACGCAGCCAAGACAGGACACCTCTCTTGGAGATCTTCTCCAACGCCTTCAAATCATCTCTGGGGCGTGAGTCGGCGAAGCCGGTCGAGACGCTGCACACGTAGAGCGCCCTCAAGCGAGTCACACGCTGCTGACCGTTGGCGTAACAACGCCAGTGCGGCACGGCGTCGTCGGTGTGGGGCGATTTGATCCACTCTTCGTGGTCACGTTCGGACGCCTCACTGACGCCGAAGTCGAGGGGACGGAGCTCTAGCGGCGTGCGTAGCACGCCGGTCGCGTCGGGGATCAGAGCCTTCTCACAGCCGAGCTGCGGAACATGGGCGCAGAGAATTTCGTCGCCGAAGGAATGGGTCTCACGGCCACGCGCCGGCATGTAGTCCAGGTGTGCTGCCGGATCGTCGACGGACGAGACCTTCGGCAGCATGTCCAGGAACATCCCCGAGAGAGTCACGAGGATCTCTCGGTTATACGTGTTCGAAAGCAGGGTGGTGCGGTCGTCGTTGACGCTCCAGGGGGCGTTGAAAAGGGCGGATGCCGAAGTCCTGTCCTGGAGCGGGAAATACGACCAGAACTCGCCCGTCCTCAGATGTGCGAAGCGTGCCGGCATCGCGACCGTGACCTTCATTCGGTCACGAGACACCGCTTCGCCGACTTCGATCCGAGCCTCGGGACTGGGTGCATGCATTCGGTTGTCGACGTACCACTCTTCGTGGTCACCGTCTGGACGCTCGATCCGAAACCTGCCGTCGCCCAGCTCCCGCGACACATGACTCGTGACGAAGTTCGCGTCGGCTCCGATTACCCGGAGCCGGATCTCACGCACCGAGTTGACGAAGAGGAGGAACTCGGATCGGAATTCCTCGATCTCCTTCTTGAGATTTTCCAGCCTCGTCGCATGCGGCAATCTGACTATCGTCACCGCCCACTCCGCCAGCTCGGCCAGGATCGCGTCCTTGACGAACTCGGCCTCCGCGTCGATCCGGGTCAGGGTCCTCAGAACCGGGAGTCTCTTGGAGGCGGGCGCGATCGTCGCGATCGCCGCCTTCGCCTTCGACGAGTTGAACTCGAAGGCGACCGATCGGCTGAACACCTGTGGAGTGTCGGTGACCGCGAGCACCGACTTGAAACCGAGCCCGAACCGCCCGATCTCGTCGCCTCGTTTACCACTGAGATGCGCATGGGCGAGCGTGGTGAGGCCGCTTCGGGAGAACGGACGGCCAGCGTTCGCGCAGTACAGTGTCTGGCGGTCAAGGTCGAGGACGATCTCGACCCGCCCCGCTCCTTCCTCGTGTTCGGCGGCCCCCGACATGGCGTCAGCCGCGTTCTGCACGAGTTCCAGAAGCGTGCGGTTCGAGTAGCCCCCGACCCGGATGGACTCCTCCTGGTTGGCGTGCTCCGTGATCAGGTTCGGATTCGCACGATACGAATCAATCGCCCGCCCGAAGAGGTCATCAACCTCGCGAACCAACCCGGCGTCGGGGACCCAATCGGCACGTTTGTTCATCACGACTACACCGCCTCAACTGCTGTCACCACGACGCAGGCTGACAGCCCTGCATCTACGTGGCTCCTGAACTACGATCGCCCTGTTTTTCACTCATGCGTAAATCGCACACTGCCGGACCTGCTGCGGACAGTAAGAACAGCCACCCGATCAGGTCGGTTGTTGTGGCCTTGGCGGACGAGCCGTGGTCATCCGGCGTTCGAACGCCCAACTTGCGGCGGATCGGCGGAGTTAGGGCCCTAACTTTCTCTGCAACCAGCGCATCCCGATGCCAGCGATCGGGGCTGCAGGCTGGCATCGCACATTCGTTGGCGGGATCAGCCGGGCGTATCCCTGCCCCAACGCACCGATGTTCAGGTTGGACCCAGATCTGAAGCCGCTGAGGCACGGCCGACTGCCCTGAAAGCGGAAGCCTTCGACATCGACCCTGGGTGCACCGCGCTGCGGGAGTGGCCCTGCCAGCCCCAGCGGGGTGCAGCCGGGTCTCCTCGTGTGTGACTGCGGGATCAATGAAGCGCCCGAGCCCCCCGCCTGGCCCCCCGCCAGGCATGCTCAACAACCCTCACAAGTCCCCCTTATTCATGGAGCTTAAGCGTTCAACAAAACGTCACGACAGGGAACCCCTGTTACCGATTCGCAATCTACGTGCGACATGCGGTGCGCTACGACAGAGATGTCACGCCATCAGGAAGTTTGCCTGCCAGGCAAAATGCCTCACACCCGGAGCCGCCTCGACCGACCCAACCGGCCGCCTCAACAGCGACCGCTTCCCAGCGCCACACCTCGGTGGCGCATGAATCGATCTTCACAAATCCACGCGTTTGTGCGCTGTTCAAGCTTTCAGGAACCGCTCAGGAAGCGGAAGCAGTTTTGCCGAATCGGCTCAGACCAGTGGGGCACACCACCAAGGCAGTGCGCCCCTTGTGCGCCCCCCGTTCCCACCCACCGGATCACGGAACGACTCACGGCATGCGGCATAGCGAAGAGCATCGCGCTCGCTGCGGCACGGGGGCAGTCTCCCGGTCGACCTGGGTCTCGTAGCGGGCGGCGCGCTCGCCGTGCCAGGACTCGGGACTCAAAGCCGTCAGCGGCTGGTCGCGGGCCACCGGGCGACGGGGGCACAGACGGCCTAAGGCCGCCAAGGCGGGACGGGCCGCTCATGTCGGGGTGGGGGCAGCGAGAAGACGAACGGGCCGCACCGGCGAACGTTTGCTGTGGACAGGCTGTGGACGAACTTCGCCTCGGCGAGCCCGTAAAGGGGCCTGACCTGCGCAGACGTAGTGGTTCTCAACGCCCTCCGGAGCCGTGTGCGCAGGTTCGAATCCTGCCGGGGGCACTCGCCTAGGAACAGCAGAAATCAAGCGCTGAACAGGGCGGATGCCGACAGAAGAGGGCGGGAGTCAGTCTCACTGACTCCCGCCCTCTCTCGTTGTCTCTCGGTGGTCGCGACGCCGTCAGTGCTGCAGGATGCCGTGCCAATCGTGATGAGAGTGACGCGATGGGTGAGGGGTTCACGGCCTTGATCGCCGGGGCATTTGGGTGGCTTGGTGCTTTCGCTGCAGCTTGAGGTGCCATGTGGGGCGCTTGCAAAGGTGCTGCTATCGCCCTCGGAACCGCTCCTGTGCAGGATGCGTTGCCTCGCGCAGTGGGTTCAAGACCTTCTCAGGCCTGGCTAGTGATGACCTGGACATGCCGAACGAACTCTGGGGGCAGGTTCTCGGGCATCGTAAGGTGCACCCGCACCTCTGCGGCGATGGCATTGCCCGTGAGCGACGCCTCCGCATAACACGTAACCTGCGCATCCCTCAGAGGAGCCAGAAGAGCTGCAAATTTAGCCGATGTCTGTTTGGACAGCCCACCAATTTCCACATCACCGATTCGCGCGACCACAATCTGTGTCGTGGAGCGAGGCCCCGCACGCTCCACCAAGTGCAGACTCGCGTATGCGAGTGCCTTGCCGGGAAGATAAGCCTTGGCTAGCAGCCCAGCGAGCACTTCTGGGTGATCTATCTTGACCTGATATGAGCGTCCCACGGGAACGATTACGTGGGGGACGGAGGTGTCAGGTGAGACGATTGGAAGGAGTTCGCCAGACCTGGCCAGATCTAGTGACACGCTCGCAAACACTTCGCGGCGGCTCTCGCGCCGCCACCACAGCCGGGCACGACACATCGCGGGCCGTCCCCAACTCTCCACAGCCTTCAGCTCGGGCTGGTAAAGCGGCGCATCCTCCCGGGGCAGATGGCCAACAACCCCTTCGTCGATGAGGACTTGGACAGCATTGCTGTCGTGCCGATTAGACGGCTCCCGGCGCAACTCGGCGAACACCTCACGCTCACCTTCTCCTTCACGGCCAGCCACCCTGCTCAGATGCGCGCCGTAGAAAGATTCACCGACAACCTCTTGCGGAAAATACGCGCTTCCCGAGCCGCGAAGCACCAGCGGCCCCTGGGGCATGGGGTGGGCGTGCGAACGACTTCCTTGTCCAGTTCCAGGCGTGACAGGCCCCTCCACCATGCCCACATTGTGTGGTCGCAACGACTCATGGGAGATATTCGCCTGCAGTTCGGCGTGCAGCGCTTCGAACCCTGGTTGTTGCTCGCGAGTGAAGTGCAGTTGATACCTTTGACCACCGCGAGTCCAGATCTCAAGGCGACCCCTCATCACGAGTCCGGCATTCTTCAACCGTATCGAGGCGATGCCAGAGACAGGAACGACAAGATCACTCGCGCCAAGCGTCGCTCCAGCAAAGAAGTTGGTCGGCTGCACTCGTACACATATTCCATCGCAGTGC
Source organism: Streptomyces sp. BK340 (assembly GCF_007827595.1). GTDB lineage: Bacteria > Actinomycetota > Actinomycetes > Streptomycetales > Streptomycetaceae > Streptomyces. Next base: position 29,599 of record NZ_VISR01000016.1, read on the forward strand.
ACATTGATTCCGTCCCCCTCCACGCTTGCCCCTCCCGGTGTTATCAAGGCCTGTGCATGAGATGGACGCTGACGACGCAGTCGCCAGCAGAGATCCGCCGCGTTTGCGGCAGGATACTTGTCCACCAACGCTGTTGCGAGACGCTTTGCTTGCTGGGCGCCAGGACACCGAGGCACCCCATCCCTCTCCACTTGGTCGAACTAGGGATGGCCTCCCTTCGGCCTGAGCGGCCCCTAAGCTTGCGAGGCAGACACGACAGACGGGCGGCCCGCCTCGTAAGGGCTCACGTGCGTACGGCCACCCGGCTTGACGACGAGCGCTACAGGGAGCGTCCGGACAGGTTCCCGGCTGAATCTCCCTCTTCCTCCAGCACCTTTGTGATCTGCGCGTTGGCGGCTTCCTCGTGGCCGTCGATGCAGCCGTGATACCGGCGGTGGATCACTTCGGGGGAGTTGCCGACCCTGCGGGCCACTTCGGCGATAGGCACCCCGGCGTTCAGCCAGCGGGTTATGCAGGCGTGGCGCAGGTCGTACGGGCGGCCGGCCAACGGCGAGTCGACGCGCGCCGGGGGTAGCGCGTACGGCGCGCTTCCTCCCACACCCGCCAGTAGGTGGATGAGCCGACCACTCCCCCCCACGCTCGTTGCCGAACACGCGGCCCTCCCTCGCCGTCCCGAACTCCTCCAGGTGCGCCTGCAAGATGGCGACCAGTACGGGCGGGATGGGGACCGGTCGGTCGGTGGACGCTTCCCGCGCCTTCAGCCCCCTGCGGTCGTGCCGCTCCCCCCGAGTCCGTCCACTGCTTGCCGGAGACAGGGCGTGTCTCCCGCAGCGTCAGCGTGCCCCACCCCGTCTCAGGTAGGTGGCAGTCCGACAGCCGTAGACCGACCGCCTGAGCAGGTCGGAGCCCTGCGAAATACAGGACGGCGTAAAGGCCACCAGGCGCCGCCCACGGCAGCGGTCCCATGATCCGACGTAGGAGACGGCGGTTAGCAACTGCTGGCCCTGCACGGCGTTCACGAGAACGCGCCGGTCCACCACGTCATTCGAGCCGACGTGCATCCGACGCACGCGCGTAAGCGGGTTCTCCGGAAGCTCTCCCGCGACCACGGCGTGTTCCAGGGCTGTGTTCAGGGCACGGCGGCGCCGTTTGTACGTGTCGCCCGCGGCTGGGGTGCCGTCCAGCTTGTAGCTGAGGCGGTACACCACATCCTCGAACAGCTCGGCATCGGCAAGGTCGCCCAACGGCCGGCCGGTCGGTCGGTCGCAGGTCCACGGGCACGGGCTCTTACCTTCGGTATCCGGTCACGCCGGCCCAACGGCTTTCCGGCCGCCGCTACGCAGGATCGCACCCCACCGGCCCGCACTGCGGGCCGGCTCCGGGCCCGAGGCTCGGGCTCTGTCGATGCCGCGCCACTGCTTCAATCGGTTCCCTCGTGAGTCTTGCCAGGTATTCGAACGACGAGGAGGGCGACATCGTCACTGCCGGGTGGCTGGACGCGGCGAAGGAGTTGGTCGGTGAAGGAGGCCACCGGCCGGTGCGCGAGGGCAGCGGCGTGTTGCCGGAGCCGGTTGAGGCCGTCATCGAGGGTATGACCGGGCGCCTCGATGAGGCCGTCGGTATACAGCAGCAGAGTGGACCCGGGCGGCAGCACGACGGTGGCATCGGAGCGGGAAGTGCAGACTCCGGTTCCCAGCAGCAGGCCGTGACCAGCGGTGAGGTAGTGGGCCAGGCCGTCGCGGGTGATGAGCAGGGGCGGGGGGTGGCCTGCGTTGGTCCAGGACATCTGCCAGTCCCCGTCGTCTGTTTCGGTCACCCGGGCAAAGACGAGGGTGGCCATGGTGACGTCGGTGATGGGCATCATCGCCTCATCGAGCCGCTCGACGACCCGGCTGGGGGGTTCTTGCTGGGACCAGCCGTACGCGCGGAGCATGTTGCGCAGCTGGGCCATACCGGCCGCGGCCTCCAGGTCGTGCCCGACGACGTCGCCGACCGCCAAGGCGGTGGCGCCGTCCGCAAGAGTGAAGGCGTCGTACCAGTCGCCGCCGACCTGCGAGGCGTCGGGGGCGGCCAGGTAGCGGACAGTCATCTCCAGGCCAGGAACGCGTGGCATCTGCGGCAGCAGATGATTTTGCATGGTCTCGGCGACCTTACGCTGGCGCTGGTAGAGCCGAGCGTTGTCCAGGGCAATGCCGGCTCGGCGAGCGATTTCCTCCAGCAGGGTGAGGTCGGCCCCGGTGAAGTTCCCCGGCTTCCTGGCGCGGCCCAAGGTGAGGGCCCCAAGGACATCGCGGGTGCCGCGCAGGGACACGATTGCCGCGGAGTGCATGCCAGTGGCCTCAAACAGCCGGCGCTGCTCCGCTGCGATCCCGGAATCCGGAGCACCCTGGTAGGTCTCGGGTCCGGCCAGGGCAGAGGCGACGCCGCGCAGAGCCCGGGACAGGGGCATCGGGGACTCTGCCGGGACCGGCGGCATAGGCCCCTGCAAGTCCTCGTGCTGCACCAGGGTGTTCCCGTCAGCCTGGAACACGGCGGTTCGCCACACCTCGTCGCGTTCGGTGATCAGGTCGATGACGACCCAGTCCGCCAGTCGGGGCAGAACCAGGGAAACCAATCGGTCCAGGGCTTCTTTCACAACAAATGTGGACGTCAGCTGGCTGGTGGTTTCAGCCAGCAAGGCCAGCCGTTCGAATTCGCTGAGCCGATCGTCGGCCTGTTCCGGGCGCGCACCAGCGTCGTGGGCTTGCTCTGACGCGTGGAAGATCACGAGTGTTCCGGCATCCCGGCCGCCGGTGCCCCAGGGCGCAATGAGCCACGAAATGGGCAGGAGGGTGCCGTCGGCACGCGCGAAGTAGTCCTTATCGGCCTGGGCCGGGCGCCGGGCATGGAACGCCTGCCGCATCCTGCACTGGCTGGTAGGGAGCGACTGGCCCTGTGGCCCGCGGTGCAGCAGCTCGTGGGCATCCTGTCCGACGAGCTCTTCGGCGGAACGACCCAGCAGACGCTCGGCAAGGCTGTTGACGGCGACTATGCGGCCCTGCTCATCAACGACGTAGGTGGCAGCACCGATGGCCTCCAGTGCATCCGTGAGCCGGACATCAGGTACACCACTCGACTTCCTGAAATCGGTCTCGGTGGCTTCCGGCTCCTTCATTTCCGCGCCTCCTGGAGATCGGGCTTCCGTCCGCTCGCGCGGCCGTTGCGCGAGGTCACCGCGTCTCTACTTATATGCCCACCGCCGGGATAACCAGATCTGTTTCCAGCTTCCCCTGCGCAGCACCCTGAGGTGGACGTCGTCCGGTCTCATCGCCCACGTCAGCTGTCGATCACCCATCGGCCGATTGTCATGCAAAGGGATAAAAGGCGGTGATGTGGGGACCCGCAAGGGGGGAAACCCTACGTCCCCGAGGAGCGTGTTCGCATGTCAACAGGAACACTTCTGGCGATCATCATTCCGGTCGTGGTGCTGCTCGCTCTGGCCGCCGTAGCGGTCTCACTCGTGATGCGAAGGCGTCACCTCCGTGAGCGCTTCGGCCCGGAGTACGAACGCACCGTCGAGGGATCCGACGGCCGGCTTGCCGCTGAGCGCGAGCTCAGGGAGCGCGAGAAACGACACGATTCACTCGACATCAAACCGCTTCCGTCGGTGTCGCGAAACCGCTACGCACAGGAGTGGAGCAGCGTGCAGGAGGAATTCGTGGACCGGCCGGAGGAGGCGGTGCACGACGCGGACCGGCTCGTGACCTCGTTGATGCACGACCGCGGCTACCCGACCGAAGGGTTTGACCAGCAGATGAAGGACCTCTCGGTGGAGCACGGGCGCACCCTTGAGCACTACCGTGCCGCGCACGACGTGGAGGCCCTCAGCGGCCGCAGCCAGGCGACGACCGAGCAACTGAGGGGTGCAATGGTGCACTACCGCGCCCTGTTCAACGAGTTGCTCTCCGATGGCGGCCAGGCCCATGCGGCCCGTCCCTGACGCCGACTCCGACTCGGATTGGAGGAACCCCATGCGTGACAACGAGGAGAGGGACCGCACCGCAGGCGGTCTGACCACCGAGGACCTCGCACAGCCCTCCGGCGCCACAACGCAGACGCCGGAAGAAACAGAGGAAGCATCATCGAGGGCGGCGATCTACCCCGGTGAAGCCACCCCGACTGCACAGAACCCGACCGACGAGGCCGGCGGGTCCCCTGCTGGGGACGGCGCCCGAGCCGGTGCGGCGGGCAGTCCGCGGACCCCGGATACCTCGGACGCCTCGGACGCCTCGGACGATGAGGCTCCGCAGCTCCTGACGGACGACGAGGACCAGGCCTTCCGCGGCCGCTGGCAGAAGATCCAGAACAGGTTCGTGGACGATCCCCGGGAGGCCGTACACGATGCGGACGCCCTCGTCGCAGACGTGATGCAGACGCTGGCCACCACCTTCGCCCAGCACAAGAAGGAGCTGGAGGAACAGTGGGGCCAGGGAGAGCAGGTAGAGACAGAGGAACTGCGCAGGGCTCTACGTCGCTACCGCTCCTTCTTCAACCGTCTACTCAGTGCGTAAGCCCCTGTGCATGAGCAGCCCGGACCACAAAGGGCAGCCGTCGGTCCGGGCCCACCTCACGGTTGATCGCGAGCGCCCCTCGCCCTGGCGGATGCTCCGGTTCACGACCGCTACGAGTCGCGCACGGCAGGCAGAGGATCACGAGGGCGATGCCTGCCGAGGGCTCCGGACTCTCAGGGCCGGGCTGCCGATGACCACGAGCGCTGTCCCCGCGTGCTCGACCGCGAACATGCAGGCACGGGGGACACCGGATATCCCCGGCTGATGGTCCCCACCGCCGACCTCACATCATCACCGGTGCCGCTGCCGCCACTGGTCATCCCAGGAAGAGACGGTGAGCCAGGAGGACACCGCCTGCTCAGGGTTTTTTCCCCGTCTCAAGGGCACCCGGGTCTCAAGGGCACCCGGCCAGTGAGCGCGGAGGTATCGAGATGAGTACCGGAGAGAAAGCCAAGGCAAAGGCCGAGCAGGTGGTAGGAAAAACTGTGCGAAAGGTGGCCCACGCCGTGCACAAGGAAACCCTCGCGGCAAAGGGTGCCGCCCTCGAAGCACGGGGCAGGATGCGGGGCACGAAGGAGAGGGCCAAGGATTCGTTCAAGCACTGACAGCGTCCTGGTGACCCTGCCCAGGGCAGCGCAACAGAGGCGGTTCGCGTCCTCGTGCGGTGGGCGCCCGGCACACCTCCGACACGGTCTGTGCCGCCGGCCCCCTCTGACACGGACAAGCGCTGTGGACGGGATCCTGGGGCATCAGCACGGGTGAAGCCCGGAAACGGGCGAGGCCTCTGGCATGGGGCGGCCCGTACAACCAGCGCGGCAGCCGGTGAGTCTCATCTCGTGACGGGGTGGGGAGGCGCACATGGACGAGCGCGAGTCCGTGCCGGGCGATGGCCGGGACCAGTACGGCTCTCCCCTCGGGTGGAGGGCGCTCGCGGTCGTCGTGGGCGTCGTGGTGTGGCTGGCGTTCGGGCCGCTGGGGCCCCTGTGGCTCTATGTTCTCGGCTGGGCGGTGGCACTGGCCGCAATGGACGGTGTCTCCAGGCTGGTACGCCGCCAGGGCTGGGCCGTTCCTTCGCCGGGCCGCCTCGTGGCCGGGCTGCTGCGGCTCGGGCCGGAATCGTGGCTGGTGGCCCCCCGCTGGGGCAGAGCCCGACTGGCCGCCGGCGGCTTTCTGGTGTTCGCCACCATCGCCGGAGTCATGGGGTGGGAAGCCGGTCAGGAGTACCAGGTGCTGGCGAACCTCCGGGACCAGGGCCACAGGACCGACGCGACCGTCGTCGAGATCACCGGCCGGTCGGAGGAAGGCCGGGCGACCTCCGTGACCGTGCGCTTCGACACGCCGGCCGGTCCCGTGAGTGCGGATGTCGACGTCACGCCCAGCTCAGGAAACGATGCGAGGCCGGGAGCGCGCATACCCGTCGCATACAACCCGGTGCGCCCTACCGAGGTCCGCCACGTCGCCTACCTCGACGGACGCGACGCCGACGGAATTCGGCAAGGGGCGATCGTGATCGGGCTGCTCGCGGCGGCTTTTCTGGTGGGCACTGCCAGGGAAGTGCTCCGTACGAAGGGACAAGCGGAATCGGGCAGGACGCCGGGCGGCCACCACCCCAGGACCTGAACGACCCGACGCAACTCGTGATCACGCCTCAACGCCCCGAGTTACCGCTTGCTACCCAACTCCAGGGGTTTTCTGGCCGAGTTCACGCGATACCGGCGAGAGGGGCGCTGGGTTGCCAGGAAACCGGCAGGACCACGTCGACGCCGTCACGGCGGGCCAGGGGCAGCAGTCGGCTCATTGTGGTGCCGAGGTCGTCCAGCAGGTAGGGCATCGGGCGCAGTGGCCGGTCCAGGCCGAGGAAGAAGTCGTCCCAGTGCACCAGGATGACCCGCCTGGCCCCGGTCGCGACCACGACCTCGTCCCAGTAGGTGTGGAGGAACTCGGCGGGCTGTCCGCCCAGCATGCCTACGCCCAGGTAGATGACGTCGGCGTGGTGACCGCGCAGCGCGCCCGGCCGGTAGTTGGCGCTGGCTTGCAGCAGTACGCGGCCGTGGGGGTGGGTGATGAGCACGGAGTAGGCGGTGCCGGTCTTCCAGGCACCGGCGCGGGCCGGCGGGACCAAGGGCTCGTCGACGGTGCCTGGGTAGTGGTCGCCCGGGCTGTGCACGGAGTCCAGAAAGGTCAGCGTGAAGCTGCCGTAGGTGACGGTGTCGCCGTGGCCGACCACCCGCAGGGACGACTCGGGGACCTCAAGGCCCCGCCCGATGTTGGCGGTGGACTCCGACCCGACCAGTTCGGCGCCGGTCTCCAGAGCCCACACCGGTGCGTCGAGGGCGTGGTCGTAGTGGGAATGCGCACAGACCACGGCGGCGAGGGTGTCCACGCGCAGCCGCTCGGCGGCGGCACGGACCAGCGCACGGTCCGGGGCGATCTTGCCCATTCCCACTCGCAGCATCCCTGGGCGGGTGATGAAACCGTCGCTGAGCAACGAGGTCCGTCCGTCCGTCAGCAGCACTGAACTGGTGCCGAGGAAGTGAGCGGTCAGCCCCTCGCGGTGCGTTGCAGCGCGCTGCTGGTAGGGCAGGTAGGGCCGCAGGCTCGGGCGACCGATCGGCACCTTCATACGAGCATCCTCGAGGCTTGGTGGCAGGGGTGCCAGCTCAAGACCTCGTGTGGTCTCTCACAACGGCCCATTCCGCAACCTGGACCACGTTTTTCACACGCTCTTCGACGACTTCTGTGACGCCGACGAGCCCGACCGATACCTCGGCGTCAGCCTGAGAATGGAGGAAGAGGTCGCTCTGATGCGTGAGTTGGGCGTCGCGCTCGACGCCCCCATGGCAGCGTTGAGTGCATGGCCGATGTGTCTTACGGGTGAATCCAGCCGTGCCTTGATTGGCAGCCGGCGTGACAGCGGGAAGGTCATTCTGCACGGCACGCCGGACACGTCACGGGCAGGGAGCGCCCCTATGCCGAAGTTCCTCATCCAGGCCACCTACACGCCCGCGGGTGCGAAGGGCTTGCTCAAGGAAGGTGCAAGTGGCCGCCGCGCCGCCGTCGACCACGTCGTCGCCGGCCTGGGCGGGACCGTCGAGGCCATGTACTTCTCCTTCGGGGAGGACGACCTGGTGTGCATTCTCGACTTCCCCGACCCGGTCTCCATGGCCGCCGCCAGTCTCAGCGTCAAGGCCAGCGGCGCGATCCGCACCCGGGCCACTCCCCTCCTCACCCTCGACGAGATCGACGAGGCTGCCCGCCGCCAGGTCGACTTCCGCCCTCCCGGCGCGTAAGCCGAGATCGAACCCAGGGGGCCGGTCCACCTCGGCGTGCCTCCCGGCCCCGCGCTCGCAGCAGCGTGATCAAATGGGGCATGGCATCGTCCTGGACCGGTGATCGGGTACGCCTGCGCGCTGTCGAGCCCGACGACTGGACGGCGTTCATGCGCTTGGCCGACGGCGACGGGCGGCGAGGGAGCCGGCTGGAGCTTCCGAGGTCCGCCGAGAGCTACCGTGCCTGGGCGAAGGAGCAAGCCGTTGCCGAGTGCGATGACGACCGCTTCCGGTTGGCGGTCGAAGCGACGGTCTCGGGAGAACTGGTCGGCACAGTCGGCTCACATCGCACCGGCCGTCGTTCGGGCTGGTTCGAGTTCGATGTCACGATCGGCGCCGACCACCGGCGCAAGGGCTACGCGGCAGAAGCCGTCATGCTGTTGATGCGCTTCATGTTTGCCGAGCGGCGCTATCACAAGTGCCTGGCTGCGGTCTTCGCCCACAACGAGGCATCGCTGGCGCTCATGCGTCGGCTCGGCTTCACCGAGGAGGGGCGCTTGCGGGAACACGTCTTCTTCGCCGGCCGGCACCACGACCTCGTCATGATGGGCATGCTCGCCGACGAGTTCGACCAGCGGCACACGGTGAGCGAATGATGAGCTGGTCGTCCGAGGGTGTGCGGAACAGCACTCGCACTTGATCAACTTTCGCTCGGCGCCCAGGACTGACCTCGACTGCGCGAAGTGGCACGCAGACGCAGGCCGACAGTTGCGAGACCTTCGTAGGTGGCGACCTGGTGGCTGGGTTCCGGTCCGGGCGGCTCGCTCAACCGGTAGCGACGGGCGGTCTGCGCGGTCAGGAGCGTCAGCATCGCCATGGCCAGGGCGGTTCCCTCGCAGCCGTGCGGCCCGGTGCCGAAGGAGAGGAAGACGCCGGGTCCGGCCGGCGGGCCCTCGTCATCGAGCCAGCGCTCGGGCTGGAACCGGTCCGGGTCGGGGTGTTCCCGTGCGTCGCGGTGGGCGGTGTAGGGGCAGACGAGAACGGTGGAGCCGGCATCGATGGTGTAGCCGGCGAGCTGGGTCTCCCGCGCTGTGCGGCGGGTCAGCAGCCAGCTCGGGGGGTGCAGTCGGAGCACCTCGCGTACCAGTGCCTGGGTGTAGTGCAGGTTGTCGAGGTGGGTGCTGGTCGTCGCGGCGGGGTCTGCGGGAAGCAGTGCGGCTTCGGCCGCTACGCGGCTCGCTGCCTGGGGGTACCGGGCCAGGTGGAGCAGGATCCATCCGGCCGCGCGGGAAGGTGTCTCGAAGGTGGCGACGGTGATTCCGGGGAGGGTGTCGAGGACGGCCTCTTCCGGCAGCAGGCCGTAGCGGGGGGAGGGCCGCAGCATCTGTCCCAGCGTGTCGTCACCGAGTCGGCCCGATGAACGGCGCCGGCGGACGATGGGCCGCAACGCGTCGGTGAAGGCGACTTGTTGGCGGGTACGGAACCGCCGTGCCGGTGTGGGGATCCAGCGCGGCCATTCCCAGCGCGAGGGGCGGGCGAGCACCTCCCGGGCCAGGAAGAGCTGGAAGGCATGGGGCAGCAGGGTGGGAGCGTCTTCGGAGTAGAGGTAGCGCACGCCGATCTCTGCCAGGGCGTGCCGGACCGGGGGCAGAACTTCGACGTCCTGGTCCGTGGGCCACCGGTCCACGAATCGAGCGGTCCCGGGCGCGATCTCACCGATCCGGGCCGCGACCGCCTGGGCGCGCAGTCCACGCATGCGGGCGGCGTGAGCGTGTGCACGCTCCTCGGGTGTCGGTGCTCCGCCCGACCGCTTCGACGGCGGGAAGAGAGGCGAGGGTGCCTTGGGGAAGTCGTGCGCCCGGCGCAGGACCGCTTCGCACGGCTCGGCAGTGGCTGCTACGTAGACACCTGGCTCCAGCTGCCAGACGTCCCCGCACTCGTCGGCGCCGCGTCGCGCCACTCCCAGCCGGTCGCGGTTCCATGCGGCGAAGCCGCCCTCGGGCAGCCGCGGCGGCTCATTCGTCCGGCCCATGAGACCGTCCCTGACTCTCGTACCCGTCCGGGCCGATGTCGTCGGCAGCGCGGCCGGGAGCCGGCGTGCGCCCGTGGGCGCGCGCCGGCAGTGTGGTCAGTCCTGGTCGCCGGCGTAGGCATCCCACTCGTGGGCCCCGTACGCGCCGTAGTGGCGGGTGAAGGACAGCTTGCCAAGCAGCTTGGCGATCATGGTGCACTCCTCTCGCCCGTCTTCAGCGTCACATGCCGCACAGGCCATATTGCCACATATGTCATATATGTGATACGGGGCACTTCTGCGGCGGCGGCCGCACTCCCCGGGTGTCCGGCGCTGACGGCCACCGACAGCCGAACCGCAGCTCGCAGCCTTGATCGAACCGCTTCGATCATGGTCCGAGGTGTCCGGCACCCAGATCTGCCATCGGCGGCGGATCATGCGGCTGGGCGGGGAGCGCGCAGATGTTGACGCCGGGCCAGCTCCTCGTCGTCGACCAGGGTGAGCATGGGCTGACCCGGCGCACACATCATGGTGACGAGGAAGCGGCTCCAGGAGTCGGTCCGGTTGTTCCCGTCCTGGTAGTGGATGACATCGCCGCCCGGCTCCCAGAACGTCTCTCCGGCCTTGATCACCCGCTCCGGCTCGCCTTCCAGCTCGAAGAGCATCTCCCCTTCCAGCATGTAGCCGAAAGCGGGCCCCGAGTGCCTGTGCGGAGGGGTGCCGGGGTCGCCGGGAGGAAACTCGACGAGGACCGTCATCGCCTCTGCCCCCGCGGGAATGGACGGCGGTTTCGCCGACTGCAGCACGGTGAGCGCCGTCTTCCATGCTTCCGAGCGCGGTCGGCTCTCACCGCTGCCAGCCGCCGGATCGTTGTTCGACATGGCGAGGCCTCCGGTGGGTGGGCTGGGCGGTTCAGGAAAGCCAGTCCCTGTAGTGGGTGGGGGCGATGCGGGTGTCACCCTTGGCGATGAGGGCGTCGCCCGGGAGGGCGGAGAACATGCCGGCGGTGTCGTCGGTGACGACTGTGCGGCTGTCGGAGCGGGCGTTCAGCGTGATCGGGCCGAGTTCGTCGAGGGGGAAGACCTCGGGCCCGGCGACGTTCAGCTTCTTCACGACCTTCGCCCCGATCAGGCTGGTAGCGCCGACGACTGCGAACTTCACTGGTCACCTTTCGTTCCGCGCCGACAGGTCATACGTCCAGACTGCGACGGTGCGGTGCGCGGCGCACGCGGGCTGCGGCTCCTTGTGACTCCGGCGGGGACCCGGTGCGACGCCACTCCGGCGGGGAGCCGGCGCAATGCGCGGCGCCCCACTCCCCCGCGCTCGGACGAACGTGTCTGCGAGGCTCGAAAGCCCGGCTCGCGCGTATGACAACGGACAGTGCCTTGGCGTACAACATGCTGGCGTCACCTGCTGTCGCCGCGTCAGCGGTACAGCGTGCCCTCAACTCCTGGGAGAACGTGTGCTCCTGAGCGATGCGGATGGCCTCTTCGCCGCCTTGGCCGCCCTGAAACTGCCGCGTGGCGAGTACGTGGTGTGCGGGTCTGCCGCCCTGTACGTCCGGGGTCTGCGTGCGCGCATGGGTGACCTGGACGTTCTCGCCCGGGGCGAGGCCTGGGAGCGGGCCCTCGCGCTGGGCGCTCCGGAGGCGACGGTCTCGGGATACGGCCTGAGGGTTGTCCACCCCACGGCTTCGATCGAAATCATGGACCGCTGGACCCCGGGCTGGTCGACCGACCGGCTGATCGACGACGCCGATGTCATCGACGGCGTTCCCTTCATGCGGCTCGGAGACGTTCTGCGGTGGAAGATCGCGGCTGCCAGGCCGAAGGATCACGCCGATGTCGCGGCGATCCGGCATCTTTACCGCATCTGGACGGGGGCGGCGGCGCCGCTCTCGCCTCCTGTCCCGGCTGCGCAGGGGCTTGGGCAGCCCGCCGCCGTGGAGGGGACGCCGGCGGGAGGAGAGGACGTTCGCCGTGTCCCAGGTGTGCGGCTGTCCGATTGAGGCCGCCGTGCGCCGTGCGCCGTGTCGGAGACTGCTCGGGAGTGGCAGCGAAGTACGCCCGCCCCGGCCGCCTCCTGGGGCTTCTGCACTGCCGCAGCGCCGCCGTCGCCGCGTCACCACGGTGCCGGGACGGGCCGCATGGGGCCCGTGATGCAATGGGGCCCGACGGAGCAGATCTCGGTGTGGGGTGGGGCGTGTTGAGTAACGGTGGGCCCGATACGGGGAGTTTCGAGCCGTTGGAGGACGGCGATCCGCGGACCATGGGCGGCTACCGGCTGGTGGCCCGGCTCGGGGCCGGCGGCATGGGGCGGGTCTATCTCTCGCACACGCCGGGCGGACGGGCCGTCGCGGTCAAGGTGATCCGGCCCGAACTGGCCGAGAACGCCGAGTTCCGCAAGCGGTTCCAGGCCGAGGTGGCCGCGGCCGGCCGGGTCCACGGGATCTACACCGCTCCGGTCGTGGACAGCGACACCGAGGGGGCCGTGCCGTGGTGCGCGACCGCCTACGTGCCGGGGCCCTCGCTCTCCGAGGCCGTTCGCGAGCACGGGCCGCTGCCCGTGGACACCGTGCTGCGGCTGATCGCCGGTGTCGCGGAGGCGCTTCAGGCCGTGCACCGCGAAGGCATCGTGCACCGGGACCTCAAGCCGTCGAACGTGCTGCTCGCCTCCGACGGCCCACGCGTCATCGACTTCGGTGTGGCGCGCGCGGCTGACGCCACATCACTGACCCAGAGCGGTACGGCCCTGGGCACGGTCGCCTACATGGCACCGGAGCAGGTGCTCGGCGCGGAGGCCGCCCCCGCCGCCGATGTGTTCGCGCTCGGGCAGACCGCCGTGTTCGCGGCGACGGGCGGCGCCGCGTTCGGCGACGGGGATCCGCACGCGGTGCTGTACCGGGTGGTGCACGCGGAGCCCGATCTCAGCCGGGTGCCGGCCGGGATTCAGGATCTGGTGGCCCGGTGTCTGCGCAAGCCCGCCGCCGAGCGGCCCACCGTCGAGGAGGTCATCCGCTCCGTCCAGGAGATCCAGGCGTACCGCGGTGACGAGGCGCGGTTCACGTCCGGGGCGTGGCTGCCGGGCGAGTTGGCCGCGGGGATCGAGGCTCGGGCCGCGGACGCCGATCAGGCCCGGGGACGGGTGGTGGACACGGGTGGTACGACGGCTCGGGCCACTCCCCCCGCCGGCGCTTTCGGGGCGTTCGGGGAAGCCGGCGGTCCCGGTGACGCGCATGCTCCCGGCGGTCCCCACGTTCCCGGCGGTGCCGGTGCTCCCTATGCGCCGGGCGCTCCTGGCGCTTTCCCCTCCGCCGGTCCTACCGGTCCCGCCGCTTCCGGCGCCTTCGGGCCGCCGGCCGCCTACGCCCCCACCCCGCCGTCCCACACCGCGCTGCCCGGGCCCTTCGTCATGGCGCCGGGGGGCGTGCCGGGTGCGTACGCTCCGGTCGGTGGGCCGCAGTCGCAGGTGCCGGCCGACGCGCAGACCGCGCCGGTGACCGCGGGCGGCAAGGAGCACAAGGGACGCAAGGGACGAGTGTGGCTGCTGTCCGCGGCCGCCGTCGCACTCGTCGCCTGTGGGGCCGCCGTCACCTTGCTGTTCGTTCCGGGGGACGGCGACAAGGGCGGTACGCAGGCTCGGGAAGTGTCCGCGTCGCACTCGGCCACGACCACCGAGCCGTCGCCGTCGTCGTCCGGCTCCCCCTCCGCCAAGGTGTCGAAGAAGGCGAAGTCCACCAAGTCCGCAGTGCCGCCCAGCCCTTCGGGGCCCCCGACGCCCACGCGGACCGTGTCCTCGGCGCCGCCGAGCACCGCGGCGAGCAAGCCCGCGGCTCCGAAGGCGCCCGTCCCGGTGACGTACGCCGGGATCCGGATGACCAAGAGCCACGACCTGTACCTGGCGGACAACCCGGTGCGGGCCAAGGCGGACACCGGTACGTCCGACGAGGATCTGACCTACGCGGTCTACTCCTCGGGCGCGCTCCTCGCCCCCGGCACCACTTCCGGCAGCTCTCTGGCGCTGCTGCCCGTGGGCCGTCAGGGGGGCCTGGACGTGTGCAGGGCGGCGACCGGTTACAAGAGCTACATCTGGATCAAGGACCTGACCGTCGGCCAGCAGATGTGCGTGATCAGCGGGACGGGGCACGTCGGGCTGGTGACGTTCCGGGGCTCGTCCGGGACGGCGTACGCCGATCTGGACGTGAAGGTGTGGCGTAACGCGGCCTAGGTGTGCCCTCGGCCGCGTGCAGCGGTTCACGGGGATCGGGTGCCGCGGTTCACGGGGATCGGGTGCCGCGGCGGAACCGATCCCTTCCGGACCGCGGCTACCGTGCGCCGGGGCCCTGCAGTGACTCCTCGTCGTCGTTCGCGGCGTACGGGTGGACGAAACCCTCGGCGTCGTAGGGGGTGAACCAGTCGCCCGCTCCGCTGGGGTCGATGTCCAGGTCGTCCTCGGTGAGGTCCCCTTCGAAGCTGTCGGCGAAGGTCTCCAGGGCCGCGCTGACCTCGTCGGTGAGGAGGTCGTAGAGGTCGGCCGTCACCTCGGCCCGGGTGAGCAGGAATCTCAGCAGCAGTTCTTCCGCGATGCAGGTCGGACGGGCGGGGTGCGGCTGGGTGAGGCGGGCGGTCATGGTCACCGCCGTGACGGTGAGACGGCGGGCGAACAGGACGGTGTACTCGTCGGCGAACTGCGGGGGCAGGTCGTCCAGGAGCATGAAGGTGGCATCGCTCTCGGCCACGGTCGGACCGTCCTCCTCCAGGCTCGCGAGGTCGGTGAAGAGTTCGTCCACCAGGAGGTCGATGGCGAACACGAGGGCGCCGGCCGCGACCTCCGCGGCCTCCCGGCCGACGGTGCGCTCCCCGGGATCGTCGAAGTAGCCGAAACGGTCGAGGGGGCAGGCCGCGAGCAGGGGCGCCAGGGCGCGGAGTCTGGAGCGCATGGCCTCGACCTCGGCCGGGTCGATGCGGCCCTGGGCCGGGGCGGGCTCGGTGGCCCGGTGGCGTCGGGCTCGTTCCGCCGGGTCGGACGGCGGGGCGTCGGGGCCGTCGGCCGCGTCGAGGCTCTCCTGGAGGAGTTCGGAGTTCAGCTCGACCGCGCACCGGGTGATCTGCCAGTCGGCGAGCGGTTCGGTGCGTTCCAGGAGTTCTGCCACGACCTCGCGGGCGGCGTCCTCCGCGAACTCCAGCGCCGGTGCGTCGACGAAGAGCTTCAGCAGGACGCCTCCGGGATGGGCGGCGATGACGTCGTCCATCAGCTCTATCTCCATGCCGTCGGGCCCTTCGACCGCCTCGAGCGAGTCGAACCCCTTCCTCAGCAGGAAGACGACGCCCTCTCGCTGGAGCGCGTCGAGTTCCGCAGCGCCCTTGGGAGGGGCCATGGCCACGGTCACCATGTATGTCACCCCCTCATCGTGCCCGAGTCGTCCCACCTGGGGGGAGGGAATCAGGGGTCATCTTCGGCCGTCGGCCGTGCCGCTGTCCCGGCCGGTGACCTTCGGGACGGCCGGGCGCCCCGGTTCCGCGGGAGTGCGGGTGGCCCGTCAGGTTGCGCGGGGCGGCCCGGTCAGGCCGAGCGCTTGCGGGACGCCGTCTTCTTGGCCGGGGTCTTCTTCGCGGTCGTCCTGGCGGTGGACGCCGTCTTCGCGGTCTTCGCCGTGGACTTGGACGTCGTCTTCGCCGCGTTCGACTTGGCGGCGGTGGTCTTCGCGGCTGTCGTCCTGGCCGTCGACTTCCTGGCCGGCGTCGTCTTCTTCGTGGCCGTCTTCTTCGCCGCCGTGGCCGTCGACTTCTTGCCGCCCGTCTCCTTCGGGGTGGCACGGCCGCGCGCGAGGGACCTGACCTCGCCCTCAGCTGCCGGTGCCTCGCCCCGGGACTCCCGGGCCGCGCGCACGCTCTTCTCCAGGGCAGCCATCAGGTCGAGCACCTTTCCGCCGCCGGCGGGCTCGGGAGCCTCGGGCGGACTCTCGCCGGCCGCCTTCGCCGCGATGACCTCCTCCAGCGCCTCGCGGTACTCGTCGTGCAGGTCCTCGAGCTCGACCTCGCCGAGAGTGTCCATCAGGGCGTCCGCGAGGTCCAGCTCCTTGTCGCGGACGGTGACGTCCGCGTCCGGGGCGACCCCTTCGGGGGCGCGTACCTCGTCCGGCCAGAGGAGGCCGTGCATGGCGATGGCGTCGCCGACCACGCGCAGCATGCCCAGGCGTTCGCGGCCGCGCAGCGCGTACTTGGTGATGGCGACCTTGTTGCTGCGTTTGAGGGCCTCGCGCAGGAGGGTGTACGGCTTGGCGGCGGGGGCTCCGCCGGCGGCGAGGTAGTAGGCCGCGTCCATCTGGAGCGGGTCGATCCGGTCGGCCGGCACGAAGGCGACGATCTCGATCGTGCGGGCGGTCGGGATCGGGAGGTGGGAGAGGTCCTCGTCGCTGATCGGGATGATCGATCCGTCCGCGTCCTCGTACCCCTTGCCGATCTCGGCCTGGCTGACCTCGCGGTCCTCCAGCTCGCACACCTTGCGGTAGCGGATGCGGCCGTTGTCCTCGGTGTGGATCTGGCGGAAGGAGATCGAGTGGCTCTCGGTGGCGTTCACCAGCTTGATCGGGATGCTGACGAGACCGAAGGAGATGGCGCCGTTCCAAATGGATCGCACGTGCAGCACCGTTCCTTCCGTTTTCTGGTGTTGTGTGACTGTATGCCTGGAATGGTCATCCTATGACGCCTATCACGGACGTGGAGGGGCGACGGGTCGCGCTCAGCAACCTGGAGAAGGTGCTGTATCCGGAGACCGGCTTCACCAAGGGGGAGCTGGTGCACTACTACGCGACCGGCGCCGAGGTGCTGCTGCCGCATCTGCGCGACCGCGCGGTGTCCTTCCTGCGCTATCCGGACGGGCCGGACGGGCAGGTGTTCTTCACCAAGAACGTGCCGCCGGGTACGCCCGGGTGGGTCACGACCGCCGAGGTACCGCGGTCGGAGGGGCCGGCCCGGATGGTGGTCGTACAGGACCTGGCGAGTCTGGTGTGGGCGGCGAACCTGGTCGCCGAGTTCCACACGCACCAGTGGCTGGTCCAGTCACCGGACGAGGCCGACCGGCTGGTGTTCGACCTGGATCCCGGGGCGCCCGCGACGATCGTGCACTGCTGCGAGGTCGCGCTGTGGCTGCGGGAGCGGCTGGCGGCGGACGGCATCGAGGCGTACGCCAAGACGGCGGGGTCGAAGGGGCTGCATGTGCTGGCGGGGGTGCGCGGGGGCTCTTCCGAGCGGGCGAGCGAGTACGCGAAGGCGCTGGCGGTGGAGGCGGAGCGGGCCATGCCGCGGCTGGTGGTGCACCGGATGACGCGGAGTCTGCGGCCGGGGAAGGTGTTCGTGGACTGGAGTCAGAACGCGGGGCGCAAGACCACGGCGGCGCCCTACACGCTGCGGGCGCGGCGGGTTCCGCTGGTGTCGGCGCCGGTGACGTGGGAGGAGGTCGCGGGGTGCCGGGTGCCGGGGCAGCTGGAGTTCGTGGCCGGGGACATGGCGCCGCGCCTGCAGGACCACGGGGATCTGCTGGCGCCGCTGCTGGACTCCGGGCGGGCGGTGGCGCTGCCCTGAGGAGCGGTGCCGGACGGGCCGTGTCCTCGAACGCAGGACGGGCCGACCGGTACGGGCCGCCTCACAGCTTCCCCCACGTCCCGCGGTCCCGTGCCATCGCGTGCAGCGCCTCCACGTCCGCCGGCTTCAGCACTGCGCCCAGGCGGGCCAGGGTCGGCAGGTCGGTGTGCCGGAGGATGCGGACGCCCCGGGGCGGGGCCGTGACGCGCAGGTCGGCGGGGTCGACCAGGGCCAGGACGGGGTGGACCTCGGCGGTGAGGGCGTAGGAGGCGCGGTCGGTGGTGGCGCGGAGGCGGCGGAGCAGGGGCTCCGGGTCGTGGCGGCCCAGGGTGACCGTCGGGTCGGTCACCCGGACCCGCTGTTTACGGGCGTACAGGGCGTGCACGACGCAGAGGCCGCCGGGGCCTATGAGGAGGTGGTGGATGCGGTCGCCGCCCGGGAGCGGGATGGAGTGCAGGGTGTGCCAGCCCGCCCCTTCCAGCCGGTCCAGGGCGTCGCCGGCGGCCTGCTCGGCGGTCAGGGCGCGCCTGCGCGGGTCCGGGCGGAGGCGGTGGGCGGGGGCGGGGTCCCGTTCGAGGGCGACGAGCAGGGCCTCGCCGGGGCGGTTGGGCGCGAGGTCGTCGTCCGGGTGCAGGGTCAGCCGGGCCAGTTCCGCGGGTGTCGGCACCGGGGGCGGTCCCACGGTCACCGGGCCGGTCAGGAAGGGCTCGAGGGCCTCCAGGACATCGGCCTCGCGGTCCTCGGCGATCAGGTTCACCCGGCCGGTCTCACGGTCGTACCAGGCGATGTTCCCTCCGTCCGGGCCGCAGACGTACAGGCGTTCGTGACCGTGCCGCCAGGTCGGCACCACGCGCAGTCCGCTCATGCGCCATCACCCCTCGACCATGGGAACAGGCGGGGTGCTCCCACGCAAGAACCCGGTTACCTTGGAGAGCGGCCCTGCGAGGGGGAGTTGGGGAGGCGCCGTTGCGGACCCACGGAAAGCAGCCCGGCGTACCGGCTCCGGAGAGCCCCTGGGACGAGATAGAGCCCCGCCTGTGGATGGGCGGGCACGAGTTCCGGGGCCGTTCCGGTCGGCTGGAGTCCGCCGTCGTGCGCGATCAGTTCGACGTGGTGCAGTCGCTCCTGAGGCTGCCGGGGTACGGCCCCGGCCCCGGGACCGAGCATCACGTGTGGCCGATACCGGACGGACCGCTGGACGGTACACAGCTCGCCGGGGTGATACGGCTCGCGCGCGCGGCGCACGAGGCGCTGGACACCGGCCACTCGGTGCTCGTCCGCTGCTACCACGGCTACAACCGCTCGGGCCTGGTCGTGGCGCACACCCTGGTCCGGCGGGGCCGCAGCACCGAGGAGGCGATCGAGCTGATCCGCGCCCGGCGCTCCCCGTGGGCGCTGCACAACGACCTGTTCGTGGAGTACCTGCGCGCGGGACTGGCCACCGCCCGGCTGCTGGAAGAACTGGCCGAGTAGCCTCTCCCCAGCACCGCCCCGAGTGCACAAAAAGGACTTCCCTACGAATAAGGTGTACGGGGCCACTCCCGCCCCCGAATCCTCAGGAGCCCCGTGTCAGCCCGTCGCATCGCGCGCACCGCCCTCACCGCGGCCGTCGTCGCCCTGCTGTCGGCGACGGCGGCGGCCTGTGGCGACCGGGGCGACCTGGAGGGCGCGGGGGCGACCCCGACCGCGGTGAGCCCGGCGAAGCTCTGGCCGGACCTCCGGCCGGCTTCCAGCCCGGCCTACCCCTACGACGAGGGGAGCACCGAGACCGTCAAGGGCGTCCAGGTACCGGGCGACGACATCCGCAAGGTCGATCCGGTGCACGTCGTACGGGCCGAGATGGCCGCGCATCCGGACGACTACGGGTCGAAGGGGGCGTACCACGCGACCGTCGAGCGGATGAAGGAGTGCGGCGCGGGCGGGGACCGGGCGCGGTGCCCGTTGCTCAAGGCGTACTACCGGGATCTCACCGGGGACGGGCGGGCCGATCTGACGCTGGGCTTCCGGCTGTATCCGACGAACCAGACGGCGGTGCGGGTCTACACGGTGGAGAAGCACAAGCTGGTGCAGGTGCTGGCCGACAACGACGCGATCCTCGGCGTCGAGCTGGCCGGCCGGGCGGTGATCGTCCGCTCCCCGGCCGGGATCTCCGGGTACGAGTACCGCACCACCTGGGCCTGGGACCCGGAGCAGCGGGCCATGGTGTTCTCCCGGGACGAGTTCCTGCGCACCGGCAAGGGCCGGCACAGCCACGCCCCCTCCCCGTCGGCCGGCACCACCCCGCCGGTGAGCACGGGATGAGGCCCGCGCTGCCCCGGTGGGCCGGGACGCTCGCGGTGAAGTCGGCCGCGTTCATCGCGGTGATGTGCTGCGCGCTGGCCGCGCTGCTCGGCGTCCTGGTGCATGTGTCGGTGACCGACCAGACCGTCGGCCAGGCCCGCGACCTCGCGCTGTCCCGGCTGCAGGACGCCACCGAGGCGTACGAGGCCGGGGACGCGCTGCTGCCGGGTGCCGGGGTGGACCCCGAGGGGCTGCCGGGACGACTGCGGGTGCTCGCCCTGGCCGGGGAGCGCGGCACGATGGTCTCCTCGCACCAGGGACGGCCGATCATGTGGGCGGCGGGGCCGGCGAACGGCCACCGGGCGCTCGCGGTGGAGGTCGACTACTCGCAGCAGGCCCGTACGATCGCCGGGCTCGACCGGTCCATCCTGTGGTCGTCGGCGCTGGCGATCGGGGCGACGCTGCTGGTGGGCGCGTTCGCGGTGACCCGGGTGACGCGGCGGCTGCACGGCACAGCGCAGGTGGCCCGGCGGATCAGCGCGGGCGATCTGGACGCCCGTGTGAACGACCCCCGGACGAAGGACGCGACGCGCCCCCAGGACGAGGTGGCCGCGGTGGCGGCCGCGCTGGACTCCATGGCCTCCTCGCTGCAGAGCAAGCTGCTGAGCGAGCAGCGGTTCACCGCGGACGTGGCCCATGAGCTGCGCACCCCGCTGACCGGGCTGCACGCGGCGGCCGAGCTGCTGCCGCCGGGCCGGCCGACCGAGCTGGTCCGGGACCGGGTGGCGGCGCTGCGCACGCTCACCGAGGACCTGCTGGAGATCTCCCGGCTGGACACCGGGCGGGAGAGGCTGGAGGTGGACACCGAGGAGCTGGGCGCGCTCGCCGCGCGGGTGGTGCGGGCCTCCGGGACGGACACCGAGGTGCGGATCGTGCGGGACGCCCGGGTGGAGACCGACCGGCGGCGGCTGGAGCGGGTGCTGGGGAATCTGGTGGCGAACGCGCACAAGCACGGGGCGGCTCCGGTGGTTCTGACCGTGGACGGGCCCGTGGTGACCGTGCGGGATCACGGGGGCGGGTATCCGGAGTACCTGGTGGCCCATGGGCCGCAGCGGTTCCGCACGGAGGGCGGGGCCAAGGGGCACGGGCTCGGGCTGACCATCGCGGTGGGGCAGGCGGAGGTCCTGGGGGCGCGGCTGTTCTTCGGCAACGCGCTGGGCGGGGGCGCCGTGGCCACGCTGTACCTCCAGTAGCGCCGGACGGGAGCTCGGACGGTTCACCCTCCCGGTCCGCGCCACGCTGATGCCGACAACCCGGGCAAACCACGCACAACACGCCCCGTTTGGATAGGTTCCGGACATGACCAAGGCCGGAACAGCCGTGGCGGCGCCCAGGACGCCCTCCCCCGCCGTACGCCTCCCCCGTCGCCGTGGCATCGAACTGGCCCTGATCGTGCTGGCCGTCCTGCTGTCCGTGTACGGCTACTGCGCCGTGGGCCTGGCCCGGGCCGGCACCGTCCCGCCGGGCGCCGCCGGTTACGGCGCCGGACTCGGTGTGCTGGCCCTGTTCGCACATCTCGCGGTCCGGATCCGGGCGCCGTACGCCGACCCCCTCCTGCTGCCCATCGGGGTGCTGCTCAACGGCCTCGGTCTGGTGCTGATCTACCGGCTCGACCTGGAGACGCCGGGCGACCGCGCCGCCCCCACCCAACTGGTGTGGTCCACGCTCGGGGTGGGCCTGTTCATCGTGGTCGTCCTGGTGCTGCGCGACCACCGGGTGCTCCAGCGCTACTCCTACGTCTGCGTGGTCGCGGCCCTGGCGCTCCTCCTGCTGCCGATCCTCTTCCCGGCCGTCAACGGCGCCCGCATCTGGATCCGGATCGCCGGATTCTCCATCCAGCCGGGCGAGTTCGCGAAGGTGCTGCTCGCGGTGTTCTTCGCCGCCTACCTGGCCGCCAACCGCAACGCGCTCGCCTACACGGGCCGCCGGCTGTGGCGGCTGCAGTTCCCGACCGGGCGGGTGCTCGGGCCGATCGTGACGATCTGGCTGCTGAGCGTCGGAGTGCTGGTGCTGGAGCGCGACCTCGGGACCTCGCTGCTGTTCTTCGGGCTGTTCGTGGTCCTGCTGTACACCGCCACCGGCCGCACCGGCTGGATCGCGGTCGGCCTGGTGCTCGCCGTTCTCGGCGCCTTCGCCGTCGGCCACTTCGAGCCGCACGTGAACGGCCGGATCGAGGACTGGCTGCACCCGTTCGCCACCATCGACGCCGGGCAGGGACCCAACCAGCTGGCGCAGTCCCTGTTCGCCTTCGCGGCGGGCGGGGTCCTCGGCACCGGGCTCGGGTTCGGCCACTCCATCCTCATCGGCTTCGCCACCAAGTCGGACTTCATCCTGGCGACGGCGGGCGAGGAACTGGGCCTCACGGGCCTCGCGGCGATCTTCCTGCTCTACGCCCTGCTCGTGGAGCGCGGCTACCGGGCGGGACTCGCCCTGCGCGAGCCGTTCGGCCGGCTCCTCGCGGTCGGCCTCGCCTCGATCGTCGCGCTCCAGGTGTTCGTGATCGCGGGCGGCGTCACCGGTCTGATCCCGCTGACCGGCATGGCGATGCCGTTCCTCGCCCAGGGCGGCTCCTCGGTCGTCACCAACTGGGCGATCGTGGCCCTGCTGATCCGGGTGAGCGACTCGGCCCGCAGCCAGTACGACGGGCGGGAGGCCCCGTGACCGAGTACGGCGGCGGCCGGCCGATGGCCCGCTACATCCGGCACGCCTGGGCGTTCTGCGCCCTGCTGCTGGCGGCCCTGCTCGTCAACGCCGCCCGGGTGCAGGTGGTCCAGGCGGGCTCCTACGACGCCAATCCGGCCAACCGCCGTGCCACGATCGCCCGTTACCAGCAGCCGCGCGGGGACATCCTGGTCGGCGGCGAGCCGGTCACCGGCTCCAACGACACCGGTGAGCAGCTGCGCTACGAACGCGCCTACCGGGACGGCCCGTTGTACGCGCCGGTCACCGGCTTCGCCTCGCAGATGTACGGCAGCACGTTCCTGGAGGACACGGAGGACGGGGTGCTCTCCGGCACGGATCCGCTGCTGTCGCCGTTCCCGCTGTGGAACGACCTGACGCGCGGGTCCGGTCCGGGCGGGGACGTCGTCACCACCATCGACCGGAACGCGCAGCGGGCGGCGTACCAGGGGCTGCACGGGCGGCGGGGCGCGGTGGCCGCGATCGAGCCGGCCACGGGCCGCGTGCTGGCGCTGGTGTCGACCCCGTCGTACGACCCCGCCGAGCTGTCCGGCAACAGCGAGGCGACGGCCGCGGCCTGGGCGCGGCTCAACCACGACCCGGAGAAGCCGATGCTCAACCGGGCGGTGCGGCAGACCTATCCGCCGGGATCGACGTTCAAGGTGGTCACCGCCGCGGCGGCACTGGACGCGGGTGTGGTCACGGACCTGGACGCGTCCACCGACTCCCCCGACCCCTACCGGCTGCCCGGGACCAGGACCCGGCTGACCAACGAGGGCGACGGCTGTGCGGACGCCTCGCTGCGGGAAGCCTTCGAGTGGTCGTGCAACACGGTGTTCGCCAAGCTGGCCGTGGACGTCGGGGCGGCGGACATGTCGGCCACGGCCCAGGCGTTCGGCTTCAACGACACCCGGCTGCGGGTCCCGTTCGAGGCCGCCCCCAGCACCTTCGACACCCATGTGGACAAGGCGCAGCTCGCGCTGTCCTCGATCGGGCAGTACAACACCCGGGCGACTCCGCTGCAGATGGCGATGGTCGCGGCGACGGTCGCCAACGGCGGCCGGCTGCGGACCCCGTACCTGGTGGAGCGCACCACGCGCCACGGAGGTGAGACGCTCACCGGCGGCGGCATGGGACCCGACCGGCAGGTGATGCGCGCGTCCACGGCCCTCCAGCTGCGGGAGCTGATGACCGACGTGGTCACGGACGGCACCGGCACCAACGCGGCCATCCGCGGAGCCGTGGTCGGCGGCAAGACCGGTACCGCCCAGCACGGTGTCGGCAACTCCGGTGTGCCGTACGCCTGGTTCGTCTCCTGGGCGCAGGCCGACGACGACCTGGAGCCGAGGGTCGCGGTCGCGGTGGTGGTCGAGGACGCCTCGGCGGACCGGGGCGAGATCAGCGGCGGCGGGGACGCGGCGCCGATCGCCCGGGAGGTGATGCGGGCGGTTCTCGGCCTGTGAGACGGGGGGTACCGCGGCCCACGGCACCCGACCTACCGTTCGGTCATGACGTATGAGCCGGTCTCCCACGAACTCGCCCAGGTCAACATCGCCCGCCTCAGGTTCCCGCTGGACTCCCCCGAGTTGAAGGACTTCGTCGACGCGCTCGACCCGGTGAACGCCACGGCGGACGCCGCGAACGGGTTCGTCTGGCGGCTGGAGAGCGACTCCGGCAACGCCACCGACATCGCTGTCTTCGGCGACGAGTGGCTGATCGTCAACATGTCGGTGTGGCGGGACACCGACACGCTGACCGCGTTCATGTACCAGGGGCAGCACCGGGAGTTGCTGGCCCGGCGCCGCGAATGGTTCGAGCGTGTCTCCGAGGCGATGGCCACCCTGTGGTGGGTACCCGCCGGCCACCGCCCGACCGTGGCCGAGGCGGAGGAACGGCTGGTGCACCTGAGGGAGCACGGCCCGACGCCGTACGCCTTCACCCTGCGGACGTCGTTCCCCGCGCAGGAGGCGGAGGCGGTCAGCCGATCGGCTTGATCATCTCGTCGCGGACCTTGAGGGTGTTCCGGGCGGCGGCGTCGAGATCCACGTCGGCGGAGTTCTTGCGCTGCAGGTCGACCTCGCCGATCACGGCCGCCGTGTTGCCGTCCGCCCAGGCGCAGACCGGGTAGGTGATGGTCACCAGCGCCTGTTTCTGGGTGAGCACCTCACAGCTGACGGAGACGTCGGAGCCGGACGGGGTGACGTCCTTCTCGGGTTGGACCACCGTCACGCCGCCGGCCTCGGTGGCCCCCTCGAGCATGTTGCTGCGGACGTCGTCCTCGTTCTTGAACCGTCCGTACATGCTCGACACCAGCAGCATGCCCTTGGAGTCGTCGCCGCCCGGGCTGTAGCGGCCGACCAGGGCGTGGACGTCCTTGGCGTCCCAGGCGCCGTCGGCCCCGTCCTCGACCTTCCGCCCCTCGCTGTCGGAGAGGTCGTCGGCGAGTACGTACTTCCCGTCCACCAGCTCGTGGGGCAGGGTGAGCTTGTTCTCGGCCGCGGGGAAGTCGGTGCCGAGCAGCGCCCCGAACCCGCCGGCGGCACCGAGCACGGACACGCCGATGACCCCGCCCACGATCCCGAGCGCCAGGCCGACCCCGCGCTTCTTCGGCGGCGGCCCCATGGGCGGCGCGCCCCAGGCGGGGTACGGCTGCGCCGGGTAGGGCTGCGGAGGGTACGGCTGTTGCTGGGGGTACGGGGAGCCGTACGGCCCCGGAGGCGGCGGGGCCTGCGGCGGCTGCTGCCCGTACGGGTACTGCGGCTGCTGGGGCTGGTACGGGTACTGGGGCTGCTGCGGCGGAGGCATGGACACGCCAGAACGCTACTGCACCCGGCGAGCGGGTCAGGCCTCGCCCGCCCCCGACTCGATCGCGTCCCGCACCTCGGCGACCCGCTCCCGCTCCTCCGCGGCGAAGCGTTCCGCGTCCAACTGCTCGGCGATCTCCTCGTCCTGGGCCATCAGCAGGTCCAGGTTGGAGTCGCCCATCTCGAACACCCCCATGTCGGCATAGGCCTGCTGGAGTCGCTTGCCCCACAGGCCGATGTCCTTGACGCAGGGCACGATGCGGCTGAACAGCAGGCGCCGGAAGAGCTGCAGGAACTCGGAGTCCGCGCTGATCCGCTCGGCCTCGGCCCTGGAGATGCCGAAGTTCTCCAGCACCTCGACGCCGCGCAGCCGGTCGCGCATCAGATAGCAGCCCTCGATGACGAACTCCTCGCGCTCGCGCAGCTCGGCGTCCGTGAGCTGCTTGTAGTAGTCGCGCAGGGCCATGCGTCCGAAGGCCACGTGCCGGGCCTCGTCCTGCATGATGTAGGCGAGGATCTGCTTGGGCAGGGGCTTGTCGGTCGTGTCCCGGATCATGCCGAAGGCGGCGAGGGCGAGCCCCTCGATGAGGACCTGCATCCCGAGGTAGGGCATGTCCCAGCGGCTGTCGCGCAGGGTGTCGCCGAGCAGCGACTGGAGGTTGTCGTTGATCGGGTAGACCATCCCGATCTTCTCGTGCAGGAAACGGGCGTAGATCTCGGCGTGCCGGGCCTCGTCCATCGTCTGGGTCGCCGAGTAGAACTTGGCGTCCATGTCCGGCACCGACTCCACGATCCGCGCCGCGCAGATCATCGCGCCCTGCTCGCCGTGCAGGAACTGGCTGAACTGCCAGGACGCGTAGTGCTGCCGCAGCTCACCCTTGTCCCGGTCGGAGAGCTTGGCCCAGTACGGGGTGCCGTACAGCGACATCGACTCCTCGGGGGTGCCGAGCGGGTCGAACGGATCGACCTCCAGGTCCCAGTCGATGCGCGTGCTTCCGTCCCACTGCTTGTCCTTGCCCTTCTGGTACAGGGCGAGCAGCCGGTCCCGGCCCTCGTCGTACTCCCAGCTGAACCGGGCCGCGCCACTGGCGGGTACCTGCCAGATGGGGTCTCCGGGGTCGTTCGTGTACAGGTCATGCGTCGGCATACCTCGCAGGCTCACACGTAGACGTCGAGTCAACAAGTCATGTGCAGGGGATTGACGGCCTTGCTGACAAGCAGTCTCATAAGAGGCGGACGACGTACCCCGGGTAACGAGGTGAAAGAGTCATGACGACCCTGACGGAAGCGGACGCGCTCGACGGGCTGCGCGACGCGCTCGGGCTGCTGAAGGACCGCGAACAGGTGGCCGAACGGCTGCTCGTCTCTTCCGCCAAGCACTCCTTCGACCCGGACAAGGAGCTGGACTGGGACGCGCCCTTCGAGGAGGGCAAGTGGTTCTGGCCGCCGGAGCTGGTCTCGTTGTACGGCACGCCGATGTGGCAGCGGATGAGCGAGGAGCAGCGGATCCTGCTGTCCCAGCACGAGGCGGCGGCGCTGGCCTCGCTCGGCATCTGGTTCGAGCTGATCCTCATGCAGCTGCTCGTCCGGCACATCTACGACAAGGCGGCGACGAGCGCACACGTCCGGTACGCCCTCACCGAGATCGAGGACGAGTGCCGGCACTCGAAGATGTTCGCGCGGCTGATCGCGCGGGGCGACGCCCCCTGGTACCCGGTGAGCCGGGCGCACCAGAACCTCGGCCGCGTGTTCAAGACCATCTCCACGACCCCCGGTTCCTTCACGGCCACGCTGCTCGGCGAGGAGGTGCTGGACTGGATGCAGCGGCTGACGTTCCCGGACGAGCGGGTGCAGCCGCTGATCCGGGGGGTCACGCGGATCCACGTGGTCGAGGAGGCCCGGCACGTCCGCTACGCCCGCGAGGAGCTGCGCCGCCAGATGCTGACGGCTCCCAGGTGGTCCCAGGAGTTCACCCGGGTCACGTCCGGCGAGTTCGCGCGGGTCTTCTCGATCGCCTTCATCAATCCCGAGGTCTACACGAACGTCGGCCTGGACAGGCGGGAGGCGATGGCCCAGGTGAAGGCGAGCGGGCATCGGCGGGAGGTCATGCAGACGGGTGCGAAGCGGCTGACGGACTTCCTGGACGACATCGGGGTGCTGCAGGGGGTCGGGCGGCGTCTGTGGAGGTCGTCGGGGTTGCTGGCCTGACGCGGGCCGCGGGTGGTCGTGGGTCGCTCGCGCAGTTCCCCGCGGGCCCGCAGCGGCCCACGCCCCGGACCCCGCGGCGATTAGGCTGCTGACCATGACCCCGGCCGCCTCCCCCGCCTATCGCCGCCTCAGCGTCGAGGAGCGGCGCAGCCAGCTCCTCGCCGCCGCCCTCTCGCTCTTCGCGCACCGCGCCCCGGAGGACGTCTCGCTCGACGACGTGGCGGAGGCGGCCGGGGTCTCCCGTCCGCTCGTGTACCGGTACTTCCCCGGAGGGAAGCAGCAGTTGTACGAGGCCGCGCTCAGATCGGCGGCCGAGGAGCTGCAGCTCTGCTTCGACGAGCCGCTGCACGGCGCCCTGCTGCCCCGGCTGTCCCGGGCCCTCGACCGCTATCTGACCTTCGTGGACGAGCACGACACCGGCTTCAGCGCACTGCTCCAGGGCGGCAGCGTGGTGGAGACGTCCCGGACGACCGCCACGGTGGACGGGGTGCGCCGGGCCGCCGCGGGGCACATCTTCCGCCACCTCGGCGTCTCCGCACCGGGCCCGCGGCTGCGCATGACCGTGCGGATGTGGATCACGGCGGTGGAGGCGGCCTCCCTGATCTGGCTGGACGAGGGCAAGCAGCCCCCGGTCGAGGAGCTGCGGGACTGGCTGGTCGAGCAGTTCGTGGCCATGCTCACGGTGACCGCGGGGCGCGATCCGCAGACGGCGGACCTCGTCGGCGCGCTCGCCGAGGATGGCCGAGACTGAGACCGTGAAGAGTCAGGACACCCCCTTCGAGGGCGGCCCCATGGACGGGCGCGTGCTGCCCGTCCTGCTGGGCATGACCGGCCACCCTCCGAAGACGTACCGCATCCCCGTCCCGGACGCGGCCGGCGGACCGCCCACCGTGCTCGTGTACCTCCGCGTGCCGAGGGGGCACAGCAAGAGGCTCGGGCTGACTCAGGGGTGGAAGTACCAGTACGCCCCGCAGGGGAAGCCGGCGAGCAAGGTCAGGTGGCCCTGGTCCAAGCCGGACGAGAGCCCGTCCCGCAAGCCGGGTGACACCTCCGGGTGACAGGGTTGCTCCGAACCGCGTAGGCAGGGCACACACATCTCCCTACATGTCTGATTATCGCCGTGCGACGACGGGTGGAAGGTCCGCCCGTTCCGCACCGGAGGTGATGACATGTCAGGAGTGCTTCTGCGCCTGGCCTGTACGGCCGCGGTGGCGGCCCAGGCTGTCCTCGCGCCGTCGGCGGCGGTGGCCGCACCCGATCCGCAGCGGCCCGTCTCCGAGCTGCTGACGGATCTTCAGCAGCTCTACCGGCAGACCGAACAGGCCACCGAGACCTACAACGCCACGGCCGAGCAGCTCAGGAAACAGCAGGCCGAGGTGGACCGCCTGGACGGCGAACTCGCCCGGACCCGGCTCGCCCTGCAGAGCAGCCGGACCGCCGCCGGACGCCTGGCCCGGGAGCAGTACCAGAACCGCAGCGACCTCTCCCCCTACGTACGTCTGCTGCTCGCCCCGGACCCCCAGCACGCCCTCGACGAGGGCCATGTCATCGGACAGCTGGCCCGCGAGCGCGCCGAGACGGTGGACCGGCTGGCCGGCACCGAGCGGGAGAAGGACGCGCTGGCCAGGGCGGCCCGTAAGGCCCTGGACACCCGGCAGACCCTCGCCGCGCGGCAGAGGAAGCAGCGCGACGACGTGACGACCAGGCTCGCCGGCGTCGAACGGCTCCTCGCCACCCTCACCCCGGACCAGCTGAGCGCGATCGCCCGGCTGGAACAGCAGGGGGTCACAAAGGCCCAGGACAAGCTCGTGACCTCGGGCGCCCTCGGCAGGGCCGCGGCCCCTTCCTCGGCCGAGGGCGAGCGGGCGGTCCGCTACGC
The DNA here is from genome assembly GCF_007827595.1 of Streptomyces sp. BK340. Lineage (GTDB taxonomy): Bacteria > Actinomycetota > Actinomycetes > Streptomycetales > Streptomycetaceae > Streptomyces. Next base: position 58,922 of record NZ_VISR01000016.1, read on the forward strand.
CATGGACCAGATCGGCAAGCCGTACCAGTGGGGAGCGGCGGGCCCGAAGTCGTACGACTGCTCGGGTCTCACCTCCCAGGCCTGGGACCACGCGGGCACCCCCATCCCCCGCACCAGCCAGGAACAGTGGGACCGCCTGAAGAGAATCCCGCTGACCGAACTGCGCCCGGGCGACCTGGTGGTCTACTTCCCGGAGGCGACGCACGTGGCCATGTACGTGGGGAACGGAAAGGTCGTCCAGGCACCGAGACCGGGCGAGAAGATCAAGGTCTCCCCGTTGGCGTCCAATCCCGTACTCGGTGCCGTACGCCCTGACGACACCCGCGCTCAGGCTCCGGCGACCGAAGCCAGGTAGGCCTGCGCCTTCTCCGGCTCGGCTGCGCATCGTGCGCGAGGCCGCCGCCGAGAAGGCCGCGAAGAGAGGGCGACGACACCATCCTCGGCGGCACCGGCAACGACAACTGCTTCGGCGAAGACGGCAACGACACCCTTGACGGCCGGCAGGGCACCGACACCAACGACGGCGGCCCGGGCCACAACACCTGTATGAACCCCGGCCCCGGACAGCCCGGCGCAACCAACTGCTGAGAAGCGGCCGACACCAAAGCCCCGGTGACCTCATGGCACCGGGGGTTCCGGCAGCGCAACCATGCCTCGGCCCCATCCTTCAGGCGCCGAGGCACCAGCGGAACGCGGCAACGGCGGGTGCCTGACCGCTCCCGGACCTGAAGTCCGGGAGCACGGGCCGTCTCTGGGCCGTCCGAGAATGGCCGACGACGACCAACAACGACAGTCACCGACAGCGCGACCGCAGGTCAGAGCCCCATCATGCGCCGGCGACCGAGGCCAGATAGGCGGCAGTCCTCTCCGGCTCGTAGAAGAAGTTCTCGAAGTCGGCCGGATCGTTGAACGCGTTGGCGAATCGATCCGCCACCGGCTGCAGCTGCCCCGCCGCGCCGATGAGGTTCAGGATGTGCTCCGGCGGCGGCGCCAGCATGGCGTTGGTCCACTTGGTGACGTGCTGAGCCGTGGTCCAGTACCGGTCGAACGTGGCCCGCATCCACTCCTCGTCGAACGGCTTGTCCTCCCGCTCCAGGATCGAGGCGAGGTACGCGGCCGCGCACTTGGACGCGGAGTTCGAACCCTGTCCCGTGATCGGGTCGTTGGCGACGACCACGTCGGCCACGCCGAGGACCAGACCGCCGGAGGGCAGCCGGCCGACGGGGTTGCGCACGGTCGGGGCGTAACGGCCGGCCAACGTGCCGCCGGCGTCGGTCAGTTCGACCTTCGTGGCCCGCGCGTACTCCCACGGGGTGAACTTCTCCATGAGTTCCAGGGTCAGGGAGAGGTGCTCCGCCGGGTCCTTGACGCCCTTGAAGACGTCGAGCGGGCCGCCGGGTATGCCCTCCCAGAACAGGATGTCGGCGCGTCCCGAGACGGTGAGCGTCGGCATGACGAACAGCTCGCCGACCCCGGGGACCAGGTTGCAGCGGACCGCGTCGAACTCCGGGTGCTCCGGGCGCGGGCCGAGGCCGTGGACGTACGAGACGGCCAGCGCGCGCTGCGGCTCGCTGTACGGGGAGCGCTCCGGGTCACGGGCGAACATCGAGACCAGCTCGCCCTTGCCCGCCGCGACCAGGACGAGGTCGTAGGTGCGGGAGAAGTAGTCGAGGTCGCCGACGGCCGCGCCGTGGATGACCAGCTGGCCGCCGCGCTGGGCGAAGGTCTCCATCCAGCCGGCCATCTTCACCCGCTGGTCGACCGACTGCGCGTACCCGTCCAGCCTGCCCACCCAGTCGATCGCCCGCTGGGTCGGACCGGGGTCGTGCGAGCCGGGGGCCGCGACGGAGACGCCGAGGCCTTCGATCTTCGGGGCCTGGGACTCCCAGAAGTTCAGCTGGAGATCGCGCTCGTGCTCCAGTGCCGTGTCGAACATGCACTGCGTCGACATGACCCGGCCGGAGCGGATCTCGTCCGCGGTCCGGTTCGACATCAGGGTGACCTCGTAGCCGTGCGACTGCAGACCGAGGGCGAGCTGGAGTCCGGACTGACCGGCTCCGACGACGAGTATCTTCCGCATGCGGGTGTGTCTCCTACGGGGGCTGGGGACTACTCGGGGGTTTCGTCCAGCGCGTGGCCCACCAGGGCCAGGAGGGTCTCGATCACCGAGATCCGGCGCCGCGCGTCCATGATCATGACAGGGATGTGCGCGGGGACGGTCAGCGCCTCGCGTACGTCCTCCGGCTCGAACAGCTCGCTGTCGTCGAAGTGGTTGACCGCGACGACGTACGGCAGTCCGCAGCTCTCGAAGTAGTCCAGTGCGGGGAAACAGTCCTTCAGGCGGCGGGTGTCGGCCAGGACGACGGCGCCGATCGCGCCGCGCACCAGGTCGTCCCACATGAACCAGAACCGCTGCTGGCCCGGCGTGCCGAACAGGTAGAGCACCAGGTCGTCGTCGAGCGTGATGCGGCCGTAGTCCATGGCCACCGTGGTGGTCAGCTTGCCGGGCGTCGCGGAGAGGTCGTCGGTGCCCTCGCTCGCCTCGGTCATCAGTGCCTCGGTCTGCAGCGGGGTGATCTCCGAGACGGTCGAGACCAGTGTGGTCTTGCCGACGCCGAAGCCGCCCGCGACCACGATCTTCGTCGCGACGGGGGCCCGGTCCCGGTCCTTCTGCCAGGCCTTCAGATCCTCGTCGGGCTCGGCGAAACCGGCGACGAGGGGGGTGACGCCGGTGACGTCAGAGACGGCGGAGTCCACTCAGCACCCTTTCCAGCAGAACGCGGTCCGGGCGGCCGGTGCCGTGCCCCGTTCCGGTGCCGTACACACGGATCTTTCCCTGGTCCGCGAGATCGCTCAGCAGGACGCGGACCACACCGAGCGGCATCCTCAGCAGCGCGGCGATCTCGGCCACCGTGCGCATACGGCGGCACAGTTCGACGATGGCCCGCAGCTCCGGCATGACCCGGGTGGCGAGAGAGCCGTTCGTCAGTTCCTTGCGCTCCTCGGGGGCCTCGATGGCGGCCACGAAGGTCTCCACGAGGAGGACGTGGCCGAAGCGGGTACGGCCGCCGGTGAGCGAGTAGGGGCGGACGCGGGCGGGTTTGCGGTCGCCGCCGCGGACCGGGAGCTGCCGCTTATCGGCCGGGCCGCTCATCGGGCGCTCCCCGTCGACTCGGCCTCCAGGGATTTCCTCAGCTCGCTGCGGAGTTCGGGGGTCAGGACGTGGCCGGCGCGGCCGACGAAGAGCGCCATGTGGTAGGCCACCACGCTCATGTCGCACTCCGCGGAGCCGTGCACGCCGAGCAGCGAGCCGTCGCTGATCGACATCACGAAGAGGCTGCCCTCGTCCATCGCGATCATCGTGTGCCTGACGCCGCCGAACTCCATGAGGCTAGCGGCGCCGATGGTGAGGCTGCCGATGCCGGAGACGATGGTCGCCAGGTCGGCGGAGGAGCCGCGAGGGCCCTTCGCCGCCTTCTTCCGGCGGGACTCGGCCGTGCGGGCGGGGTCGGAGGAGAGCAGGAGCAGGCCGTCCGAGGAGACGACTGCGACGGACTGGATGCCGGGTACTTCCTCGACCAGGTTGGTCAGCAGCCAGTGCAGGTTGCGGGCTTCACTGCTCAGGCCGTAGGTACTGGGCGCGGTCAACTGCTTGCCTCCTCGGCTGTGCCCCCCGTGGCGTGTTCGGTGTGTGCGGCGATCTCTGTCTCTACGTCCCTGTAGCCGGCCTGTGCTCCTTGGCGGAAGCCGCCGAGTCTGCGGCGGAGGGCTTCGGCGTCCACGGATGCGCTGCGCTGGCGGGGCGCGGCTGTGGGCGCGGTGATCCTGGGTGTGCGCTTGGGGAGGCCCTTGCTGGTGAGCGCCTCGGCTTCGCCTTCGGCGCCCTCGCTCCCACCCGCACCACCCGTGCGGCTTTCGTCGTCGACCGCGGGTGGCCCCGGCTGGGCGTACCCGCCGTCGGCGACCGCGGGCGCGTCGTGGGCGGCGGGTGCGTGGAAGGCCGCGCGTACGGCGCGGGCCTCGGGTGCGCCGTGAGCCGCGGGCGCGTCGGACTGGGGTGCGTGGGCGTTGTGGGGCTCAGGTGCGCCGTGAGCCGCGGGCTCGTCGGACTCTGGCGCGTGGGAGGCGACACGGGCGCCGCGGGCCTCAGGTGCGCCATGAGCAGCGGGCTCGTCGGACTCTGGTGCGGGGGAGGCCGCGCGGGCGCCGCGGGACTCAGGTGCCCCGTGGGCCACGGGCGCGTCGGCGGCCTCGGGCGGCTCGGTGGCATGGGGGGTCTCGGAGTCGGGCGGTGTGTCCGGGAGCAGGAGCTCCATCGTCGTCTCGGCGAAGGTTTCCACCGGCTCCTTCGGGCGGGTCACCGATTCCCCGGTGGCCTGCTCGTCGGGCTCCGGCCTGGTGTGGGCCTGGGCCTCCAGGTCCTCCGCTTCGCGGGCGAGCTTCTCCGCCAGCGCCACCAGCGGGTCCGTGTCCTTGTCCGGGTCCTTGGCGCGGGCGGGCAGGACGTTGGAGTTGGCCTCGGCGTCCGCGCCGGGGAAGGAGACGGTCTGGGTGGAGTCCGAGAGTCCCGCCGCGGGCGGGACCGCCGCCGTGGGGGCCTCGGTCAGGAGGGACTGCGGCAGCACGACGACCGCCGCCACCCCGCCCTGCTTCTGCTCGCGCAGCTGGACGCGGACACCGTGCCGGTGGGCGAGGCGGGCCACGACGTACAGGCCGAGACCGAGGCCGGCCTCGCCCTCCTGGTCGTACGGCGAGGCGGGGTCGAAGTCGGTGAGGCGGGCGTTGAGGCGGTCGAGCCGGTCGCCCGCCAGGCCGATGCCCTCGTCCTGGACGGAGAGCATGACCTCGCCGGATTCGAGGAGCCAGCCGGAGACCTCGACGGGCAGGTCCGGCGGGGAGAACGAGGTGGCGTTCTCCATGAGTTCCGCGAGCAGGTGGGAGAGGTCGTCGGCCGCGAAACCCGCCACATGGGCGTGCGGGGGCAGGGCGGCGATACGGACGCGCTCGTAGCGTTCGATCTCGCTGACCGCCGCCCGTACGACGTCCACCAGCGGGACCGGGCCGTGGTGCTGCTGGACGTGCTCGGTGCCGGCGAGGACCAGGAGGTTCTCGCTGTGGCGGCGCATCACCGTGGCGAAGTGGTCGAGCTTGAAGAGGGTGGCGAGCCGCTCGGGGTCCTGTTCCCGCTCCTCCAGGCCCTCGATGACCGCCAGCTGGCGCTCGACCAGACCCAGGGTGCGCAGGGCGAGGTTGACGAACGTACCGCCGATGCTGCCGCGCAGCCGCTGCAGCTGGGCGGCCGACTCGTCGAGCTCGGCGCGCAGCTCCTCGCGGGCGTCGGCCATCTTCTGCCGCTGGCCCACCAGGTGCTTGCGGTCGGTCTCCAGGGTGGTGACCCGCTCGTGCGCGGCGGCGGTCTGCTCGTGCAGGGCGACCGCGTGCGCGTGCAGGGCGTTGACCGAGCGGACGACCTGCGCGAACTCGTCGTTGCGGCCGGTGAAGGCGATCGGTTCCTGGGTGACCGGGTCCTCGGCCTCGGCCAGCCGGGCCGAGCCACGGCGCAGGACCGACAGCGGGCGGGTGAGGGTGCGAGCCATGGCGGTGGCGATGCCCACGGCGACCAGCATCAGGACACCGAGGGCGGCGATGCGGATCTCCAGGGCGGTGACGTCGTCGTCCCGGAGCCCCGCGAGGTCCTTGGTGCGGTGGTCGTAGAGGGCCGACTCGGCGCCCCGCATCAGGTCGACACGGGCGGACAGGGCCGCGTCCAGCTTCTTGACGCTGGTGGTCGAGTCGCTGCCGGTGAACGTCGGCTGGTCGGTGAGGGCGGCCAGGTACTTCTCCGCCGAGTTGACCTCGGGGCCGGTGACCGTGGAGTCGTACGAGGCCACCGCCGCCTTGGGGGCTGTCTCGCGGAAGTCGGCGAGGGCCGCGTCGGCGCGCAGGCGGGCCTGCTGGGCGGCGGCGGTGAGTGCGTCGCGCTGCTTGCGGTCCGCCTCGTTCGTGGTGGTGGTCGTGACGGGCAGACCGGTGGTGGGGCTGATCACCGTCTGGGTGGTGGACGGGATGTTCAGCGCGGCCAGCAGCAGGCCGCGGGCGGCCGCGGACTGCTGGACGGCGGAGTCCAGTTCGGCGAGGGAGTAGGCGCCCGAACCGGCCCGCGGGGGCAGCTGGTCGGCCAGGTCGTCGGCGAGCCGGTGCAGTTCGCTGACGGTGGCCGAGTACGCCTGGTGGGTCTGCAGCGCGTTCGTCTTGCCGGTGAGGGCGGCGCGCCGGACGGCCGCTATGGCGTCGAGGTCGGTGCGCAGCGCTGCCGGGGTGTCGGTGTCTGCGCGCAGGTCGTCGACCTGGCGGTCGACGCGGGCGCTGCGCTGCTCGGAGGGCGCCTTGGCCTTGGGGCGGCCGGCGGCGATGTAGGCCGTGACCTCGTCGCGTTCGTCGGCGAGCGAGTGGGCGAGCGCGAGCGCGTCCTGCGTGCGGGCCGCCAGCGTGACCAGGTCCTGCGAGTCGCTGAGGTCCTGGGAGGCGGTCAGCAGCGCGGGCGCTCCCGCTCCCGCGATGGCCGCGGCCACCACGGCCACGGCGACGATCAGCCGGGTGCGCACATGAGTGGGGCGGCCGGCGCCCACGGGGGTCTGCTCGGCGACCCCCTCGGGGGCCGTCTGCTTGTCTGTGCGCCGAGGCCGCTTCATCTGCACCGGTGCTCGCATTCCTGAACTCGTCTACCCAAGGGCCCGGGTGGCGCCCCGTGATCTCGGTACCAAGTGGTGCGTACACCCCCGGTTCGTACGGTTCCCGACCCTCCCAGCGCCGGTGGGCAGGGTCCGTGCATCACCTGACCCGCCACCCGAAGGAGTGAACATCGGAGGGGAGTTGACGGGCAAGTTCCTGTGGCGTGTGCAGGGCCCTTGCACGGTGGGCCGGTTGGACGCACGGGTCAGGCTTTGGCAGTATTCGCCACCACGTCTTTCCAGAGCGTGTCATATACCCCCAAACCAGGCGCCTGACCTGCGGAGCCGTGCCAATTCGGCGGTGCTTGCCAGCCTTTGGCGAAGCCTGTGAAGGGGTCGTGCAGACTGGCCGAATGCGCACTGATCTCGTTTCGGAAGCCGGCGACCCGACCCGACCCAACGAGGACTTCGCCGGACTCGGACTACCCGCGTCCGGTCAGGGGGGTTGTGTGATCTTGCTGGACGGAGTGACACCACCGCGGGACGGGACGGGGTGTCTGCATTCGGTCCCCTGGTTCACGGCGCGGCTCGGCGGCGCACTGACCGAACTGACCGTTTCCGGGCGAGATCTGACGCTCCCGGAGATTCTCTCGGGGGCGATCGCCCGGACCGCCGAGGCCCACGCGCACACCTGTGAGCTTTCTCACCCGCGAACCCCCCAGGCGACGGTGGTCCTGACCCGCTGGTCCGACGAGGCCGTGGAGTACCTGGTCCTGTCCGACTCCGTCCTGCTCCTGCAGTCCCCCGACGGCGCGGTCACCCCGGTCCTGGACGACCGGCTCGACCGGCTGCCCCGCTCGGCGCTGGCCACCGACGCCCTGATCGACGCGCATCTGCGCAACAAGGAGGGCGGCTTCTTCACGGCCGCCGCCGACCCCTCGGTCGCCTCCCGTGCGGTCACCGGCGCTCTCCCCCGGCACGAGGTGCGGGCCCTGGTCGCCCTGACGGACGGTGCGACCCGCTGGACGGAGAAGTTCCACGAGGGCGACTGGACGGCCTTGCTCGACCTCCTCGCCAAGGAGGGCACCCGCGCCCTGGTCGAGCGGGTACGGGAGCTGGAGCTGGCGGACCGGGAGGAGCGGGCGTTCCTCGGCCGCAGCAAGACGCACGACGACGCGACGGCGGTGTACGTCGAGCTCTAGGGACTGCCAGGCAGGCCCCAGGGCCTCCGGAGCGCCGGCTACTTTTCCATGACGGTGTTCAACTGGTGCAGCAGGCGCGCCAGTTCGGCCACCTCCAGGCGGTCCCAGTGGGCCAGCTGGCTGACGTACCGGGCGCGGCGGGCCTCGCGGACCTTGCCGACGCGGCCGCGGCCCTCGTCGGTCAGGGTCACCAGCCAGGCACGGCCGTCGGCGGGGTCGGGCTCGCGGGCGATCAGACCCAGCTCCTCCAGGGCGCGCAGCTGGCGGGACATGGTGGCCTTGCCGACGCCGATGTAGGCGGCGAGCTCGGTGGCGCGCTGGCCGCCGAGTTCGTCGAGGCGGATGAGCAGGCCGTACGCGGAGGACTCCAGGTCCGGGTGGACCTCGCGGGCCATCTCGCCCTGGTTCGCCCGGGCCCGCCGGAGCAGCACGGTCAACTCGCGTTCCAGCGCCAGGAACTCCTGGTCTGCACCACTCGGCGTCACCTGGCCGGTGGCCCGATGCCCGCCGCCGTTTCCGTCCTCGTGCACGTCAGCACCCCTGATCGGTTTCGCTGTCCTGAAAGTTTCCGTCGAACGCCGCAGTTGCCGCAGCTCCGTAAGTATTTCGCAGGCGTAGACCAACGGCAGCCTCCGGACCCCCTTCCCACGCCGTCATCTACGTGCGTAGCTTCTTCATCAGGCAATCAATGGCATGCCCACGCCAGTGGATCAGCGGTCACTCCACGGTCCCCCCCCACCTCACTCCTCGGAGGCACGTCATGCCCGTGCGCAGACCCGGTTCCCCCCGCCCGCGTCCCCTCGCCGTCTGGGTCACCGCCGTGCTGGCGGCGGTCTCCCTGGCCCTCCCCCTCACCACCGCCCAGGCCGCGAGCACGCCCAGCCGCGGTTCGGCGTACATGGGCATGGGAGTCCTCGCCCACGACGGACAGAACGGCACCCCCTCCACCGGCGACGCCACCCAGACCGAGGGCGTCGACGTCGCCGGCTACCAGGGCAACGTCGCCTGGAGCACGCTGTGGAACAGCGGCGTCCGCTGGGCCTACACGAAGGCCACGGAGGGCACGTACTACACGAACCCCTACTTCGCGCAGCAGTACAACGGCTCGTACAACGTCGGCATGATCCGCGGCGCGTACCACTTCGCGACCCCGGACACCACGAGCGGCGCCACCCAGGCGAACTACTTCGCCGACCACGGCGGCGGCTGGTCCCGCGACGGCAAGACCCTGCCCGGCGCCCTCGACATCGAGTGGAACCCGTACGGCGCCGCCTGCTACGGCAAGTCCGCCAGTGCGATGGTCAGCTGGATCGCCGACTTCCTGAACACGTACAAGGCGCGGACGGGCCGGTACCCCGTGATCTACACGGCCACCAGCTGGTGGACCCAGTGCACCGGCAACTACGGCGGCTTCGCCGTGAACAACCCGCTGTGGATCGCCCGCTACGCCTCGGACCCGGGGACGCTGCCCGCGGGCTGGTCGTACTACACGATGTGGCAGTACACCTCCTCCGGCCCGACCGTCGGGGACCACGACAAGTTCAACGGAGCGCTGGACCGGGTGGTGGCGCTGGCCAACGGCTAGCCGCCGCCGAGCGGGTGCGGCGGCCGTCCCCCGCGGGCGGCCGCCGTGCGCTGCGTTGGTGCTCCGCGCCGGCCGGGATCATGCTGGTCAGGAGAGGAGCCTGCCGAGCAAGGGCGAGATGAGCGGCGATGGAGCGACAGTCGACGTACACGGCCACGGCCACCATCGATGAGCAGGGCATCCTGACCGGCTGGAGCGAAGGCGCCCAGCGGCTGCTCGGCCACGAGGCTTCGGAGGTCGTCGGACGGCCCGCGTCCGCGCTGCTCGCCGCGGAGGCCGGATCGGTCCGCCGGACCCTGGCCGGGCGCGACCGGTGGAACGGCACCGTGCCCCTGCGGCACCAGGACGGCCGGCGCCTGGAGCAGGGGCTCCTCGCCCACCGCCGGACGTCGGACACCGGGGCCGTCGACTGGCTCGTGGTGACCGCCGTGGCGGACCGGCCCCAGCAGCCCCGGGGTGAACCGCTGGAGGAGTGGACGTTCATCCAGTCCCCCTTCCCACTGGCGATCTTCGACACCGAGCAGCGCCTGATGCGCGCCAACCGCCGCCTGGAACGCGCCCTGTCCCTGCCCGAGGCGGCGATGCGCGGGCTGCGCCTGGCCCACATCTCACCCGGTCCCGCGAGCGCGGAGGCCGACCGGGCGATGCACCAGGTGCTGGAGACCGGCGAGCCCCAGGAGGTACGGACCGGCCTCGTCCCGGATCTGGACCTGCCCACCGTTCTGACCCCGCTCAAGGACGGCACCGGCAGGGTGCGCGCCGTCTGCCTCGCGGCGCACCGGCGCGCCGCGGAGTCCGCCCGCCGGGGCACCGGGGACGAGACCGGCGCGCACCCGGGCACGGCTCCCGGCCTCGGGCGGGCCGCGCAGGAGCTGGCCGAGGCCACGGTCCCCCGGCTCGCGGACTTCATGGCCGTGGACCTGCTCGACGCCCCGCGCTCCGCGGCCGACCCCGTCGACATGGGCCCGCTGGTCCTGCGCCGGGCCGCGCTGCGCGCCGTCCCGGACGACGCCGTGAGTTCCTCCGGGACCGGGGTGGGCCAGGCGATCGTCTACGAACCGGGCTCGCCCCCGGCGGACTGCCTGGCCTCGGGCAACGCCGTCCTCTACGACACCTCGGACCCGGTGGTCGCGGCGTGGGCGGCCGTGGACCCGGCGGCCGCGTGGCTGCGCGCGTACGGCACGCGCTCGCTGATGCTGGTGCCGGTGCTCGCCGAGGGCAGCACCCTCGGGGTCGCCCTCTTCGGGCGCCACCGGCGCACCGAGCCGTTCGGCCCGGAGGATCTGCGGATCGCCGAGGACCTCACGGCGCAAGCGGCCACCGGCCTGCACAGCGACCGCCGGCACTCCCGTGCCCGCACCACCACCATGTCCCTGCAGCGCAGTCTGCTCCCGCACACGCTGCCCGACCAGGCGGCCCTGGAGGTCGCCACCCGGTATCTGCCCGCGGCCACCAAGGCCGGTGTGGGCGGCGACTGGTTCGACGTCATCCCGCTGTCCGGGGCGCGGGTCGCCCTGGTCGTCGGCGATGTCGTCGGCCACGGCATCCGCGCCTCCGCCACCATGGGCCGGCTGCGGACCGCCGTGCGCACCCTGGCCGACGTCGACCTGCCCGCCGACGAGCTGCTCACCCACCTCGACGACCTCGTCCTGCGGCTGGCCGCCGACGAGGGCAGCGCCGACCCGGCGGCCGAGACCGCCGGGGGCATCGGCACCACCTGTCTGTACGCGGTCTACGACCCGGTCTCACGCCACTGCACGCTCGCCCGGGCCGGCCATCCGCCGCCCGCCGTGGTCACCCCGGACGGCACCGTCCGCTTCATCGACGTGCCCCCCGGTCCGCCGCTGGGGCTCGGCGGCCTGCCCTTCGAGGCCTTCGAGACCGAAATTCCCGAGGGCAGCCTGCTCGCCCTCTACACCGACGGGTTGCTGGAGGCCCGCGACCACGACATCGACGAGGCGCTGGACAAGCTGTTCGGCGCGCTCGGCCGCCCGGCGCCGACGCTGGACGCGGTGTGCGACCGGGTGCTGACCGAATTGCTGAGCCACCGCCCCGACGACGACATCGCCCTGCTCGTCGCCCGCACCCGGGCACTGCACGCCGACCGGGTCGCCGCCTGGGAGCTGGACAGCGATCCCTCCGTGGTGGCCCGGGCCCGCAAGCACACGAGCGACCAGCTGAGCCGCTGGGGACTCGACGAGGCCGCCTTCACCACCGAGCTGATGGTCAGCGAGCTGGTCACCAACGCCATCCGCTACGGCCGCCCGCCCATCCAGCTCCGGCTCATCCACCAGGACTCCACCCTGATCTGCGAGGTCTACGACTCCAGCGGCACCACCCCGCACATGCGGCGCGCCCGGATCTTCGACGAAGGCGGCCGGGGCCTGCTGCTGGTCGCCCAGCTCGCCAAGCGCTGGGGCACCCGGCACGACCGGGTCGGCAAGACCGTGTGGGCGGAGCAGTCACTGACCCCGAGCTGACATGGGACTGCCCCGCCGGGGAGGGGCGGGGCAGTGAGAGGTCGGCCTGCTCTGTGTTTGTCTTCTCCAGGTTCGGTCGGCGATCTTCCCTGTCCTCAGTTGACGACCACGTCCGGCGGAGCGGGCGCGTCCTGGCCGGTGGTACCGCCACTGTCCTGACCGGTGGTGCCGCCACTGTCCTGACCGGTGGTGCCGCCACTGTCCTGACCGGTGGTACCGCCACTGTCCTGACCGTGGTCCGGGGCCGCGGGTCCGGGGTCGGCCGGGTGATCCGGCGGGGCGGGCGTCTGCGGTGAGGATGTGCTGCCGGTGTCCCCGCCGGACGGGTCCGGCTTGTGGTCGGGGCAGGGCGGACCGTCGCTGCCGTTGGTGCCGGTGCCGTTACGGCCGTTCGTACCCTTGCCGCCGCACGAGCCCCTGCCGCGGCCGCCGGTGCCGCCGGTGCCGGTACCGCCCGGAGCCGTGCAGACCGTGGCGTCGCCGCCGGTGCCGTTGCCGCCGTTGCCGCCCGTGGCGTTGCCTGCGCTGCAGGTGTCGTGGTCGCCGTGGTGCCCGTCCCCGTGATCGCCGTGCTTCTTGCCGTGCTTGACCTTGTGGTGCTCGTCGCTCTTCTTGTGGTCCTTGCTGCCGTGGTCGGCGTGGGTCGACGAAGCCGTCAGGCTGTTCGGCGCCGGGGCGGCGAAGGCGGCGCCTGCGGGGATCAGGACTGCGCCGAGGGGAAACAGGAGGGAGGCGGCGGCCACGGCCAGGCTGCTCTTGCGGACGTTGCGGATCATGAGTGGGGTGTGCCGTTTCTTGAGGGGGGCTGTCGGGGGTTACGGGGAGGCTGGGAGCTCGTGGCCGGGAGGGTCGGGTGGCGCGGCCGATGACCGCGCCACCCGGATTTGCCGTCGCTCACTCGCTGCTGTCAGCGATGTGGGCCTCAGCCGGCAGTGGCGTCACCTCCGTTGCCGCCGGTCGCGTCGCCGGAACCGTTGCTCGTGGCGTCACCACCATCACCACCGGTCGCGTCACCAGAACCCTTACTCGTGGCGTCACCACCATTACCACCGGTCGCATCGCCGGAACCCTTGGTCGTGGCGTCACCACCATTACCACCGGTCGCATCGCCGGAACCCTTGGTCGTGGCGTCACCACCATTACCACCGGTCGCGTCGCCAGAACCCTTACTCGTGGCGTCACCACCATTACCACCGGTCGCGTCGCCAGAACCCTTACTCGTGGCATTACCGCCATTACCACCGGTCGCATCGCCGGAACCCTTGGTCGTGGCGTCACCACCATTACCGCCAGTCGCGTCGCCAGAACCCTTACTCGTGGCATTACCGCCATTACCACCGGTCGCGTTGCCCTTCTTGGCCTTCTTGTGGTGGTTACCCTCGTGCTTGTCGTGGTGCTTGGCCACCAGCGTGACGGCCGACGACTCGTGCGCCGGGGCGGCCGAGGCGGCGGTGGCCGGGAGAATGATTCCGCCGGCGACGACCACGGCCGAGGCGACGATCGTGGAGAGGCGGACACCGCGCTTGGTGCGGACGGACTCACGGTTCTCGTTGATGCGCTTCATGACTTTCTCCTACTTGATTCGGGGCCCTTTTCGGTTTCCGGTTTCTCCGGTGGGGCCGTGCTTCAAGTAGGCCGGAATGCCGGCACGCGGTCATGTTCCGAGGACTCGGGACTTGACGAGGAGGAAAGCGCCGGGTATTAAGCGCGACGCGCCCAGGACGCCGGTCCCCCGAGGACCGGGCCGGCCCAGCCGGGCGGGGCCGGCGGGGCGGGCACCGGGTCGGCGGCGGGGAGGGCGTCGGTCGCACGGGCGTCCACCAGCGTGGGCGTACGGCGCTGCGGGCCGCAGTCGGCCAGGGCTGCGCGCAGGGCCGCGACGAACTCCAGGCAGGTGCCGTAGCGGTCGTCCGGGGCCTTGGCGAGCGCCCTGCACAGGACGTCGTCGGCGGCCGCCGGGATCCCGGCCCGTTCCTCGCTCAGCAGGGGCGGCGGGTCGTACTGGTGCGCCCACAGCAGCTCCAGGTCGTCGTCCCGGCGGAAGGGCGGCGCGCCCGCGAGGGTCTCGTAGACGACACAGGCCAGGCTGTAGAGATCGGACCTGCCGTCCACGGGCCGGCCCGCGACCCGCTCAGGCGCCACGTAGTCGAGGGTGCCGACGAACTCGCCCGCGGTGGTGAACCCAGTGAGCGACAGGGACTTCTTCGCCAGCCCGAAGTCGGTGAGGTAGACGTGCTCGGGGTGGTCGCTGTCGACGCCCTTGGTGACCAGGACGTTGCCGGGCTTGACGTCCCGGTGCACCAGATCGTGCTCGTGGGCCGCGTCCAGCGCGGACGCCAGCTGGGCGGCGATGCGCAGCGCGGCCGGCACGGGGAGCGCACCGTCGCGGTCGAGCACGGCGCGCAGGTCCATCCCGTGCACGAAGCACATCGCGATGTACAGGATCCCGTCGGTCTCGCCGGCCTCGAAGACGGGAACGATGTGGGGATGGTCGATCGCGGCGGCGACCCGTGACTCCTGGTGGAAGCGGCGGCGGAAGGCATCGTTGCGGGTGTACTCGGGGGCGAGGAGTTTGAGGGCGACGGTACGGCCGAGGCGCAGGTCCTGGGCGCAGTAGACGACGGCCATCCCGCCGCGGCCCAGCTCGCGCTCCACGCGGTAGCCGGCGATCTCCGTCCCGATCGGGCCGGAGGGTTGCACCACCTGCCCACTCACGCCTGAATTCTATCCAGTTGACCTATATATGCGCTTGTTCACGGTCGCGCACGTCCAGGGTCGTACTCGTCCACGGCGCGGCGAAGGCCCGGGCCTCCCTCACGGGACCCGGGCCTCGCCTCATCCGGTCACGTCCGTCACGCCGCGACCGGAACCTCCGGCTCCGCGCCGTTCACGGCGGGCGCGAGCGCCAGCTCCAGGACCTGACGGACGTCGGTCACGGCGTGGACGTCGAGCTTGTCCAGCACCTCGGCCGGGACGTCGTCCAGGTCGGGTTCGTTGCGCTTGGGGATGATCACGGTGGTCACCCCGGCGCGGTGGGCGGCGAGCAGCTTCTGCTTCACGCCGCCGATGGGCAGCACCCGGCCGGTCAGCGAGACCTCGCCGGTCATCGCCACGTCGGTGCGGACCAGCCGGCCGGAGAGCAGGGACGCGAGGGCCGTGGTCATCGTGATGCCCGCGCTCGGTCCGTCCTTCGGGACCGCGCCCGCCGGGAAGTGGATGTGCACGCCCCGGTCCTTCAGGTCGGCCACCGGCAGCTCCAGTTCGGCGCCGTGGCTGCGCAGGAAGCTCAGCGCGATCTGCGCCGACTCCTTCATCACGTCGCCCAGCTGACCGGTCAGGGTCAGGCCCGCCGCGCCCGTCTCCGGGTCGGCGAGGGACGCCTCGACGAAGAGGACGTCACCACCGGCGCCGGTGACCGCGAGACCGGTCGCCACGCCCGGCACGGACGTACGGCGCTCGGCCGGGTCCTGGGCGGACTCGGGCACATGGTGCGGACGCCCGATCAGCGCGCGGAGATCCTCGTCCCGGACGGTGAACGGCAGCTTCCGCTCGCCGAGTTCGTGCTGGGCCGCGACCTTGCGCAGCAGCCGTGCGATGGACCGCTCCAGGGTGCGCACGCCCGCCTCGCGGGTGTACTCGCCGGCGAGCCTGCGCAGCGCGCTCTCGTCGATGGTGACCTCGTCCTCGGCCAGGCCGGTCCGCTCCAGCTGGCGCGGGAGCAGGTGGTCACGGGCGATGACGACCTTCTCGTCCTCGGTGTAGCCGTCCAGCCGGACGATCTCCATACGGTCGGCGAGCGCCTCCGGGATGGCCTCCAGGACGTTGGCGGTGGCGAGGAAGACCACGTCGGACAGGTCCAGTTCGACCTCCAGGTAGTGGTCCCGGAAGGTGTGGTTCTGGGCCGGGTCCAGCACCTCCAGCAGGGCCGCGGCCGGGTCGCCCCGGTAGTCCGACCCCACCTTGTCGATCTCGTCCAGCAGGACCACGGGGTTCATCGACCCCGCCTCCTTGATGGCACGCACGACCCGGCCGGGCAGCGCGCCGACGTACGTACGCCGGTGACCGCGGATCTCCGCCTCGTCCCGGACGCCACCGAGGGCGACCCGGACGAACTTGCGCCCCATGGCGTGGGCGACACTCTCGCCCAGGCTGGTCTTTCCGACGCCAGGCGGCCCGACCAGAGCCAGCACGGCCCCGCCGCGCCGCCCGCCGATGACACCGAGGCCGCGCTCACTGCGCCGCTTGCGCACCGCCAGGTACTCGGTGATGCGCTCCTTCACGTCCTCCAGGCCCGCGTGCTCGGCGTCCAGGATCGCCCTGGCGCCCTGGATGTCGGCGGAGGCGCTGTCATCGGTCCGCTCGTTCCACGGCATCTCCAGGACCGTGTCCAGCCAGGTGCGGATCCACGAGCCCTCGGGCGACTGGTCGGAGGACCGCTCCAGCTTGTCGACCTCCTTGAGGGCGGCCTCGCGGACCCTCTCCGGCAGGTCGGCGGCCTCCACACGGGCGCGGTAGTCGTCGGACTCCTCGCCGTCCTGATCACCGTTCAGCTCGCGCAGCTCCTTGCGGACGGCCTCGAGCTGACGCCGCAGCAGGAACTCGCGCTGCTGCTTGTCGACGCCCTCCTGGACGTCCTTGGCGATGGTCTCGGCCACGTCCTGCTCGGCGAGGTGGTCGCGCAGCTGCTGCGCGGCGAGCCTGAGGCGGGCCACCGGGTCGGCGGTCTCCAGCAGCTCGACCTTCTGCTCGGTGGTGAGGAAGGGCGAGTACCCGGAGTTGTCGGCGAGCGCGGAGACGTCGTCGATGGCCTGGACGCGGTCCACGACCTGCCAGGCGCCGCGCTTCTTCAGCCAGCTGGTGGCAAGGGCCTTGTACTCCTTGACGAGTTCGGCGGCATGCCCGGGCAGCGGGTCCGGCACGGTCTCGTCGACCCGCGCGCCCTCGACCCACAGCGCGGCACCGGGACCCGTCGTACCGGCACCGATCCGCACCCGGCCGCGGCCGCGGATCAGGGCCCCCGGGTCGCCGTCGGCCAGCCGGCCGACCTGCTCGACCGTGCCCAGCACACCGGTCCTGGCGTACGTGCCGTCGATGCGCGGCACCAGCAGGACCTTGGGCTTCCCGGGCTCCGACCGGGCGGCGGCCTGCGCGGCCTCCACCGCGGCCCGCACCTCGGCGTCGCTCAGGTCCAGCGGAACCACCATCCCGGGCAGCACGACCTCGTCGTCGAGCGGCAGCACGGGCAACACGAGCGTGAACGCCGTGGACTCAGCAGCCATGATCTCCCCTTAGGCAGTCAACTTGAGCTATGCCGACTCAATGCACGGCGCTCCGCCAATGTTCCCGGGTTCCTGTTCGCTGTGAGCGATCGACCGGCGACCGTGGTGTCGTCGCAGGCCAGAGGTGATGTCGGCGGGGCCTGCCAGGATGCCCGGACATCGGCACGAACGGGGAGGCCGCATGGGCACCTGGGACTCGGGTCCCTTCGACAACGACACCGCTGCGGACTGGCGCGACGGTCTCGACGACGCGTCAGCGGGCGAGCGCGCGCACATGGTTCGCGACGCGCTGGTGCGAGCCGTCGACACCGACGGCCACCTCGAAGCACCCGCAGCGGAGGAGGCCGTCGCGGCGGCCGCGCTGGTCACCGCCCGGCTTCCGGGCGGCGGCATCCCCTCGCCGCACTACGGGCCGAAGGAACCCCTCCCCGGTCTGGCGGCCCTGCGGCCCCTCGCGCTACGAGCCCTCGACCGGGTCGTGACCGAGCCGTCCGAGCTGCTGGACCTGTGGGAGGACTCCGGCGGCGGCCCGTGGCGGTCCGGCGTCGAACGGATGCGCCGCCTGCTCCTGCCGCCCCCGGAGGGGGAACAGCTCAGCCTGTACTGACCGTACGGCCCAGGAAGGCCGGCAGGCGGATGTGCGGGGGTGCATCCGACGGAGCGGGGGCCTGCGGACCGAAGACGCCCGCATTCTGTGGGCGTCGGTAACGCCGTTCACTTCGACCGCCCGTTCGATCCGTGTCACCGCATCGGTCATACGGAAACCGGGGAATGCGCCTGGAGGCGCCAGCGCCGCACCAGCGGCCAGCCGGCGATGCCGATGGCCAGGGCGATCAGGTGGCCCCAGTTGGTCATCGGGTCGCGGAAGGCGATCAGGTCGTCGAGGAGCGTGCTCGCGACCAGGGCGAGGAGGGGCCAGCGGACCCAGGGGGTGAGCAGGCCGGACAGGGCGCCGATGCTGCCGGCGACGCCGAAGCTGATGCCGTAGTCGAGGCGGTGCAGGGAGGTGGCCGGGAGGTGGCCGAACAGGACCGCGAGGCCCACCGGGACCTCGGTCGCGAGGGTGGCCAGGACGTGGCCCGCCAGGAACACGCAGGCCGCCCGGGCGCCTCCTATCCGCCGCTCCAGCGCGGTGAGCACCAGTACGAACGCACCCGCGTACGGCGACACGACGCCGCCCGCGATCCACAGCGCGCTCGCCAGCAGCACCAGCACCGGTGTGCGCACCAGGTGGGCGACGTCGGTGCTGGAGGCCTGGTACAGCGTGTGCATCAGGGCGGGGTCGGCCCAGGCCGCCACCAGCGAGGTGAGGGCGAGGAGGGCCGCGTAGGAGAAGGTGAACGGGGTGCCGGTGGGGGTCGGCAGGAGGTACCAGGACCGGAAGGAGGGGCGGGGCGCCGCAGTCACCGGGGCCGGCGTCGCGACCGGGGCGGGCAGCTCGCGTTGGCGCGGGACCCCGTCGAGCAGGCCGGCGACATCCGGCAGGGAGTCGGCGGGAAGGGGCGTGCCCGAGGGCGGGGACGCGGCCGTCGCAGGCCCGGTCACGGTCCGTTCCACGCTGAGGCACTCCTTCCGTCGCGCCCCACCCTTCGTGTTCCCGCAGCCGCTGTCTATGACCGACGCCACGCGAGTGCGGATTCACAGCAACCTCAGAGGCTCCAGACGCGTCCGCCCCGCCGGGTTCGGGGCCTCAGCAGCTTCACGTCCCCCGCGTGCGCGGCCCGCACCCGCCACTCCTCGAACTCCAGGACGAGTCCGGCCGGCGCGCGCGGGGCACGCGGTGGCGGCGTGCGACGGCAGCCGGTCCGCACCGCCCCGCCACCCGTGCCATCTGTGTCACCCGCGGGTTCGTGGTCAATTCCCGTGAACGCAAGGCCCCGTTCAAGGAGGATGGGAGCATGACTGCCGTCTACGACACTCCTGTGGTCCTGGACCGTCGCGAAGGCCCGTACGGGGAGGTGGTGCTGCGCAGGCACGGCGAGTTGCTGCAGATCATCGCCAATGGGTGCTTCCTCATGGACACCTCCGACGGCCGCTCGGAGCGGCTGCTGGTCGACGCCGCGTACGCCGCCCTGGACGGGCGCCCGGCGCCGGACGTGCTGATCGGCGGACTGGGGGTGGGATTCTCGCTCGCACACGCCGCGGCGGATCCCGGCAGGTGGGGCCGGATCACGGTCGTCGAGCGGGAGCCGGCCGTCGTGGACTGGCACCGGGGCGACGGACCGCTGTCGGCCGTCTCCGCGCACGCGCTCGCCGATCCCCGTACCGAGATCGTCGAAGCCGATCTCGTCACTTACGTCAATGAGACATCGGACACGTTCGACGCCCTGTGTCTCGACATCGACAACGGTCCCGGCTGGACCGTCACCGAGGACAACGACGATCTCTACTCGTCGTCCGGACTCGCCGCGTGCGCAAGGGTGTTGAGGCCGGGCGGGGTGTTGGCGGTATGGTCTGCCGAGCCCTCTCCGGAATTTGAAGGAACCATGCGGAATGCCGGGTTCCGTCAGGTGCGTACCGAAGAGGT
The DNA here is from genome assembly GCF_007827595.1 of Streptomyces sp. BK340. Taxonomy (GTDB): domain Bacteria; phylum Actinomycetota; class Actinomycetes; order Streptomycetales; family Streptomycetaceae; genus Streptomyces. The sequence goes on from NZ_VISR01000016.1 coordinate 78,666, forward strand.
CCCCGTTGCCCGGGGCGTTCCGGACGCCGTACATCTCGCCGTCCGACCTGGATAGCGACGGCGCGGTGAGTCCCCGTAATGTGCTGCCCTGACGCCGATCATTCAAGCGTCAATCGCAGTCATGGGATCACCCCACGGATTCCGGAAAGCAACAGGGGCGGGCGATGGAGCAGACACACACCTCCCAGACCGGCGCGGCCACGACGACCCAGGGCGCGCAGCGCCGTGTGCTGGTCGTCGAGGACGATCCGACGATCGTCGACGCCATCGCGGCCCGGCTCCGCGCCGAGGGATTCCTCGTGCAGACCGCGTCGGACGGCCCCGCGGCGGTCGACACGGCCGAGGCCTGGCAGCCCGACCTGCTGATCCTCGACATCATGCTGCCCGGCTTCGACGGCCTGGAGGTCTGCCGGCGCGTACAGGCCCAGCGCCCGGTGCCGGTGCTGATGCTCACCGCGCGGGACGACGAGACGGACATGCTGGTCGGGCTCGGCGTCGGCGCCGACGACTACATGACCAAGCCGTTCTCCATGCGGGAGCTGGCCGCGCGGGTGCACGTCCTGCTGCGGCGCGTGGAGCGGGCGGCCATCGCCGCGTCCACGCCCCGTTCGGGCATCCTGCGCCTCGGCGAGCTGGAGATCGACCACGCGCAGCGCCGGGTGCGGGTGAAGTCCGAGGACGTCCACCTCACGCCCACCGAGTTCGACCTGCTGGTGTGCCTGGCGAACACGCCGCGCGCGGTGCTCTCCCGGGAGCAGCTGCTGGCCGAGGTGTGGGACTGGGCGGACGCGTCGGGCACGCGGACCGTGGACAGCCACATCAAGGCCCTGCGACGGAAGATCGGCGCCGAGCGGATCCGCACGGTGCACGGCGTGGGCTACGCGCTGGAGACACCGACGCCATGAGCGAGGGGCGGGAGGCCGCACGGAGGAGCCCCGGGGAGGACCCCTGGGGTGGCGTACGCCCGTTCTCGATCAAGACCAAGCTGGGCGCGCTCGTCGTCATCTCGGTGCTGATCACCACCGGTCTCTCGATCGTCGCGGTGCACACGAAGACGGAGCTTCGCTTCATCACGGTCTTCTCGATGATCGCCACACTGCTGATAACGCAGTTCGTGGCCCATTCACTCACCGCGCCGCTGGACGAGATGAATCTGGTGGCCCGCTCGATCTCGCAGGGCGACTACACCCGCCGGGTCCGCGAGAACCGCCGCGACGAGCTGGGCGACCTGGCCCAGACGATCAACGTCATGGCCGACGAGCTGGAGGCGCAGGACCGCCAGCGCAAGGAGCTGGTGGCGAACGTCTCGCACGAGCTGCGCACCCCGATCGCGGGCCTGCGCGCGGTGCTGGAGAACATCGTCGACGGGGTCACCGAGGCCGACCCGGAGACCATGCGGACGGCTCTGAAACAGACCGAGCGGCTCGGCCGGCTCGTCGAGACCCTGCTGGACCTCTCCCGGCTCGACAACGGCGTCGTACCGCTGAAGCTGCGCCGCTTCGAGGTGTGGCCGTACCTGTCGGGCGTGCTGAAGGAGGCCAACATGGTCGCCTCCGCGCGCGCGGGCATGGCCTCCGGCTCCGGCAGCCACACGCGCACGGACGTGCACCTGCACCTGGACGTCTCCCCGCCGGAACTGACCGCGCACGCGGACCCCGAGCGCATCCACCAGGTCGTCGCCAACCTGATCGACAACGCGGTCAAGCACAGCCCGCCGCACGGGCGGGTCACCGTGAAGGCGCGGCGCGGGCCGCAGCCGGACTCGCTGGAGCTCGAGGTGCTGGACGAGGGGCCCGGAATCCCCAGGTCCGAGTGGCACCGCGTGTTCGAGCGGTTCAACCGCGGCTCGGTGACCCGGCCGCACGGTCCGGGCAGCGACGGCGGCACCGGGCTCGGCCTCGCGATCGCCCGGTGGGCGGTCGATCTGCACAACGGCCGAATCGGTGTGGCCGAATCCGACCGGGGCTGCAGGATCATCGTCACTCTTCCGGGACTGACTTCCGTCCCAAGTTGACGTAAAGTCCGAACCGGAGCCACAAGATCCACGTGCGTCCCCGCAGTGGGACACGTGTGATCAGGCACAGGCCCGCGACACGCACCGCAGTCGGTCGCGCCGGGCCCCGCTCGGCGATCCCGCGCACCCCGGCTCACATCCGGAACCACGCTTGTTTCCCGCCATATCAAGCCCTGAAACAAGATTTCTGATGTGACTTACGCGACGATGAACCGGCCCGACCTGACCTTCGCCCTCTTGGGGGCGTAGCCTTTATTTCCGCTGTCCATAACCTTGTGAAGCGGAAGAGGGCGGTTGCCGCCGTGTCGCCACAGTCCCCCAGTAACTCGAGCATCTCGACCGACGACCAAGCCGGGAAGAACCCCGCTGCCGCGTTCGGTCCCAACGAGTGGCTCGTCGACGAGATCTATCAGCAGTACCTCCAGGACCCGAACTCGGTTGACCGTGCCTGGTGGGACTTCTTCGCCGACTACAAGCCGGGCGCTCCTGCCGCCGCGGCTCCGGCGGGTACTGCGGCCGCGGGGGCCGCAGGGACCACCACCACGGCTTCTCCGGCCCCGAGCGCGCCCGCGGCCCCGGCCGCCCCCGCGCCCGCCCCTGTGGCCCCGAAGCCCGTCGCCGCGGCTCCGGCCCCCGCTCCCGCGGCTCCGGCCCCCGCTCCTGCGGCACCTGCCGCGGCCCCTGCCCCGGCCAAGCCGGCGACGCCCGCACAGGCGCCCGCTCAGCCGCAGGCCAAGGCCGCGCCGGCCCCGGAGGGCCCCGAGCTGATCACGCTGCGCGGCCCGGCCGCCGCGGTCGCGAAGAACATGAACGCCTCGCTGGAGCTGCCGACGGCCACCTCGGTCCGCGCGGTCCCGGTGAAGCTGCTGTTCGACAACCGGATCGTCATCAACAACCACCTGAAGCGCGCCCGGGGCGGGAAGATCTCCTTCACGCACCTGATCGGCTTCGCGATGGTCCAGGCCATCAAGGCCATGCCGTCGATGAACTGGTCGTTCGGCGAGAAGGACGGCAAGCCGACCCTCGTCAAGCCGGCGCACGTCAACCTCGGCCTGGCCATCGACCTGGTGAAGCCCAACGGCGACCGCCAGCTCGTCGTGGCCGCCATCAAGAAGGCCGAGACCCTGAACTTCTTCGAGTTCTGGCAGGCCTACGAGGACATCGTCCGTCGCGCCCGCGACAACAAGCTGACGATGGACGACTTCACCGGTGTCACGGTCTCCCTGACCAACCCCGGCGGCCTCGGCACCGTCCACTCCGTGCCGCGTCTGATGCCCGGCCAGTCCGTGATCATGGGCGTCGGCTCCATGGACTACCCGGCGGAGTTCCAGGGCACCAGCCAGGACACCCTGAACAAGCTCGGCATCTCGAAGGTCATGACGCTCACGTCGACCTACGACCACCGGGTGATCCAGGGCGCCGCCTCCGGCGAGTTCCTGCGCCAGGTCGCGAACCTGCTGCTCGGCGAGAACGGCTTCTACGACGACATCTTCGAGGCGCTGCGCATCCCCTACGAGCCGGTCCGCTGGCTCAAGGACATCGACGCCTCGCACGACGACGACGTCACCAAGGCCGCCCGCGTCTTCGAGCTGATCCACTCCTACCGGGTCCGCGGCCACGTCATGGCCGACACCGACCCGCTGGAGTACCGCCAGCGCAAGCACCCCGACCTGGACATCGTCGAGCACGGCCTCACCCTGTGGGACCTGGAGCGCGAGTTCGCGGTCGGCGGCTTCGCCGGCAAGTCGATGATGAAGCTGCGCGACATCCTCGGCGTGCTGCGCGACTCGTACTGCCGCACCACCGGCATCGAGTTCATGCACATCCAGGACCCGAAGCAGCGCAAGTGGATCCAGGACCGCGTCGAGCGCCCGCACTCCAAGCCGGAGCGCGAGGAGCAGCTGCGCATCCTGCGCCGTCTGAACGCGGCCGAGGCCTTCGAGACCTTCCTGCAGACGAAGTACGTCGGCCAGAAGCGCTTCTCGCTGGAGGGCGGCGAGTCCGTCATCCCGCTGCTGGACGCGGTCATCGACTCCGCCGCCGAGTCCCGCCTGGACGAGGTCATCATCGGCATGGCCCACCGCGGCCGTCTGAACATCCTCGCCAACATCGTCGGCAAGTCCTACGCGCAGATCTTCCGCGAGTTCGAGGGCAACCTCGACCCGAAGTCGATGCACGGCTCCGGCGACGTGAAGTACCACCTGGGCGCCGAGGGCACCTTCACCGGCCTGGACGGCGAGCAGATCAAGGTGTCGCTGGTCGCGAACCCGTCGCACCTCGAGGCCGTCGACCCGGTCCTGGAGGGCGTCGCCCGCGCCAAGCAGGACATCATCAACAAGGGCGGCACTGACTTCACCGTCCTGCCGGTGGCGATCCACGGCGACGCGGCCTTCGCGGGCCAGGGCGTGGTGGCCGAGACCCTGAACATGTCGCAGCTGCGCGGCTACCGCACCGGCGGCACGGTCCACATCGTCATCAACAACCAGGTCGGCTTCACCGCGGCCCCCGAGTCCTCGCGTTCCTCCATGTACGCGACGGACGTGGCCCGCATGATCGAGGCCCCGATCTTCCACGTGAACGGCGACGACCCCGAGGCGGTCGTCCGCGTCGCCCGTCTGGCCTTCGAGTTCCGCCAGGCCTTCAACAAGGACGTGGTGATCGACCTCATCTGCTACCGCCGCCGCGGTCACAACGAGTCGGACAACCCGGCCTTCACCCAGCCGCTGATGTACGACCTGATCGACAAGAAGCGCTCGGTGCGCAAGCTCTACACCGAGTCCCTGATCGGTCGCGGCGACATCACCCTGGAAGAGGCCGAGCAGGCGCTGCAGGACTACCAGGGCCAGCTGGAGAAGGTCTTCACGGAGGTCCGCGAGGCCACGTCGCAGCCGTCCGCCGGAGTCGTCCAGGAGCCGCAGGACGGCTTCCCGGTCGCGGTCCCGACCGCCATCTCCGCCGAGGTCGTCAAGCGGATCGCCGAGTCCCAGGTCAACATCCCCGACCACATCACCGTCCACCCGCGTCTGCTGCCGCAGCTGCAGCGCCGGGCGGCCATGGTCGAGGACGGCACGATCGACTGGGGCATGGGCGAGACCCTGGCCGTCGGCTCGCTGCTGCTCGAGGGCACCCCGGTCCGCCTCGCGGGCCAGGACTCCCAGCGCGGCACCTTCGGCCAGCGCCACGCGGTCCTGATCGACCGCAGCACCGGCGAGGAGTACACGCCGCTGCAGTACCTCTCCGAGGACCAGGCCCGCCTGAACGTCTACAACTCCCTGCTCTCCGAGTACGCGGCGATGGGCTTCGAGTACGGCTACTCGCTCGCCCGCCCCGACGCGCTGGTGATGTGGGAGGCGCAGTTCGGCGACTTCGTCAACGGCGCGCAGACGGTCGTGGACGAGTTCATCTCGTCGGCCGAGCAGAAGTGGAACCAGACCTCCGGCGTCACCCTGCTCCTCCCGCACGGCTACGAGGGCCAGGGCCCGGACCACTCGTCCGCCCGCCCGGAGCGCTTCCTGCAGCTGTGCGCGCAGAACAACATGACGGTCGCGATGCCCACGCTGCCGTCGAACTACTTCCACCTCCTGCGGTGGCAGGTGCACAACCCGCACCACAAGCCACTGGTCGTCTTCACCCCGAAGTCGATGCTGCGTCTGAAGGCGGCGGCCTCGAAGGCGGAGGAGTTCACGAGCGGCCAGTTCCGCCCGGTCATCGGCGACGAGTCGATCACCGACCCGGCCGCGGTCCGGAAGGTCGTCTTCTGCGCCGGCAAGGTCTACTACGACCTGGAGGCCGAGCGGCAGAAGCGCGGTGTCACGGACACGGCGATCATCCGCATCGAGCGCCTGTACCCGCTGCCGGGTGCCGAGCTCCAGGCGGAGGTCAACAAGTACCCGAACGCCGAGAAGTACCTGTGGGCCCAGGAGGAGCCGGCGAACCAGGGTGCCTGGCCGTTCATCGCGCTCAACCTGATCGACCACCTCGACCTGGCGGTCGGCGCGGACATCCCGGCCGGCGAGCGGCTGCGGCGCATCTCGCGTCCGCACGGCTCGTCCCCGGCGGTGGGCTCCGCCAAGCGCCACCAGGCCGAGCAGGAGCAGCTGGTGCGTGAGGTCTTCGAGGCGTAGGCCTCCGGCGGTTCAGCCGAAAACAGGGCCCGGCCCCGAGTTCACAGTGACTCGGGGCCGGGCCCTTTTCCGCCTGCGACCGTCAGCCGAGGTACGGCTCGAAGTCCCAGTACGGGCGTGAGCGTTGGCGGGCCGAGATGGTGTGGGGGTGTTGGGCGCCCAGGGTACGGGTGAGGCCGAGCAGGCCGTCGTCCTCCAGTTTCCCGGCCTCCTCGTGTTCACGGGCGGCCCGCAGGTCGGCGGCGAGTGCCACCTGGCCGGAGAGAGTGAGCGGGTGCTCGTGCCCCAGGGTGTGCCGGGCCCGGCGCAGGGTGTCCCGGCTCAGCTCGACGGCGTCGGCGATCCGGCCGTTCAGGTTGCGGGCACTGGCCGCGTTGAGGGCGCAGCCGAGGACCCAGGGGTGGTCGGCGCCGAGGGTGGCGGTGAGGCCGGCGAGGGCGGCTTCGAACATCGCCATTGCCTCGGCGCGTTCGCCCGCTGACTGCATGACGAGGCCGGTGTTGCAGACCATGCCGCTCGCGACGGGATGCGCCGGCCCGAGGAGGCTGCGGTACCCGGCCTCGGCCTCGCTGATCAGGTCGCGGGCCTGACTCAGGTCTCCGTGCTCCCGCAGGTAGTTGCCGTAGTTGGTGACGAACGACAGGGTGCGGTAGTGGTCGCGACCGTGGACCTGGGCCAGCTGCTCCAGGAGGCTGGCCAGCAGCGGGCCCACGTCGTGGGTGTGACTGCCCTCCCGGCGGTAGCACATGGCCAGCCGGGCGCGTGCCTCCAGCGTCTGCGGGTGCTGCGGGCCCAGCACCTGGACGTGCAGCCGGACCACCGGCTCCTGCCGGGCGAGCGCGTCATGGTAGCGGCCCAGCAGGCGGAGGTCCTCGGACACCGCGCTGGCCGAGTTGAGCGTGCTGATGTGCCGGGCGCGCAGCACGCTCTCGCGCCGGGTGAGCGTCTCCAGGTCGGTTTCGTAGGCCTCCGTGTACCGGCCGAGGAGCCGCAGGTTCACGCCGAGGTTGTGCCTGGCCAGCAGGGTCGGCACCTCGTCGCCGCCCAGCAGCTGGGAGTTGCCCTCCAGGACCTCCTGCTGCAGCTCGTAGGCCTCCGCGTAGCGACCCAGGTGGCGCAGGCTGCTGGCCATGGCACCCTTGGTGTTCAACTCGCCCACGAGGTGCGGTTCCTGAGCGTCCCGCAGCTTCTCCAGGACGCCGCGGTCGAGTTCGTAGGCCTCCCGGAACCTGCCGCTCGCCCGCAGGATGTTGCTCTCCTGGGTGGTCAGGTCGAGCACCGGCTGGGCCAGCGGCCCCATGGTCCGGGACCACTGGCCGCGGATCCGCTGGGCCAGGTCCAGGCCGCCCTTGTACTCCCCGCTGCGGAAGCAGTACCGCAGACAGTTCAGGACCGTCTCCTGGACGCGGTCGCTGCCGCTGCTCAGGGCTCCGGACGGTTCCAGGTGCGGGAGGAGCTCGGCGTACCGCGGCCAGTTCCGGCTGTCCAGCGGGTTGCCCGGGTCCGCCTCGGCGAGGAGGTTGCGGACGGCCTTGCGATGGACGGCGCGGCTCTCCTCGCTGGTCAGCTTGGACACGATGTCGTGCACGAGCCGGTGCATGTGGACCGACTCCTGGTGCGGGCCCATCTCCACGCCCGCCGGGCCGCGGGTCTCCCTGGTGAGCACGGAGTAGTTGACCAGCGTGTCCAGGGCGCGCGTCCAGGCGGGCAGGTCCGCCGCCATCCAACGCAGTTCCTCGGGCAGGTCGGCACGCGGGTAGGCGCGGATCAGGCCCAGCGGAATGCGCCCGGGGGCGAACGACGTACACAGCCCGAGGACGTCGATCGCCTGGGGCTGGGCGCGGCGGAGCCGGTTGAGCAGTATCGACCAGGAGGTCATCGAGGACTGCGGGAAGCCGTCGCCGGTGACGGGCTCGTCGACCGTGGAGAGCCGGCGCTCGCGCACCATCCGCAGGTACTCGGGCACCTCCATGCCGGACTCGCCGAGCCAGGAGGCGGCCTGGACCAGCGGCAGCGGTACGTCCCCGAACTCGGCGGCGACCTCGTCGGCCTCGGCGGCGGAGATGTGGGGCGCGCGGCGCAGCAGGTAGGCGGTGGACTCGGGGCGCAGGAAGGCCGGGATCTCCAGCACGTCGGTGTGCTCGTTCCAGCCCCGGTTGCGCGAGGTGATCAGCACGTGCCCCTGGCCCTGCGGGAGCAGCAGGTTGGCTCCGTCCGTGTCGTCCCAGCCGTCGAAGATCAGCAGCCAGTTGGTGTACGGCTCGCCGCGGCGCAGGGCGTCGCGCACGGCGCGGATGCGCTCACCGGGCTCGCTGCCGATGCGCAGGCCGAGTTCGACGCCGAGTTCACCGAGGCGGTCGCGCTGGATGCTGCGGTCGTCGGAGTTGACCCACCAGACCAGGTCGTAGTCGGTGCTGAAACGGTGCGCGTACTCCGCGGCGAGCTGGGTCTTCCCGATGCCCGACATGCCGAGCAGGGTGCATGCGGCGGCCCCGCGCTCCGCGTCGGCGAGTCGCTGGTGGAGTTCGGTGAGCATGTCGTCGCGGCCGGTGAACCGGGGGTTGCGGCGGGGCACCTCGCCCCAGATCTCGCAGCGCGTGTCCGGGTAGCGGAGCCGGGTGGCGGACGCCCTGGGCGAGCGGCGTCGCTCCAGTCCGAGCCTGCTCAGCAGCCGGTCCTCGGCGGCCTCCTCGCCCAGGCCCCACAGGCTGGCGGGTTCCAGGACGGCGGTCGCAGGGAGCAGCGGACGGTTGGTCAGGTTGACGGCGGCGAACCGGTCCGCGTGAGCGGCGACGAAACCGCGCAGCACGTCGTTCCACTCACCGGCGGGCCGCGGCCCGAGTTCGAAGAACCAGTCGTTCAGGACGAGGAGCACCCGGCCGCTGGACAGCAGCAGGTCGCCGAGCGAGTCCTCCAGCGCCGTCTCGCGCGGCGGGTCCCAGCGCTGCAGTGTGGCCCGGTGACCGTGGCGTTCCAGGCACTGCGCGATCCATGCGGCCCAGGAGCGGTGGTAGCCCGGAAAGACCACCAGAAAGTGCTCGGGTGCCGTCGCGCCCTCTTCGCCCGACCGCCGTTGCTCCGCCATCGCCGCTCCTGTTCCCCTGTCCGCCGCGCCTTCGGGCCGACCGTGCACAACGTAACGCAATCGCTCCGTCATGGAGTGTCACGCCGGACTTCGCGCCGCCATGCCTAGCCCGGCGTGCCGTGTGGCCATGAGCCGGACGAACTCCCGCCCCGCATCGGTCAGTTCATCTGATTCCCGGAGGATCGACAAGGCTTCCGCGACCTGCCGCCGGCAGATCTGGAAGCGGTGCTCCGCCCGCCGTCGCCACCCGGCCGGCACAGCGGGACCGTGCGCCGCGCGCCAGGAGAGATCGGCCAGGGCGAGGTGGGCATAGGCGCCCTGCAGCACCGCGGGAACCGGGCGCGGGTCGGTGCGCCACCCCACGCGGTGCTGACCGCCGGCGCCTGGCCGGCACAGCGGCACGAGGCCGTCGAGCACGGCCAGCTTGGTGTGGTGCACCTCGTGCACCAGCGCTTCCATCAGCTCCCCCGGGGCCGTGGGCAGCTGGGTGAGCACGGCCCCGGGGGCCGCTCTGAGGGTGGCGCTCACCGGCATTTCGGCGTGCGGGTGCGCCGGGCCGAGCGGGACCACGACCCGCAGGACGGCTCCGACCTCGGTGGCACGCGGAGGATCGGTCGCCGTCAGCAGCGCCTGCACCTCGTGCCACGCGTCGCCCCAGCGCCGGTAGGCGGAGTGGGGACGTTCGGCCGGTGGCAGGGCGGAGGGTCCGACACCACGCAGGGGTGCCCGGTAGGGGTCCAGGTCGTCCAGGACGACGGCGCTGCCGGGCAGCGCCCGTAAGCCGGACCAGCCGCCGCCTGCGCCGAGGCTCCGCTGCGCGCACAGGGCCCCGGGAGCGTCCGGCCGCGACAGCTCAACGCCGTCGCCGCCGTGGGCGTCCGTGATCCGCGTCAGGCCGGCTCCCCCGTCCAGTCGCGCCCGGCCGGACGGGCAGCGCAGCACGCCGATGCCCGGCAGGGCGAGGGTTCCGGTGGGCACGGCGAGAGTTCCCCTGACGGCGCAGCCGGCCAGGACGGCGGCGGCTGCGGCCACTCCGCCGAGGTGGGCCAAGTGCCGTTCGAAGGCCGGCCCTTCGGGGGCGGCGAGGGTGACGGCCAGCCAGGCACCGGTCGTCGGATAGTCGACGACGGCACGCACCGCCGCGGCGTCGGTCCGCTCGGCCCGCTCCAGCAGCGTCCAGTTCTGCTCGAAGCGTCGGCGCACCGGTGCGGGCAGGTCCGTCCGCCGGTCGACGCGGACGAGCAGGGACTTGACGAGCAGCATGCGACGCGCGTGGAGTGCGGCACGCAGTGCCGCGTCGGCGGTCGGCTGCGGCCGGGTGCCGGCGAGTTCCGCGAACACCTCGGGCGAGAGCGCCGGGGCCGCGGTCACTCCCGGATGTCCTCGCCCGGCATCGCTTCGGCGAGTCCGGCCGAAAACCTACCTCCCTCATCGGAGTACCAGATCTCCGTGCCGTGCCGCGAGTCGGCGAAGACCTCGCCGACGGCCGCCATCAGTGCCGGGTCGTCCATGGCCCGCAAGGCCCGCAGGTCGACGTCGGTGAGGTCGGGCAGGAGCAGTGTCCCTGCGGCACGCTCGCCGGGGCCGACCCCCCGTGTCCTCGGCTCCGCCACGCTCGCCTCCTCCCGCCCACGCCCGCCCCGCACGGTCGCAACGGCTGCCCAGTTCTTCCCGACGAGCCGCCGCGGGAAACCCGCCGAGGATCAACTCTGGTCAACATCAACCATGTTGATCCAGTCACCGGTCCACGGCCACCAGGGCGGCGCCACCACCTGCCACTCCGCCTCGGGCATCCCACGCCCGGCGTCCGCCCGCTGCTGCACCGTCGTGAAGTCCTCGCCCGTCCGCCGGGTGAGTTCCACATCCCCCCAGTCCACGTCCCGCAACACGCCGATCAGCCGCTGCCACTGCTCCCGTGCGGCGCGATAGGCCTCCTGGGCGGCGCCGGGCCGCCCCATCAGTACCAGCACCGCCCCGCTGCCGTGACGGGCCCGCGCGGCCGTCACGGATCCCGGGGCGGCCCCGTGTGCCGCCTGCGCCTCCCGCTCCGCGTTCTCGTACGCCTGCAGAGCGTCGACGAGCACAGGCACTCCGGCCCGGTACCACCCCTCCAGCCGAACCCGCCCCAACTGCAGCCACGCCTCGGCCCGTACGGCCGCGTCCGCCGCCGCGCGCACGGCCTGGCCGAGCAGGTGGCGGCTCTCGAACAGGTCGGGCAGGAAGCCGAGATGGCGGAAGCGCTGGGCCAGTGCGCTGCCGACCAGGCCCTGCAGCCGCCCGCGCTGGGCGGACCGGGCGGGCAGTGACTTCAGCGCCTCGCGCAGCACGTACTCGGCCCGGTCCACGATGCCCGCGCCGTCCCGTGCCGAGGCCCGCCGCAGCAGCGACTCGCCCCAGGCGGTGAGGAGCTGGCAGCGCAGGGCGCCGTCGGCGGGGGCGAGCAGCGCGGCCCGTTCGTACGTCTCGTCGGTCTCCCGGGCCTCCCCCGCCGCGTCGTGGAAGGCGGCCAGCGCGGCCAGGCAGGGCAGCAGCAGCTCGGGGTCGTCCCCGGCGGCCCGCCGGGCCCGCAGCAGCGCCCGCCGCGTCTGACCGTCCTCGGCCCCCGACTCCCGCAGCGCCCGCGCCAGATCGAGCAGCGCGGGCCCGCGTACGGCGTCGGAGGCTCCCTCGGCGTCCAGGATCCCGCAGGCTTCCCGCAGCTCCCCGACGGCCGCACCGGGATGCCGCAGATCGAGCAGAATCCGGCCACGCAGCAACAACCGGGCCCGGTGGGCGGCGACGGGCCACGGCACGGGGCCGGCCCCGGCGGCCTGCGGTACACCGGACGCTTCCTGCGCCGGGCCGTGGCCCGGACGGTCCACGGAGCCCGCCGGGGCGGGTCCGGACGCCGCGGGATCGCCCGGGCCGGCGCGGGAGCCGTCCGGCTCGGATCCGGGCGCGTCGGTTCCGCCGGAGCCTTCCGGTTCGGATTGACGCGCGTCGGCTCCGCCGGAGCCGTCCGGTTCGGTGTCCCCCTCCTCCCGTTGTCGCGCCCGGAACCAGGACCGCGCCTGCTCCGTCAGCCCCGGCCAGGGAGCCGCCTCGGGGTCGAGCACGTCCAGGGCGGCCGTGAGGTGGTCGGTCTCGGCCGTCAGCTGCCACAACTCGCGTCGGCAGGAGGCGAGTTCCAGGGCGGTCTCGGCCCGCTCCCGGCTGTCGGCGGGGGCCGCCGTGTAGGCCGCGGCGAGTTCGGCCGCGGCCTCACGCAGCAGCTCGGCGCGCCGGCCCGCCGTACGCGCCGCCGCCGTGCCCGCCTCGGCGCGCAGGATGCGGCCGAGGACCAGGTGCGACCGCCGGCCGGTGCCGGGGACGGTCCCGGTGCCGGGAGCGGCTGCCGCGAGGGCCTGTTCGCGGGCGCGGTGCAGCACCTCGGGGTCGGCCAGGTGGTGCCACTGGTCGAGCAGGCGCTCGGCCTCGGTCAGCGGGTCGGGGGTGACCAGGTCCGGCAGGTAGAAGCGCAGGACCCGGGCCGGGATACGGGCGAACAGCTCGGCCTCGACGCTGCCGCCGCCCTCCGCCGGGCCGGTGTCCTCGGGCAGCGGCGCGGCTCCGGCGGCCGGGCCGTGGTCGGCGAGCCGGGCGGCCGCGAGGGCGGCGAAGTTGCGGGTGCCCCGGCCGAAGTGCCGTTCCACATAGGCCGAGCAGTGCTTGAGCACGAGCCCGGCCGTGTCCTGGTCCAGGGAGGACAGGAGCAGGTCCTGCACCCGGCCCGAGTAGGCGAAGCAGGGCTGGTCCTCGGTGCCGGGGAGCTGCCGGAGCAGGCCGCCGAGCAGGACCTCGGCCAGTTCCATGGGGCCCGTGTCGGGCAGCATCGCCCGCTGGACCAGTTGCATCACGGGCAGCGTGAGGGGGGCCGCGGCGAGGTAGACGGCCAGGCGCAGGGCGCCGGGCGAGGCTCCGGCGCGGAAGGCGCGCAGCAGGTCGTCGTCGCTGCGCGGTGCCGCCGTGGCGGGGGTGGCCGCCGGGGTCGTACCCGGATCGGTGAAGGCCGCCCAGGCACGCTCGCTGGTGGGGCCGGCGCCGCCGAGCAGCCGGGCGAAGGCCTCGAAGGCCTCCGGGGTGGGCTGCAGCACCGGTACGGGCCGGGCGCCCGGCGCCGGTTCCTCCCAGGGCTCGTCGTCGGGCAGGAAGCCGAGGCGGCCGCCGACTTCGGCGGGGCGCAGCAGCACGCCGGGCTCGGCGGGCAGCGCGGTCCGGCCCCACAGACGGGGCGGCAGCGGCTGGACCACGGCCAGCGGGGCGGTGCGCGGCCACTGGTGCAGCAGGCGCTGTGCGCTGCCGTTCTGCCACAGCGGGCCCACGCAGTCGCTGATGACGAAGGTGAGCCGGCGGCCGGTCGGGTCGTGCAGTTCGTCGGCGGGGCGCAGCCGGGTGTGCCGGCCGGGGCCCGCGGTCGTACCGACGAGGGGCGCACCGGAGGCGTCGGCGTACAGGTGGTGGACGCGGACGGAGGAGAAAGCGCCGGACTGCTGGCAGGCCTGGCGCAGTTCCTCGACCAGCTGCCCCCAGACGGCCATGGCGGGCCCGGTGTCCATGAGGAGCTGGACGTCACAGCGCCGGCGGCGGCCGGGCCGGGTGACCGGGAGCAGGATGCCGCTCGCGGCGGCGTGGTCGGCGGTCGCCTCCTCGTCGAGCGGGTCGTCCTCGGAGCGTACGGAGGCGACCCGGTAGCGGCCGAGCGCGCGCAGCGCCTTCTCCAGGCCGAGCAGTCCGGGCAGGGCGCCGGCCGCGGGAGCGCGGACGGGGAACGCGGCGGGCGCGGCGGAGTCGGGCCGCGGGCGCGGCGTGTGGCCGGGGGTGAGCAGCGGGACCGGGGCGGCGGGGGCGTCCGTCCGGGCCGGGGCCGGGCCGGTGACCGGTGTCCCGGCCGAGTCGGCGGGCGACGGCTCCGAGTCGGGGTCGGATCGGCGGGCCGGGGTGGTGCCTGGCGGTCCGGGGGCGTCGCGGGGCGGGGCCGCGCCGAGCCGCCGGGCGAGCCAGACCGCGTCCGCCACGTCCTCCGCGGTGAGGTCGAGCCCGCCCTGGCGCAGCTTGCCGATCAGCTCGTCCAGGCGCATCCCGGGCATCGGGCCATCACCTCGTACGGTCGAGCGGCTGCATGAGCATCTCGGCGATCCGCTCCCGGGTGAGGCTCTGTGCGCGCGGGTCGTGCCGGGTGAGGAAGAGGGCGTTGAGGAGCTGGTCGGCGGCGAGCACCTCGCCGGGTTCGCGTTCCAGGAACCTGCGGATGAGATCCGGGCCGGCCTCGACGCCGTCCGCACCGAGATGGGCCTCGACCATGGCGGTGAGCTGCTCCTCGCCCGGCGGGTCCAGCTCCAGCTGGACGCAGCGCCGCAGGAGGGGGGCGGGGAAGTCGCGTTCGCCGTTGGAGGTCAGGACGATCACCGGGAAGGCGGTGCAGGCGATCCGTCCGCCGTGCACGGCGACCCGGCCGCCGTCGTGGTCGAGCACCTCGACGACGGGTTCGCGGTCGGCCAGCCGCTCCAGCTCGGGGATCGAGAACTCGCCTTCCTCCAGGGTGTTGAGCAGGTCGTTGGGCAGGTCGAGGTCGCTCTTGTCGAGTTCGTCGATGAGCAGCACGCGGGGCTGTTCGGCGGGCAGCAGAGCGGTGCCGAGCGGGCCGAGCCGGATGTACGAGCCGATGCCGGGGGCGGCCGTCGCGCCCTCGGCGCCGCGGGCGCGCTCCAGCTGGACGTCCTGGAGGCGGCCTATCGCGTCGTACCGGGACAGGCCGTCCTGGAGGGTGGTGCGGCTGACGATGGGCCAGCGAAGCACCTTGCCGAGGCCGAGTTCATGGGCGATCGCGTACGCCAGGGTCGACTTGCCCGTGCCCGGGTTGCCGGTCACCAGCAGCGGCCGGCGCAGATAGAGGGCCGCGTTGACCGCGTCCACCTCGGCCGGCCGGGGCGCGTAGCTCTCGACCAGACGGCGGCGGACACCGAGCCGGCGGGCACTGCTGGGGTCGTCGGGGCCGCTCTCCGTGCCCTCCCGGGAGGCCTCGAAGTCGCGCCAGGGCGGCGGTGCCGGCAACCGCAGCATGCCGTCGTGCGGCTGGCCCACTCCGCGGTAGATCCGCCAGTCGTTCACCTTGGGCTCCTCCCGGCTCTGGTGATCATGCTGCGGGCCCGGCCGTACGAGAATAGCCATCAGGCGGCCGTGCCCGCTTGGGTTCGGAGGGTCCGGCGTTCACTTCCGGCCCGCCGAACAGCCTTGCGAATCATGGGAACTGACTGGGTGTCCGGAGTGGACGCGGGGCGGGTCAGCCGCCGGGGGCGGCCAGTGGCGGCGGTCGCATCGTCTCGGTGCCGTACGGCGGCCGGTCCGGCGGATCGAACAGCACGGCGAGCTTCCCGCGCAGGCCCTGGGCCCGGGCCGACTCGGGGTCGTACAGGCGGATGCGCAGGTCACGCACCGGGCCGTGCAGCCCTTCGGCGTTCCGGGCCATCCCCAGCAGGTGGGCGGCCTGCCGGTGGAAGTCCTTGCACTCGTCGTGGTCGTGCCGGTCCCGGCGCCACAGCACCACCGAGTGGCCGGCCATCAGCGCGTCCCTCATCGCCGCCTGCCCCTCCCCGCTGCCGACGGGACCGCAGTAGACCGGAACGCACGCGTCGTCCATCGCCGACAGGGCGCCGTAGTACGGGTACCTGCCCGCGGGGCGGGCCGCGGCGGGGTGGCCGTCGTCCGGGGCCCGGCCGTGCAGCGGCTCGTGCGCGAGCGGGCCGCCGACCACGCCGCGCCGGCGCCTGCGCCACTCCGGCGTGGGCGGACGGTCGTTGCGCAGCAGGTCCCGGATGACGACGGTCCGGCGCATCCCGAGCGGCATGGACCGCTCGTCGACGAAGTCACCGTCGTCGTCCTCCTCGTCCTCGTACTCGTCCGTGTCCAGGGCCGTCATGGCCTCGGCGCCCGGCAGCAACTGCCACTCGTCCACCGGCAGATCGAACAGCTTGCGGGGCAGGAACACCTCGAGCGCGGCCAGATGCTCCCCGTGGTCGCCCTGGCTGAGCGCCTGCGCCAGCGGTGCGCGCAGCGCCGCGGCCAGCTCCTCGACACGGACACCCCGGTCGTCGGCGTCGACCGGGGTGACGTCCAGGCCGTCGTAGATCAGCTGCACGCTCCACGGGTAGCGCCCGTCGTACATGGGCCGGCCCACCTTGACGAGGACGTCGGTCCGGGTGGCGTCCGGCCGCGAGGGGGGCGGGGCCGCGGGCCCGGCGGGGCGACCGCCGTTCCCTTGACCGCCGTTCCCCTGACCACCGTCACCCCGACCGCCGTTCCCCCGGCCACCGTCACCCGGGCCGCCGGCGGCCTGGCCGTCCACACCCTCCAGCAGCCCCCGGATCGCCTCGCCCACCGCCCAGTTCCGGTGGCCGTCCGCCTGCCCGCCGAGCCAGCGGGCGAACGCCCTCAGCCGCGCGGGATCCACCTCGCCGGGACGCTCCTGCACACACCTGCGGACCACCTTGGCCGCGTACAGCAGGACGGCGTCGAGGTCGACCAGCGTGCCGCCGCCGCCCGGTTCCAGCGTGCGCAGCCCGTACAGCAGCCCGGCGCCCTCGCGCCACGTCCGCACGTTCTGCAGCACCAGCGAGCGCAGCCGCTCGCCGCGCACCTGTTCCTTGACCTCCTCCACGAGGTGGACGATCTCGCCCGCTCCGGCGGGCGGCGGCAGCTCGGCGAGATGGCCGTGGAGCCGGGCGCGGAGGTCGGCGGTGATCCCGGAGGCGGGGGGTGCGAGGGCGGGCAGGGCGGCCTGCAGCGTGGTCCAGTTCGCGTACGGCGACGGGTCGTCGAGGAGGCGGAGGTGGTGCAGGTCGTGTGCGCGCAGGACCGCGTGCAGGACGGCGGGGCCCTCGCGCGGGTCCGGCAGCTCGTGCAGCGCGCCGACCGGGACGGCGACCCCTTCTTCCCGGCGGCGCCCCTTGATCACGCCGATGACCGAACCGTGCCGCAGGTCCAGGACGGGCCCGCCGGACAGCCCGCCGACCGGCAGACTGCCGCCGAGCAGCAGCGCCCGCGCGTCGGAGCCCGCCAGCTCGCCGGTGCCGTGCCGGATGCCCAGCTCGCCGGTCTGCACGGACCAGCCGTACAGCCCGACCGGGGTGCGGGCGCCGGGCTCGCGGTCGCTCAGCCAGAGGCAGCGCACGTCGTCCGCGCCGCTGACGCGGACGAGCGCGAGGTCGGGGAACGGCCAGGGATCACGGAACGAATCGGGGGTCTCGGGCCGTGGCGCGAGGAGTTCGGCCGTCCCGGCGCCGGTGCGCTCCTCCCAGGTGCCGGCAGCGGTGCGCTCCTGCCAGGTCACGCGTATGGCGCTCTCCCCTCGGCACACCGCGGCTCCCCCCTTCCCCACGACGTGGGCGCAGGTCAACAGCCAGCCCGGGGCCATGAAGAACCCCGACCCCCAGTACGGGTCACGGTCCGTTGCATACCCGTCACCCGGTGCGCCGATGCGTGCGAGGGAGGGGCGCACCATCTCGTCGAAGGCGCTCATACGGTGCCGGGGGCAGGGGACCGGGGCGGTACGACGGCGCCGCCGGGCGCCGCGGGATCCGTGCCGTCCGCCGTCGCGGGCGGTTCGGTCCAGGTCAGGGAGACCGTGAGGGAGGACTTGCCGCCGCCCTCCGCGATGGCGCTCACGATCTTGCCGGCCTGCGCCGTCAGTTCGATTCCGAAACTGACGGACACCTCGACCGGTGCGGGTGTGTCCAGACCGGCGCGCAGAGAGCGCACGACGCCCCCGACCGTGCCGGCCAGACCGCCCGCCATGTCGATGACCCGGTCCCCGAACCCGGTGTCCCAGTACGCGCCGTCGCCCAGCGCTTCCTCGTCGGCCGCTGCGAGCCTGGCCCAGACGACGGTTCCGTCGTCCAGCCGTATACGTTCGACCCCTCCACCCATGACGCCCCCGTTCGCTGAATGGGAGGAGAAGGCTAACTCCGGATAAAGCGACGGGGGAGGGTCATGGGACGAGAAGGCCGATGATCGCCCCTGCTGTGACGGAAGTGGCCGCTGCGGCCTACTCGTCGTCGTCCTCGTCGTCGAGCCGCGCGAGCCAGGTCGCGAGCCGCTCGACGGGCACCTCGAAGTCGGGGTTCAGATCCACGAACGTGCGCAGCTGCTCGGCAAGCCACTCGAACGTGACCTCTTCCTCGCCGCGCCGCTTCTCCAACTCCTCGATACCGCGGTCGGTGAAGTACATGGGCTGCCTTTCCTGCGTGTACGGAGCTCAGGGACAGCCTATGCAACGCGGAACGGCCGCGTGCCCGTGCACCCGCACAGGGCCGCGCCCCGGCGCATGGGCCACCCGCACCCGCGCACCCCTTCACACGCGGGACCCGGCACCGCGTGCGCCCGGAGCGTCACGGAAGGGTGTCTTGACTTTCGACGACCGCGATATATCGTGTTTGACAGAAGACGCGATATGGCGTGTCGCGGCAGCGCGACCGTGTCCCGCCGAGGAGGCTCCCCATGTCCGAGTGGTCCGTCGCCGAGCCGCAGAAGCTCACCTTCGACACCCCCGTGAGCGACCTGCACGTGCGCATCGTCAACGGAACGGTGAACGTCGTGGGCACGGACGAAGGTTCCGCCCGTTTGGAGGTCTCGGACATCGAGGGCCCGCCTCTGACCGTCACGCAGGAGGGCGGCACCCTCACGGTGGCGTACGAGGACCTGCCCTGGAAGGGCTTCCTCAAGTGGCTCGACCGCAAGGGCTGGCGGCGCAGCGCCGTCGTCTCCCTCGCGGTCCCCGCCGACACGCGCGTGGAGGTGGGCGTGGTGGGCGCCGGCGCGGTCGTCTCCGGCCTCAGCGGGCCCTCGGTGATCAAGGGTGTCAACGGCGACACGACCCTCGTCGGCCTCTCCGGCCCGGTCCGTGCCGACACCGTGGCCGGGAACCTGGAGGCGCAGGCCGTCACGGGCGACCTGCGGTTCAACTCGGTCTCGGGTGACCTGACGGTGGTCGAGGGCTCGGGCGCCTCCGTCCGCGCCGACTCCGTCAGCGGCTCCATGATCATCGACCTGGACCCGAACGGCCCCACCGACGTGAGGCTGACCAGCGTCTCCGGCGAGATCGCCATCCGCCTGCCGCATCCGGCGGACGCGGACGTGGAGGCGAACACCGCGAGCGGCACGATCTCCAACGCCTTCGACGGCCTGCGGGTGCACGGCCAGTGGGGCGCCCACAAGATCACCGGCCGCCTCGGCGCGGGCAACGGCAAGCTCCGGGCCACCACGGTCTCCGGCTCCATCGCCCTGCTGCGCCGCCCGCCGGGCGAGGACGAGCACGACGCCCCGTGGGAGGCGGCGGCGCCCGCCGGCTCCGCGGCCACCGGGACACCGGCCGACCCGGCGGCCGGACCCGGGGCCGCTCCGGGGGACAATTCCGTCTCCGGCCAGGGCCCCGACGCCCCCGGTGACCCGGCCGACGGCACGACCGACAAGAAGGTGCTCTGACATGCCCCCCGTCTTCGCCCACGGCCGCCTCCGCCTCTATCTGCTCAAGCTGCTCGACGAGGCCCCGCGCCACGGCTACGAGGTGATAAGGCTCCTCGAAGAGCGCTTCCAGGGCCTGTACGCCCCCTCGGCGGGCACCGTCTACCCCCGCCTGGCCAAGCTGGAGGCCGAGGGCCTGGTCACGCACACCACCGAGGGCGGCCGCAAGGTGTACGCCATCACGGACGCCGGCCGCGCCGAACTGGCCGACCGCAGCGGCGAGCTGGCCGACCTGGAACTGGAGATCCGCGAGTCCGTCGCCGAACTCGCCG
Source organism: Streptomyces sp. BK340 (assembly GCF_007827595.1). Taxonomy (GTDB): domain Bacteria; phylum Actinomycetota; class Actinomycetes; order Streptomycetales; family Streptomycetaceae; genus Streptomyces. The sequence continues at coordinate 98,694 of NZ_VISR01000016.1, forward strand.
CCGAGATGCAGGCGGACGTGCGTGGCGCGGCGGGCGACCTGCGGCGCGAGATGCGCGCCGCCGCCTCCGAGGCCCGCCGGGGCGCCAAGGCGGACGGCGGCGAGGCGGGCCCCTTCGCGGAGTACGGCGACCTCACCGAGAAGGAGGCCTGGCGGGCCGCCAAGGAGGAGATGCGCCGGGTCAAGCAGGAGTGGAAGGAACAGGCCCGCCGCGCCAAGGACGAGAGCCGCCGGGCCCGCGAGGAGGCCCAGCGGGCCCGCCACCAGGCCCAGGAGGCCCAGGCGCGGGCACGGGCGCAGGCCCAGGAGGAGATGCAGCGCATCGCCCGGCACGTCCAGGAGCGGGTGCAGGACCACTTCACGCGCGGCGACTGGCCGACCGGCGTACGGGAGGGCCTGACCGAACTGGCCAAGGAGTTCGGCGAGTTCGGGAAGGACTACGGAAAGGAGTTCGGCAGGGACCGGGGCTTCGGCCGCGCCGCCGGCGGGCCGGGCCGGGCCGCCCGCAAGCCGGCCCCCGCCGCGGGACCGGACTACTCCGCCGGCCCGGAGGACTTCCCGGCCGAGTACGAGCCGTCCTGGGCCCACGAGGACGGCACCGGCGACCCCACCCGCGACCTGGACCGCCTGCTCGACCGCTTCCGCGACGACATCCGCGACGCGGCCCGCGACCAGGGCGTCACCGCCGACCAGCTCCGCGACGCCCGCCGTCACCTGTCCACGGCGGCGGCCCACATCGGGGCACTGCTGCGCGGCCCGAAGGTCTGACCCGCCCGGGATGACCCGGCGGCGCGCCCCGGACACCCGGGACACGCCGCCGGACGGAGTGACCTCGGCCGCGCCCCGGCGGCCGCGGCACGTCAGCCGTTGGTCAGGACGATCTTCCCGAACTGGTCGCCGGACTCCAGTCGTTCGAAGCCCTCGCGGGCCCGGTCCAGGGGCAGCACCTCGTCGATGACGGGCCGTACGCCGGTGGCGGCGCAGAAGGAGAGCAGGTCCTCCAGCTCCTCCTTGGTGCCCATGGTGGAGCCGACGACCTTCAGCTCCAGGAAGAAGATCCGGGTCAGCTCGGCGTGCGAGGGGCGGTCGCCGCTGGTGGCACCGGAGATGACGATCGTCCCGCCGGGCCGCAGGGACTTCACCGAGTGGGACCAGGTGGCGGCGCCGACGGTCTCGATGACGGCGTCCACGCGCTGCGGCAGCCGGGCCCCCGGCTCCACCGCCTCGACGGCGCCCAGTTCCAGGGCCCGCTTCCGCTTCGCCTCGTCCCGGCTGGTGGCGAAGACCCGCAGGCCGGCCGCCTTGCCCAGCACGATCGCGGCCGTGGCGACACCGCCGCCCGCGCCCTGCACGAGGACCGAGTCACCGGGTCGCACCCCGGCGTTGGTGAACAGCATCCGGTACGCCGTCAGCCACGCGGTCGGCAGGCAGGCGGCCTCCGCGAAGGACAGCTCCTTCGGCTTGGGCAGGACGTTCCAGGTCGGCACGGCGACCTGCTCGGCGAAGGTGCCCTGGTAGCGCTCGGTGAGGATGGAGCGCGGCTCCTTGGGGCCGACGCCGTGACCGGTCTGGCCGATGACGGAGTGCAGGACGACCTCGTTGCCGTCCTCGTCGATCCCGGCGGCGTCGCAGCCGAGGATCATCGGCAGCCGTTCCTCCGGGAGTCCGACACCCCGCAGGGACCAGAGGTCGTGGTGGTTGAGGGAGGCGGCCCGCACGGTGATCGTGCTCCAGCCGGGCCGGGCCTCGGGGGCCGGACGCTCCCCCAACTCAAGGCCGGAGAGCGGCTGGTCGCGGTCGATTCGGGCGGCGTAGGCAGCGAACATGGGCTCGACGATAGGTGCGCCGTGCAGCTGACGGAACTGCACGGCGCTGTGACACATGCCCTCTTGCGTGACGGCACCCGTGCGGCGCAGCCCGCAGCCCACGCCCTCAGGGGCGTCCTCGCGGCACTCGAACAGGCGGGCGGGTGCGTAAAAAAAATGGCCCCGTCCGAACGGACGGGGCCATTCAGCGCAACGTCAGCGACGCGCAACGCCCTCGGCACGGGCAGCGGCGGCAACCGCCGCGGTCACGGCCGGAGCCACCCGCTCGTCGAACGGCGACGGGATGACGTAGTCGGCGGCGAGGTCGTCCCCGACCACGGCGGCCAGCGCCTCCGCGGCAGCGATCTTCATGCCCTCGGTGATCCGAGTGGCCCGCACCTGCAGCGCGCCCGCGAAGATGCCCGGGAAGGCCAGCACGTTGTTGATCTGGTTCGGGAAGTCCGAGCGCCCGGTCGCGACGACCGCCGCGTACTTGTGGGCCACGTCGGGGTGGACCTCCGGGTTCGGGTTGGCCATCGCGAAGACGAAGGCACCCTCCGCCATGGAGGCCACGGCCTCCTCCGGGACCGTGCCGCCGGAGACGCCGATGAAGACGTCGGCGCCCGCGAGGGCGTCCTCCAGCGAGCCGGTGATGCCGGCCTTGTTCGTGAATCCGGCCAGCGCGCGCTTGACCGACGTCAGGTCCTCGCGGTCCGCGGACACGACGCCCTTGCGGTCCGCCACCGCCACGTCACCGATGCCGGCCTCGACCAGCATCTTGGCGATGGCGACACCGGCCGCACCGGCGCCCGAGATGACGGCCCGCAGCTGCCCGATCTCGCGCCCGCTCAGCCGCGCCGCGTTCCGCAGCGCCGCGAGGGTCACGACGGCCGTGCCGTGCTGGTCGTCGTGGAAGACCGGGATGTCGAGCCGCTCCTGGAGCTGCTTCTCGATCTCGAAGCACCGCGGTGCCGAGATGTCCTCCAGGTTCACTCCGCCGAAGGAGGGAGCGAGCCGGACCACGGTCTCCACGATCTCGTCCACGCCCGTGCAGTCGAGCGCGATCGGCACCGCGTCGACGCCGCCGAACTGCTTGAACAGGATCGCCTTGCCCTCCATCACGGGGAGGGAGGCCTGGGGACCGATGTCCCCGAGCCCGAGCACGGCCGTACCGTCGGTCACGACAGCCACCACGGAGGACTTCCAGGTGTAGTCGTTGACCAGGTCCGGCTGCTCCGCGATCGCGGTGCACACGCGCGCGACGCCGGGCGTGTACGCGAGGGAAAGGTCGTCCTTGTCGCGGACCGGCACGGTGGCCTGCACGGCCATCTTGCCGCCACGGTGCAGCGCGAACGCCGGATCGAAGGAATCGAGGGGCTCGGCCCCGTCCTGATCCGTACTGCTGTCGCTGCGAGGATTGACGATCTCCGCTGCCACTTTGTTTTACCCCTTAGGTATGCATGGTTTGAGGGTCGACCACTCCTGGTGAGGGGTGGGCGGGCACCGCGCAAGGCCCGATTGCTGATTCGTACGAGCGCATACGCGACGGGCGCGCCGCACACGCGCCCTGAGCCCCGGATGAGGGGTGTAAAGAACCTTCTTACCGGACGGACGGCGCTCACGACGAGTCCATTAGGTGCAAGGTCACATCTCGCGACCAGAAGGCCACACGTGGATGACACGCGGCTGACACGAGCACAACACGAATGTGACTCATGGGTAACTCGGACTTGATCGATCATCGCGCAACGGGGGGACCGCATCGTGAGATGACCCGAAGATTTTCCGGCCGGAGTGATGGATTTCCGCAGATCTGCGGCCGTGAAGTCCCGTGCTGGCGGGACCTGACGCGGTTCGGGGGTCACCCGTTATGCGATTTTGACATAGTCACGCCCCTGAATGGCGTAGTCCGAATGGCAAGATGCGGTAAACCCACGAGGTCGCGACACCCGATGGTGTGTGTTTCCGTCGACCCATCGGCACCTCTTCCCATCCGCCGGAGGAACCACGATGACCGCAAGCTCCACCCGTCGTACGACCGCCGCGTACTCCCGGCTCACCGCGGCCGGTGCGATCGCGGTCGCAGGCGCCCTGCTGCTCACCGGCTGCGGTGACCAGACCAAGGGCAAGGACAACGGCTCCGGCAGTGCGTCCACCATCAATGCCCCGCTCGCCGACAAGCTCCCCAAGGAGATCCGCGACAAGGGCGAGATCAAGGTCGGTTCGGACATCGCCTACGCCCCGGTCGAGTTCAAGGACTCCTCCGGCAACGTCGTCGGCCTCGACCCCGACCTGGCGGCCGCGATGGGCAAGCAGCTCGGCGTGAAGCTCACGTTCGAGAACGGCACCTTCGACGCCCTGCTCACCGGCCTGCGCTCCGGCCGCTACGACACCGCGATGTCGGCGATGACGGACAACAAGAACCGCCAGGAGGGTGTCGACCCGGACACCGGCAAGAAGGTCGGCGAGGGCGTCGACTTCGTCGACTACCTGACCGCCGGTGTCTCGATCTACACCCGCAAGGGCGACACCAAGGGCATCACGTCGTGGGCGGACCTGTGCGGCAAGAAGATCGCCGTCGAGCGCGGCACCGTCTCGGAGGACCTGGCCAAGCAGGAGGCCAAGAAGTGTCCGAGCGGCAAGAAGCTCGCCATCGAGGCGTTCGACGACGACCAGCAGTCCCAGACGCGCCTGCGCTCGGGCGGCGTGGACGCGGCCTCCTCCGACTTCCCGGTCGCCGCGTACGCGGTGAAGACCTCGGGCGGCGGCAAGGACTTCCAGATCGTCGGTGACCAGGTCGAGGCGGCCCCGTACGGCATCGCCGTCGCCAAGAACGACACCCAGCTGCGGGACGCGCTCCAGGCGGCGATGAACGCGATCATCAAGAACGGCGAGTACCAGAAGATCCTCGAGAAGTGGGGCGCCCAGGACGGCGCCGTCAAGGAGTCCGCGATCAACGGCGGCAAGTGACCCGCGGCACCCCAGCGGCCACCGAGAGGCAACACCCGTGACTGACATCGAGAAGACGGCGGAGCCGGCGGACACCCCGCCGGCCGGCCCGGAGGCCATCAAGGCCATCCCGGTCCGCCACTACGGGCGGTACGTCACCGCCGTCATCGCGATCGCGCTCCTCGTCGCGATCATCTACGCGTTCGGCCAGGGCCAGATCAACTGGCACGCGGTACCGGACTACTTCTTCGACGACCGGATCATGACCGGCGTCTACAAGACCCTCCTGCTGACGGTCCTGTCGATGCTGATCGGCATCGTCGGCGGCATCCTGCTCGCGGTGATGCGCCTGTCGAAGAACCCGGTGACCTCGTCGATCGCCTGGTTCTACATCTGGTTCTTCCGCGGCACCCCGGTCCTGGTCCAGTTGTTCCTCTGGTTCAACCTGGGCCTGGTCTTCCACTACATCAACCTCGGTCCGCTCTACAAGGACGAGTGGTCCGACTTCATGACGCCGCTGCTGACGGCGCTGCTCGGCCTCGGCCTGAACGAGGCCGCGTACATGGCGGAGATCTGCCGTGCCGGCCTGCTCGCGGTCGACGAGGGCCAGACCGAGGCGGCCCACGCGCTGGGCATGAGCCACAGCAAGACGCTGCGCCGGATCGTCATCCCGCAGGCGATGCGGGTGATCGTGCCGCCGACCGGCAACGAAGTCATCAACATGCTGAAGACGACCTCGCTCGTGGCGGCCGTCCAGTATCCGGAGCTGTTCCGTTACGCCCAGGACATCGGCCAGAACTCCGGCGCCCCGGTGGAGATGTACTTCCTGGCCGCGGCCTGGTACCTGATCATGACGTCGATCCTCAGCGTCGGCCAGTACTACATCGAGCGGTACTACGCCCGCGGTTCCAGCCGCAGCCTGCCGCCCACCCCGTGGCAGAAGGTCAGGGCACACCTGACGACCTTCTCGAGCAGGAAGGTCACGGCATGACCGACAAGCTGAGCAAGACGGACTCGTCCCCCGTGCACTCGTCCGTCCCGATGGTCAAGTCCGAGGGTGTCCACAAGTCCTTCGGTCCCGTCGAGGTCCTCAAGGGCATCGACCTGGAGGTGAAGCCGGGCGAGGTGTTCTGCCTCATCGGCCCCTCCGGCTCCGGCAAGTCGACCTTCCTGCGGTGCATCAACCACCTCGAGAAGGTCAACGCGGGCCGTCTGTACGTGGACGGCGAGCTGGTCGGCTACCGCCAGAAGGGCGACAAGCTGTACGAGCTGAAGGACAGCGAGGTCGCGCTCAAGCGCCGGGACATCGGCATGGTCTTCCAGCGCTTCAACCTGTTCCCGCACATGACGGCCGTGGAGAACGTCATCGAGGCGCCGGTCCAGGTCAAGGGCGCTTCCAAGGCCGAGACCAAGGAGCGCGCCATGCAGCTCCTGGAGCGCGTGGGCCTGGCCGACAAGGCCGGGAACTACCCCTCGCAGCTCTCCGGCGGCCAGCAGCAGCGCGTCGCCATCGCCCGGGCCCTCGCCATGGACCCGAAGCTGATGCTGTTCGACGAGCCGACCTCGGCCCTCGACCCGGAGCTGGTTGGCGACGTCCTGGACGTCATGCGCGACCTCGCCGAGTCGGGCATGACGATGGTCGTCGTCACCCACGAGATGGGCTTCGCCCGCGAGGTGGGCGACAGCCTGGTCTTCATGGACGGCGGTGTGGTGGTCGAATCCGGCCATCCCCGCGACGTGCTGACGAACCCTCAGCACGAGCGGACGCAGTCGTTCCTGTCCAAGGTGCTCTGACACACCACCAGGAGAAGGGCGGTACGGGCTCCCCGTACCGCCCTTCTCCTTGGGCGCGCCCGCTCCGGTGCGGCTACTTCAGTGCGAGGAGCAGCGTGTCCGACGGCGAGCACCACACGGGCCGTGCCTCGGCGAAGCCCTTCTCGCGCAGCACGCGCGCGTGCCACTCCGCGGACGGCATGTCCCCGTCGGCGTGCTCGCCGTAGATCTCGAAGCGCCGGGCGGTGGGCTCGGCGAGCACCGGGTCCTTCGCCGCGACCTGCCACCACTCGGCCCAGTCCAGGGCACCGTCCCGCTTGGCCTGATCCATACGCGCGTGCCGCTGGGCGCGCTCCGCCGCGTTGATCCGGGGCGTGCTCTCGTCGATCATGTGGTCCGCGTTCATGAAGACACCGCCGTCGCGGACCAGCCCCGCGACCTGACCGTAGAGGGCCGCGAGGGGTTCGCTGTGCAGCCAGTGCAGGGCCGTGGCGGTCAGGACCGCGTCGTAGGTGTCGTACGGCAGCAGCGCCGGCCAGTCGGGGTCCTTGAGGTCCGCGGTGACGAAGGAGACGCGGTCGTCGCCCTCGAAGGTGCCGCGCGCGATGGCGAGCAGGGCCGGGTCGAGGTCGACCCCGGTGCTGGTGGCCCCGGGGAACCGCGCCAGCAGCCGGGCGGTGATGCTGCCGGTGCCGCAGGCGAGGTCGAGCACGCGCGGGGCGGTGCCGGCCAGCGCCTCGACCATGTCGAGCATGATCCGGAACCGCTCCTCACGGTCCGGCATGTACCACTCCTGCTGCCGGTCCCAGCTCTCCTGCCAGGCGGCCCAGTCGGTTCCGGTGCTGGTGGTCATGGATTCCCCGTCCCCTCATGCATGCGTAATACCCTGGAAGCACGATCGGCTGTTACCCGACCGCAGACATGACCATAGAGCGCCTCCGTAAGGACTACAAGTGGAACTGGCCTATTACTCGGATTACGCCGTACGCCTCGTCAACAGCGAGGAACCGGTCCGGGGCAAGGACTCACTGACCTCGGTCGAGGCCGTCCGCGACCTCTTCGGGGTGAACGCGTCCGCGGCCCGCCGCGCCACCGACGCCGACGTCACGCGCTTCCGCTCGGTACGGGGCAGGCTGCGCGCGGTCTTCGAGGCGGCGGACCAGGGGGACGAGACGCTCGCCGTGGACCTGCTGAACTCCCTGCTGCTGGAGTTCCCGGTCAGCCCGCAGATCTCCGGGCACGACTACCGCGACGACGACGGCCGCCCGCTGTGGCACATGCACCTGGCCGACCACCCGTCCAACGCCACCGCGGGCTACGCGGCCATAGCGGCGATGGGCCTGGCGTTCCACCTGACCGAGTACGGCGTCGACCGCCTCGGCCTGTGCCAGGCCACGCCCTGCCGCAACGCCTACCTCGACACGTCCACCAACCGCTCAAGGCGCTACTGCTCGGACCGCTGCGCGACCCGCGCCAACGTGGCCGCCTACCGCGCCCGCAAGCGCCTGGAGGCCGACCGGTCGGGCAGCAGGGGCCTGACGGCCGAGAACACCCAGCGCGCCAGCGCCAGCGGCGAGCGCTGACCGTCCCTGAGCGGCCGGTACCTGAACCGCGCCCTGCCGAGGATCAGCTCCTCGGGCACGACCCCGTAGTCGGTGCTGTCCCCGCCCGCGTACGGATTGTCCCCGAGCACCCACCAGCCGCCGTCGCGCCGCTCCACGGCACGCTTGACGACCAGCAGGTCCTGCTGGAAGGGATGACGCAGGACGACGACGTCCCCCGGCCTGACCGCGGCCCCGTACTGCAGCAGCAGCCGGTCCCCGTGATGCAGCGTGGGAACCATGGACGGGCCGGTCACCTCGGCCAGCCCGAAGGGCGCCCCGGCCCTCCCCCGCTCGGTCTCCTGCGACAGCTCCGGCATCCCCGGCACCTCCCCGGTCCGTTCCTCCACCAGTCTCAGTCTGACCCTGGACTTTTGTCCTAAGCCCTAGGGGGCACTCACGAAAACCCGTCCCCCAGGGAGTAATGTCGCACCTGAGAAGACGATCACGAGGAAGGAATGCTCCATGCTTTCCCGCCTGTTTGCCCCCAAGGTCAAGGTCAGCGCGCACTGCGACCTGCCCTGCGGTGTGTACGACCCGGCCCAGGCCCGCATCGAGGCGGAGTCCGTGAAGGCCGTTCAGGAAAAGATGGCCGCCAACGACGACCCGCACTTCCAGGCGCGTGCCACCGTCATCAAGGAGCAGCGCGCGGAGCTGGCCAAGCACCACGTCTCCGTGCTCTGGAGCGACTACTTCAAGCCCCCGCACTTCGAGAAGTACCCGGAGCTGCACCAGCTGGTGAACGACGCCCTGAAGGCCCTCTCGGCCGCCAAGGCGTCCACCGACCCGGCCACGGGCCAGAAGGCTCTGGACTACATCGCCCAGATCGACAAGATCTTCTGGGAGACCAAGAAGGCCTGAGCGTCCCGCCTTCCCACACCCGGTCCCGGGGCCGCCGAACACGGCACGCCCGGGGGCCGGGTGTGGTTTTTCCGCGCCCGGCCGGGCGGCCTTCGGACTCGGCCCGCCCGCCCCAGGGCCGCCCCTGGGACCGGGCCTGGTGGGCCTGGTGGTCCTGGTCGTCCTTGTCGGTGCTGGCGAAGCGCGCCAGGACACTGCGCATGGCCTCGACCCGGGCGCGCTTCTTGTCGTTGCTCTTCACGACGGTCCACGGGGCGTGCTCGGTGTCCGTCTCGCGGAACATGGCGACCTTGGCGGCGGTGTAGTCGTCCCAGCGGTCCAGCGAGGCCAGGTCCATAGGGCTGAAGCTTCCACTGCCGTACGGGGTCGACCTGACGGATCGTGAAGCGGGTGCGCTGCTCGCTCTGCGAGACGGAGAACCAGAACTTGACCAGGTCGACGCCGTCGTCGACGAGCATCCGCTCGAACAGGGGTGCCTGGCGCATGAAGCGCCGGTACTCGTCGTCCGAGCAGAAGCCCGTCGTCGACCCGCAGGCCGTCCGTCATCAGAGGTGTCGTCTCGTCCCCTCGGCGCCGCTCAGTGGAACTGAGGCACGATCAGAAAGATCCCGTACGCCACCACGGCCGCACAGGCGAGGAAGCACGGCCCCGCCTGGGCGAGGCCCAGGGGCGAGCTGCCGCCGGGCTGCTCACGTGCGGCCTCGACGCGGGCGAGGCCCAGGACGCCGAGGGCGAAGACGGCGACCACCGCGACGCTGACGACGATGCTCACCGCGGTGACCTGGCCGAGTGCGGTCCAGTCCAGATGCATGTCGGCTCTCCGTGGCTCAGGCGGCCGTGTCGACGTCGGTCGACACGGTGGTGCGGACGGTGACCTCGTGGTGGTCGTTCACATTGTTCGCGTGCACCGGGTTGCGGCGCGAGGCGAGCACGATGACCGTCGCGAGGGCGACGGCGACCAGCGCGATCACGGCCGTACCGGCGTTGCCGCCGTGCTTGACCACGCTCGCGGCGAGCCCTCCGACCAGCGCGGCCGCGGGCAGCGTGATCAGCCAGGCGGCCGCCATGCGGCCGGCGTTCCTGTGTGAACGCGTTCCGGCCGGGCCGTGGACGTCCGGGCCGGGCCCGAGGCGCTCTGTGCCAAGCTGGGGAGGTGACTCTGGAGGACCTGGTACGGCTGCGGCGGGTGCGTGACCGCATGGACCGCGAGTACGCCGAGCCGCTCGACATGACCGAGCTGGCCCGTGGCGCCCACATGTCGCCCGGGCACTTCCAGCGCAGCTTCCGCAAGGCGTACGGGGAGACGCCGTACAGCTATCTGATGACCCGCCGGGTCGAGCGGGCCAAGGCGTTGCTGCGCGGCGGCGACCTCACCGTGACCGAGGTGTGCTTCGCGGTGGGCTGCACCTCCCTCGGCTCCTTCAGCTCCCGGTTCACCGAGCTGGTCGGCGAGACGCCGAGCGCCTACCGGGCCCGCCCGCACGAGGAGAGCGCGGTGATCCCGTCCTGCGTGGCCCGCTCCTTCACCCGTCCACGCCGCCGCCCGTACTGAAGCACTCCGGCCGGGCCTCGCCTAGCGTGAAGCCATGGACCTGAAACTCAAGCAGTGCTTCATCGCCGTTGACGACCACGACAAGGCGCTCCACTTCTACTGTGACGTGCTCGGCATGGAGGTCCGCAACGACGTGGGCTTCGAGGGGATGCGGTGGGTCACCGTGGGCTCGCCGCTCCAGCCGGACGTGGAGATCGTGCTGGAGCCGCCCGGCGCGAGCCCGGACATCTCCCCCGCCGACAAGCAGGCGATCGCCGAGCTGCTCGCCAAGGGGCTGCTGCGCGGGGTCATCTTCACCACCGAGGACTGCGACGGTCTGTACGCACGGGTCCGGGAGGCCGGCGGCGACGTGCTCCAGGAGCCGACGGACCAGCCGTACGGGGTCCGCGACTGTGCCTTCCGGGACCCGGCCGGGAACATGCTGCGGTTCCTGGAGCGGCCCGCGGACTGAAATTCCCCCCGGTGCGGCGGGGACGGCTGCTTACGATCCCCGCCATGAACACCATCCGCTGGACGTATGCCTTCATCGACCGCCCCGCCGCCCGCCTGGCCGAGGCCCGCGCCTTCTGGACGGCCGTCACCGGCACCAGGTTGTCCGAATTCCGCGGTGAGCGACAGGAGTTCGTGACGCTGCTGCCGGACGGGGCGGACCCCTGTGTGAAGCTCCAGGGCACCCTCGACGGGGACGGCGGGGCCCATCTCGACCTCTTCGTCGAGGACGTGCGAGCGTTCGTGGAGACGGCCACCCGCCTCGGCGCGGCTCCGGTCGCCGAACACCGCGACTGGGCCGTGCTCCGCTCGCCCGGCGGGCAGTCGTTCTGCGTCGGGGCCTGGAACGGCGAGACGGTACGGCCACCGGTGGTCGACGGCAGCCGTCTGGACCAGGTGTGCCTGGACGTCCCGCCCTCGGTGTACGACGCCGAGACCGCGTTCTGGGCCGCGCTGACCGGCTGGGAGCTGCTGGCGGGTTCCCTGCCGGAGTTCCGGGTGCTCCGGCCGCCCGCGGGCCTGCCCGTCCGGATCCTGCTCCAGCGGCTCGACGACGAACGCCCGGCCTCCGCCCACCTGGACCTCGCCTGCGCGGACATCGCGGCGACCCGGGCCCGGCACGAGCGCCTCGGCGCCGTCCGCGTCCACCAGGGCCCGCACTGGGCGGTACTGCGCGACCCGGCTGGCGGCACGTACTGCCTGACCGGCCGGGACCCCGAGACGGGCGGGCTGCCGTCGGCGGTCAGTGACGCGTAGTCGCGTACAGGCAGAGGACGGCGCTCCGGCCCGCCCGCTGCGCCGGCCCGGGCTCCGGGCCGGGCGGGCACGCGTCGTCGTCCCCGCTCGAGGTGTGGAGCGGGCCGGGCGTACCGCCGTACGCGTTCCGCGGCGTCGCCCCGTCCCCGTTCTCCCACCCGTACGGCCCCTGCGGCCGGACCGAGTCCTGGAGCCACAGGGTGAGCCCGCCCCCGGCGACCACCGCCACGGCCCAGGTGCAGAGCACCCAGCGCCACAACCGGCGGCGCGCACCGCGCTGTTCGCTCACCCCCAGGGCTCCACGGCCGGCACCACCAGTTCGGTGATGTGAACGATGTGCGGAAGCTTCGGCATGCGGCCACGCTACGGCCTCGGCCGGGCCGCGCGCGGCTGCGGGCAGTACCGGATCAGCCGGCCGCCCGGTCCTCGGTGTCGTTCGGGCCGGTCATCCGGCGCGGATGTCCCCGGCGCCGTCCATGACGGGCCGGATCACCACGGGGTAGTCGGTCAGGCCCTCGGGGCCGGGGCAGCGGGTGACGCGCTCCGCGATCTCGGTGACCCGGTCCAGGCTCGCGCAGTCCACCACCCAGTAGCCGGCCATCAGCGCCTCGGTCTCGCCGTACGGGCCGTCGGTGATCACGGTCCGGCCGTCCCCGCCGCGCGCGACCAGCCGGGTCCGCGCGGGCTCGGCCAGCCCCTGGGCCTCGACGAGCTCACCGGACTCGGCGAGGTCGTCGCTGATCGCGCCCATGTACAGGTACATGGCCTTGAGCTCCACCTCGGTCCAGGACGGGGCGTGCTCGGAGGGCCGGCCTGCCATCGCGTCGTAGTCCGCCTGCGTGCCCTGCACCATGACCAGGTACTTCATGGTCCGCTCCTTCGGCTCGGGGCCGCCCCCTGCGGGCGGCTCGCACGGGGACGTCGGAGCCGGGCCGGATTCTCGCCGCAGGCTCAGGACTTCTTCGCGGCGGAGTCCTGCGGGGCGGGGCGTTCCAGGCCGACGGTGAGGTCGGCGTGGGCCGCGCACTTCGGGTTGTAGCAGGGGCCGGGACCCCACAGCGGGACCCAGATGCCCAGCGTCTTGTGCCGCCGGACGACCGTGTCGACAGGCTGTCCGCATACGGGACAGACGTGTTCTTCGCTGTCCATGACCCCAGGGTAGGGCGGGCGGGGCCTCAGCGCTTCCTGCGGTACGTGCGCACGAGCGCGCCGTTGCCGAAGGTGCGCACCGAGTCCAGGATGAACTCCTTGATGTCGAGGCCGGTGCCGAACATCGGCATGCCGGTGCCGTAGACGATCGGGTAGGTCTTGATGACGAGTTCGTCGATCTCGTCGAGCAGCGCCCCCGCGAGCTGGGAGCCGCCGCACAGGTAGATGTCCAACCCGCCGTCCTGCGCCTTGAGTTCGCGGACCCGGCCGGTCAGGTCGCCGTCGATGATCTCGACGTTCGGATCGGGCGAGGTGCCCAGGGTGCGCGACGCGACGTACTCGCGCAGGTGGGCGTAGGGGCTGGTGATGCCCTCCTTCAGCGCCACCTCGTAGCTGGCCCGGCCCTGGATGACGGTGTCGAACCGCCGGTTCTCCAGGTGGTCCATGCCGAGCTGCCTGCGGGCATGGGTGGGCAGGGTCTCCGCGAACTCCGCCTTGAGGAAGTCGATGTACTCCTCGTCCAGGAAGCGGAACATCGCGGTGGCGTCGCCGTGTTCGTCGCCGATGAAGCCGTCGAGCGAGCAGGCGATGAAGTACGTGAGCTTTCGCAAGCCGGTCTCTTTCCGTAGGCTGCGGAGCGATCAACCAACCACTCCGCCTGTAGTGCTTCAGTTGTAGTACTCCGGATGTAGTGGTGGCAAGCTTTTTCCGGGATGCTGTCGGCACCGAGGACAAGTAAGAGAAGGGGTTCCGTATGGCGGGCAATCCGGAACGGCGGGCGGCGCTGGTGGACGCCGGCATCGAGGTGCTCTCGCGGGAGGGCGCGCGCGGGCTGACGTTCCGCGCGGTGGACGGCGAGGCGGGCGTGCCCACCGGCACCGCGTCCAACTACTTCGCCAGCCGTGAGGACCTGCTCCGCCAGATCGACGCCCGGCTGCACGTACGGCTCGCGCCGGATCCCGAGGTGATGGAGGCGCTGCTGCGCCGGCCCCGTGACCGCTCCCTGGTCAGGACCCTCATGCAGGACATCATGGACCGGGCCACCCGTGACCGGACCGGCTATCTGGCCCTGCTGGAGATGCGGCTGGAGGCCACCCGGCGCCCCGAACTGCGGGCCTCCTTCACCAAGTCGGTGCGCGGAGACCTGGAGCAGGGCATCGAATTCCACCGGCGGTCCGGCCTGCCCGGCGGCGACGAGACCGTCACCGTGCTCTACCTCGCGATGCTCGGCCTCATCCTGGAGCATCTGACCCTGCCGGGTGTCCTGGACGGAGTCCTGGACGGGGTGGGCGTGCCGGAGGGGCTGGTCGACAGGATCGTGACGACGATCGTGCCGGAGGGGTAGCCCGGCGCACCGCTCACCGCAGCAGCCCGCCCCCAGGAGAGCGGCACCCTCCGGCGCCGGCAGCGAGGGCCCGCCCCCGGACCGGGCAGTGGGCGAGCCCCGCACACCGTGGGGATGTGCGGGGCCCTCCGGCCGGAGCCCCCGGGAGGTCGTGCGGGGTCAGGAGCCGCACGGTCCCGGTGGCTCCGGGGTCCTTACCGGCCGCGTGTCACCGCGGCCTCAACTGCTGCGCCGGGTCACGAACTCGGCCAGGGCCAGCAGACCGCCCGCCGCCTCCGGCGCGGGCACGGCGCGGGCCAGCTCCTGCATGGCCAGGGCCATGCGGTCGGCCGCCTCGGCCTGCGCCCAGTCGCGGCCGCCGGCCCGCTCGACGGCGAGGGCCGTACGCGCGATCTCCCCGCCGCCCCCGGACTCCCCCTGCGCATACGGCTTCCCGTACAGCGCGGCGAGTTCCGCGGCCGCCGGGGTGCCGGACACCAGCGCGGCCACCACCGGCAGGGACTTCTTGCGGACCGCGAGATCCGCGCCGGCCGGCTTGCCGGTGTGCTGCGGGTCCCCCCATATGCCGATCACGTCGTCGATCAGCTGGAAGGCGAGCCCCGCCTGGCGGCCGAAGCCGTCCAGCGCCGCCACGTCCTGCGCGTCGGCGCCCGCGTACAGCGCGCCGAGCGCGCAGGCGCAGCCCAGCAGAGCTCCGGTCTTGGCCTCGGCCATGGCGAGCGCTTCGTCCAGGGTGACCTCGCCCGGCGCACGCCGTTCCATGGCCGTGTCGGTGTGCTGTCCGGCGCACAGCTCCACGACACAGTCGGCGAGCCGGACCGCGGCCGCGCCCGAGGCCGGGTGCGGATCCTCGGCGAGCAGCCGCAGGGCCAGCGCCTGCAGGGCGTCCCCGGCGAGGATGGCGTCCGCGTCGCCGAAGACGGTCCACGCCGTGGCCCGGTGCCTGCGGGAGCTGTCGCGGTCCATCACGTCGTCGTGCAGCAGTGTGAAGTTGTGGACCAGTTCGACCGCCACGGCCGCCCGGACGGCCGCCGTCCGCGCCCGCGGGCCGCCGAGCGCGGCGGCCGCGGCGAGGACCAGCGCGGGCCTTATGGCCTTGCCCGCGTTGCCTGCCGCCGCAGTGCCGTCCGCGTGCTCCCACCCGAAGTGGTAGAGCGCGATCCGGCGCATCGAGCCGGGCAGCGACTCGACCGCCGCACGCAGCTCCGGGTCGACGACGGCCCGGGTCCGCTCCAGCAGCGCGGCCGCCTCCTGCCCGTCGAGCGGGCCGGCCCCGGCGTCACCGGCCGGCCCCCGCCGTTCACCCGTCGCGGGTGAACGCTGTTTGGTCTCCGTCATGAACTCGGCCATGAGTCCCCCTCGCACAGTCCGCGGACGGTGGCGCTTCCGCTCCGGCTGGACGCATACCCCGAGGGTGTACCCGCCCCGAAGGGCGGGAACACGGCCGCGAAGTGCGGAAACGTCACCTCCACCGGCCGATCTCGACGTTCTCCAGCACACCGAGCGCGTCGGGCACCAGGACGGCGGCCGAGTAGTAAGCCGTCACCAGGTAGTTGATGACGGCCTGCTCGTTGATGCCCATGAACCGCACGGACAGGCTCGGCTCGATCTCGTCCGGGATGCCGGACTGCCGCAGGCCGATGACGCCCTGCTCGTCCTCGCCGGTACGCATGGCGATGATCGAGGTCGTGCGCTCCGGCGTGACAGGGATCTTGTTGCACGGGTAGATCGGCACACCGCGCCAGGTGGGAATGCGGTTGCCGCCGATCTCGACGGTCTCCGGGACCAGACCGCGCTTGTTCAGCTCGCGCCCGAACGCGGCGATCGCGCGCGGGTGGGCGAGGAAGAGCTTGGTGCCGCGCCGGCGGCTGAGCAGCTCGTCCATGTCGTCCGGGCTGGGCACGCCGTCGTGCGGCTGGAGCCGCTGGTCGTACTCGCAGTTGTTCAGCAGCCCGAACTCGCGGTTGTTGATCAGCTCGTGCTCCTGGCGCTCCTTCAGCGCCTCGACCGTGAGCCGCAGCTGGTGCTCGGTCTGGTTCATCGGCTGGTTGTACAGGTCGGCCACGCGCGTGTGGATGCGCAGCACTGTCTGGGCGATGCTCAGCTCGTACTCGCGCGGCCGGGCCTCGTAGTCGACGAAGGTGTGCGGGATCTCCGGCTCGCCGCTGTGGCCGGCCGCCAGCGCGACCTCCTTCTCGCCGTACTTGTTGGTCCGCTGCTCCGGGAGCGCGCGCAGCTCCCGGACGTGCTCGCGCAGCGAGTCGGAGCGCTCCGCGACCTGCTCGAAGTCCTGGCGGGCGAGGATCAGCACCGTGCACGCGGTGTTCGCGCGGGCCGTGTACTCCCAGATGGCGTCCGGGTCCAGCAGCGCCGCCTCGCCGAAGTAGGCGCCGTCGGCGAGGACACCGAGGACCGCGTCGTCGCCGTACGGGCCCGTGCCGACCTTCTCGACCCTGCCGTGGGCCAGCAGGTACACCTCGTCGGTCTGGTTGCCGAAGGAGGCGATGACCTCGCCCGGCGCGAAGTCCCGCTGCCGGCAGCGCCGGGCCAGCTCGGTGAGCACCTCCTGGTCCTCGTACGACCGCAGGGCCGGGAGCTCACCGAGTTCGGCGGGGATCACCTCCACCTGGTCCCCGGTCTTCACGAAGGTGATGCGGCCGTCGCCGACGGCGAACGTCAGGCGCCGGTTCACCCGGTACGTGCCGCCCTGGAGATCCACCCAGGGCAGGGTCCGCAGCAGCCAGCGGGAGGTGATCTCCTGCATCTGCGGGGCGGACTTGGTCGTGGTGGCCAGGTTCCGCGCTGCCGCCGTGCCGAGAGACTGCTGCGGCTTGCCCTGCTCCGTGCGGACCTCTTCGCCTACCGACATAAGGAAAAGCCCTCTCATGTATGTCCGGCGCCGAGTCGCACACCGGTCTCGCGAGCGAGCCTTCCATTACGGAGAGCGCACGCGCCATTACCCGAAAGAGCGGGAATGGATCATCGGATTACCGGGCAGAAAGAGGGACCGTGTCCAGTGCCCCACCCCGCGTGACCTGTCCGGATCGGCTCGCACAGCGTGCGAACGATGTAGTCCGGGACGTCCGGTTTCGGTAGAAGCAGCGGTACGACAGGGCCGCGCCCCCGCGGCCACCGGGCACAGCACGAAGGAGGCGGTCATGGCCCCACCCATGTCCGCGAACGGGTTCCTGGACGCGCTTCGAGCGGAGGGCGTCCAGGTCGTCGAGGTCGGCGACTGGCGGACCCACAACCGCAATCACAAGGGCCCCTGGGGTCCCGTCCACGGCGTGATGATCCACCACACGGTGACCCGGGGCAGCGCCCGCACCGTGGAGCTCTGCCGGACCGGCCACGCGGAGCTGCCGGGCCCGCTGTGCCATGGAGTGATCACCAAGGACGGCACGGTCCATCTGGTCGGCTACGGCCGAGCCAACCACGCCGGCCTCGGCGACGACGACGTCCTGCGCGCGGTGATCGCCGAGAAACGGCTGCCCCCGGAGAACGAGGTGAACACCGACGGCAACCGGCACTTCTACGGCTTCGAGTGCGAGAACCTGGGCGACGGCGAGGATCCCTGGCCCGAGGCGCAGCTGGAAGCGATCGTGCGTGCCGCCACGGCGGTGTGCCGGCACCACGGCTGGACCGAGCGCTCGGTCATCGGCCACCTGGAGTGGCAGCCGGGCAAGGTGGACCCGCGCGGCTTCTCGATGGCCTGGCTGCGCGACCGGGTCGAGGAGCACCTGAAGGCGTAGGTGCGGTTGCCGGACCGGACCGGCGCAGGGCGACAATGAGGCGGTGACCAGCACCGGCCCGCTCGCCCCGCGCCTGCCCTCCCCTCTCGTGGAGGTCCGGGACGACCGGTTCGACCGGCACGGCCTGCGTCTGCTGCTCAAGCGGGACGACCTGATCCACCCGGAGCTGATCGGCAACAAGTGGCGCAAGCTGGCGCCGAACCTGGAGGCGGCGCGCGGCCGCGAGCTGGTCACCTTCGGCGGGGCGTACTCCAGCCATCTGCGGGCCACCGCCGCCGCGGGCCGGCTCCTCGGCCTGGCCACGGTCGGGGTGGTCCGCGGCCAGGAGCTGGCCGACCGCCCGCTCAACCCGTCCCTGTCCCGCTGCGCGGCCGCCGGCATGCGGCTGCACTTTGTCGACAGGTCGATGTACCGGCACAAGAGCGAACCGGCGACGCTCGCCGCGATCCTGCGCGAGGCCGGTGCCGAGGGGGCGTACGTCGTACCCGAGGGCGGCAGCAACGCCGCGGCCGTACGCGGCTGCCGGGCTCTGGGCGAGGAGCTGCGCGGCCGCTCCGACGTCGTCGCGGTCGCCTGCGGCACCGGCGGCACCCTCGCCGGACTCGCCGCCGGCCTGGCCCCCGGACAGCGCGCGCTGGGCATACCGGTCCTGAAGGGCGGCTTCCTGGAGGCCGACATACAGACCCTCCAGGAGCACGCCTTCGGCACCCGCACCGGCACCTGGTCCCTGGACGACCGCTTCCACTTCGGCGGATACGCCCGCACGACTGCCGAGCTCGACGCCTTCGCGGAGAACTTCGAACGGCGCCACGGACTGCCCGTGGAACGTCTCTATGTCGCCAAGTTGCTGCACGGACTCACCACGCTGGCGGAGGAAGGCGCCTTCACGCGCGGTACGACCATCGCGGCGGTCATCACCGGGCGGCCCTTCCCGCAGGCCCAGGGCCGCTCGGACAGCGACCGCCGCCAGCGGGCCTAGTTGTCGAACCAGGATCGGTCCGGGTCCGACCTGATCCAGACGAAACCCCCTGGCTAGCCCGCCTCCCGGTATGCGGCCGCCTCCTCCAGGTCGAGTCTGCGGAGCAGGGCGCGGAGCATCTCGTCGTCGATGTGGCGATGGTCGCGGAGGCGGACGAAGACCTCGCGTTCGGCGCCGATCATCTCGCGCGACAGCCGTCGGTAGGTGTCGTCCACGGACTCTCCGGTGACCGGGTTGACCTGGCCGAGGCGCTCCCAGACGGCGTTGCGGCGGCGCTCCAGGACCATGCGCAGGCGGTCGGCGAGCGGCGGGGGCAGGGCGTTGCGCTCGTCGGAGAGGAGTTCGTCCAGGCGGTTCTCGGCGGCCCGCGAGGCCTGCGCCTGGGCGTTGGCCTCGGCGAGCGTCTCGGCCTGCCGGTCGCGGCCGGGGAACCTCAGCAGGCGGATCAGCGGGGGCAGCGTCAGGCCCTGCACGACCAGGGTGCCGATGACGGTGGTGAAGGTCAGGAACAGGATCAGGTTGCGCTGCGGGAAGGGGTGGCCGTCGTGCACGGTGGGGATGGAGAAGGCGATGGCCAGGGAGACCACACCCCGCATGCCGGCCCACGAGGTGACCATCGCGCCCCGCCAGGTGGGGTTCTCCTCGCGTTCCCTGATCCGCGCCGACAGCAGGCGGGGCAGGAAGGTCCCCGGGTACACCCAGACGAACCGGGCGAGGACGACGACGAGGAAGAGGGCGACGGCGTACCAGGTCGCCTTGACGCCCTCGTATCCCCCGAGCCCCTTGAGGACGACCGGCAGCTGCAGGCCGATCAGGGCGAAGACAGCCGACTCCAGGATGAAGGCGACCATCTTCCACACCGCCTCCTCCTGAAGCCGGGTGGCGAAGTCGACCTCCCACGCGCGGTGACCGAGGTAGAGGGCGACGACCACGACCGCGAGGACCCCGGAGGCGTGCAGCTGTTCGGCGACGCCGTAGGCGACGAACGGGATCAGCAGGGAGAGGGTGTTCTGCAGGAGGGGTTCCTTCAGGTGCGTGCGCAGCCAGTGCAGCGGCGCCATGAGGACGAGACCCACGCCGACGCCGCCGACCGCCGCGAGCAGGAACTCCCGGATCCCGCCCGCCCAGGTGGCGCCCTCGCCGACGACCGCGGCGACGGCCACCTTGTAGGCGGTGATCGCGGTGGCGTCGTTCAGCAGCGACTCGCCCTGCAGGACCGTCGTGATCCGGGACGGCAGACCGACCCGGCGCGCCACCGCCGTGGCGGCCACCGCGTCCGGCGGCGCCACCACCGCGCCCAGCACCAGGGCGGCGGTCAGCGGCATCCCGGGGATGAGCACGTAGGCGGCCCAGCCGACGGCGAAGGTCGCGAAGAGCACGTAGCCCACCGACAGCAGCGCCACGGGCCGGATCTGGGCCCGCAGGTCGAGGTAGGAGCTGTCGGTCGCCGAGGTGTACAGCAGCGGAGGCAGCAGCAGCGGCAGGACGATCTTGGGGTCGAGGGTGTAGTCCGGCATCCTGGGGACGTAGGAGACCGCCAGACCGACCGCGACCAGCAGCAGCGGCGCCGGCACCGGGGTGCGCCGGGCGGCCCCCGCCACCGCGGCGCTGCCCGCCACCAGCAACAGCAGCGGCATCACATCCATGGTCCTCGCCCACCCTCGTTTTTCCGCACGGTCACCCGCACGCCCGTCGTAATCTGGCAATCATGAAACAGTGCACGCACTCCGACGCGCTGCCGCACCCCGAGCCCGAGCCGCTGAGCGAGACCTGCCCGGAGTGTCTCGCGCGCGGGACGCATCCGGTGCAGCTGCGGCTCTGCCTGTCCTGCGGCCACATCGGCTGCTGCGACTCCTCGCCCGGCAGACACGCGACGGAGCACCACGAGACGTCCGGTCACCCGGTGATGCGGACCTTCGAACCCGGCGAGGACTGGCGGTGGTGCTTCGTCGACCACGTTCTCGTGTGACACTGCACTGACACGGCATACGGCCGCGGCCGTGGACGGTTCGAGCGTCTGACACCGGGGTACGTCAACCCGGCGCGCGCTCTTCCCATTTGGGCCCGCAAACCCTCTAGACACGGAGCGTATCCACAGCTTTACTGTGAGTGACGCCAGGGGGTTGGGGTCCCGGGGACAGGACCGTTCGGAGCGCGATAGCGTCACCGCGGAACCACGTGTGCGTTACCCCGAGGGGCAACCCTCGGCCCCGTAAAGCTTGTACCACCATGGAGGTGAGGGTGTCCCAGATCGCAGGCGAGCCCGCGACCCAGGACTTCGTGGAAGTCCGGCTGCCGGCTGCGGGTGCCTACCTGTCGGTGCTGCGGACGGCCACGGCCGGTCTTGCGGCCCGCTTGGACTTCACCCTGGACGAGATCGAGGACCTGCGCATCGCCGTGGACGAGGCCTGCGCGATCCTGCTGCAACAGGCCGTGCCCGGCTCTGTGCTCAGCTGCGTCTTCCGGCTCGTCGACGACTCGCTGGAGGTCACGGTGTCGGCGCCGACCACCGACGGCCACGCCCCCTCGCGGGACACCTTCGCCTGGACGGTGCTCTCGGCCCTCGCGGGCAAGGTCTCGTCCGCCGTCGACGAGGACAAGACCGTGTCGATCAGCCTCTACAAACAGCGCGGCGCGGGCCCCGGGCCGGCGTGAGGAACGGGGACGGGCCGGTGCGGGACGAAGAGCGCGGCACACGGGAGCTGCCGACGGGGGACCGAAGCCCCGCGGACGGTTCCCGACGCATGGCGGACGGCATCGACGGCATCCCCGAGCAGGCCAGGCCGCATCCGGAGGAGGACTCCGCCGAGGCCGGCAGCGACGGTGCCGTGCAGAGCGCGCCTCCGGAGGGACGCGGCGGGATCGGATCCGCCGCCCACGCGGAGGCGAGGGCTCGGGGAAGGGCTACGGGCGGGACGATGAGCGAGCACGAGCGATACGCCGAGGACGACGCGCTGGGCGCGGAGGCCGTGCAGGCCACTCACCACGACCCGCAGGACCGCAGCGGGGCGCGTGCGATGTTCATCGAGCTGCGCAAGCTGAACCAGGGCAGCCCGGAGTACGCGGAGCTGCGCAACCAGCTGGTCCGTATGCACCTGCCGCTCGTCGAACACCTGGCGCGCCGCTTCCGCAACCGCGGCGAGCCGCTCGACGACCTCACCCAGGTCGCCACGATCGGCCTGATCAAGTCGGTCGACCGCTTCGACCCCGAGCGCGGCGTGGAGTTCTCCACGTACGCCACCCCGACCGTCGTCGGCGAGATCAAGCGGCACTTCCGCGACAAGGGCTGGGCGGTCCGCGTGCCGCGCCGGCTGCAGGAGCTGCGCCTCGCGCTGACGACGGCGACGGCCGAGCTGTCCCAGCAGCACGGCCGCTCCCCCACGGTCCACGAGCTGGCCGAGAAGCTGGCCATCTCCGAGGAGGAGGTCCTGGAGGGCCTGGAGTCCGCCAACGCGTACTCCACCCTGTCCCTGGACGTCCCCGACACCGACGACGAGTCCCCGGCGGTCGCCGACACCCTCGGCGCCGAGGACGAGGCGCTGGAGGGCGTGGAGTACCGCGAGTCCCTCAAGCCGCTGCTGGAGGACCTGCCGCCGCGCGAGAAGCGGATCCTGCTGCTGCGCTTCTTCGGGAACATGACGCAGTCGCAGATCGCGCAGGAGGTCGGCATCTCGCAGATGCACGTCTCCCGGCTGCTCGCGAGAACCCTCGCCCAGCTGCGGGAGAAGCTGCTCGTCGAGGAGTGAGCGCCGACGGGTGAGCACCCCTGGGTGAGCGCCCAGGGGGGAGTCCTACTCGGCCCGGCCCGGTCCCTTGATCCCGAGGGCCTGGGTCGTCGCCGAGTTCACCAGCAGCACCAGCGCGGCGATCGCCACGACGGCCAGAGCGATGCCCCCCGGGATGGCCATGCTGTCGGCCTTGAGCAGGTTGTAGGCCACCGGAAGCGCCATGATCTGCGTGATGACGGCGGGGCCACGGCTCCAGCTGCGCCTGAGCAGCAGACCGCGCGCGGCGAGCAGCGGCAGCAGCGCGAGCACCATCAGGGTGATCCCGCCGGTCACGGCCTGCTGCCGGTCGTCGGGATCGCCCGTGAGTCCGAGGACGAGGATCCAGACGCCGCCGATCACCAGGGCGGCACCCTCCAGCCCGGCCAGCGCCGCCGCGTACGTCAGCCGGCGCGGGCGGGGCTCGGCGGCTTCGGTCGTTTCCGGGGCGGATTTCTGCTCACTGCTCACGCCAGAAGCGTAGCCCCGCACCCTACGGCGGCGGCCTCCGCCCCGGGTCCGGTGCGGTGGTGAGTGTCCAGGCTCACGCCCTCGCCTCTTACCTGATCCCTACCTCGGTCTGGGCCGGGTACCCCCCAGTAGGTACGCTGCCATCCATGCGTGCACTTCTCGTGGTCAATCCGGCGGCAACCACCACAAGCGCACGCAGGCGTGACGTGCTGATCCACGCACTCGCCAGCGAGATGAAGCTGGAGGCGGTCACCACCGAGTACCGCGGCCACGCGCGCGACCTGGGCCGGCAGGCCGCGGAGAGCGACGACATCGACCTGGTCGTGGCCCTCGGCGGCGACGGCACCGTCAACGAGGTCGTCAACGGCCTGCTGCACGACGGCCCCGACCCGGACCGCCTGCCCGGCCTCGCCGTGGTCCCCGGCGGCTCCACCAACGTCTTCGCCCGCGCCCTGGGCCTGCCCAACGATCCCGTCGAGGCCACCGGCGCCCTGCTGGACGCGCTGCGCGACGGAACCGAGCGGGTCGTCGGGCTCGGCCTGACCTCGGGCACGCCCGGCACCGAGGACGAGGCGGTGCCGGACCGCTGGTTCACCTTCAACGCCGGGCTCGGCTTCGACGCGGGTGTGGTCGGCCGGGTCGAGCAGCAGCGTGAGCGCGGCAAGAAGTCGACCCACGCGCTGTACGTGCGACAGGTGGTCCGGCAGTTCCTCGGCGAGCAGCACCGCCGGCACGGCGCGATCACTCTGGAGCGCCCCGGCGCCGACCCGATCACCGATCTTGTTGTCGCCATAGTCTCGAACACGTCGCCTTGGACGTATCTCGGCAATCGCCCGATGTACACGTCACCTAAGGCGTCGTTCGATACAGGCATCGACGTGCTCGGTCTCAGCCGTCTGTCGACGGCCGCGGTTGCCCGGTATGGCACGCAGTTGCTCACTTCGTCCCCCGAGCGCGGACCCCATGGCAGGCATACGGTCTCACTGCACGACATGGACCAGTTCACCTTGCATTCGAAGGCCCCCCTGCCCCTTCAGATGGACGGCGACCACCTCGGACTGCGTACGAGCGTGACGTTCACAGGCGTACGCCGCGCACTGCGTGTGATTGTGTGAGCGGAACGGGCCAAAGTCCTTTCACTCGAACGTTTAGGCCAGGATCCACCCCATGGAAGTACGGCTGTGACCCAGTCGACACCGAGGAATCAAAAAAAACTTTTCGGAAGGGGTTGTATCCGTCGCTGAGGTTTGCGAGTCTCTACGTGGCGATCGGGACGGCCCGCAACACCGGCCTCCACTGATCACCAGAACCCCTCTTCAAACCAAGGACCACGCCGGGGAACACTCGGCGGTCGGCCCTTCACTTGTTGAGGGATTCGTGAAAGCGTTCACATTCACAAGCAACTTGCATGTAATACCAAGGAGAGGTAGCAGCCATGGACTGGCGTCACAACGCCGTTTGCCGCGAGGAAGACCCCGAGCTCTTCTTCCCCATCGGCAACACCGGTCCTGCGCTGCTGCAGATCGAGGAAGCCAAGGCCGTCTGCCGTCGCTGCCCCGTCATGGAGCAGTGCCTGCAGTGGGCGCTCGAGTCCGGCCAGGACTCCGGCGTCTGGGGTGGTCTCAGCGAGGACGAGCGCCGCGCCATGAAGCGCCGCGCCGCCCGCAACCGGGCCCGTCAGGCCTCCGCCTGACAGTCCCACCCCTGCTGACAGCCTGAGCTTGGCGGCGCGTACAGCGAGTACGCATCTCCCGCCCCCGAGCCGCAGCGCGCAGTACCCCCGATGCGCTTAGCGACAAGCGGAGCAGCAACGAGCTTTAAGCCCCGGGCCACTTGGTGGCCCGGGGCTCAATGCTGTTCGGGGCACTACAGGCCAGGCCTGCCGGGCAGTTCCTACTTCTGCGAGCGCACCGGAATGTCCAGGATGACCTGTGTGCCCCGCTCCGGCGCCGGGACCATGTCGAAGGTGCCGCCCAACTCGCCCTCCACCAGCGTCCGTACGATCTGCAGACCCAGGTTGCCCGCCGTCTGCGGATCGAAGCCCTCGGGCAGGCCGACGCCGTCGTCCTGGACGGTGACGAGGAGGCGGGCCTCCTTGGTGGTGCCCCCGCGGACCGCGGAGACCTCGACCGTGCCGGTGTCGCCCTCGCGGAAGCCGTGCTCCAGCGCGTTCTGCAGGATCTCGGTGAGAACCATCGACAGCGGGGTGGCGACCTCGGCGTCGAGGATCCCGAAGCGTCCGCTGCGCCGGCCGGCCACCTTGCCCGGCGAGATCTCGGCGACCATGGCGAGGACCCGGTCGGCGATGTCGTCGAACTCCACCCGCTCGTCCAGGTTCTGGGAGAGCGTCTCGTGCACGATCGCGATCGAGCCGACCCGTCGCACGGCCTCCTCCAGGGCCTCCCGGCCGCGCTCGGACCCGATGCGCCGGGCCTGCAGCCGCAGCAGCGCCGCGACGGTCTGCAGGTTGTTCTTCACCCGGTGGTGGATCTCCCGGATGGTCGCGTCCTTCGTGATCAACTCGCGCTCGCGGCGGCGGAGTTCGGTGACGTCCCGCAGCAGCACCAGGGAACCGATACGGGTGCCCTTGGGTTTGAGCGGGATGGCCCGGAACTGGATCACCCCGTCGTTCGCCTCGATCTCGAACTCGCGCGGCGCCCAGCCGCTGGCCACCTTGGCGAGCGCCTCGTCCACCGGACCCCGGGTCGGGGCGAGTTCGGCCGTGGTCTGCCCCAGGTGCTGGCCGACCAGGTCGGCGGCGAGGCCGAGGTGGTGGTAGGCGGAGAGGGCGTTCGGGGAGGCGTACTGGACGATGCCGTCGGCGTCCAGCCGGATCAGGCCGTCGCCGACACGCGGGGAGGCGTCCATGTCGACCTGCTGGCCGGGGAAGGGGAAGGCGCCGGCCGCGATCATCTGCGCGAGGTCCGAGGCGCTCTGGAGGTAGGTCAGTTCGAGGCGGCTCGGGGTGCGGACGGTGAGCAGGTTGGTGTTGCGGGCGATGACGCCGAGGACACGGCCCTCACGCCGTACGGGGATCGACTCGACCCGGACGGGGACCTCTTCGCGCCATTCCGGGTCCCCCTCGCGCACGATCCGGCCCTCGTCCAGCGCCGCGTCCAGCATGGGCCGCCGGCCGCGCGGGACCAGGTGGCCGACCATGTCGTCCTGGTAGGAGGTCGGGCCGGTGTTGGGGCGCATCTGGGCGACCGAGACGTACCGCGTGCCGTCGCGGGTGGGGACCCACAGGACCAGGTCGGCGAAGGAGAGGTCGGAGAGCAGCTGCCACTCCGAGACCAGCAGGTGGAGCCACTCGAGGTCGGAGTCACCGAGGGCCGTGTGCTGGCGTACGAGTTCGTTCATGGAGGGCACGATGTGAGCGTACCCGGGGCCTGGTGATGGCCGAAAAAACACCCGCGGGCCGCGGCGCCTGGGAGGGACCCTCAACCCTCCCGGCACCGCAGCCCGGAGCATCATCGGCCGTGGGGTGTGCGGTCCCGGTCGGCCGAAGGTCGAGGAGCCGGTGCAGTCAGGGCAGAGAGCCCCGGTTCCTCGTCCGTCCTCCTGTGCGGGGAAGACGGAAGCTGTTCAGTTTTCCCTACGATTTTCCCCTACGCATTCTGGACTAGACCACGATGGCGTGTCCATGCGTGTGGGGGTATGCGTTGGAGTCTGCCGGCACGCGATGCCACGCAGCCTAGCCCGCCCGGGTCAGCCACGGGGCCAGATGGCCATGGCAATTTCCGCGAGCGCCTCCAGTTCCGCCCGGCTCGCGCCGTCCCGGGCCTGCTGGGACATGCCCTGGATCATGGCTCCGGTGTGCCGCGCGAGCGTCGCCGGGTCGGTGCCGGCCGGCAGTCGCCCCTCGGCCGCGTCGGCCCGGATGCGGGACTCGAGGGCGGCGATGCCCGCGTTGCGCCGTTCCCGCAGCAGTTGCTCGACCTCGGGGCTGGTGCAGTTGGTGGCCGCGTGGACGACCAGGCAGCCGTAGGGGTGCGCGGGGTCGGTGTACTCGGCGGCGGCCTCGCGCAGCGTGCGTTCGACGGCGGCCCGGGCGGTGGGCTCCTCGGCGAGGGCGCGGTCGACGAAGGCGCCGTGGGTGTCGCCGTAGACCCGGACGACCTCCTCGAACAGGCTGCGCTTGTCACCGAAGGCGGCGTAGAGGCTCGGGGCGCCGATGCCCATGATCCGGGTGAGGTCGGAGACGGATGTGGCCTCGTAGCCGTGCTCCCAGAAGGCCATGAGCGCCTTCTCCAGCGCGGTCGCGCGGTCGAAGGAGCGCGGGCGGCCACGCGTCCTGGTGGGCTTGGCCTGCGCTTTCGCGTCCTCGCTGGTCACCATGGGGTGCATTTTATAGCGCCCCCTAGAGAAATGTCGGCGGAGTGTTGTACGGTTTTTGTGTAGCGATCACTAGAAAAATGCGGAGGGGTGGTGGACATGGGTGTGCTCACGGGGAGGACGGCTCTGGTCACGGGGGCGAGCCGGGGCATCGGGCGGGGCATCGCCGAGCGGCTGGCGCGGGACGGGGCGAGGGTGGCGGTGCACTACGGCAGCAACGAGGCGGCCGCCGGGGAGACGGTGACCGCGATCGAGGCGGCGGGCGGATCGGCGTTCGCGATCGGGGTGGAACTGGGCACGCCGGGAGACGCGGAGCGACTGTGGGAGAAGTTCGACCGGCAGGCGGACGGACTGGACATCCTGGTGAACAACGCCGGGATCGGCACGGCGCCCCCGGTCGGCGAGATCACCGAGGAGGAGTACGAGCGGGTCTTCGCGGTCAATGTGAAGGCACCGTTCTTCCTCGTCGGGCACGGCCTGCCACGGCTGCGGGACGGCGGGCGGGTCGTCAACGTCTCGTCGGGGCTCGCCCGGACCGCCGCCATGCCGGACAAGACGGCGTACGCGATGACCAAGGGCGCACTGGACGTCTTCACCCGTGACCTGTCGAAGGTGCTGGGCCCCCGCGGCATCACGGTGAACTCGGTGGCGCCGGGAATCATCGACACGGACAACACGGCCGGGCTCCTGCACGGGACACCGGACGGCTGGGCACGGGCCGCCGCCATATCGGCGCTCGGCCGGGTGGGGACGCCGGCCGACGTGGCGGACGTGGTGGCGTTCCTCGCGTCCGACGCCGGGCGATGGGTGACGGGGAGCTGGGTGGACGCGACCGGGGGTTCACTGACATAGCAGGCGTCCCACCTGGGCCCCGGGGTCCGATTCTGTTAGATTGGTCTAAACCACATAGCGACTCTTGCCCCGACCTCTCCCCTGTTCTCCAGGCCCTCTTCAGAACGGCAGGCCCAGCGTGGAAGTTGTCATCGTTCCGGACGCGGCGGCGGGCGGCGAGCTGATCGCCGAGGCCATGGCCCAGCTGCTGCGGCGCAAGCCCGACGCCCTGCTCGGCGTGGCCACCGGCTCGACCCCGCTGCCCATCTACCAGGCCCTGACCGCCAAGGTGAGCTCCGGTGCAGTGGACACCGCGCGGGCCCGGATAGCCCAGCTCGACGAGTACGTGGGCCTGCCCGCCGAGCACCCCGAGTCCTATCGCTCGGTGCTGCGCCGGGAGGTGCTGGAGCCGCTCGGCATCGGGATGGACGCGTTCATGGGGCCGGACGGCACGGCCGAGGACGTCCAGGCGGCGTGCGAGACGTACGACAGGGCGCTCACCGAGGCCGGCGGCGTGGACCTGCAGCTGCTGGGGATCGGGACGGACGGGCACATCGGGTTCAACGAGCCCTGTTCCTCGCTCGCCTCGCGCACCCGGATCAAGACGCTGACCGAGCAGACCCGCGTCGACAACGCGCGCTTCTTCGACGGCGACATCGAGCAGGTGCCGCACCACGTGATCACCCAGGGCATCGGCACCATCCTGGAGGCCCGGCACCTGGTGCTGCTCGCGACCGGCGAGGGCAAGGCGGACGCGGTCGCCGCGACCGTCGAGGGCCCGGTCGCGGCTGTCTGCCCGGCCTCCGCGCTCCAGCTGCACCCGCACGCCACGGTGGTCGTGGACGAGGCAGCCGCGTCCAAGCTCAAGCTGGCCGACTACTTCCGGCACACCTACGCGAACAAGCCGGACTGGCAGGGGATCTAGCCCGGGCACCGGCGTCGGTACCGGTACCCGCACCGGTACCGACGCACCATCCGTTGGACTAGACCAACAGCGGGTGCGACGGTATATAGAGGAGATCACGGAGCGTGCGGGCGGAGCCCTGACACACGAAGCCGTGCCACGATGTGAGCCGTGGCCGATGGGATGTCGGTCGCTTTCGGCATCAGGAGCCGGGAAGGCAGAGCATGAGCACCGACGTCGGCAGTGCGGAGAACGAGGCCGGGACGACGGTCCGTACCGCGCGCGTGCCCAAGTACTACCGCTTGAAGAAGCATCTGCTCGACATGACGGAGACGCAGGCGCCGGGCACGCCGGTCCCGCCCGAGCGCACGCTGGCGGCCGAGTTCGACACCTCCCGCACCACCGTCCGCCAGGCCCTGCAGGAGCTCGTCGTCGAGGGCCGCCTCGAGCGCATCCAGGGCAAGGGCACCTTCGTCGCCAAACCGAAGGTCTCGCAGGCGCTGCAACTCACCTCGTACACGGAGGACATGCGGGCCCAGGGCCTGGAGCCCACCTCGCAACTGCTGGACATCGGCTACATCACGGCCGACGACCGGCTCGCCGAGCTGCTCGACATAACGGCCGGCGGACGGGTGCTGCGCATCGAGCGGTTGCGCATGGCCAACGGCGAGCCGATGGCCATCGAGACCACCCATCTTTCGGCAAAGCGCTTCCCGGCCCTCAGGCGCTCGCTGGTGAAGTACACGTCCCTGTACACCGCCCTCGCCGAGGTCTACGACGTCCATCTCGCCGAGGCCGAGGAGACCATCGAGACCTCCCTGGCCACCCCGCGCGAGGCGGGCCTGCTCGGCACCGACGTGGGCCTGCCGATGCTGATGCTCTCCCGCCACTCCCTGGACCGCGAGGGCAAGCCGGTGGAGTGGGTGCGCTCCGTCTACCGGGGCGACCGGTACAAGTTCGTGGCGAGGCTCAAGCGCCCGCAGGACTGAGGGAAGTTGGCGTCTTCACGCCACAACCTCAAAATCGACATGCCGTTATACGGACGAGGTCTTCCGCTGCCACGACACCGTCACCTAGATTGCCTGCGCATTACACAGGTGATCAACCAGGGGACGGAGCCGTGGCATGTCCGAAACGCCTGAAGTGAGACCACCGGTCGTGACGCCGGTCCGCGTGATCATCGGCCTGTGTCTCGTCGCGCCCTTCGTGGCGATGCTGTGGGTGGGCTCGTACGCCAAGACGGACCCCGCTTTCATCGGGATCCCTTTCTTCTACTGGTACCAGATGCTGTGGGTGCTGGTCTCCACCGTGCTCACAGTGCTCGCGTACAAGCTCTGGCAGCGTGACCAGAGCGCCCGCACGGCCACTCAGGACAAGGGGGCGGCGCAGTGAAGAACGGCGTCAACGGCGTCGCGCTCGGCGTCTTCATCTTCTTCTTCCTGGCCGTCACGGTCATGGGCTTCCTGGCCGCCCGCTGGCGCAGGGCCGACAACGAGCACTCCCTGGACGAATGGGGCCTGGGCGGACGGTCGTTCGGCACCTGGGTCACCTGGTTCCTGCTCGGCGGCGACCTGTACACGGCGTACACCTTCGTCGCCGTGCCGGCGGCGATCTACACGGCGGGCGCGGCCGGCTTCTTCGCCGTGCCGTACACCATCCTGGTCTACCCGCTGATCTTCACGTTCCTGCCCCGCCTGTGGTCGGTCTCGCACAAGCACGGCTATGTGACGACCTCGGACTTCGTGCGCGGCCGCTTCGGCTCCAAGGGCCTGTCGCTCGCCGTGGCGCTCACCGGCATCCTGGCGACGATGCCGTACATCGCGCTCCAGCTCGTCGGCATCCAGGCGGTGCTGGACGTGATGGGCGTCGGCGGCGGCGAGAACACCAACTGGTTCGTGAAGGACCTCCCGCTGCTCATCGCCTTCGGCGTGCTGGCCGCCTACACCTACTCGTCGGGCCTGCGGGCCCCCGCGCTGATCGCGTTCGTCAAGGACACGCTGATCTACATCGTCATCGCGGTGGCGATCATCTACATCCCGATCAAGCTGGGCGGGTTCGAGGACATCTTCGCCAAGGCCGGCGAGAAGTTCACGAAGGCGGGTGCGGGCGGGCTCGTACCCGCCCCCGCGGGCCAGTGGACGTATGCCACGCTGGCGCTCGGTTCGGCGCTCGCGCTGTTCATGTACCCGCACTCGATCACCGCGACGCTCTCGTCCAGGAGCCGTGAGGTGATCCGGCGCAACACCACGATTCTGCCGCTGTACTCGCTGATGCTTGGCCTGCTCGCGCTGCTCGGCTTCATGGCGATCGCGGCCGGGGTGAACGTCACCAACGGACAGTTGGCGATTCCGCAGCTGTTCGAGGACATGTTCCCGGACTGGTTCACGGGCGTGGCCTTCGCGGCGATCGGCATCGGCGCCCTGGTGCCGGCGGCCATCATGTCCATCGCGGCGGCGAACCTCTTCACCCGCAACATCTACAAGGACTTCATCCGGCCGGACGCCACGCCGAAGCAGGAGGCCCAGGTCTCCAAGCTCGTGTCGCTGCTGGTGAAGGTCGGCGCCCTGGTCTTCGTCCTCACCATGGACAAGACGGTCGCCATCAACTTCCAGCTGCTGGGCGGCATCTGGATTCTGCAGACCTTCCCGTCCCTGGTCGGCGGCCTGTTCACGCGCTGG
Source organism: Streptomyces sp. BK340 (assembly GCF_007827595.1). Classification (GTDB taxonomy): domain Bacteria; phylum Actinomycetota; class Actinomycetes; order Streptomycetales; family Streptomycetaceae; genus Streptomyces. The sequence goes on from NZ_VISR01000016.1 coordinate 130,687, forward strand.
TTCCACCGCTGGGCGCTGCTCGCCGGCTGGGCGGTCGGCATGGTCTACGGCACGGCCGCCGCGTACGGGGTGGCCTCGCCGACCCAGAAGCACTTCGGCGGCTCCGCCAAGGAGATCCCGGGCATCGGTGAGATCGGCTACATCGGCCTCACGGCCTTCGTCCTGAACGTCGCCGTCACGGTGGTCCTGACCTTCGCCCTGAAGGCTCTCAAGGCCCCTGAGGGCCTCGACGAGACCAGCCCCGCGGACTACACGGCGGACGCGGGCGACGCGGGAGTTCAGGTGGAACTCCCCCCGGCCACGGCGGGCGCCGGGCACTGAGACGCGCGCCGAAGGGGCGCGGGCAAACACGATCCACCCGCAGCGGGCCGCCGGCAACAAGCACCACGGCGGCCCGCTGTTGACCCTCTGAAGCCGCCGCAACACGCAACAGACACAACATCTGGGGGTGACACCACAACCCGGCACTAGATGTATGCTCATCCTCGCTGTCGCCGCAGGGGAATCCGGTGCGAATCCGGAACTGTCCCGCAACGGTGTACTTGCGTGTATCCGCACGCCCGTTCAGTCCGAGGACCTGTCGGCAGCGCGCGCCCGGCCGTCCGGTCCGGGTGCCTTCAGACGTCCGGGCCTCGTGGAGTGGGCCGGTGGACGCGACGCCGTGCGCGCTCGTGCTGCCCCCTGCCCTCCGCCAGGCCCCGTGCCGAGCGAGGGAGAGCCCCACGTGACCATCGCGCCAGCCGACCCGGCTTCAGCCGTCCAGGCGACCGCAGCACCGGTGGAGACCGACGGTCCCGGTGCCGCGCTGCTGCGGACCCTGACCGAGCTGACCGCCGACCTCCCCGACGCCGACCCCGGCCGGGTCGCCGCGGCCGCGCTGCGGGGCCGCTCCGCCCGGGCCGACGAGGCGGAGTTGCGCGAGCTGGCCACGGAGGCGGCCGCCGGCCTCATCTCCGAGGACCCCGCCTACTCCCGGCTGGCCGCCCGGCTGCTGACCATCTCGATCCGCGCCGAGGCCGCCTCGCAGGGCGTGACGTCCTTCACCGAGTCCGTCGCCGTGGGCCACCGCGAGGGCCTGGTCGCCGACCGCACGGCGGAGTTCGTACGACTGCACGCCGCGCGTCTCGACACGCTGATCGACGCGGCCGGCGACGACCGCTTCGGCTACTTCGGTCTGCGCACCCTGCACAGCCGCTACCTGCTGCGCCACCCCATCACCCGCAAGGTGATCGAGACGCCCCAGCACTTCATGCTGCGCGTCGCCTCGGGTCTCGCCGAGGACGACACGACCCGCTCCGCCGACGAAGTCGCCGCGCTCTACGGGCTCATGAGCCGCCTCGACTACCTGCCCTCCTCCCCCACGCTCTTCAACTCCGGCACGCGGCACCCCCAGATGTCGTCCTGCTACCTCCTCGACTCACCGCTGGACGAGCTGGACTCCATCTACGACCGCTACCACCAGGTCGCCCGCCTCTCCAAGCACGCCGGCGGCATCGGTCTGTCGTACTCCCGGATCCGCAGCCGCGGTTCGCTGATCCGCGGCACCAACGGGCACTCCAACGGGATCGTCCCGTTCCTGAAGACCCTGGACGCCTCGGTGGCCGCCGTGAACCAGGGCGGCCGGCGCAAGGGCGCGGCCGCGGTGTACCTGGAGACCTGGCACTCCGACATCGAGGAGTTCCTGGAGCTGCGCGACAACACCGGTGAGGACGCGCGCCGTACGCACAACCTCAACCTCGCGCACTGGATCCCGGACGAGTTCATGCGCCGGGTGAACGCCGACGAGCAGTGGTCGCTGTTCTCCCCGGCGGACGTGCCGGAGCTGGTCGATCTGTGGGGCGAGGAGTTCGACGCCGCGTACCGCAAGGCGGAGGCGAACGGGCTCGCGAAGAAGACCATCCCGGCCCGCGACCTGTACGGCCGCATGATGCGCACCCTCGCGCAGACCGGCAACGGCTGGATGACCTTCAAGGACGCCGCCAACCGCACCGCCAACCAGACGGCCGAGGCGGGCCACGTCGTCCACTCCTCGAACCTCTGCACGGAGATCCTGGAGGTCACCGACGACGGCGAGACGGCGGTCTGCAACCTGGGCTCGGTCAACCTCGGTGCCTTCGTGCGGGACGGGGACATCGACTGGGAGCGCCTCGACGAGACCGTCCGCACGGCCGTCACCTTCCTCGACCGCGTCGTCGACATCAACTTCTACCCGACCGAGCAGGCGGGCCGCTCCAACGCCAAGTGGCGTCCGGTGGGCCTGGGCGCGATGGGTCTGCAGGACGTCTTCTTCAAGCTGCGCCTGCCCTTCGACTCCGCCGAGGCCAAGGCCCTGTCGACGCGGATCGCCGAGCGGATCATGCTCGCCGCGTACGAGGCCTCCGCCGACCTGGCCGAGCGCAACGGCGCTCTGCCGGCCTGGGAGAAGACCCGCACCGCCCGCGGTGTCCTGCACCCCGACCACTACGACGCCGAACTGACCTGGCCCGAGCGCTGGGCGGCCCTGCGCGAGCGGATCGCCGAGGTCGGCATGCGCAACTCGCTGCTGCTGGCGATCGCCCCGACCGCCACCATCGCGTCCATCGCGGGCGTGTACGAGTGCATCGAGCCGCAGGTCTCCAACCTGTTCAAGCGCGAGACGCTGTCCGGTGAGTTCCTGCAGGTCAACTCCTACCTGGTGCAGGACCTCAAGGAGCTGGGCGTCTGGGACGCGCGCACCCGTGAGGCGCTGCGCGACTCGGGCGGCTCGGTGCAGGACTTCGCGTGGATCCCGGCCGACGTGCGGGCGCTGTACCGCACGGCGTGGGAGATCCCGCAGCGCGGCCTGATCGACATGGCCGCTGCCCGCACCCCGTTCCTGGACCAGTCGCAGTCCCTGAACCTGTTCCTGGAGACGCCGACGATCGGCAAGCTCTCCTCGATGTACGCGTACGCCTGGAAGCAGGGCCTGAAGACGACGTACTACCTGCGCTCCCGCCCGGCGACCCGCATCGCCCGCGCCGCCCAGGCACAGGCCCAGACCCCCATCCCCGTGCAGCAGGCCGCCGACCCCGACGCCGTCGCCTGCTCCCTTGAGAACCCCGAGTCCTGCGAGGCCTGCCAGTAATGCCCGCCCGTCGCCCGACCACCACCCCTGGAGGACGGCGCTCCGCGCCGACAGAGATGACTGCCAAGAACCTGCTCGACCCGGGCTTCGAGCTGACGCTGCGCCCGATGCGCTACCCCGACTTCTACGAGCGCTACCGGGACGCCATCAAGAACACCTGGACCGTCGAGGAGGTCGACCTCCACTCGGACGTCGCCGACCTGGCCAGGCTGACGCCGGCCGAGCAGCACCTGATCGGCCGCCTGGTGGCCTTCTTCGCGACGGGCGACTCGATCGTCGCGAACAACCTGGTGCTGACGCTGTACAAGCACATCAACTCCCCGGAGGCGCGCCTGTACCTGTCGCGCCAGCTCTTCGAGGAGGCCGTGCACGTCCAGTTCTATCTGACGCTGCTCGACACCTACCTGCCCGACCCGGACGACCGCGCCGCCGCCTTCGCGGCCGTGGAGAACATCCCGTCCATCCGCGAGAAGGCCGGTTTCTGCTTCAAGTGGATCAACGAGGTCGAGAAGCTGGACCGTCTGGAGTCCAAGGCGGACCGCCGGCGCTTCCTGCTCAACCTCATCTGCTTCGCCGCGTGCATCGAGGGCCTGTTCTTCTACGGCGCCTTCGCGTACGTCTACTGGTTCCGCAGCCGGGGTCTGCTGCACGGTCTCGCCACCGGCACCAACTGGGTGTTCCGCGACGAGACGATGCACATGTCCTTCGCCTTCGACGTGGTCGACACCGTCCGCAAGGAGGAGCCGGAGCTCTTCGACGACGAGCTGCAGCAGCAGGTCACGGACATGCTGCGGGAGGCCGTCGAGGCCGAGCTGCAGTTCGCGCGCGACCTGTGCGGTGACGGCCTGCCGGGCATGAACACCGACTCGATGCGGCAGTACCTCGAGTGCGTCGCCGACCAGCGCCTCGCCCGCCTCGGCTTCGCCCCGGTGTACGGCTCCGAGAACCCCTTCTCCTTCATGGAGCTGCAGGGCGTCCAGGAGCTGACCAACTTCTTCGAGCGGCGCCCGTCGGCGTACCAGGTGGCCGTCGAGGGCACGGTCGACCTGGACGAGGACTTCTGAGTCCGGTCGCTCTCGGTCGGCCATCGATCCGGCGCGCGTTCCGGGGCTCGCAAGCCGCCTGAGCGCGCGCCGGTCGTCGGCGGCTGTCGTTCACCACTCGTCGCTCACCACACGTCGCTCACCACTCGTGGCTCACCACTGCACGGGCTGCAGCAGCAGCCGGTGGGGCCGGAGCGTGATGCCCACACGGGTGGCGTCGTTCGACCCGCTGACCTGCTCGAGGCGGTACTTCGCCGAGATCGCCGCGGTGATCAGGCTCAGCTGGGACATGGAGAAGTGGTCGCTGGGGCACTTGCGGTTGCCCACGCTGAACGGGCTCATCGCGTACTTGGGCACCTCCTTCACCCGCTCGGGCAGCCAGCGGTCGGGGTCGAAGTCGAGGTGGTGGTCGTAGGAACCGCCGTCGCGCTGGATGGCGTACGGGCTGTACACGATGTCCGCCCCCGCCGGAATGCGATAGCCGCCGAGCGCGGTGTCGGTCACCGCGCGCCGCGTCAATATCCATACGGCGGGCCGCAGCCGCATGGCCTCGACGACGACATTGTTGGTGTGCCTGAGCTCGCGGACGTCCGCGAATGCAACGGGGCGGCCGCCGGTCACGGATTCGACCTCGGCGCGCACCTTCTCGGCGTGTTCCGGATGTTCCGCGAGCACCTGGAGCAGCCACATGATCGTGGAGGCGACTGTTTCGCTGCCGGGGGTGAGTATCGCGACCACCTGGTCGTGGATCTCCTGTTCCCCGATGGGGTCGCCATTGTCGTCCTTCGCCTCCAGCAATGCCGTCAGCAAATCGTCCGGCTTTTGACCAGATGCCCTCCGCTCGGCGACGATCTCGTCGACCAGCAGATGCAAATCGGCCAGCGCCCGGTTGAATTCACGGTTGGCGGGGAACGGCAGCCGGTACAGCGGTCCGAGCGGGACGACCATCCTGCGGTACATACCGCGGAAGACGGTGGCGAGATCGATGCTCAGCCGCTCCGCGCGCTCGTCCATGTAGTCGCCGCGCAGCAGACAGCGGGCGGCGATGCGCACGGCGACCCGGAACGACTCCGAGGTGCAGTCGATGGTCTCGCCCACCCGCCAGCGCCCGGTCAGCGCATGCGCCTCCTCCTCCATGATCGAGCCGTACGCGGGGATCGCGTCGAGCCGGAAGGCGGGCTGGATGGTGCGCCGCTGGCGGCGGTGCCGGGGGCCGTTTGCGGTGGCCACGCCCTCCTTGCCGAGCAGGCCTTCGAGGGACTCCCAGAGCGGGCCGTCGATCTTGTAGTCGGGGCTGAGCGCCAGTGCGCCGGTGAGCGCCGGTGCGGTGACGGCGTACACCGTCTTGGGGCCGAGCTTCAGACGCACGACGTCGCCGTGCTCGCGCAGCCCGGACATGAAGGCGAGCGGGTCGCGGACCAGTTTCAGGCCGTGGCCGAGGACCGGGAGGGCGCCGCCGGCGAGGGGCGGTTCGCGCAGTCCGGTGCTTTCGGGGACCACGGGCTTCACAGACTCGACGGTCATTCGTCACCTGCCGCTTCGTTGTTGACGTACGGGGGCGTGGACCGGTCGTCCCAGCTGTCGACCATGTACCGGCCGGACTCGTGGTGGAACCAGTAGACGGAGCTGAACCAGTTCCGCATATAGCCGACGCAGGCGTGCACGGCGGCGCTCAATTCCTTTCCGCGGACCGTGCCGTCGGCGAGTTCACCGGCGAACCGCAGGGCGTCCTGCTCGGCTTCGAGGAATTCCGATATGCATTTCTCGACGCGCCGCCTCACTTCCTCCACCGCTTCTTCGAGCGTCAGACCCTCATGAGCGACGAGACTGATTCCGAGATTGTGCACCTCGTCGCCCGCTATTTCCTTCGGCAGTGAGCAGAGGTCGTTGTACCAGGCGGCGAATTCCTGGCTCAGCAGGGCCGCACGGCGATATGCCGGATGTTTTCGCACGAAGTCCGGGAGTTCACATCCGGCGCTCGGTTCCAGCAGATCCGTCCATATCCAGTGGGCGAAGGTGAGCCGCCGCAGGGCGAGGTATTCCTCGACCTTCGGGACGTACCCGGCACTCCGGTTGCGGAACTCGCGGTCGTAGGCCTCGATCACGTCGTGGAAGTGCCGGGCGAACCGCAGGTTCCAGGTGCGCGGCAGGAACGAGTACAGCCGCAGCACACTGTCCGCGAAACCCGCAACCAGGGGGTCCGGGTGGTGCAGATGGTGCCGGGGTGCGTCGAGGGCCGCGTGCAGCCGGTGCCGCAGCCGGCGCCAGTCGGCCACCCGGCCGTGCACCCGGTCACGGTCCTGCCGGTCGTCCCAGACGAAGAACCAGGCGCTGTAGTCCGCGATGGCCTGCAGGACCTCTTCGGGGGCGCCGGTGTAGTACCCCGCCATCAGGTCGGTGTAGCAAAGACCGTCGGCATATTCCCGCACCTTGTCCGCCGGCATCAGCCGTTTTTCCAGGAGCCACTGCCGGGTCTTCTCCTGAAGCTTCGGCCAATACGGGTGCTGTTGTCGGGGAATCAAGTCCTCGATCACCGGGAGGGCGAGAGACGGCGGTACTGCGACCGCTGTCGACGATGTGGTGCCGTGTGAGAAAGCGTGCACGAACAGTCCCCTCTCAGTCGCCAGGAGCGCACACCCCTCCGTTCCGTGCCGGGCGTGCGCCGTTGCGTATCCCCGCCCTTCCCATTCAGCACCACAACTGACCATTATGGGAACGGATTTGCTTCACTCACCACCCCATGGTGCGGGAACTTTGTGGCGAACAAACGAACGACGCCCGGTCGGGAAGGATCCCGAACGGGCGTCGTAACGTGCGTCGTTGCTGCTCTCGTACGGTGTCCGTACGGTCGGACCGGACGTCTCAGTCGTTGGCGACGACGGGGTAGCGTGGCTCGTTCTCGGCCATCTGCCGCAGCGCGTCCTTGCGGTCGCGCTTGGACAGACGGTCGATGTACAGGTACCCGTACAGGTGGTCGGTCTCGTGCTGCAAACAGCGAGCGAAGTAGCCGGTGCCGCGGACCTTGATCGGGTTGCCCTTCTCGTCCTGGCCGGTCACCTCGGCGTAGTCGGGACGCGCGAGCGACGCGTACGCGGTCGGTACGGACAGGCAGCCCTCGTTGCTGTCGTCGAGCCGGCGCTTGTCGGCGGGCAGGTCGACCAGCTTCGGGTTGCACACCACACCGACGTGCCGGACGCCCTCGTCGTCCATGCAATCGTAGACGAAGACCTTCAGGTCGACACCGATCTGATTGGCGGCCAGGCCCACGCCCTCGGCGGTGCGCTGGCTGGCGAACATGTCCGCGACCAGCTGGTCCAGCTCCGCACCGAACTCGGTGACGTCCTGGCACTCCTTGTGCAGGACCGGGTTGCCGACGACCGTGATCGGCCGCGAGGTGCCGCGCTCACGCCAGGCGTTCTCGCGCTCCTCGCAGTCCTCCGTGTCGACGACATAGCCCTCGTCGTCGACGGGGAGCACGCCCGCGTGCTGCTGATCGGTGTCCTGCTGCGCCATGACCGACGTACGCCTTCCTCAGGAAAACAGGGGTGAAGTTGCTGGTACAGGGTACGTGGGCACGCCCTGAAGGGGCGCGGGACTGTGCCGAAAGGCGGCCCGCCGCGTGGCCACATCGGACCCGCGGCCGGCCGTGGTCTCAGCAGACCTCTTCGAGATCGCGCCAGTCCCTGGAGTCCGGACTGTCCGCGACCCAGCCGTCCAGCAGCCCCCTTACGAGCGAAGCCGGCGCGGCCACCCCGCACTCCCGCTCGGGGACCCAGAGCTGCCCGTCCGTGCGATGCCCCAGCGGCCCGGGATGACCCGGTTCGCTGTGATCATGCGGATCGAGATGGACGCCGTCCCCCTCGTCCGACGGCATCCGCGACTCCGAGCACATCCGGCACAGCAGCCGCACCGACGACGACCAGTCCTCCGCGGCGAACCCCGCGTCGGCGGCCAGCTGCTCCAGCGCGTCCCGGTCCGCCTCGGTGGCCGCCTCCAGCAGCACCACCCAGGTGGGGACCGGCGAGGGCGCCCACAGCTCGATCTCGTCGAAGACCGGGTAGGAGTGCCCGGCGGACGTCGTGCGCTCGCCGTGCGGGACGCCGTCGTGCAGGACGACCTCTCCCCAGCGCCGCCCGGACGAGGGAAGCGGGATGGACAGCACCTCGATCCGGGCCGGGTCCAGTCTGCGGCCCCACACCACCTCGGCCTCGCCCTCCGGGGAGAGCCGTACGGCCGCGCTGCCCAGCTCCATGCCGAGCGGCTCGCCGGAGGCCGTGGCGCCGCCGGGCACCCGCAGCCCGTACGCCTGCCAGGCGCGGCGGGCCAGCGGCCAGTCCTGCAGGGCGGTCGCGGCGATGCCCACGTTCCACCAGTCGGGGGCGCCGGTCTCCCGGTCCAGGAGGGCCACGGCGCGCAGTCCGGCGGCGCGGGCCTGCTCCCAGTCGTGCCGGAACTTGTGCAGCAGTGCGAGGTTGAACCAGGACTCCGCCAGCCAGGGTTCCAGGTCGGCGGCGCGTGTCAGCAGCTCGCCCGCGTCCTCGTACCGGCCGTCGCCGATGAGCGTGAACGCGCGGTCTGTGGCCTGCCGCCAGGAGGCGGAGGGCCGGTGCCGTCCCTTGCCGAAGATCCTCACGATTCCCGCCTGCCAGTTCCAGTTCCGCACGTGGGCTGGCTTGTGCCCCCGAACACCCTCTCCCTCGCATCCAACCACGTACGGCGGGAGGGCCGCTCATTACCCATGGGTTACCCCGCCACGGGCAGCGTCAGACAGTCCCGGGCCAGAACCCGGGCGAGCGCCTCCACGACCTCGGGAGCGTAGTCCCCGGCGGTGGCCAGGCGCAGCTCCTCCAGGGCCCTGAGCGGCCCGTCGGGCCCCGCATCCCGGGCCTTCTCCTCGTAGGCGTTGACGGCCCTGACGATCCGCGCGGCGAGCGGCTGCTCCCGGCAGGGGTCGGCCTGCCGCTCCACGACCACGGCGACGGCCGCGTCCACCCCGGTCTGCCGTACGACGGCCCCGCCGAGCAGGGCGATACGCCGCTGCTCCTCCCGGGGCAGGACGGCGGTGGCGCCGGCGGGGACGGGGTCGACCAGGCTGAGCTGGCCGATGTCGTGCATGAGGGCCGCGTACTCCAGGACGGTCAGCGCGGGTCCGGACAGGCCCAGGTCCCGGCCGACGGCCAGGCTGAGCGCGGCGACCCGGCGGGCGTGTCCCGTCGGGGTGTACCCGGCGATCTCGGTGGCCCGGGCGAGGGAGGCGATGGTCTGCCGGTAGGTGGCGCGCACGGCGGCGTAGCGGCGGACGGAGAGCTGGGCGAGCAGCAGCGGCAGGCAGAACACCGGCAGCGCCCACAGTCCGACCACGGCGACCGCGAGCGCCATCACCGCGCCGGTCGCGCAGACGGCTGATCCGATGCCGAGCAGTCCGCGCAGTTCCTCGCGCAGGAGCGGACCGAAGGGCCAGTGGGTGCGGGAGTGGGCGAGGGCCGCGGCGAGGACGGCGTCGCACAGGGCGGTGAGGACGAGCAGGGTGATGAGCAGCAACGCGTAGGCGGCGCCGTTCCAGGACTCGAACACGCCCTCGTTGTAGAGGGGCTGGAAGCAGACGGCGGCGAATCCGACGGTCAGGACGCGGCGGGCGAGGTGGTCGAGGGTCGGGGTGCGTCCGCACCAGATGTGCGGGACGCCGCCGAGCAGGGAGGCGGCGAGGACGATGGTGACGACCTGCGGCGCGTCCTGCAGGGTCGGATGTCCCGCGTCGGCACCGAGCAGGGCGTACGACAGCGATCCGGCGGTGCCCAGCGGCGCGGCCTGCCGTACCTGGGCTCCGCTCCACCGGGTCAGCTCGCCGACGGCTATGAGCACCCCGAAGGCGAGTGCGACGCGCCGGTCCGCCAAGCCGGTCCACAGGGTGACGGCGAGGCAGACGGCGGCGGTGAGGGCGGCGCAGGCGTGGATGAGCCGGAGGGCGGTCACCGCGACGCCCCGCTGGGACTGCCGGCGACCGGTTGCCGCTCCGGTATCCGCTCTGCCGTCTCGTCGGCCGTGACGGCCGGATGCCAGCCGTGGCGGTCGAGGGCCCGGGCGAGCGCCGTGACCATGCGCGGGTCGAACTGGGTTCCCGCGCACCGCTCCAGCTCGGTGACGGCCACCTCGACCGGGCGGGCCCTGCTGTAGCAGCGGGTGGAGGTCATCGCGTCGAAGGCGTCCGCGACGGCCACCACGCGGGCGCACTCGGGGATCTGAGCGCCCACCAGTCCGTAGGGGTAGCCGCTGCCGTCGAGCCGTTCGTGGTGGTGCAGGATCGCGGCGCGGGCCTCGCCGAGGAAGGAGATCCCGCGGACCATCTCATGGCCGTACTCGGGGTGCAGCTCGATGATCCGCCGTTCCTCGGGGGTCAGCGGGCCGTCCTTGCGCAGCAGCCGGGTGGGGACGCCGAGCTTGCCGACGTCGTGCAGGATGCCGGCGAAACGCAGCACCTCGACGCGTTCGTCGTCCATGCCGAGCTCGCGGGCGATCATCACCGAGGCCTGGCCGACCCGTTCGCTGTGGCCGCGGGTGTAACCGTCCTTGAGGTCGACGGCCTGCACCAGGGCGCGGATGGTCGCCTGGTGGGCGGCACGTTCCCGGTGGTACTGGGCGAAGACCCAGCAGGAGACGCACATCGGCAGCAGCACGAGCAGTGCGGCGACGGGCCCGTACCGGCTGCGCCACAGCACGGCCATCATCAGCCCGGCGAGTCCGTGCACGGCGACCGGCGCGAGGGAGCGGGACAGCAGCCCGCGCCAGGCCCGGCGCAGGGGCACCCCGCCCCACTGCCGCAACGGCGTGGGCGGTACCCCCACGCCCGCCGCGAGGAGGCCGCCGTCGAGCGCGGCCAGCACCAGGCAGAAGGCGAGGACGGCCGCCCCGGCGGGCCCGAGCGCATGGGGGAAGTCGCAGGCCACGACGGTGTCCCGGCCGCCGAGCGCCCCGTGCACCCGGGCCGCGCCCCACACGGCGAGGGAAGGCTGCGCGGCCCGCCACATGCGGCGCAGCCCCACGGGCCGCTCCTCCACACGGGCGAGCAGGGCGGCCGGCACCGGCACCAGGGCGGCGGCGGCCGGGGGCAGCAGGAACGCCCCGGCGAGCAGAACGGGGTAGAAGGTACCGCCCAGGCGGCGCCGTGCGGCGTGCTCGCAGGCCGCGTACAGGGCGGTGAGCAGGGCGAGCACCCACCAGGGCGTGCGGGTGACCGGCAGGGGAAGAACACAGACCACGGCCAGCAGGGCGACGCAGACCACATAGGCCCGTGCCCTCGCTGGAACCGCCTCCATGACGCCCCTCCCCCGACCGTGCCTGTCCGGGCTCGGAGCCTAGGGCGGGAATCGGGGGGTCCGGGGGCTCATGACCCGAGGATTAGCACATTCGGGTGATGGCCGGTCCTCAGCTCTCCTGAGGCGTGACGGTCACGTCGTGCTCGGGGACGGTCTGCCCGGAGCGGATCAGGTCGATCCGCCCCATGACCTTGGCGCGCAGGTCGGCCGGCACGTCGTCGTGGCCGCAGCAGCGCTTGACCAGCTTCTTCACGGCCTGCTCCAGGCCGTACTTCTCCAGGCACGGAGAGCATTCCTCGAAGTGGTGCTGGAACTTGTCGCGATCGACGTCCGGCATCTCGCTGTCGAGGAACTCGTACAGGTGGTCGAGGACCTCACTGCAGTCCGTCTCGTGCGGATCTCCGCAGCTCATGAGCCCGAACCTTTCGCTTCGTTCGACTCTCCGGCGCCCGCCGGGACCAGCCCGCGGTCACGGGCGTAGTCCTCGAGCATGCCGCGCAGTTGACGGCGGCCGCGGTGCAGCCGGGACATCACCGTACCGATGGGTGTCCCCATGATGTCCGCGATCTCCTTGTACGCAAAGCCCTCGACATCCGCGAGATAGACGGCGATGCGGAACTCCTCGGGGATCGCCTGCAGCGCTTCCTTCACGTCCGAGTCGGGCAGGTGATCGAGCGCCTGCGACTCGGCGGAGCGCAGACCCGTCGACATGTGCGACTCGGCACGGGCGAGCTGCCAGTCCTCGATCTCCTCGGCCGCACTGCGCTGAGGCTCGCGCTGCTTCTTGCGGTACGAGTTGATGAAGGTGTTCGTGAGGATCCGGTACAGCCACGCCTTGAGGTTGGTGCCCTCGCGGAACTGGTGGAAGGACGCGTACGCCTTGGCGTACGTCTCCTGCACCAGATCCTCGGCGTCCGCCGGGTTGCGCGTCATGCGCAGCGCGGCCGAGTACATCTGGTCGAGGAATTCGAGCGCGTCCCGCTCGAAGCGCGCACTGCGCTCGGCGGTCGTCTCCGCGCTGTCGCCCCGGCCCTCGGGCAGCTCCGCCTGGCCGTTGTCGGTCCCTGCGTCGGTCCCAGTGACCGGACCCACCTCCTCAAGATCCCGGGCAGGACCGAAACCGATCCCACTCGTTTCGGAGGATAGAACACGACCCGTGCCTGCCGCCGCTCGAATAGGAGCGGCCTTGGCCGCGTGCAGCACCGTCCAGTCCAGGTCAGTGCGGCTGCTGCGGCTCGGATCGGACTCTGCCGGGCGAAGCCCGTCCACGGGGTGGTGGGCGACGGGCGGGCAGATGGTCGAACCCATGCGGCGGACTTCCTCTCCACGACGTCGGTGCCGGTGCTTCAGCACTCCTGTCCGCCACAACAGCACTCCACCGTGCGGCATTCCCGGGGGTCAGCCGAGTGACGCGGCCCACTCCACGACACCGCCGGTGACGATCTCCAGCGCCCGCTCCTGGGTGATCTCGGCGCGCTTCGGCACGGCGAAACCGTGATCGCCGTACGGCACCTCGACCAGCCCGAAGGACCCCTCGGGAAACTCGTCCGGCCTGCCGAAGGGATCGTTTCCGCCCTGGACGACGAGCGTGGGCACCCCGGCGCCGAGCAGCTCGTCGGCACGGGAGCGCTCCGGCCTGCCCGGCGGGTGCAGCGGGAAGCTCAGCGCGAGCACGGCGTGCGCGCCCAGCTCCGTCGCGGTGCGGCAGGCGACCCGGGCGCCCGCGCTGCGGCCGCCGGAGATCACCGGCAGCGCCATCCCGGCCAGCGCGGGCCAGATGCCACGCCAGCCGGTGTCCAGGGTCTTCGGAGCGGGCGCGACCTTCCTGCCCGCGACCCGCCAGGGCTGCTCGACGAGGGCCACGGTCACGCCGTGTCCCGGGAGCACCTGGGCGAGCGCCCGCAGGTCCCGCGCCTCGATGCCGCCGCCGGCCCCGTGGCTCACGGCCAGCACCAGCCGCGCCTTCTTCGCCCGGTGCCAGGTGATGCGGGCGGTCCCGGCGTCGGTCTCGACAATCTCGATCACACCAGAAGGCTAGAAGAGGGTGCTCACTTCCGGCGCCTCCAGCTCCTTCAGCAGCTCCGGGCCGTTGTTGCGGACGTTGCTGACGGCCGTGGCGACCGGGTAGGCGCGCATCAGGCCGGCCGGCGGCGGGGCGAGCAGCTCGCGGACGTCGTCCGGGTCGGTGCGGGCGGGGTCCAGCCAGGCGTCCCAGCGGTCCGGGGTGAGCATCAGCGGCATCCGGGGGTGGATCTCGGCGAGGGTGTGCGGGCCCTCGGCGGGGGCGACGGCCAGCGGGGTGTGCTCCGCCTCCGTGGTGATCACCGAGCAGGTGACCCACCAGGCCTGCGGGTGGTCGTCGGGCAGGGTCCGGTCCCGCCAGAACTCGTACAGCCCGGCCATCGCGAACACCGAGCCGTCGGCGGGCAGCACGAAGTACGGCTGCTTGCGGGGCCGCTTCTTCTTCCCCTCGACCTCCAGCTCCCGCTCGTCCTTGCCGGTGACCCACTCGTAGTAGCCGTCGGCGGGCAGGATGCAGCGCCGGGTGGCGAAGGCGCGGCGGTAGGCCGGCTTCTCGTGCACGGTCTCCGCGCGCGCGTTGATCATCCGGGCGCCGCCCTCGGGCGTCTTGGCCCAGGAGGGCACGAGTCCCCACTTGAGCCTGCGCAGCTGCCGAACCGGCCGGGGCTCGGACGCGTCTTTGAGAGGACGGTCCAGGACCGCGTAGACCTCCTTGGTCGGAGCCACGTTGTAGTCCGGCTCCAGGGTCTCCTCGGGCTCCCACTTCTCGATCTCGAAGACTCCTGCGAGATCCTCGGGCCTACGACTGGATGCATACCGTCCGCACATACGTGCCACACTGCCAGGCCCGCCCGTCACCCGGCCACCACCCCTCAACGACGGCGCTTCGCGCCGACCCCTACTGACTCGACCACAGGGAGCCACTCGGACACATGGACAGCCTCGCCGCCACCGCGCTGCCCGACCTCTGGGACCGGCTCACCGGCGCCCAGCCCGACCCCGATCTGTGGGTGGTGCTCGCCACCCTCGTCGCCGCCCTCGCCGCCGTCGTCCCGCACTCCCTGTGGCGGCTCTCGCGCAATGCCGTCACCATCGCGCACGAGGGCGGCCACGGACTGGTGGCCCTGCTCACGGGCCGGCAGCTCACGGGCATACGCCTGCACTCCGACACCAGCGGCCTCACGGTCAGCCGCGGCAAGCCGTACGGCCTCGGCATGATCCTCACGGCGGCCGCGGGCTACACGGCCCCCTCGCTGCTGGGCCTCGGCGGCGCCGCGCTCCTGGCCGCGGGCCACATCACACTGCTGCTGTGGGCGGCGACCGCGCTGCTCGTGGTGATGCTGGTGATGATCCGCAACGCGTACGGGGTCCTGACCGTGGTCCTCACCGGGGGCGCCTTCCTGCTGGTGTCCTGGCTGGCGGGACCGCAGGTGCAGGCGGCGTTCGCGTACGCGGTGGTGTGGTTCCTGCTCTTCGGGGGCGTACGACCGCCCTTCGAGCTGCAGGCCAAGCGGGCGCGGGGAGGCGCGGGGGACTCGGACGCGGACCAGCTGTCGCGGCTGACGCACGTACCGGCGGGGCTGTGGCTGTTCCTGTTCCACGCGGTGTCGCTGTGTTCGCTCATCGGTGGGGGCCGCTGGCTGCTGGAAGGTTGACGCCGGGCCCTCCTTATAAAGTGGCCCCATGGCCCCGAACACCGCCCACCCCGCCCTCTGGCCCGCCCCGCACGCGAGCGGAGCCGTCGACGCGACGGTCCACGTGCCCGGGTCCAAGTCGGTCACCAACCGCGCCCTCGTGCTCGCCGCCCTGGCCTCCGAGCCCGGCTGGCTGCGCCGCCCGCTGCGCTCCCGCGACACGCTGCTGATGGCCGGTGCCCTGCGGGCCATGGGCGTGGAGATCGAGGAGACCGTGTCGTCCAGCTCCTCCGTCGCGGGGGGCCCGGACGGCTCCGGTGAGGCCTGGCGGGTGCTGCCCACGGGCCTGCGCGGTCCGGCCACCGTCGACGTCGGCAACGCCGGCACGGTGATGCGCTTCCTGCCGCCGGTGGCCGCGCTGGCCGACGGTCCCATCCGGTTCGACGGGGACCCGCGGTCGTACGAGCGCCCGCTGAACGGTGTGATCGACGCGCTGCGCGTGCTCGGCGCCCGGATCGACGACGACGGCCGGGGCGCGCTGCCGCTGACCGTGCACGGCAGCGGGGCGCTGGACGGCGGCCCGGTGTCGATCGACGCCTCCTCGTCCTCCCAGTTCGTCTCGGCGCTGCTGCTGTCCGGCCCGCGTTTCAACCAGGGTGTCGAGGTCCGCCACACCGGCACGTCCCTGCCCTCCATGCCGCACATCCGGATGACCGTGGACATGCTGCGCGCGGTCGGCGCCCAGGTGGACACCCCGGAGTCGGGCGGCGAGCCGAACGTGTGGCGGGTGACGCCGGGCGCTCTGCTCGGCCGGGACCTGACGATCGAGCCGGACCTGTCGAACGCCCAGCCGTTCCTGGCGGCGGCCCTGGTCACCGGCGGCAAGGTGCTGATCCCGGACTGGCCGGCCCGCACCACCCAGCCGGGTGACCGGCTGCGGGAGATCTTCACCGAGATGGGCGGTTCCTGCGAGCTGACCGAGTACGGGCTGGAGTTCACCGGCTCGGGCGCCGTCCACGGCATCGACGTCGATCTGGGCGACGTGGGCGAGCTGACCCCGGGCATCGCGGCGGTCGCGGCCCTCGCGGACTCGCCCTCCACACTCCGTGGCGTGGCCCACCTGCGGCTGCACGAGACGGACCGGCTGGCCGCGCTCACCAAGGAGATCAACGAACTCGGCGGCGACGTCACCGAGACGGCCGACGGCCTGCACATCCGCCCGCGCCCGCTGCACGGCGGCACCTTCCACACCTACGAGGACCACCGCATGGCAACGGCCGGTGCGATCATCGGCCTGGCGGTCGAGGGCGTGCAGATCGAGAACGTGGCGACGACGGCGAAGACCCTGCCGGACTTCCCCGACATGTGGGCCGGAATGCTCGGGAACTGACGGGCGGACTGGAACCATGCGCCGCTACGGCAAGCACACCGACGAGGACGACATCCGCAGCCGCCCCAACCGCAAGGGCAACCGGCCGCGCACGAACATCCGGCCCAAGCACGAGGACGCGGCCGAGGGCATGGTCCTCACCGTCGACCGGGGCCGGCTGACCTGCCTGGTCGAAGACCGCCCGGTCATGGCCATGAAGGCCCGCGAACTGGGCCGCAAGGCGGCCGTGGTGGGCGACCGGGTGGCCCTGGTCGGCGACCTGTCCGGCAAGAAGGACACGCTCGCGCGGATCGTGCGCATCGAGGAGCGCAGCTCGCTGCTGCGTCGTACGGCCGATGACGACGACCCCTTCGAGCGGGTGGTCGTCGCCAACGCGGACCAGCTGGCCATCGTCACGGCCCTGGCGGACCCGGAGCCCCGCCCCCGGCTGATCGACCGCTGTCTGGTCGCGGCCTACGACGGCGGTCTGGAACCGCTGCTGGTGATGACCAAGTCGGACCTGGCCCCGCCGGACAAGCTGCTGGAACTGTACGGCGCCCTCGACATCCCCTACATCGTCACCAGCCGCGAGGAGCTGGAGAACGGCGGTGCCGCGGACCAGGTGCGCGAGCACCTGAACGGCAAGATCACCGCCTTCGTGGGCCACTCGGGCGTCGGTAAGACGACCCTGGTCAACGCGCTGGTCCCGGAGGACCGCCGCCGTACGACGGGGCACGTCAACGCGGTGACCGGCCGCGGCCGGCACACCACCACCTCGGCGCTGGCACTGCCGCTGAACAGCGCGGACGGCTGGGTCATCGACACCCCGGGCGTGCGTTCCTTCGGTCTCGCGCACATCAACCCGTACCGGGTGATCCACGCCTTCCCGGACCTGGTACCGGGCACCGAGGGCTGCCCGCGCGCGTGCAGCCACGACGAACCGGACTGCGCGCTGGACGCGTGGGTCGAGGAGGGTCACGCGGACCCGGCGCGGCTGTTCTCCCTGCGCCGGCTGCTGGCGACGCGGGAGCGTCGGGAAGGCGACTGAGCATCGCACTTGTTTGCCGGGGTCCCTGGACGGTAAGTGCATAATCGCACCCAGCCGGACGGCCGGACCTACGGGAGGACAGCACATGGCGTGGCTGCTGGTCATCGTGGCCGGGATTCTGGAGACCGGCTTCGCCGTGTGCCTCAAGCTCTCCCACGGCTTCACCCGCCTGTGGCCGACGGTCGCCTTCGCCTCCTTCGCGCTGGGCAGCTTCGGTCTGCTGACCCTCTCCCTGAAGAAGCTCGACGTCGGTCCCGCGTACGCGGTGTGGACCGGGATCGGCGCGGCGGGCACCGCGATCTACGGCATGGTCTTCCTCGGCGACCTGGTGTCGACCCTGAAGATCGTCTCGATCTCCCTGGTGATCGTCGGCGTGATCGGGCTGCAGCTGTCGGGGTCGGCGCACTAGGTGCTTCGGGTCCCGGCCCGTCGGCCGGCCCGGCCCTGGGCCTGCCGGCCCGACCCGCCACCCGGACTCGGGGGCTTTGCGCCCTGACCCGTCCGGCAGACCTCTAGCCGACGCGCTGCCGCACCAGGGCGCTGCGCACCAGCTCGGCCACTCCCCCCTCACCCGGCGGGGCCGCGACACACGACAGGGCGACCCGTACGGCCAGCTCGCAGGAGCGGACCAGCTCGGCGGTGTCCGTGGTGGCCACGCCCGGACCGGCCAGCACCGTCACCGCCCGGTCCCGCACGATCTGCACGAAGTCGCGGGGGGAGGGCAGCGGGCCGTCGGCGCGGCGCTGCGCGGGTACGGCGGAGGAGGACGGCACGGCGGACAGGGTCGGTGTGGGCAGACGCTCGCTCCAGCAGCCGGTGAGCATGGCCCGTACCAGCGCGTTGTCCCGGGCGGCCGTCGCCATCCACTCGGCGGTGGCGGTCAGCCGGTCCCGCGGGTCGGTGTGCGCGGCCAGGGCCCGTTCCACGCCGGCGAGATACCCGTCGGCCTCCCGTCGCACCAGGGCCCTGGCCAGCCCCTCCTTGCTCCCGAACTCGTTGTACAGCGTCTGCCGGGACACCCCGGCCGCCGCTGCCACGTCGACCATCCGCACCGCGGACCACGGCCGACGCCCGAGCGCCGTGCAGGCGGCGTCCAGTAGCGATTCCCGGGCTGCAGGCATCATCGCCTCCCTGGGGCGAGCAACTCTGCGCCCAGATTTGACGCGCGTACATGCACTGTCAAGGGTTCGCGGTGGTGCGGAGGGGCGCCCTCCGCCACCGATGCACCGAAGGAACCGGCCCGGCTCCCGTCCCCCGGGCCCCCTATGGCCCCGTACCCCCTCGCCGGATACCGTTCCTCACATGCCGGACTACCTCGACGACCTCCGCCTCGCCCACGTCCTCGCGGACGCGGCCGACGCCGCCACCATGGACCGCTTCAAGGCCCTCGATCTTAAGGTGGAGACGAAGCCGGACATGACCCCGGTGAGCGAAGCGGACAAGGCGGCGGAAGAGCTCATCCGCGGCCAGCTCCAGCGCGCCCGCCCCCGGGACGCGGTCCTCGGCGAGGAGTACGGCGTCGAGGGCACCGGCCCCCGCCGCTGGGTGATCGACCCGATCGACGGCACCAAGAACTACGTCCGCGGCGTCCCCGTCTGGGCCACCCTCATCTCCCTGACGGAAGCGGGCGAGGGCGGCTACCACCCCGTCGTCGGCGTCGTCTCCGCCCCCGCCCTCGGCCGCCGCTGGTGGGCCGCGAAGGGGCACGGCGCCTTCACCGGCCGCAGCCTGTCCGCCGCGACCCGCATCCACGTCTCCCGCGTCGGCAAGCTCCCGGACGCCTCCTTCGCGTACTCCTCGCTCTCCGGCTGGGAGGAGCAGGGCCGCCTGAACGGCTTCCTCGACCTCACCCGCGAGGTGTGGCGCACGCGCGCGTACGGCGACTTCTGGCCCTACATGATGGTGGCCGAGGGCTCGGTCGACATCTGCGCCGAACCGGAGCTGTCCCTGTGGGACATGGCTGCCAACGCGATCATCGTCACCGAGGCCGGCGGCACCTTCACCGGCCTCGACGGCCGCCCGGGCCCGCACAGCGGCAACGCGGCCGCGTCCAACGGACTGCTGCACGACGAGTTGCTGGGGTATCTGAACGGGCGCTACTGACGCCGGAGCGTGGACGGGATCTCCGGCCCACCACCCGGTGTGCCGCAGGTGGGCCGAGATCCTGGCGTTCGCCGCATCTGCTGGCGGTGGTGGTCAGTGCCAGTTGGTGTCGTGGGTGAGTCGCTTGTGGTGGATGTCGTACTGGTCGACTGCGGTGATGGTCCGTCCGTCGCGGATGGCCGCGGCCCAGGCACGGTAGGTGGTGCCGGGGACGGTGACGGTGGCGGCTTTGACCTGGGTGCCGTCGGAGAGCGAGACCACGCCGTAGGCGACGTCGGCTTCGGGGTTGGAGACCATGAGCCGGCTGCCGCTGAGACCCTTGTCGTGCAGACCCCACAACCCCAGTTCGCCCGAGGCATGAGGGTCCTGCGTGCCGGTGACGGGCTGGCAGTCGGCCCACCGGCCGCCCTGGTGGTCGATACGGACGCCGCCGATGTACATGCGCTGGCACAACAGCGACGTACCAGGGGCCGTGGATCCATCGGGAAGCGTCGGCAGGGTGTAGCCCTTGGGCAGCGTCCGGTGGAACTCCAGCGCCACCGACCAACGGTGCCCGTCCGTCGTCCCCTCGGCCACCCGGACACCGACCGGGCCGGGAGCCGGGGTGAAGGAGGAGCTCGCGGGGGGTGAGGGCCGGCGCGCAGGGGCGACGGCATCAGACGGTGGCTTCAGGAACGCAACCGTCAGGCCGAGGCCGAGCACGCACGCGGCACTTGCCACGGCAGCCGCCGCACGGCGGCGTTTCCTGCGGGCGCGCGCGGCGGTCAGGATCTGGTCGACGGGAGCCTGGGACGAGGGGTAGGCCTCGCGTGACCGGGCGAAGGCGGCGCGTGCCCAGTCTTCTTGGCCGTGGTCTGGAGTCATCGTGCCTCTGCAGGGCGGCTGGGCGGGTAGTTGCAGGCGAGGGTCGACCGGCTGCGCAGTTTGGCCAGGGCCCGGGACGCCTGGCTCTTCACGGTGCCGACCGAACAGCCGAGGACGTCTGCCACTTCCTCGACGGACAGATCCTCGCAGTAGCGCAGCACCACGACAGCCCGCTGGCGCTCGGGCAGGTCGGCGAGCTCGCGAGCCAGGGCGTCGTACACGTCCACGCCTCCGACACCGGCCCCGTCGTCGTGGACGGTGCCGGTGTCGGGCAGTGTCGGGAGAAGGAGGTGGGTGATCCTGCGGCGGCGATGCCGGCTGCGGTTGGTGTTGACCAGTGCGCGGCGAACGTAGTGTTCGGCGCGCTCCGGCTCCAGTCGCCGCCAGTGCGGGTACACCTTGGCCAGCGTCGTCTGCACCAGGTCTTCCGCTTCGTGGAAGTCGCCCGTGAGCAGGTACGCGGTGTGGGTCAGGGCTCGCCAACGGGCGGCGACGAACCGGGTGAACTCCGAATCCGGTCCGCGGTCCGCGGCCTTGCGGTCACTTGGCTGCACAGCAGGAGGTGCCCGTCCTTCGCCTGGCTGGTCAGCGCCAGTTGGTGTCGTGGGTGAGTCGCTTGTGGTGGATGTCGTACTGGTCGACTGCGGTGATGGTCCGTCCGTCGCGGATGGCCGCGGCCCAGGCACGGTAGGTGGTGCCGGGGACGGTGACGGTGGCGGCTTTGACCTGGGTGCCGTCGGAGAGCGAGACCACGCCGTAGGCGACGTCGGCTTCGGGGTTGGAGACCATGAGCCGGCTGCCGCTGAGACCCTTGTCGTGCAGACCCCACAACCCCAGTTCGCCCGAGGCATGAGGGTCCTGCGTGCCGGTGACGGGCTGGCAGTCGGCCCACCGGCCGCCCTGGTGGTCGATACGGACGCCGCCGATGTACATGCGCTGGCACAACAGCGACGTACCAGGGGCCGTGGATCCATCGGGAAGCGTCGGCAGGGTGTAGCCCTTGGGCAGCGTCCGGTGGAACTCCAGCGCCACCGACCAACGGTGCCCGTCCACCCGGCCCCTGCCGATCACCTGCGTGACCACCTGCGGCACCTGCCGGTGAGCGGAAGCAGACCGCTCGGCGACGGCGGAGGCAGGTGCGGACGCCGGATGGGCGGCCGGGCTCGGCGCCGCCTCGCTCGCGGAGGCGCCGAACGAGACCCCTCCGAGCGCGGCGACCGCGACGGCCGCCATGGCTGCCTTCCTGGCAAAACTGAGAGCCACGGAGCATTTCTCCTTCAAAGCTGCCGCCCGACGCCATGCCGGGCGGTCGTCGACGGCCGGCGCGCTGGGCCCGCGTGCCGACCTGCAGCGACCACCAGGGGGTGGCCGCGGCTTGGACGTCCGCCCGTAGGTACTCCCAAACACTCACGGCAGGTTGCACGCCCGCGCGAGATGAGGTCGACCGAAGACCGACGACGACAGGCATCGACAGCAACTACGCAGCTCACCGGCGGAGTGCAGAGCCACGCCGCACCCCACTGGAAGCAAAGTTCAATACCAGCGCTACTGAGGAAGGAGAGAAGCCCGCGCACGCCCTCAACTGGCCGCGCGCGCCCTCTTGTTGACCCGTCCTTTACCTGGCATCCTGAGGCCACCCCCACTTGTGAACTTGTGAATCCCTGAACCAACGGCCGGAGCCGCGGACTCGGGGATTCCCGTAGGAGGTGGCCCATCCATGCTCGTCCGTGACGCCATGAGCACCATGGTCCTCACCCTCGGCCCCAACCACACCCTCCGCCAGGCTGCCGCCCTGATGTCCGCCCGTCGCGTCGGCGCCGCTGTGATCCTCGATCCCGATGCCGGCGGCATCGGGATCATCACCGAGCGCGACATCCTCAACTCCGTGGGCCTCGGCCAGAGCCCGGACGCGGAGCTCATCCACGCCCACACCACCACCGACGTCGTCTTCGCGACCCCGACCTGGACCCTTGAGGAGGCGGCCCGCGCCATGGCGCACGGCGGCTTCCGGCATCTGGTCGTCCTCGACCGCGGC
Source organism: Streptomyces sp. BK340 (assembly GCF_007827595.1). Lineage (GTDB taxonomy): Bacteria > Actinomycetota > Actinomycetes > Streptomycetales > Streptomycetaceae > Streptomyces. The sequence goes on from NZ_VISR01000016.1 coordinate 153,221, forward strand.
GAGCCCGCCGGCATCGTCTCGGTCCGCGACATCATCCGCTGCTGGGCGCCGGCGCGGCAGCAGGTACCCGCATGAGATCCCAACATTGGACTTAGTCCAAGTCCGTCAACATTCCAAAGTCACACCTATTCGGAACCTGGTCTCGATTCCGTTACACTGTCCGCATGAGCGACCTTCTGGAACGGCTGCGCGGACGCGGATGGCGGATGACCGCACAGCGGCGCGTCGTGGCCGAGGTTCTCGACGGCGAGCATGTCCATCTGACGGCCGACGAGGTCCACGCGCGGGCCGTCGTGAAGCTGCCGGAGATCTCCCGGGCGACCGTCTACAACACGCTGGGTGAGCTGGTCTCCCTCGGTGAGGTGCTCGAGGTCTCCACGGACAAGCGCGCCAAGCGGTACGACCCGAACGCGCACCGGCCGCACCACCACCTGGTCTGCGCCCAGTGCGGCGCGATCCGTGACGTGCACCCCACGGGGAACCCGCTCGCCGACCTCCCCGACACGGAGCGCTTCGGCTTCACGGTGTCGGACGTCGAGGTGACGTACCGGGGACTGTGCCCGACCTGCGCCGGCACGTGACACGAGGCACATGACACGAGGGGGGCGCAAGCCCCCCTTTTTTACATGCTGATGCGCAGGCGCCCATGAACGCACCTAGGGCCGGAATCCATTCCTGGATTCCGGCCCTAGGCCTTCAGTAGCGGGGACAGGATTTGAACCTGCGACCTCTGGGTTATGAGCCCAGCGAGCTACCGAGCTGCTCCACCCCGCGTCGGTGAACACGACACTACGTGAGGGCAGCCCGCTGAAGCAAATCCATTAGGGGCGAGTGGCCGGGGTCACGCGGAAAGCTCCTCCCGCAGCGCGTCCCGCAGCCGTCCCGCCCGCTCCGCGACCTCCGCGGGCCCGAGCGCCACCGCCCGGTCGGCCCACTTCTGCCCCTCGGCCAGCTCCCCGCGACGCGCGTAGACGAGGGCCAGCCGGAGAGCCGCCCGCCCGTGCCCCGCGTCAGCGGCCCGCGTCCACCACACGGCCGCCTCCGGCTCGCTGCCCTCCCGGGCCAGCAGCAGCCCCAGGTTGAACGCCCCGTTGCGCGATCCGGCCTCCGCCGCCGCCCGGTACCACCGCGCAGCCTCGACGACGTCACCCCGGGCCGCCGCGAGCATGCCCACCCGCACCTGCGCGCGCCGGTGCCCCTGGGAGGCCGCCCGCTCGTACCACTCCTCGCACTCGGTCTTCTCGTGCACGATCTCGCCCAGCTCGTGCGCGGGCTCCGGCGGCCGCCGCGCGTCCAGCACTGTGGCCAGCCGGTACGCCGCCTCGGCGCTGCCGCCGCCGGCCGCGCACCGCAGATGCCGCTCGGCCTCCGGCTCGTCGCCCTCGCGCAGCCGTGCGATCCCGACCTGAAGCGCCGCCTCGGTGTGCCCGGCGGCGGCCGCCCGCTCGTACCAGCGCAGAGCGAACCGATCCTCGCCCCGCCCGGCGTGCAGGATCCCCAGGTTGAACGCGGCGTCCACGCTCCCGGCCTCGGCCGCCTTGGAGAACCAGGGCTCCGCACCGCTCGTGTCGCCGCCCTGGAGCAGCAGGATGGCCAGCGCGTTCGCCGCCTCCCGGTGCCCGGCGTAGGCGGCCCGCCGGTACCACTGCTCGGCCTGCGCGGTCCGCCCCTGCTCGGCGCAGAGCAGCCCGAGGTTGTACGCCCCGTTGTCGTCGCCGGCGTCCAGCGCCGCCCTGTACCACCGCTCGGCGGTCTGTGTCTCGCCGCGCTCGGCGTGCAGCGCGCCCAGCGCGTTGGCCGCGTTGCCGTCGCCGTCCTGCGCGGCCCTGAGCCACCACACGGCCGCGCTCTCGGTGTCCCCGGCGTCCCGCAGCAGGAACCCGAGCGCGCAGGCGGCACGCGCTTCCCCGTCCTTGGCGGAGGTCAGGTACCAGCGCCCGGCCTCCTTCAGCTCCCCGCGCTTCTCCAGGATCGCGCCGAGGTGCAGCGCGGCCCGCCGGTGGCCGCGCGCGGCGGCCTGCCGGTACCACTGCTCGATCTCCTCGACAGCGTTGTCGGTCCCGCTCTCGTCCTCCTGCGCGACCCTGCGGTCGAGCGCGCGTGCGAGCCGGTAGGCGGCCTCGCGGTGCCCGCGTTCGGCGGCGGCGCGCATCCACTGTTCGGAGCCGGCGTCCGCGCGGTGCTCCAGCAGGTCGGCGAGCGCGTACGCGCCCAGCGCATGGCCCTGCTCGGCGGACTGGCGCAGCCAGTACTCGGCGGCGGGCTCGTCCCCGCGCTCGCGGTGGTGCCGGCCCAGCGCGTGCGCGGCGGCGGCCGAACCGGCGACGGCGGCGATCCGCCACCAGCCGGCGGCCTCCTCGGGGTAGCCGCGCTGGTGCAGGAGGACACCCAGGTTGTTGGCCGCGGCCCGGTCCCCGGCCGCGGTGGCGGCACGCAGCTGGGGCTCCGCTCCGTCGAGATCACCGCGGCGCAGCAGGATGGCACCGAGGACGCTCATCGCCTCGGTGTCGCCGGTCTCGGCGGCGAGCCGGAGGCGTACCTCCTCGGCGGCGTCCCCCATGTCGCCCATCTCGTCCCGCGTCGGCTCCTCACTCGAAGGCTGCACAAATCGCCCTGTCTCGAACAGAGTTGCCTTGTCCCCCATAACGTCCATCGTCGCACCACCTGCAACCTGGGTACACCCGGTATACCGCAGCCCGTGAGGTCACTTCAGCGTTTTGTCGACATGCCCACAGAGAGATAAGTCAAACACAAGTCGTCCAACTCCCCACGGCGGCGCGGCGGTCATTCCACGCCTGTACATGAGTTCGCACACCACGAAGGCCCGGATCCCTTAGGATCCGGGCCTTCGACTTCAGTAGCGGGGACAGGATTTGAACCTGCGACCTCTGGGTTATGAGCCCAGCGAGCTACCGAGCTGCTCCACCCCGCGCCGTTGCCTGGTAACAGTACCACGGCGCAGAGTGGCCTTGATCAACTCGCGTTCTTGTCCGCTGTCTTGTCGGTCGCCTTGTCCGCTGTCCTGTCAGCCGTCTTGTCGGTCGTCCTGCCGGCCTTGGACTGTGCGTCCTCGGCCCGCTTCAGCGCATCCTGCAGATCCTTCTGGGCCTTGGCGTACGCGTCCCAGTCCGGCCCCTCCTTGAGGGCCTGCTGCCCGGCGGCGAAGGCCTTCTGCGCGTCTTCCAGCGCCTGCTGCACCGTCGGGTTGGTGGTGCCGGGCGGATTGGTGGTGCCGGTATCGGGCGGTGTGGTCGACCCGTTCACTCCGAACACCTTGTTGAGCGCCTCGTCCAGCGTGTCCTCGAAGGCGGTCTTGCCCTCGTAAGTCACCAACACCTTGCGCAGCAAGGGGTACTTGAGTTCACCACCGCGTACGTAGACGGGCTCCGCGTACAGCAGGCCCCCGTCGAGCGGCACGGTCAGCAGGTTGCCGTACTCGACCTTCGAGTGGCCTCTGGACAGGAGGCTGATCGTCTCGGCGATGTCCGCCTGGGAGTTGAACTGGCTCTGGACCTGCTTGGGTCCGTCGACGGTCGTGCTCGTCGGCAGTTTCAGGACTCTGATCTTGCCGTAGTCGCTGGCCCGCGGATCGGAGTCGACGGACATGAACGCGCTGAGGTTGTCCCGCCCGTTCGGCGTGAACGTCGTCGTCAGCGAGAACGCCTGCGCCGCCTGGTCCGGCATCTTCATGCTCAGGTAGTACGGCGGCACCGCGCTGCCGGAGTCGTTGGTCGGGTCGTCCGGGACCTCCCACACCTCGCTGCCGCTGAGGAAGGTCTGCGCGTCCGTCACGTGGTAGCGGGTGAGCAGCTCGCGCTGGACCTTGAACAGGTCCTGCGGGTAGCGGAGATGGGCCATCAGGTCCGCGGAGATGTCCGCGCGGGGCTTCACCGTGCCGGGGAAGGCCTTCATCCAGGTCTTCAGCACCGGGTCCTTGGTGTCCCACTGGTAGAGCTTGACCTCGCCGGTGTACGCGTCGACGGTCGCCTTCACCGAGTTGCGGATGTAGTTGACCTGGTTCTGCTGGGCCACCACCGCGCGGGAGTTGTTGTTCGCGGTCAGCGAGTCGGCCGTCGTGTCACCGAGGGTCGTACGGGAGGCGTACGGGTATCCGTTCGTGGTCGTGTACGCGTCCACGATCCACTGGATGCGGTGGTTCACCACGGCCGGGTAGGCGTCGCCGTCGATGGTCAGCCAGGGGGCGACCGCCTCGACGCGGTCCTTGGGTGTGCGGTTGTACAGGATCCGCGAGCCCTTGCCGATCGCGCCGGAGTAGAGGATCTGCGGCTCGTTGAACGCCACCGCGTACGCGGCCCGGTTGATCGGGTCGTCGAGGTTGACGCCGCTCTTGCCGGTGTAGCTGGTGGTCTTCTCGCCCTGGTCGTCGGAGTAGTCGATCTCCTTCTGGGGACCGCCGACGATCGAGTACGTGGTGGTCTTCTCGCCGTAGTAGATCCGCTGCTCGTACGTGCCCAGGTCCCCCTGGGACGGCAGGTTCTTCTCGGTGAAGACCGGGCGGCCCTCGGGGTCGGCCTCGGTGCCCTTGGCTGCGACCACGCCGAAGCCGTGCGTGTAGCGGAAGTGGTCGTTGATCCAGTTGTTCTTCGGGATGCCGTCCAGGTTCAGCTCGCGCAGACCGATGACGGTGTCCTGGTCCTTGCCGTCCTTGGCGTACCGGTCGACGTCGAGGTTGGTCGGGAACCCGTAGTAGTTCCGGATCTGCTGCAGCTGCTGGAACGTCGGCGAGACGACGTTCGGGTCCATGATGCGGATGCTGGCCGTGTCGTCGACCTGGTCGCGCAGCTTGGTCTTGTCCGCGGTGCCGGACTTGCCCGGGTACTCGGTGACCTTGGCGTCGTCGATGCCGTACGCCTCACGGGTCGCCTTGAGGTTCTTCTGGACGTACGGGGCTTCCTTGGCCTGCTCGTTGGGCTGGACCTGGAACTTCTGCACGATGGCCGGGTACAGGCCGCCGATCAGGATCGCGGAGAGCACCATCAGGCCGAAGCCGATGACGGGCAGCTGCCAGGTGCGCCGCCACAGGGTGGCGAAGAACAGCAGTGCGCAGATGACCGCGATGCAGAACAGGATCGTCTTGGCCGGCAGATAGGCGTTGGCGTCGACGTAACGCAGGCCGGTCCAGTTGCCGGTCGTCTTGAAGTCGCTGGACTTGACGGCGAGGCCGTACCGGTCGAGCCAGTAGGCGACCGCCTTCAGCGCGACGAAGATGCCGAGGAGCACCGACAGATGCCCGGTCGCGGCGGCGGTGGCGCGCGCGCCCGGGCTGGTGACGCGCAGCCCGCCGTACAGGTAGTGGGTGAGCGCGGCGGCGATCAGGCAGAGGATCGCGGTGGCGAATCCGAAGCCGAGCAGGAACCGGTACCAGGGCAGATCGAAGGCGTAGAAGGAGACGTCGAGGTGGAACTGCGGGTCCTTCTGGTGGAAGGGCACGCCGTTGACCCACATCAGCCAGGTGCGCCACTGGCTGGACGCCGAGGCGCCCGCGATCAGGCCGACGAGGGAGGTGACGGCGAGCAGCATCCACGTCTTGTACGGCGCGATGCCCATCCGGTAGCGGTCCAGGCTCTGCTGTTCCATGGACATGGCACTCAGCGGGGGCCGCAGCCGGTGCGCGAGCCAGATGTTGAAGCCCACGGCGAGAGCCATCAGCAGACCGAAGACGAAGAACAGCCCGATCTTGGTCGACAGCGTAGTGGTGAACACGGACGAGTAGTGCACCGACCGGTACCACAGCCAGTCCGTCCAGAAGCCCGCGAACATGGTGAACGCCATGCCGAGGACGGACAGGACGCCCAGTGTCATGAGCAGGGTCCGGGCGCGCCGGGACGGGCGGCCCGCTCTGATCCGCGGTCCCGTCGGGCCTCCGCCGCGGTCCGGCATCTGGAAAGCCAAGGTGCGCACCTCGAAGTTCGCTGTCGATCCGTCAGGCCCTCGTGTTCGCGGGCCCTCCGTGGCCCCCCGTGATCGCGGGCCCACACCTATGCAACTTACTCACGGTTTACTCGGTTCCCGATTCCGGCCGGTAACGAGGCAGGATTGTGACCATGTCCAACACTCCCATGGCAGCGAGCCCGCTCACCCGGGCCGTACTCGAGATCGACGAGTACGCCTCCGGCCTCGGCTGGGACCAGCCCGCTCGCCTTTTCGCCCTCGTAGACACCGCACGGCTGCGGGCTCAGGAACCCTCGCTCGCCGCCCAGCTCGGCCTGCAGGACGAGTCCGAGACGACCGGTCTCACCCCGATCGAGCAGGACGAGGTCCCGACGGACAAGCCGCTCGACGAGTTCCTCGGCACCATCGCCTGGCCGGACGCGGTGGTCGGCTGCGCGCTGACGGTGGAGCGCCTGATGCTGCCGCCGTCGGCCGAGGCGCAGGTCCCCCAGGGCCTGAGCGAGGCCAAGCTGGCCCAGTGGGTGGCGGACCACCCCGAGCGCCAGGAGGTCCGCATGACGGTCGCGGTGCTGCGCGACGGCAGCCGCGACTCGGCGCTGCGGCTGCGCGAGAAGGACTCCGCCACGGAGGTCCTGACGGGCCCGGACCTGGTGCCCGGCCTGGCCGAGGCCCTGTCGACCACCTTCGCGGACTGACGTCCTCTTCTCGCACTCTTCTCGCAGATCCTGTACGGCGCTGGGGGCGCCCCTTGTCACAAGGGGCGCCCCCAGCCGTGTACCGGAATCCGCTCGCCGCAGCGGGATCCGCTCGTCAGCCCTTGACGGTGCACTTCGGCAGGGCGGCGGTGTCGCCGCTGCGGATGTCCTTCAGGGCGCCGAGCGCGTCGCCGATGGTCTTGACCTTGACCAGGGTGAGCCCGCCCGGGGTGTCCTTGGCGGCGGCCGCGCAGTTCTCGGCGGGGGTCAGGAAGTACTGGGCACCCTTGCTGCGCGCGCCGACGGTCTTCATCTCGATGCCGCCGATCGGCCCGACCGTGCCGTTGTCGTCGATCGTCCCGGTGCCCGCGACGAACTTGCCGCCGGTGAGACTGCCCGGGGTGAGCTTGTCGTAGATGCCGAGCGCGAACATCAGGCCGGCGCTGGGCCCGCCGACGTCGGCGAGCTTGATGTCGATGGTGAACGGGAAGGTGTGGTCGGTCCCGGCGGAGATCCCGACGATGGCCCGCTTGACGCCGCTGTCGGCGGAGGTCGCCGTCGTGATCTTCACGTCCTGCGTCCTGGTCGCCGTCTTGTGCTCCTTCTGGGCGGCGGCCTGCTCCTTGACGGGGACGACGGTGAAGACGACGTTCTGCCCCGGCTTGTGCTTGGTGACGAGCTTGGCGACATCGGACGGCTGCTTCACGGCCGTACCGTCCACGGCCTTGATCACATCACCGGCGTGCAGCCGGCCCTCGGCCGGGGAGCCCTTGACGACGGTGGAGACGATCACCCAGGACTTCACCGGGACGCCCAGTTCCTTCAGGGCGGCGACCTTGGCGCTCTCCTGGGACTGGCTGAACTCCTCGGCGTTCTCCTGGGTGGACTGCTCCTCCGTCTTGCCGTCCGGGTACAGCGTGTCGTGCGGCACGACCTTGGTGTCGTGCGCCAGCCAGCCGTAGACGGCCTCCACCAGGTTCATCCGGAAGTCGGCGCTGGTGACCCGGACGGTGGTCATGTTGAGATGCCCGTCCGTCGGGTAGGTCTTGTGCCCCTCGATCTCCAGCACCGGCTCGCCCGCGTGCTCCCCGAGCGTGTTCACGGTCGGCCCGGGGGACATCTCCGAGTACGGCACGGGGATGAGCACTCCCGCGCACAGGAGCGCGATCAGCATCAGGGTGGAGGCGAGCATCGTCGCGGTGCGGCGTGGCATGCAACGACAGTACGGGACGCCTCTGTCAGCGCACCGTCAGGGCACCCCCGTCAGGCGCCGTGCGCGCCCGAGCGGGGCTTCTCCATGGCCTCGCGGAAGCGTGCGTACCCGTCCAGTTCGGGCCCGTCGCTGCGGGCCCGTCGAGTGCGGTTGGCCCAGCTTCCCCACAGACCGGCACCGACCGCAGCCACAAGCGGAATCAGCAACCAGGCAAGCGCCGCCATGCCGACCTCCCAACCCCATGAGCGTCCGCGACTGACTGATCAGCAGATTAACCATCCGCACTGACAACGCTCACGCCAGGGGGTCGGTTACGCAACCGGAGTGGGAGGTGGGCCGAACGTGAACACGGGTGCGGCTGATGTCAGCAGGCGCCGACCCACTCCTCGGTCCCGTCGGAGAACTTCTGCTGCTTCCAGATGGGCACCTCGTGCTTGAGGTCGTCGATCAGCTTGCGGCACGCCTCGAAGGCCTCGGCCCGGTGCGGGCACGACACGCCCACGACGACGGCGAGGTCCCCGACGTCGAGGTCGCCGACCCGGTGGACGGCGGCCAGCGCGCGCACCGGGTACTCGGCGACGACCTTCTCGGCGATCCGCCGCATCTCGGCCTCGGCGCTGGGATGGCAGGAGTACCCGAGCGCGTCGACGTCGGCGCCCCCGTCGTGGTTCCGCACGGTCCCCACGAAGAGCGCGACGCCGCCGGCGGCGTCGTCCCCGACGGCCCGGAACACCTCGTCCACGGACAGCGCGGTCTCGCGGATGCCGATCAGCTTGATGGGATCCTGAGCCGCCTGCTCACCGGGGTGATCGTTCGTAGCTGCCATGGGTCCATCGTGCCGCATGCCCCCGACGACGAGGAATACGACTTTCACCAGGCACACGCGCGTGCCGCCTTGGAGCCTTCTACAGGGGCTGCCGGCCCACCGGGGCAGGGCCACGGCCGCTCGTCGGCCCACCGAGGCGGGTGCTGGGCGGGCACAGGCCGGGGCTCCAGGGGCGGGAGCCCCCCTGGCGGAGGTCAAGGGGCAAAGCCCCCACGCCTCACCGCCGCCGGGCCTTCCGAGCCCGCCGGACCACAGCGGCGGCGCCCAGCAGGGCCACCGTCGCACCCGCCGCGCCCGCAGCCGTCGCGTCCTTCCGCCCCAGCCGGCGCCCCGCGACCGTATGCCGCCCGGAGACCTCCCCCAGCAGCTCCGCGAGCACTTCCTCGTTGGTCCACCCCGGCCGCCACCCGGCATCGTGCAGCCGGCTCCCGCTGACCACCCAGGGATACATCGTGTACGCCAGGTCCCCCGCCGGAGAGGGAGTGAGCCCGATCCGGTGCAGCCGGGCCGCAGCGCCGAGCGCGACGGCCGACGGCAGCTCCATCCGCCGGATCCCGCTCAGCTCCTCCACCTCCTCCTGCTCCAGCCACCCGTCACAGCCGACCGCCAGTTCCCCGTCGACCTTCTCCAGGACGGCGTACTCCAGAGCGCTGCACAGATCCTCGACGTGACAGAACTGCCACGCGGGCCGCGACCCGGCGACGACCAGCAGTCGAGGCGACTCGAAGTACCTGGTCAGCGCGGTGTCCGTGCCCCCGACCAGCACGGCGGGCCGGACCACGGTCACGTTCAGCCCCGGATGCGCCCGCGGCGCGCGCCGCGCCAGCCGCTCGATCTCCAGCAGGTCCCCGACCCCGGTGGCCTCGGCCGTGGCCCGCAGCTCGGCGTCCTCCGAAAGCGGTAGCTCGTTGTCCGGCAGCGCCCCGTAGACCATCGCGGACGTGCACAGCACCACCCGGTGCACCCCGGCCGCCGCGGCCGCGGTCAGCACGGTCTGTGTCCCCCGGACGTTGTAGGCGGTGCGGGCGGCCGGGTCGCTCCCGAGGTCCAGGTCGAGCGCGAGGTGCACCACCACGTCCGCGCCGCGCAGCTTGTCGGCGATCGACGGGTCGCGCACGTCGAGGATGTGCCACTGTGCGGCCTCGCACTCCCCGCGCCGCTCGTCGATGGCGATGACCTGCTTGATCTCCTCGGACGCGGCGAGCCGCTCGGTGAGCAGGGCTCCCACCCCGTCGGCGGCACCGGTGACCGCGACGACGGGTCCGCGCACGGCGGGCGGGGTTGAGGGGTTTCGCGCTGCGCGAACCTGCGGATCTGGGGAACTCACCTGGCGTCTCCAGAGGTTGTCTTCGGTACGGGCGCGACTGACGCGGCCGTACCAGGTGCATCCATCCTGCCGCAGGCCTTCTGTGGACGAAGCACCGAGGCCCGATCGGGTCCGGGTGTCTACGCTGGGTGGTGATGTCGGGCAGCCGCGCCGCCGGAGAATCACCGGCGGCCTTACCAGCCGAGGAACCCCGTGAGTGACACCCCATTCGGATTCGGCCTTCCGCCGGAGGAGCCGGAAGACGGCGACGAGGGCAAGAAGAAGGACCAGCAGAGCGGTGGTGAGCAGGGACCGGGCAACCCGTTCGGTTTCGGGCTGCCGGGAGCCGGAGGCTTTGGCGGCCCCGGCGCCGACAATCCGCTCGCAGCGATGTTCGGTTCCCTGAACCCCACCGACCTGGGTGCCGCGTTCCAGCAGCTGGGCCAGATGCTCTCCTACGAGGGCGGCCCGGTGAACTGGGACATGGCCAAGCAGATCGCCCGCCAGACGGTCTCCCAGGGCACCCCGGACGGCGTCAAGGACGCGAGCGTCGGCGCCGCCGAGCGCACCGCGGTCGAGGAGGCCGTCCGCCTGGCCGACCTGTGGCTGGACGACGCGACGTCCCTGCCGTCGGGTGCCGCCTCTGCGGTGGCCTGGTCCCGCGCGGAGTGGGTCGAGGCGACCCTGCCCGCGTGGCAGGAGCTGGTCGACCCGGTCGCCGAGCGGGTCGGCGCGGCCATGGGCGACGTCCTGCCGGAGGAGATGCAGGCCATGGCGGGCCCGCTGATCGGCATGATGCGCTCGATGGGCGGTGCCATGTTCGGCACGCAGATCGGGCAGGCCGTGGGCGTGCTCGCCGGCGAGGTCGTCGGTTCGACCGACATCGGCCTCCCTCTGAGCCCGGCCGGCAAGGCCGCGCTGCTCCCGGCCAACGTGGAGGCCTTCGGCAAGGACCTCGGCGTGCCGCAGGAGGAGGTCCGGCTCTACCTGGCCCTGCGCGAGGCCGCGCACCAGCGCCTGTTCTCGCACGTGCCGTGGCTGCGCTCGCACCTGTTCGGCGCGGTCGACGGGTACGCGCGCGGGATCAAGGTCGACACGGCCAAGCTGGAGGACGTGGTCGGCCAGTTCGACCCGCAGAACCCCGAGCAGCTGCAGGACGCTCTCCAGCAGGGCATGTTCCAGCCGGAGGACACGCCCGAGCAGAAGGCGGCCCTGGCCCGTCTGGAGACGGCTCTGGCGCTCGTCGAGGGCTGGGTGGACGCGGTGGTCCACGCGGCCGCGAAGCCGCGTCTGGCGTCCGCCGACGCCCTCCGTGAGACCCTGCGCCGGCGCCGGGCCACCGGCGGTCCGGCGGAGCAGACGTTCGCCACGCTGATCGGCCTGGAGCTGCGCCCGCGCCGGCTGCGCGACGCCTCCCGCCTGTGGGCCTCGCTCACGGACGCGCGCGGGGTCGACGGCCGGGACGCCCTGTGGGCCCACCCGGACATGCTGCCGACGGCCTCCGACCTGGACGACCCGGACGGCTTCGTGCACCGCGAGCAGCTGGACTTCTCCGAGCTGGACAAGATGCTCGGCGAGGCGGCGAGCGGCCACGGCGAGAAGCCGAACCCGAAGAAGGACGACGAGGACAAGGGCGACGGCACCGAGTGAGCCTGCACGACGACGCGGCCCTCGTCCTCAAGGGGTACGAGGGCCAGGGAGAACTGCGCCAGGCCTACCTGGACCATCTGGCGACCCATCCGGACGGCATGTGGAAGGCCTGCCACGCGGGCCACATCACAGCGAGCGCGCTGGTGATCGACCCCGAGCACGGCCGGGTACTGCTCACGCTGCACCGGAAGCTGCGGATGTGGCTGCAGATGGGCGGCCACTGCGAGCCGGGTGACGCCTCGCTGGCCGCGGCGGCCCTGCGTGAGGCGACCGAGGAGTCCGGCATCGCGGGACTGACGCTGCTGTCCGGCGGTCCGGTGCGCCTGGACCGGCATCCGATCCCGCCGCCGTGCCACTGGCACTTCGACGTGCAGTACGCGGCGCTGGCCCCGGGCGACGCCGAGCACGCGGTCAGCGACGAGTCGCTGGACGTGCGCTGGTTCGCCTACGGCGAGGTGGCGGACGTGGCGGACGAGTCGGTCGTACGCCTGCTGGACGCGACCCGCGCCAGGCTCTGACAGGTAAGGGGCGACCGCCACGGCGGTCGCCCCTTACGTCTGTTTTCCGGACGGTCAGCTCCAGACGTTGCCCTGGTTCTGGCCGCGCGCCCCCTGCTGCCCCATGCCGAACTGCGCGGCGAGACCCTGGCCGATCTGCGCGTTCTGCGGCGGCAGCAGCTCGCTGGGCTGCACGAGCGCGAACCCGGAGCCCATGAAGCTCAGCTCCCAGCCCTCACCGGTGTTCCCACGCCGCCGCCACACTCCCGAGGAGTGCGTCTGGGCCTGCATCTGCACCCGCAGCCCGGTGGACCAGGCGACGATCGCGTCCGCGTCGCAGTTGACGTACTTGTCGGGCGTGACCTGCATCAGCAGCGGCGCGCCCGAGGTCATCAGGGCCACCTTGCCGCGCCCGGTGATGTTCAGCTGGTACTTCCCGGACCCGGAGATGCCGTAGAGGCTGTCGACGGCGATGACCTCGTGGTGCAGCGAGGAGTCCATGGCGAGGACGTAGCTGCTGTCGACCGTCAGGCCGTCCTGCTCGACCTCCATGACGTGCACATGCTGGGCGAGGTTGGCGAGGTAGACCGTGCCCTGCCCGTGGCAGCGCATCAGGTCCAGGCCCTCGCCGGTGTACGCACGCGCGCGTGCCTGGCTGTTGCTGCGGTACTCGGCATCGAACTCGACGAGTCCCTGGTAGGCGACCATGGTGCCCTTGCGGGCGAGGAGGTCGTCGTGACCCTCGAGGGTGACCCGGAGCATCTGCTTGTTCTGCAGGCTCCAACGCTCCTGAGTCTGGGAGTCGTTGTACGCGAAAAGCGGGCTCTGCATGATGTTTCTGGCTCCCCCTCAGCCCCGGAACCGGAGGCGGTCGGTGCTGTCCTCGCTGGGCTGGACGACGACGATGCCCTGGCCGGAGAAGGCCATCTGGTAGGCCTCACCGCTGCCGCGGCCGATCAGTGACTGGGCCTTGAAGCTGCGCTTGCCCTTCACCTTCAGGTTCGGGGACCAGGCGACGAGCGCGTCGGGGTCGACGTACGTCTCGTCCTCGCCGCCGCCGCAGTCGACGACGATCGGCTTGCCCCGGGAGGTCAGCGCGACCCAGCCCTGCCCGGAGATCCTCGTGTTCCACAGGCCCTGTCCGGCGAACTTGGCGAGCCCCTTGACGCGCTCCACGCCCCAGTCGAGGTGGGCGTCGAAGGCGAGCAGGTTGGTGGCGTTGACGGAGATGCCGTCGCCGTTGAGGTTGATCACGACGACGTTGGCGCCGTAGTCGGCGAGGTAGAGCAGTCCGTCGCCGGAGCACTTCATCAGCGGCGCGCCTTCGCCGGTGATCCAGTCGCGGGCGATCTGGCGCACGGCCGGCGGGTTGGGCTCGTACTGGATGAAGCCTTCGTAGGCGACCATCGACCCCACGCGCGCGAGGAGGTCGTTCCCGGTCTGCAGGGCGACCTTCAGCATGTGGTCGCCGTGGTTCTCCATACGGGCGGTGACGGGTGCGGGGGCGTAGCCCGCGAGCGGCTGGTTCATGACGGGCTCCCTCAGACCTCGTACGGCTGGACGACGATGAAGTTGCCGGGCGCACCCCGGAACTGCAGGTTGACGCTCTCACCGGTGTCGCCCGGGTAGGCGTTGCGGCGCATCCGGACCTGGCTGGAGACGATCACCTGGGAGGCCGCCGACCAGGCGACGACCGCGTTGCAGTCGGCGAAGGTCGTGGGCGTCACGGGCAGCACGACGGGCGTGCCGTGCGTCTTGACGACGATGGTGCCGGTGCCCTGGAACTGCATGGTGAACAGCGCGCCACCCGGGATGCCGTGGCCCTCGATGCGACGGACCTCGTGCTGGAGGCTCTCGTCGAAGGCGAGGACGTTCTCCGCGGACACGCAGATCGCGTCGCCCTGCAGCTCGATGGGGTGCAGGTGGGTGGAGTTCTCGGCGAGGAACACCTGGCCGTTGCCGGTGCAGCGCATCAGCTGCATCTCCTGGCCGGTCGCGTTGCCCACGAGCCGCCCGGCGAACCCGGCGCCCTTGTAGCTGAAGTCGACCTTGCCCTGGTAGAGCACCATGCTGCCCTGCCGGGCCAGCACGGGCTGCCCGCCGATGCCGAGGTCGACACGGATCAGCTTCTTGTTCTGCTGTGTCCAGCGCTGCCCGGTGGGCGTCTCCTTGAACGCCTGGAGCGCGGCCGTGACACCGGCACCACCCTGGGGAGCGCCCTGCGGCACTCCGTAGGGAGTGGTCTGCTGACCCGGGACCTGGCCGTAGGGCGGCTGCTGGCCGTAGCCCGGAGGCATGGGCGCACCCGGCTGACCGCCGTAGGAGGGCTGCTGGCCGTAGCCCGGAGGCATCGGCGCGCCGGGCTGGCCGCCGTACGACGGCTGCTGCGGCGGCTGGCCGTAGGGCGCGGGCGCCGGGGCCGGCGGATGGACCGTGCCGCCGGCGGGCGGGGTCAGGGGGGCGATGATCGTCGGCGCCGCGTGCACGTTCGGCGCGGGTGCCGGGGCCGGGGCCGGGGCCGGGGGCGGAGTCGCGCTCGGCGGCGCGAAGCCCTGCGGAGCGGGTGCCGGAGCAGGGGCGGGCGCCGGGGCGCCGAACGCGGGCGTCGGGCCGGCCTGTGCGGGCGGGGCGAAGCCGGGGGCGGCGCCGGACTGCGGCTGCTGCGGGGCGGCGGGCGCCTCCTCCTCCAGCACTTCGCCGCCGAAGTTCTTCAGCAGCGCCTCCAGGCCGCCGTCGAAGCCCTGGCCGACCGCGGCGAACCGCCACACGTCCTTGAAGTAGAAGTCACCGAGCATCACGGCCCGCTCGGTGGAGAACTCCGAGCCGCTGAAGGAGTACCGCGCGACCTCCTCGCCGCCGGCCACGATGCGCACGTATCCGGGATCGATCTGCGACATCTGCCCGGCACCGTCGATGGTCGCCGTGAAGGACAGCTTGCGGATCTGGGAGGGGATCCGGTCCAGGGTGACCCGGAACGACTCCGTGTCACCCGACTGGGTACCCAGCAGCTGAATGGACTCCTCCGGGGACTTCGGCTGGTTGAAGAAGACGAAGTACCGGTCGTCCGAGAGACGCTCGTCGGCGTCCAGACCGAAGCAGCTGATGTCGAAGGTCAGTCCGGGGGCGGAGATCTGCACGCCTACGTACAGATCCGTGCCCGCCGTGAGGTCACTGATCCTGGCCTTGTGGCCGCGTTGGAATTCCCTGGCCATGCGTTACGACCGTCCCCCATCCCGAATGTGAGTGCGTCGCGCCAGGCTAACGGCAAACCCCGACATCGGACGCAGCCGGTACAGACCCGGTACACAACCGCGCCCGTGGACGGATCCACGGCGCCCGTTCACTCCCCGCGCGCGCCGGGCCCATGTGGCAGCCGCTCGGCCGCCACCACCCCTTCGAGGTAGCCGCGAGCCCGCTCGGTGCGCGGGTAGGACTCCAGCAGCCGCCAGAAGTCCGGCCCGTGACCAGGCACCAGCAGATGCGCCAGCTCGTGGCACAGCACGTAGTCGACGACGTACTCCGGCATCCCCTGCAGCCGGTGCGAGAGCCGGATGCTGCCCTCGGCCGGCGTGCACGAACCCCACCGGGTGTTCTGGTTGGTGACCCAGCGCACGGAGGCGGGGCGCGCCCGGCCGTCGAAGTACTGGTCCGACAGCCGCTCGGCGCGCTCGGTCAGCTCCGCGTCGCCCAGCACCCGTTTGCTCTCCTGGGCGGCCAGTTTGTCGAGCATGACGGTCACCCAGCGCTGCTCCTCCGCCTCGGACATCCGGGCGGGGATCAGTACGACGGTGCGATCGCCCTCGCGGTACGCGGAGACCGTGCGGCGGCGCCGGGTACTCCTGCGGACCTCGATCGCGCTCGCCCCCGAGCCGCTCGGCGGCTGGCTCGTCGTGCTGCGCTGTGGCTTTCCGGCGCGGTGCAGGGGGTCGGCGGGCACGCCCCGACGTTACCCGCTGGACAGCACCGAAGTCCCGGCTCCGGAACGGTTCGATGCCGATGCCCCACCATGCGTTTGATTTGTACGACCGATATGCCCGACTGGTGCACCCCGTTCGTACGACGATCATCCCCCGCCTGTGGACAACGCCCGCCGCCCGTCAGCCCGACCCGGCATGCTGGCAGGCGTCGACGGAGCATGACCGGCTTCACCGACAACACGGATGTCCACGAAGGTCATGGACACCCATGGACTCAAGGAACATTTCAGGGCAGTTCACGGAATACGGGGGACCTGTGATGCATCCGATGGTGAAACCCGCGCTGCGACGCGGCTGGCGCGACCTCAACACCGTGCAGTTCGGTATGACCCCGGCGCACGCGATGACACTCGGACCGATGGACACGGCCACGGGCAGCTTCCTGGAACTGCTCAACGGCACCCGCGCCCTCCCCCTGCTGCGCGAGGAGGGCCGGCGCATGGACCTGCAGGACGGCCACGTCGACGCGCTCCTCGACCGGCTGGCCCGGGCCGGACTGCTCGACGACACACGCGGCGGCGGACCCGCCGCGGACACCCTGCGCGAGAAGACGGACGTCCTGGAGCGGCTCCGCCCCGACCTCGCCTCCCTCTCCCTGACCGCCCCCGAACCCGGCGGCGCCCTCGGCCGGCTCGCGGCCCGCCGCTCCCTGCGCGTGCAGGTACGAGGCGCGGGACGGGTCGGCGCCGTACTGGCCTCGGTACTGTCCGGGGCCGGCGTCGGCGAGGTCGACGTACGCGACGTGGGACGCGTGGAACCGTGGGACGTGGCCCCGGGCGGGCTGCCCGCCGACTCCCTTCGCGAACGCCGGGACGAAGCGGCACGGGCAGCCGTCCGCCGCGCCGCCCCCGACCGCCCGCCACGCCGTACCCGCTCCAGCCGCTGCGGCACGGAGGACCCCGGACTCTCCCTGGTGATCCTCGCCCCCAGGGACGACGTCGCCGTGCACACACCGGACCCGTTCACCGCCGAACCCCTCATGACCTCCGGAACACCCCACCTGTACGCAGGCGTCGTGGAAGGCACCGGGATCGTCGGACCGCTCGTCCTGCCCGGCGAGACCAGCTGCGCCGGCTGTCTGCACCAGGACCGCACGGACCGGGACCCCGCCTGGCCCCGCCTGGTCGCCCAGTGGCGCTCCGGAAAGGCCCGCCGCGTGGGCGCCTGCGACCTGGCACTCGCCACCACGGTCGCGGGACTGGCCGCCGCACACGCCCTCGCCTTCCTCGACGGGGAGACACCGTCCAGCACCGGCACCCGCTGGGAGGCCTCCCTGCCCGGTCTGAACTGGCGCTCCCGGCCGGTGCGGCCGCACCCCGCATGCGGGTGCGGGACCGCGGAGAGAGGAAATGGGGAGCACTCCTCAACCGACGGGGAGCCACGCGAGACAATGGCGGTGCAACGGCCGCCGACGGAGCGACGACGCGAGGCAGGCCCGGCGCGGCCGACTGGGACTTGGAGGGCGCATGTCTGATCTTCCCCGGAAGGCGGTCACCCGTACCGCCAAGCTCGCCGCGCTCCCGCTCGGCTTCGCAGGCCGGGCGACCTGGGGGCTGGGCAAGCGGATCGTGGGCGAGTCCGCGGAGATCGTCGGCCGGGAGCTGCAACAGCGCACCGCGGAGCAGCTGTTCAAAGTCCTCGGCGAGCTGAAGGGCGGAGCCATGAAGTTCGGGCAGGCGCTGTCCGTCTTCGAGTCCGCCCTCCCGGAGGAGGTCGCCGGCCCCTACCGCGCGGCACTGACCAAGCTCCAGGACGCGGCCCCGCCGATGCCGACCCGCACGGTGCACGCGGTGCTGGAGGAGCGGCTGGGAGAGGACTGGCGGGACCTGTTCCTGGAGTTCGAGGAGAAGCCGGCGGCCGCGGCCTCCATCGGCCAGGTGCACCGGGCGGTGTGGCACGACGGCCGTGAGGTGGCGGTCAAGGTGCAGTACCCGGGCGCGGGCGAGGCCCTGCTGTCCGACCTGAGCCAACTCAGCCGTTTCGCACGGCTGTTGGGCCCGCTCATCCCCGGCATGGACATCAAACCGTTGATCGCGGAGATGCGGGACCGTGTCTCCGAGGAGCTGGACTACGCGCTGGAGGCCCAGGCCCAGGACGCCCACGCGCAGGAGTTCGCGGACGACCCCGACGTGGTGGTCCCGGCCGTGGTGCACCAGTGCGATCAGATCCTGGTCACGGAGTGGATCGACGGGATCCCGCTGTCGGAGATCATCACGGACGGCACCGAGGAGCAGCGCGACCGCGCCGGGCAGCTCCTGGCCCGCTTCCTCTTCTCCGGACCGGCCCGCACCGGTCTGCTGCACGCCGATCCGCATCCCGGCAACTTCCGTCTGCTGCCCGACGGCGACGACGACTGGCGCCTGGGCGTCCTGGACTTCGGCACGGTCGACCGGCTCCCGGGCGGCCTGCCGACACCGATCGGCATCTCGCTGCGGATGACCTTGGACGACGAGGCGGAAACCGTCTACGAGCTGCTGTGCGCGGAAGGGTTCGTCAAGGAGTCCATAGAACTGGACCCCGACGCGGTCCTCGACTACCTGCTCCCGATCATCGAGCCCGCCCGGGCCGAGGCGTTCACCTTCACCCGCTCATGGATGCGCAGCCAGGCCGCCCGTATCGCCGACCCCCGCTCCCCCGCCTACCAGCTGGGCAAGCAGCTCAACCTGCCGCCGGCCTATCTGCTGATACACCGGGTGACGCTGAGCACCATCGGCGTGCTCTGCCAACTGGGGGCCACGGTACGACTGCGGGACGAACTGGAGGAATGGCTGCCCGGGTTCGTGCTCGAGGACGAACCGGCAGAGG
Source organism: Streptomyces sp. BK340 (assembly GCF_007827595.1). Classification (GTDB taxonomy): domain Bacteria; phylum Actinomycetota; class Actinomycetes; order Streptomycetales; family Streptomycetaceae; genus Streptomyces. The sequence goes on from NZ_VISR01000016.1 coordinate 172,103, forward strand.
AGGAACCGGCCGCGGAGGCGTGACCGGGGCTGCTGAGCCGCCGGGCTGCTGGGCTGCCCGGCTGCCACGGTGTTGGTGGGGGGTGGGGAGGGGTGGGGCGGGGGGAGGGCCCCCGGAGAAGCGTTCTCACCACCAGGACGAGTCCAGCCGCCCCTCGATCGCTCGTAGGTTCTCCCGGGAGCAGACGTCGCAGAAGTACTGACGGATGCCGTTCTCCACGGAGCAGGTCCAGGTGGTCGGCTGGGGGCCGCCGGCGGGGGTGCCGCAGCGGGCGCACACGAGGGGGCGGGGCTCCGTGGTGGAGCCGCCCTGATCACTTCCTCCGGAAGGGCTCGTCACGTGCCGACGATAACTCTCCGACCGGTGGATCGCCGTGCACAACGCACCGCGGGGGCCGGTCCGTTCGGTCGGACCGGCCCCCGCGGGGAAGGCTTCGCCTCCCTGTGCCGGGAGGCCACCGCTTCGAGTGTGCCGGGTTACTGCATGACGGCCATGGCGAGCGCACGGCGGGCGCGCATCGAGGCGCGTTCCGCCCGGCGCTGCATCCGTCGGGCGGTGACCAGGCTCAGGGCCTGACGTTCCCGCTCGGCGTCGTGCAGGCGCTCATGCATATGCGCACGGGCCAGGGCTTCTGGGATGAGTTGCATCTCTCGGGTCCTGTTCTGACGCGAGCCGGTCGCGCCGTTCATGGTGAAGTCTGGGGTCGCGGAGCCGGTGGGCTCGCTGGTGGACGGCTTCATCGGGGCCTGCTTCTTGGGGTCGTGCGTGAGGGGGCGATCGATCGTTCCTGCGGTGTTCATGCCGTGACCGGGTTCTTGCGCGGGCGGCCACGGGGCCGCTTGCGGGCGACGACGACGCCCTGGACGAACAGCTCGCCACCCCAGACGCCCCAGGGCTCACGCCGCTCCTTGGCGCCGGCGAGGCAGGCCTCGATCAGCGGGCAGGTGCGGCAGAGGGACTTGGCGTACTCGACGTCGGCCGGCGACTCGGCGAAGAAGACCTCCGGGTCGTAGGAGCGGCAGGGGACGGGTACGCCGAGGTTCTCGATGGCGTCGTCGAGCGCGGTGAGCGCGGTGAGGGGGGTCAAGGTGGAGTCCTCCGTGAGACCGGGCGGGGGGATCGTTTGTGAAGGCGGTACGGACGGGGCGTGCGCTTCGAGTTGCACGGTTGGTTTTCCTCGTCTGGTCGTTCCGGCCGGTTGACCGGGTGTCGGCGTGGTACCGGGTTCTTTCCTTGTCCCGAGGCCCCTTCGCTCTGTCGTCCCCGTTCGGGGCAAACAGAAGGGCCGCGGATCCCGGGTGGGGTTCCGCGGCCCTGAAGGCGCCGGCCTGATCGACGATCAGGCTGGATCACTCCAGGGTTCTGGCCCACGGAAGGCCCACATCAGGTGGTGCTGCGTCGTCTGCTTCCGGAATCCGGCACCGGCTGCCGCGAAGGCATAGGCATGCGCCCGTGCCACTACCGCTTCCAGTGCCTTGGTCGGTCGCTCATTGCGCTCACGGATGGGAAGACCCGCGAGAGACAGGGAGGACGCCGGACGGTCGGCACGGATGCCGGACAGACCGGTGCCCTGGTTCGAGGCGCCGAGCATGCACGTGGAGACGGTCGAGCGATCGGTCAGTTTGGCCGTGCTGATGAAGCTGGTGTTGATGCTGATCACTGGACTCGCCTCCTCTCGGCGTCTTGGGGACTGGGGTGAGCCAGTCCGTTCGGATATGCAAGTACATCACGGGATCAGGGCCTTCGAGAAGGCCGCCGTTTCCGTGCCTAGAACCTATGGGGATTGCTGGGGCATGCGCAAACTATTTTTTCGACGAGTTCGTATCAGTCGTCCTCGTCGCCTTCTCCGCCTTCTTGACCTGCGCAGATGGCCAGAACTTCGGTTCCGTAGCGCTGCAGCTTGCGGCTGAGGACGCCGGGGATGCGGGACAGTTCGGCCGGGCTGTCGGGCCGTGCCTCGGCGATGGCCATCAGGGTCCGGTCGGTGAAGACGCAGAAGTCGGGCTGGCCGCTGCTGCGGGCCTGGACGGAGCGCCAGGCGCGCAGTCGCTCGTAGAGGGCTTCGTCCATGTCGGAGGGGCAGTCCTCGCAGCGCATCAGTTTCATCTCGCCGGCGTCGGTGAGGGTGCGGCCGCAGACGCGGCAGCGGGCCGGGGTGCGTTGGGTGCGGCGGGGGACGGCCGGGACCTCGGTGAGGGTGCCGCGTTCGATGCCTCCGCCGGCTCCCGTGCCGGTGCGGCCGACGGTGGCGGTGGAGCCGGGGCGCAGGCCGTCGAGGAAGTGGCTGGGCCTTCGGTTGGGGCGGCCGCCGGGTGAGCGGGACAGGGACCAGGAGAGGTGGAGCCGTTCTCTGGCGCGGGTGACGCCGACATAGAGGAGGCGGCGCTCTTCTTCGATCTGTTCGTCCGTCTTGGCGTAGGTGATCGGCACCATGCCCTCGGCGATGCCGACCAGGAAGACGACGTCCCATTCCAGGCCCTTGGCCGCATGCAGGGAGGCCAGGGTGACGCCCTGGACGGTAGGGGCGTGCTGGGCGTTCGCCCGCTCGTCGAGTTCCGCCACGAAGTCGCCGAGGGTGGCCTTGGGGTGGGCGGCGGTGAAGTCGTGGGCGAGGTTGACGAGCGCGGCGAGTGATTCCCAGCGTTCTCTGGCGGCTCCGGAGCCGGCGGGGGGGTTGCTGGTCCAGCCTTCTCCGGAGAGGACGGCGCGTACCTGGGAGGGCAGGTCGACGGCGTCGTCGAGCAGGGAGTCGTTGCCGCCGAAGCGGGCGGCGCCGCGCAGGGCGACGCCTGCCTTGCGCACCTCGGGGCGGTCGAAGAATCGTTCGGCGCCGCGGAGCTGGTAGGGGACTCCGGCGTCGGCGAGGGCCTGTTCATAGGTCTCGGACTGGGAGTTGGTGCGGAAGAGGACGGCGATCTCGGCGGCGGGGATGCCGGCGTCGATGAGTTCGCGGATGCGGCGGGCGGCGCCTTCGGCCTCGGCGGGCTCGTCGGTGTACTCGGTGTAGACGGGGTCGGGGCCCGGGGGGCGTTGGGAGACGAGTTCCAGCCGGTGGTCCGCGGCGCGGCCGCTGGCCTGGGTGAGCAGTCCGTTGGCGAGGTGGACGACCTGGGGAGTGGAGCGGTAGTCACGGACGAGCTTGACGACGGTGGCGCCGGGGTGGCGGACGCGGAAGTCGAGGAGGTGGTCGGGTGTTGCTCCCGTGAACGAGTAGATCGTCTGGCTGGCGTCGCCGACGACGCACAGGGTGTCGCGGTTGCCGAGCCAGAGTTCCAGGAGGCGCTGCTGGAGGGGGCTGACGTCCTGGTACTCGTCGACGACGAAGTGCTGGTACTGGGTGCGGATCTGTTCGGCGATGTCGTGCCGGTCCTGGAGGATGGCGACGGTGAGCAGCAGGACGTCTTCGAAGTCGATGACCGCGCGGTCGCGCTTGAGGTCCTCGTAGGCCGCGTAGAGGTGGGAGATCTCGGCGGGGTCGCGTGGGGTGTCGCGGCCTGCCTTTGCTGCCGCGTACGGATAGTCGGCAGGGACGGTCTGAGTGACCTTGCACCATTCGATCTCGGCGGTGGCGTCCCGCAGCTCGCCGCGGTCCAGGCGGAGCTTGCAGGCGGCGGCCGCGTCGGCGACGAGTTGGATCTTGCGGTCGACGAGCCGGGGCATGGAGCCGCCGATTGCTTTCGGCCAGAAGTACTGGAGCTGGCGCAGTGCGGCGGAGTGGAAGGTGCGGGCCTGGACGCCGTGGGCGCCGAGCTGGCGGAGGCGGCCGCGCATCTCGCCCGCGGCGCGGTTGGTGAAGGTGACGGCGAGCACGCTGGAGGGCTGGAGGATTCCGGCGCGGACTCCGTAGGCGATGCGGTGGGTGATCGCCCGGGTCTTGCCCGTGCCCGCTCCGGCCAGGACGCACACCGGGCCGTGCAGGGCGGTGGCCACCTCGCGCTGCTCGGGGTCGAGCCCTTCGAGCACCGCGTCGGCCGAGTCCGGTGTCTGCGGGAAGAGGGTGGAGTGCGTTGCTGCTGTCACACGGCAATGCTGCCAGGTCGTCCGGGACTGCTGCGCCGGTTGTCCACAGGCGGGCCCTTGCGGTCGTACTAATGCGGCAGGTGTCACAGCCGGGCCGGATACCCCGGGCGGGAATGCGGTCCCCCGTCCTTTACGTTGTGCTCCTGCACGACCTTCCCCGAGCTGCCTGAGGAGCGCGAGAGATATGCAGGGCACTGTGACGATGTACAGCACGACTTGGTGCGGCTACTGCCAGCGGCTGAAGAAGCAGCTGGACCGCGAGGGCATCGCCTACACCGAGATCAACATCGAGCAGGACCCGGCGTCCGCCGCTTTCGTGGAGAAGGCGAATGGCGGAAACCAGACGGTCCCGACCGTGCTCTTCGGTGACGGCTCCACGCTGACGAACCCGTCGCTGGCGCAGGTGAAGCAGAAGCTCGCCGCGTAGCAGGCCGCTCCGGGCCTGTGGGAAAGGCGGCTCCTGAGGCTGTGGTGCCTCCGGAGCCGCCTTTCTGTGTCCAGTCCCACAGGAGGGTCCCGTAGGAGCGCGTGCCTGTGGTCTCAGATGAAGCTTCTCGTCGGCAGCGGCTTGCCGTACCACATCTCGATCAGGCGGGCGGCGATGGAGATGCCGTACGGGGGCAGCACCTCTCCCGATTCGAAGGCCGCGTGGAGTTCCTCGCGGGAGAACCAGCGGGCCTCGTGGATCTCGTCGCCGTCGACGTCGATGTCGGTGGAGGTGGCGCGGGCCATGAAGCCGAGCATGAGGCTGGACGGGAAGGGCCAGGGCTGGCTGGCCACGTACTCGACCTGGCCGACGGTGACGCCGACCTCCTCGAAGACCTCGCGGCGTACCGACTGCTCGATGGACTCGCCGGGCTCGACGAATCCGGCGAGCGTGGAGAAGCGGCCCTCGGGCCAGTGGACCTGGCGGCCGAGCAGGATCCGGTCCTCCTCGTCGGTGACGGCCATGATCACGGCGGGGTCGGTGCGCGGGTAGTGCTCGGCGCCGCAGGCCTGGCAGCGGCGGATGTGGCCGGCCGCGGCGATGACCGTGCGCTCGCCGCAGCGGGAGCAGAAGCGGTGGGTGCGCTGCCAGTTCTCCAGGCCGACCGCGTGCACCATGAGGCCTGTGTCCCGCGGTGAGAGCAGGAGTCCGGCCTCGCGCAGGCCCGCCGGGCGGGCGGACTGGTCGATGCGGCCGGGCAGCGCGTCCTTCTGGAGGGCGAAGTAGCTGACGCCGTCCTCGTCGATGCCGAGGAAGTAGCGGTGGGCCTCGGTGAGGGGTGCCTCGAAGGAGGGGGTCATGACGAGTTCGGTCCGGCCGTCGGGCGTCTCGTCGATGAGTACCTGGCCGCCGGAGACCACGAAGCAGCGGGTGGTGGGGTGGCTCCATGCCGCTGCGAGCCAGGCCTCGTCGAGCCGGTGGTGGGCGGCGCGGTCGATGCCGCTCGGGGCGGTCAGCGAGATGGGTCGGTCGGCGATGTGGTCGGTCCAGGTGGTCACAGGTGCTTCCAACTCCCCCAGTGGAAAGGTTCGCTTCGGCGGGCGGTTCGGGTGGGCACGGGCCGGGAGGGCACCGGGGCGGGTTCGGGTGGGGTGTGCGGGCGGTCCTTCCAGTGTGCCCCGCACGCGATGCCGTCCCGTACGGCGCCTGTCCGTCAGGGTTCGTGACGCCAGTTCTCGGCGAGGTCGCCCCACAGGTAGGCGCTGGTTTCGACGCCCTTGAGGAGGAGGTCGAGTTCGACCTTCTCGTTGGGGGCGTGCCAGCCGTCGGAGGGGACGGAGATGCCCAGGAAGAGGACGGGAGCGCCGAGGACCTCCTGGAGGTCGGCGGCGGGTCCGGAGCCGCCCTCGCGGGTGTAGCGGACCGGGCTCTGGAAGGCACGGCCCATGGCGCGGACCACGGACTGCAGCGCGGGGTGGTCGAGCGGGGTCAGGCACGGGCGCGTGGCGGGGCCGAAGCTGATCTCGAGCCTGATCCCGGCGGGTATCTGCTCGGGGGCCCAGGCGCGGACCGCCTTCTCGATGTGGTCGGGGTCCTGGCCGGCGACCAGGCGGAAGGACAGCTTCACCATGGCCGAGGAAGGGATGATCGTCTTGCTGCCGGGGCCTTGGTAGCCGCCGCCGATGCCGTTGACCTCGACGGTCGGGCGGGCCCAGATGCGCTCCAGGGTGGTGTGTCCGGCCTCGCCGTGGGTGGCGTGCGACCTGGCGGTGCGCAGCCACTGCTGCTCGTCGAACGGCAGCTCGGCGAACAGCTCGCGTTCGCGGTCGGTCAGCTCGGCTGTGCCGTCGTAGAAGCCGGGGACGGCCACGCGTGCGTGCTCGTCGTGCAGGGCGGCCACCAGGCGGGCGGCGGCGGTGGCCGGGTTGGGGACGGCGCCGCCGAAGGAACCGGAGTGGATGTCCTGGTCGGGGCCGTACAGCCGGATCTCGCACTCGGCGAGGCCGCGCATGCCGGTGCAGACGGTCGGGGTGTCCTCGGACCACATGCCGGTGTCGGAGACGATCACGGCGTCGGCGGTGAGCCGGTCGGCGCGTTCTTCGACGAGGGCCCGGAAGTGCTCGGAGCCGGACTCCTCCTCGCCCTCGATCAGCAGCTTCAGGTTGACCGCGGGGGCGGTGCGGCCGGTGGCGGCGAGGTGGGCGCGGACGCCGAGTGTGTGGAAGAACACCTGGCCCTTGTCGTCGGCCGCCCCGCGCGCGTAGAGGCGGTTGTCCCGGATGACGGGCTCGAAGGGCTCGCTGTCCCAGCCGTCCTCGCGGGCGGCGGGCTGGACGTCGTGGTGGCCGTAGACGAGGACGGTGGGCGCCTGCGGGTCGCCCGAGGGCCATTCGGCGAAGACGGCCGGGGCGCCGGGGGTCGGCCAGACCTCCGCGGTCGGGAAGCCGGTCTCCTCGAGCTTGGCGGCGAGCCATTCGGCGCTGTCCCGTACGTCGAGCGCGTGGTCGGGCTGGGCCGACACGGAGGGGATGCGCAGCCATGCCGCGAGGTCGTCGAGGAAGGCGGTGCGCTGCTGCTCGATGTACGTACGGACGGCGCTGTCCGGGGTCTGGCTCATGCTCACGAGCCTATCGGCCCGCACCGGCATCCTCGGGGGGCTGTTCGTCACACTGGGGATCCCTTGCGTGGCTCTTGCGTGTCACTCGGCCGGGTCACCGGTGAGCAGTCGTTCCAGGGCGGCCCGGCCGGGCAGGTTCGCGGGGCGTACGACCTCGCCGCTGCGCACGTACAGGAAGGCGGCCGTGACCGACTCGGGCGGCACGCCCTGCTGCTCGGCCCAGGCCAGCCGGTAGACGGCGAGCTGGAGGGGGTCGGCGCTGCGGGTGCGGCTGGTCTTCCAGTCGACGATCTCGTAGGTCGCCGTGTCGCCGCCGCCGGTGCGGTAGACGGCGTCGATGCGGCCGCGTACGACGCGGCCGGCGAGGGTGAGCTGGAAGGGTGCCTCGATCCGGTACGGGGTGCGCTGGGCGTACTCGGTGCGCTCGAAGGCGTCCTTGAGGGCTTCGAGGTCGCGTTCGTCGGCGATCTCGGCCTCGCTGCCGGGCAGCTCGTCCGGCTCCAGCATGGGCAGTGTCAGTTCCTCGAAGCGTGCTTCGACCCAGGCGTGGAAGCGGGTGCCCCGGCGCGCGGCGGGTTGCGGGGGGCGTGGCATGGGGCGTGCGAGTTCCTGTGCGAGCCCGTCCGGGTCCTCCGCGAGGAGCAGCAGCTGGGTTGCGGTCAGCGTGGCCGGCAGGGGGACGTCCGTGACGGCCTGCCGGGCGCGCAGCAGCTCGCCGGTGAGTGCATCGAGGTCGCGGTCCCAGGAGGCGATGGCGCGGGCTTCCTCGGGGGTGAGGGGCGCGGGGTGCCCGGGCTCGGTGGCGGGGGTGCGTTCGGGGGCGCGTTCGCGGGGCCGGGTGGGTTCGGCCGGGGCGGTCGCCTGGTGGGGGACGGTCGGCCGCTCGCCGGTCCAGGAGCCCGGGTCGGCGGGTTCCTCCGGGGGCGTGCCGCCCTCGTCGTACGGCGTCTCCCCGGCGAAGGGGTCCTCGTCGTACGGGCTCGCTTCGCCGTACGGGTCCTCGCCGTACGGGTCCTCGCCGTACGGGTCCTCGTCGTACGGGACCGCTTCGCCGTAGGGGACCGCTTCGCCGTACGAGTCCTCGTCGTCCGCCGGGGCGGGCCAGCCGGGGTCTTCTTCGTCCGGCGGTGCGGGCCAGTTGGGGTCGTCGAAGGCGGCGGGGTCGTGGGCGGCGGGCGGGTGGCCGTCCTGCCGGGCGGCCAGGGTGTCCAGGTGGGTGAGGACGGTTTCGGCGGCCGCGCGGCGGCGGGCCAGGGCCGCGTCGTCCAGGGGCAGGGGCCACACCGTGTCGGCGGTGGCCGTGTGCAGGGCCGGGTTCTCCTCGTCCTCGGCGGGCTCGTCGGCCCATGCCTCGATCTCGCCGTACCCGGCGGCGCAGTGGTCGTGGAGGGCCCGGAGGAAGTCGGAGGGGCCGCGCGGCTTCTTCTGGCTGGGACCCCACCAGTGGCCGGAGCCGAGGAGGAGGGAACGGGGGCGGGTGAGGGTGACGTAGCCGAGGCGCAGTTCCTCGGTGTGCTGGTGGTCCTTCATTGCCTCGTGGAACGCCTTCATGCCCCGGGAGTCCCAGGAGTCGACGTCGGGCAGGGTGTCGGCGTCGCCGCGCAGGGCGTGCGGCAGCACCTTGGCCTGCGCGGTCCACTTCTCGCGGCCCTGGGCGCTGGGGAAGGTGCCGTGCACCAGTCCGGGGACGGCGACGACGTCCCACTCCAGGCCCTTGGACTTGTGCGCGGTGAGCACCTTCACGGTGTTCTCACCGCCGGGCAGGGCGTTGTCCAGGCCCTTCTCGTACTGGGCGGCGGTGCGCAGGAAACCGAGGAAGGCGAGCAGGGTGGCCTCGCCGTCGCCGGCCGCGAAGGAGGCCGCGACGTCCAGGAAGTTGGACAGGGTCTCGCGACGGCGGGCGGCGAGCGCGTGCGGGGACGCCGACAGCTCCACCTCCAGGCCGGTGACGGCGAGGACGCGGTGCAGGACGTCCATCAGCGGGTCGGACAGGGAACGGCGCAGGTCGCGCAGTTCGGCGGCGAGGCGGGCGAAGCGCACGCGCGCGTCCGGGGAGAACGGCAGCCCGTCGTCGTCCCCGGCACGCTCGTCGGGGGGTCCCTCCAGGAAGGTGTCCAGGGCGTCGGCGAGCGATATCACCTCGGACGGGTCGACGCCTTCGACGGCCTCGGCGAGCCTGCGGTCGGGGTCGTCGGCGTCGTCCACGCGCGCGTGGGCGACCAGCAGGCGGGCGCGGCGGCCGAGGAGGGCGAGGTCGCGGGGGCCGATGCGCCAGCGCGGGCCGGTCAGCAGTCGGACCAGGGAGGCGTTGGCCCCGGGGTCCTGGAGGACTTCGCAGACGGCGACGAGGTCCGCGATCTCGGGCAGGTGCAGCAGGCCGGAGAGGCCGACGACCTCCACGGGGATGTCACGGGCGACGAGGGCGCCCTGGATCTCGGCGAAGTCGGTGGCCGTGCGGCACAGTACGGCGATCTCGCCGGGAGCCTTGTCGGTGCGCACGAGGTGGGCGATGGAGTCGGCGATCCAGTCGATCTCCTCCGCGTGGGTGGGCAGCAGGGCGCAGCGGACCGTGCCGTCGTGTTCGGCGCCGGGGGCCGGGCGGAGGGCCTCCACGCCCGCGTGCATGGCACGCAGCGGCTCGGCGAGGCCGTTGGCGAGGTCGAGGAGGCGGCCGCCGCTGCGGCGGTTCTCGCTGAGCGCCTGACGGGTGGCGGGGCTGCCGTCGGCGTGGGCGAAGTGCTCGGGGAAGTCGTCCAGGTTGGCCACGGAGGCGCCGCGCCAGCCGTAGATGGCCTGGCAGGGGTCGCCGACGGCGGTCACCGGGTGGCCCGTGCCGCCGCCGAACAGGCCCGACAGCAGGACGCGCTGGGCCACGGAGGTGTCCTGGTACTCGTCCAGGAGCACCACCCGGAACTCCTCGCGCAGCAGCCGGCCCGCCTCGGGGATGCCGGCGAGGCGGGCGGACAGTGCGATCTGGTCGCCGAAGTCGAGCAGGTCGCGTTCGCGCTTGGCGGCCCGGTAGCGCACGACGAGGTCGGCGAGCTCCCGGCGGGCGGCCGCGGTGTCGGGGACCTTGCGCAGGTCGGCGTTGGTGAGCTTGGCGCCCTCCAGGGTGCGCAGCAGGCCGGCGTCCCAGGCACGCAGTTCGTCGGGCGCCACGAGGTGTTCGGCCAGCTCGGAGTCGAGGGTGAGCAGGTCGCTGACGAGGTCGGCGAAGGAGCGGGTCAGCGCCGGGTAGGGGCCGGGGGCCTCGTGCAGCACGCGCGCGGCGAGCTGGTAGCGGGTGGCGTCGGCCAGCAGCCGGGAGGTCGGCTCGAGGCCGATGCGCAGGCCGTGGTCGGTCAGCAGACGGCCGGCGAAGGCGTGGTACGTCGAGATGACCGGCTCGCCGGGCGGATTGTCCGGGTCGATGACGTCGGGGTCCGTGACGCCGGCCTTGATCAGTGCCTTGCGGACGCGTTCGGCGAGCTCGCCGGCGGCCTTGTTGGTGAAGGTCAGGCCGAGGACCTGTTCGGGGGCGACCTGGCCGGTGCCGACCAGCCAGACCACGCGGGCCGCCATCACGGTGGTCTTGCCCGAGCCGGCTCCGGCCACGATCACCTGCGGTGCGGGCGGCGCGGTGATGCAGGCCGTCTGCTCCGGGGTGAACGGGATGCCGAGGAGCTCCTTGAGCTGCTCGGGGTCGGTGATACGGGCGGGCATGTCGTCAGAGGCTAGCGGCGGGCACTGACATCCGAGGACAGATCGGCCACCCCGGGGGGAAGAAACGCAGGTCAGCGCCTGTGGTGCCGTACGTCACCCTCGCCCCTGGCACAGGTCACTCGACCACGTGCCGCCCTTCGGGCCGGGCGCTGCAGGAGGCGCGGAACGCGCAGTGCGTGCAGTGCTGGCCGGCGGTCGGGGTGAACCGCTCGTCGAGGACCTTTCCGGCGGCGGTGGCCAGCAGCTCGCCGACCCACTCCCCCGCCAGCGGCTCTTGTGCCTGCACCTTGGGCAGGCTCTCGCCGCCCTCCCGCTTGGCCGCTCCCTGTCTGAGGTGCACCAGTTCCGCACCGCCGGGCTCCGGACGTACGCCGTCGAAGGCGTGGTCCACGGCGCCCTCACGGACGGCGAGCTGGTAGACGGCGAGCTGCGGATGGCGGGCCACGTCGGCCGCGCTGGGTGCCTGCTTGCCGGTCTTGAAGTCCACGACGTAGGCGCGGCCCTCGCCGTCCGCCTCGACGCGGTCCATCTGGCCACGGATGCGGACCTGGTAGTCGCCCGCGTCCAGGGTGACGTCGAAGTCCTGCTCGCTCGTCACCGGGGTGCGGCCGGTGCGGTCCAGTACGTGCCAGTTCAGGAAGCGTTCGAGGGCCGCGCGCGCGTTGCCCTTCTCCTGCGCGGACTTCCAGGGCGCGTCGAAGGCGAGCGCGTTCCACACCGACTCCAGGCGTTCCATGAGCACGTCGAGGTCGGCGGGGGTACGGCCGGAGGCGACCTCGTCGGCGAGGACGTGGACGACGTTGCCGAAGCCCTGGGCGGCGGTGGCGGGCGTGTCGGCCTTCACCTCGCGGCCCAGGAACCACTGCAGGGCGCACGTGTTGGCGAGCTGGTCGAGGGCACTGCCGGACAGCACGACGGGCTGGTCGTGGTGGCGCAGCGGCACCTTGCTCTCGGTCGGCTCGAACATGCCCCACCAGCGGTAGGGGTGCGCGGACGGCACCAAGGGGCGGCCGTCCTCGTCGGCGAGTGCGGCGAGTTTCGCCAGGCGGTGGGCGGCGGCCTCCCGCAGGGCCGCCGAGGCGCGCGGGTCGACGGTGGTGGCGCGCAGTTCGGCGACGAGCGCGGCCACGGACAGCGGGCGGCGCGGGCGGCCGGTGACGTCCCGGGGTTCGACGCCCAGCTCGGTCAGGAAACGGGACGGCTGGTCGCCGTCGTCGGCCGGCGCCTTCACGGCGGTGACGACAAGACGGTCACGCGCGCGCGTGGCGGCCACGTAGAACAGACGGCGCTCCTCGGCGAGCAGCGCGCCCGGGGTGAGGGGTTCGGCGAGTCCGTCGCGGCCGATGCGGTCGGCCTCCAGGAGGGAGCCGCGGCGGCGCAGGTCGGGCCACAGTCCCTCCTGGACGCCGGCGACGACCACCAGCCGCCATTCCAGGCCCTTGGCGCGGTGGGTGGTCATCAGGCGTACGGCGTCGGGGCGCACGGCACGGCGGGTGAGGGTGTCGGCGGCGATGTCCTCGGCGTCGATCTCCTCCAGGAAGTTCAGGGCGCCGCGGCCTCCGATGCGCTCCTCCGCACGCGCGGCGGTGGCGAACAGTGCGCACACGGCGTCCAGGTCGCGGTCCGCGTTGCGGCCCGCCGCGCCGCCGCGCCGGGCGGCGCGCTCCAGGCGGGTGGGCCAGGGCGTGCCCTCCCACAGGTCCCACAGCGCCTCCTCGGCCGTACCGCCGCCCGCGAGTCGCTCACGGGCCTTGCGGAGCAGCGCGCCGAGGCGCTGCGCCCCCCGCGCGTATGCCGGGTCGTGCGCGACCAGGCGCTCGGGTTCGGCGAGCGCCCGCGCGAGCAGCTCGTCCGAGGGCGGCGGCAGCGGGTTCCCGGCGACCCGCTCCTCCTCGCGCAGGGCACGCCCGAGTCGACGCAGGTCAGCGGTGTCCATGCCGGCGAGCGGGGAGGCGAGCAGGGTGAGGGCGGTCTCGGCGTCGAGCCAGTACGTGTCGGCGGCCGGCTCGGCGGCGGGCGCACGGGTGCCGATCTCGGCAGGGCTGTCCGCGTCGGCCTCGGCGAGCGCCTGGGCGGCGGCTTCGGCGGCGCCGTCCGTGCCGGCGCCTGCGACCGCTTCGATGCCGGAGTCGGCAGCACCGTCCGTGCCGGCTTCGCCACCGGCTTCGACAGGGTGCTCCGCGTCGGCCCCGGAAACCACGTCGGCGCCGGCGGCAGCAGCACCGTCCACGCCGGCCGCGGCAAGCGCATCCGTGCCGGCTTCGGCAGCGCCGCCCGCGCCGGCCTCCGGCCCCTCCGCCTCGTCGCGCGTCTTCTCGTCGCGCGTCTCCTCGCCGGGGCGCCGCGCGGCCTCCGCCGTGGCAACCGCTCTGAGTGCCGTCAGCAGCGGGGCGACCGCCGGCTCGTGGCGCAGGGGCAGGTCGTCGCCGTCGATGTCCAGGGGGACGCCGGCCGCGGTGAGGGCGCGGCGGAATACCGGGATGGAGCGGGAGCCGGCGCGTACCAGCACGGCCATGTCGTTCCAGGGGACGCCGTCCTCCAGGTGCGCGCGGCGCAGGATGTCGGCGATGTTGTCCAGTTCCGTACCTGCCGTCGGGTACGTGTAGGCCTCGACGCGGCCGCCGTCCCGCACGGCTTTCGGCTCGCGGTGGGCGCGTACCTTCTCGGCGGGCAGCCGGGTCAGCGGCATGCGCTGGGTGATCAGGCGGGTCGCGGCCAGCAGGGCTGCGCCGGAGCGGCGGGAGGTGCGCAGCACCTCGACGGGGGCCGGTCGGCCGTCCGCGCGCGGGAAGGCCCCCGGGAAGTCCAGGATGCCGTTCACGTCGGCGCCCCGGAACGTGTAGATCGACTGGTCGGGGTCGCCGAAGGCGACCAGCGTGCGCCCACCGCCGGCCAAGGCCTGCAGGAGCCGCACCTGGGCGGGGTCGGTGTCCTGGTACTCGTCGACGTACACGGCGTCGTACCGGGCGGCGAGCCGTGCCGCGACCTCGGTGCGGTGGGCGAGCAGCACCGCACGGTGGACCAGTTCGGCGTAGTCGATGACGCCCTGCAGGTCGAGGACGTCGAGGTACTCGGCGAGGAAGGCGGCGGCCGCGCGCCAGTCGGGGCGGCCGATGCGGCGGGCGAAGGCGTCCAGTGCGCCGGGGCCGAGGCCCAGCTCGCGGCTGCGGGCAAGGACGGCGCGGACCTCGTCGGCGAAGCCGCGCGTGGTCAGGCAGGCGCGCAGCTCGTCCGGCCAGCTCACGTGGTCGAGGCCGAGCCGTTCCAGCTCGGGCTGCCCGGCCAGCAGCCCGCGCACGGTGACGTCCTGCTCGGGGCCGGAGAGCAGGCGCAGCGGCTCCGCGAACAGGCCGCTGTCCTGGTGGGCGCGGACCAGGGCGTAGCAGTACGAGTGGAAGGTGGTCGCCCGGGGCGCGCGGGCCGCGCCGATGCGCAGGGCCATGCGGTCGCGCAGGTCGACGGCGGCCTTGCGGCTGAACGTCAGGACCAGGATCCGTTCCGGGTCCCCGCCACGGGCGATTCGCGCGGCCACGGACTCCACCAGGGTGGTGGTCTTGCCGGTGCCCGGACCTGCGAGAACGAGGAGCGGTCCGGTCTTGTGGTCAACCACGGCGCGCTGTGTCGCGTCAAGACGAGGGGGATCCACTTCGGCAGGCGGGGTACGGACCAGCCGGTAAGCGCCACGGCTCCCCTGCCGCACCGGGGGGTGCGGCAGGCGCCTGATGGAGGAAGAGGAGCTCACGTGGTTCGCCGGTCCTGGTGGTTGTGCTGGTGGGCAGGCGGTCACGCGTGCGAGGCGGTGGCCGCGGGGTGAGGTGGACACGTGCAGCCGACGCTACGCCGCCACCTCGGACGGAAGCAGGGCTTCCGCTTCTTCCCTCGCGGCTCTCGTGGCCCTCGTGTCACGTGGGTCCCTCACCACACGAACGTACGTCATGCCACGGACGTCCCCCGTGTCCCTCGTACGGGCCACGGGTTCCCCTCGACGGCATCCGATGGCGGAAGCTGTCAGGTGTGACCCTCCGCGACCGTGCCGCCGTCCCATCGCGCGCGTCTCATGTCGAGCCGCGGCAGATGGCCCTCGGTGCTCCTGCCCGCCTCCTTCAGCGGCGTGCCCTCCGCGCGGTAGTGATCGAGGGCACGCAGCTCGTGGCCGGGGAGCAGCTTTCCGTCGGAGCGCACCACACGCCACCAGGGGACGGCTCCGCCGTAGAGGGCCATCACCCGGCCGACCTGGCGCGGGCCGCCCTCCTCGAGCCACTCGGCGACATCGCCGTACGTCATGACCCGGCCCGGCGGAATGCGCTCGGCGACCTCCAGGACCCGCTCGGCGTACTCCGGCAACGCGTCCTCGTACCCCTCTCGGGTGTCCTCGGCAGGGCTCTGCTCGCTCATTCGCCCCATCCTGCCGCACCCCACCGACAACGTGGCGCGAAGTCCGGGTACGGCCCTCTCGCCCTCGCGCGGCGCTTCCGGCAGACTGTCCGACCGCCCATCCGCACCCTGATGCCCGCGTGTGCCGGTGGGGCATGCCACCATCGTGCGGGCGGTGACCGGTGATACGAGACCAAGAAGAGACCATGATGCAGCAGGGCGTGCACCCCGAAGGCGCGGAGGGCACCTCTGACGCTGCCGCGCGTCCCGACACCGCCCGCTCCGGCCAGGTCGGCACCGGCGCCACGGCCCCGGACGAGGCCGGTTCTCCGGGCCCGGACGACACCAGTTCTCCGGGCACTCCGGGCACTCCGGGCACTCCGGGCGAGGACGTGCACACGGACGACGGCGCGCGCGACGACGGCACGCGTGCGCGCGGCGACGTCACCGGCGCCGCCGAGGAAGCACCCGTCCCCGGGAACCCGCGCCCCGACGAGGGCCCGGGCTCCGGTGACGAAGATCCTCATCCGGAGGAGGTCGAGGGCGACGAACCGCTGCTCCCCGCGCGCGTGCACCGTCCCTCCGACCTCATGCGCTTTCTGGTGGGCGTGCTCGCCGTCGTCGTGCTGCTCGCGATCGCCGCGTTCGCGCACGGCACCACCTCGGGCCTCGAACAGGACATCAACAAGGGAACCGGACAGGCCCCGGACCTGCTGATCAAGATCGCGGGACTGGCGTCCAGCATCGCGATCCTCCTGGTGCCGGTCGCCTTCGCGATCGAGCGGCTGATCAAACGGGACGGGCTGCGGATCGCCGACGGCGTCCTGGCGGCCGTCCTCGCGCACGGAGTGACCCTCGCCACCGACCTGTGGGTCGCCCAGGCCGCACCGGACTCCATCCAGGAGGCGCTGACCCAGCCCTCACCGGGCGACATCCACGCCCTGACCGACCCGGTGCACGGCTATCTCGCGCCCGTCATCGCCTATATGACGGCCGTCGGCATGTCCCGCAGACCGAGATGGCGCGCGGTGCTGTGGATCGTGCTGCTGCTCGACGCGTTCTCGATGCTGGTCACCGGCTACACGACTCCGTTCTCGATCATCCTGACGGTGCTGATCGGCTGGACCGTCGCCTACGGCACGCTGTACGCGGTCGGCTCCCCCAATGTCCGCCCCACCGGCCGGACCCTGATGGCGGGCCTCAGGCACGTCGGCTTCCACCCGGTCAGCGCGGCCCGCGAGGAGTCCGTGGAGTCGGAGAACGGCGACCGCGGACGGCGCTACTTCGTCACCCTGGAGGACGGCCCGCCGCTGGACGTCACGGTCGTCGACCGGGAGCAGCAGGCCCAGGGCTTCTTCTACCGCGCCTGGCGCAACCTGACCCTGCGCGGCTTCGCCACCCGCTCCAGTCTCCAGTCGCTGCGCCAGGCGCTGGAGCAGGAGGCTCTGCTCGCGTACGCGGCGATCGCCGCGGGTGCCAACGCACCCAAGCTGATCGCCACCTCGGAACTCGGTCCGGACGCGGTGATGCTCGTCTACGAGCACACCGGCGGGCGCACGCTGGACTCGCTGCCGGACGAGGAGATCACCGACGAGCTGCTGCGCCACACCTGGCACCAGGTGCGGGCGCTGCAGTCCCGGCGCATCGCGCACCGCAGGCTGGCCGGTGACGCGATCCTGGTGGATCGTTCCGGCAAGGTGATCCTCACGGAGCTGCGCGGCGGCGAGATCGCGGCCGGCGATCTGCTGCTGCGCATGGACGTCGCGCAGCTGGTCACCACGGTCGGTCTGCGGGTGGGCGCCGAGCGGGCCGTGGCCTCGGCCGTCGGGGTGCTCGGCCCGGACGCGGTCGCCGACTGCCTGCCGATGCTGCAGCCCATCGCGCTGACGCGCTCCACGCGCGCGACCCTGCGCAAGCTGGCCCGCGAGCGCGCCGAGCGGGAACGCGAGGCGGTGCTGGAGGCGTCCCGGCAGGCCAAGCAGGCCCGGCCGGCGGAGGCCTCCGAGACGGCCGGGCCCGTGCTCGAGAAGCGCGACAAGAAGACGGTCCGGGCCGAGCAGCGGGCGGAGAAGCGGGCCCTGGACGAGGCACTCGACGAGGCCCGCGAGGAGGATCTGCTCACGCAGATCCGCCACGAGGTGCTGCGGATCAGACCGCAGGCCCCCGTGGAGCCGGCCCGTCTGGAGCGGGTGCGGCCGCGCACACTGATCAGCTTCATCGCCGGTGCCATCGGTGCGTACTTCCTGCTGACCCAGCTCACCCACATCGAGTTCGGTCCGCTGATCGCCAACGCCCAGTGGGGCTGGGTGCTCGCCGCGGTGCTGTTCTCCGCGCTCAGCTACGTGGCCGCCGCGATGGCCCTGCTGGGGTTCGTACCGGAGCGGGTGCCGTTCCTGCGGACGGCGGCGGCCCAGGTCGCCGGGTCCTTCGTGAAGATCGTCGCGCCGGCGGCGGTCGGCGGTGTCGCCCTGAACACGCGCTTCCTGCAGCGCCAGGGCGTGCGTCCGGGGCTCGCGGTGGCGAGTGTCGGCGCGTCGCAGCTGTTCGGGCTCGGCTGCCACATCCTGATGCTGCTGTCCTTCGGCTACCTGACCGGTACCGAGAAGACGCCGTCGCTGTCGCCGTCCCGGACGGTCATCGCGGGGCTGCTGACCGTGGCGGTTCTGGTGCTCGTGGTGACCTCGGTGCCGTTCCTGCGGAAATTCGTCTCCACGCGCGTGAGGTCGCTGTTCGCCGGTGTCGTGCCGCGCATGCTCGACGTGCTCCAGCGGCCGCAGAAGCTGGTCACCGGCATCGGCGGCATGCTGCTGCTGACCTTCTGCTTCGTGATGTGCCTGGACGCCTCCATCCGGGCGTTCGGTGACAACTCGACCTCGCTGAGCATCGCCAGTGTCGCCGTGGTCTTCCTCGCCGGAAACGCGCTCGGTTCCGCGGCGCCCACCCCGGGCGGCGTCGGCGCGGTCGAGGCGAGCCTGACGCTCGGCCTGATCGCCGTCGGCCTCCCCAAGGAGGTCGCCGCGCCGGCCGTCCTGCTGTTCCGGCTGCTGACGCTGTGGCTGCCGGTGCTGCCCGGCTGGCTCGCCTTCAACCAGCTCACGCGCAAGGGTGCCCTGTAGGAGCAGCGGCGCGGAACAGGCCTGCACAGCAGGCCAGGGGCGTACCTCGTACGGCTCGCGTCCCGCGCGCCCCGGCGGGCGCGCGCGCAGGATGGATGTATGGCGAACCCCTTCCGGCTGCGTGCCGCTGCTCTGACCACCAGCGCCGTGGTGCTGGCCGCTCTGCTGGCCGGATGCAGCGAGGGTGCCAAGGACGGGGACCTGCCGGCACAGAAGCTGGACTGGAAGGACTGCCCGGTGCCGTCCGCGGCGGAGGGCGGCGGCACCTCTCCGTCCCCGCTGCCCAGCGGCGCCAAGTGGCAGTGCGCCACCATGAAGGCCCCCCGGGACTGGAGCGACCCCAAGGGCCCCACCATCGACATCGCCCTGATCCGTGCCAAGGCCACCGGTGACCCGAGCCGGCGGATCGGCTCGCTCGTGTTCAACTTCGGCGGCCCCGGCGGCAGCGGCGTCACCACGCTGCCCGCCTTCGGCGCGGACTACGCCGCCCTGAACACCCGCTACGACCTGGTGAGCTTCGACCCGCGCGGGGTCGGCCGCAGCGCGCCCGTGAAGTGCGAGAGCGATGCCCAACTCGACGATTTCTTCCAGCAGGACGCGACCCCCGACGACAGCGCCGAACGCGCCCAGCTGCTGGACCGCACCAGGCAGTTCAACTCGGCCTGCGAGAAGAACTCCACGAAGATCCTGCCGCATGTGCGCACGACCGACGCGGCCCGCGACATGGACCTGATGCGCCAGGTCCTCGGTGACGACAAGCTGCACTACTTCGGCATCTCCTACGGCACCGAACTCGGCGGCGTCTACGCCCACCTGTTCCCGAAGAACGTCGGCCGGGCCGTCTTCGACGCGGTCGTCGACCCCACCCTGAACCCCGAGCAGAGCGCGCTCGGACAGGCCAGGGGCTTCCAGCTCGCGCTCGACAACTTCGCCGAGGACTGCACTTCGAAGACGACCGAGTGCCCCATCGGCGACACCCCGCAGGAGGTCAAGGACCGCATCGCCAAGCTGCTGGCGGACCTGGAGAAGAAGCCGATCCCCGGCATCTTCCCGCGGCAGCTGACCCAGACCGCGGCGACCAACGGCATCGCACAGTCCCTGTACTCCAAGGACTTCTGGGAGTACCTCACCGAGGGGCTCGAGCAGGCCTACGAGGGCGACGGCAAGATCCTGATGCTGCTGTCCGACTCGATGAACGGGCGCAGCGAGAACGGCGAGTACAGCAACATCACCGCGGCCAACATCGCCATCAACTGCGCCGACGAGAAACCGCGGTACAGCGCGGACCAGGTCCAGCAGGCGGTGCCCGAGTTCCGTGCCGCCTCCCCGGTGTTCGGGGACTATCTGGCCTGGGGGATGGTCAGCTGCACCGACTGGGCCGTGCCCGGGGCCGCCGAGCACCCCGACGTCAGCGCGCCGGGCTCGGCGCCCATCCTCGTCGTCGGCAACACCGGCGACCCCGCCACCCCGTACGAGGGCGCGAAGAAGATGGTGGACGCGCTCGGCAAGGGCGTCGCCGTCGAGCTGACGTACAAGGGCCAGGGGCACGGGGCGTACGACAGCAAGAACAAGTGCGTGCAGAGCGCGGTGAACGACTACCTGCTGGACGGGAAGGTGCCGAAGGCCGGCACGGTCTGCTCCTAGAATCCGGCAATCCCTGTCGGCAATCCCGGAACGGACACCCGACCACCCTCGCAAAGCCGCAGGTCAGATGGTTATCCACAGGCTCGCGCAGGCTGATCCCGCTCCGCCTACCATGGCCTGAACGCCCGCTGCGGCACGACGCGGAGGGCCTGCGAGGGGGTGCGCATGTCTCGATTCCTGCGGTGGACGGCCGCCGCGGCCGCGGCGCTGCTGGTGGCCGGATGCGGCGGCTCGCCGGACGGGGGTCATGGCGAGGGCAAGGGGACCGGCTCGGCCACAGGGACCGGCCGGACTCCCGCACCGGCGCCACCGTCCACGGCGGACCTCCCCGCCTCGCTCACCTCCCAGCACCTCGACTGGCGCCGCTGCAAGGCCACCGGGGACTCGGGCGCGCCGAGCGACGAGTGGCGGTGCGCCACGCTCAAGGTCCCGCTGGACTGGTCGAAGCCGGCGGGCAGGACGATCGGCCTCGCTCTTGTCCGCGCGAGGGCGACCGGGAGCGACCGGATCGGCTCGCTGCTGTTCAACTTCGGCGGTCCCGGCGGCTCGGGCGTGTCGGTCATGCCGTACTACGGCGCCACCGTCTCCAAGCTGCGCGAGCACTACGACCTGGTGAGCTGGGACCCGCGCGGGGTCGGCGCGAGCGAGGGCATCCGCTGCCGTGGCGACCGGGACATCGAGGCGGCGGAGGGTGTGGACATCACCCCGGACACCCCGGCGGAGGAGAAGGCGTACCTGCAGGACGCCACCGCCTTCGGCAAGGGGTGCCAGAAGGCCGCCGGCCCGCTGATGGCGCACGTCTCGACGACCGACACCGCACGCGACATGGACCTGATGCGGCAGGTGCTCGGCGACCGGACGATGCACTACTTCGGCATCTCCTACGGCACCGAACTGGGCGGTGTGTACGCCCACTTGTTCCCGAAGCAGGTCGGCAGACTGATCCTCGACGCGGTGGTCGACCCGACCGCTGACGCGGTGGGCCACGCCGAGAACCAGGCCCGCGGCTTCCAACGGGCCCTGGACGACTACCTGAAGTCCACCGGCCAGGACCCGAAGCAGGGTTCGCGGAAGATCGTGGACCTGCTCCGGCGGCTCGACTCGAAGCCGCTGCCGACGTCGTCCGGGCGGAAGCTGAACCAGACGCTCGCGGTCACCGGCATCATCGTGCCGCTCTACAGCGAGGCCGGGTGGCCTCGGCTGACCAGCGCGCTCAAGTCGGCCGAGCAGGGTGACGGTTCGCAGCTGCTGGCGCTCGCGGACGACTACAACGAGCGGGACGCCTCGGGGCACTACGGCACGAGGGGCCATGCCCAACGGGTCATATCGTGTCTGGACGACAGGCAGCGGCCGACGCTCGCGCGGACGAAGAAGCTGCTGCCGGAGTTCGAGCGGATCTCGCCCGTCTTCGGGGACTTCCTGGGCTGGGACACGGCCGGCTGGTGCCACGACTGGCCGGTGCCCGGCCAGTACGACACCCCCGAGGTCAGCGCGCCGGGTGCGGCACCGATCCTCCTGGTCGGCAACACCGGGGACCCGGCGACGCCGTACGAGGGTGCCCGCAGGATGGCCGACGAGCTGGGCAGGGGCGTCGGTGTGGAGCTCACCTGGAAGGGCGAGGGGCACGGGGCGTACGGCAATGGGAGCGACTGTGTCGACTCGGCGGTGAACGCCTACCTGCTCGACGGGTCGGTACCGAAGGACGGCACGGTCTGCTCATGACGACGGCCTGCGGGTGCCTGCCCATGACGGAGAGTCAAATACGCACCCCTTCGTCATGAGGGGCGCGGTGCATCAGGAATCCGTTCCGGTTGCAGGCCGGTGGGCACCGTAGGATCGTGGTAAATGACGGGCCTATGGGACTGCCGAAGCGCTGGTGAAAGTACGGTGTCCGGCTCCCCGCCCCTTCACGGACGACCCCACGAAACCTAGCGCTCTCTGAGCCACGCATGTCATTCCGGCATCCGGGTCGGCCTACTCAGGACTAGTCATAAACCAACGAGCAGGTGATTCCCATGTCTACGCGCATGTCTCGCAGGAATCGTACTCTCGCAGCCATGGCCCCGATCGTCACCGCGGTGCTGGCCGGGGGTCTCCTGACGGCCAGTCCCGCCTCGGCAGCGCCTCCGGTCGGGCAGGTGTCCTTCAGTGGCAAGGTGACCTGCAAGAGTGCATTCCCGGCCCCCAACAACTCTGTCCCCACCCGGGTGTCGCTGGACAGCGGTGAGGACGATGCGCAGGGTCCCACCAACAACCCGGCCGACCGCAGGGCGACGTTCGGCCCGATCAGCCTCGACGCCCCGTTGGACTCAAGCTTCAGCCTCACGGTCGATGTCACGTGCAAGGCACCGGGCAAGAAGCCCCAGACGTTCTCCAGAACGATCTCGCAGGACAACCTCACCGAAGGCGACTCGGTCCCGCTGAACATCAAGTAGGCGCACGGACGACCACAGTTGGCGACGGCCAGAGCCCAGCAAAACGGCGGGCCACGGAGCAACTCCGCGGCCCGCCATTGGGGTTGATCAGTAGACCGGCTTCTGCGGCTCGATCTGGTTGACCCAGCCGATCACGCCGCCACCGACGTGGACGGCGTCCGCGAAGCCCGCGGACTTCAGGACGGCGAGGACTTCCGCACTGCGGACACCCGTCTTGCAGTGCAGGACGATCTTCTTGTCCTGCGGCAGGCCCTCCAGGGCCGTGCCCAGGAGGAACTCGTTCTTCGGGATCAGCTTGGCGCCCGGGATGGAGACGATCTCGTACTCGTTCGGCTCGCGGACGTCGATGATCTCGATGTTCTCGCCGTCGTCGATCCACTCCTTGAGCTGCTTGGGAGTGATCGTCGAGCCGAGCGCCGCCTCCTGGGCCTCCTCGGAGACGACGCCGCAGAAGGCCTCGTAGTCGATGAGCTCGGTGACGGTCGGGTTCTCGCCGCAGACCGCGCAGTCCGGGTCCTTGCGGACCTTGACCTGGCGGTACTGCATCTCCAGGGCGTCGTAGATCATCAGGCGGCCGACCAGCGGCTCACCGGTGCCGGTGAGGACCTTGATCGCCTCGGTGACCTGGATGGAGCCGATGGACGCGCACAGCACGCCCAGCACGCCGCCCTCAGCGCAGGAGGGGACCATGCCCGGCGGCGGGGGCTCGGGGTAGAGGCAGCGGTAGCAGGGGCCGTGCTCGGACCAGAAGACCGAGGCCTGGCCGTCGAAGCGGTAGATCGAGCCCCACACGTACGGCTTGTTCAGCAGCACACAGGCGTCGTTGACCAGGTAGCGGGTCGCGAAGTTGTCCGTACCGTCGACGATCAGGTCGTACTGGCTGAAGATGTCCATCACGTTGTCGGCTTCGAGCCGCTCCTCGTGAAGGATCACGTTCACGTACGGGTTGATGCCCTTGACGCTGTCGCGCGCGGACTCGGCCTTGGAGCGGCCGATGTCGGCCTGGCTGTGGATGATCTGGCGCTGCAGGTTCGACTCGTCGACCTCGTCGAACTCCACGATGCCGAGGGTGCCCACGCCCGCGGCGGCCAGGTACATCAGCGCCGGCGAGCCCAGGCCGCCGGCGCCCACACAGAGCACCTTGGCGTTCTTCAGCCGCTTCTGCCCGTCCATCCCGACGTCGGGGATGATCAGGTGGCGGGAGTACCGGCGGACCTCGTCTACGGTGAGCTCAGCAGCTGGCTCGACCAGGGGTGGCAGCGACACGGGGACTCCGTTGGTCGGTCAATCACTATGGTTCTCCCCGTAACACTGCCACGGCCTTCTTCATTCCGAGACACCCGTTCCGACCCGCGAGACGATTTCGTCCCAGTAGCCGGGCATCGTCTCCCACGGGTCGCTGCGCCCACCGCGGTCGGTGCGGTCCGTGAAGTAGATCGTCGCCGCGCCCTGCCACCGCGCGATGCGCAGCGCCTCCTCCAGATGACCGAGGGGCACACCGTGCACGAAGTGGCAGAAGCGGTCGGGCGGGTAGTCGGCGGTCCACTCGGCGGCCTGCGAGAAGCGGTAGTCGGACCAGGGCCCGGAGAAGGTGACCAGCTGGTCGGCGTTCTCCGCGTAACCCGGGTACGGGTGGCTGCCGTGGCCGAGGACGATGTGGGGCGTGTCACTGATCGACCGGAGCGCGCCGATCGCGCGGCGGACCTCGGGGAGTGCGGCGCGGTCCGCGGGGGTGCGGTCCAGCAGGAAGCCGTCGACGCGGTACCAGTCGAGGTGGCGGTGCGCGTCCGTGAGCAGGCCGGCGAGGGGGCGGGCACCGTGGGTGTGGTCCAGATGGCCGAGGACGCGGACGCCCGCGTTGCGCAGCCGGCCCGCGGCTTCCAGACAGTGCGGGTCGGGCCGGGTGCCGGGCCCGGCGGCGACGTTGAGGACGACCCAGTCCAGGGGGGTGCCGGGGCGGGCGAGTTCGGCCCACTGGGCCGGGGCGACGAGCGGATGCGCGTAGCCGGGGACGCCGAGGGCGGTACGGATGCCGGTGCTGGTGGTACCTGCTGTGGTGCTGGTCAGATGCGGCATGCCGCCTCCATCCAGATGTCGGCCAGGGATTCTTCGAGGTTGATCCGGGGACGCCAGCCGAGCCGGTCGCGGGCGGTGCGCACGTCGGCCTGCTGCCAGCTGCCGCAGCCGTCCGGGTAGGGGTAGGCGACGGGAGAGGCGTGGTCGGCGTCGGTGCGGGGGTGCCCGATGGTGCCCCGCAACGGCCCGGGAGGGGCGTCGAGTTCGTGGAGGGCGCCGCCGTATCCGGCGACCCGGGCGAGGACGGCGGCGGCGTCGCGGAGCCGGACGGCGCGGCCGGAGCCGATGTTGATGACGCCCTGCGCTGCAGAGAGAGAGGCGGCGTGCACGGCGCGGGCGACGTCACGGACGTCGACGAAGTCGCGCTGGACGCCGAGGCCGCCGAGTTTGAGTTCACCGTCGCCGGACTGCATGGCGCGGCGCATGGCCTCGGCGAGCCGGCCGAGCGGGGAGCCGGCCGGGGTGCCGGGTCCGGCGGGTGAGAACACCCGGAGGACGACGGCGTCGAGGCCGGAGCCGAGGACCAGTTCGGTGGCGGCGAGTTTGCTGACGCCGTACGGGCCGCCGGGGCGGGGCACGGCGTCCTCGGCGGTGGAGGAGCCGGGCTGGCTGGGGCCGTACTCGGAGCCGCACCCGATCTGCACCAGGCGGGCGCTGCAACTGCTGCGGCGCAGGGCTTCGCAGACGGTGGCGACGGCGACGGTGTTGTGCCGGGTGAGATCGCGGGCGCCGCCGCGGGTGGCGCCGGCGCAGTTGACGACGACTCCGGGGTGGACCGCGTCCAGGAAGCGGGTGAGCGCTCCGGGGCTGCCGGTGGCGAGGTCGAAGCGGACGTCGGCGTCGTCGCCGCGGCCGAGCGCGGTGAGCTGGACGGCCGGGTCGGCGAGCAGGCGGTCGGCGACGAAGCGGCCGATGTATCCGTTGGCTCCGATCAGCAGGACCCTCATCGGGTGCCTCCCGGGGTGTGCGCTCCGGCTGCTCCCAAGGCTCCGGACGCTCCGGGCGCTCCGTGTCGGGAGGTGGTCATCTCGTCTTCTCCTTCGAAGGGGTCATGCGGTTGCCTCCGGCGGTGGGCCGGGCGCCTGCGGCCTCGACCGCGGCCAGGTGCTGCCACGCGCTCGGGGCGGGTGGCGGCGGGCTCGGTTCGGGGCGGTGGCGGAAGGTTCACCCGGGTGCTCCCGTCGGCGCGTGGGCCGAGGCCTGGGTGAGGGTGCGCAGGGCGTGGAGCAGCAGGGCGACGGCCGCTGTGCCGCAGGCGAGCGCCGGGACGGCGGCCGGGCCCCAGGCGTCCACCAGGGTCTCGACCGGGGTCGCCAGGAAGGCGCAGCCGGGCAGCCGGCCGGCCAGGAGCAGGGCGGGGGCCGCCACCTCGACGGCTGCCGCCGCCCCCAGGGTCAGGGCGGGGGCGTGCCGGTGGTGGTGCACGGTGAGGAGCCGGGCGAGCAGGAGGAGGGTGCCCAGGGTGAGGGACTGCGGGTAGGCCGCGCTCTCGTCGAGGACGGCGCCGCACAGGGCGAGCAGTGCGGCGAGGGCGGCCAGGAACAGGGCGACCGCGCCGAGCAGCAGGGGCCGGGCGGCGGCCGTGAAGTCCTCCAGACCTCGGCTTCCGGCGAGCCTGCGGCGGGCACCGGCGGTGAGGAGGTGGGCGCACCAGGCGGCCGGGGCGCAGGCCAGGGTGAGCGCCAGGGCGGGGGCGACGGCTGCCGGCCAGGGGCCGTCCGGGATGCCGGTGGGCAGGTCGTCGGGGCCGCCTGCCACGACGGCGTGCAGGAGTCCGTCGCCGAGAAGGGCGTACCCGAGCAGCCAGAGGGTGCACGCGCGCGTGCCGGTCGCCGTCCGCCACGGGGGTGTGCCGGGTCCGGTGGCGAGGGGGCCGCGGCGCAGGACCGTGCGGACCGCGAGGCCGACGGCCAGGAGGCCGCCGAGGACCACCGGAAGGCGGGTTCGGCCCTGGGTGAGGTGCAGCCCGGTCACGACGGCCGCGCCGAGCGCGCCGGGCAGGAGGGTGAGCAGGACCCAGTCGGCACGGACACGGGGTGCGCGCAGGAGCTGGGGCTGGGGGCGTGGGATGCCGTCGCGGGGCACGCGCGCGTACAGCTCCTCGGCGAGCGAGAAGACGTCGCGGTGCCGGAAGCCGGCGGCGGTGCGGTCGGTGACGCCGTGGGCCTCCAGCCCGGCGGCGATCTCCAGCGGGTCCACGGCCCGCTCGCACAGCTCCCGGTGCCGGTGCAGCAGGGCTTTCACGGGGTCGGCACCGCGCCGGGCGGTGGGCCTGCGGCTTCTGCCGGACCCGGAGTCCGCTGCGGCCCCCACCGGCACCGAGGGCGTCCACGGGCGAGCCGCTCCGGAGGAAGTCTCCGCCGCCGGGGTCGGCTTGGGCTCCGCGCCGGGGGAAGCCTCCGCCCGCACGGCTCCCGCACCGCTCGCGCCGCCGCGCGTCTCCGCGCCGGCCAGCCACTCCCCCGACCGCTCGTCCCAGGCGTCGGCGGCGCCCGGCATCGCGGGGCTGTCCTGCCGGCCCTGCCGGCTCATGACGTCCCGGTCGTCGCGGGTGTCGTGGGCGTCGTCCAGCCCGCCGGAGCCGTTCACCGCGCCCCCTCGGGAGCCGCCAGCGGGGTCGCGCGGACCGGGCCGCCCGCCGCCCAGCCCGGGACGCCCCGGGTCAGTACGTGGGCCGTGGGGCCGGTCCAGCGGACGGGGACGTGGGCCTCGGCCGGCGCGGCGAACGGCAGGGGCGCGCCCGCCTCGTCGAGGACGACGCGGCGTACCGGGCAGCGCGAGACGATCTCCAGGTAAATGCCGTGAAATGCCGCGATGTTCTGCTCGACGGTGAACAGTTCGAGCGCGCGGGCGCGGGAAGCGGCGCCGAGGCGCTCACGGCGCTCGGGGTCGTGCAGCAGCGCCACGCATGCTTCGGCGAGCGCCCGCGGATTGCGCGGGGGCACGACGAGGCCGGTGCCGCCGACGACTTCCACCACCGCGCCGACGTCGGTGGACACGGTGGCGCGTCCGCAGAACATGGCCTCGACCAGACTGATCGGGAAGCCCTCGACGACGCTGGAGAGGACGACGACGGAGCCGCCGGCGTACGCGTCGGGCAGCGTCGGGGCCTCGGGGCCGCCGATCTCCTCGAAGGAGACCGGGTTGTCGCCGACCGCGTGCACGCCCTCCGCCTCGTCCGGGAAGAGCTGGGCGGCCAGGGCCCGGCAGTGGCGCAGGTAGGCCGGGCCCTCGGGGCCCGCGGGCGCGCCGACGATCCGCAGGCGGGCCTTGGGCGCCTCTCTGCGGACCTCGGCGAAGGCGTGCAGCAGGGAGACGAGGTCCTTGGCGGGTTCCACGCGTCCGACCCAGACGAGCGTGTCCGGGTCGGCGCGGTCCGGGGACTCGCCGACCTCCGCGAAGCGGGAGGCGTCCATGCCCGGGTGGACGGTACGGATCCTGGTGCGGTCGGCGCCGCACCGTTCCTGCCAGCGGCGGGTGTGCGCGTTGCCGGGGGTGAGGATCGCGGCCCGCCGGTAGACCTCCGTGGCCAGCCGGCCGTGGAAGGCGGCGAGCAGGGCTCGTACGGCGGGGGCCGCGGCGTCGGGGCCGAGGGCCAGGTAGTGCGAGCGCAGTTGCACGCCGTACTCGGTGACCAGCAGTGGTACGTCGGCGAAGTGCCGGGCGAGCAGTCCGGGCAGGGCGGCCGGGCCGCCGGCGGTGGCGTGGCAGAGGTCGGCCGCGCCGAGTCCGTCGTCGCCGTACCAGTCGAGGGAGAGGGGGCGCAGGGCGCGCTCGAGGTGCGCGGTGACGGTGAGCAGGTCGGGTACGCGCGCCTCGCGTGCCGTGCGCAGCGCGCCGGGGGCGCGGCAGGCGCGTTCCAGGGTGCGTACGGCGGTGTCGGAGCGGAGCGCGCCGACCAGTCCGCCCTCCTCGCGGGCGAGTTCGGCGAGACCGTAGAGCGCGCTGCCGAAACGGTCCGCCTGATGAGCGGACGCATCCTCGGCGGCGGTGTCGGGTGCGGCGCACAGGGCCCCGGCCAGTTCCCCGTAGCACTCGGTGAAGCGCCGGCGCCCGCGCCGGCCGTATGCGACTTCGTCGTCCTCGGCCGTCCACAGCGGGGCCGTACGGACCCGGCTGATCTGCTCGGGGAGCGGGACCCAGCCCGCGTCCTCCTGCTGTCGGCTGCGGCTGAGCGCGTAGAGGTCGAACTCATGCTGTGCGAGCCCGCGCACGAGCCGGTCGCACCAGAGCCCGGCGTCACCGCTCACATACGGATAGCCACCCTCCGTAAGTAGTCCGATGCGCACGTCTGCACCCCCGATCTCCCGTGAGTGGGAGCCGCCCTGGTCCTGGCGGCTCGCAGCGGGACGAACGTATGCGGACAAGGCGGTGGCGCGACGGACGGTTGTCCATCGCGCCACCAAAAGGGGTGAACGGTCGTAACTTTCGCGTGCGGGTCGCGTTCTGTCGCGCTAGGAGGCCGGACGGTGATCGGCCACGTACGAAACGTTACGCCGCGGCCGGCTCCCGCCGGGCCGCCCGCCGCTTCGCCGCCAGCTGCGGATCGAGCGCGGGTACGGCGGCCAGGAGCTGCTTGGTGTACGGCTCGCGCGGGGCGTCGTACACCGCGTCGGCGGGTCCGTACTCGACGACCCGTCCGCGGCGCATCACGGCGACCCGGTCGCTGACCTGGCGGACGACGGCGAGGTCGTGCGCGATGAACACCAGCGCGAGGCCGAGTTCGCGCTGCAGTTCCCCGAGCAGTTCGACCACCTGGGCCTGCGTCGTGACGTCGAGCGCCGAGACGGGCTCGTCGCAGACGATGACGCGCGGGTCGGCGGCGAGCGCCCGCGCGATGCCGACGCGCTGACGCTGTCCGCCGCTGAACTCGTGCGGGTAGCGGTCGTAGTGGGCTGCTTCGAGCCCGACGCGCTCCAGCAGTTCGACCACGCGTCCCCGAATCCGCTCCTCTTCCCGGTCTCCGCGCGCGCGGAGCGGGTCGGCGATGGACTCGCCCACGCTGCGGCGGGGGTTGAGGGAGGAGACGGGGTCCTGGAAGACCATCTGGACGGCCGGGTTCACGCCGGTGCGCGGGCGCCCCGCGTGGTGGATCTCGCCGGCGGTCGGCTCGAGCAGCCCGACCAGCATGCGGCCCAGTGTGGTCTTGCCGCTGCCGCTCTCCCCCACGACGCCCAGGGTCTCGCCCCGGCGGACGGTCAGCGAGACGTCGTCCACGGCGGCGAAGGCCCGCTTGCCGCGCCCGAACTCGCGCCGGAGCCCGGTGGCCTCCAGTACGACCTCGTCGGACGTCTCGGAGGGGGCGCGCTGCGCGTCCACGCGCGGGACGGCGTCGAGCAGTTCGCGGGTGTACGTGTGCGCGGGCGCCGCGAGGACCGTGCCGACAGGGCCGTGTTCGACGGTCCGGCCGTGCCGCATGACCAGCACCTCGTCGACGCTCTCGGCGGCGACGCCCACGTCGTGGGTGACGAGCAGCAGGCCCATGCCGGTCTCGTCGCGCAGCGTGTGCAGCAGGTCGAGGATCTGGGCCTGGACGGTGACGTCGAGGGCCGTCGTGGGTTCGTCGGCGATCAGCAGGTCCGGCCGGCAGGCGAGCGCCATGGCGATCAGGGCGCGCTGGCGCATGCCGCCGCTGAACTCGTGCGGGCGGGACCTGGACCGGCGTCGTGCATCCGGAATTCCAACCTTCTCCAGCACCTCGACGGCACGCGCGCGTGCGGCGCGGCGCGAGGCGCGCGTGTGTACGCGGTACACCTCGGCGATCTGGTCGCCGATCGCGTAGTAGGGGTCGAGCGAGGACAGCGGGTCCTGGAAGACCATGGCGGCCCTGGCGCCGCGCAGCCGCCGCAGTTCCGTGTCCGGGGCCTGCTGTACGTCGGTGCCGGCGACGTGCACCGAGCCGCCGACCCGCGCCCCCGTGCCCCGGTGCAGGCCCAGCAGGGCGCCGGCGACCGTGGACTTGCCGGAGCCGGACTCGCCGACCAGTGCGAGGGCGGCGCCCTGCTCCAGCCGGAAGGAGAGCCCGTCCACGGCCCGCAGCGAGCCGAACTCGACCGTCAGGTCGGTGACTTCCACCAGGCTCATGCGAGTACCACCCGTCGGTCGGCCACCGCGTACAGGACGTCCGCGACGGCGTTGGCGATGACGACGAAGAAGCCGACGACCAGGACCATGCCGACGACCACCGGCAGGTCCACGACCTTCACCGCGTGCACCAGCTCCTGACCGATGCCGGGCAGACCGAACAGGGTCTCGGTGAGGACGGCGCCGCCGACGGCCGAGCCGACGTTGTTGGC
The DNA here is from genome assembly GCF_007827595.1 of Streptomyces sp. BK340. Classification (GTDB taxonomy): domain Bacteria; phylum Actinomycetota; class Actinomycetes; order Streptomycetales; family Streptomycetaceae; genus Streptomyces. The sequence continues at coordinate 202,810 of NZ_VISR01000016.1, forward strand.
GTTCAGCGCGATGACGGGCGCGAGCGCGCCGCGCAGGGCGTGCCGGCCGACGATCGAGCGCTCCCCCACGCCGTACGCCCGGAAGGTGCGGATGTGGTCCTCGGCGAGCGTCTCCAGCATCGAGGCGCGGGTGAGCCGGGCGAACGCGGCCGCCTCGATGAGGGCGAGCGAGAGCCAGGGCAGCAGCAGGTTCCACGCCCACTGCTCCGGGTCGTCGGTGAGGTTCACGTACTGCGGGAAGGGCAGCAGCTGGAGTTCGCCGCAGACGACGATCATCAGCACGAGGCCGATGACGAAGACGGGCGTGGCGGTGCCCGCGAGGGTGAGGGCGGTCAGCAGGCGCTCGGAGATCCGGCCGCGCCGCCAGGCGGAGAGCACGCCGGTGCCGACGCCGAGCAGGAGCCAGAGCACCATCGCGCCGAGGACGAGCGACAGGCTGACCGGGAGCTTGGTCAGGATGATGTCCATGACCTGCTGGTCGCTCTGGTACGACATCCCCAGGCAGGGCGCGGAGCAGTGCGCCACCGAGGTGCCCGTCGAGTAGTCCCGGCCGACGACGAGGCCTTCCAGGAAGTGCCAGTAGCGCAGGTAGAGCGGGTCACCGAGCCTGAGCTGCGCGGCGACCTGGTGCACCTGTTCCGGCGAACAGCGCGGGCCGCAGGTGATCTGGGCGACGTTGCCGGGTGTGGCGTAGAAGACGACGTAGACGATCACCGATATGGCGAGCAGGGTGACCGCCATGCCGACGGCGCGGCGCAGCACGAAACCACCGAAGCCGCTCATGCGGTCTCCTCCTTCGCGGTCCCGCTCCGGCTCTTCCGGCCGGTGCCGACGCGCAGGCGGGAGGCCGCGCGCGGATCGAGTGCGGTGCGCACGCCGTCGCCGAGGACGGTCAGGGCCAGGACGGTGAGGAACAGGGCGCCGGCCGGGAGCAGCAGGTACTGCGGCGCGGCCTGGTACCAGACGTCGGCGCTGGTGAGCATCTGTCCCCAGGACGGTGTGGGCGGCTTCACGCCCACGCCGAGGAAGGAGAGGGCGGCCTCGACCGAGATGTTCATGGGGACGAGCAGCGCCGCGTAGGTGATGACGGGTGCGGCCAGCCCCGGGAGCAGCTCGCGGCGGGCGATCCGCCAGGTGCCCCACCCGCTCAGGCGGGCGGCGGAGACGTAGTCGAGGCCCTTGAGGGTGAGGGTCTGGGCGCGCACGATCTTCGCGATGTTGCCCCAGGCGATGAGGCCGATGACGAGGGTGACGAGGACGGGCCGGGGAAAGCTCGACGGCACGATCGCCAGCAGCGCCAGGGACATGATCATCAGCGGCATGGCGACGATGATGTCCGTGACCCGGCTCAACAGTTGATCAACCCATCGGGTGCCGAGCGCGGAGGCCACGCCGACCACGACGCCGATCGCGACCTGCACCACGGTCGCCGCCAGCGCGACGCCCAGCGACACCCGCGCTCCGTAGACCAGCCGCGCGAACAGGTCGCGCCCGGTCTGCGGTTCGACACCCAGCCAGTGGCCCGCGCCGGCGCCGCCGAAGGAGCCGATGGGCACGCCCCCGCGCGCGGAGTCGATCAGGGAGGGGTGGTAGGTGGTCGGGTCCTGGCCCTCCAGTGCGGTGAGCAGCGGCGCGGCGAGCGCGACCAGGACGAGCAGCGCGACGACGACCGCCGCGACGAGGGCGGCGCGCTGCGCCCGCAGCCGCCGCCAGAACTGACGGGCCCCCGAGGCCCCCGGGACGGGCGCGGCCGTCCCAGGGGCCTGGGTGGCGACAAGTGCCTCGCTCACGGCGCTACTTGACCGCGACCTGGGAGATGTCCAGAACACCGGTCCAGTCGCTGATCACGATCTTCTTGACGTTCTTGCCGTACAGGCGCTTGTAGACGGGGTGGAACAGCGGCACGGTCAGGGCCTGTGCGCCGATCTTCTTGTCCAGTGCACCCCACCGCTGGGCGGCCGCGCCAAGGTCGGTCAACTTGTTGATCGCGTCAATCTCGTCATTGACCGACTTGTCGTCGAGCAGGCCCGTGTTGAAGTTCGCGCCGTCCTTGACGATCTGCCGGCCGTCGAAGATCGGGGCGAGGAAGGGACCGCCGGAGGGCCAGTCGGCACCCCAGTGGGCGAGGAAGAAGCCCGGCTCGGTCTTCACGCTGTGGATCTTGTCCCGGTAGTCGTTGTCCTCCAGTCCCTGGAGCTTGACCGTGATGCCGGCCTTCTTCAGGGCGTCCTGGATGGCGGTGGCGATCTCCGGGCTGGTCTCGAAGTTCTTGTCGTTGGAGTGCGTGAGGGTGACGGTCAGCCCGTTCTTGTGGCCGGCCTCCTTCAGCAGCTCCCTGGCCTTCGCCGGGTTGCCGGCCCTGCCCGCCGGGAAGAGGTCGTACGGCTCGTAGCCGAAGGACTTCTGGTCGGGCAGGTAGGTGGTGGCGGGCTCGGCGAGTGCGGAGCCGCCGGCCGCGTTGATCACGGACGAGCGGTCGACGGCGTAGGAGATCGCCTGCCGCACCCTGATGTCGTCGAACGGCTTCACCTTCGGGTTGAAGGCGATGTAGTTCGTGTAGCCGAAGTGGCCGGTGCCCACGCGCGCGGCCAGCTCCTTGTCCCCGGTCACCTTGGCGAGCTCGGCCGGGCCGAGGTTGGTGTCCGTGGTGACCGCGGCCGCGTCCGCACCCTGAGACGCGGACAGCCGCTGGTTGATCACGGAGGAGTCGAGGCCGGAGCGGACGTCGATGGTGTCCGGGTAGGCCTTGCGCTCGGCGTCGACCGTCGTGGACCAGTAGGTGTTGCGCTCGAGCACCAGGTGCTCACCGTCGTTCTCGTTCTTCACGACCTTGTACGGGCCCGACGAGATCGGGTGCTCCTCGTACTTGGTGCCCGTGTCCTTGCCCTTCGGGACGGGCGTGAACTGCGTCTGCGTGGCCAGGAACGGGAACTCGCCCTCGGGCTTGTTCAGGTGGAAGACGATGGTCCGCGCGTCCGGCGTCTCGATCGCCGAGAGACCCTTCTTGTCCTTGTACGGGCCCTGGTAGTCGGCCGCACCGACCAGCCAGTCCCTCAAGTACGGTGCGCCGCCGGAGAGTTCGGGGGCGAAGGAGCGCTCGATGCCGTACTTGACGTCGGCCGAGGTGATCGGGGTGCCGTCCTCGTACTTCAGGCCCTTCTTCAGGGTGTACGTCCAGACGGTCGCGTCCTTGCTGGGGCGCCCGGTGTCGGTGGCCAGGTCCGGGACGACCTTGGCGCCGGCCGCGCCGTTCTCCCGGTTGCGGGTGGTGAGGGTGCGGAACACGAGCGAGGGGACGTTGCCGCCGCCGGAGGTGTAGAGGCGGGCGGGGTCGAAGTCCTGCTGCGGTTCGGAGTTCAGAACGGTCAGCGTGCCGCCCTTGTGCGGCGCGGAGTCGCCACCGGAGCCCTTGGCATCGTTGTCCTTCGGGCCGCAGGCGGCGGCGCCCGCTGCCACGACCAGGCTGACGGATGCCGCTGCCACGCGGCGCGCTATGACGGACGGTTGACGCATCGGAAAGACGACCTCTCGGGGGAACTGATCGAGGAATTCTCGAAGAGTGAGACATGTGGACGAGGAGTGAGACGGCTGCGGACAGACGTCGGCCCCGGCGTCGGGTCGTCGGAAAATCCGTGACACGGTCACGGACGGAAAAAGGGGAAAAGTCGCGACGCGAACGCCAGGGAGGCGGCGTCAGTGACAGTGGATGTCGGCCACGCAGAGCGCGGTCACACCGATCAGCGCCAGCTCGATGGCGGCGCTGTTGGAAACGGCATGACTAGACCACATGCGCAAAAATATGAACGAACTTGCTGCTCATGTCAATGTGACGCGAGCGGCTCCTGTCAACTCCCGGGGTAGGGCCAGGGGTTGGGCAGGCAGTGGATTCCGTCGTGGTCGAGGAACTTGGTCTGCTGCTGCATGACCGGCGCCAGCTCGCCGTCCTTCTGGCACGACACATGGCCGTGCCCGAGCCGGTGGCCCACCTCGTGGTTGATGAGCATCTGCCGGTACGGGTGGATCTTGTCCCCGTATGTCTTGCTGCCCTGCGCCCATCGGTAGGCGTTGATCATCACGCGCTCGGTGGACGCCGAGTCGCAGGAGACGTTGTCCTCCGTGGTGTCCAGTCCCGACTTGGCGCACCACTTGGCGGTGGTGCCGGGGCTGGCGAGCGTGATCACGAAGTCGGGTTTGCCGGAGGAGACGCGCTCGAAGGTACGGGCGCCGCCGTGGGCCCAGCTGCGGCTGTCGTTGAGCGTCTTCTGCACCGCGGCGGCGAACAGCTCGCCGTCCAGGCCGAGTCCCTGCTCGACGTCGACGCGGTAGGTGTACTTCTGCCCCTTGCCGGGCGCCTTGTCGAACCCGGGGACGGTGTCGAACTTCCCGGAGCCCTGCAGCGTGGCGCCGAGCGGGTACTTCCGGTCCATCTTCTGCTCGTACGTCAGCGTCGCGGCGCTCGGCGCGGCGGACGGGGCGCCCTGCCCGGGGACCCGGGTGCCGCGCGCCAGGTCGCCGGCGGACTGCGACCGTACCCCGGCGCCGTCGTGGCGGTCGGCGACCTGCCCGGCGACGACGACCGCGAGCACCGTGGTCACGGCCGCGGCCGCGATGCCGGTGAAGGCCCGCCCCTTGCCGCCGCCACGCTGCGCGGGCAGGCCGGCCGGCGGCGTCTCGCCTCCGTCGGCCGCCGGCTCGGCACCGGCGTCGTACGACTCCTGCTCCTCGGCGGACTTCGTACGGCCGGACCGGGGCGCGAAGACGTCGGCGCCCTCCTCGAAGGCCTCGAGGTAGTCCTGCCGGGGCCCGCCGCCGGAACGGCCCGGCCCGCCCTGTCGCTGCCGCGGAAAGGCCGCACCGGTCCCGCCGGAGCCCTGCCGCCCTCCGGGAGCAGCCCCGACGCCGGCCCCGGCCGCACCCGCGAACTCCCCCCAGCCGCCGCCGGCTTCACGCTGCTCGGGATGCCCGCCCCGGGCCTGCCCGGCACCACCGCCGGGCCGCGGCACTCCGCGGGCAGGAGTGCCGTCGGAAAGCCGGGGCACGCCGGAGGCAGGGGTGCCGTCGGGCAGGCGCCGGGTCCCGTGGGCCAAAGTCCCCTCGGGCGCACGCCGGCCGCCCCGCGTCCGCGGCCCGCCCTGGATCCGGGGAACGCCACGGGCGGGTGTGCCGTCCGGAAGCCGGGGCACGCCGGAGGCGGGGGTGTCGTCGGGTGGACGCGGAACCCCCTGGGCAGGCGTGCCGGGGACGCGCGGTGCGCCTCCCGGCGGGGTCCCCGGCGGGGAGCCGGGCGCGCCCTGGGCGGTGCGCGGCGGGCCGTAGCCCTGGGGAGCGCCCTCGGGTGCCTGGCGCTGGCCGGGCAGGGTGGGCTGTCGCGTCTCGCGCGGGGTGGAGGAGGCAGAGCCCCGTCCCCCTCGCCGGGCGGCTATGTCGGCGGAGTCGTCCTTGGGGGCCGGTCCGCGGCGGCTGTGACGTCCCACCTCGGCCCTCAGCTCCCCGCGCCCGTGGCGGCGACGTCGCCCTCGGCGGACGTGCCGGATCCGGCACCGGGCGCCGCGGCGTCCGCGCCCCGGGCCGCGCCGGCGGTCCCGCCCTCGCCCTCGCCCTCGCCCTCGCCCTCGCCCTCGCCCTCGCCCTCGCCGACGAACTCCCCCTTCTCCGCGAGGAGTTCCCGGAACGCTCCGGCCACCACCTCGGGGTACTCCATCATCGCCACGTGCCCCGCCTCCGGCAGGGACAGGAGTCGGGAGTCGGGGAAGGAGCGGGCGGCCTTGCGGGCCATGCGGTAGCCGACCAGCTGGTCGCGGCCGCCGTAGATCAGAAGGGTCGGGGCGAGCACGCGCTCGGCCTGGCGCCACAGCCCGTGCTGGCCGCCGAGGGTGTAGGCATTGACCACCCCGCGCGCGGAGCGTGCCATCGCGTCCCAGAAGTACGGCAGCTGCAGCCGCCGCTCCAGCTCTTCCACGGCCTGCTGGAACGCCTCCGGCGACACGCGCCCGGGGTCGCCGTAACAAAGCCCCAGCACGCCGCGCACGCGCTGCTCGGCCGTCCACTCCCTGGTGAGCCGGGTGAAGAGCCCGGCCACCCCGGGCACGCCCAGCAGCGCCGTGGGCATCGCGGTGCGCTGCACGCGCAGCTCCGGCAGTGCGGGCGAGATCAGCGTCAGGGTGCGTACGAGATCGGGTCGCACGGCGGAGACGCGCGTGGCGACCGCTCCGCCGAGGGAGTTGCCGAAGAGGTGGACCGGTCCGCGCTCGGCGGCGTCCAGATGGCGGATGACCGCGCGCGCGTGCCCCGTGACGGAGTAGTTGCCGTCGTCCGGGGGCGGGGAGTCACCGAAGCCGGGCAGGTCGACCGCCTCGCTCTCGACGACGCCGTCCAGCTCCCTCATCAGGGTGGACCAGTTCTGCGAGGAACCGCCGAGCCCGTGGATGTACAGCGCGGGCGGCAGCCCCTCGCGCGCGGGGCGCCGCGAACGGACGGACAGGGTGACCCCCGGCAGCCCCACCGACCTCAGCCGCTCGCCCTCACCGACCCGGACGGGCGCCACCCTCGGGAGGACGCTGGCAGCCGTCACGGACGGCGACTCGGTCGAAGACATGCGGCAATGTTACGAGACGATCACGCTGTGGCTCATGTGTTCGCCTGTGTTCGCCGTCACAGGTTGGCACCTGTCGTGAGGGGGACCCGGACCGGGGAACCGCACGGCGAACGGACGCCCATGGCATGGCGTCCGGATCAGGTGTCTCCTAGGCTCGTACCGAGGGCACCCGTATGTGGCCCCTGCGGTTTCCAGGGACGTTCGTAGGAAGGGAGCCCACCATGGCCTATGACCCCATCGAGCCCGACGTGATCGAGGATCTGCCGGCCGACGACATCCCGTCGATCGACGTGGAGGCCCCGGAGGGCGACGCCGTCGAGCAGCACGCCGACGTCACGCCGGAGCGCGACGACCCGCTCACGGGAGTGGATCCGGACCGCGCGAACGAGGCCGATCTCATCGAACAGGCGCGCGTGGTGGCGATCGACGAAGAGGACTACCGCTGACCACGTGGGGCCACTCGACACCCCTCCGGCCGTGCAAGCCTGGCTTTGTGGCTTTCGTCGCCGTCCGGTACGTGAAATTCTGCGCTCGCACCGCGCACACCACGGTTACCGAAAAGTACGATGGCCGCGCGGCTTACACCGCATGTGGACGACTCTGGGAGGCGGCGTGACAGCCATCGAGCAAACCGAGGCGGCGCGCCCGCGTGGCACCCGTCTGCCGCGCCGAGCCCGACGGAACCAGCTGCTGGGCGCCGCCCAGGAGGTCTTCGTCGCACAGGGCTACCACGCGGCCGCGATGGACGACATCGCCGAGCGGGCGGGCGTCAGCAAGCCGGTGCTCTACCAGCACTTCCCCGGCAAGCTCGACCTCTACCTCGCCCTGCTGGACCAGCACTGCGAGTCGCTGATCCAGGCCGTGCGCGGCGCACTCGCGTCGACGACCGACAACAAGCAGCGCGTGCGGGCGACCATGGACGCCTACTTCGCGTACGTCGAGGACGACGGCGGCGCCTTCCGCCTGGTCTTCGAGTCGGACCTGACGAACGAGCCCGCGGTGCGCGAGCGGGTCGACAAGGTCACCAACGACTGCGCCGAGGCGATCTGCGAAGTCATCGCCGAGGACACGGGCCTCTCGCGCTCGGAGTCGATGCTGCTCGCCTCCGGGCTCGGCGGCCTCGCCCAGGTGGTGGCGCGTTCCTGGCTGCACAGCGACCGCACCGTGCCGCGCGAACAGGCGGTGCAGCTGCTGACCTCGCTGGCCTGGCGGGGCATCGCCGGCTTCCCGCTGCACGGCACCGAGAACCACTGACGCTCGTTTGTTCCCGCCCCGTGTTCGCTGTTGGCGTTCCGGCCCGCAGCGTGTACGTCCGCTCACCGGGCTAATGTGTGCTGGGTACGGCGCGGAAGATCGCGCACATCACTGACCGTCGGAGGGACATAGCCGTGGAGGTCAAGATCGGCGTGCAGCACGCGCCCCGCGAGATCGTTCTGGAGAGCGGTCAGAGCGCCGATGACATCGAGCGCGTGGTGGCCGAGGCGCTGGCCGGAAAGTCGCAGCTGCTGAGCCTCGTGGACGAGCGCGGCCGCAAGGTCCTGGTCCCGGCGGACCGCCTGGCGTACGTGGAGATCGGCGAGCCGACGGTCCGCAAGGTGGGCTTCGGCACTCTCTAGACCCGGTTCGGGAAGGGCCCGGCGGCACAGTGCCGCCGGGCCCTTCCGGCTGTGCGGCCCGCGCGCGGAAGGAGCACGGGTCGCCCACGGAGGAGGATTGCAATCCGCAGGTCACGGGTATGACCGGCTACGACCGTGAAGCACAGGCCGGCCCTGGGAGGGACCCCCGAGATGATCCTGGAAGCAATCGGATCCGCCGTGCTCGGTCTGATCCTCGCCTTGGCGGCGACCCACCGGCTGTCACACCGCCTGCCCGCCCGGCCCCTGGTGCTCTCGACAGGCGTCGCCGGAGCCCTTTTCGGTGACTTCGTCACCCACAGCGCCCTCGGCTCGGGCAGCGTCCTGCTGAACCTCCTGGGCGCGGCGATCGTCTCGGCGGCGTCCCTGTCCCTGCTCCTGCGCCCGTCAGCCCGCCTGCGCCGACGATCAGCGACGGCGTAGCGGCCGGGAAGGGGCGGCAGCGGCGCAGCCGCAAGCCCCCAGGGGCAGGGGAACTGCGCGACCAGCCCCCGCCCACCCCCAGCCGCGACTCAGCCTCAACCCACCCCCACGGAGCGCTAAGCGGCCAAGCCCAGCGCGGCCATCCGCTTGGTGTGCGCCTCGGTGATCCGCGAGAACATCCTGCCGACCTCCGCGAGATCGAACCCGTCGGCGACGCCGCCCACGAGCATGGTCGACAGCGCGTCCCGGTCGGCGACCACCCGCTGCGACTGCGACAGCGCCTCGCCCATCAGCCGCCGCGCCCACAGCGCCAGCCGGCCGCCCACGCGCGGGTCGGCGTCGATCGCCGCGCGCACCTTCTCCACCGCGAACCCGGCGTGCCCGGTGTCGTCGAGGACGGCGAGAACCAGCTCGCGCGTGTCGGAGTCGAGGCGGGCCGCGACCTCCCGGTAGAAGTCGCTCGCGATCGAGTCGCCGACGTACGCCTTGACCAGGCCCTCCAGCCAGTCCGAGGGCGCGGTCTGCTTGTGGAAGCCGTCCAGGGCCGCCACGAAGGGCTCCATCGCCGCGGTCGGCTCCTCGCCGATCTCGGTCAGCCGGTCCCGCAGCCTCTCGAAGTGGTGGAACTCGGCCGAGGCCATCTTCGCCAGCTCCGCCTTGTCCGCGAGCGTAGGCGCCAGCTTGGCGTCTTCCGCAAGCCGCTCGAACGCCGCGAGCTCGCCGTACGCGAGCGCGCCGAGCAGGTCCACGACCGCGGCACGGTACTGCGGGTCGGCGGAGGCCTGCGCCCAGTCCTGGGCGGCGACACCGGTGTGCTCGGCGGGTGCGGCGGACGCGTTCTCAGGCTTGTCAGAGCTAGTCATGAGGCGCACAATAGCCCGCTTGCCGTACCTCGGAAGCCCCCGGCCGACCACTGTGACCACGACTACGTGACCAAATCGGCCATCGCATGTGCGCCAATCCGGGGTATGGTGGTAATGCGCCTGCTGAGAGTGCGTCGACGATGTTCGACGTCTTCCGACAGGCTGCACGCATTGAGGATGCCCGGTCGGTGGCCCGATCGGCTCCGACCCGACAGCCCTCCCTGGCCGTACGGCTCATTACGTACGACGACCGGAGGGACACCCTCAGCGGTACGAGCGCTAGAGCGTCGGCAGTGGTCCCGTGTCTTACGGCTTGCCCGAGTGGCTCGTCCGTACGGCAGCCGACGTCCCCGGCACGGTCAGTCATGACCCCCGCGCTCGCCTCGCACCGCGCACACAGAAGAGGCATAACCCTGACTACCACGTTCCGAGACCTCGGGATCCTGCCCGAGACCGCCGAAGCCCTGGAAGCCGTCGGCATCATCACCCCCTTCCCCATCCAGGAGATGACGCTCCCCGTCGCCCTTACCGGCACGGACGTCATCGGCCAGGCCAAGACCGGCACCGGCAAGACGCTCGGCTTCGGCCTTCCGCTCCTCGAGCGCGTGACCGTCCCCGCCGACGTCGAGGCGGGCCGCGCGCGGCCCGAGGCCCTCACCGACGCCCCGCAGGCGCTCGTCGTCGTCCCCACGCGCGAGCTGTGCACCCAGGTCACCAACGACCTGCTGACGGCCGGCAAGGTCCGTAACGTGCGCGTGACGGCGATCTACGGCGGCCGGGCCTACGAGCCGCAGGTCGAGGCCCTGAAGAAGGGCGTCGACGTGGTCGTCGGCACCCCGGGCCGCCTGCTGGACCTGGCCGGGCAGAAGAAGCTGGACCTGAGCCACATCAAGAGCCTGGTGCTCGACGAGGCCGACGAGATGCTCGACCTGGGCTTCCTGCCCGATGTCGAGAAGATCATCAACCTGCTGCCGGCCAAGCGCCAGACCATGCTGTTCTCGGCGACCATGCCGGGCGCGGTCATCGGCCTCGCGCGCCGCTACATGTCGCAGCCCACCCACATCCGCGCCACCGCGCCGGACGACCAGGGCGCGACGGTCGCGAACATCAAGCAGTTCGTCTACCGCGCGCACTCCCTCGACAAGCCGGAGATGGTCGCGCGCATACTGCAGGCCGACGGCCGCGGTCTCGCGATGATCTTCTGCCGTACGAAGCGGACGGCCGCCGACATCGCCGAGCAGCTGCAGCGCCGCGGCTTCGCCTCCGGCGCGGTCCACGGCGACCTCGGCCAGGGCGCCCGTGAGCAGGCCCTGCGGGCCTTCCGCAACGGCAAGGTCGACGTCCTCGTCTGCACCGACGTCGCCGCACGCGGTATCGACGTCGAGGGCGTGACCCACGTCATCAACTACCAGTCTCCCGAGGACGAGAAGACGTACCTGCACCGCATCGGCCGTACGGGCCGCGCGGGCGCGAAGGGCACGGCCATCACGTTCGTCGACTGGGACGACATCCCGCGCTGGCAGCTGATCAACAAGGCGCTGGAGCTGGAGTTCAACGACCCGGTGGAGACGTACTCCAGCTCTCCGCACCTGTTCTCGGACCTCGGCATCCCCGCTGGCACCAAGGGCACTCTGCCGCGCTCGGAGCGCACCCGCGCCGGGCTCGAAGCGGAGGAGCTGGAGGACCTGGGCGAGACCGGTGGCCGCAACGCACGCGGTCGCGGTGGCCGGGGCGGCCGCGACGGCCGTGCCGAGTCCGCCACGGCCGAGCGTGAGCGCCCGGCGCGCACGCCGCGCCGTCGCCGCCGCACCCGCAACGGTGCGCCGCTGGACGCCGCCGCCCCCGCTACGACCGCCCCCGCTACGACCGCCTCGGCGCCGGCCGCCGAGACCGGCACCGTGGAGGAGCCGTCGGCGACCCGCACCCCGCGCCGCCGTCGCCGCACGCGCGGCGGAGCCCCGGCGGAGGCGGTGCCGGCCGCTGCCGCGACCGTGACCCCCGAAGCAGCCGTGGACACGGCGGAGGGCCCGGCCTCGCTGGAGACCCCGGAGAAGCCGCGCCGTCGCCGCACCCGGAAGTCGGCCGAGGCGGCCGAGGTCCAGGTCACCGAGGCTCCGGCGACCGAGGCCGAGGCCGCGCCCGCGGCGGAGGTGACCGAGGCCAAGCCGCGCCGGACCCGCAAGACCGCCGCCGCTGCTGCCGCCGAGGCCGCCGTGGACACGGCCGAGGCCACCGAGGCCAAGCCCCGCCGCCGCACCCGCAAGACGGCCGAGCCGGCCACCGAAACGGCAGTCACGACGGCCGAAGGCACGGAGGAAGCCGCCCCGGCGACCAAGCCGCGCCGGACCCGCAAGACCGCGGCCGCCGCACCGGAGAGCGTGGCCACGGCCCCGGAAACGGTGGAGGCCGAGGTCGAGGCCAAGCCGCGCCGGACCCGCAAGACCGCCGCCGCTGCTGCCGCCGAGGCCGCCGTGGACACGGCCGAGGCCACCGAGGCCAAGCCGCGCCGCACCCGCAAGACCGCGGCAACCGCCCCGGAAACGGTGGAGGCCGAGGTCGAGGCCAAGCCGCGCCGGACCCGCAAGACCGCCGCCGCTGCTGCCGCCGAGGCCGCCGTGGACACGGCC
>NZ_VISR01000016.1:215050-227903 GCF_007827595.1 Streptomyces sp. BK340
CGAAGCCACCGAGGCCAAGCCCCGCCGCACCCGCAAGACCGCGGCCGCCGCCCCGGAAACGGTGGAGGCCGAGGTCGAGGCCAAGCCGCGCCGGACCCGCAAGACCGCCGCCGCTGCCGCCGAGGCCGCCGTGGACACGGCCGAAGCCACCGAGGCCAAGCCCCGCCGCACCCGCAAGACCGCGGCAACCGCCCCGGAAGCGACGGAGGCCGAGGTCAAGCCCCGTCGTACCCGCAAGACGGCCGCTGCCGCCGAAGCCACGGACGGTGCTGAGGTCGCCGCCGCGCCCAAGGCCCGGCGGACCCGTAAGGCCGTTGCCGCGGCGGCTGCTCCGGAGATTCCGGCGCAGGCCACCGAGGAGCCGGAGGCCAAGCCGCGCCGCCGGACCCGCAACGCCGCGGAGCCCGTGGCCGAGGCCACGGAAACGGCGCCGAAGCCGCGCCGGACCCGGAAGGCGACGGCGGCCGTGGAGGTCACCGAGGCCTGACCGGCCCCACCGCAGGACAAGCACAACCGCCTCACCCGACGGCCCGGCCCACCACTGTGGGACCGGGCCGTCGGCCGTCTCCCCCACTGCCGCTCTCTCCCCCGTCCGCCCCTTCCTCCGCCTCCCTCCCCCTGCCGCACCCTCCCTCCACCCCGCCCGCGCACCGCCCGATAGCCTCTCCCCCATGAGCAGGCCTGCCACCTTCGTCCCGCCCCCCGGTGCCCGCGCGTACTCCCTGCGGACCGCGCGCGGTGAGTTCGCCGTCGTCGACGCGCCCGTGGCCGACGGTGTCGAGCCGAAGGGCGTCGCGCTGCTGCTGCCGGGGTTCACCGGGAGCAAGGAGGACTTCAATCCGCTGCATGTGCCGCTGGCCGAGCGCGGGTACCGGACCGTGGCCGTGGACGGCCGCGGGCAGTACGAGTCGGACGGGCCCGAGCGCGACGAATCCGCCTACGCGCAGGAGGAGTTGGCGCGGGACGTGCTGGCGCAGGCGGCGGCGCTCGGAACGCCCGTGCATCTGCTGGGGCACTCGCTCGGCGGGCAGATCTCGCGTGCGGCCGTGCTGCTCGACCACGCGCCGTTTCTCACCCTCACGCTGATGGCCTCGGGGCCGGCGCACATCTCGGTCTCCCAGCAGCAGCGCGTGAAGCTGCTGCGGGACGCGCTCGGCGTGATGACGATGGCACAGGTGTGGGACGCGATGCAGGCGATGGAGGCGCCCGAGGAGACCGACACGGGCGAGCTCGACGGCGGCCTGGTCGGCCGGGAGGATCTGCGGCGTCGCTGGCTGGGCAACAAGCCCGCCCAACTCATCGCCACCGGACGCCAGTTGTGCACCGAGCCGGACCGTATCGCCGAACTGGCCGCCGTACCGCTGCCGTTCCACGTGCTGTCGGGCTCGCAGGACGACACCTGGCCGCCGGCCCTGCTGGACGAGATGGCGGTGCGGCTTCGGGCGCGGCGGTCCGTCATCGACGGGGCCGAGCACTCGCCCAACACCGAGCGCCCGCTCGCCACGGCCCGGGCGGTCGCCGGCTTCTGGGACGAGCACCCGGGCTGAGGCGGGTGGCGGGCACCCGGGGCGGGGCCAGGGGGGTTCGTCCGGATCAGCCCGGGTCCGCGACGCCCGGCACGGCACCTCGCCGCGTTGTCGGACCACCCGAGTACGCCCAGTACGCGCCGGGCGATCCTCCGCCTTGCGATGCGCCGCACCGGACGCCGCGCCCTGATCCGACCCGATCCGGACGAAACCCCTAGTACTGCGCCTGTAGGTGCTCCCAGAAGCCGTCCCTGAGGGCGCGGCGCAGGTCCGCCTGGCCGCGCAGGGAGTACTGGAGCAGCCCTTCGGCCTCGACCAGCAGGTCCTGGTCGACCGAGCCGGGCAGGTAGGGGTGGCCGGGGAGCAGCTCGACGAGGGCTTCGCGGCCACGCGCGGCCAGCCACTTCGCGGCGATCTGGGCGCCGACGAAGCGCACGTCGTCGCGGGTGGGCCGGGTGCCGGCGGGGGCCTCGTAGGCGGCGGCCGTGCGGCGGGAGACGTACGGCTTGAAGAACTCCAGGTCGAGGGTGCGCTGGCTGTCGACCTCCCAGAGCAGCGGCTCGGCCTGGTTGCGGCCTTCGGGTGCCTCGATGCCCCACAGGTGGACGCGAGCGCCGTAGCCCTGGGCCGCCTCCACCGCCGAGACCAGGTCCTCGTCGCCGCCGAGCAGGGCCGCGTCGCTGATCGCACGGTGCCGGGCGAGGGACTCCAGGTCGGAGCGGATGAGGGAGTCGACGCCCTTCTGCTGGTTGTTGGCGTTGAGGTTGCCCAGGCGGACCTTGACGTCGGGCAGCTCCGCGATGGACTGCTGCTCGGCGGTGTGGATGCGGCGCCGGGCGCCGTCGTACCAGTAGACGCGGAGCAGCCGGCTGTCCGCGAAGATCGTGCGGGCCTTGTCGATCAGCGCCTCGATGAGGCCCTCGGCGTCCAGGTCGAAGGCCCGGCGGTCCTCCGTCCCGGCGACCAGCCGGCCGGCGGCCGCGTAGAGGTATCCCGCGTCGACGAAGATCGCGTGGGTCGAGGGCGTCTTCGCCACCTCGGCGAGCATGCGTTGCAGTAGCTCGTTGGTGTGGTCGATGCGGGCGGCGAGGGCCGCCAGGTCGTCGTTCATCGCTTCCATTGTCCCGGCGGTCACGCTACGAACACAACCGGTCCCGGTCAGTCCCGCGCACCTCACCTACTGGTCAGTAATTAGCTGTTCGAAAAATTTCTTTAGCGTAGGGAATGTTTGTAACACGCAACCCGTTGACTAGATACGACAGCAGGACACACCAGTAGTTCTCCTCAGGAGGATGACCAGACGAAGGGAGAAGCCCATGCGCTTCGAAATCATGCGACTCGACGAGGTCAACGGCACCACCGTGGACAGCACCGTCGTGGACGCCGCCTCCGTCAACCGGATCGTTCAGCAGGCCGCCGCCATCGGACAGCGCCTGTGGATCCGCCCGGCCGAGACCCCGGCCTCGTAACGCGGACCGCCACTCAAGCTTTCCGGGGGAGCCGAGCCCACGTCTCAGCTCCCCCGGATCACCTGAGTGACACCGTTGATGATCTGCTGCACCGCGATCGCGGAGAGCATCATGCCCGCGAGCCGCGTCACGAGGACCACGCCGCCGTCCTTGATGACCCGGATGATCAGCAGCGAATAGCGCATCACCAGCCACAGCACGACGTGGATCGCGAGGATCGCGGACCACACCGAGACCTGCATGGCCACACTGCCGGCCTTCTGCACGGCGAGGATCACGGACACGATGGCACCGGGACCCGCCAGCAGCGGCATGCCCAGCGGCACGAGGGCGACGTTCACGTCCTTGGTCTGCTTCGGCTCGTCGGTCTTGCCGGTGAGCAGGTCGAGCGCGATCAGCAGAAGCAGCAGACCGCCCGCGATCATCAGCGCGGGGACGGACACGTGCAGGTAGTTCAGGATCTGGTGACCCAGGACGCCGAACGTGGCGATGACTCCGAAGGCCACGCAGACGGCCTGGAAGGCCATCCGCTTCTGCACCTTGGCAGGGCGCCCCGCGGTCAGCGCGAGGAAGATCGGGGTGATCCCGGGGGGATCCATGATGACAAAAAGGGTCAGGAACAGGGAGCCGAAGACGGCGACGTCGAACATGGCGGAAGTACAGGCCTTGCAGGAGAGAGCGGAACGGGCGTGAGACGGAGCGGGGTCGGCCCCTGAGGGACCTCAGGCCCCGCCGGTGCCCGGCACCGGGAAAGCGCCGGTGGCCCGCCGGATGATCTCCCCGTACACCTCGGGGTCCGTCGTGTACTCGCCCAGCGACACGGTCTTGCGGCTGCCGTGGTAGTCCGAGGACCCCGTGACCAGCAGCCCCAGCTCCTTCGCGAGGCCCCGCAGGCGCTCCCGGGCGTCCAGGTCGTGGTCCATGTGGTCGACCTCGATGCCGTCCAGACCGGCCGCGGCCATCTGGGCGATCGCGGACTCCGGCACCGTGCGGCCGCGCTTGGCGGCGGCCGGGTGCGCGAAGACGGCCACGCCGCCCGCGCCCTTGACCAGCCGGATCGCCTCGAAGGGGTCGGTCTCGTGCTTCTCCACGAAGGCCCGGCCGCCGTCGGCCAGCCACTCCTCGGTGAACGCGTCGCTCACCGTGGGCACGACGCCCAGCTCGACGAGCGCGGTAGCGACATGCGGACGCCCCACGGAACCGCCGGCGGCGATCCGCTCGACCTGCTCCCAGGTGACCGGCACGCCCAGCGCGTTCAGCTTGGCGACCATGCCCTGCGCCCGCGGCACCCGGTCGTCCCGGACCAGCTCGCGCTCGGCGAGCAGGGCGGGCTCCTCGGGGTCGAAGAGATAAGCCAGCATGTGCATGGAGATGCCGTCGACACGGCAGGACAGCTCGGCGCCGGTCACCAGGGTGAGCCCCTCGGGCACTGCGGCGATCGCCTCGGCGTACCCACGAGTGGTGTCGTGGTCGGTCAGCGCGACGACGTCCAGCCCGGCGGCAGCGGCATTGCGCACCAGCTCGGCCGGGGTGTCCGTACCGTCGGAAGCCGTGGAGTGGCAGTGCAGATCGATACGCACGACACGGACTCCAGGCGGTGACGGGACGGAAGGGGACACCTAAGGATAGCGGTCGTGAAGGGATGCCCTGTCACACCCGAACCTGGCGAGCACCCCCTACAGGCCATGCGGCCGCCAAGGGGAGCGGGGAACCGCGCACGGCGACGCAGCCGCCGAACGGGTGCGGGGAACCGCACGACCAGCCGCAACGCACCCGCAGCCACCGACCGCCGGCGCTCCCCGCCCCAGCGGGCGCTACGGCTGGAGCAGGCGCGGCGACAACGCGCCGCACGGCACCAGGTCCAGCTCCGCCCCCGCATCCCGCAGATCCGTCAGCACCAGCTCGTCGTACATGAGCAGGCCGGACTTCTCGGGCCACAGCACCGCCCACAGCCACATCCCGAGGGCCTCGCCGGCGAAGACGGCACGGTCGTCGGGGGCGCGAAAGACGTGCCAGAGCGGGGTCGGACGGCCGGCGGCCAGGACCTTGGCCTGGGGCGGCTTCTCGACGTTCATGTACGCCCCCGGGTCGAGGCAGTCGATGCCCGCGTACCGGGCACCGAGGCCGACGCCGAGTTCCTCGGCGACCAGGATCAGCTCTCCCATGCCGCCGAGCGGGCCGGGACCGGAGCAGGCCACGGCGCTGGCACGACCGCCGCTGCGGTCGTCCCCCGCATAGGCCACACCGGTGAACAGCCACCCGACCGGCAGCGGCCAGGGCATCCACACCGGAACCTGCGTGCGGTGCAACACCACGTTGAGCGCCTCGACGCTGGGCGGGATCACGGGCTGCAGCGGATGCACCGTCCCGTGCGCATCGCACTGCCAGGAATCGGCGAAGAGTCCGGGAGCCCTGACCCGGCCACCACACTTCGGGCAACTGGGTTCGCCCCTCATAGGGCTCCACGGTCCTACCCGGACCGGCCCACGTCAAGGACGATCACCCGTCCGGACGGAACGCGCGTGCCACCTCACCGGCCAAAACCAGATGCATCTCGCACTAATTAGCTCCCCTAACTTGCCCTGCGCACAGGCCGGCTGTCCGCCCGCCGGGACGACAGGGAGCACATGGACCCCCTCGACGCGGGAGCCGGCGGCATCGCCGTCTTCACCAACTGGCCGATTCCAGCCTTGCGTTGGTGAGTTCGGTCACTCCGGGTCAGTCGAGCGGGACGGATCTGCGGGCGGGGTCCCTCAGGTCCGTGCCGTTCGCGAGCCAGCGCTCCTGGAGCGCCTGGGCGCCGTGCACCCGCTTCCAGGCGGCCTCGTTCGGGGTCATCGGCAGCAGCGGCAGGAACCGTACGGGTTCCATCGGATCGTCCAGCTCCAGATCCTCGACGAGCCCGCCGGGTTCGCCGACCAGGACCGAGGTGAAGGGGGCGCCGGGCCACAGCGGGTCCCCGACGTCCAGGGAGGCGCCGGGGACCACCACCAGACCCTCCACCTGCGGGGACGCGGCGAGGACGGCGAGCGGGCGGAGTACCTTGTCGGTCTCCGCGAGGCCCGCGCGGACCGACAGGACCAGCTCGACGCGGGGGCCCTTGACGGGGTCGGCGAGCATCGCCGTGGGATCCGTCATGGGGTGCGCCGACATGCCGAGCGTGGCGTAGCGGACCACGTCCCCCTCCTGGAAACGGAGCACTTCGATGCGGTCCGTACCGAGGAAGGTGACCGCGGCGCGCGCGTCGGGCGTACCCAGCGCGGTGGTCAACCGGGCCTCGACCAGAGGAAGAACATCAACCATGCGGTGAGCATAGAACTCGTCAGCAGCGGGCAAAGCGGCGCCTTGACACTATGGGCGGCTGCTACGCTGAGCCGGTGGTTCGGGGCAGCACGCAGAAGCGTCGCTATCAAGTCCCGACGCCGATGAGACTCCCTTACGAGGGACCGGCCGGAGGAGGTGGGGCTGTCATGGATCGAAGTCGACCTGGTAGTACCACTCGCTCTTCCGGCTGCTGATGTAGTTCCTGGCTGGCTGCCGCCTTCCCGTTCGCGTCTTCGTCCGGAAGAGCACTTCGTTTCGCTTTGCCTGATCTGTCTGACCTGAATCAGTTCTGCATCAGTAGCGAAGTCGCCACCGCGACGATGCGGTGCTCCCCGCTTTGTGGACGTGCCAAACATCCGCAGTCAGGACGTCCCCATTCCGGGTAGTTCCACCCGTTGCCGTGCGCTTTCGCTGCCTGCCTGCGAAGGAGCCTGCCCATGTCGATGATCCGCGACCTGCGTGCCGTGGTCCGTCCGTCGTCCCGTGACTCGCTGCGCAAGACGACGAGCACGAGCGCCTCGTACGACACCACGCGTGACCCGGCCACGCCCTCGGCGGTCGTCGACTGCGCGGTCTACCGCGACGGCGCGCGGGTGCAGAGCGCGGGACCGCTGACCCCGCAGGAGGCGATGCGGCAGGTGCGCCGCGACGGCGGGTTCGTGTGGATCGGCCTGCACGAGCCGACCGAGGCGGAATTCGCCGGTATCGCCCGCGAGTTCGGGCTGCACCCGCTGGCCGTCGAGGACGCGGTCCAGGCCCACCAGCGGCCCAAGCTGGAGCGGTACGACGACTCGCTCTTCACCGTGTTCAAGACCATCCACTACGTGGAGCACGACCGGCTCACCGCGACCAGCGAGGTCGTCGAGACCGGCGAGGTCATGTGCTTCACCGGCCGGGACTTCTTCATCACCGTCCGGCACGGCGGCCAGGGCTCCCTGCGGGCGCTGCGCCACCGGCTGCAGGACGACCCCGAGCTGCTCGCGAAGGGCCCCTCGGCCGTGCTGCACGCCATCGCCGACCATGTCGTGGACGGCTACATCGCGGTCGCCGACGCGGTGCAGGACGACATCGACGAGGTCGAGACCGAGGTCTTCTCGCCGGGCCGCCGGGGCGGGGTCTCGCGTGGTGTGGACTCGGCACGGATCTACCAACTCAAGCGTGAGGTGCTGGAGTTCAAGCGGGCGGTGGCTCCGCTGCTGCGGCCGATGCAGCTGCTGAGCGAGCGGCCGATGCGGCTGGTCGACCCCGACATCCAGAAGTACTTCCGGGACGTCGCGGACCACCTCGCCCGGGTCCAGGAGCAGGTCGTGGGCTTCGACGAGCTGCTCAACTCCATCCTCCAGGCCAACCTGGCGCAGGCGTCCGTCGCGCAGAACGAGGACATGCGCAAGATCACCGCCTGGGCCGCGATCATCGCCGTGCCGACGATGGTGTGCGGGGTGTACGGCATGAACTTCAAGTACATGCCCGAGCTGCACTGGAAGTACGGCTACCCGGTGATCATGGGGATCACGGTCGTGCTGTGTCTGGGCATCCACCGCACGCTGAAGCGCAACGGCTGGCTGTAGAGCGGGCCTGGATAGGCTGGGCGCATGACAAGAGAGCTGCTCGACCTGGCCCTCATCGAGGAGGCCGGCAAGAAGTCCGGACTCGTCTGGGTCAGGGGTGCCGACGCCCCGGCCGCGCGTGCGCTGTGGCACGTGTGGCACGAGGGTGCGGTGTGCCTGGTCGGCGACGGGCCCGGAGAGCAGCCGCTGCCCGGTCTCACCGACGGCGCCTCGGCCGAGGTGACCGTGCGCAGCAAGGACAAGGGGGGCCGGCTGGTGAGCTGGCCGGCGACCGTGTCCGAGCTGGCCTCCGGCTCACCGGAGTGGGAGGCGGCGGTGGCCGAGCTGAAGGGGAAGCGGCTCAACGCCCCCGACGGCGAGGAGATGCCGGGGCGCTGGGCGCGCGAGTGCCGGGTGCTCCGCCTCGTGCCGGCAGGGGCTTCGGTGCCGTTGCCCGACGGCAGCTTGGCGGAAAGACCGCTGCCGACTCCGGCGACCACGCGTCAGCCGATCCCGGCGGGGCTGCCCCGACTGCTGGCCAGGCGCCGGAAGAAATGATGCCGCGCCAGGGCCGGGCAGGGTTCGGCGTCGCCGGACCCGTACGTCGAGACTGATCGCCGTCGGGACGGAGCGGACCGGCCGACCGGGAGCGGTTACGACGTCGGCAGCTGCTTGCCGTAGTCGACCGTCTCCGACTTCGCGGGCTCGGCCACGGTGAAGTCCTTGCCCCAGTCCGAGAAGCTGAGCGTTCCTGCGCTGCCGGCGCGGACCAGGCGGAGGGGATACGGCTTGCCCTGGAGGGAGACGTCGAGGGTGCCGCCGGCGCCGGCGTCACCGGTGATGCGGATGGTGGGGGTGCCGGACTGGTCGTGGTGACCGTCCGCCGCCAGCTTTCCGTGCAGGGTCAGCAGACCGTCGAGGAGGACAGCCTTGTCCGTGAAGCCGCTGAACTTCTTGTACGCGGGATCGCCCTGCGGCACCTTGACGTACTTGCCGTTGAGCTTGCCGGCCGCCCCGGTGTCCCCGCCGTGGCTCCAGAAGTCCGCGTCGGCCTTCAGATACAGCTGCTCGCCGACCCGCAGCAGACCGAACGTCGCCCCCTGCGACGTGACCGAGCCGCTGCCGCCGCCGGCCTTCAGCCGCATGTCCAGCCTGTACGTGCGGCCGCTGGTGACCACGGTCCCGGACAGCCGTACCGCGGGCGCCGCGTCCGCCGCGGCCCGGGTCTTCGTCTGGATCTGGTCCGGGGACAGCTTGCCGACCCCGTTCGTCCCCGCGTCCGGGTCCTCGCTGCTGCAGCCCGTCAGCACCATCGCTCCCGTCACGGCCAGTGCGCATGCAGCGCCCACCAGCGTGGCCCGGCGGGTACGGCCCTGGGGAATCACAGTCACAGGTGACGCTGCCTTTCTGACGGGTCCTGAGCGGCGTACCGCAGCGTACCGGGGTCCCACCCGCCCGGCGGAGCCAGTCCGTCCGGACCGCCCACCAGGGCGTATCCGATCGGTACGGGCTAGCCTGAAGCGCACGCGAGCGGGCAGAAAACAGCAATTCCCACGCAATGCGAGCAAAGGAAGCACAGCCATGGCAGCCGGCGCCCCCCGGATCTTCGTCTCGCACCTCGCCGGGGTCCCCGTCTTCGATCCGACCGGCGACCAGGTGGGCCGCGTACGCGAAGTGGTCGTCATGCTGCGCGTCGGGCGACGGCCCCCGCGCGTCCTCGGGCTGGTCGTGGAACTGTCCACCCGGCGCCGTATCTTCCTGCCCATGACCCGGGTCACCGGCATCGAGTCCGGGCAGGTGATCACCACCGGCGTGGTCAACGTCCGCCGCTTCGAGCAGCGGCCCACCGAGCGGCTGGTCTTCGGGGAGCTGCTGGACCGGCGGGTGACGCTGGTGGAGACCGGCGAGGAGGTCACCGTCCTCGACCTGTCCGTGCAGCAGCTGCCCGCCCGCCGCGACTGGGAGGTCGACCGGGTCTTCGTCCGGAAGGGGAAGAAGGGCGGCGCCTTCCGGCGGGCCAAGGGCGAGACGCTGACGGTGGAGTGGTCGGCGGTCACCGGCTTCTCCCTGGAGGAGCACGGACAGGGCGCGGAGAGCCTGCTCGCCACCTTCGAGCAGCTGCGCCCCGCCGACCTCGCCAACGTCCTGCACCACCTCTCCGCCAAACGGCGTGCCGAGGTCGCCGCCGCCCT
Organism: Streptomyces sp. BK340; assembly: GCF_007827595.1. Classification (GTDB taxonomy): domain Bacteria; phylum Actinomycetota; class Actinomycetes; order Streptomycetales; family Streptomycetaceae; genus Streptomyces. The sequence goes on from NZ_VISR01000016.1 coordinate 225,109, forward strand.
GGACGACGACCGCCTCGCCGACGTCCTGGAGGAGCTGCCCGAGGACGACCAGATCGAGATCCTCGGCAAGCTGAAGGAGGAGCGCGCGGCCGACGTCCTGGAGGCCATGGACCCCGACGACGCGGCCGACCTGCTCTCCGAGCTGCCGGAGGAGGACAAGGAGCGGCTGCTGAGCCTGATGCAGCCCGCCGACGCGGCCGAGATGCGGCGCCTGATGTCGTACGAGGAGCACACCGCGGGCGGTCTGATGACCACCGAGCCGATCGTTCTGCGCCCGGACGCCACCGTCGCCGACGCGCTCGCCCGGGTCCGCAACCCCGACCTCTCCCCCGCCCTGGCCGCCCAGGTCTACGTCTGCCGGCCGCCCGACGAGACCCCGACCGGCAAGTACCTGGGCACCGTGCACTTCCAGCGGCTGCTGCGCGACCCCCCGTACACCCTGGTCAGCTCGCTGGTCGACGACGATCTGCAGCCCTTGGACCCCGACGCGACGCTGCCCGTCATCGCCGGGTTCTTCGCGACGTACGACATGGTCGCCGCGCCCGTGGTGGACGAGTCCGGTTCGCTGCTCGGCGCGGTGACCGTGGACGACGTGCTCGACCACATGCTGCCCGAGGACTGGCGGGAGACGGAGTTCCATCTGAACGAGGAGGACGGGGCGGCGAGTGAGGGGGCGAGTGCGCATGGCTCCTGAGCGTGAGGGCACCCGCGAGCGCACCCCGGTGGGCGCCACGGCCGCCACCAGGCACCGCGCGCCCCGCCTGGACCAGCCGCGCCCGCCGCGGCGCCGGTACCTGCCCGAGTGGGACCCGGAGGCCTTCGGGCGGCTGTCGGAGAAGATCGCCCGCTTCCTGGGCACGGGACGCTTCATCGTCTGGATGACGGTCGTCATCATCCTGTGGGTGGTGTGGAACATCGCCGCGCCGGGGAATCTGCGCTTCGACAACTACCCGTTCATCTTCCTGACCCTGATGCTGTCCCTGCAGGCCTCCTACGCGGCCCCGCTGATCCTGCTCGCGCAGAACAGACAGGACGACCGCGACCGGGTCAACCTCGAACAGGACCGCAAGCAGAACGAGCGCTCCATCGCCGACACCGAGTACCTGACCCGGGAGGTCGCGGCGCTCCGCGTGGGCCTGGGCGAGGTGGCCACCCGCGACTGGATCCGCTCCGAGCTGCAGGACCTGATCAAGGAGCTGGAGGAGCGACGGCGCCACGACGGTCATGTCGTATTCGCGGCGGAACGGACGGAACGGTCGCCGGGACGTGACGCAGACGACCGCTGAAGTGCTACCCGGAGGCCCCTCGGCGCGCCGTACCATCGTCCTTATGGCTACGGAAGACGCGGTGCGCGAGGCACTGGCGACGGTGAACGACCCCGAGATCAACCGCCCCATCACCGAACTGGGGATGGTCAAATCGGTGGAGATCGGCGCGGACGGGGCGGTCGCGGTGACCGTCTACCTGACCGTCTCCGGCTGTCCCATGCGCGACACGATCACCCAGCGGGTGACCGAGGCGGTCTCCCGGGTCGAGGGCGTCACCCGGGTCGACGTCACGCTGGACGTGATGAGCGACGAGCAGCGCAAGGAGCTGGCGGCGGCCCTGCGCGGCGGCCAGGCCGAGCGTGAGGTCCCCTTCGCCAAGCCGGGCAGCCTCACCCGGGTCTACGCGGTCGCCTCCGGCAAGGGCGGCGTCGGCAAGTCCTCGGTGACGGTCAACCTGGCCGCGGCGATGGCCGCCGACGGCCTGAAGGTGGGCGTGGTCGACGCCGACATCTACGGCCACTCGGTGCCGCGCATGCTGGGCGTGGACGGCCGTCCGACCCAGGTCGAGAACATGATCATGCCGCCGTCCGCGAACGGCGTGAAGGTCATCTCCATCGGCATGTTCACCCCGGGCAACGCCCCCGTCGTCTGGCGCGGCCCGATGCTCCACCGCGCGCTGCAGCAGTTCCTCGCGGACGTCTACTGGGGCGACCTCGACGTCCTGCTCCTGGACCTCCCGCCGGGCACCGGTGACATCGCGATCTCCGTCGCCCAGCTCGTCCCGAACGCCGAGATCCTGGTCGTGACGACGCCTCAGCAGGCCGCGGCCGAGGTGGCCGAGCGGGCCGGCGCCATCGCCGTCCAGACCCACCAGAAGATCGTCGGCGTGGTCGAGAACATGTCCGGCCTGCCCTGCCCGCACTGCGGCGAGATGGTCGACGTCTTCGGCACGGGCGGCGGCCAGACGGTGGCGGACGGCCTGACCCGCACCACGGGCGCGACGGTCCCCGTCCTCGGCAGCATCCCCATCGACGTCCGCCTCCGCGAGGGCGGCGACGAGGGCAAGCCGGTCGTCCTGACGGACCCGGAGTCCCCGGCGGGCTCGGCCCTGCGCGCGATCGCGGGCAAGCTGGGCGGCCGCCAGCGGGGGCTGTCGGGCCTGTCGCTGGGGATCACCCCCAAGAACAAGTTCTGAAATCGCACGCCTGCGATCTGCGGCTCCGTCCTTGGTCGACCTTCTGACCAGCGGCGGAGCCGTCGACGTTTGTCAGCGTTGATTGTCACCGAAGCACTAGCTCGGAAGATCGCGTACGCGGGTGGGTACTGACCGGGGAGACGCCGACCTGGGTGTTTCCAGTGCAGTCGCCGCGACTCCCCACTGTTCCCCGTGCAGTCCCCCCGCGGCGGGCACGCGGAGGGCACAGCGCTTCGCTGAAGCTCCTATTGCCGTCAAGCGGTCTGGATCCAGTCACGGTAGGCACGGGCGAGGTCGTCGTCTCGGCTGAGGCCTCGTTCGAGTCTGGAGAT
>NZ_VISR01000017.1 GCF_007827595.1 Streptomyces sp. BK340
TCGAGATCGCAGCTCCGGACAGCCCCGTTCCGCTGAGCTGACACGCTCACAGCGAGTCACCAACTTGGGTTGACAACTCCATTGGGAATCCTTTCCGTCCGACGTGATCAACGAGCTAGGCCGCCGCAAGTTCGCACCACACGAACTTCCCCCGGTTCCCGAACCGGGCCGACGGCTGCCAGCCCCAGTAGTCCGCACACGCCCTGACCAGCGCCAGCCCCCGCCCCTCCTCCACCAGCTCGGCGACCTGCTCCAACGGCCGCGGAGGCTCCGGCGGCCCCGGGTCCGTGTCCCACGCCCCGATCCACACCACCCCCTCCGGCGAGCGACGCACCCTCAACGCCGCCGGCCCCTTCGTATGCCGCACCGCGTTCGAGACCAGCTCCGTCGCCAACAGCTCCGCCGTGTCCACCAGGCCAGTCAACCCGTGCAGGGTCAGGATCAGACGCAGAGTGCGGCGACAGACAGTCACCGCTCTGAGGTCGTTCGGGATGTAGAGCGTGTAGTCCCAGCTATCGGGCATGCGTCAACTCCGTTCAGAGACAAGGGAATGCGCGCGCGGTGGCATTGCCGCACCCGGCATGACAGGACGGAGCGGTGCGCTTCCGCTGCGTGTGCGTCGCGTGACTGACGGTAGGGCTCAAATTTGGTCCCGTGCAAGTCGTCCCGTAATCTCACCCCTGAACGAGTCACTCCCTCCCGGCAGTTGGGTATCTCAGGAGGAGCCATGCCACGCAGGCAGCAGGCGAGTGCACGTCAGCAGCGCCTAGGCGCCGAGCTGCGGAAACTTCGTGAGGCCGCGGGACTCAAGGGGCGCGAGGCCGCCGCGCTGCTCGGGACCGACTCCGCGCAGGTAAGTCAGATCGAGGCCGGCCTCGCAGGGGTCAGCAAGGTGCGCATACGGCGGATTGCGGCGCAGTACGCCTGCACGGACCAGGAGTTGGTCGATGCGCTGGCCGCAATGGCCGTCGGCCGGACGCAGGGTTGGTGGGAGGAGTACCGAGGCCTCCTCCCGACGTCGTTCCTGGATCTGTCGGAGTTGGAGCACCATGCCGCTTACCGATGGGACGTGGAATTCCTTTACGTCCCCGGGCTTCTTCAGACGGAGGAGTACGCTCGGGCGCTCTTCTCGTCCCGCGTTCCCGAACTGCCTGAGGAGGAGCTGGAGTTGCGGGTCCAGCACCGGATGCAGCGGCGGTCCATCCTTGGGAAGGGGCGGTTGATCCCGTACGACGCCTTGGTTCACGAGGCAGCGTTGCGCATCATGGTCGGCAGCCGCGCTGCGTCACGGGCCCAACTCGTTCGCGTCCTGCAGCTCTCCGAGGCGGACCATGTCACTGTGCGAGTGATCCCCTTCGATCGGGAGCACTTCACCGACGTCGGTGCCGCCATGGTGTACGCGGGCGGTGCCGTTCCGAAGCTGGACACCGTCGTACGCGATGGGCCTCACGGCACCGTCTTCATCGACTCCGAAGCGCAGTTGGGCGTGTTCCGAACACACTTCCGTAGACTGCAAGCAGTGTCACTTGACCCTGAGCGATCGCGTGACTTCATCCACAGGCTGTCAAAGGAGCTGTGAGGCACTCATGGCCAACCGCGATCACTGGCGCAAGTCGTCCTACTCCGGCGGCGGCGACGGCAACGCCTGCGTGGAGATAGCCGACCGCCGGACCCGCATAGCCATCCGCGACTCCAAGACCCCGGCCAGAGCAACCCTCACCTTCCCGACCGCAGCCTTCACCCCCTTCATAGACGCCCTGAAGGACACTCGCCCCTGACCCCGGCCGGGATCACAGGCCCGGCCGCCGCCGGGCGACGAGGGCCGCGATGTCGTCGTCGAGCGCGCCGCCGCTGTAGGCGATCAGGTCGCGGTGGAGATGGTCGAGGAGCTGGTGGGGGGCCTCGCCGCCCCACGAGCGGACGCGTTCGGCAAGGGGGTAGAAGGTGCCGGACCGGTCGCGGGTCTCGGTGACCCCGTCGGTGTACAGCAGAAGTTGGTCTCCGGGGTGGAAGGGGGTGAGGTCGACGTGGTAGCCGTCGCTCACCAGGTCGCCGAGGTTGAGCGGCGGCGAGGGAGCGGCGGGCTGCAGCTCTCGTACCTCGCCGCGGTGCAGCAGCAGTGGGGGAGGGTGGCCGCAGGTGAGGGTCCGGACGACCGGTTCGTCGTCCGGGATCTCGGCGAGGAGCGCGGTGGCGAAACGTTCGGCGACGACCTCCGAGCCGGGGACCTCCGGGTACTTGGCGGCGTTGCGACTCACGCTCGTCTCCAGGCGGCAGGCGAGGTGGGGCAGGTCGGGCGCGTCGTGGGCGTTCTCGCGGAAGGCGCTGAGCAGCATCGCCGCCGCCTGCATCGCGAGCAGGCCCTTGCCGCGTACGTCGCCGATGAGCAGCCGTACGCCGTGCGGGGTGCGGATCGCCTCGTACAGGTCGCCGCCGATCCGGGCTTCCGCCGCAGCAGCCAGGTACAGACTCTCGAGTGTGACGTGACCGAGGTGCCGTGGAATCGGATGCAGCACCGCCAGCTGGGCGGTCTCGGCCACTGAGCGGACCTGGACCAGCTGATGGGCGCGTCGGTCCAGCAGGCGGTTGAAGAAGACGGCGAACGCCGCGATCGCCACGAGGGTGGCCAGCTCGGAGTAGGCGGTCGCATCCCGCAGTGCGTCGAAGTCGGCCATCAGGCCGAGGAAGATGCCGCACGCGCCCACCCCGGTGAGCACGGTCGCCCACAGGGGCAGCAGTGCGGCGCCGGAGATCATGGCTGTGGCGAGGAAGGCGTCCGGCCTGACGGCACGGGGTGTGAAGAGGCCGATGAGCAGGCCGATGAGCAGCAGCAGAGTGGGCAGGAGGGGCAGCAGCCTGCCCCGCACACCAGCGCTCCGCGGGACTCCGCGTTTCTCAGGAGACCTCGCCATCATGCCGCTCCCCACGGTCACACGGGTCGGGTGCAGCCCAGGTCCGGAAGTCCGGCAACCGATTTGGGTAATTTTATCGCTTCTCGCCCGCGGTCCCCGAGCATCGCGTGAGGTGGTGGTGACGCACAGGCATCACAGGGTGGCGGGTGCCGAGGGCCGACCGATCCGAACGAAACCGCCTAGAGCAGCCCGGACCCCGCCAGGAACTTCCCCACCTTCGCCACCTCGTCCCCGGACAGCGGCACCTGCGGCTCCGCCGTCACCGGGCAGTCGATGATCCCGCGCAGGTGCAGTGCCGCCTTGAACGCGCCGATCGCCGACGAGCTGCCGCCCATCCGTGCCGGGGCCCCGACGCCGACCATGCCGAACAGCGTGCACAGCCGTTCCTGCTCGCTCCGGGCGCCCTCCCAGTCGCCCGCCCGGGCGGCGCGGTAGAGGCGGACGTAGCCGTGCGGGTCGACGTTGCCGAGGCCCGGCACCACGCCGTCGGCGCCGAGTGCCAGGGCCGAGTCGACGATCAGCTCGGAGCCGGTCAGCACGCTGAAGGCGGGGTGGGCGCGGGCACCGGTGACGACTTCACGGAAGGCGGCCAGGTCGCCGCTGGAGTCCTTCAGGCCTGCCAGTACGCCGTCGGAGGCGAGGCCCAGCACCAGCTCGGCTGGGAGCTTGGTGTGCACAGCGGACGGGATGTCGTAGGCGACCACCGGGACGGGGCTCGCGGCCGCGATACGGCGGTAGTGGTGGACGATCTCGGCGGGGTGGGTGCGGGCGTAGAAGGGGGCGGTGACGACGACCGCCCGGGCGCCGGCCGTGGTGACCGCCGAGACGTGGTCGAGGACGCGCGGGGTGGTCATGTCGATGGCCCCGGCGAGAACGGGCAGCTGACCGGCCACGTGGCCGACGACCGCCTCGACCACCAGCCTGCGCTGCGTGTCGGTCAGGAAGGCCGCCTCCGAGGTCGAGCCGAGCAGGAACAGCCCGTGCACCCCGCCCTCCACCAGGTGCTCCACCAGCCTGAGCAGCGAGGGGACGTCCACCTCGCGGTCCGGTGTCAGGGGGGTGCAGACGGGCGGTACGACACCGGTCAGCGGGGCGGGAAAGGTCATTCAGGGCTCCTGGCGTGCTAGGTCACGGGTCGACTCGTCCTCCTCCACAGGATGGTGGCAGCGGAATCGGTGTCCGGGCCGCGACGCGGCCGAGAAGTCCGGCATCGAACCCGCGCAGACCTCGTCCGCCTTCCAGCAGCGGGTGCGGAAGGGGCAGCCGCTCGGCGGGCGGGTCGCCGACGGCACCGGGCCGGTCAGCGGGATCGGGTCGATGGGGTCGAGCAGGCCGGGCGTGGCCGAGAACAGGGCGCGGGTGTACGGGTGCCGGGCCTGGCCGGTGACCCGGGCGGCCGGGGTCTCCTCCACGATCCGGCCCAGGTACATGGTGATCACCCGGTCGCTCATCCGCCGTACGGTCTGGATGTCGTGCGAGACGAACACCAGGGCGAGGCCGAGGCGTTCCTTCAGGTCCAGGAGCAGGTTGAGGATCTGTGCGCGGACCGAGACGTCCAGGGCGCTCGTCGGCTCGTCCGCGACCACCAGGCCGGGGTCCAGAGCGAGGGCGCGGGCGATGGCGACGCGCTGCCGCTGGCCGCCGGAGAGCTGCCCGGGCAGCGCGTCGGCGAGGGCCCGGGGGAGGCCCACCAGGGCCATGAGTTCCCGCACCCGGTCGTCCCGTTCGGCCTTGGTGCCGCGTCCGTGGACGTCCAGCGGGTCGCGCAGGACCCTGCGCACCGTCAGCCGGCGGTTCAGGGCCGTCGCCGGGTCCTGGAAGATCATGCCGGTGCCCGCGCCGACCGCGGCCCGGCGTTCGGCGGGCGGCATCGACCACAGGTCCCGGCCCCGGAACGACACCGTCCCGGAGGTCGGCCGCTCGATGCCCACCAGCACCTTCGCCAGCGTCGACTTCCCGCACCCCGACTCGCCGACCACCCCGACCGTCTCGCCGGGCGCCACGGTGAGATCGGCGCCGGTCAGGGCGTACACCCGGTCGCGGGTGAACAGGCCGCCGCTGCGGGCCTTGTGGACGACGTGCGCGTCCCGGACTTCCACGACAGCGGTCACTGCAGCGCCTCCTCACTCTCCGCCGACGTCAGCTGCACCGCCGGGTGGTGGCAGGCGGCGGTGTGGACGGGCGTTCCCGCGAGAGCGGGCGCGGTCGTGCGGCACACCTCGGTCGCCAGCGGGCAGCGGTCGGCGAAGCGGCAGCCCGCCGGGAAGTCGGCGGGGGACGGCACGACACCCTTGATCTGCGTCATCCGCTCCTCGGCGGACTCCAGCGAGAGCACGCTCCCGAGCAGGCCGCGCGTGTAGTGGTGGGCCGGTGCCTCCACCAGGTCCGCGGTCACACCCGTCTCCACGATCTGCCCGCCGTACATCACCACCACCCGGTCGGTGATGTCGGCGACCAGCGCCAGGTCGTGCGAGACGAGGATCAGCGCGAAGCCCAGTTCCGCACGCAGCCGCAGCAGCAGGTCCATGACCTGGGCCTGCACCGTGACGTCCAGGGCGGTGGTCGGCTCGTCGGCGACGATCAGCCGGGGCTCGCGCGACAGGGCCATGGCGATCAGGACGCGTTGGCGCTGGCCGCCGGAGAGTTCGTGCGGGTAGCTGCGCAGGGTGCGCTCGGGGTCGAGGCCGACCAGCGAGAGCAGCTCGTGCGGGCCGCGTCGGCCGCCGCGCCGGACGAGCTGTCCCAGCTGGGCGCGGATGGTCATCGCCGGGTTCAGCGAGGACAGGGCGTCCTGGTAGACCATCGCCATCTCGTGGCCGAGCAGCCGCCGTCGTACCCGCATCGGCTCGGCGAGCAGGTCCCGTTGCCCGAAGCGCACCTGCCCGCGCACCTGGGCCTCCTTCGGCTGCAGGCCCATGACGGTGAGCGCGGTCAGCGACTTGCCGCAGCCCGACTCGCCGACCAGGCCCAGCACCTCGCCGGGGTGCACCTCGAAGCTGACCCCGTCCACGATGTCCACGCCGCGGTGCCGGCCCGGGAAGCCGATGGCGAGGTTCTCCACCGCGAGCACCGGCTGACCGCCGCCGGCCGGCCGGGGCCGGGCCCGCGCGCGCAGCCGCCGGGCGGCGTCGGTCAGGCCGGGCAGCGGGAGCACCTCGCCGGTGCCGGGTTCCGCCGTCTCCAGGTGGTCGTCGGGCGTCGCCACCTCCCGGGCCGCCGGGGCCGCCCAGGCGTCCGAGACGCCCTCGGAGAGGATGTTCAGGGACAGGACGGTGAGCAGGATCAGCAGCCCGGGAAAGACGGTCGCCCACCAGCCGCCGGTCAGCACCATGTTCTTGCCGTCGGCGATGACACTGCCCCAGGACGGGTCCGGGGGCCGCACGCCCGCGCCGATGAAGGACAGCGACGCCTCGAAGACGATGGCCTCGGCGACCTGGACCGTGCAGAACACCAGGACCGGGGCGGCACAGTTGACGGCCACGTGGCGCAGCACGATGTGCGGGGTGCGGGCGCCGATCACGCGTTCCGCGGTGACGTAGTCCTCCCCGTACTGGTCGAGCACGTTGGCCCGCACCACCCGGGCGACCGGTGGCGTGAACAGGAAGGCGATCGCGCAGATCAGCACGTTGATCCCGCCGCCGAAGACGGCGACCAGCACGGCCGCGAGCGCGATGCCCGGGAACGCCATCACCACGTCCAGGCAGCGCATCAGCGTCTCGTCCACGGACTTGCGGGAGGTGGCGGCGAACGCCCCGACGACCGCGCCCACGACGAGTGCGAGCGCGGTCGCGCCCAGCCCGATCGCCAGCGACCAGCGGGCGCCGTACATCAGCCGGCTGAGGATGTCCCGGCCGAGGCTGTCCTGGCCCATCCAGTGCGCGGCCGACGGATGTCCGGTGCCGTCGACCGGGTCCTGCTGGTCGAGCGGATCGTGCGGGGCGAGCACGGGGGCGAGCACCGCGACCAGGACGACCAGAGCCAGGAAGCAGACGGCGACCTTCGACAGCGGCGGCAGCCGGCGCCGGCCGCGGAGCCGGACGCCGGGCCGGGAGAGCCGCTCGGTGAGCTCGGCGCGCGTGACCATCAGGCCGCCCTCAGACGTGGGTTGACGAGCAGGTAGAGGATGTCGATGACGAGGTTGACGACGACGAACCCGGTCGCGGTGGTCAGTACGACCCCTTGGACGACGGCCGGGTCGCCGTTCTGCACGGCGTCGATCATCAGCTTGCCCATGCCGGGCAGCGAGAAGATCGTCTCGATGACGACGGCACCGCCGAGCAGATAACCGACCCGCAGACCGAGCACGGTGAGCGGATTGACCAGGGCGTTTCTGAGGACGTTCCGGCCCACGACCACCCGGGGCGGCAGCCCGCTGCCGATCGCGGTGCGCACGTAGTCCTTGTCCAGCTCCTCCACCACCGACGTCCGCACGATCCGGGTCAGCTGGGCGGCCACCGGCAGGGACAGCGCGAAGGCGGGCAGGGCCATGGTCCTCAGCCAGCCGGTGAAGGAGTCGGCCGGGTTGATGTAGCCGCCGGTCGGGAACCAGCCCCGGTCCACCGCCAGGTACTGGATCATCAGCAGCGCCAGCCAGAAGCCGGGCGCGGCGACCCCGACGAGGGAGACGACGCGGATGACCTGGTCCGGCAGCCGGTCGCGGTACACGGCGGCGGTGACGCCACCCGCCAGCGCCAGGACGACCGCGAGGCCGAGGCCGAGGAAGGTCAGCTGGAGGGTGAGCGGCAGCGCGGTGGTGACCTGGTCGACGACCGGGGCCCGGGTCAGGGCGCTGGTGCCCAGGTCGCCGTGGAGCAGGTCGCCGACGAAGTGGACGTAGCGCACCGGGAGCGGGTCCAGCAGGCCGTTGCGCTCCCGGAAGTCGTGCAGCTGCTGCGGGGTCGGGTTCGCGCCCTGGAAGAACGCGGACGCCGGGTCGACGTCCGAGAACCGCATCACCAGGAACACGAACAGCACGATCCCGAGCAGCAGCGGCACGAGCAGGGTGACGCGGCGGAGCAGGATCCGTACGACAGCCGTCATGCCGTCAGGTCCACTGGGCTTGCAGGAGGTTGATGCCCGGGTAGGGCTGCGGCCTTATACCCGTGAGCTTGCGCGGGTCCCAGGCGGTCATCAGCTCGTTGTGGACGACCGGGTAGAGCACGGCCTGCTCGGCGACGACGTCGACGTAGTCCTGGATCATCGCCTTCTTCCTCGCCGGGTCCGGCTCCCGGGTCGCCCGGTCCATGTCCTTGAAGAGCTGCTTGGCGACCGGGTTGCCGGCCCACCGCGTGTACTGCATCCACAGGTTCTGGGGGCCGTAGTTGTAGTGCATGATCAGGTCGGCGTCGAGCCCGAACTGGTTGGGGTTCGAGGCCGCGGCCACCACCTGGTAGTCCTGCTTCTGGTCCATCTTGGTGAACACGGCCGTGGTCTCCTGCGGGGCCAGCGTCGTCTCCACGCCGATCGCGTCCCAGGAGGACTTGACGGTCGGCAGACAGTCCACGATCCAGCTGACGTTCACGGCGAGGATCTCGATCTTCAGGCCCTTGACCCCGGCGGCCTTCAGCAGTGCCCTCGCCTTCCCGGGGTCGTAGTCGTAGACGGTCCTGGCCCGCCGGTAGCCGGGGTTGGCCTCGTCGAGGAACGACGACGCGGGCTTTCCGTGCCCCTTCAGCGCGACCTGCACCATCTTCTCGGTGTCGATCGCGTAGTGCAGTGCCTGCCGCACCCGCACGTCGTCGAAGGGCTTGTGCCTGGTGTTGAACATCAGGAACAGGTTGTTCATCCCGGCGCCGCCCGCGACCTTCAGACCGCCCTGCTCCAGGCGGGGGATGTTGGCGTAGGGGATGTTGTCGGCGATCTGCGCGCCCGCGCCGGTGCCGGAGATCTTGGCCACGCGCGGGGCCGCGTCCACGATCGTCAGCCAGTTCATCCGCTTGAAGGCGGGCCTGCGCGGGCCGTTGTAGGCCGCGAACGCCTCGAAGGTGGTGTTCGACTTCGGGTGGTGCGCGGTCTGCCGGTACGGCCCAGAGCCCACCGCGAGACCCTTGATCGCGTCGTCCCAGGCGCCGGGCCTGGAGAACACGTGCTTGGGCATGATCTTGGCCAGCGTCAGCCGGGCGATCCCGTCCGGGAAGGGGAACTTCAGGACCAGCTCGACGGTCCTCGCGTCGACCTTGCGTGCCTCCTGCAGCCAGCTGACGAAGAAGCCCTTGGCGAGGGTCTGGGTCTTCGGGTCGAGGATCCGGTCGAAGACGAAGACGACGTCGTCGGCGGTGACCGGCTTCCCGTCGTGGAAGGTCGCACCGGACCGCAGCGTGAACCGCCAGGTCGTGGCGTTCGGGTCCTTCGGCACCTCGGTGGCGAGCGCCGGGTACGGCACCCGGGAGATCGGGTCGGTGTCCAGCAGCCCCTCGTAGATGTGGTTGTTCGCGGCCATGGCGAACGCCGACGCCGTCTGCGTCGGGTCCCAGCTGCCGTCGTTGCCGTACCCGATCACCGCGGTCAGCGTGCGGTTCCTGCCGCTGCCCCCGCTCCCGGTGTCGTTCGTGGACTCCGGGCCGGCGGAGCAGCCCGCCAGCACCGGCGGAAGGGCGGCGGCCGCGCCCAGGGCCCCCGTGTACTTCAGGAACGACCGGCGGCGCGGTGCCGGCACGTCGTGGGTCACGTCGTCGCGCACGGTTCCTCCAGCGAGGTCGGGGGGAGGGGGAGGTACGACGTCCTACGTCCGATCGGTCAGCGTGACCATAAGAGCGCCTGTGGGGGCGGTCAAGAGATCGCACACGAATGGCGTAGCCGCCACAGGTCACACCAATGACGGGGTGAAATCGCCTCGGCAGGAGGTGAGTTGACGCAGCTCACCGGGCGGCGTGGGACGCACTGCGCAGGGCAGACTCCGGTCGAGTCTAGGCACGCTGGGCCACCAGTGGCATGCGAAGAGTGAAATTGCCGGGGGCAGGGGAGCCACCGGAGGTGGACGCGATGAAACTCCCCGTCGGCTCCTGTGCCGTCGACACCCGTACCGGACGCCTCGGCATCGTCATGGGGCACGAAGGGCCGTACGTCCAGCTGCGACCGTACGGCGGCGGGCGGGAGTGGGACGCGAGACCGGAGGCCGTCCGCCGGGCCACCCAGGCCGAGCGGCTGAGCGCGGCCACGGCCCACGCCAATGCACGCAGCCGCGGAGAGGTGCCTTGAAGAGAGCGGGCAGAATGGAGCCATGAGTCTGTTCCGGGACGACGGCATCGTCCCTCGCACCCAGAAGCTCGGGGAAGCGGACCGCATCATGCTGTGCTGTCCCGGGGGTCTACCCCCGGACCCCCGGCCGACGGCAAGTGAGGGCCGGCTGTGAGTCTGTTCCGCGACGACGGCATCGTCCTTCGTACCCAGAAGCTCGGAGAAGCGGACCGCATCATCACGCTGCTCACGCGCGGTCACGGGCGGGTGCGTGCCGTGGCCCGTGGGGTGCGGCGGACCAAGTCGAAGTTCGGGGCCCGGCTGGAGCCGTTCTCCCACGTCGACGTGCAGTTCTTCGCGCGGGGCAGTGAGCTGGTCGGGCGCGGGCTGCCACTGTGCACGCAGAGTGAGACGATCGCTCCGTACGGTGGCGGGATCGTGACCGACTACGCGCGCTACACCGCCGGCACGGCCATGCTGGAGACCGCCGAGCGGTTCACGGACCACGAGGGCGAGCCTGCCGTGCAGCAGTACCTGCTGCTGGTGGGCGCCCTGCGCACGCTCGCCCGGGGCGAGCACGCCCCGAACCTCGTCCTCGACGCCTTCCTGCTGCGCTCGCTGGCCGTCAACGGCTACGCGCCCAGTTTCGGCGACTGCGCCAAGTGCGGAATGCCCGGTCCGAACCGCTTCTTCTCGGTGGCCTCCGGCGGCTCCGTCTGCGTCGACTGCCGGGTGCCCGGCAGCGTCGTACCCTCGCCGCAGACCCTGGTACTCCTCGGCGCGCTGCTTACGGGAGACTGGGAGACGGCGGACGCGTGCGAGGCGCGCCACGTCCGGGAGGGCAGCGGGCTGGTGTCCGCCTATCTGCACTGGCATCTGGAGCGCGGACTGCGCTCCCTGCGGTACGTGGAACAGTGAGCAAGGGAGACGAGAAGCACATGGTCGTACGCGGGATCCTGGGACGTCAGCGCCGCGAGTACAAGTCGCCGGAGCCGCACCCGTCCGGCGCCCGCGCACCGAAGCTCCCGGGCGAGCTGGTGCCGAACCACGTGGCGATCGTCATGGACGGCAACGGCCGCTGGGCCAAGGAGCGCGGGCTGCCCCGCACCGAGGGCCACAAGGTCGGCGCCGAGCGGGTGCTCGACGTGCTGCAGGGCTCCATCGAGGTCGGCGTCCGCAACATCTCCCTGTACGCCTTCTCGACCGAGAACTGGAAGCGCTCGCCCGACGAGGTCCGCTTCCTGATGAACTTCAACCGCGACTTCATCCGCAAGACCCGCGACCAGCTCGACGAGCTGGGCATCCGGGTCCGCTGGGTGGGCCGGATGCCCAAGCTGTGGAAGTCGGTCGCCAAGGAGCTGCAGGTCGCCCAGGAGCAGACCAAGGGCAACGACCTGCTCACGCTGTACTTCTGCATGAACTACGGCGGCCGCGCCGAGATCGCCGACGCCGCGCAGGCGCTCGCCGAGGACGTGAAGGCGGGCCGCCTCGACCCCTCCAAGGTCAACGAGAAGACCCTCCAGAAGTACATGTACTACCCGGACATGCCGGACGTGGACCTGTTCCTGCGCCCCAGCGGCGAGCAGCGCACCTCCAACTACCTGCTCTGGCAGAGCGCGTACGCCGAGATGGTCTTCCAGGACGTGCTGTGGCCGGACTTCGACCGCCGCGACCTGTGGCGGGCCTGCATGGAGTTCGCCTCCCGCGACCGCCGCTTCGGCGGAGCCGTCCCGAACGAGGAACTCCTCGCCATGGAAGCCGCGATCAAGGGTGACGACGCCACTTCGTAGCCACCGGCGGTTCACCCGGGCCGCCGAGGATGCGGGACTCATGAGACGTCTCACGCCTGTCCTCGCCCTCGGCGCCCTCCTGCTCACCGCGCTGCCGGCCCACGCGTCCGACGGTCCCGCGCACCGGGACTCCTACGGCACCAAGGCGCCCTACGTGCCCGGGCAGAACCCGCGCACCTACCAGCGGACCCCCGCCGGTTACACCCCCGTCTTCACCGAGAACGTCTCCCGGCACGGCTCCCGGGCCGCCACGGACAGCGAGGACGGCGACCTCGTCCTCGCCCTGTGGGACAAGGCGCAGGAGCAGGGACAACTCACCCGCAAGGGCCAGGAGTTCGGACCGGCGGTACGGGCCCTGCAGGCCGCCATGTCGCAGGTCGGCCACGGCAACCTCAGCGGACGCGGCAAGCAGGAACTGAAGGACACGGCCGCGCGCATGCAGCAGCGGCTGCCCTCCCTGTTCGGGAAGATCGCCGCGGACGGCGAGAAGATCGACGTGGTCAGCTCCGGCCAGGGCCGGGCCGTCGACAGCGGCAACACCTTCGCGGGCGCGCTCGCCGAGGCCGACCCGGCGCTGGGGCCGCTGATCGGGCCCACCCGCACCGACAAGGACCTGCTGTACTTCCACAAGGCGGCGGGCGGCGCTGCCTACCGCGACTACATCGCGCACGACCAGCGTCTCGCGGACACCCTGAAGTCGATCACCGACCAGCCCCGGACGCACGAGGTCGCCCGCAGCGTCCTGCGCAGGATCTTCGAGGACGACTTCGTCGAGGGGATCGCCGACCAGGTCCCGGCCGCGCAGGCCGTCTACAACCTGTACGCCATCGCGCCCGCGATGAGCGAGGAGAGCCCCGACGGGCAGGGCTGGGGCATGGAGCGGTACGTCTCCCGCTCCGACGCGGCCTGGTTCGGGTACCTGAGCGACGCCGAGGACTTCTACGAGAAGGGTCCCGGCTTCGCGGACAGCGACATCACGTACAAGATGGCCGGCGTCCTCCTGGACGACTTCTTCAAGCAGGTGGAGGCCAAGCGGGACGGCACGAGCGACCTCGGCGCCGAACTGCGCTTCACCCACGCCGAGGAGATCATCCCGCTGGCCGCGCTGATGGGCCTGCCCGGCAGCACCGACCCGGCGAAGCCCGGGGAGCCGTACACCTACGCCGGCAACCCCTGGCGCGGCGCCTCCGTGGCCCCCCTGGGCGCCAACATCCAGTGGGACGTCTTCCGCAACGGCGACGACTACCTGGTCCGCATGCTCTACAACGAGAAGGAGACGGCGTTCAAGGCGGGCTGCCGCCCGATCGCCGAGGGCAGCAAGTTCTACGACCTGGACGAGCTGGAGCGCTGCTTCGGGCGTGGCTGAAAGCTGCCTGTACGATCCCGCCTCATGGTCATGGACATGGGGCGGGACGCCGAACAGGGCGTGGTCGAGCTGGCGTACCAGCCGGTCGCGGGGGATTTCGCGGGGGCACTGCGGGAGCGCAAGCGGTTCAACCGGGTGGGGCGGATCCGGAAGTCGGCCCTGGTCGTGCTGGCCGTCACCTGGGTGCTGAACGTCGCGCTCGCGCTCCCCGACGGCGACCCCGACTGGTTCCTGCTGATCTACCTGCCTCTGGCCGTGGGACTGCTGCTCCTCATACCTCGGTTGCAGGCCCGCCAGCTCATGAAGGTCGTCGCCCGCAACGGGGTGCACCGCGTGACCGTCACGGACGCCGGGCTGACGATGACCACCGACAACAGCACGACGTCGGTCAACTGGGCCGCCCAGCCGTGCTACCGCGAGACCAAGGACGCCTTCTTCACCTTCAGCGACGACAAGAACGCCACCTGCTTCACCGTGCTGCCCAAGCGCGGCCTGCGCAACCCCGCCGACGCGGACAGGCTGCGGGAGATACTCGACCGCAACCTGACTCGGGCCTGAGCCTCAGTTCCCGGCGGAGGCGCAGTCCGCGCACGTACCGAAGATCTCCACGGTGTGCGCCACGTTGACGTAGCCGTGTTCCGCCGCGATGGCCTCGGCCCACTTCTCCACCGCGGGGCCCTCGACCTCGACCGCCTTGCCGCAGCCGCGGCAGACGAGGTGGTGGTGGTGTTCGCCGGAGGAGCAGCGGCGGTAGACGGACTCGCCGTCCGAGGTGCGCAGGACGTCGACCTCACCGGCGTCGGCGAGGGACTGCAGGGTGCGGTAGACCGTGGTCAGACCGACCGAGTCGCCCTTGTGCTTGAGCATGTCGTGCAGTTCCTGCGCGCTGCGGAACTCGGCCACCTCGTCGAGGGCCGCCGCCACGGCTGCGCGCTGCCGGGTGGAGCGGCCCTTCACGGGCGGTCCAGCGGTCGTCACCGTCGTCTCCTCACGTCTCGCGTCTGCCCGGGCCATTGTGCCAGCCCGGGCTGTGCGCGGTCAGGCGCCGACCTCGTCGGCCGCCCCTCGCGTGGCCGGAATCGAGCACTCGGCGGGGTCGCCCGTGGGCTGAGCCGCGGCGGACGCGCGGGCGCGTCGGCGGGCCAGTGGGGTGGCCAGGGCGGTGAGGACGACGAACGCTGCGATGGTCAGCAGGACGATCGTCGCACCGGGCGGAACGTCCTGGTAGAACGAGGTGACCGTGCCGCCGATCGACACGGTGACACCGATGGCGACGGCGATCGCGAAGGTCGCGGCGAAGCTGCGGGTGAGCTGCTGCGCGGCGGCGACCGGTACGACCATGAGCGCGGAGACCAGGATCAGGCCGACCACCCGCATGGCGACGGTCACCGTGACCGCCGCCGTGACGGCGGTGAGCAGGTTCAGGGCGCGCACCGGCAGCCCGGTGACCCGGGCGAACTCCTCGTCCTGGCTGACCGCGAAGAGCTGGCGGCGCAGTCCGAGCGTCACGGCGACCACGAACGCGGCGAGGAGCATGATCGCTGTCACGTCCGAGGGGGCGACCGTCGACAGCGAGCCGAACAGGTACGACATCAGATTGGCGTTGGAGCCGCCCGGAGCGATGTTCACGAACATCACGCCGCCGGCCATGCCGCCGTAGAAGAGCATCGCGAGGGCGATGTCGCCGCGGGTTTTTCCGTACCAGCGGATCAGTTCCATCAGCACCGAGCCGAGCGCGGAGACGGCGGTGGCCATCCAGACCGGCGAGGCGTTCAGCAGGAAGCCGAGGCCGACGCCGGTCATCGCCACGTGCCCGATGCCGTCGCCCATCAGGGGCTGGCGGCGCTGGACGAGGTAGATGCCGATGGCGGGCGCGGTGATGCCGACCAGGACGGCGGCGATGAGCGCCCGCTGCATGAAGGCATAGTCGAGGAGGTCCATCAGCTCAGCAGTCCCGTGCGGAGAGGTTCGGTGCCCGCGGGTGCGTGCGGGTGTACGTGGTCGTGGCCGGGCAGCGCGTGCTGGCCGACCGCCTGCGGGGGCGGGCCGTCGTGCAGCACACAGCCGTCGCGCAGGACGACCGCCCGGTCGATCAGGGGCTCGAGCGGGCCCAGCTCGTGCAGGACCAGCAGGACCGTCGTACCCGCCGCGACCTGCTCGCGGAGTGTGTGCGCGAGCACCTCCTGGCTGGCCAGGTCGACGCCCGCCATCGGCTCGTCCATGATCAGCAGCCGGGGCTCGGCGACCAGGGCGCGGGCGATCAGCACCCGCTGGTGCTGGCCGCCGGAGAGCGCGGTCACCGAGTCCTTGGCGCGGTCCGCCATGCCGACCAGCTCCAGGGCGCGCTGTACGGCCGCCCGGTCCGCCTTGCGGAAGACGCCGAAGCGGGTGCGGGCCAGCCGGCCCGAGGAGACGATCTCGGTCACCGTGGCCGGGACGCCGCCCGCGGCCGTGGTGCGCTGCGGTACATACCCCACGCGCGCCCAGTCCCGGAAGCTGCTGCGCGGGGTGCCGAACAGCTCGATCGTGCCGCCGCTGACCGGCACCTGGCCGATGATGCTGCGCACGGCCGTCGACTTGCCGGAGCCGTTCGCGCCGAGCAGCGCGAGGACCTCTCCGCTGTGCACGGTGAGGTCGATGCCGCGCAGGACCGGGCGCGAGCCGAGTTCCGCGCTCACGCCGCGCATGGCGATGACGGGCTCGCCCATGGTGGTCTCCTCCGTGCCGGTCACTTGGCGCCCAGGGCCTGCTGGAGCGCCTTGAGGTTGGCCTCCTGGACCGAGAAGTAGTCGGTGCCCCGGGACTTCTTCGTGATGCCCTCGAGCGGGTCGAGGACGTCCGTGCGCAGGCCCGCGTCACCCGCGACGGTCTTCGCGGTCTTGTCGCTGACGAGCGTCTCGTAGAAGACGGTGGTGACGCCGTCGGCCTTGGCCATCGTCTCCAGGTCCTTCACGCGCGCGGCGCTGGGCTCGGACTCGGGGTCGAGGCCGTTGATGGCCTCCTCGGTGAGGCCGTAGCGCTCGGCGAGGTAGCCGAAGGCGGCGTGCGTGGTGATGAAGACCTTCGTCTTGGTGTGCGCGAGGCTCTGCTTGAACTCGAAGTTCAGGGCGTCCAGCTTCCCGACCAGGTTCGCGGTGTTCTTCCGGTAGTCGGCCGCGTGCTTCGGGTCGGCCTTCTCGAAGGCCTTGCCCACGCCCTCGGCGACCTGGGCGTAGCGCACCGGGTCGAGCCAGATGTGCGGGTCCTTGCCGCCGGACTCCTCGCCCTCGTGCGTGTCGTGCGCGGCGGCGTGGCCGCCGACCTCGTTGCCGTGCTCCTCCAGCGTGGTCAGGGAGGCCGCGTCGATCTTCGTCCGCACCGGGGACTGGGCCACCGCCTGGTCGACGGAGGGCTGGAGGTTCTTCAGGTACAGGACCGCGTCGGACTCCTCGAGCCCGGCGATCTGCTGCGGGCTGATCTCCAGGTCGTGCGGCTCCTGGCCGGGGGAGGTCAGCGTGGTGACGTGGACGCGGCTGCCGCCGATCTGCTCGGCGAGGAAGGCCATCGGGTAGAACGACGCGACGACGTCGAACTTGCTCGTGTTGCCCGCGGCGCTCGCGCCGGAGCAGGCGGAGAGGGTGGCGAGGCCGAGGACGGTGACCGCGGTCGTCGCCACCGCGGGTATGAGCTGTCGTCGTACGTTCATGACAGTCATTTTCAACAAACATGGAAACCGTTGTCAACAAGCCCTGTCAGGGGTCCGAGATGGGGGGCCGATTTGGCCGTGGGGGAGCCTGCGCCGGTAACCTGAATCATTCGCTGGAAGCATCTCGCTTCAACGCCCGTCGTCGTAATGAAGAGAGCACCGTGGCCGCCGACAAGATCGACACCATCGTCAGCCTGAGCAAGCGCCGTGGCTTCGTTTTCCCCTGCAGTGAGATCTACGGCGGACAGCGTGCCGCCTGGGACTACGGACCGCTGGGTGTCGAGCTCAAGGAGAACATCAAGCGCCAGTGGTGGCGCTACATGGTGACGTCGCGCGAGGACGTGGTCGGTATCGACTCGTCCGTCATCCTGGCTTCCGAGGTCTGGGTCGCCTCCGGCCACGTCGCCACCTTCACGGACCCGCTGACCGAGTGCACCTCGTGTCACAAGCGGTTCCGCGCGGACCACCTCGAGGAGGCGTACGAGGAGAAGAAGGGCCACGCCCCGGCGAACGGCCTGGCCGACATCAACTGCCCGAACTGCGGCAACAAGGGCCAGTTCACCGAGCCCAAGCAGTTCTCGGGTCTGCTCTCCACCCACCTCGGCCCGACCCAGGACTCCGGCTCCGTCGCCTACCTGCGTCCCGAGACCGCGCAGGGCATCTTCACCAACTTCGCCCAGGTCCAGACCACCTCGCGCCGCAAGCCGCCGTTCGGCATCGCGCAGATGGGCAAGTCCTTCCGCAACGAGATCACGCCCGGCAACTTCATCTTCCGGACCCGCGAGTTCGAGCAGATGGAGATGGAGTTCTTCGTCAAGCCGGGCGAGGACGAGAAGTGGCAGGAGTACTGGATGGAGCAGCGCTGGAACTGGTACACCGGCCTGGGTCTCCGTGAGGAGAACATGCGCTGGTACGAGCACCCGCAGGAGAAGCTCTCCCACTACTCCAAGCGCACCGCCGACATCGAGTACCGCTTCCAGTTCGGCGGCAGCGAGTGGGGCGAGCTGGAGGGTGTCGCCAACCGGACCGACTACGACCTCGGCGCCCACTCCAAGGCCTCCGGCCAGGACCTCTCCTACTTCGACCAGGAGGCCGGCGAGCGCTGGACGCCGTACGTCATCGAGCCCGCGGCCGGTGTCGGCCGCACGATGCTGGCCTTCCTGCTCGACGCCTACGTCGAGGACGAGGCGCCGAACGCCAAGGGCAAGATGGAGAAGCGCACGGTGCTGCGCCTCGACCACCGTCTGGCCCCGGTGAAGGTCGCGGTGCTCCCGCTGTCCCGCAACCCCGAGCTGTCCCCGAAGGCCAAGGGCCTCGCCCACGCGCTGCGTCAGTACTGGAACATCGAGTTCGACGACGCGGGCGCCATCGGCCGCCGCTACCGTCGCCAGGACGAGATCGGTACGCCGTACTGCGTCACCGTCGACTTCGACACCCTCGAGGACAATGCGGTGACGGTCCGTGAGCGTGACTCCATGAAGCAGGAGCGCGTGTCGCTGGACCAGATCGAGGGCTACCTCGCCAGCCGCCTGCTGGGCTGCTGACCCCAAGCCCGTCCCGGTGCCGGGTCCCTGTTCACAGGGGCCCGGCACCGCTGCGTTTCACAGGTCCAGGTCCACGAACAGCGCCGCGTGGTCCGAGGCCGCGTTGCCCTTCGACGTGACGGTGTCGAAGGACTTGATGCCCTTTGCGAAGATTCCCCGGGTCTCCACCCCGACGTGCTGCACCTCGGGCCACAACGACGGCGGCAGCAGTATGTAGTCGAGCTTGTCCTGCTCGCTCCTGCACTCACCGTGGGTGCCCGGCACTCCGCGATAGGCGTGATGGCTCATCACGTCACGCAGACCCGTTTCCCCCAGTTCCACGGCCGGCGCGCTGTTCGGGTCGTCGTTGAGGTCTCCGGCGACGACGACGTACGGGGTGCGCTCCAGTGCGGCCTGGTAGATCTCCGCGACCCGCCTGGCCTGGGCCAGCCGCAGTTCCGGATCGTCCTGGAACTTGCTCTTGAGATGGTTGCCGAGGAGCACGAGGGGGGATCCGTCGAGCCGGATCTCGAACTCGGGGCAGTCACGGCTGAAGAGGCGCTGGTCGGGGCGTTCCGGGTTGGTGTCGAAGATGTGGGTCCGCACGGACGTGATCGGGTGACGGCTGAGGATCCCGACGTCGATGCCCCGGGCGTCGTTGCCGTCGATCAGCAGGTTGTACGGGTACGGCCGCCTGCCCAGCGCCCCGGCCAGGACCTGCGTGTTGAAGCGCTCCAGGGTGAGCCGGTCCTCGACCTCCGCCGTGAGCAGGATGTCCGCGTCGACCTCGGAGACCACCCGGCCGGTGTTGCGCACCACGTCCAGATCGAGGTCGTCCTGGCCCAGTTCGGCCCAACCGGCCCATCCGGAGCGGCCGTCGGCGGTGATCTCGACGGTGGTGTCCTTCCCCGAGCCGTGCGTCCTGAACAGCCCGGAGCCCGCGCCCGGGCGGGACTGGTTCACGAAGATCAGCGGCGGGTTCACCGGGTCGATGGCGTACGCCCGGTGCTTCTGGATGAGCCCGGCGATCTCCGCCTTGTCGGCGGCCTGATACACCGGCAGGTCGAGGAGGGTGACCAACCTGGCGAAGTCGCTGAGGACTTCCTCGCGCTTGGCCGTGTCCGAGAGGCGGAACGCCGTGGGCCGGCGGAAGAGGTTCTCCATGTTGAAGGTGGCGATACGGATGCTCATCGCGGGCCTCCTCGGCGGCGCGAGAGCACCGCACGGCCGACGGCAGGCGCCGCCTGAGAGACTGCTCGCCGGCAGTTCCATTCTCCGAGCCCCGGCGAACCGTGTCCAACGGAGCCGGTCTTCCGAATTGGTCCTCCATGAAGGCCCGGGATTGGCCCTGTCCGGGCATCGCCCGGGTCACCAGGGTGGCCTCATGAGCCTTGCCTTTCTGCTGACCACCCTGGTGGTCGTCGCCACCCCCGGTACCGGCGTCGTCTACACCCTCGCCGCCGCCCTCTCCCACGGCCGCCGCGCGAGTGTCGTCGCCGCCTTCGCCTGCACGCTCGGGATCGTCCCGCACGTTCTCGCCACCGTCACCGGGCTCGCCGCGCTCCTGAACGCGAGCGCCGCCGCCTTCCAGATCCTCAAGTACGCCGGTGTCGCCTACCTGTTGTACATGGCGTGGGCCACGCTGCGGGACAAGGAGGCGATCGTCGTCGAGCGGGACAGCGGGCCCCGGTCGGCGGCGCGGGTGATCGTCCGGGGCGTGCTGGTCAATGTGCTCAACCCCAAGCTGACGATCTTCTTCTTCGCCTTCCTGCCCCAGTTCGTCAGCCCCGACGAGCCGCACGCCCTACCGCGCATGCTGGGCCTGAGCGGTGTCTTCATGCTGCTGACCTTCGTCGTCTTCGCCCTGTACGGCGTCCTGGCCGCCTCCGTGCGCGACCGTGTCACCTCGCGCCCGAAGGTCATGGCCTGGCTGCGGCGGAGCTTCGCGGGTTCCTTCCTCGCCCTCGGTGCCAAGCTCGCCCTCACGGCTCGGTAGCGGAGGTCGGTCCTGTCGGCACCGCTCGCTCAGCGGCCCTGAAGCGCCTTCACGTTGTCGCCGAAGGTCCAGTTCTTCGAGCCGTCCCAGTTGACCGACCAGGTCATCAGGCCCTTGAGTGAACTGCCGTAGTGCTTCCAGGCCTGGGAGACCAGGGACGCTGACATGTAGCCGCCGCCCGCGCCCGGCTGCGCCGGCAGCCCCGGCACCTGCTTGTCGTAGGGCACCTTGACGGTGGTGCCCTGCACCACCAGGCCCTTGTCGAGGCAGTCGGTCTGGGCGGTGAAGCCCGCGACGGTGCCCGCCGAGTAGGAGTCGCCCGAGCAGCCGTACATGCTGCCGTTGTAGTACTGCATGTTCAGCCACCACAGCCGGCCGTTGTCGGCGTACTTCTTGATGATCGGCAGGTACGCGCCCCAGATCGAGCCGTAGGTGATGCTGCCGCCGGTGACGTAGGCGGTCTCCGGGGCCATCGTCAGGCCGAAGCCGGACGGCATCCGGGCGAGAACGCCGTCGATGATGCGGATCAGATTGGCCTGGGACGTCGACAACTGGGAGATGTTCCCGCTGCCCACCAGCCCCGTCTCGATGTCGATGTCGATGCCGTCGAAGTTGTACTTCTTCAGGATCGGGACGATGGTCGCCACGAACCGGTCGGCGACCGCGCTCGAGGAGAGGTCGATGCCGGCCGCCGCGCCGCCGATCGACAGCAGGATGGTCTGGCCGGACGCCTTGGCCGCGCACATCTCGGCGGGCGTGGCCACCTTCACGCCGCTGTCCATGCCGTCCTCCCACAGGGCCGTGCCGTCCGAACGGATGACCGGGAAGGCCGCGTTGACGACGTTGTAGCCGTGCGCGGGGATGCGGGAGTCGGTGATGGGGGTCCAACCGAAGGGCGGATGAACGCCGTTGGCCGAGCCGTCCCAGTTCTCCCAGTAGCCCTGGAGCACCTTTCCGGCCGGGCGGGACTTCAGCGCGCAGGTGTCGGCGGCCGAGGCGGTGGGGGCGGCGGCGATCGCGAGGGGGGCGAGGACGGCCGTGGTGAGCGCTGCGGTGAGCAGCCCGAGCGTGCGGCGGAGCATGCGGATCCTCCCGGTGGGGGTGCGGCGAGGTGTCGTAGGCATGTCGGTGCGTCGTCCCGTGGGGGTGCACTGTCCATGACAGTGCATGTGGTCCAGACCTCTAGTCAATAGGTCTGGACCAAGTGGCTCCAGGAGGGGCTGACAACTATGGACTGACAGATATTGAAATCTGTCAGCTGTCATGACAGGGTGGAGGCCATGACGATGCGAACCCGAACCCTCGGAACCACCGGCCCCCAGGTCTCCGCCCTCGGCCTCGGCTGCATGGGCATGTCCGCGTTGTACGGCGACGCCGACCGCGCGGAGTCCGTCGCCACCATCCACGCCGCCCTGGAGGCGGGCGTGACGCTGCTGGACACCGGCGACTTCTACGGCATGGGCCACAACGAGATGCTGATCGGCGAGGCCCTGCGCTCCGCGCCCGCCGCCCGGCGCGAGCAGGCACAGGTCAGCGTGAAGTTCGGCGCCCTGCGCGGCCCCGACGGCGGCTGGACCGGCTACGACGGCCGGCCCGCCGCGGTGAGGAACTTCGCCGCCTACTCGCTGCAGCGCCTCGGCGTCGACCACATCGACGTCTACCGGATCGCCCGCCTCGACCCGGACGTGCCGATCGAGGAGACCGTCGGCGCGATCGCCGAACTGATCGAGCAGGGGTACGTCCGGCACGTCGGCCTGAGCGAGGTCGGCGCCGAAACCGTCCGGCGGGCCGCCGCCACCGCGCCGATCGCGGACCTGCAGATCGAGTACTCGCTCATCTCCCGCGGGATCGAGCAGTCGATCCTGCCGACCACCCGTGAGCTGGGCATCTCCGTCACCGCGTACGGAGTCCTCTCCCGCGGCCTGATCTCCGGCCACTTCTCCCGCGACCGGCAGCTGGCGGCGAACGACTTCCGCGCCTACTCGCCCCGCTTCCAGGGCGACAACCTCCAGCACAACCTGAACCTGGTCGACGCGCTCCGCAAGATCGCCGAGCAGAAGGGCGTGACGGTCGCGCAGATCGCCATCGCCTGGGTGCTCACCCGTGGCGAGGACATCGTGCCGCTGATCGGCGCCCGCACCCGCGAGCGGCTGAGCGAGTCGCTGGGCGCGCTGGACGTGACCCTGGACGAGTCCGACCTGACGGCGATCGAGCAGGCCGTACCGGCGGACGCCGCGGCCGGCGACCGCTACCCGGCCGCCGCCATGGCTCACCTCGACAGCGAGCGCTGACCATGACGCCGGGTACGGTCTAGCCATGGCACCGCCCACCGAGACCCTGACCGCCGAGCGCATCCTCGAAGCGACCGAGGAGGTGCTGCGCCGCCACGGCCCGGCCAAGGCCACCGTGGTCGACGTGGCCCGCGCGCTCGGCGTCAGCCACGGCAGCGTCTACCGGCACTTCCGTACCAAGGCGGCGCTGCGTGAGGCGGTGACCAAGCGGTGGCTGGACCGGACCTCGCAGCAGCTCGCCGGCATCGTCGCCGCGGACGGCTCTCCCGAGGACCGGCTGCGGGCCTGGCTCGCGGCCCTGTTCGAGGCCAAGCGGCACAAGGCGGGCGACGACCCGGAGCTGTTCCGGACGTACACGGTGCTGACCGAGGAGAACGTCGCGGCGGTCGGCGAGCACATCACCGACCTCACCGCCCAGCTCACCCGGATCATCCAGGACGGCGTCGCCGCCGGCGCCTTCACCGCCCCCGGCCCGGCCGCCACCGCCCGCGCGGTCTTCCAGGCCACCGGCCGCTTCCACGACCCGGGCTACGCGCGCGAGTGGCGGCAGCCCGGAGTCGAGGAGGAGTTCACCGCGGTGGTGGACCTGCTGCTGCGCGGTCTGCTCACCTGACGGTGACTTTGAGGATCTTGTCGAGCTGGTAGCCGTTCCGGTCGGTGCCGAGCCACAGCTCGTTCGTGCCGGGGACCTTGGCGAGGGCGCGCAGCTTCCCGTAGGCGCCGTTGTAGAACGCGGTCAGCCTGCCGACGCTCCGTCCGTCGGCATTGATCGGCAGCCGCCACAGCCGCTCTCCGCGCAGCGTCGACGCGTAGACGGAGTTGTCGACGACGGCCAACTGGGCGGGCACGCCTCCGTCGCCCGGCTTCCACACCGCCTTGGGGTTGGTCATGCCCGCGGCGGAGCAGCCGCCCTCGCAGGCGGGCCAGCCGTAGTCGGCGCCCGGCTGGATCAGATTGAGTTCGTCCCAGGTGTCCGCGCCGATCTCGGACTCCCACAGCCTGCCCCGGGCGTCCCAGGCCAGACCCTGCGGGTTGCGGTGGCCGAGGCTGTAGACACGGTTGCCGAACGGGTTGCCGGGCGCCGCGGCGCCGGTCCTGGTGATGCGCAGGATCTTCCCGTTGAGCGAGTTCCTGTCCTGCGCCAGGGCGCCCTCGCGGGCGTCGCCGGTCGTGACGTACAGGTATCCGTCGGGGCCGAAGGCGATACGCCCGCCGTTGTGGTCGCCGCCCCGCCGGATCCCGCCGAGGACGACCGTGTAGCCGCTGAGCGAGGTGCCGTCGAAGCGCATCTTCACGACCCGCGTGCCCTCGGCGGCCGTGTGGACGAAGAACACGTCCCGGTCCGTCGTCCCGTTCCAGGTGGGGGAGGGGGCGACGCCCAGCAGCCCGCCGTTGCCCACGCCGGCGCCGGCGGTGCCGTTGACCGTGTTCGGCACCGCACCCACCTTCTTCTTGGAGCCGTCACGCCCCTGGAGCCACACCGTGGAGCTGTGGCGCTCCGTCACCAGCGCCCTCTTTCCGCCGGGCAGGAAGGAGATGCCCCACGGCTCCGTCCAGCCTGCGGAGAGAGTGGAGGCCCCGGCCGGCGCACTGCCGCCGGCCGGGGCCCGGGCCGCCACGGCCGCCGGCGCCCACTGCACGGTGCAGGCGGCGAGGACGGCGGTGGCGGTGGTGAGGGCGGCTGCGCCCGGGCGGACACGGTGCACTGAATGCGCCAAACGTGACATCAGGTTCCCTTTTCTGACGAGGTGTAGGGAAATGCCATTGGAGTATCGAAGGCCCGCGGACAGGCGGGCCACCTGAACTCCCCCAACCGGAGGCCACTCGTTCCCCGCACGGACGAAGCTCCCTAGGTCCTGTCGTCAAATTCCCGTCGTCGCCCGAAGGGCGGCCTCGCGGCGTCTGGTGCGTGCTCTCGGCGTGCCGGGCGGAAGTCCTCGTACTGGACGTACTTGGGCTTTCGCCCGGTGCGGCGAGAGTGCGTGCCAGGCGTCGTGGGGCAGACGGGAATTTGACGACAGGGCCTAGCCCCCTGCCGTGCACCTCCAGAAGTCCCGCATCAGTGGTGTCGGGGTCGGGTCGGCCATGCCCACCTGGGTCAGGAGCAGCGTGATCGTGCCGGTGGCGGGGACGAGGTGGGCCGTGGTCCCGGTGCCGCCGACCCAGCCGTAGCGGCCGGGCACGTTCCAGGGGTCGCCCGGAGTGACGTCGACCTGGCCGCCGTAGCCCCAGCCCTGCCCCTCCAGGAAGAGCCGGCCGATCTCCCGCTGGGGGGCGCTGAGGTGATTGCTCGTCATCCGGCTCACCGAGGTGGGCGACAGCAGCCGCCGTCCGTTCGCCTCACCGGCACCCAGCAGCATGCGGGCGAAGGCCAGGTAGTCGTCGGCCGTCGAGGCGAGACCCCCGCCGCCGGACGGGAAGGCGGGCATCCGGCTCCACTCGCCGTCCGGGGTGTCCGCGACCTCCAGGGCGCCGCCGGTGCCCTGCCGGTAGTACGTGGTGAACCGGTCCCGTCTGTCCGCGGGCACCTCGAACGCCGTGTCCGTCATGCCGAGCGGCTCGAAGACGCGCTCGGCCAGGAACTCCGGGAGGCCACGGCCCGACACCCGCGCGATCAGCACCCCCTGCAGATCGGAGCAGGTGCCGTACAGCCAGGCCTCGCCCGGCTGGTACAGCAGCGGCACCCGGGCCAGGTCTGCCAGCCAGACGTCCGGGGCCGGACAGGCCTGCGGGGCACGGCCGTCCTTCTGGACCTCGAACAGGGCCCGCACCGCCGGCAGGGCGAAGTCGGAGGGGAAACCCCAGCCGGCCCGGGAGGAGAGCAGGTCCTCCACCGTGATCGGACGGGCCGCCGGCACCAGGTCCTCCGGCGGGCTCGCGGGCGTCCGCACGGCCATCGGCGCCGCCAGCTCCGGCAGCCACTCGGCCACCGGATCGTCGAGACCGATCCGGCCGTCCTCGACCAGCATCAGCACCGCCGCCGCGGTCACCGGCTTGGTGATCGAGGCGATCCGGAAGAGGGAGTCCCGCGCCATCGGAGCCGAACCGCCGGCGTCCGCGTGGCCGACGGTCACCACCTCCACCTCGTCCCCGCGGGCGACCAGGGCCACCGCGCCGGGCACGGTCCCGTCGTCCACGTACCGGTGCAGGGTGTCGTGCAGTGCGGTCATGGCCCTCGGACCTCCGGTCAGCCGTCGTCGTCCGTACGACTCCTGCCACCGCCGGAAGTCATCGCCCGGGCCGGCCGTCAGCGGGACGGCTGCCCGCTGCCCGCCGGGTCCACCGTCGCCTGATGGGCCTCGGCCAGATGCTCCTCCGCCTTCAGCCAGGGCAGGAACTGGACGCTTCTGCGCCAGCCGCAGGTGTCGCATCTGATCGTGCGCTGCACGCCCGTGCGCCGCACCCGGACCACGTGCTCCCGGCCGTGCTGGTCCCAGCGGCTGACCTTGCTCGTGCTGTTGTCCTGCGGCATGACGCCTCCCCGCGTCCGGCACACCTCGACGCCAGGAGTGTGCAGCAGGAACAACATCGACAGGGAGACGTTCGCGGCGAGTTGACCGAGCCGTGTCCCGGCTCAGCCGACCGTGCGGGGCAGCCGCAGGCTGAGCAGACCGGTCAGGACGATCCCGGCCAGCTGTACCAGCAGGGTGATGACCAGCGCGTCCCGCATGCCCTGGTGCGGCACGAGGGTGAGGAAGAGGGTGCCGAGGGTGGCCACGCCCAGGGCGAGCGCGGACTGCTGGGTGGTCACCATCACACCGCTGCCGACACCCGCCCGGTCCGGCGGCATCTCGGACATCACGATCCGCATCAGGTTGGGGAGCTGCAGCGCCTGCCCGGCCCCGGCCACGGCCGCGCCCGGCAGCAGCGAGCCGAAGTCCAGATGCGGCCAGTCGCGCCAGGCGGCCAGGACGATCAGCAGCACGCCCACGCCCTGCACGGCGGCGCCGGCGGTGACCGCCCGGGTGCCGAACCGGGCGATGAGACGCGGCCCGGCGAGCGAGACGAACAGGAACACCACGGCCATCGGCACGAGCGCGAGCCCCGCCCGCACCGGCCCGAGCCCGGCGCCCTGCTGCAGCGCCAGCGCGATCACGAACATGAACCCGCTGAACCCGATCGAGAACGGCAGCATCAGCACCAGCCCCCGCCGCAGCGACGCATGCGCGAACAGGCTCGGCGGCACCAGCGGCGTCCGCCCGCGCCGGTCCGCCCGCCGTTCCACCGCGTAGAACGCGGCCGCGGCGATCGGGAACGCGGCCAGCGACAGCCACGTCCACAGCGGCCAGCCCGTCGCCCGGCCCTCGGTGAGCGGGGCCAGCAGGGTCAGCAGGGACACCGCGAGCAGGACGGTGCCGGGCCCGTCGACGGGCTCCGGGCGCTGTGACCGGGTCTCCGGTACGAACCGCACGGCCAGCACCAGCCCCAGCAGCACCACCGGCACATTGACGAGAAAGATCGACCGCCACCCGCTCCCGGCGATGTCCGCGGCGACCAGCACACCACCGAGGATCTGCCCCGCCACCATCGACAGCCCGGCCGTGGCGCCGTACAGACTCATGGCCCTGGCCCGCCGGCCGCCGCTCGTCGCGGCCTGGATCGTGGCGAGCACCTGCGGCAGCATGGCCGCCGCCGACGCGCCCTGCGCGACCCGCGCCGCGACCAGGCTCCAGGCCCCCGGGGCCAGCCCGCACGCCAGCGAGGTCAGCCCGAAGGCGGCCATACCGCCGAGGAACAGCCGCCGCCGCCCGAACAGGTCCCCGAGCCGCCCGCCGAGCACGAGCAGCACGGCGTAGGCGACCCCGTACCCGGCCACGACCAGTTCGAGCACGGCCTCACCCGCGGCGAGATCGGCACCGATGGTGGGCAGGGCGACATTGACGATGAAGAAGTCGACCAGCGGCAGCGCCGCGGCCAGCAGAACGGTGAACAGCCCCGGCCCGCTCAGCACGGGGGATTGCGCCCGGGTACGGACGGCGGTGGTCGTGACGGTCTCTGTCATGCCTCCGAGCCTGCGCGCGGCCTCAGACTGGTACCAGAGCCTTCTTGTCCTGGTACAAGAACCACCTGGAAACAGTTTCCGCGCGACGGCACCCTGGAGGCATGACCACGATGGCTCAGGAGACCGCCGCCCCGGTGACACGGGGTTCGGAGATCCGCCGGCACGAGCTTGCCGCCTTTCTGCGCAGCAGGCGCGAGCGCATCCCGCCCGAGCAGGTCGGGCTGCCCCGCGGCACCCGGCGCCGCACCCCCGGTCTGCGCCGGGAGGAGGTCGCCCAGCTCTCCGCGGTCGGCGTCACCTGGTACACCTGGCTGGAGCAGGCCCGCGACATCCAGGTCTCCGTGCAGGTACTGGACGCCCTGGCCCGCTCCCTGATGCTGGACGCCAGCGAGCGCGCCCACCTGTTCCAGCTGGCCGGTGCCACCGACCCGACCCCGGCCGCGAGCTGCCCCAGCGTCACCCCGGCCCTGCGCGAGGTGCTCCGCACCCTGGAGCCGATCCCGGCCTGCGTCCAGAACAGCCGCTACGACATCCTCGCCTACAACCGCACCTACGCCCGTCTCCTGGGCGACCTGGACGCGATCCCGCCCGAGGACCGCAACTGCATGCTCCTCGTGCACACCAACTCCGACTGGCGCGCGGCCATCGTGCACCTGGAGGACTCCCAGCGCCTGATGGCCGCCCGCCTGCGCGCCGCCATGGCCGGCCACCTGGGCGAGCCCGCCTGGAAGATGCTCCTCAAGCGCCTGATGACGGTGTCACCCGAGTTCCGCGAGAACTGGGAGCGCTACGAGGTGGTGGGCACCCGCACCAAGACCAAGGAGTTCCTCAACCCGTACGTGGGCCACCTGACCCTGGAGCACACGGATCTGTGGCTGGGCCCGGAGGCGGGGGCGAGGATGATCACCTACTCCCCGAAGAACGAGGAGACCCGGGAGCGCCTGGAGAAGCTGCTCGAAATGGCCCGGGGCGAGATGACGTCCTGAGTCGCAGCGCCGCAGCTAGGCACGCTCAGAAGCCCCCACAACCTGTCGCACCTCGGCCGAGGACAGGGTCTCGGCCGTACGCTCGGCGGTCCGCCGGGCCCACCGCCCACTGCTGACCAGACCGAGCACCAGCACGGCCAGTCCACAGGCCGTCAGAATCCACCAGCCGGGCCGGGCCGCGGACACGAACGTGTCCTTGTACGACGACGAGCCGACCCCCGCGGCGAGGACCGCGCCCACTATCGCCACGCCCAGCGTCTGCCCCAGCTGTCTGCTGGTGGAGGCGACGGCGGCCGCGACCCCCGCCTGAGCCCGGGGCATCCCCGACACCGCCGTGTTCGTGATCGGCGCGTTCACGAACCCGAACCCGATCCCGAACAGCACGTACCCGGCGAAGAGCGTGGCATCGGAGGTCTCCGCCTCGAACGCGGCGAACAGCAGCCCGCTCGCGGTCATCGCGGCGCCGGCCACCAGCAACGGCAACCGCGGGCCGCGGCTGCCCACCAGCCGTCCGGACAGCGGCGCGCACAGGAACGTCGGCCCGGCCAGCGGCAGCATCCACAGGCCCGCGTGCAGGGCGTCGAGGCCGCGCACGTTCTGCAGGTACAGCGTGGACAGGAACAGGAAGCCGCCCAGCGCGGCGAAGGCGCTGATCGCGATCACGGTGGCCCCGCTGAACGGAGCGGAGCGGAAGAAGCGCAGGTCGATGAGGGGTTCGGCGCGCCGGGGCTCGTACCAGAGCAGTGCCAGCAGCGCGGCACAGGCCACCGCGGCGAACGGCAGGACCGTGCCGGGCCCGGAGTCCGGAGCCTCGATGATCGCGTACGTCAGCGAGCCGAACAGGGCGATCACCAGCACCTGGCCGACCGGGTCGGGGCGGCGGGGCCTGGG
Source organism: Streptomyces sp. BK340 (assembly GCF_007827595.1). GTDB lineage: Bacteria > Actinomycetota > Actinomycetes > Streptomycetales > Streptomycetaceae > Streptomyces. The sequence continues at coordinate 29,619 of NZ_VISR01000017.1, forward strand.
TGCGCGGGACTCGGGGACGAAACGCAGGGTGAGCAGCAGGGCGGCGAGGCCGACCGGGAGGTTGACCCAGAAGATCGAGCGCCAGCCGACCGACTCCACCAGCAGGCCGCCGGCGATGGGGCCGGCCGCCATGGAGATACCGACCACGCCGCCCCAGACGCCGATCGCGCGGGCGCGCTCGCGTGCGTCGGTGAAGGTGTTGGTGATGATCGACATGGCGACCGGGTTGAGCATCGAGCCGCCGACCGCCTGGACCATGCGGAAGGCGACCAGCAGCTCCAGGCTCGGCGCGAGGGAGCACAGCAGGGAGCCGATAGAGAAGACGACCAGGCCCGCCATGAACACCTTCCGGCGGCCGATCCGGTCGGCCGTGGAGCCCGCGAGCATCAGCAGCGAGGCCAGCACCAGCGTGTAGGCGTCGATCGTCCACTGCAGACCGGAGGTGGGGGCGTTCAGATCCCGCTGCAGCGAGGGCAGCGCCACGTTCAGGACGGTGTTGTCGAGGCTCACGATCAGCAGGCTCATGCAGCAGATCGCGAGTACGAGCAGACGTCGGCGGTGACTGAGCTCGGGCATGGGTCTCATCGTACGCCGATTTCGATAGTGCGTCTAACTAATGAGCGTTACACGATCATGGTGATCACGGCGATTATGGCGAGGACGCAGGGGGTGGCTCCGGCGGCTCGCGGAGCTGTCCGGCGGGTGAGGGACAATGGGTCCTTGCCTGTTGTCGCAGCCCGTCCCGGAGTCGTCTGATGACCCACCCGCTCACCATCGGCCCGCACGCCGTCGTGCCGCCCGTCGTGCTCGCACCCATGGCGGGGATCACCAACGCGCCCTTCCGCACGCTGTGCCGGGAGTTCAGCGGCGGCAAGGGGCTGTTCGTCAGCGAGATGATCACGACTCGCGCGCTGGTCGAGCGCAACGAGAAGACCATGCAGCTGATCCACTTCGACGCGACCGAGACGCCGCGCTCGATCCAGCTGTACGGCGTCGACCCGGCGACCGTCGGCAAGGCCGTCCGCATGATCGCCGAGGAGGACCTGGCCGACCACATCGACCTGAACTTCGGCTGCCCGGTCCCGAAGGTGACGCGCAAGGGCGGCGGCTCGGCCCTGCCCTACAAGCGGAACCTGCTGCGCGCGATCCTGCGCGAGGCGGTCTCCGGCGCGGGCGACCTCCCGGTCACGATGAAGATGCGCAAGGGCATCGACGACGAACACATCACCTTCCTCGACGCCGGCCGCATCGCCGTCGAGGAGGGGGTCACGGCGATCGCGCTGCATGGTCGTACGGCCGCCCAGCACTACGGCGGCACGGCCGACTGGGACGCCATCGCCCGCCTGAAGGAACACGTCCCGGAGATCCCGGTGCTCGGCAACGGCGACATCTGGTCGGCGCAGGACGCGCTGCGGATGGTGCGGGAGACCGGCTGCGACGGCGTGGTCGTCGGGCGGGGCTGCCTGGGCCGGCCCTGGCTCTTCGCCGACCTGGTGGCCGCGTTCGAGGGCCGCACGGAAGACATCGAGCGGCCCACGCTCCGCGAGGTGGCCGACATCATGGTCCGGCACGCCACCCTCCTCGGCGAGTGGATCGGCGACGAGTCGAAGGGCGTCGTCGACTTCCGCAAGCACGTGGCCTGGTACCTGAAGGGCTTCTCGGTCGGCTCCGAGATGCGCAAGCGTCTCGCGATCACGTCCTCGCTGCAGGAGCTGCGGGCCGGCCTGGACGAGCTGGACCTCGACCAGGCCTGGCCGGCCGGCGCGGACGGCCCCCGCGGCCGCACGTCCGGCAACAACCGAGTGGTGCTGCCGGACGGCTGGCTGAAGGACCCGTACGACTGCGCGGGCGTCAGCGAGGACGCGGAGCTGGACACCTCCGGGGGCTGACCCCGGAGCCGGTCTCAGCCGTTCTTCGGGTGCGGGGTCGAGCCGTATGCCGTCAGGAAGCGGTCGCGGAACGCGCTCATCTTCCAGACCGGGGCACTGTGCGCGGGGCGGAGGCCGTCCGTCCAGCCCCAGCCGGCGATCTTGTCCAGGACCTTCGGGTCCTTGGCGACGATCGAGATCGGCACGTCACGGCTGGCGTGGTTGCCGCTGACCCGGGCGATCGGCTGGTGGTCGCCGAGGAAGACCAGCACGGTGTCGTCGGTGCCGTAGCGCTCCAGCCACTCGGTCAGCGCGGTCACCGAGTACTGGATCGACTTGCCGTACTCCTCGCGGGACTTGGTGGTGTCGGCGATGACGTCGGCCGGCTTGTTGCCCGCTGCCTGGATGCCCTTGAAGATCGAGCCGTCGCCCAGCTGGTCCCAGCCGACCATCTTCGGGATCGGCGCCCACGGCTGGTGGCTGGAGGTCAGGATGATCTCCGACATCATCGGCTTGTCGTGCTTCCTGCCGTGCACCCGCTGCTGGAACTGCTCGAGCGCGTACTGGTCAGGCATGGTCGACCAGCTGAACTTCGGTCCCTTGTAGCCGAGTTCGAAGGCGTTGTAGACCTTGTCGAGGCCGTAGAAGCTCTGCTCCGGCCAGGCCTTCTGCACGCCCGGCATCACACCGACCGTGTTCCAGGCGCCCGTCTTCTTGAAGGCCTTGGTGAGGCTGAGGTGGTCGCTCGCCATGACGGTGCGGTAGCGCTGCTGGTTGTTGATCCACAGCCCCGACAGCGTGGTGGAGTGCCCGAGCCAGCTGCTGCCGCCGTAGGTCGCCGAGGTCAGCCAGCCGCTCTTGGCGTGGTAGCCGGCCTTGGCGATGGCCTTGGTGCGCGCGTCCAGGGTGCTGTCGACGCCGGGCGCCATGATCGGGTCCTCGATGGCGCTGCGGCCGTAGCTCTCGATGAACGTGAAGATCATGTCCTTGCCGCGCAGGTCGGGCACGAGCTGGGAGGCGGGGGTGTTGCCGAAGGCGTCCACCTTGGCCACCTTCTGGAACTCCGCCTCGTCCCGCAGGGTGTCCGCCACCCGGCGGGCCTGGATCTTCACACCGGCGGCCGTGCGGTCCGAGGCGATCGGCACGCCGGAGATCTGCAGGCCGAGCGAGGAGCAGGTGATCCAGACGACGCCCGCGACCAGCGTGCCGCGGGTCGCGGTGCCGGTGTGCCGGGCGAGCAGGTTGCTCAGCCGGACCGTGGACAGCGCCAGCAGCACGAACAGCAGCAGGATCACCGCGATCAGACCGGCGGTGGCGGCGAGTGTGGCCGTGCGGCCCAGCGAGTCCTCCAGGTACGACTGCGCGTCGCCGAGCAGGCTCCAGTCGAGAACCAGGTTGAAGCTGCGGCCGAGATACTGGTTGAACCCCATGTCGAGCAGGTTCAGCACGGTCATCGCGCCGAGCGCGACCCCGGACACGGCGGCCAGCACGATCCGGGGCCGGCGCGGCAGGGCGAGCATCAGCGCGGCGCCGATGACGGCCTCTCCCGGTATGCGCAGGAACTTCTCGGGCCCGAGCCGGACGACACTGTTGGGCATCACGAGCGCGGCGACCACGAGGAGCGTGGCCAGCACGTTGACGCTCACGGAGAGGACCTGCGCGGCAGTCGGGTGCGCCTCCCGCCAGCGCCGCGTCCGCGAGGACCAGAACACCCGACTGCGGCGGGCCGGGCGGGGGGTGGCTTCTTCGGCGGGCTGCTCGGGGGCGTCCTTCCGGGCGTCCGCACGGGATTCCTCGACGGTTTCCGCGGCGGTGGCCTCGGGCGCATCCGAACCCGTTTCCGCCAGGGTTGCAGCGGCGGGCTTCTCGGCGGCTTCCTCGGGCGCTTCCGTGGAGGTTTCCGGGGTGGCTTGAGCGGTTGCTGCCGCGCCGGTTTCCGTCAGGGGTGCAGCGGCGGTTCCCTCGGGCGCTTCCGCCACGGTTTGCGGGGCAGCTTCGGTGGGCGCTTCCGCCAGGGTGTCCGGGGCAGCTTCAGCGGGTGCTTCCGCTGTGGGTTCCACCGGGGTTTTTGCCGGGGCTTCCTCGGCGATCCGGCCGGTGGCTTCCCGGGGTGCTTCCCCGGGCGCTTCCTCGGCTATGGAGTCCGCGACCGTGGCTGCCGGTGCGGGCTCTTCACGGAGGTCTTCCGCGGTCTCCGTCGTGCCGGCGGCTTTCGCCGCCGGCGTTCGCTCGTCGTCCCGTTCGTCGAGGACAGCCTCGGCTCCCCCTGCCGTACTCGATGACTGGCGCGTGCTCGTGTGCTGAGGCAACCCGGAGGTCCTTCCGTGCGAGACCCGTGACGGAGTCGGCGGGCCACGCTGGGGAGGCTGGACAGGGCCGGATGAACCCCGGCCCGCCTGGCCCGCCGTCATCCGGTACGGCCCGCCCGAGTCCGCTGTTCACGGCCCTCGGCAAACACCGGGCAAACGCCCGGTCAAAGTCCCTTCTCTCGCCGCGACTAGGCTCCGCCGACCGCCGTGAGCAGCGCGAGCGGCGCCGCCGCCGAACGGGATTCGCGGATGCACGCGTGCGGGTATGGAACGGGCACGGGATGGGTGTCGCGGCCGTAGCCCGCCAGCACCTCGGGCAGCCGGTGTCCGGCGGCCGTCGCCGCGTCGACCAGGGCGTGCGCCACCGTACGGGCCTCGTCGTGCAGGCCGTAGCGGGCCAGACCCAGCGTGATCAGCGCGTTGTCGTGCGGCCAGACCGAACCCCGGTGGTAGGAGAGCGGGTGGTACGCCGGCTGGCCGGAGGCGAGGGTGCGGACGCCCCAGCCGGAGAAGAAGTCCGGTTCCAGCAGCCGCCGGCCGACGACCTCGCCGTACTCCTTGTCCAGCAGCCCCGACCACAGCAGATGCCCCGCGTCCGAGGCCAGCGCGTCGACCTGGTGGCCCTCCCCGTCCAGCGCGAGCGCCGGGAAGGAGCGATCCTCCATCCAGAAGTCCCGCTGGAAGCGGTCCCGGAGATCGGCCGCCGCCTGCTCCAGCAGGGCGGCGTACGTCTCGTCGGCCCACACCGTGCGCGCCACCCACGCCGTGCGGCGCAGCGCGTCGTACGCGTAGCCCTGGGCGCCCGCCGCCATCACCGCGCCGGTGGGCCGGGTGCCGTCGGACCAGCAGATCGCGCCGGGGGAGTCCTTCCAGTTCTGGTTGGCGAGGCCCCCCTCGTCGGCGCGGTAGACGAGATAGCCGCGAGAGGTCAGCCCGCCGTGGTCCAGCATCCAGCCGATCGCCGCGCGGGCGTGCGGTTCGAGGCGGCGGGCCAGGACGGCGTCGCCGGTCTGTTCGACGTACGCCCCGAGCAGGATCAGGAACAGCGGGGTCGCGTCGACCGAGCCGTAGTACCGCCCGAACGGCACCTGCCCGAAGTGCGCCAGCTCGCCGTGCCGCACCTCGTGCACGATCTTGCCGGGCTGGGCGACCCGGGACACCGCGGTCCCGGTCGCCTGGGTGGCGGCCAGCGCGGGCAGGGTGGCCGCGGCCAGCTGAGGGCGGTACTGCAGGGCGAACAGGGCGGTGAGCAGGGCGTCCCGGCCGAGCAGGGTGAGGAACCAGGGGGCGCCCGCCGCCGGGACGCGCAGTTCCTCGCCGTCCGGTCCGGTCGCCGGGACCTGCAGCGCGGCCAGGTCGGACAGGCCGCGGGCGCAGGCCGCCGCCAGCTCCGGCCAGCCGGTCGGGAAGGCCACTCCCTCCACGAACCTCTCCTCCAGCGCGAGGACCTGCTCGTTCACCGAGGCGGGGGAGCGCGGCACGCGCAGGGCCCGCCTGTCGCCGTGCGGGCGGGCCATCACGCGCAGCACCAGCTCGGTCGTGCCGTGGGGTTCCAGGTCCAGGGTCCACACCAGGCGGCGCGCACCGGTGCCGGTCTCCTCGACGGCTTCGGGCGCGGGGTCGGCCGTGATGGTCGTACAGGACCGCCATTCGGCCCGCCGGTAGGTGAACTCGATGCCGTCGTCGAGGACGTGGCGGGAGCGTACGGCGCCTGCCTTGACGTAGGTGCGGTGGTCGGCGCGCAGCTCGAACTGGTCGGTGAAGTCGGCGTCGGCGGTGATGGCGAGCCGGACGGTGGTGGGCGCGGGACGGTTGCTGGTCACCCGCAGGGACTCGACGAACGAGCTGTCGCCGACGGCCTGTTCACGGAAGAGGGTGTGTGCGGGCGGCTCCTGCCGGCCGCCGCGCGGCACCAGCACGCACCGGGTCGTGTCGCCGTCCGTGACCGGCGTGAGCACCTCGGGCACCGCGCCGTCGACGGTGAGCTGCCAGCGGCTGAGGTGCCGGGCGTCCCGTACGAATAACCCGTCCGGGGAGCCGCCGCCCCGCACCCCGCTGATGTCGCCCCGGTCGCCCACGGCGGCGAACGTCGCCCCGTGCACGAGCAGATGATGCCGGTCCGTCATGCCCGGTCCCCTCCCTTGTCACTTCTGTCGAACGTGCCGGGGCCCGTGGGGGACACGCCGTGTCCCACGGGCCGGTGGAGCAGGTCGAGCGTGAGTGCGGCGGTCCAGCCGAAGCCGGTCGCGCCGCATGCCTCGCCGGTGTACGGGTCGACGTACTCGGCGAAGCCGGTGGCCCCGGCGAGGCTCAGCACCGCCTCCCGCAGCGCGTCGGCCCGCTCCCGGTCGCCGTGCGTGCGCAGCCCGCGCTCCAGCAGCCAGCTCGTGTTGAACCAGGCCGGGCCCCGCCAGTACCGGTGCGGGTCGAAGGCCTCACCGAGGAGGTCGTAGCTCGGCACCAGCCTGGTGTCGCTGCCGAGCCCGAAGTGCGGGCCGCCGAGCGTACGGACGAGGGTCGCGACCAGCTCGCGCGCTAGGCCGGGGAGGAGGAGCGGGACGAGGCCGGAGACGCTGCGCTCGGGAACCAGCCCGCCGCCCCGCAGGTCCCGGCACAGGAACATCCCGCTGGCCGGGTCCCACAGCCGCTCGGCCAGGGCCGCCGTCAGCCGTTCGGCGCGCGCGTGGCGGGCGGTGCCGGGCGCGCCCAGTTCCCCGGCGATCCGCGCCAGCGCATGCTCGGAGGCGATGAGGAGGGCGTTGAACGCCGGGTCCTCGACGGCGAACTCGGCGTGCCCGTCGGCGTACCCGGCGTCCCGGTAGTCCGAGGCCAGCCGTACGTACCGCCCGTAGTCCAGATCCGTCGGCCGGTCCTCGGCGGCGCCGTGGTCGAGGTCGGCGCGCCGGAAGGAGCGGGCCGGGGCCGGGGTCACGCGGGCCAGCGGGGCGTCCCAGCAGGGGCTGTTGTCCATTCCCTGCTCCCAGGGGTGCACGACCGACACCAGACCGCCCCCGCCCAGGTCCCGCCGGTGCAGCAGATACCGGTGCCAGGCGGCCAGCCGCGGATACACCCCCGCGAGGAAGCCGCGCGCCCGCGACAGACCGGGGTCGGCGCAGTGCACCAGCCAGGCCGCCAGCGCGTGCACCGGTGGCTGCACGATGCCGGAGGTCTGTACGGTGCGCGGGGCGCCCGCAGCACGCCCCGCGGTCGAGGAGCGCCAGAAGTCGGGGCTCGGGAAGTACGCGTCGAGGCGTACGGAGGGGTTGAAGACGATGTGCGGGACGCGCCCGTCGCCCCACTGGGCCGCCAGCAGCGTCTCCAGCTCCGTCTGCGCCCGCAGCGGCGAGAGGTGCCTGAGGCCGATCGCGATGAACGCCGAGTCCCACGACCACTGGTGCGGATACAGGCTCCGGGAGGGCACGGTCGAGCTGCCCGTCCAGTTCGCCTCCAGCACCTCGGCGGCCCTGACGTGCAGGGATGTGTACGCGGCCGGCGGATCGTATGCGATCTCGCGCTCCGTGACACGGGCAGTGAGCTGGGCAGTGCGATCCACTCGGGGCTCCCCGAAGACATCCGGCCGACCGGGTTTGGTTGTGGCTACCGCAGGGTTACGTCTATTTAACACGCAAAACTCAATATGTAAGGCAAACTTGAGAAACACAAGGGGGTGTGCATGACCGGACGGCCCGGCAGAACCGGCAAGGCCACGAAGGGCAGCAGTCAGGCCAGCGCCGGCGATCTGCTCGAACTGGTGCGCAGCGGGCGAGCCGTGACCCGCGGCGCGCTCCAGCAGGCCACCGGACTCTCCCGTGCCACCGTCGGCCAGCGCCTCGACCGGCTGTTCCGGGCCGGCTGGCTGCGCGAGGGCGCCGGCGGCCCGGTCGACTCGCCGCTCGGCGGGCGCCCCTCGATCACCCTGGAGTTCGACGACGCCCACGCGATCGTGCTCGCCGCCGACCTCGACACCCGGCACGCCCGGGCGGCCGTCCTCACCCTGACCGGCGAGATACTCGCCGAACACTCCGGCACCCTGGCCGTCGAGGACGGACCCGAGGCCGTCCTGGGCGAACTCGGCCGCTGGTTCGGCGAGCTGCTGGTCAAGGCGGGGCACCGGGCGGAGGAGGTGTGCGGCATCGGGCTCGCGGTGCCCGGTCCTGTGGACAGCGAGACCGGCCGGGTGGTGCAGCCGCCGATCATGCCGGGCTGGGACGGCTACGACATACGGGGCCGCCTCTCCCGCGCCTTCACCGAGCACACCGGCGCCCCCGCGGTCCCGGTGCTGGTGGACAACGATGCCAACCTCATGGCCTACGGCGAACAGCGCACCGGACACCCCGACTGCTCGGCATTCGTGCTGGTCAAGGTGTCCACGGGTATCGGCGCCGGAGTCGTCGTCGACGGCTCGATCTTCCGGGGCGTCGACGGCGGGGCGGGCGACATCGGACACATTCGGGTGGGCGCCGAGGCGCTGTGCCGGTGCGGTTCGTACGGCTGTCTCGCCGCCGTCGCCAGCGGTGGCGCCGTGGCCCGGCGGCTGGCCGAGTCCGGGGTGCCGGCCGCGTCCGGCTCGGACGTGCGGGACCTGCTGGCCGCCGGGCACCCGGAGGCGGCCGCACTGGCCCGGGAGGCCGGGCGCCAGGTGGGGGACGTGCTGGCGACGGTCGTGACCCTGCTCAACCCCGGCGTCCTGATGATCGCCGGGGATCTGGCCGGAACCCCCTTCCTCACCGGTGTCCGGGAGCTGCTCTACCAGCGGGCGCTGCCCCGCTCCACCGCCCACCTGGACGTCGTGACGTCCCGGCTGGGTGAGCGGGCCGGGCTGCTGGGCGCCGGGGCGCTGGTCGTGGAGCATCTGTACGCGCCGGAGCGGGTGGAGGCGCGACTCCTCGCACTGGGCGTGTGACGTGTGCGTTTCCCTCTGTTTCCGGTCTCAGATGACGTCCGCATGGTGAAATCCGGCCCGCTGTGGCAGCGTGATTCTCGCCACCCTTGATAAGGGTTGCGCTCAGATGAGCGGATCATGAGCGACTGCACTTCTCCAAGGGGTGGCACTCCGTGCCACCCCTTGATCGTTCATCGATCGAAATCAGATGTGCTGTAGGTGCGCTCACCTGAGCGGAAAAACGGCCCTGTGGGCCTCGCTGTCTTCAAGAAGTGAAAACATCAGCCGCGCTCTGCTTGTCAAGCTTTGACTTTCGATCCACTGGCGGACGACTGGTTACAGGCCCATGACGCACAAGTGGACGTACCCAGGCGCCTTCGATCTGGGTATGTTCCTCGCCGTCAGGGCAGCCACCGCGGCCTCAAGGAGTCGAGACCCGTGTCGGAAAACAAAGAACCCCACGTAGCGAAGTTCGTTTACGACTTCACCGAGGGCAACAAGGACCTCAAGGACCTCCTCGGCGGCAAGGGTGCCAACCTCGCCGAGATGACCAACCTGGGTCTTCCGGTCCCTCCCGGCTTCACCATCACCACGGAGGCCTGCAAGGTCTACCTGGAGAGCGGTGAGGAGCCCGCGGCACTGCGTGACGAGGTGAGTGCGCACCTCGACGCCCTCGAGCAGAACATGGGCAAGAAGCTCGGCCAGGCCGACGACCCGCTGCTGGTCTCCGTCCGCTCCGGCGCGAAGTTCTCCATGCCCGGCATGATGGACACGGTCCTGAACATCGGCCTCTCCGACAAGTCGGTCCAGGGCCTGGCCAAGCAGGCCGGCGACGACCGCTTCGCGTGGGACTCCTACCGCCGTCTCATCCAGATGTTCGGCAAGACCGTCCTCGGCGTCGACGGCGAGCTCTTCGAGGAGGCCCTCGAGGCGGCCAAGGCGGCCAAGAAGGTCACCGTGGACACGGACCTCGAAGCGGCCGACCTGAAGAAGCTGGTCACCAAGTTCAAGAAGATCGTCAAGACCGAGGCCGGCCGGGACTTCCCGCAGGACCCGCGCGAGCAGATGGACCTCGCCATCGAGGCGGTCTTCAACTCGTGGAACACCGACCGCGCCAAGCTCTACCGCCGCCAGGAGCGCATCCCCGGTGACCTGGGCACCGCGGTGAACGTCTGCTCCATGGTCTTCGGCAACCTGGGCCCCGACTCCGGCACCGGCGTCGCCTTCACCCGCGACCCCGCCTCGGGCCACCAGGGCGTCTACGGCGACTACCTCCAGAACGCCCAGGGCGAGGACGTGGTCGCGGGCATCCGCAACACGGTCCCGCTCGCGGAGCTGGAGTCGATCGACAAGAAGTCGTACGACCAGCTCATGCAGATCATGGAGATCCTGGAGAACCACTACAAGGATCTCTGCGACATCGAGTTCACCATCGAGCGCGGCCAGCTCTGGATGCTCCAGACCCGAGTCGGCAAGCGCACCGCCGGTGCCGCCTTCCGCATCGCCACCCAGCTGGTGGACCAGGGCCTGATCGACGAGACCGAGGCGCTGCAGCGCGTCACCGGCGCCCAGCTGGCGCAGCTGATGTTCCCGCGCTTCGACGAGCACGCCAAGGCCGAGCAGGTCGGCCGGGGCATCGCGGCCTCGCCGGGCGCCGCGGTCGGCAAGGCGGTCTTCGACTCGTACACCGCGGTGAAGTGGTCCCGCTCGGGCGAGAAGGTCATCCTGGTCCGCCGGGAGACCAACCCCGACGACCTCGACGGCATGATCGCGGCCGAGGGCATCCTGACCTCCCGCGGTGGCAAGACCTCCCACGCGGCCGTCGTCGCGCGCGGCATGGGCAAGACCTGTGTCTGTGGCGCCGAGGAGCTGGAGGTCGACACCAAGCGCCGCCGTATGACGGTCCCCGGCGGTCACGTCGTCGAGGAAGGCGACCTGATCTCCATCGACGGGTCGAGCGGCAAGGTGTACCTCGGTGAGGTCCCGGTGGTCCCGTCCCCCGTGGTGGAGTACTTCGAGGGCCGGATGCACCCGGGCGCCGACGACGCCGACGAGCTGGTCGAGGCCGTGCACCGCATGATGGCCTTCGCCGACCGCAAGCGCCGCCTGCGGGTGCGCGCCAACGCGGACAACGCCGAGGACGCGCTGCGCGCCCGTCGCTTCGGCGCGCAGGGCATCGGCCTGTGCCGTACCGAGCACATGTTCCTCGGTGAGCGCCGCGAGATGGTCGAGAAGCTGATCCTCGCGGACACCGAGGAGGTGCGTGAGGCCGCCCTGCGGGAGCTGCTGCCCCTGCAGAAGAAGGACTTCGTCGAGCTGTTCGAGGCGATGGACGGCCTGCCCGTGACCATCCGCCTCCTCGACCCGCCGCTGCACGAGTTCCTGCCCGACATCACGGAGCTGTCGGTCCGTGTCGCCCTGGCCGAGTCCCGCCAGGAGCCGCACGAGAACGAGCTGCGGCTGCTCCAGGCGGTCCACCGCCTGCACGAGCAGAACCCGATGCTGGGTCTGCGCGGTGTCCGCCTCGGCCTGGTCATCCCCGGTCTGTTCACGATGCAGGTCCGCGCCATCGCCGAGGCCGCGGCCGAGCGCAAGAACGGCAAGGGCGACCCGCGCGCCGAGATCATGATCCCGCTCGTCGGCACGGTCCAGGAGCTGGAGATCGTCCGCGAGGAGGCCGACCAGGTCATCGCCGAGGTCGAGGCGGCCACCGGCACCCGGCTGAAGCTGGCGATCGGCACCATGATCGAGCTGCCGCGAGCGGCCCTCACGGCCGGCCAGATCGCCGAGGCGGCGGAGTTCTTCTCCTTCGGCACGAACGACCTGACCCAGACGGTGTGGGGCTTCAGCCGCGACGACGTGGAGGCCTCGTTCTTCACGGCCTACCTGGAGAAGGGCATCTTCGGCGTCAGCCCCTTCGAGACGATCGACAAGGACGGCGTCGGCTCCCTGGTGAAGGCGGCGGCGAAGGCGGGCCGCGAGACCCGTCCCGACCTGAAGCTCGGCGTCTGCGGCGAGCACGGCGGTGACCCCGAGTCGGTCCACTTCTTCCACGAGGCCGGCCTGGACTACGTCTCCTGCTCCCCGTTCCGCATCCCGGTCGCCCGCCTCGAGGCAGGCCGCGCGGCCACCCAGTCGGAGGGCAGCGACCACCGCTGACCCCCGCCGGAGGCCCGGCCCCTGCGCCCGGCCTTCCCCGACCCCGGAGCCGCCGTCGGTCCCCGACCCTCAGACCGATCGGCGGCGGCTCCGGCGCACGAGAAGGAGGGGCGCCACCCTGTGCGGGGGTGGCGCCCTTCCGTGCATCGTCTGGAGAGACGGTCGAGCTACGTCGCTGAGCGGGCCAGATGGCGATTGCCGGCGCTGGTTGCCGTTGATCCTGCGTGACGTTGCTGTGCCCTGGGTGTGCCCTCCAGGAGCTGGCCGGGTCCCGCCTGCCGACGGTCGGCAGCTCTACAACGGGCTGGGTCCGCTATCCGTGACCTCGGGGTCTGTTCCAGGTCTGCTCTGTGCCGCGAACAGCCGGTGGCCGGGGTGGGTGCGCGGGTACGGTCGGGGTGATGGATCCGGCCGTGTTCGAGGGGGCTTTGGTGGCGGGCGGGGAGGCGCGGTACGGCGCTGAGGGCGGGGATCACGTCGATTTCCGCCGTGGTGTGTTCACTGGTCCGGTCACGGGCAAGGGCGATCACCATCACGGCGACCACCATCACTACTACGGGGCCCGGCGGCCTGCGGCCGGGTGGCCGCATCAGGTGGGGGTGATCCCGCCGAGGGCGGGCTGTTTCCAGCCCCGGGCCGAGGTGGTGCGGCTGCGTGAAGCACTGGCGGGTGGCCGGGCCGCGGTCCTGGTGGGGCAGGACACGGTGCGTGGTCAGGTGCTGGCCGGGATGGGCGGGGTGGGCAAGACCCAGCTGGCCGCGGACTATGCCCGCACGGCCTGGCAGGCCGGTGAGCTGGACGTGCTGGTGTGGATCACCGCGAGCAACGCCACTGCGGCCGCGTCCGGGTATGCGCAGGCTGCCGTGGAACTCTTGGGCGCCGATCCGGCGGACCGGGAGACGGCCGCGCGCGCGTTTCTGGCCTGGCTGGAGCCCAAGGCGAACGCCGAGCCGTGCCGGTGGCTGGTCGTGCTCGACGACGTGACGGACCCGGCCGATCTGAACGGTCTGTGGCCGCCGGCCGGTCCGTACGGCCGGACCCTGGTCACCACCCGTCGGCAGGATGCCGCCCTGGCCCTGGCCGGCCGCCTGATCAAAGTCGGCCTGTTCACCGAGGCCGAGTCCCTCGCCTACCTCAATGCCACATTGGGTGCATGCGAGCGCCGTGAGCCGGATGAACAGCTCGCCGCGCTCGCCCAGGACTTAGGGCATCTGCCGCTCGCGTTGTCGCAGGCGGCCGCCTATCTCATCGACGCCGGTATCAGCGCCGCCGCCTACCGGCGGCTGCTGGCCGACCGTAGTGCCTCGCTGACCGATGCAGCCCCCGAGGTCCTCCCCGACGGCCAGACCCAGACCGCGGCGGCGGCCTGGTCGCTGTCCGTCGAGCGCGCCGACACCCTGCGCCCGGTGGGTCTGGCCCGCCCGATGCTCCAGCTCGCCGCGTTCCTCAGCCCCAACGGCATCCCCCAAACCGTCCTGACCGGCGAACCCGCCCTCACCCACCTGACCCGGCACCGCAACACTCCCGTGTCCGTGACTGCGGACGAGGCAGTCGGTGCGCTGCGGGCGCTGGGCCGGCTCAGCCTCATCGACCACACCCCCGCCACCCCCCACCAGGCCGTCCGCGTCCACCAGCTCATCCAGCGCGCCATCCGTGACACGCTCACCCCCGGCCGGCACGACCAGCTCGCCCGCACCACCGCCGACGCCCTGACCATGGCCTGGCCCGCCATCGAACGGGACACCGAACTCGCCCAGGCCCTGCGCGCCAACACCACCACCCTCACCCGCACCGCCGAAGACGCCCTCCACCGGCCCGACGTGCATGCGGTGCTGTACCTGGCCGGACGCAGCCTCGGCGAGGCCGGTCAGGTCACCGCCGCCACAGCCCATTTCCAGCGCCTGACCGAAACCACCGGCCACCGCCTGGGCCCCGACCACCCCGACACCCTGACCGCCCGCCACAACCTCGCCTACTGGCGGGGGGAGGCGGGGGACGCGGCCGGTGCCGCTGCCTCGTTCGAGCAGCTGCTGGCCGACCGGCTGCGGGTGCTGGGCGAGGACCACCCCGACACCCTGGCCACCCGCCACGAGCTCGCCCGGTGGCGGGGGGAGACGGGGGACGCGGCCAGTGCCGCTGCCGCGTTCGAGCAGCTGCTGGCCGACCGGCTGCGGGTGCAGGGTGAGGACCACCCCGACACCCTGGCCACCCGCAACGAGCTCGCCCACTGGCGGGGAAAGGCGGGGGACGCGGCTGGCGCCGCTGCCGGGTTCGAGCAGCTGCTGGCCGACCGGCTGCGGGTGCAGGGTGAGGACCACCCCCACACCCTGACCGCCCGCAGCAACCTTGCCCGGTGGCGGGCGGAGGCGGGGGACGCGGCCGGCGCCGCAGCCGCGCTCGAGCAGCTGCTGGCCGACCGGCTGCGGGTGCTGGGCGAGGACCACCCCCACACCCTGACCACCCGTCACAACCTCGCCCACCTTCTGGGCGAGACAGGAGACCCGGCCGGCGCCGGAGCCGCGCTCGAGGAGCTGCTGGCCGACCGGCTGCGGGTGTTGGGTAAGGACCACCCCCGCACCTTGACCACCCGCAACAACCTCGCCCACTGGCGGGGGGAGGCGGGCGACGCGGCCGGCGCCGCAGCCGCGTACGAGCAGCTGCTGGCCGACCAGCTGCGGGTGCAGGGTGAGGACCACCCCCACGCCTTGGCCACCCGCAACAACCTCGCTCACTGGCGGGGGGAGGCGGGGGACGCGGCCGGCGCCGCTGCCGCGTTCGAGCAGCTGCTGGCCGACCAGCTGCGGGTACTGGGTGAGGACCACCCCGACACCCTGACCACCCGCAACAACCTCGCCCACTGGCGGGGGAAGGCGGGAGAGACACCCCACGCCTGAGGGTCCCGTTGCCCTCCGGGGACGCCGCTCCTCACGGCCTCGCACTACGGCGGCTTTCAGGACCGCCGCGGCCTTGCGCTGCCCCCGTTCCCTGACCTGCACTGATGCCCCAAACTAGCCATGGGAGCGGTACGTTGGCCCAGAGATGGTCCACGGCGTGGACGGCGAACGCCCATGAGGCTGACGCTGGGGTCTCCCCCCAGGGGGCACGGGTCCCGGTATTCGTCAGTGCTCGCTGGTGGCGATGTAGGTGCCGTGCCAGGTGTGGTCCCACACGGCGCCGGTGGAAGCGTTGACCGACAGCATTCCGTTGATCTTCCCGGAGCGCACGGTGTGCAGGGTGTAGTAGCCCGGGAACGCCTCTGCCTCACCGGCGGTCAGGCCGCTGCCCTGGTCGCGCAGCCACTGCTGAGCGCGGTCCTGGGCCTGCTCGCGGGAGAGCCGGGGCTGGGTCCGGCCGCGGGGGTGCATGCCGTAGTCGGTGTTCCACATCATCGCCGGGCCGTACTCGATCCCGGTGTCACCGTCGGCCGGGTCGACGAGGATCTCGGTGGCCGGCTTCCCCGAGGGGGTCTCCAGTTCGGCGTAGAAGTTCTTCGAGAACTGCATGACCTCGCCGACGCGCAGGTTGAGCAAGCCGGCGAAGGCGTCGGCGCGCTGTCGGGCCTGGTCCATGGTCTTCACCGGGGTGCCGTTGCCGCGCTGCCAGTAGCGACCGCCCATCATGCCGGGCCCCCACGAGCAGTCGTTGCCCATCATGCCCGACCCCATGCCGGGCCCCCACGAATCCCAGTCGTCCCAGTTGTCGCCCGACGTGCCCGACCTCCAGCAGTCGCTGCCGGAGAGGCTTGGCGCGGCGGCCGGGCGGAGGGAGGCGCCCCTGGAGGCGCTGTCGCCCGCCGCGCATCCGGCGGCCAGCGTGCCCGCCAGCGCGAGGGCCGCGAGCGCGGCAGCGGTCCGCCTGTTCGTACTGGGCATGATCATCACCCCTTCGGGCTGTCCCTGCCGCGACCGCCCGACCCGGCGGACGCGGGTCTGTTGCATTCAGCCTCCCGCCAGGCGCGGGAACCGCCCAGGGGCCGTCCGGGCCCACCGGTGCACCGACCGGCCTGCGCATGCAGCGAGAAAGATGATCTTCGGCACTTCTACGCCTCAGCGCTGATCAAGAACGGCCCGTCGGGGCGGCACCCTGTGCGCGGGTGCCGCCCTCTGGTGCTGCTCGACGGTGCTGTCAGATGGTGCCGTCGTTGTTGACCGGGCCGACCTGGAAGCTGTTGGAGCAGATGGTCCAGCGAGCCGGGACGAGGGCCGCCGTGTGCGAGGCCGGCGGGTAGATCCGCAGGTAGGTGCCGGTGCGCAGACAGGGCCCGCCGACGGGGCCGTTGGTGGTGCGGATGACCGCGCCGGTGGAGTGGGCGGGGGCGAGCGTCACCGTCGAGTAGGACTCGCCGGTGCGGGTGGCGGCGGGTCCGATCTGCCGGTGTGCGGTGTCCAGCGCGCTGACGCCCGGGTAGCCGCGCAGCGCGCACTTGGTGGTGCTGGTGTTGGTGAACCGGATGGTCCAGTAGAGAGAACCGGCCGCACCCTCCTTGCGGCCCATGGAGAGGTAGAGGTCGCTCGTGGAGCAGGTACGGACCCCGGCCGACGCCTGCGCCGCCGCCGAGGTCACGCCCCAGGCGGCCCCGCCGGCCGTGAGCCCGGCGAGCGCCGCGGTCAGCAGGGCGACCGTGCCGCGACGGGACAAGTGGTGAGAGAACAGAGACATGGCGCATCCGCCTCCAATGAAGGTCATTGTGTTGGATGCGCCTTCGCCCGGAAAAGTTGTGCCGTTCACCGGGAAAACTCCGGCACGGCCGGGGCTCACCACCCCTCCACACCCGACGCGAGACGCCGGTGCCACCACGGTTCTGTCGGTGTCGCCAGTGGGTCGGGGAGTGTGAGGCGCAGGTAGCGGTGGTCCAGGGGGGTCAGTGTGCGTTGCAGTTCGGCTCGTGCGCGGGGTGGCAGCAGGGGCAGGATCTCGGCCAGGGCGTCCCGGGCCTCGCGTACGTCGTCGAGGGCGCAGCCCGGGCAGCCGGCGCAGTAGGACTCGCGGGGGTAGCGAGGGCGGCGTCCCGGTGGGTGGAGGAACGCACGGTAGCGCCGCAGGGCGGTCTCGGTCGCGCCGGGTGAGAACCAGCGGCCGGGGGAGAGGCGTTCCGCGCGGTGGATGGCGAGGCTGGTGCGGCCGGACAGGCCGGGTATGCGGGCCGGAGGGGGCCCTTCCCGGACGCGGGGGCCCGGAGTGGTTCGGTGGGCGCCGCGCAGGGCGCCGGGCCGGTTACGCGGCATCGGCCTTTCGGGGTGCGGTCATGAACTCCATGATGCCTCAAGGGGCTTCGTGGCCTCATCGCGGGTTCTGAGGGGGCGCAGAGTGCGGTCCGGGGGCCGCGGCAGGCGCAGGGACTTCGCCCGTCGCCGGGTGCAGGCGGCACGGCGTCGGGGCAACCGTCGGGCTCGCGCCTACGCTGGACCCCTCAGCCCAGGGCCGAGCTGTCGGTCCGTCCCACGAGTGCCGCCTGGAGGAGCCCCATGGGCTGGACCGCGCAGGACATCCCCGCCCAGACCGGCCGCCTGGCCGTCGTCACCGGAGCCAACAGCGGCCTCGGCTACGTCACCGCGCGGGAGCTGGCCCGCAAGGGAGCCCGGGTGGTGCTCGCGTGCCGGAGTGAGGCGCGGGGGCGTGACGCCGGGGAGCGGATCGTGGCGGAGGTGCCGGGGGCCGAGGTCGAGGTGGAGCGGCTGGACCTCGGGGACCTGGCGTCCGTGCGGGACTTCGCGGACCGGGTGTCGTACGAGCGGATCGACCTGCTCGTCAACAACGCCGGCGTGATGGCGCCGCCGTACGGGACGACCGCCGACGGGTTCGAGACGCAGTTCGGGGTCAATCACCTTGGGCACTTCGCCCTCACCGGGCTGCTGCTGCCCGCCCTGCTCGCCACCCCGGGCGCCCGCGTCGTGACCGTCTCCAGCATGATGCACGCCCTCGCCAACATCGACATCAACGACCTCAACAGCGAGCGCAGGTACCGGCGTTGGGTCGCCTACGCCCGCTCCAAGACCGCCAACCTCCTGTTCACGCACGAGTTGTCGTGGCGGCTGACCAGGCACCACGCCGACCTCGTCGCGGCCACCGCCCACCCCGGGTACGCCGCCACCAACCTCCAGACCGCCGGGCCGCGCGCCGAGGGGCGCAGGGGCGCCGAGCGGGCCATGGAGATCGGCAACCGGGTCTTCGCCCAGCCGGCGGAGGCGGGCGCGCTGCCCACGCTGTACGCGGCGACCGCGGCCGGCGTACGGCCGGACACCTTCTTCGGGCCCTCGTTCGCGATGTGGCGGGGCGCGCCCGTGCCGTCCTGGCGGGCGCCCTGGACGCTCAACGACGAGGTGGCGAGCATGCTCTGGGACGCCTCGGTGCAGCTGACAGGTGTGGAATTCGGCGCTCTCAAGGTGTGACACACCGTCGCAACACCCCCCTTCGTAATCCCGGCGCATGGTTGATCGTTGGGCCGTGCAACGACGACCGACGTCAGGGGGCACACGATGAGGAGCATCAGCCGTAGGACGCTGCTGACGGCAGGCGCGGGCGCCGGACTGCTCACGGCGTGCGGGGCCGACAACGGGCGCGGGGGCGGCTCGGGTCCGGCGCTGTCGCAGTGGTACCACCAGTACGGCGAGGCCGGCACCCAGCAGGCCGTGCAGCGGTACGCCGCCGCGTACGAGAAGGCCGACGTCGCCGTGCAGTGGCGGCCGGGCGACTACGACCAGCAGACCGCCGCCGCCCTGCTCACCGACTCCGGGCCGGACGTCTTCGAGGGCAGCCCCACGCTCGACCAGATCCAGGGCGGCCAGGTCGTCGACCTCACCGATCTCCTCGACGGCGTCGAGGACGACTTCAACCCGGCCGTTCTCACGCCCAAGACGCACGACGGGAAGATCTGGGGCATCCCCCAGGTCGTCGACACACAGCTGCTCTACTACCGCAGAAGTCTGCTCGCGGACGCGGGAGTCGAGCCGCCCACCACCCTGGACGCCCTCGTCGACGCCGCGAGGAGACTCACCGGCAGGACGGTCAAGGGGCTCTTCCTCGGCAACGACGGGGGAGCGGGGGCACTCGGTGCAACGCCCCTCTACGCGGCGGGACTTCGGCTCGTCACCGACGACGGCAGGGTCGGCTTCGACGACCCCTCCGCCGCCCGCACCCTCGGCAAGCTCCGCCGGCTCTACGCCGACGGGTCCCTCCTCCTGGGCGCACCCGCCGACTGGTCCGACCCCTCCGCCTTCCTCCAGGGCCTGACCGCCATGCAGTGGTCCGGGCTGTGGGCGCTGCCCCAGGTGCGGAAGGCCTTCGGTGACGACTTCGGGGTGCTGCCCTTCCCGAAGGACGGCGGCGCCGGCCGGCCCGCCGTTCCCGTCGGTGCGTACGGTGCCGTCGTCAGCGCGCGCAGCAGGCGGCAGGAGGCCGCCAAGGCGTACGTGAAGTGGCTGTGGGTCGAACGCACCGACTTCCAGGAGGACTTCGCCCTCTCCTACGGCTTCCACATCCCCGCCCGGCTCTCCCTCGCCAGGAAGGCCACCAGGCTGAAGTCGGGCGCGGCCGCGGACGCCGTCCGCTTCACCACCGAGCACGGCTACGCCCAGCCACTGCTGTGGACCCCGGCCTGCCAGATCGCCTACCAGGACGCGCTCAGCCGGATCATCAAGGGCGGTGCCGGTCCGGAGAGCGAACTGCGGGCCGTCGTAGGGAAGGTGTCGGCCGAGCTCGACCGGGTGAAGAAGAACGCGAAGAAGGCGTCGTGAGCCGGCGCAACGGTCTGTGGTTCTGGGTCTTCGTCGGGCCCTTCGCCCTCGGCCTCGCCCTCTTCACCTACGTTCCGCTGCTCTGGAGCGTGGCGCTCAGCTTCTTCGACGCGCACAACACCGTCACGCCGACGCACTTCGTCGGGCTGGACAACTACACGGCGATGACGGGTGACGACGCGTTCGTCGACAGCCTGCGGACCTTCCTCGTCTTCACCGCGTTCATCGTGCCCGTCACGTACGTGTTCTCCCTCTCCCTCGCGCTGATGGTCAACCGGCTCACCCGCGCCCGGGCCTTCTTCCGGTCCGTGTTCTTCCTGCCCGCCGCGTGCAGTTATGTCGTCGCGGCGCTCGTATGGAAGATGTCCCTGTTCAACGGGGTGCGGTTCGGGCTCGCGAACACCGTGCTGGGGTGGTTCGGCGGTGATCCCGTCGCCTGGCTCTCCACCACCGAGCCGCCCTGGTACTGGCTGGTCATCGTCACCGTACGGCTGTGGCTGCAAGCCGGGTTCTACATGATTCTCTTCCTCGCCGGGCTGCAGCGGATCGACCCCGCGCTGTACGAGGCGGCCGCCGTGGACGGGGCCCGGCCGGGCTGGACCGTGCTGCGGCACATCACGCTGCCCCAGTTGCGGGCCACCTCGGTCGCGGTGGTACTGCTGCTCGTCGTCAGCGCCTTCCAGGCCTTCGACGAGTTCTACAACCTGCTGTCCGACGCCAGGGGGTATCCGCCGTACGCCCGGCCGCCGCTGGTCTACCTCTACTACACCGCCCTCGGACAGGGGCAGAACCTCGGGCTCGGCAGCGCGGGGGCGGTGATCCTCGCACTGGTCGTCGCCGTGGTCACCGTGGGACAGGCGCGGTGGCTGCGGCTGGGGAGGACGGACGCCGATGGATGACGCCCTGGTGCGGGCCGGGCGGGCACTGCGGCTGGTGCTGCTGATCGCGCTCGCCCTGCTCTTCCTGATCCCCTTCTATCTGCTGGTCCGCAACGGCCTGTCGAGCGAGCAGGACATCACCTCACCGGAATGGACCTTCCTGCCGGGGGAGTTGAGGTGGGGGAACGTCCGGGAACTGTTCGACGATCCCTCCGTGC
This sequence comes from Streptomyces sp. BK340, assembly GCF_007827595.1. Classification (GTDB taxonomy): domain Bacteria; phylum Actinomycetota; class Actinomycetes; order Streptomycetales; family Streptomycetaceae; genus Streptomyces. Next base: position 50,666 of record NZ_VISR01000017.1, read on the forward strand.
CCTTCGCGCGTTCCCTCCTCAACTCCGCGCTGATCGCCGTCGCGGCCACGCTCGGCACCCTCCTCCTCGCCTCCCTCGCCGGCTACGGCCTCGCCCGCATCCCGTACCGGCACGCGAACAAGGTCTTCCACGCCGTCCTCGGCACCCTCCTGGTCCCGGCCGCCGTGACGTTCGTGCCGAGTTTCGTGCTGGTGTCCTCGCTGGGCTGGATCTCCACGCTCCGCGGACTGGTCGTCCCGACGCTGTTCTCGGCCTTCGCCTGCTTCGTCTTCCGGCAGTACTTCCTCGGTTTTCCCCGGGAGCTGGAGGACGCGGCACAGGTCGACGGGCTCGGGCACTGGCGTACGTACTGGCTGGTGGTCGTGCCGAACACCCGGCCGGTGTTCGCCGCCGTCGGGACCATCGTCTTCCTCGGCGCGTGGAACTCGTTCCTGTGGCCGCTGGTCATCGGGCAGGACCAGAGCGCCTGGACCGTGCAGGTGGCGCTGTCCTCCTTCACGACGTCCCAGGTGATCCGGCTGCACGAGCTGTTCGTGGCCGCCGCCGTGTCGATCCTGCCGCTGCTTGCGGTGTTCCTGTGCCTGCAGCGGTGGATCGTGGCAGGGGTGGAGCGGTCGGGGATCGACTAGGGCCCGTATGGTTCCGGGCATGCGGTGCTGGATATGCGGCTCGGACCGGCTGAGTCCGGTCGGGGAACTCAGCTCGGGTGAGCGGTGGGGCGAACGCCTTCGGCTCAAGTTCCGCCGCCCGGGACTCCTCAAGCCCCGGCCGGTGTTCGACGCCGGGCTCGCCCGGGCCTGCCGGGACTGCGGAGCCCTGTTTCCGTTCCTCGACGAGTACGCCCGGCGGGAGCTGGACGCGGTGGCCGACGAGCTGACCGACGTCGAGGGGGCCGGGACGCACCACTACGGGGAGTCCGAGGGCTCCGGCCCGTGAACCCGCGTGCTCACAGTGAGCCGCCGCTGTCCACCACCAGGTCGGTGCCGACGACCGAGGCCGCGTCGTCGGAGGCCAGGTAGAGGACGGCGGCGGCGACCTCCTCGGTGGTGGAGATCCGGCCGAGCGGGAGGGTGGCCTTCGCGCGCTCGGTGCGGTCGGCGTCCGTCTCGCCGGCGCGCAGCGACATCGAGGTGGCGGTGGCGCCCGGGCTGACCACGTTGATGCGGACGCCGTCGCCGATGTGGTCCAGGGCGGCGCCCCGGCTGAGGGCGGTCACGGCGGCCTTGGTCGCCGAATAGGCGGCGGCTCCGGCGGAGGTGGCGTGCAGGCCGAACGTGGAGGACACGTTCACGATCGCGCCGCCCGACGGCTGGGTGCGCATCCGGCGGATCTGGGCCTGCAGGGCCAGGTGGACGCCGGTGACGTTGGTCGCGAGCTGGGTGTGCCAGTCCTCCTCCGGCAGTTCGGCGAGAGGCTGCCCGCCCCGGAAGACGCCGGCGTTGTTGACGGCCACGTCCAGCGAGCCGAAGGACTCGACGGCGGCCCGGACCAGCGCCTCCGCGTCGCCGGACCGGGAGACGTCGGCGGTCACCGCGAGGGCCTTGCCGCCCTGCTCCTCGATCAGCCGGACGGTCTCGTCCAGGGGCTCCCGCCTGCGCCCGGCGACGACGACACGCGCCCCCTGCGCGGCGAACGCGAGGGCGACGGCCCGTCCGATGCCGGAGCCGGCGCCGGTGACGAGGGCGGTCCTGCCGGTGAAACGGGTGGCGGTCATGATCTCCCCTTTTTCTTGACCGATCGGTTCAGTTTGAGGACGGGAAAAGGGCCCTCTCGAGGAGGGCTGTGCGTCAGTCCAGCAGGGTCAGCGCCTGCTCCGCCGCGTCCCGCACGCGCGCCGGGTCCGCGGACGCCTTGCCGACGACCCGCAGGCCCTGCATCAGCACCAGCAGTGTGCGGGACAGGGCGAGCGGGTCGCGGTCGGACGGCAGCTCGCCCTGGGCCCGGGCGCGGACCAGCGTGGTGTGCAGGACCGTCTCCAGGTGGTCCCAGTTGCGCTCCACGCGCCGGGCGGCGGCCGGATCGTGCGGGGCCAGCTCGGCCGCCGTGTTGGTGACCAGGCAGCCGCTGCGGCGCAGTTCCCCGTGGGCCGCCTCGTCCGCGTAGCGCCGTACGACCGCTCGGACGGCCGGCAGCGCCGGGCCCGGCTGGGACAGCTCGTGCACGATCCGCGCGAGTCCGGACTGCTCGTACCGGTCGAACGCCTTCAGGTACAGCTCGTGCTTGCTGCCGAACGTCGCGTACAGGCTCGCCCTGCCGATGCCCAGGTGCTCGACCAGGTCGCTCATCGACGTCGCCTCGTAGCCGCGCCGCCAGAACAGCTCCAGGGCCGACTGCAGCGCGGCGTCGGGGTCGAATTCCTTCGTCCTGGCCATGCACCGCAGCCTAGGCATTTCTGGAACGACCGGTCAAGCGATCTGGCTGCTACGACGTCCGTGCGGCGGCCCGGCCCCTGCAGAGGAGCGTGCGCAGGCGGTCCGGGAGCTCGGGGCCGTGGGCGCGGGGGGTGCACAGGGGCAGTGCGCCGGTGCGGCCGTCGCGGCCGGTGGCCGTTCCCGGTGCCGTGTGGCCCGGTGCCGTGTGACCCGGGGCCGGTTTCGTGGCGCGGCCGGGCAGGGCCTGGACACGGCCGACGGCGTTGCCGAGCAGCTCCGTGAACCACAGGTGCCGGTCGGGGCCGGCCGCGATCTGGAAGGGAACCTTGTCCACGGCGTCCGGCACCGGGAACTCGGTGATCCGGCCGTCCGGTGTCACCCGGCCGACGCCGCTGGACTGTTCGGCGAACCAGAGGTTGCCGTCGGGTCCTTGGGTGATGCCGTCCGGGCCGGCGTCGGCGGACGGCAGCGGGAACTTCGTGATGTGTCCCGCGTGGTCGATCCGCCCCACCGCGTCGGCGCCGGGAGCGGTGAACCACATGGCGCCGGGGCCCGCGGTGATGTCGAAGGGGAAGTCGTAGTCGCCCAGGGGGAATTCGGTGACCCGGCCGGCCCTGTCGACCCGGCCGATCCTGCCGCTGATCGTCTCGGTGAACCACACGGTGCCGTCCGGCCCGGCGGCGATGCGGTAGGGGTCGCTGTCCGGCGTCGGGATCGGGTACTCGGTCACGGTGCCGTCGGGTGCCCGCCGCCCGATCCTGTTGGTCCCGGATTCGGTGAACCACACCGCGCCGTCGGGTGCGCTGGTGATGCCGGTCGGGGCGCTGTTCGCGGTCGGCAGCGGGAACTCGGTCACCTGGCCCTTCGTGGTGATCCGGCCGATCTTGTTGCCGAAGATCTCGGTGAACCACAGGGCGCCGTCGCGTCCCCGGGTGATGTCGAAGGGAAAGCTGTCCGGGGTCGGGACCGCGTAGTCGGTGACGGTGCCGCCGGTCGTGATGCGCCCGATCCTGGACGCCCCCGACTCGGTGAACCACAGTGCCCCGTCCGCCCCCGCCGTGATGGCGGCGGGGAAGCTGTCGGCGGTGGTGGTGATCGGGTACTCCGTCACATCCCCCGTGCCGGCCCGGGCGGGGGCGGCCACCGCCGTGGCGCCGATCAGGCCGCTGACGAACGCCGTGATCAGCCGGGGCGTACGTCGTCGAGACCTCGGACGGTCGGGCATGGGGGCAACCCTTCTCCAGGAACACCGAATCCGGACAGGCGGCCAGGAATCTGACTGTATGTCCGGATTCAGACTAGGGTTCGCCTCCGGGCCGCACGAGTCGGCTGATCCAAGCGGCTGACCGGCTCCAGGCCAGGCGGGTCCGCACGGAGCTCGTCAGGCGCTCGGCAACAGCGCCTTCAGGTGCTCCGCACAGCGCTCTCAGGTGCTCCGCACCTGGTAGGCCGTCACCCGCACCGACTCGTCGTCCAGACACTGCCCGGACTCCAGGTCGAAGCGCTGCTTGAGCAGCGGGGACGCCACGAACGGGCGGCCCCGGTGGGTGCCGGTCAGGCCGCGGGAGAGGACAGCCGCGCCGCCGAACGGGTCGCGGTTGTCGATGCCGTACAGCCGGCCGCCGCGGTCGCGGAACAGGGCGACCTGGCGGCCGTCCGGCAGCAGGGCGGCCACACCACGGCCGGGCAGCAGCCGGCTCAGGTCGCAGACCGTGAACCACGCGCCCTCCGGGGAATCCAGCCGGATCTGAACCTTCAGGTCGGTCGTCTCGGGTGCCAGGGTCATCGCTGGGCGCTTCCTTCCAGGGGGCGGTGGCCGATGGTCAGCAGCGGCAGGTCGGGCTTGATCTGGTCGCGCTCGGGCACGAAGCCGACGACCGGGTCGGGGGTGTCCGGCGCGTTGACGAAGGACACGAACCGGGCGAGCTTCTCGGGATCGCTGATGGTGGTCGCCCACTCGTCGGCGTAGTGGGCCACGTGGTCCGCCATCAGGGACTCCAGCTCCTCGCAGATGCCGAGGGAGTCCTCCACCACCACGTCGCGCACATGGTCCAGACCCCCGGGGATCCGCTCCAGCCAGGTCGAGGTGCGCTCCAGCCGGTCGGCGGTGCGGATGTAGAACATCAGGAACCGGTCGATCAGACGGACCAGCTCGGCGTCCGACAGGTCCTGGGCCAGCAGGTCCGCGTGGCGCGGGGTGGCGCCGCCGTTGCCGCCGACGTACAGGTTCCAGCCGTTGGAGGTGGCGATCACGCCGAAGTCCTTCGACTGGGCCTCCGCGCACTCGCGGGCGCAGCCGGAGACCGCCGACTTGAGCTTGTGCGGGGAGCGCAGGCCCCGGTAGCGCAGCTCCAGGTCGATCGCCATGCGGACCGAGTCCTGGACGCCGTAGCGGCACCAGGTCTGCCCGACACAGGACTTCACCGTGCGCAGCGCCTTGCCGTAGGCGTGGCCCGACTCGAAGCCGGCGTCCACCAGGCGGGTCCAGATCAGCGGGAGCTGCTCGACCCGGGCGCCGAACATGTCGATCCGCTGACCGCCGGTGATCTTCGTGTAGAGCCCGAAGTCGCGGGCGATCTCACCGATCACGATCAGGCCCTCGGGGGTGATCTCACCGCCGGGGATGCGCGGGACGACCGAGTACGAGCCGTTCTTCTGCAGGTTGGCGAGGAAGTGGTCGTTGCTGTCCTGCAGGGCCGCCTGCTCATCGTCCAGGACGTAGCCGCTCACGCCGATCGAGGGGGCGAGGGAGGCGATGACCGACCCCACCGCCGGCTTGCAGACCTCGCAGCCGTCGCCGCCCCGGGCGTCCTCGCGGCCGTAGCGGTCGAGGAGGTCCTGGTAGGTGCTGATGCGCAGGGCGAGGACGATCTCGTACAGCTCCTCGCGGGTCTGGGAGAAGCAGCCGCACAGACCCTTGTCGACCTCGACGCCGGAGGCCTCCAGTTCGGCGGTGACCAGCTGGCCGAGCACCTTGACGCAACTTCCGCAGCCCGTGCCGGCCTTGGTGCACTTCTTCACCTCGGGCACGGTCGTGCAGCTGTGGCCGGTGACCGCGCCACGGATCGTGCCCTTGGAGACGTTGTGGCAGGAACAGATGATGGCCTCGTCGGGCAGTGCGGACGGGCCGAGCTGGGCCCCCGAGCCCGCTCCGGCGGGCAGGACGAGCGACTCGGGGGAGACGGGCGGGACGGAGCCGGTCAGGGCGCGCAGGGTGCCGTAGGCGTCCGCGTCGCCGACCAGGATGCCGCCCAGCAGCGTGCCGTCCCGGCCGATGACCAGCTTCTTGTAGAGGCCTGCGCGGGAGTCGGAGTAGACGACGTCCAGGCAGTCCTCGGTGGTGCCGTGCGCGTCACCGAAGGAGGCCACGTCCACGCCGAGCAGCTTCAGCTTGGTGGACAGGTCGGCGCCGGTGAACGTCGGCTGATCGGTCTCGTCGGCGGCGATGGCGGCCGCCGCGGTCTCCGCCTGCTCGTAGCCGGGCGCGACCAGGCCGTACACCCGGCCGTCCGCGGCCAGCGCGCACTCGCCGATCGCGAACACGTGCGGGTCGGAGACGGTACGGCACTGCTCGTCGACCGTGATGCCGCCGCGCTCGCCCACGGTCAGGCCGCAGTCGCGGGCCAGCTGGTCACGGGGGCGGACACCGGCGCTGAACACCACCAGGTCGGTGGCCAGCTCCGAGCCGTCGGACAGCTTCATGCCGGTGACGGCGCCGGCCTCGTCGACCACGATCTCCTGGGTGCCCACGCCCGTGTGGACGGTCAGGCCCATGTCCTCGATGGTGCGCAGCAGAGCCGCGCCGCCGCCCTCGTCGACCTGCACCGGCATCAGGCGCGGTGCGAACTCCACGATGTGGGAGGTGAGTCCGAGACCCTTCAGCGCGCCGGCCGCCTCGAGCCCCAGCAGACCGCCGCCCACCACGGCACCCACCTGGGCCTTCGCCTTCGCGTACGCCTCGATCGCGAGCAGGTCCTCGATCGTGCGGTAGACGAAGCAGCCCTCGGCGTCCTTGCCCGGGACCGGCGGCACGAAGGGGTAGGAGCCGGTGGCGAGGACGAGGGTGTCGTACTCGAAGACCTGGCCGGACCTCGCCGTGACCTTCCGCGCCGCGCGGTCGATCGTCTCCGCCGGGTCGCCGACGTACAGCTCGATGCCGTGCGCCTCGATGAACTCCGTGTCGGTCATGGAGAGTTCCTCGGGTGTCCGGCCCGAGAAGTACGAGGTGAGGGCGACGCGGTCGTACGCGGGACGGGGTTCCTCGCACAGCACGACCACGCGGTGCGTGGCGGTCAGGCCGCGCTCGCCGAGTGCTTCGAGGAAGCGCTGGCCGACCATGCCGTGGCCGACGAGCACGATCGTGGGGGTGGCCCCCGGGGTGGCGGTCATTCAGGAGCCTCCATCGTTGGTGAGCAGGTGCAGCAGAGAGCCTTCGTCGGGGAGCGGCTCTGCTCCCTCCCAGGCGCGGGCGAGTGCGCCGACGGTGCCGAGTTCACCGACGAGCACCCCGCCGACCAGGCGGTCGTCGCGGACGACGACCTTGCGGTAGGTGCCCCGGGTGGCGTCGGCCAGCTGCACGACGTCGTCGCCGGGGCGGGGCTCGGTCTCGCCGAACGCGGCGAGGTCGAAGGGGGAGGCGCGGCCGGTGAGGGTCAGCCGGGTCAGCGCGCGGGTGCCGGTGTACCGGGCGTGCGGGGCGCCCGCGAGCAGTTCGGCGAGCAGCTCGGCCTGTTCGAGGGCCGGGGCGGCGAGGCCGTAGACCGTGCCGTCGTGTTCGGCGCAGTCGCCGATGGCGTGGATGTGCGGGTCGGCGGTGCGCAGCTCGTCGTCGACGAGGACGCCCCTGCGGACGGCGAGGCCCGCCTGCTCCGCCAGACCGGCGCGCGGCCGCACCCCGCAGGCGAGGACCACGAGGTCGGCGTCGAGGGCGTACCCGTCGGCCATCTCCACCGAGCGGACCGCGCCGCCGACGCAGCGCACGTCCCGCACCCGGCACTCGGTGTGCACCTCGACGCCCAGGTCCAGCAGGTGCCGCAGGACCAGCCGGGAGGCGTTCGGGTCGAGCTGGCGTTCCATCAGCCGCTCGGCCTGCTGGGCGAGCACCACCTGCGCGCCGCGCACGGCCAGCGCGCGGGCCGCGGAGACCCCGAGCAGCCCGCCGCCGATGACGACCGCCCGCACGCCCGGGCGTACCGCCTTGGACAGGCCCAGGCAGTCGTCCATCGTGCGGAACGCGTGCACGCCCTCCGGGAGCTGGTGGTCCGCCGTGAACAGGCCGCGCAGCGGCGGCAGCACGGGGTTGGAGCCGGTGGCCAGCACCAGCGTGTCGTATGCGATCGACGAGCCGTCGGCGCAGTGCAGCTGCCGCGCGGTGCGGTCGATGCCGGTGACCCGGGTGCGCACCAGGCCGCCGGGCGCCGGGAGGGAGATCACCTCCGGGGCGTACCGGCCGGCCAGCACCTCGGCGAGCAGCACCCGGTTGTACGGCCGGTGCTCCTCGTCGCCGACGAGCAGCGCGGGCGTGCCCAGCTCGCCGAGCCGCCGGGCGAGCCGTACGCCCGCGAGGCCGGCGCCGATCACCACCACATGCGTATTCGAGGTCATGCAAAGGAGCGTGCGGCCCCGACGTTACCCGGCCGCATCACTCCTGTTTCCCGTGAGGAACGCTGCCCTCAGCGGGGGCGGACCGGCGGTGTGAGGGTCCCGTGCGCGTACCTCGGAGCGCCGTGAGGGTCAGCGGCTGCCCGTCAGATGGGCGAAGACCACCACGTTGCCCTGGTAGCCGGTGGCCCGCGAATAGGCGCCGCCGCAGGTGATGACCCGCAGCTCGGGGCGCCTGGCCGCGCCGTACACCTTCTCGTCGGGGAAGTTGCGGGCCGCGTACACCTCCACCGCGTCCACGGTGAACACGGCAGTGCTGTTGTCCTCGCGGTCCACCTCGATGACGGCGCCCCGCTTCAGGCCGCCGAGGTTGTAGAAGACGGCGGGGCCCTCGGTGTTGTCGACGTGGCCCGCGACGATCGCGGTGCCCGTCTCGCCGGGCGTGGTGCCGGCCTCGTACCAGCCGGCGAGGTTCTTCTCCGCGGCGGGCGGTACGTCCAGACTTCCGGCGCTGGTGAGCGCGAGGCCCATGAGCGGGGCGCTCACCCTGATCGCGGGGATGCGGATCCGGGTGGGCGGGGACGGATCGAGCGCGGGCGCCGTGAGCCGTTCCTCGCCCGGGTCGGGGCGGCCCTCGGCGGCCGTCGGCTGCGGGGGCGCGTGCGTCGCGGATCCCGTGCCGAGCAGCCACACCGCCGCGCCGAGGGCCACGACGGTGACCGCGGTTATCGCGGTGTCCCCGATCCTTCGCATACGAAACCCTCTCCGGAGGCGAACCTCCCGCGAGGCGGGACCTGGGTGGAGTCCTGGAAGGGATCCCGTCAAAGGGACCCCCGTCCCCCTCCGGGCCACGAGGGGCATCGGACCCGGAGGGGGCGGGACTTGCGGTACCGGCGGACGGACAGCGGAGGGTGTCCGTCAGATCCCGTCGCCTCTCGCCCGGCGATGCAGGAGCCAGGTACCGCCCGCGGCGGCGACGGCCAGAGCCGCCACACCCGCCGTGGTATGCACGGGGTCGGTGCCGAGTGCGCCGCCGACCCCCGTCTTCACGCTTCCCCGCGGCTGCACCTGCTCGTGCGCCGCGCCCAATGCCACGACCAGGTCGCCCGTGACCTGCTTGGTGCCCTCCGCGCACTGCGCGACGATCTCGTACGTCCCCGGCTGCGCGCTCGGTGGCACCCGGAACTGTCCGATCGCCTCGCCCTCGTGCGTACTCGGCGCCAGCGGGAAGGTGCCGGCGCCGACCGCGCCCGCGTCACCGACCGCCGTGCCCCGGTCCCCGCAGGCCGCCGTGTTCACGGTGACCTGGCTGCCGGGCATGGTGGTGGACGGGTACACCTGCAGACTGCCGGTCTCGCCGTAGGCCGGTGCCGTGGCGAGTCCTGCCGCGGCGACGGCGAGCGCGGTACCGGTCAGCAGACGGGCGGTGCGTCGCATGGTGCTCCCCAGGGCTGGTCCGACTCGTTGATCCGACTCGTACAGGGGGCGCGGCCCCTGCCCTTCCGAGGAAAGTCGCACTCGGGCCCTGCCGCTTCCTGACGGTGCGTCAGAAATGCGATGAACGGGTGGCGCCCACGGCCCCCGCACGGGCTAGCCGGGACGAATTCCGGCAGGTCATGGAGGTGCGCGAGAACAAGTATGAAAAGAACACAAATGGCTCCGCGCTCGAGTGTGAACGGGTGACCGGGCGACCGGCGCACTGCGCCCCACGGATCGTCAGACCTGTCCAACCACCCCCGGGGCAGGGGTACCTGACTTGGCGGGACCAGGGGGTTTCGTTTGGATCAGGTCGGATCGGGCCGCGGCGTCCGGTGCGGTGCATCGCAAGGCGGAGGAGCACCCGCGTACTGGGCGTACTCGGGTGGTCCGACAACGCGGCGAGGTGTCGTGCCGGGCGTCGCGGACCCGGGCTGATCCAAACGAAACCCCCTAGCGCGGCAGGCGCTGGGCCAGTCCGTCGAGGACGACGTCCAGGCCGTAGTCGAACTTGGCCTCGCGCTGCCGTGCGGGGTCGGCGGTGGCGGCATCGGTGGAGGCGTAGGAGGCGGCGAGGTTGCTGTGCTCTGCCGCGGCCTGCTGGGCGGCGGGCAGCAGGCGGGCGACGAACTCGGCCTCGGTCTGCCCCGAGCGGGCGACCGTGGTGAGCCAGGCGGCCTCGGTGGTGCTCATGCCGATCACGTACGCGAGCAGTGCGCTGATCGCTCCCTCGGGGTCGGGGAAGCCGGTCTCGACGAACAGGGCGGCGAGCCGTTCGTTGAGGGCCATCAGGTTGGGGCCCAGATAGGCGAGTCCCGCCTGGCCCATGACCGTGGAGAGCCAGGGGTGTCGCAGGGCGGTGGCGCGGAAGGCGTGTGCGGTCTCGGCGGCGGCCGCCCGCCAGTCGGGGCTGTCGGCGGGCGGGACCCGGATCTCGGCGGCGACCTCGTCCACGGCCAGCTCCATCAGCTCGTCCTTGGTGGCCACGTGCCGGTACAGGGAGGTCGCGCCGGCGTTCAGCCGGGCGCCGAGCTTGCGCATGCTGAGCGCCTCGATGCCGTCGGCGTCCAGCACGGCGATGGCCTCGCGGACGATCGCGTCCCGGCTGAGGGAGGGCTGGTCGGGCTCGCGCCGCTGCCGGGCCCAGACGGAGGGGATCGGGTTCGGCTCGGTCCTTGCGGCCATCGGCGGACTCCTCTGTGTGCGTACGTCGTTCGCATCAAGCGTACAGAGTTCAAGGGTTGCGCACACTGTTCCGGCCTGCGTACAGTGTTCGCATCGAACGGAACAGTGTTCGCGACATCGGAACGCTGTACGCAGCACGGCGTACGGCGACACAAGGGGGAACTCCCATGGAAGCCCGCAACCCACGTCGCTGGTGGATCCTCGTCGTGCTCTGCCTGAGCACGCTGGTCCTGGTGGTCGACAGCATGGCGCTCACCGTCGCGGTGCCCGCGATGACCGAGGACCTCGGCGCGAGTGCCCAGGCCGTCCAGTGGATCCTCGACTCCTACGTCCTGGTCTTCGCCGGCCTGCTGCTCACCTCCGGCAGCCTCGGCGACCGCTTCGGCCGCCGGAAGGTGATGCTGATCGGCCTGCTGCTGTTCGGCGCCGCCTCACTGGCCGGCACGTTCGCCGCCGACCCCGGCCAGGTGATCGCGGTCCGCGTGGCGATGGGCGTCGGCGGGGCGCTGATCATGCCGTCCACCCTCTCCATCCTCATCACCGTCTTCGACGAGGAGGAGCGCGGCAGGGCGATGGCGGCGTGGGGTTCGGTGTCGATGCTCGGCCTGGTCGGCAGCCCGGTGCTGGGCGGTGTGCTGGTCGACCACTTCTCCTGGCACTCGATCTTCTTCCTCAACGTCCCCGTGGTCGCGCTGGCCGTCCTCGCCGGTGTGACCCTGATGCCGGAGTCGAAGGCCCCCTGGCAGAAGGCCGATCCGCTGGGCGCGGTGCTGTCCGCGGCCGGGATGACCGCGCTGGTCTGGTGGATCATCGAGATCCCGCAGCACGGTGCCTTCGGCGGCCGCTCACTGGTCAGCCTGTCGGTCGCGGCCGGCGCGCTCGCCGCCTTCGTGGTCTGGGAGAACGTCACCGAGTCCCCGATGGTCCCGCTGGTCCTCTTCAAGCACCGCAACTTCACCGGTGGTTCGCTCTCCCTGGCCCTGGTCCAGATCGGCAACGGCGGCCTGCTGCTGGTCCTCACCCAGTACCTGCAGTTCGTCCTCGGCTACTCGGCCATCAAGGCGGGCCTGGCCTTCCTGCCGCTGGCCGTGACCGCGATCGTCGGCAACACCGTGGGTGTGAAGGTGGCCGCGAAGATCGGCAACCGCTTGGTGATCCTGACCGGCATGCTGATCATGGTGGCCTGCTTCGCCCTGCTGACCACGGTCGACGCGGGCTCCGGCTTCACCGTCCCGGCGATCGCCCTCGGCCTCCTCGGCCTCGGTGCCGGTGCGGCCATGCCGGCCGCGGTCGGCGCCCTGATGGGCACCATCCCGGCGGACAAGGCAGGCGTCGGCTCGGCCCTCAACGACACCGTCCAGCAGGCCGGTACCGCCCTCGGTATCGCGATCCTCGGCTCGCTGCTCTCCAGCGGCTACACCGGCCGGATGCCCGCCGACGCCCCCGCCCAGGCCCGCCAGTCCATCGCCGGTGCCGTCGCCGCGGCCCACCCGGGCCTCCTCGGCACCGCCCGCGAGGCCTTCACCTCGTCGATGTCCACCACCTTCGCGCTCAGCGCCCTCGGGGTTCTGGCGGCGGCGGTCCTGGCCACGGTGGTGATGCGGGACGCCGAGCCGGAGCAGCCCGTCGAATCCCCTTCCCGGGAGCAGGAGTTGGCGGTCTGACCGGAGCGCACACCAGAAGGCCGGTGCCCGGACGGGCACCGGCCTCGTGGTGTTCCAGGGGCTCAGCTCACGTTGACCGCGCTCCAGGCCGCAGCCACCGCGTTGTACTCCGCACTCCCCGCGCCGTAGAGGTCCTTGGCCGCGCTGAGGGTGGCCGTGCGGGCGCCCTTGTAGTTCGTGGAGGACGTCATGTAGACCGTCAGCGCCCGGTACCAGATCTTGCCGACCTTGTCCCGGCCGATGCCGGTGACCGTCGAGCCGTTGTAGGTCGGCGAGTCGTAGCTGACCCCGTTGATGGTCTTCGCGCCGCTGCCCTCCGCGAGCAGGTACGCGAAGTGGTTGGCGACACCCGAGGAGTAGTGGACGTCGAGGTTCCCGACCGACGAGCTCCAGTAGTCGGCGGAGTTCCCGTCCTTGGACGGCTTGTCCATGAAGCGCAGGGCGGGCTTGCCGAAGCCGGACTTCACGATCTTCTCGCCGATGAGGTAGTCACCGGGGTCGGACGGGTTGTTGGCGTACCACTCGACCATCGTGCCGAGGATGTCGGAGGTGGCCTCGTTGAGTCCGCCGGACTCGCCCGAGTAGGTCAGCCCGGCCGTCTTCGAGGTCACGCCGTGGGACATCTCGTGCCCGGCCACGTCCAGCGCGACCAGCGGCCCGAAGGTGCTGCCGTCACCGTCGCCGTACGTCATGCAGAAGCAGCTGTCGTCCCAGAACGCGTTGTTGTAGTTGTTGCCGTAGTGGACGCGGTTGTACGAGCCCTTGCCGTCGCCCGCGATGCCGCTGCGGCCCTGGACGTTCTTGTAGTAGTCCCAGGTCTCGTTGGTGCCGTACTGGGCGTCGACGGCGGCCGAGGAGCGGTCGGAGTTGGCGCCCGTGCCCCAGTGGTTGTCGGCGTCCGTGAACAGGGTCGCGGGCGCCCGGCTGAAGCAGATGCCGAAGAAGCACAGGTCGGTCTTGTTCTCCGCGTCACCGGTGTAGGTGTTGCCGCGGGTCGGGTCCTTCAGCTGGTACGACGACCCGGACTGGGTCGTCTCCAGCGGCACGGTCCCGCCGTACAGCGACTTGCCGTCGCCGGTGGCCGTCTCGATGCTGTCCCAGGCGTCGATCTGGGCGCCGGTGCGGGCGTCGGTCAGCACGGTCCGGGCGACCGGGTTGCCGAGCGAGTCCTGGCCGACGGCGTTGGTGCGCCAGGCGAGCTTCGGCGCGCCGTGCAGCGCGTCGACGATCAGCTCGGGCCTGGCCTTCAGGTTCTTCAGCGCGTCACCGAGGTTGACGGCGCGCAGCGCGTTCACCGCGAGGTCGGCGGCCTTGGGGCCGGACACCTTGGGGACGATCGAGGACAGGGCGATCCGGCTCCGGGTCGCCCGGTCGGCGCTGCGGAAGGCGCCGCTCGGAGCGAGGTGGACCACGAAGTCGCCGCCGAGCACCGGGAGTCGGTGGTAGGTGCGCTCGTAGCGGACGTGCTGGGTGCCGTTCCGGTCGACGATCACGTCCCGGACGCTGGTGTCCTGGGCGGAGGTCAGGCCCAGGCTCGCGGCGTGCGCCACGAGGGCCGAGGCCGCGTTCGCGATGGCTCCGGCGCGCGTCGGCCGGACGTCGGCGTGGGCGGCGGGGGAGAGCGCGGCGGCCAGCAGGGTCGCGGTGGTGGCGGCGACGCCGGCGGTGGCGAGACGACGGGTTCCTCGGACGTGCAGACGTATCCGACTCATCTGTCTCCTTGGGGAGGCGCCTTCGAGGCGTGGGGGCGAGGCGTGGGGATGGCGCTGAGTTCGACTGAGATTTAAGAGGCCATGACATGTCATGTCCATAGCGGCGTCATGGAGATGTGTGCGGAGTCGAAGGGGGTACAGAATCGTTTCCGTGATCACCCCGGACCCGCGAGACGCGCTCCCCTTCTTCGTCTACGGCACCCTTCGCCCCGGCGAGCCCAACCACGACCTGTTCCTGCGCGGCCGCACGCACACGGAGGAACCGGCCCGCCTCCCGGACGCGGTGCTCTACGACGGCCCCGGCTACCCCTACGCCGTCGAGGCCCCCGGGGAAGCGGTCAGCGGCGACCTGGTCACCGCGCTCCCGGAGGCCTACGCCCGCTTGCTCGCGGAACTGGACCGGCTGGAGGAGTACGCCCCCGGCGACCCGCGCAACCTGTACGAGCGCGTCGCCCGCGACGTCGTACGCGCCGACGGCACGGCAGCCCGGGCCTGGGTCTACGTGGCCGCGCCGCGCATCGCCGCCCGGCTGCGGGCCCGGGGGCGGCTGATAGCGGGCGGGGACTGGCTCGCCCGCCGCTGACTCAGCCCAGCAGCCGCAGCCCCTCGGGCACGGCGATCCCGAACTCCTCCTCCACCACGCGCCGCGCCTGAGCCTCGTCGGCGAGCGTGCGCTCGGCCACCGTGCCGTCCGCCCGGGTCTCGACCAGCCGGTCGCCGTCGAGGGCGAGGTGCCGTTCGGGAGTCGTCCGCTGCAGATAGGGGCGGTGGGTGAAGGGGGAGCGCGGGTTGGTGCCGACGTGCCAGTTGAACACCTCGAAGTCGGGCGCGACGAACGGCTCCAGGGTGAACGCGTACTGGCTCACCCAGTCCCGCGCTTCCCGGTCGTACGTCTGCAGCGCCCACAGCTCAAGCGGCCCGCCGTGCGGCAGATGCACGAACCGGTGCCGGCGCCCCGCACCCTCGAACTCCTCGCCGACGGCCAGCGGCACCGGCGCCAGCAGCGCCCCGGCCGCCCCGAACCCGACGTCCGCCAGGTACGGCCGCGGCTCACCCGGCACCTCCACCCGCAGCGTCATGTGCGTACGCGGCCGGCTCTCGGGCTCCTCCGCACCGAGGACGACCCGGCCCGCCAGCCCGGTCACGCCGAAGCCGAGCGCTTCCAGGGCCAGCCTGAGCAAGGTGTTGTGCTCGTAGCAGTAGCCACCGCGCCGACCTCGGACGATCTTGGCCATCAGATCCCCCGGGGCGAGGGACGGAGCCCTGCCGGACAGCGGGTCCAGATTCTCGAAGGGCAGGGACAGCGCATGGGCCAGGTGCACGCCCCGCAGGGTCGGGAGATCGGCCCGCCTGCCCCCCTTCCATCCGATGCGCTCCAGGTAGGCGTCGAGGTCGAACTGCTCGGTGTCGGACATACCGCGAACCTACGCGAGCCCCACCCGCAGCCACCGCGTCCCGCGGACGGAACCGCACTACTCCGGTGGACCTAGGGCTCGCGTCACCCGGGCCTGACGGCCTCCACCCGCACCGCACACGTCTTGAACTCCGGCATCCGTGAAGTCGGGTCCAGGGCCGGGTTGGTGAGGGTGTTGGCGCGGCCCTCGCCCGGCCAGTGGAAGGGCATGAAGACGGTGTCCGGGCGGATGGCGGTGGTGATGCGGGCGGGTGCCACGGCCCGGCCGCGCCGGGAGACCACCGCCAGCGGATCGCCCTCGGCCGCCCCGAGCCGGGCCGCCAGACGCGGGTGCAGCTCCACGAACGGGCCGGGCGCGGCCGCGTTCAGCTCCGCGACCCGCCGCGTCTGCGCGCCGGACTGGTACTGCGACACCACCCGGCCGGTCGTCAGCAGCAGCGGATACTCCGCGTCCGGCTCCTCCGCACTCGCCCGGTGCGTCACGGGCACGAACCGCGCCCGGCCGTCCGCGGTGGCGAACCGGTCCAGGAAGAGACGCGGGGTTCCCGGATGCACGGAGGTCCCGGCGTCCTGGGCCGGATCGTCGGGGAGCGCGTCGAGCACCGCGTCCTCGCCGTCCTCGGCAGCCGCGTCCGGCACCGACGGACACGGCCAGAACACCCCGTTCTCCTCCGCCAGCCGCCGGTAGGTGATGCCCGAGTAGTCCGCAGGGCCGCCCGCGCTGGCCCGGCGCAGCTCCTCGAAGACCTCCTCGGGGTCGGTCGGGAAGCCCTTCTCCACGCCCAGCCGGACGGCCAGCTCGTGCAGGACGTGCAGGTCGCTGTGGACCTCCGGCGGCGGGGCGACCGCCTGCCGGCGCAGCAGCACCCTGCCCTCCAGGCTGGTCGTCGTGCCCGTCTCCTCGGCCCACTGGGTGACCGGCAGCACGACGTCCGCCAGCTCCGCGGTCTCCGACAGCACGACGTCCGCCACGGCGAGGAAGTCCAGCGACCGCAGCCGCTCCTCGACATGGGCCGCCCGCGGCGCCGACACCACCGGGTTGGACCCCATCAGCAGCAGGGTCCGGATGTCCGTGCCGAGCGCGTCCAGCAGCTCGTACGCGCTGCGCCCGGGCCCGGGCAGCGAGTCGGGGTCCACGCCCCACACCCCGGCCACGTGCCGCCGCGCCGCCGGGTCGTCCAGTTTGCGGTAGCCGGGCAACTGGTCCGCCTTCTGGCCGTGTTCCCGCCCGCCCTGCCCGTTGCCCTGCCCGGTCAGACAGCCGTACCCGGACAGCGGCCGGCCCGCGCGGCCGGTCGCCAGGCACAGGTTGATCCACGCGCCCACTGTGTCGGTCCCCTTGGCCTGCTGCTCCGGCCCGCGCGCCGTCAGCACCATCGCCGACTCCGGCTCGCAGAACAGCCGTACCGCCTCCCGCAGTTGTGGCACGGACACCCCCGTGATCCGCTCCACGTACTCCGGCCAGTGGGCCATCGCCGCCGCCCGGGCCTCCGCCCAGCCGGACGTGCGCTCCCGGATGTACGCCTCGTCCGTCCGGCCCTCCGCCACCACCAGATGCAACAGGCCGAGCGCCAGTGCCAGATCCGTGCCCGGACGGGGCGCCAGGTGCAGGTCCGCCTGCTCGGCGGTCCGCGTGCGCCGCGGGTCCACGACGATCAGCGTGCCGCCGTTGTCCCGCAGCTCGCTGAAGAAGCGCAGCGACGGCGGCATGGTCTCGGCGAGGTTGGAACCGACGAGGATCACGCACCCGGTCCTCGGGACGTCCTCCAGCGGGAACGGCAGCCCCCGGTCCAGACCGAACGCCTTCGTACCGGCGGCCGCCGCCGAGGACATGCAGAAGCGGCCGTTGTAGTCGATCTGCGAGGTGCCCAGCACCACCCGAGCGAACTTGCCGAGCGTGTACGCCTTCTCGTTCGTCAGCCCGCCCCCGCCGAACACCCCCAGCGCGTCGGGGCCGTACCGCTCCCGCACCGTCCCGAGCCGCTCCGCGATCAGGTCGAGCGCCGCCTCCCAGGAGGCGGGCACCAGCCGGCCGCCGGACCGCACCAGCGGCGAGGTCAGCCGCACCGCCGACGACAGCACCGCCGGAGCCGTACGCCCCTTGCCGCACAGCGCGCCCCGGTTCACCGGGAAGTCCGCGCGTTCGGTCACCTCGACGCCCCCCTGCGGCAGGGGCGTGATGTTCATCCCGCACTGCAGGGCGCAGTACGGGCAGTGGGTGGGCGTCGAGGTGGTCTCCATGCCGACCAGGGTGCTTCGGGCGTGTTACGTCCCGTGAGGCTCCCTGTTACACGGCCGGGAAGCCGGCCTCCCCGCGCCGGTGCGCGCACCGTGAGGCGGCCCTCAGCGCCCCGCGGCGAGCGCCCGCGCCACCCCGGACTCCTTCGGCCCGAGGAACGTCGGATCGGGACGGAACACCGCGTCCAGCGCCGCCTTGCCCGCCGCGAACACCTCGCGCGTGCCCCCGTAGTACCAGGTCGCATCGTGCTTGGCGGCGACCCCGATCCCGTACGAGTCCACCCCCGCGGCCTCGCACAGCGCCACCGCCCGCCGGATGTGGAACCCCTGGCTGATCAGCACCGCCCGGTCCACCCCGAAGATCTTCCTGGCCCGCACACAGGAGTCCCAGGTGTCGAACCCCGCGTAGTCGCTGACGATCCGGTCGCCCGGCACCCCGTGCTTCTCGAGGTAGGCGCGCATGGCGTCCGGCTCGTCGTAGTCCTTGCGGCTGTTGTCCCCGGTGACCAGCACGACCTTGATCCGGCCCGCCCGGTACAGCTTCGCCGCCGCGTCCAGCCGGTGCGCGAGATACGGCGACGGCTCCCCGTCCCACAGCCCGGCCCCGAACACCACGGCGACGTCGGTGCGCGGCACGTCCGCCGTCGTCCGCAGCCGGTCCGCCGTCGACACGTACAGCCAGGTGGCCGGCAGCAGCGCCAGCACACACACGGCCATCACGGCCTGCACCAGCCGCCGCTGCCCCCGGCGCGTGCGCGGCAGCCGCGGTCGACGGATCTTCATGAAGTCTCCCGGTGATCGGTCCCCAAGGGATCGGTTCCGACCTTGGAGGACGCACGGGGCACGGATCCGGTTCGCCTCACATCGAGCATCCGTGCGAAGTGAACGCACGGAAAATACCCGTGACGGCCCGGCAACGGCGGCGCAACCTCCCGGGGCCAGGATCCTTCCATGACGGCGTCGAACCCTCCCCGCGACGAGCCCCGCATCCACCTCGACAGCACGGCGCACATCATGAACAGCATCAGCAGCCAGCTCGCCGGCCGGCTCCGGCTCGTCCCGCCGATCGGCCGTCGCCGCCCGGCCCAGCCCGCCCTGGTCCTGGTCGCCCACGGCAGCCGCGACCCGCGCGCGCTCGACACCGTACGGGCCCTGACGGACCGGGTACGCGGACTGCGCCCCGCCCTTCCCGTCCACCTGGGCCACATCGAGCTGAACGAGCCCCTGCTCCCCGACACCCTCGCCGCCCTCGGCGACACCCCCGCCGTCCTCGTCCCGCTGCTCCTCGGCCGCGGCTACCACGTCAAGCAGGACATCCCCGAGATGGCCGCCGCCGCACCCGCCCGCACCCGCGTGGCCGCCCCCCTCGGCCCCCACCTGCTCCTGGCCGACGCCCTGCACACCCGTCTGACCGAGGCCGGCTGGCCCGCCACCATGGACGCCGCCATGCGCCGCTCGACCGCGGTGGTCCTCGCGGCGGCGGGCTCCCGCGACCCCGACTCGGCCACCGACACCCGCCGCACGGCCCGCCTCCTCGCCGACCGCCTCGGCGTCCCGGTGGTCCCCGCGTACGCCTCGGCGGCGACGCCCACGATCGGGACGGCCCTGCACGCCCTGGCCGCGAGGGGCCGCCACAGAGTGGCGATCGCCTCCTGCTTCACGGCCCCCGGCCGCTTCGCGGCCCAGTGCGCGGCCCAGGCCCCCTGGCTGGCCTCCGCCCCGCTCGGAGCCCAGGAGCCGATGGCCCGGCTGATCCTGCACCGCTACGACCGGAGCCTCACGGCATGGTCGGCGGAAGCTGCCTAGGTCCTGTCGTCAAATTCCCGTCGTCGCCCGAAGGGCGGCCTCGCGGCGTCTGGTGCGTGCTCTCGGCGTGCCGGGCGGAAGTCCTCGTACTGGACGTACTTGGGCTTTCGCCCGGTGCGGCGAGAGTGCGTGCCAGGCGTCGTGGGGCAGACGGGAATTTGACGACAGGGCCTAGGGGAGGGGGTTGAGGCGAGCCCTGAGCAGGCAGAACTCATTGCCCTCGGGGTCGGCCAGAACGTGCCAGGACTCCTCGCCGGTCTGGCCGATGTCGGCCGGACGCGCCCCGAGCTTCAGCAGGCGTTCGAGCTCGGCGTCCTGATCGCGGTCGGTGGCGTTGACGTCGATGTGCAGCCGGGACTTCCCCTGCTCCGGCTCGTCCCTGCGGCTGAGGAAGATCGTCGGCTGCGGGCCGCCGAATCCTTCGCGCGGCCCGATCTCGATGCTGCCGTCCTCTTCGCGGCCGAGCACCACGAAGTCCAGGACCTCACACCAGAACCGCGCCAGCACCTCGGGGTCGCGGCAACCGAGCACGAGCTCACCGATACGACATGCCATGGACGAAACCTGCTCTCAGCGTGGTGACTGCCGGGGCGGCCGCGCACGGAGCCCCCGGGCTCCCCGCAGTGGGAACGCGCTCGAGACCGTACTCGGCGAGGTGATCAGGCGCGAAGGGTTTTGGGGCCGGACGAGCCCCGGGGGCGCGGGGAACCGCGCGACCGGCCACCACGCAGCCGCACCCGCGGCACAACCCGACTCGGCCGACGAGCAGCCACCCGGCACCCCCCATTTGTCACTGCCGACCCTTACTGTCGAATCATGGAAGGCACCGCACCCCTCGACAGCTACGACCCGACGTCCGTCGAACGCTGGGCCCCCGAACCCGACAAACGCCCAGGCCGCACCGCCTTCCAGCGCGACCGCGCCCGCATCCTCCACTCCGCGGCCCTGCGCCGCCTCGCGGGCAAGACCCAGGTGGTCACCCCGGGGACCCGCACCCAGGCATGGGACGCCAGCCCCCGCACCCGCCTCACCCACTCCCTCGAGTGCGCCCAGGTGGGCCGCGAGCTGGGCGCGGCCCTCGGCTGCGACCCCGACCTGGTGGAGGCGGCCTGCCTCTCGCACGACCTGGGCCACCCGCCCTTCGGCCACAACGGCGAGGTCGCGCTGAACGAATTCGCCGACGACTGCGGCGGTTTCGAGGGCAACGCCCAGTCCCTGAGGCTCCTCACCCGCATCGAGCCCAAGCGCTTCACCCCCGAAGGCTCCGTCGGCCTCAACCTCACCCGCGCCGCCCTGGACGCCGCCACCAAGTACCCCTGGCAGCGCGGCGACCGCCCCACCGACCCGGCGTCCCCCAAGTTCGGCGTGTACGAGGACGACCGCCCGGTCTTCGACTGGGTCCGCAAGACCGCCCCCGGCACCCGCACCTGCTTCGAGGCCCAGGTCATGGACTGGTCGGACGACGTGGCCTACTCCGTGCACGACGTCGAGGACGGACTGCACGCGGGCCACATCGACCCCAACTGCCTGCACGCGGAGCCCGAGCGGCAGGCGGTGTTCGAGGTGGCCGTCGGCCGCTACGTCCCCGCGGACACCGACCCGGCGGAGCTGGCCGCCGCCCTCGACCGCCTCCAGGACGCGGAGTGGTGGCCGCACGGCTACGACGGCACCGCGGTCGCCCAGGCCCGCCTCAAGGACGCCACCAGCCAGCTCATCGGCCGGTTCTGCCTGGCCGCCGAGACCGCCACCCGCGCCGCGTACGGCACCGGCCGGCTCACCCGCTACGGCGCAGAACTCGTCGTACCCCGCGAGACCCGCATGGAGTGCGCGGTGCTGAAGGCGGTCGCCGACCGGTACGTCATGCAGCGCGCCGAGCAGGAGCGGCTCCGTGCCGACCAGCGGGTGGTCGTCGCCGAGCTGGCCGAGGCACTCACCGCCCGCGCGCCGGACGGTCTGGAGCCCCAGTTCCGGGCGCTGTTCGAGGAGGCACCCGACGACCACGCGCGCAAGCGGGTGATCGTCGACCAGATCGCCTCCCTCACCGACGCCTCCGCACGCTCGCTGCACGCCAGACTGACGGGGCATATGTGAGAGGAACGTGACCCGGGGTGGCCTGATCGGGGCACTCCCTCTTCCCGCAGCACGCCGCGTGCGGGACGCTCGCATGTGGCGGCACCCTTACGAGGAGGCATCAAGTGGTCGACGCGGATCAGACATTCGTCATCGTCGGAGGCGGTCTCGCCGGCGCGAAGGCGGCCGAGACGCTCCGGGCGGAGGGCTTCAGCGGCCGGGTGATACTGATCTGCGACGAGCGTGACCACCCGTACGAGCGACCGCCCCTGTCCAAGGGCTTCCTGCTCGGCAAGGAGGAGCGCGACAGCGTTTTCGTGCACGAGCCGGCCTGGTACGCGCAGAACGACGTCGAGCTGCACCTCGGCCAGACCGTCGACCGGATCGACCGTGTCGCGAAGACCGTCCGCTTCGGCGACGACGGCACCCTCGTCCACTACGACAAGCTCCTGCTCGCCACCGGCGCGGAGCCCCGCCGCCTCGACATCCCCGGCACCGGCCTCGTGGGCGTCCACCATCTGCGCCGCCTCGCCCACGCCGAGCGGCTCAAGGGCGTCCTCCAGCGCCTCGGCCGGGACAACGGGCACCTCGTGATCGCGGGCGCCGGCTGGATCGGCCTGGAGGTCGCGGCCGCGGCCCGCGAGTACGGCGCCGAGGTCACCGTCATCGAACCGCACCCGACCCCACTGCACAGCGTGCTCGGCCCGGAGCTGGGCAACGTCTTCGCCGAGCTGCACCGCGAGCACGGCGTCCGCTTCCGCTTCGGCGTCCGGCTCACCGAGATCGTCGGCCAGGACGGCATGGTCCTCGCGGTGCGCACCGACGACGGCGAGGAGCACCCGGCGCACGCCGTCCTCGCGGCGATCGGCGCGGCGCCGCGGGCCGCGCTCGCGGAGTCGGCGGGGCTGGAGATCGCCGACCGGGCGCACGGCGGCGGTGTCGTCGTGGACGAGCGGCTGTGCACCTCCGACCCGGACATCCACGCGGCCGGGGACGTCGCCGCGTTCCCGCTGGCGCTCTTCGGCACCCGGATCCGGGTCGAGCACTGGGCCAACGCCCTCAACGGCGGCCCTGCCGCCGCCCGCGCCATGCTCGGCAGCGACCTCGTCTACGACCGGCTCCCCTACTTCTTCACCGACCAGTACGACCTCGGGATGGAGTACAGCGGCTGGGCGCCGCCGGGCTCCTACGACCAGGTCATCATCCGGGGCGATGCGGGCAAGCGGGAGTTCATCGCGTTCTGGATCAAGGAGGGGCGCGTCCTGGCCGGGATGAACGTGAACGTGTGGGATGTCACAGAGCAGATCCAGAACCTGATCCGCTCCCAGGCCCAGGTGAACACGGAGTCGCTGGCGGACCCGCACATTCCGCTCGAAAGCCTCGTCTCATGAGTGTCGGTCCGCCCCCGTAGAATCACCTCGTGGCAGGACGGATCAACGACGAGGACGTGAAGGCGGTACGGGACGCGGTCCCGATCGACGCCGTGGTCTCCGAGTACCTCCAGCTGCGCAACGCCGGTGGCGGCAACCTCAAGGGGCTGTGCCCCTTCCACGACGAGAAGTCGCCGTCCTTCCAGGTCAGCCCGAGCAAGGGACTCTTCCACTGCTTCGGCTGTCAGGAGGGCGGCGACACCCTCACCTTCGTCATGAAGGTGGACCACCTCTCCTTCTCGGAGGCGGTCGAGCGCCTGGCCGCCCAGGCCGGCATCACGCTGCGCTACGAGGAGGGCGGGTACAACCCCGCCCACCAGCGCGGCGAGCGCATCCGCCTGGTCGAGGCACACAAGATCGCCGCCCAGTGGTACGCCGAGCAGCTCGCCACCAGCCCCGAGGCCGAGACCGGCCGGATCTTCCTCGCCGAGCGCGGCTTCGACCAGGCCGCCGCCGTCCACTTCGGCGTCGGCTACAGCCCCCAGGGCTGGGACCACCTCACCCGCTACCTGCGCGGCAAGGGCTTCACGGACAAGGAGCTGGTCCTGTCCGGGCTGTCGCAGGAGGGCCGCCGCGGTCCCATCGACCGGTTCCGGGGCCGCCTGATGTGGCCCATCCGGGACATCGGCGGCGAGGTCGTCGGCTTCGGCGCCCGCAAGCTGTACGAGGCGGACAACGGCCCGAAGTACCTGAACACGCCCGATACGGCGATCTACAAGAAGTCCCAGGTCCTGTACGGCATCGACCTCGCCAAGCAGAACATCGCCAAGGCCAGCCGGGCCGTCGTCGTCGAGGGCTACACGGATGTCATGGCCTGCCATCTGGCCGGTGTGACGACGGCCATCGCCACCTGCGGTACGGCCTTCGGCGGCGACCACATCAAGATCCTCCGCCGGCTCCTCATGGACAACGGCTCGGCCCGGGTGATCTTCACCTTCGACGGCGACGCGGCCGGCCAGAAGGCGGCCCTGCGTGCTTTCGAGGACGATCAGAAGTTCGCCGCCGAGACCTACATCGCGATCGCGCCCGACGGCATGGACCCCTGCGAGCTGCGCCTGGCCAAGGGTGACGAGGCGGTCGCCGACCTGGCCGAACCCCGCACCCCGCTCTTCGAGTTCGCGCTGCGCCAGATCGTCAGCCGCTACGACCTCGACACCCCGGCCGGCCGCGCGGCCGCCCTGGACGAGGCCGCGCCGATCGTGGCCCGCATCAAGAACAGCGGCGCCCAGCACGAGGTGGCCGTCGAACTCGCCGGCATGCTCGGCATCCTCGACACCCAGTTCGTGGTCAAGCGCGTGGCACAGCTGGCCCGCTGGGCCCGCGAGCGCGGCGGCAAGGGACCGGTCCCCTCGTCTTTGAAGCCGTACGAGACCGCCCCCCGGCCCGCTTCCGGGGGCCCCGCGCTCCAGCTCCGCAATCCCGTCTTCGCCACCGAGCGTGAACTTCTCAAGCTCGCCCTGCAGCGCCCGGAACTGGTCTCCCCGGCCTTCGACGCGTATGGCGTCGACGAGTTCACCGCCGCCCCGTACGCTGCCGTGCGCCAGGCCATCCTGGACGCGGGTGGCGCCGAGTACGGCATGCAGGACGCGCAGGAGTACCTGATGCGGGTCCGCGAGGCGGCTCCTGAGGACACGGTCCGCGCCATGGTCACCGAACTGGCCGTGGAAGCGATCATGCGCAGGGCGGTCGACGAGAACTACGCCGGTGAGCAGCTCGTGACCGTACGCCGCCGTGCCGTGGAGCGCCGTGTCCAGGAGATCCAGATCACCGTCAGACGGCTGGAGGCGGGGGGCGACCCGGCCCAGCTGGCCGCGGCACGGAACGAACTGTGGGTCCTGCAGCAGTACGACCAAGCCCTAAAGACGCGGGGCCCCGCCGCCCTCTGAGGTGTCCTCGAACGCCGGTGCCACCGCCCGCACCAGCCGCTCCGCGAACTCCTGCCCCCGCTCGGCGAACTGCGGGTACTCGGTGACGAAGTGCTGCCACTCCGCGTGCCCGGCGGCCTGTACGACCTCTGCCAGGGGGATCGGCCGCTCCAGCGAGGGGTTCGGCCACTCGCCCGACTCCCGGACCACCTCCTGCAGCAGCTCGTGGGAGAGCGGATGGCGCTCGGCGAGGAGGACCGCGTCGTACAAGTCCTTGCCCTGCGGGTGGATGTCTGTGATCAGCCACATGAGCTTCCAGGCGAGAGACAGCCCGGGCGTCGCGGCGAGCAGGGTCGCGCCGCCCGGCAGCTCCACGGGCTCGGGCGCCTGCGGCAGCCGTTCGTTGAAGACGAAGTCGAGCTGGACGTGCCCGCCGGGCAGCCCGGGTGCCGACCAGGGCAGGACCACACGGCGGCCGGGCACCCTCTCGTAGGTCCAGATGTCCTCCACGACGGCCTTCCGCGCCGAGAAGCGAACGGCGCCTTCCCGGGCCTCGGCTGCCTCCGCGATGCCGTCGAGCATGCGGGCGGTGCGCTCCTCGTCGATCCGCCAGGCGGCCGGTACGACGACGAAGTCCAGGTCACCGGGGTCTCGGGCGGACTGCCCGAACCACATCGACATCAGCATGCTGCCGCGCAGCACCAGCGCCTCGGCCCACTCGGATTCCGAGATCGAGGCCAGCACGAGATGCAGCGCCTGCCGACGGGCCGTACGCCATGCCTCGCCGCGCGCCGGGTCGGTGAAAACGGGGTCGGTGGCCCGGTAGGCGTTCTGGTACTGCTTCAGGGCCGGCTCGAAGACAGGCCGCTGTGTCACTCCGCCGCCGGGCACCCAGGTCAGCGTCCGGGGCAGATCCTTCGCCTGTCGCGTCGCCTCGTCCAGCGGCTCGTGCGGGATCTCCTCACTGCGATATCCGAACTCCCGCCATGTTCCGCTCATCCGCGCACCCCCTGGGACACCGGCTCCTCGAGCCACCCCTCGTCCACCGACTCGTCACTGTCGTGGAGCACGAACTCCCGCTCCACGGACAGCACGTCGAACCCGTCCAGCTCCGCCAGCAGCCGCTCCAGCGCCCGCCCCGCGGCCTCGTCCGCCACGCCCCGGCAGCGCTGCGTCACGAACCGCTCGTGCCGTCCGCCCCGCTGCACCCGCCGGGCGTTCCACGACAGGTGCGCGCCGTGCGGGACGACCCGTGCGGTCAGTGCGCCGAGGTCGGTGTCCGCGTCCAGCAGCAGCTTCACGTGGTGCTCGAAATACTGTCCGGCGGACCACCCGTCCCCACACGGCCCGGCCGGCACCTCCGGCGCCCACGGCACCGACTCGATCTTCACCCGGACCGGCACGAAACCGTCCGCCCGCAGCGCCGCCACGGTCCGCTCCGCCCGCGCCGACTCCTCGGCGTACGACGTCGATCCGGCGAGGGTGAGCATCGGCTGCTGCCGCATCCGGCCGCGGGCCAGCACGATGTGCGTCAGCTTCAGCCCCGCGGCAGCCGCCCAGACGCTCAGCCGCTCCGCCTCGGCGGGGGCCGCGCAGTCGACGGTCACATGGGTTTCGTACAGGAGTCCGGACACCGGGAGATCGTCGCAGACCGGCCGGGGTGCGGCACCCGGGTTTCCGACCCTGGTCACCAACCGGTCACGAGCCGGATGCAAAAAGTCACCGCAAGCCCCTCGTGGCGGAGATGTGTCTTCCCCCACACTGGGGGCGGTGCCGAGTCCCCAGGGCCTGTCCAGGAGCGCAGGCCGTCGACTCTCCGCTCCCGAAGTACCGCTGCCGCACACCTTGAGCAGCGATCATCCTGGAGGTCGCCCCCGTGCAGACCCAGACCCTCAGCCAGACCGACAGCAGCACCAGCAGCACCGCCGACGAGTCGGACGCCGAGTCCGACGTCCTCGTGGCCGTGCCCCCGCAGGGTCGCGCCCTCGGACACCCGGAAGGCGCCCCCGAGCCCGCGGAGCCGTCCGCCGAGGCGCTGCGTGAGGAACCGGACGAGCCCGAAGCGGCGGAGGAAGCCCCCGAACCCGTCGAGGCCCCGCCCGCCGCCCGCGCCGACACCGGCGGGCCGTCCTCGGACCTGTTCCGGCAGTACCTGCGCGAGATCGGCCGCATCCCGCTGCTCACCGCGGCCGAGGAGGTCGAACTCGCCCGCCGGGTGGAGGCGGGGCTGTTCGCCGAGGAGAAGCTCGGCAGCGCTGCCGACCTGGACAGTCGGCTCGCGCTCGACCTGGACCGGCTCGTCGTCATGGGCCGGATGGCCAAGCGCCGCCTCATCGAGGCCAACCTGCGGCTCGTGGTCTCCGTCGCCAAGCGGTACGTCGGCCGCGGTCTGACCATGCTCGACCTGGTGCAGGAGGGCAACCTCGGGCTCATCCGGGCCGTGGAGAAGTTCGACTACGCCCGCGGCTACAAGTTCTCCACCTACGCCACCTGGTGGATCCGGCAGGCCATGTCCCGCGCCCTGGCCGACCAGGCCCGCACCATCCGGGTCCCCGTGCACGTGGTGGAGCTGATCAACCGGGTCGTCCGGGTCCAGCGCCGCATGCTCCAGGAACGCGGCTACGAGCCGGCACCGGAAGAGGTCGCCGCGCATCTGGACCTGCCCCCCGAGCGGGTCGGCGAGGTGCTGCGCCTGGCCCAGGAGCCGGTGTCCCTGCACGCCCCGGTCGGCGAGGAGGACGACGTCGCGCTCGGCGACCTCATCGAGGACGGCGACGCCACGAGTCCTGTCGAGTCGGCGGCGTTCCTGCTGCTCCGCGAGCACCTGGAGGCCGTGCTCTCCACCCTCGGCGAGCGGGAGCGCAAGGTCGTCCAGCTCCGCTACGGCCTGGCCGACGGCCGCCCGCGCACCCTGGAGGAGATAGGGCGCCTGTTCGGCGTGACCAGGGAACGGATACGGCAGATCGAGTCGAAGACGCTGAACAAGCTCAGGGACCACGCCTTCGCGGACCAGTTGCGGGGATACCTGGACTGAGGGGGCCGCCCACCTGGCGTGAGCGACCCCCCGGGATTCAGTCGACCTCGGCCACGGCCTGCGCGAACTGGGCCTTGTACAGCCGCGCGTACGCGCCGTCCGCCGCCAACAGCTCCGTGTGGGCGCCCTGTTCGACGATCGAGCCGTTCTCCATCACCAGGATCGTGTCGGCGTCCCGGATGGTGGAGAGCCGGTGTGCGATGACGAACGAGGTCCGCCCGTGGGCGAGTTTGGCCATCGCCTTCTGGATCAGCACCTCGGTGCGGGTGTCGACGGAGCTGGTCGCCTCGTCCAGCACCAGGATCGTCGGGTCGGACAGGAACGCCCGCGCGATGGTGATGAGCTGCTTCTCACCGGCGCTGACCCCCGTGCCCTCGTCGTCGATCACGGTGTCGTACCCCTCGGGCAGGGTGCGGATGAAGCGGTCCGCGTGGGCCGCCCGCGCCGCCTCCTCGATCTCACCCCGGGTGACCTCGCGCGAGGCGCCGTACGCGATGTTGTCCGCGATGCTGCCGCCGAACAGCCAGGTGTCCTGCAGCACCATGCCGATCCCGGAGCGCAGTTCGTCCCGGGACATCTTCCGGATGTCCACGCCGTCCAGGGTGATCCGGCCGCCCGAGACGTCGTAGAACCGCATCAGCAGGTTGACCAGCGTGGTCTTGCCGGCCCCGGTCGGGCCGACGATCGCCACGGTCTGACCGGGCTCCACCGTCAGCGACAGGTCCTCGATCAGAGGCTTCTCCGGGTCGTACCGGAAGGACACGCCCTCCAGCGCCACCCGTCCGCGCAGTTCCGCCGGCCGCTCGCCCGGTACCGGATCCGCCTCCTGCTCCTCCGCGTCCAGGAGTTCGAAGATCCGCTCGGCCGAGGCGACACCCGACTGCACCAGGTTCGCCATCGACGCGACCTGCGTCAGCGGCATCGAGAACTGCCGCGAGTACTGGATGAAGGCCTGCACGTCACCGATGGACAGTGCGCCCGACGCGACCCTGAGGCCACCGACGACCGCCACCAGCACGTAGTTCAGGTTCGACACGAACATCATCAGCGGCTGCATCACACCGCTGTTGAACTGCGCCCTGAACCCGGCCTCGTACAGCGCCTCGTTCTGCTCGGCGAACTGCTTCGCCGACTCCTGCTGCCGCCCGAACACCTTCACCAGGGTGTGCCCGGTGTACATCTCCTCGACGTGCGCGTTCAGCTTGCCGGTGGTGCGCCACTGCTGCACGAAGTGCGGCTGCGACCGCTTGCCGACCCGGGTGGCGACCACGAACGACAGCGGCACCGTCACCAGCGCGACCAGCGCGAGGATCCAGGAGACCCAGAACATCATCACGAGCACGCCGATGATGGTCAGCACCGAGTTGATCAGCTGCCCCATCGACTGCTGGAGCGTCTGCCCGATGTTGTCGATGTCGTTGGTGGCCCGCGAGAGAACCTCGCCGCGCTGGCGCTTGTCGAAGTACGACAGCGGCAGCCGGGACAGCTTCTTCTGCACGTCCTCGCGCATCCGGTACATCGTGCGGTTCACGGCCCGGTTGACCAGCCGGGTGGCGACCGCCATCAGCACACCGGCGACCAGGAAGGTGCCCAGCGCGAGCAGCAGGACGTTCCCGACGGCATCGAAGTCGATGCCCTTGCCGGGGGTGAAGTCGGTGCTCTTCAGCATGTCCGCGATGGAGCCCCGGCCCCGCTCGCGCATCGACTGGAGCACCTGCTCCTTGGTGGCCCCGGCCGGCATCCGCCGGCCGATGATGCCGGCGAACACCAGGTCGGTGGCCCTGCCGAGGATCTTCGGGCCGATCACGCTCAGGGCGACGCTGACGACCACGCACAGCAGCAGGGCGTAGATGGTGACCCGTTCGGGCCTGAACCGGGCGACGAGCCGTTTGCCCGACCCCTTGAAGTCCATCGAGCGCTGGTCGGGGCCGCCCCCGGCCATCATGCGTCCCATGGGCCCGGCCATCAGGCAGCCTCCGCTTCCGTGAGCTGGGAGAGAACGATCTCCCGGTACGTCTCGTTGCCCGCCATCAGCTCGTGGTGCCGGCCGGTGCCGACCACCAGGCCCTCGTCCAGCACGACGATCCGGTCCGCGTCCCGGATGGTCGCCACACGCTGGGCGACGATGACGACGGTCGCCTCGGCGGTCTCCTGGGCGAGAGCCGAGCGCAGCGCCGCGTCCGTCGCGTAGTCGAGCGCGGAGAAGGAGTCGTCGAAGAGGTAGATCTCCGGGCGCTGCACGAGGGTGCGGGCGATGGCGAGGCGCTGGCGCTGACCGCCCGACACGTTCGTGCCGCCCTGCGCGATCGGCGCGCCCAGGCCGCCCTCCAGCTTCTGTACGAAGTCCTTGGCCTGCGCCACCTCGAGCGCGTGCCACAGTTCCTCGTCGGTGGCGTCCGGGTTGCCGTAGCGCAGGTTGGTCGCGACCGTCCCCGCGAACAGATACGGCTTCTGCGGCACGAGCCCGACGGTCTTCGCGAGCAGCGCCGGCTCGACCTGCTGGACGTCCACACCGTCCACCAGGACCTCGCCCTCGGTGGCGTCGAACAGCCGCGGGACCAGACCGAGCAGCGTCGACTTGCCGCTGCCGGTCGAGCCGATGACGGCGGTCGTCTCGCCCGGCCTGGCCACCAGCTCGATGGACTTCAGCACCGGCTCCTCGGCACCCGGATAGCGGAAGCCCGCGCCCCGGATCTCCAGATGCCCGTGCCGGCGCAGCTCGACGACCGGGGAGAGCGGCGGCACCACGCTCGAGTCGGTGTCCAGGACCTCCTGGATGCGCTCGGCGCACACCTCCGCGCGCGGCACCATCATGAACATGAAGGTGGCCATCATCACGGACATGACGATCTGCATCAGATAGGCGAGGAACGCGGTCAGGTCGCCGATCTGCATTCCGCCGCTGTCGATGCGGTGCGCGCCGAACCACACCACCGCGATCGACGACAGGTTCACCACCGTCATGACGATCGGGAACATCAGCGCGAGCATCCGGCCGGTGGCCAGCTGCATCTCGGTCAGGTCGCCGTTCGCCTTCCCGAACCGGCCCTGCTCGTACTCGTCCCGGACGAAGGCGCGGATCACCCGGTTGCCGGTGATCTGCTCGCGCAGCACCCGGTTCACCGTGTCCAGACGGACCTGCATGGCCCGGAACAGCGGTCGCAGCCGGCGCACGATCAGCGTCACGGAGATGCCGAGCACGGGCACGACGGCGACGAGCACCGCGGACAGCGGCACGTCCAGGCCGAGCGCCAGCACGATCCCGCCGACACACATGATGGGCGCCGACACCATCAGCGTGAACGTCATCAGGGCCAGCATCTGGACCTGCTGCACGTCGTTGGTCGTACGGGTGATGAGTGAGGGCGCCCCGAAGTGACCCACCTCACGCGAGGAGAAGGACTGCACCCGGTCGAACACGGCGCCGCGCACGTCCCGGCCGAGGGCGGAGGCGGTGCGGGCGCCGTAGTACACGGCACCGATGTTGCAGACGACCTGGGCCAGCGAGATGCCGATCATCAGGGCGCCGAAGGACAGGATGTAACCCGTGTCCCCCTTCACGACGCCGTTGTCGATGATGTGGGCGTTGAGTGTGGGCAGGTAGAGGGTGGCGCAGGTCTGCAGGAACTGCAGCAGCACCAGAAGAGCTATGGGTTTCCTGTAGGGCCTGAGGTAGGTCCGCAGAAGTCGTATGAGCACGCTACGTCTCTCGGAGTCGGCGGTGGAGGCTGGACGGTTGCCCCTGGCCCCTATCGTCGAACACTCCACCCGCGTTACCTCAACCGATTAACCCAACAGCGGTGCCCGTACGGCCTTATGGGTTTGCAGCGCTATGGGCGAAATGCCCCGGGATGGGTCTGCTCCCGCACGGACACGAACTGCTGCCGCACGGCCTGCCCCACAGCCAGTTGGTCGCCCGGCTCCAGAACCTGCGCGGCCGGCCCCGGCCAGCCCGGCGGGGTGCGCGGGTCGAGTGTGCCCTGCGACACGCCGATCGCCCACGCGGCCTGCCGGGCCGCGCCGATCGCCGCGTAGTCCGCGGGCTGCGGTACGACGACCTGCGCGCCGAACAGCGAGGGCGCCGCGGCCTGCACGGCGGGCAGCTCGGCGGCCTGGCCCAGCAGGAAGACCCGCCGCACCTCCACGCCGCGCCCGCGCAGCACGTCCAGCGCGTCGGCCAGCCCGCACAGCATGCCCTCGAACGAGGCCCGCGCCAGATGCTCGGGCTTCATCGACTCGCGCCGCAGCCCGGCGAGCGTCCCGGCGGTGTGCGGCAGGCTCGGCGTCCGCTCGCCCTCCAGGTACGGCAGGAGCACCAGCCCGTGCGACCCCGGAGTCGACTTCATCGCCAGCTCGGACAGGCTCTCCAGGTCCGGCAGGCCGAGGAGTTCGGCGGTGCCGCGCAGGGTGCGCACGGCGTTCAGGGTGGTGACGACCGGCAGGTGCATGCCGGTGGCGTCGGCGAGGGACGTGATCATCCCGGTCTGGTCGGCGAGTGCCTCCGGGTGCACGGCCATCACGGACCCGGAGGCCCCGAGCGACACGACCGCGTCGCCGAGCCCGATCCCGAGCCCGAACGCGGCCGCCATGGTCTCCCCGGTGCCGGCCGAGATCAGCAGCCCCTCCGGGGTCGTGCCGGCCGCGTCCGCCGGGCCGATCACCTCGGGCAGCATCGCCTGGTGGCCGAGCGCCAGCTCGACCAGGTCGGGCCGGTAGCCGCCGGTGCCGGCGGACCAGTACCCGGTGCCGGAGGCTCCGCCGCGGTCGGTGGTCCGGCGCACGGGCCGCCCCAGCAGCTGCCACACCAGCCAGTCGTGCGCCTGCAGCAGGGCGGCGATCCGGTGCGCGTTCTCGGGTTCGTTCTTCGCGAGCCAGCGCAGCTTGGTCACCGGCTGTGCGGCCTGTGGCACACAGCCGACCGCCTGCGCCCAGGCCTCCCGGCCGCCGAGCGCGTCGATGAGGTCGGCCGCCGCGACCTGTGCCCGCTTGTCACCGCCGACCAGCGCCGGACGCACGGTGTTGCCCTGTGCGTCCAGCGGGACCAGCGCGTTCTGCTGCGAGGAGACACCGATGGCCTGCACGCCCTCCAGCAGGCCGCCTCCCGCGGCCTCGCCCAGGGACAGCAGCCAGGCCTGCGGATCCACGTCGCTGGGCCGCCCGCCCGCGCCGTCCGGTGCCTCCACCGGATGCGGGGCGTACCCCTGCCTGAGTACGGCGCCCGTGTCGGCGTCACAGACGACGATGCGCGTGAAATCGGGCGAGCTGTCCAACCCGGCGACTATCCCCATGTCCGAAATTCTGCCGCATCGGCGCGCTTGGTTTGGCCGTGGGCGCCGAGGGAGTTGCTGTCCCCGGCCGGGCGTGGGCGCGGCTACGTGTTGCTGGTGCCCCAGTCGTCCTCCGGGAAGCCGTTGGTGTTGCGCTCGCGGAGCGAGCGGACGCGTTGGGTCACCGACTCGGGGACATGGTCCCCGACCTTGTGGGTGACCGTGTGGAAGGCCTTGCCCGCGTAGACACGGCCCTGCTGGGCGGCGGTCTCCGCGGTGTTGCGTACGGCTGGGTTCTGCGCGATCTGACGAGCGGACTTCTTCAGCTGCTCGTAGCGCTCGCGCCCGGCCCTCGTGCCGAGTACGTAACCGAGGGCCAGTCCGGCGACGAACGTGAGCCGGTAGCGCATGGCTGCCACCTTTCCCTGGGGTAGGTCTGTGGTGCGGCGTCGGGACCGGGGGGAACCGATTGGCGGAGCACCCCCCTGCTTGCGCTAATGTATGTGTCGCAGCGAGCGACCGCCGCCTGGTGAACACCCAGGTAGGTACGTTCGATGCAACGAGGCGATCCTCCGTAGCTCAATTGGCAGAGCAGCCGGCTGTTAACCGGCAGGTTACTGGTTCGAGTCCAGTCGGGGGAGCTTCGGTCCTCCGTAGCTCAATTGGCAGAGCAGCCGGCTGTTAACCGGCAGGTTACTGGTTCGAGTCCAGTCGGGGGAGCACGCTGAACGAGGACCCTTCGGGGTCCTTTTTCATGCCCGCGGGAACCACGGTGCACGCGCCGAAGTCCTTCAAGGTCAGGAAGCAGCGCAGAAGCCGACCATCCGAAGCAGGAGATCGTATGAGCGGCTATGCTGCGGCAGACGGCGCGCACACATGTACGCGACACGCCGCTATGGGGCGGTAGCTCAGCCGGTTAGAGCAGCGGACTCATAATCCGTCGGCCGTGGGTTCGAGTCCCACCCGCCCCACCAGGCGCCGCAGGCGCAGAAACGATGTGACGTCTCCGGACGTCAGGACGGTGGCCGACACGCCGAGGCGGCGGCCACCGCTCACCCGCCCGGGCCAGGATCGGCGAGACCGCCGTAGCCCGCGATTCAACCCGCAGCGGTGAATGTCCGTCGAATTGGCAGTGCATTGTTCGCGGCTATTGCCGGGCGCTTTCCGGTGCGCAGAACCCTTTCCTGGTCCGATCCTGCCCGGTGCCCGCGGCGCCCGCGGTGCCCGCGGCGCCCGTGCGGGCCGCTGGAGCAGCTCGTCGAGGGTGGTGCGGTCGGGGCGGCCGTCCTCGGCCCACGGAGCCGGGACGGAGCGGCTGGACGTCCATCGGACAGCCGATCGGCCGACCCCGCCCGGCGGCATACTGTGCGCATGGAACGCATAGGGGGCTACCTCGTCGAGCGGAAGCTCGGTGAGGGAGGGATGGGGACCGTCTTTCTCGCGCGGACGCGGGGCGGCCGGGCGGTCGCGCTGAAGGTCGCCAAGGCCGAGCTGGCGGCGGACCCGGTCTTCCGCGAGCGCTTCCGCAGCGAGGTCGAGGCGGCCCGTATGGTCGGCGGCTTCCACACGGCGCCGGTGGTGGACGCGGACGTCGACGGCGACCCCCTGTGGCTGGCGACCGCCTACATCCCCGGCCCCACCCTCGCCGCCCGGCTCGCCGCCCAGGGCGCCATGGACGAGCAGCAGTTGCGGTCGCTGGCCGCCGCCCTCGCCGAAGCGCTGGAGTCCATCCACTCCCGCGGTCTGGTGCACCGTGATCTCAAGCCCGGCAACATCATCATGGCCGAGGACGGGCCGCGGGTCCTCGACTTCGGCATCGCCCGGGCCGTCGAGTCCACCCGCCTCACCGCCACCGGCACCGCCTTCGGCACACCCGGCTTCCTCGCCCCCGAACAGGCCCTGGGCAACGATGTGACCGGCGCCGCCGACGTGTTCGCCCTCGGCGCCGTCCTGGTCGCCGCGGCCGGCGGCAGCGCCTGGGGCGAGGGCACGCCCATGGGGCTGATGTACCGCTCCGTGCACGAGCCGCCGAACGTGTCCGCCGTACCCGCCGCGCTGGTCGACCTGGTGTCGGCATGCCTGGCCAAGGACCCCGCGGACCGGCCGACACCCACCGGACTGCTGGACCGGCTGACCGGGGAGCCACCGGACCGGACCCCGCCGGCCGCGACGCCGTACACCCCGACGGTCGCCGCGCCCGCGACGCCTCCGCACGCCCGGGCGGCACCGCCCGCGTCGTCCTGGACGCCTCCGCACCAGGCGGCGACGCCCGCCCGGCCCGCGATGTCCCCGCACCTCCCCCTGCAGCCCGCGACCCCGCCGCAGGTTCCGTACGGCTTCGGGCCGCCGCTTCCGTACGGCGCGCCGGAGGTCGAGTTCACCGACCGGGATTCCCGGGTCGTGGTGAACGCGACCGGGGTGGTCCTCGAAGTCGCCGGTGCCGCGGCGGACTTCGAGTGGGCGGAGATCGCCGGTGTCGTACGAACGCCCTCCCCGCGCGGCAGCCGGCTCACCGTGACGGTGCGGCTGTGGGACGGCGGTGTGTACTCCTGCGAGCTGAACGCCCGCCGCTCGGCCCGGCTCACCGAATGGATCGCCCACCTCGACCACGTCCTCGGCTGCTACCTGGCCGGCCGGTAGCCGTTCAAGAACCAATACGTGGCCTGTACTTGGCTTGGACATGCCCTGTGCTGGGCACGCACCTCCTACGGGAGCTGCCGAAGGGGCGGTGCCGGCAGTAGGAGGGCGTCATGGACCGTCGGATCCGGGTACGTGTCATTCGTCGGCCCGCCGCCCCGCGTGGGCAGGAGATCGACCGCAGGACGCCCTCGGGGCGCATCCTGCCGTACTGATGACCTGAAGAACGAGGAAGCCCGCCCGCGCGGGGCACCGCGGGCAGGGCACGAACCGCCGGGCCGTCTCAGGCGGCCAGCGGGTCGAGCAGCAGCGGATCGACGCGGCCCTCCAGCATGGCCCCGAGACCCTCTACGGCGCACAGGTCGGGCCGTTCGGCGATGTGCACCGGAACCCCGGTCGCCTGCCGCAGCATCTGGTCCAGGCCGGGCAGCAGCGCCGAGCCGCCGACCAGCACGATCCCGCGGTCGGCGACGTCGGCCACCAGGTCGGGCGGGCATTCGCGCAGCACCTTGCCGATCCCGTCCAGGACGGCCGTCAGCGGGGTCTGGATGGCGTCGCGCACGGCGGCGGTGTCGACGTGCACGCTGCGCGCGAGCCCCGTGGCCACGTCCCGCCCGTGGATCTCCGTCCAGGCCGGACCGTGCGAGGTGAGCCCGTTGCCCGACAGGGCGAGCTGCAGCGGCCGTACGGCCTGGCTGGGCAGCATCAGCTCGTGCTCGTGCCGCAGATGCTGCACGATCGCGTTGTCCACGGCCTCACCGCCCACCGGGATCCGCTCGGCGACCACGATGGATCCCAGCGACAGCACCGCCACCTGTGTGGCCGCCGCCCCGCACACCATGATCATCGTGGCCTCGGGCCGCTCCACGGGCAGCCCGCACCCCACCGCGGCCGCGACGAGCGTGTCCACCAGCTCCACCCGCCGCGCACCCAGCCCGACCAGCGTCTCGATCGTCGCCCGCAGGGCCAGCGGGTCCGCGCCGTGCGGGGTGCAGGCCGCCGCGCGCAGCCGGGGCTTGCGGCGCAGCGCCCTGCGCATCTTGTCGCCGAGCAGGTGACGCAGCATGCGCTGGGCCATCTCGATGTCGACGATCGTGCCGCCGGAGACGGGCCGCTGGACGCTGATGTAGGCCGGCGTCTTCCCGGTCATCTGCTCCGCGAACTCGCCCACCGCGATGAGGCCACCGGTACGAATGTTCACGGCCGCGACCGAGGGCTGGTCGACGACGAGACCGGCACCCTTCACATACACCCGGGTACGGGCCGCACCCAGATCGACGGCGAAGTGGCAACGGCGCAGCTGGTCCAGACTGACGGTCACGGCAGATCCTCCCGAGTGCGCAGGCCTTGCGGCCGGACGGCGGCTTCTTTCGATCCTCCGGGGGAATTCGGCGGCGCGCCTTCGGGAGGGGGCCGGGCGGGGCGCGGCTGAATGGGGGGTTTCAGAGAGAGCGGGCGGCTTCCAGGAGAGGCTCCAGGGACGAGACGGTGACGTCGCCGCCCTCCTCGCGCAGCCGCCGGCGCCCGGCGGAGGTGGGGGCGTATCCGACGAAGGGGAGACCGAGCTGCTGGGCGGCGGTGAGCTCGGCGATCGAGGAGCTGATCAGGAGGCCCGCGGCGACCGGTGTGCCCTGGGAGTCCAGAGCGCGCTGGAGGCAGTCGGGGTGGGGCATCAGCAGGCCGAGGTCGTCGTGGCGGCTGTGGATCCCCGCCAGGGGCAGGCGGTAGGGCTCCAGGTAGCGGTGGACGGCCTGTGCGCCCACGTCCGTCACCACGCTGACGCGCCGGCCGGAATGGTGCAGGGCGCGGACGAGCGCGACGGAGCGGTGCGTCGTGGGCGCGTCCGGAACGGCATCCAGTTCGAGGTCGTCGAGGCGTGCCCGCAGCTGGGGGCCGAGCGGGTCACGGGCGAAGGCGCGCAGCAGGTCCAGCGGATGCACGAACGTCTCCCGGCCGGCGGTGCCCGCGACGGCCGGCGGGCGGCCCCGCAGCGCGTGTTCGGGGTCACGGTGCTCGACGACGACGGACAGCAGGTCGAGGGCCGCCGCACGTGCCGTCTGCGCGGAGAACAGCCGGGCGAGGGGACCGTCGAAGCCGATCAGCACGGTTTCGGCGTCGGCGAGCACGGACGACAGCCGGCGCGGCGACGCAGCCGACTGCTCCGGCACCGGCGCGGCCGTCCCCTCCGGGGCCAGCTGCACGGCGTACGACACCGACAGCCCCGGCACCGGCCAGTTGCCCACTCCCGCGTTCACCGCCCGCTGGGCCGCGCCGGCACGGCGCAGCGGATGGCCGCGGGTGATGCGCTCCGCCGCGTCACGCAGATGCTCCAGCAGAATCCCGGAGATGCCGTCGGTCTCACCGCGGACGAAGGCGACCGGGTCGTCGACATGCCAGGACAGCTCCACCACGGCGGTGAACGCGCCCTTGCCGGAGCTGGGCAGGGACATCGTGTGACGGGCCTGCTGCGGGGTGAGGTCGACCGAGTAGCAGGTCACCGGGCGGGGCGGCCGCGTGCCGTACGGCCGGACCGGGTCGAGCAGGGTGAACGGGCCGTCCTGCTGGGAGTGGACGACGGCCGTGCGGCCCGGGGTGGGGACGCCGAGCTGGTGCAGGTCGTGCGTGATGAAGGGGCCCTGGACCAGGTCGTGTTCCACCGGTTCGGCGGACGCCGGCAGCAGGAGGCAGTACCAGCCGCTCGGCGGGGTGTCCGTGGCGTCGTCGGGAAACAGCGGTCTGAAGCGCACGGACCCCTGGGCGGCGGAACTTGCCGCGAAGTCCTCGTACAAGGCGGGCGGTACGACCACCACCACGTCCCAGGCCGCGCTCGGCGTCCGGTCGTAGGACTGCGGCCCGAACGTCACCTGGAGACGCGGACGATCGGCCGGCCGGGCGAGCGCATGGGGGAGTTCACGCAGGACGGCCACCAGGACGGGGAGCAGAAAGACGCCGGGCTCGATACGCACCAGGTAGCCGTCCGGGCGGACGAGCACCGCGTACTGGCGGGGAGTGAGGGAGCCGCGCGCGAGGATCTCGTGCACCGTGGCTTCGAGGGTGATACGGGCTTCGGGGCGGCCGGCGAGTTCGTCGGTCCTGAAGTAGATCTCCGGGCGGTTCTCCGGCTCTGCGGCCAGGGCACCGAGCGTACGGCGGAGGGCGTTGAGGTCGTCCCGGGTGTGCCGGGCGACCGGTCCCGGAACGCCGTCGAGCGGCTCGCCCCGCCACAGCCCCAGCGCCTCCTGCGCCAGCAGGCGGCTGCGCGCCGGGTCTCCGGCGGTGCGGGACCGCTGGGCCTCGTCGGCCAGGCGGCGGACGCGGAAGACGTCGTAGTCGTCATGGCCGGACACACGGTCCAGCCGCAGGGCGTATCCGCCCTCTACGGTCACCGCGTCCGGCCCGAGCAGGTGACGCAGCCGGCTGAGGTATGTGTCCAGGAGGTCACGTGAGCCGTGGCGGTCGGGCGGCCCCCAGAGCCCGGTGGCCAGCTCGTCGTGCGTGGCGGGCTCGCCGTGGTGGAGCAACAGCACACACAGCAGCGCCTGTTCTTCGGGGTGGTCGAGGGCGAGGGGCACTCCGTCCCGGGTGACGCGGAGCGGGCCGAGGAGGGAGAAGCCGAGGGTGCGCTCCCGGTGCGGGGGCAGACGGAGGAGCCGGTCGGCGCCGCACAGCTGGGTCTCCAGGCTGTCGGAGAGGAGTTCCGTGACGGCCGTGTCCAGTTCCTCCTCCAGCTGCCGGGGAAGAGGCAAGTTCTCCGGAGGCAGCGGGTGTTGCCGAACGCCGGACGGGCCCCGGTGCATGGCGCGCACGATGTGCCCCAGCACCCGTAGATCGTCCCCGCGGCCTCCGATGCCGAAGGAACTGACGTCCAGGACCGGTCCGCGCGGTGTGAGGATGACGTGCGACGCGACCAGCCCCCCATGCGGCCCCGCCTGCGCGTGCAGGGCGTTCACGGCCTCGACGAGAGAGGGGACGAGGGCGACGAGTTCGCCTGTGGGCAGGCCGTGCGGTGCGCTCCTGAGCCGCTGGTACAGACTCCGGCCGTCAAGGAACTCCCGGACCAGGTAGGGGACATCGCCCTCCGTGCCGCAATCCCTGACGGCCGCGATCCCGGGATGGTCGACCTGGCTGAGCCGCTGGGCGATGTCCGCGAAGCCGATACGGAGCCAGTCCGGCGGACGCAGGTACAGCCGCACCAGGACCGTCTCGTCCCCCCGCCGGGTGTCTTGGGCGACCCAGTCCGTGCCCTGCGATCCTGTCGGTCTGACCAGCAGGTACCGCCCCGCGAACAGCCCGCCCCGCCCGGCGGGCTCGGACAGGCGCCGCAGGCTGTCCTGGCTGACCGTCGCGAACGCCTCGCCGTCCACGTCGGTGCCGGTGCCCGACGGCGCCGCCGTCGAAGCCCGGAACTCGCCCGGCGCCCGCCCCGCTCGCCGGTCGATCGGTTCGCCGATGCGGTCCAGGAGTTCGGTGGTGCGATGGCGGGCGGTGCGCGGCAGGCTGAGCAGGAGCAGGTCCCGCACACCGTCCCGGAAGGCGTAGGAGCCGGGCGGGCCGCCGGGGACCGCGGCGAGCATGCCGCTGAGGATGACCTCGGCCAGGTGCTGGGGGCGCGGATCCGGTTCCAGGGCGGCCTGGACCAGGCGCATGACGGGCAGGTCGGGGCGGCCCACCGCGAGATGGCCGGCCAGCCGGAACGCCTCCGGGGAGGCGGTCGCGCGGAACCGCAGGACCAGCTCCTCGGCGGACAGCAGACCGACGTCCGTACGGTCACCGGAGCGGGCCGGCAGCGGGCGGCCCAACTCGGCGACCGCGGCCGGGAACTGAGCCCCGCCGGCGGTCGTGAGCAGCGCGGCCCAGTGCGCCAGCCACGCCGGCTCGGACTCCAGCACGGGCACGGGCACGGGGGCGGGGCCGAAGGTGCCATGGAGACCCCTCGGCCCGTGCGGCACCGCCCTGTCGCACGGCACCGTGGAGTCGTAGGACTCGTGGTGCTCGTGCTGCTCGCGCCGTTCGTACGGCGTGAACGTGAGCGTCGCCGCCGGGGCCGCGGGGTGCGGTGCCGACAGCCGGCCCGGCGTCGTCGGCAGGGCCGTGTCCCGCCACAGGCGTTCCGGGAGCGGCTGTACGACGGCCAGGGGCATCCGGTGCGCCCAGCGGAGCAGGCTCTCGTACCAGATGGCGCCGGCGGGGCCCTCCCGCCACTGCGGGCCCATGCAGTCGCTGATCACGAGGGTGACCGTGCGGCCGTCGGCGGGGGCGTGCGCGCCGTGGCCGTGGACCGTGCCGTCGGGTGCGGCGCGCAGCAGCGTCACGGTGCGGAAGATGCCCGACTGGGCGAGCGCCGTGTGCAGTTCGTGGACGAGGGGCCGCCACACGGGCATCGTCGGCCCGGTGTCGTACACCAGGTTCAGCCGCAGCCAGCGCTCCTGGGCGGGGCGCAGCACCGGCAGCCAGAACTCCGGGGCCGCGCCGAGACGGGCGATGCGGTCGGCCGTGGCCCGTTCGTCCAGCCGGTGACCGGAGGGGGCGTCGGTACGGCGCTTGAGGGGGCGCAGTGCACGTTGCAGACCCAGCGGGTGGCGGAGCATCGGGGGCGCCGGTGCCAGCAGGGAGGTGTGCCCGCCCGGCGCGGAGGGGGCCCGGGACGGCAGGTGGAGCGGGACGCGGGGCGGATCGTGGGGTGCGGGCGGGGCGGGCTCAGGGGCCGCCGGGGATTCCTCCTGCCCGGGCGGGGATTCCTCCCGCGCGGGCCGGGGCTGCTCCTGCGGCAGGTCCGGGGCGGGCTCCGCGGCCGGGAGGGCCGGCCGCTCCTCGTCGCCCGGACCCAGCTGCCGGGCCAGCCAGAGCAGTTCCGCCAGCTCCAGCGGGGTCGGGCGCACGCCGTCCGCCGCCGTGGCCAGGACGTCGGCCAGGCGGGCGAGCGGGTCCGGGGAGCCGATGGGGGTCCCCCCGCGCGAGCGGAGCCGAGCGTGGGGGAGGTCAGAAGGCATCGGAGCGCTGGGCCTCGCCGAGATAGGGCATGAGCTGTTCCGCCAGCTCGGCCAGGGAGTCCGCCGGCAGGTCGGAGGAGCGGGCCAGGTAGATCGCGTTGAGCAACTGGTCGGTGGCCAGGTCGCCGCCGCTCGCCCGGGACAGGAACCGGTCGATCAGGTCCTGTGCGTAGCCGCCGGGTTCGCCGTCGAAGTGGGCGCGGACGATGTCGGCGAGATGCGAGTCGTCGGGCCGGCGCAGCCGCAGGGTGACGCAGCGCCGCAGGAAGGCGGGCGGGAACTCGCGCTCGCCGTTGCTGGTGAGGACGACGAAGGGGAAGGCCCGGCAGCGGACCCGGCCGCGTGCGACCGGCACGCGTTCGTGGGTGCCGTCGACCATGACCATGGCCTTCGGGTCCTCGTCCCCGGGCCCGGACGACCGGACCAGCTCGGGGATCTCGTACTGGCCTTCCTCGAGGACGTTCAGCAGGTCGTTGGGCAGGTCCAGGTCGCTCTTGTCGATCTCGTCGATGAGCAGGGCGCGGGGGCGGGCGTACGGGAGGAGCGCGGTGCCGAGGGGACCGAGGCGCAGATGGTCCTCGATACCGGATTCGGGTGCGGTGCTGCCACGGGTCCCGGTGGCCGCCGCCTGGCGGGCCGCGTACAGGCGGGAGAGGGGGTCGTACTGGTACAGGCCGTCGTGCAGGGTGCTGCGGCTGGTGACGTTCCAGCGCAGGACCGGGCCGAGCTTCAGCTCGCGGGCCACCGCGTAGGCCAGGGAGGACTTGCCGGTGCCGGGCGGGCCGGTGACGAGGAGGGGGCGGCGCAGGTAGAGGGCCGCGTTGACCAGCTGGACGGTCTGCGCGGTGGCCCGGTAGGTCGCGGCACGGTGGG
This sequence comes from Streptomyces sp. BK340, assembly GCF_007827595.1. Classification (GTDB taxonomy): domain Bacteria; phylum Actinomycetota; class Actinomycetes; order Streptomycetales; family Streptomycetaceae; genus Streptomyces. Next base: position 93,300 of record NZ_VISR01000017.1, read on the forward strand.
CGCGGTCGGGTGAGGTGGCCGCGGTGTCGGCATCGTCGGCGGGCGTGTCCAGCCCGGGGCCGCCGTCGAAGGCCCGCCAGGGCGGGGGAGCGGGCAGCTCGGTGATGCCGTCGTGCGGCTCCTTCGTACCGGTGTACACGGGCCACAGGGGCATGGGTTCGTTCTCCGTGGGGGTGTTCAGGCGACGGGGGTGTGCAGGCTGGCCGGGGGTTCGGGGAAGCAGCGCGGGTCGTCCCACAGGAGCTGGACCTCCCGGGCCCAGTGCCGGCCCGGGTCGTCGGCGGCCTCCACCTCCTCCCGCAACGCCTGGATGAGACGGGGAAGTTCGGCGGGCGAGGCGCCGCGCAGGTACGGGACGAGTCCGTCGAGGAAGGCGGTACCCGCGCAGGGCGTGCCGTGGTCGGCGCCGGGGCAGCCCGTGCGCGGCCAGAGGAGGACGGGGACCGGGGTGTTCAGACCCGCCTCGAAGTGGTCCGGCGCGGCGACGGGCGGGGTGGCGTACAGCGCCAGCTCGGCCTCCGTGTCCCGGAGCCGCTTGCGCAGGCCGGCCGGGCGCTCCCGGTTGCCGCAGTCGACGCGGTGCACGGCCGGGGACGTGAGCCCGGTCCCCGCCTTCTGCCACTTCTTGCCCAGTTGGTGGCGCAGGCGGGCGCTGCGGTGGCGGGACCGGTCCGCGACGACCAGGGGGTGGGCGCAGCCCAGGGGCGTGGAGTCGTCGGGACCGCACTCCCATTGGGCGACCGGCTCGTTCAGCCACTCACGCGGCAGTACGAACGTGATCAACTCGTCGGCCCCGGGGGCCAGGTGGGTGAACGCCTCGTCCACACACTCCTGTACGTAGGCCCGTACACGGGCCCGGGGCAGCCGGACGGCGCCCACGGGCCGGCGCAGTCCGTCGCGGTACGCGGACACCTCGACCGTGACCTGGTCGGCGCCGGCGCCGCTGCGGTCCAGCTCGACCAGGATGGGGGACCAGGAGACCGCGGCGGAGGCAGCGGGAGCGGACAGCAGCTCCTCCAGCCGGTCGGCGAACCTCGTCACCGCGTCCGGGTCCTCGACCTCCCAGTGCACATACCCGGCCGCCGACCGCACGGAAGCGAAGCCGTCCGGGGGCAGCGGCGGGCCGAAGGGACCCACGGCGTCCAGGTACAGCCGGTCCGGGTCGCAGTCCAGAGCGGCGTCCGCCGCCCGTCGCACCAGCCCGTACAGCCGCCTCGCCGCGTCGGGGGAGTCCCCGTGGGCCGGGACCAGCTCGCCGAAGCCCGGCCAGTGGCGGGCCAGCACCTCCGTGGGCAGCATCCGGGCGACCCGTACGCCGTGCTCGCCGGCCACCTGCGCGATCATGCCGACCACCCTGCCGTCCGGGAGGGTGGCCGCGGCCCCGCTGAAGCCGTGCGTCAGCGGCTGCCCGTGTGCCGTGACGGCCTCCAGCTGCACCCACTCGCCGGCGATCCGGGTGGCGGACACGGCCCGGTACTCGGCCAGCTGCCCCTCGTCGTACCCGTCCGGGAACCCGTAGGCGACCAGGACCTGGGTGGCGAGCGCGAGTTCGATGCCCGGGGGAGCGAACCGGGCGGCGCTCAGCGGCACTTCATCGGCCAGTTCGAGCACGGCGAGGTCGCCCGGGTCGGTCACGCCGCCCGCCCAGCCGCCGTGCGCCGACACGGCCGCCGGCAGCACACCGAGGTCCGGCCGGTTCGGGAACGACACCGTCAGCAGCCCAGGCTCACTGTCCCGCACGACGTGCGCGCAGGTCAGCACCGTACGGGGGGCCACCAGAAAACCCGCCCCCGCGACCGCGCCCCGGTACTCGATCCGGGCGTGCCAGGCGTTCCTGCTCATGACCCGGGGGCCGGCTCCGGATCCGCGTCTGCGGCGGCAGCCGGTCTCGCGTCCTTCGAGGACCAGCTCAACTTGACCACCAGCTGCCCCTCCGCCGCCCCCTTGGCGATGACCGCGCCCGCCTCCGCGCTCAGCTTCACGCCGAACTCCAGCTCCACGGAGTCGGGTCGCAGTGTGCCGTCGCGGAAGACGCGGAGGGCGGACTGGGCCGCCGAGCGGACGCCGTCCAGGGTGCCCTCGAAGGTGCGGGCGGCCTGCGCCGCCGGGCCGCCGTTCTCGCCGCGGGAGACCAGCCGGGTGCCGCTCGCGCCGTCCGTGGCCTCCACCACGACGACGGCGCCGTCCTCCGTGGTGAATTCCATCAGCTTGTTCATGGCGTCTTACCCCCGTGTTCCTGATCGACCGCCAGGTCCATTGTTGCGGACGGGGAGCGAGGCTGTCCCCGGTTCGATTTGCGCCGCGCGTCGCCGGTGGCGGGAATCCGCCAGGACGCCTTTCCGCCACCGACGGTCAACACCCCTGCAACACAAGGCACATGACACTCGTCCCAGCACTCGACGCACTCGACACGAGAAGAGGCGTGGATGACCAGAGGACCAGTCAGAAGCGGGGCGGCGCTGCTCGCGACGGGGCTCGTGATCGCCCTGTCGCCGACCGCCCCGGCGGTCGCGCAGCAGGCCGCCACCGCGGCCCTGCGCACCGCCGACGCCGCCACCACCGTCACCCTCGTCACCGGCGACCGGGTGACCGTCACCGACCTCGGGCAGGGGAGGAGGACGGTCGCCGTGCAGCGGCCCCGAGGGGCCACGGGTGCCGTACGGACGCAAGTGAGCAACGGCGACATCAGCGTCGTACCGGACGAGGCGCTGCCCCATCTGCGGGCCGGCACCCTGGACCGGCGGCTGTTCGACGTGAGCGGGCTGATCCGGCAGGGGCTCACGGACGCCAAGGCCGACGCGCTGCCGCTGATCGTGACCTACGGGAAGGGAGCGCGGGCCGTCACCCCGGGCGGGGCCGAGCGGACCCGGACGCTGCCCAGCCTGCGGGGGGCCGCCGTCGAGGCGGAACGGGGGCGTGCCTTCTGGCGGTCCTTCACGCTCCGGCACAGTGTCGGCAAGGTCTGGCTCGACGGACGGGTCAAGGCCGACATGGCCGAGAGCAACGCGCAGATCGGTACCCGGGCCGCCTGGGACGCGGGGCTCACCGGCAAGGGCGTCACGGTCGCCGTCCTCGACACCGGTGCCGACCTGAGCCACCCCGACCTGACCGGCCGGGTCGCCGCCACCAAGAGCTTCGTCGACGGGCAGGAGGTCGCCGACCGCAACGGGCACGGCACCCACGTCACCTCCACCGTCGGCGGCAGCGGAGCCGCCTCGGACGGCAAGGAGAAGGGGGTCGCGCCCGAGGCCGCCCTCGCCGTCGGCAAGGTGCTCAGCGACCAGGGCTCGGGCAGCGAGTCCCAGATCATCGCGGGCATGGAGTGGGCGGCGCGGGACGTGCACGCCCGGGTGATCTCCATGAGTCTGGGCTCGACCGAGGCCAGCGACGGCACCGACCCCATGGCCCAGGCGGTGAACACCCTCTCGAAGGAGACCGGGGCCCTCTTCGTCATCGCCGCAGGCAACACCGGTGCCCAGTCCTCCATCGGCTCGCCCGGCGCCGCCGACGCGGCCCTCACCGTCGGCGCGGTGGACTCCGCCGACCAGGCCGCCTACTTCACCAGCGCCGGACCCCGGTACGGCGACAACGCCCTGAAGCCGGACATCTCGGCGCCCGGCGTCGACATCCTCGCCGCCCGCTCCCAGCTCGTCCCCGGCAGCGGCTCCTACACCTCGATGAGCGGTACGTCCATGGCGACCCCGCATGTCGCGGGAGTGGCGGCCCTGCTCGCCCAGGAGCATCCCGACTGGACCGGCGCGCAGTTGAAGGACGCGCTGATGTCCAGCAGCCGGCAGCTCGACGCCTCCGCCTATCAACTGGGTGCGGGGCGGGTGAGCGTGCCCGACGTCGTGAAGGCCCGCGTCACTGCCACCGGCAGCGCCGACCTCGGCTTCTACGGCTGGCCCTACGAGGCGAACCAGCCGGTCACTCGGACCCTCACCTACCGCAACTCGTCCGACGAGGACGTCCGGTTGAAGCTGTCCGTGCAGGGCGGGCCGGACGGCGCTGCCGCTCTCGCCGACTCCTCGCTCACCGTGCCCGCGCACGGCACCGCCTCCACCACCGTCACCGGTGACGGGGCGAAGGCGCCGGTCGGGGAGAGCAGCGGGCAGATCGTGGCCACCGGGCCGGCCGGGACCGTGCTCGCGCACACCGTGTTCGGGCTGGTCAAGGAAGAGGAGCGGTACACGCTCACCGTGCGCGTGAAGGACCGCGACGGCGCGTCCACCGCCGCCGACCTCGCCGTGCAGCGGCTCGCCGCGGGCGAGGACGCCCAGCCCGCGCACGTCGGTGACTCCGGCACCCTGAAGCTGCGCCTGAAGCCGGGCACGTACAGCCTGGCCTCCTTCCTCGACGTGCGCGGCAGCCACGGCGCCGACTCGCTCGGCCTCGGCTTCCTCGCCGCCCCCGAGATCACTCTCGACCGGGACCGCGAGGTCACCCTGGACGGCAGGAAGCTGCGGGAGGTCAGGGCCGGTGTCGGCCGGCGCACCGAGACCCGTCAGCTGCTCATGGAGTACGACCGGACCGCGAACGGCGCCGACCTGTTCGGCGCGGTCCAGGTGCCCCTGACCTACGACAGCGTCTTCGCCGCGCCCACCGCGAAGGTCGCCCGGGGCGGCTTCGAGTACCGGACCGTGTGGCGGCTGGCCAAGCCGCTGCTCGAGGTCCAGGGGACGGGCGAGGCGACCGTGCAGGCGGGCGGCACGCTCATCGAGGGGCGCACCAGGCTGCCGCTGGCCGACGTCGGGGACGGGCCGTTCACCGGGGTGGCGGGCAAGGCGGTGCTCGCGCACCTCGCCGACGGCGCCGACCCGGCCGCGCTGGCCCAGGCCGCCCAGGACGCGGGCGCCAAGGCGCTGTTCGTGACGGACGACGCCCCCGGCCGGCTGATGGCCTGGTGGGGCACGGACGACAACGCCGAACGGCCACTGCAGATCGCCACGGTGAACAGGGCCGACGCGGCGCGGCTGCGGGCGGCGGGACACGTCGACATGGTCGGCACCCGTAACTCGCCCTACGTGTACGACCTGTCCGAGGGGCACCCGGGCGCGATCCCGGACCGGGACCTCACCTACGCCCCTTCGCGACACCAACTGGCCGCCGTACACGTGAAGTTCCACGCGGCCCGGCCGGTGAGCGGCGGCGAGTTCCGGTACTCGATCACCGGCACCTTCCCGATCGGGCTCGGCTTCCAGGAGCGCGTCGACCTGCCCGCCGAGCGGACCGACTACGTCTCCACCGGCCCCGGCCAGCTGTGGCACGAGTCCGTCACCGCCCGTGACGGGGCGCTGGAGGAGCGCAGCGGTCTGGTGCGGTACGACGGCGGGTCGCGCCCGGAGCTGAACTGGTTCCGTCCGGTGTGGCACCCGTGGCTGGGCACCGGCCTGGGCTGGGGGCAGCAACGGGCCGGGAACCAGATCCAGTTGAACACCCCGGGCTGGGGCGACTCCGGGCCCGACCACACCGGCTTCGGCGACGTGTGGAGCGACGGCAGCGGGATGAGCCAGACCACCGCCGTCTACCTGGACGGCACGCTGGTCGACCGCCGCAAGAGCTCCGGTGTCTACGTGTGGGACGCGCCCGCCGACGAGCACACCTACAAGGTGGTCACCGACACCGCCCTGGACGTCGGCCAGTGGCGGCCCGCCACCGAGGGCCACACCGAGTGGACCTTCCGGTCCGCGGCCACCCCGGAGGACCGCTGGACCTACCTGCCGCTGATCAACCTCGCCTTCGACGTCGACACCGACCTCGCGGGCAGGGTGCGCGGCGGACAGCGCGTCCCGGTCCGGATGGGCGCCGAGTACGTGGCGAAGGCGGCCGGCACCGGAACCCTCGGCGGCGGCCGGCTGGAGGTGTCGTACGACGACGGCACGACCTGGCGGACGGTCCCCCTGACCACCGGCCCGGGCACCTCCTGGCGTGGCACGCTGACCGTGCCGCGCGGCGCCGCCCATGTCTCCCTGCGGGCCTCGGCCCACGACGACAGGGGCGGCTCGGTGACCCAGGAGGTCATCCGGGCGGTGGCCGTGCGGTAGCTCAGGGCCGGGGGTGGTCCGCGGTGGCGGTGATGTCGACGATGCCGCGGACCACCCCCAGCTCCACCAGGTCCTGGGGCCGGATGCGCAGCTGCCCCGCGGTCGCCTCCACCTCCCCGGGCGGGCGCTTGAGGATCGCCGCGGCGAGTTCCGGGGCGATCACCGAGAAGTAACTGTCCGGCGTGGCCCAGGTGTTGTCGGGAGCGGCCAGCGCGAGCGCCCCGCCGGAGCCGCCCTCGCCGATCACGAGCGTGGTGACCGGAACCCGGGCGGCGGCCACCGCCCCGAACACGTCGGCGATCGCCGCCCCGGCGCCCTGCCGCTCCGCCTCGGCGTCGTTGGCCGCACCCGGTGTGTCCACCAGCGTCAGCACCGGGACGTCGAGCCGGTCCGCGAGCCGGATCAGCCGGGCCGCGGTGCGGTATCCGGCGGGCCGGGTGGCCGCCCCGGTCTGCGCCGCGTACGCCACGGTGCGGCCGTCCCGCTCGCCGAACCCGCACAGCATGCCGTCGGGATCCGTACCGCCGCAGCGGTCGCCGCCGAGCGAGACCCGGTGGGTGAAATAGGCGTCCAAGTAAGCCTGTGCGCGAGGGCGTTCGGGGGAGCGGGCACGGCGGACGGCCTCCCAGCCGGTGCCCGGGAGGTCCGGGGCACCGAGGGCCCGTGGTGCCGGGGCCTCCGCCGCCGGGGTGGTGAGCAGCCGAAGCCAGCGCCCCAGCGTCTCGCGCAGCTCCTCGGGGCGTACCACCGCGTCCGCCGACCCCACCGCCACCTGCGCCTCGGCCGTGTAGGCGGCCGGGTCCGCGTCCGGGGGCCGGACCCGGGAGCCCGCGAAGCCCACCTGGGCGCCCGGGAGTGCCAGGATCACATCGGCTCCGGCGCCGAGGGTGGCCCAGCCGCCGCCGGTCGTGGGGTCCCACAGCACCGCGATCTGCGGCAGGCCCGCCTCCCGGGTGAGCACCGACTCGCGGGCCACGCGCTGCAGCTGGGTGAGTGCCAGCATGCCCTCCTGCATCCGGCTGCCGCCGGTGGCGACCAGCGGCACGACCGGGAGCCGGTGGGCGCGGGCGTGGTGGTAGGCCGCCTCCAGGCGGTCGCCGGTGCGTTCGCCCAGGGAACCGCCGAGGAAGCCGAACTCGAACGCGATCAGCACGGCCCGGGTGCCCCCGACGCTCGCGGTGCCGCAGACGACGGACTCCTCCTCGCCGGTGCGCTCGGCGGCACGGGCGCGCGAGGCGTCGTAGCCCTCCCAGCCGAGCGGGCCGTCCGCCTGCGGTGCCCTTATCAGGCCGGGGAGTTCAGCGAAGGTCGACTCGTCCGCGACCAGGGCCAGGATCTCCCGCGCCGACAGTCGCTCAGGCATCGGCCACCAGCGCCCGCTTCATGATCTTCCCCATGTCGTTGCGCGGGAGCGCGTCCAGGTAGTGGACCACGCGCGGCCGCTTGTGCGGCGCCAGCCGGCGGGCCACATGGCCGGCCAGCTCCTCGGCGGCGGGCGGCGCCTGCGGGTCCGCCGGGACGATCCACGCCACGATCCGCTCGCCCAGGTCCGCGTCCGGCTCCCCGGTGACCGCGGCCTCCCGCACCCCCGGATGCTCCAGCAGCGCGTTCTCGATCTCGCCCGCCCCGATCTTGTAACCGCCGCTCTTGATCAGGTCGGTGGCCTTGCGCCCGACGATCCGGACGTATCCGTCGCTCTCCCGCACCGCCATGTCGCCGGTGCGGAACCAGCCGTCGGCGGTGAAGGCGGCGGCGGTCGCGTCGGGCCGGTTGAGGTACTCGGTGAACAGGTTCGGGCCGCGCACCTGGATCTCGCCGACGGTCTCCCCGTCCGGCGCGGCCACCTCCGTGCCGTCCTCCTCCACCAGCCGCAGCTCGACCCCGGGCAGCGGCACACCGACGGTCCCCGCACGGGCCTCCCCGTCGGCCCGCACGCTGGTGTTCATCAGGGTCTCCGTCATGCCGTAGCGCTCGATCACCCGCCGGCCGGTCGCGGCCGCGATCCGCTCGTGGTCGTGCACGGGCAGCGCGGCCGAGCCGGAGACCAGCAGCCGGGCCCCGGCCAGGGCCTTGGCCAGCTCCGGGTCGTCCGGGAGGGCCTCGGCGATGCGGTGGTACATCGTCGGCACCCCGAACAGCATGGTCGCGCCGCCGTTCAGCTCCCGGGCCACGGCCTCGGTGCCGAACCGCCCCAGGTGCCGCACCGAGCCGCCGCGCCGCAGCGGGCCGAGGACGCCCAGCACGAGCCCGTGCACATGGAACAGGGGCAGCCCGTGCACCAGTACGTCGTCCCCGGTCCACTGCCAGGCGTCGGCGAGCGCGTCCAGGGTCGCGGCGAGCGCCCGGCGCGGAATGACCGCACCCTTGGGCGGGCCGGTGGTGCCGGAGGTGTAGACGACCAGCGCCGGGTCACCGGCCGAGGCCACCTCCTCCGGGACGGTGCCCGCCTCGGACGCGTCCACGTCGAGCCGGGCCAACTCCGCGAGCGCTTCCGGAAGTTCCGCGCCCGGCGCCGCCAGGATCAGGTCCGGCGCGCTGTCGTGCACGATGTGCGCCAGCTCCTTCTCGCCCGACTTGGGGTTGAGCGGCACCGCGGCCACCCCGGCGAGCAGCGCGCCCGTCACCGCCACGGCGGTCTCCAGCTCCGGGGTCGCCCACACGGCCACCCGGCCCGCGCCGCGGATCCGCGTCGCGAGCGCGCCCGCCGCGCCCGCGAGCCCGCCGTACGTCAACGACCGTTCGCCGAACCGCAGGGCGACTCTCCCCCGGACTTCGTCCGGGGGGACACCCATCTCGCTGCGCTCACCGGGACCGTCCGCCAGGGCGGGAAAGAGGGAGGACACGCGGCGCACTCCTTGGCTGTCGGAAAAGCTCTCGGAAAGGCTCTCGGAAAAGCTCTCGGCACCCTTCCTACACCAGGAGTCTCGTCCCCACGACCGTGCTCAGGTCGGGTGCGAGCCGCAGTTCCGTCGCGCGGAGGGCGGGATGTTCCAGCCAGTGCAGCCGGGCGAGGTCGGGCCCGCCCCCGTGCAGCGGAGGCCAGCCGGTCGCCGGGGTGAAGTCGTCGACGACGACCGTCCCGCCCGGCGCGAGCAGCCGCTCGACGTCGGCGGGCGCGTCCCCGGGCACCTTGCCCTGCCCGCCGCCGTCGAGCACGAGGAGGTCGAAGGGGGCGTACTCCTCGATGCGCCGCCAGTCGCCGGTGAGCACGGTGACCTCGGGGCGGTCGGCGAACACCCCGGCGGCGAGCCGGGCCCGCTCGTGGTCCCGCTCCACGCTGTACAGCTGCACTCCCGGGGCAGCTCCCGAGGCCAGCCAGGCCAGGCCGACGCCCAGCCCCGTCCCCGTCTCCCCGATCCGGGCCCGGGCACCGCCCGCCAGGGCGTGCAGCAGGCGGCCCTGTTCGGGGCGGCAGGAGCAGGGGAAGCCGGAGGCGCGGGCGGCGGTCAGGGCGTCCCGCACGAGGGGCGGGACGTCGTCCGCGCCGGTGTACGCGTCAGTGCCGAGTATCGCCATACGACCACTACTACCCGACGGACACGGGTGGCCGGGTGGGCAGAACGACATCAGCGACGACACAGCTCACGTTGTCAGGGCCGCCGGCCGCGTTGGCCTCTGCGATCAGCGCGGGAACGGCGTCCTCCAGAGCGAGCAGCTCCTTGATCCGGGAGTCCGGCACCACGCCGGTCAGCCCGTCGGAGCACAGCAGATAACGGTCACCGACCCGAGCCTCGTGCAGCCGCAGATCCGGAACCGGGGCCATGCCGCCGCCGAGAGCCTTCAGCAGCAGAGCACGCTGCGGATGGCTCTCCGCCTCCTCCGGCGTCAGCCGCCCCTCGTCGATCAGGGACTGCACGACACTGTGGTCGTGGGTGATCCGGAACAGCTCCCCGTCCCGCAGCAGATAGGCCCGTGAGTCCCCGATGTGCACGAGCGCCAGCTTCGTTCCGGTCCACAGCAGCGCGGTCAGCGTGGTGCCGACGTCCTCGCCTTCGCCCGCCAGGTCCTGGACCGCCTCACCGGCGGAGCGCACCGCGTCCTCCAGCAGGTTCAGCACGCTGCCGGCCGCGATCTCCTCTCCCTCGTCCAGAAACCTCAGCGCCTCCACGGCCGCGCTGCTCGCCGGTGCCCCCGCCGGCCCGAACCCGTCGGCCACGGCGAGCAGCCTGCGGCCCGCGTACACCGTGTCCTGGTTGGCGGGGCGGACCTGCCCACGGTCGGAGTGGGCGGAATAACGCAGTTCCAGCATGGTGGTGTGATCCCTTCTCGACTCACCGGTCAGCTGGTCGACGAGGAACGCGGCGAGATCCCGCCGTGCGGCCGTCTCCGCCTCGACCCGCGCCCAGTACGCCCGGATCTCCGCCGCGGCATCCGGCGGGTCCAGCGCGCACACGGCGCGGATCTCGGCCAGCGGCATGCCCAGCCGCCGCAGCCAGGCCACGAGCCGGGCCTGCCGAAGCTGCCCGGCGGCGTAGTACCGGTACCCGGTGCCGGGGTCGACCCGGGCCGGCCGCAGCAACTCCAGCTGGTCGTACAGCCGCAGCGCCTTGGGCGACAGCCGGCTCGCCCTGGCGAAGGCACCGATCGTCAGCAGTTCCATGAGGCTCCTCGCGTTCCCCGTCTTCCGCCACCGATGCTGGGGCTTCACCAAAGGTGAAGGTCAAATGCGCTGTCGTGGTTCCTCCGCCGCTTGTTAGCCTCACAGCCGATCGAACCGTCGTACGACAGGGAGCCCGCCGTGCCCCGAATAGCGCTCGCCACCTACGACCCCGGAGCCGAGCCGGCCAAGGACAGCGACCTGCCGGTGCTGGTGCGGGCGCTGACGGACGCCGGGGCCGAGGCGGAGGCCAGGCACTGGGACGACCCGGACGCCGACTGGGGCGCCTACGACCTGGTCGTCATCCGGTCGACCTGGGACTACAGCTGGCGCGCCGAGGAGTTCGCGGCGTGGGTGGAGCGGGTCGGCGCCGTGACGCGTCTGGCCAATCCGCCCGCCGTGGTGCGCTGGAACTCCGACAAGCGCTACCTCGGCGAGCTGGCGGCGGCCGGTGTGCCGACCGTACCCACGCGCTACATCGCTCCCGGCGAGCCCGCCGACCTGCCCGACGGCCACGAGTACGTGATCAAGCCGACCTCCGGCGCGGGGGCCCGGTTCGCCGCCCGCTACACCCCCGCCGAGCAGGAGACGGCCGTACGCCAGCTGGCGCGGATGCACGCGGAGGGCTTCACCGCGATGGTGCAGCCGTACGTGCGGAACATCGACGTCAGCGGGGAGCGGGCGCTGCAGTTCTTCGGCGGCGGCCTCCTGCACGCCAGCCGCAAGGGCGCCGTCCTGTCCTCCGGCACCCCGTACGACGCCGACAAGGTCGCCCACCCCGATCTGGAGCCCTGGCAGCCCACGGACGAGGAACTCGCCGTGGCCGAGAAGGCGTTGACGGCCGTACCCGGCGCACCGGGGCTGCTGTACGCGCGCGTGGACCTCGTGGACGGGGAGGACGGACAGCCCAGGGTGATGGAGCTGGAGCTGGTCGAGCCCAACCTGTTCCTGTTCCTGCACCCGGCCTCGCTGCCGCGCGTCACGGAGGCGATCCTGGCGGCGGCCGCGACGGCCTAGGGCTGCCCGGCGCATCAGGCCCGGGCCGATCGGACCGAGGCTCGGCAGGCCTCGGCGTACGCCCGGACCAGGGGCTGTTCCCCGTCCTCGCGGCGCCAGGCCAGGGCGTAGCGGCTGGGGCCGATGCCCCGGACCGGGCGGGTGGTGACGCCGCCCAGGCTGATCAGCGCGGTGTTGCCCTCGGCGAGCAGGCAGACGCCGAGGCCGGCCACCAGTGCCTCGTACGTCTCCTCCGCCCCGGCGATCTCCGCGCCGATGCGGGGCGGGCGGCCCGCCCGGGCGTCCAGGGCGAGCCAGTAGTCGCGCAGCGGGCCGGCGGTCCTCGGCAGGGCGAGGAACGGTTCGTCGAGCAGGTCCGCGAAGTCGATCTCGGCGCGGGCCGCGAGCGGGTGCGTGTCGGGAAGGGCGACCAGACGGGGCTCCTCGGCCAGCACCGTCCAGGCGTAGCGCTCCGGGTCGGGCAGCGGCAGCCACACGAAGGCGACGTCCGCGCTGCCGTCCGCGAGGCCCGCCGTCGGGTCCTCCCAGCTCACCTGGCGCAGCCGGGTGCCGGCCCCGGGGTGCGCGGCGGTGAAACGGGAGCGGATGGCCGGCAGCAGTCCGCCCCGGCCGGGACTGGTGCTCATGCCCACCACCAGCGTGCTGCGCTGCGCCGCCTTGGCCGCCTCCACCGCGGCCGCGCCCTCCTCCCACGCGGCCAGCACCAGCCGGGCGTGTGGCAGCAGCGCCTCACCCACGGCCGTCAGCGCCACCCCGTGCTGATCGCGCTGCAGCAGTTCGGCCCCCAACTGGCGCTCCAGCGCCCGGATCTGCTTGCTGAGCGCGGGCTGTGACACGTACAGCTGCTCGGCGGCGCGCGTGAAGTGCAGCTCCTCGGCGACCGCGACGAAGTAGCGCAGGTCCCGGGCGTGGACGTCCATCGTCATAACCATTGGCTATCACCATGTGTCTTGGACGGGCAACGGCATCCGGCGGCAGGCTGGTTCGTGTCAGAAAGCAGCAGGAACTACGGGGAGTTGCCGTGAACAAGGTATGGCTGGTGACCGGTGCGAGCAGCGGCTTCGGGCGGGCGATCACACAGGCGGCGGTCGCCGCGGGCGATGTGGTGGTCGGCGCGGCCCGGCGGCCCGGGGCGCTGGACGACCTGGTGGCCGCGCATCCCGACCAGGTGGAGGCGCTGCGGCTGGACGTCACGACGCGGCCGCGATCGAGGAGGCCGTACGGGACGTGGTGGCCCGGCACGGGCGGATCGACGTGCTGGTGAACAACGCGGGCCGCACCCATGTCGGCGCCGTCGAGGAGACCACGGACCAGGAGCTGCGGGACCTGTTCGACCTGCACGTGTTCGGTCCGGCGGCCCTGGTGCGGGCGGTGCTGCCGCACATGCGGGAGCGGCGCTCCGGCGCGATCGTGCAGATGAGCAGCATGGGCGGGCAGATGTCCTTCGCGGGTTTCGGGGCGTACAGCGGTACGAAGTTCGCGCTGGAGGGCATGTCCGAGGCGCTCGCGGACGAGGTGCGGGAGTTCGGCGTCAAGGTGCTGATCGTGGAGCCGGGAGGGTTCCGGACCTCGCTGATGGAGCCCGCCCGGGCCGGGGTCAGCGCGGACAGCGGGGTGTACGCCAGGGTGAGCGAGACCCGCGGGTTCGTCGCGGGCGGCGACGGTACGCAGCCCGGTGACCCCGCCAAGGCGGCGGCCCTCATCCTGGCCGCGCTGGAGGCGGAGCGGACCCCGCTGCGGCTGCCGCTCGGCGACGACGGGGTGAGTGCCGTCCTGACCCACCTCGACCAGGTCCGCGAGGACGTCACGGCCTGGGAGAAGCAGGCCAGGGCGACGGCCTTCGACGCGTAGGTCCGCGGGGATCCGCTACGTGCGGATCGCGGTCCGCTGGAGCAGCCCCCAGGTGAACTCGGCGACGACCTCGTGCCGTACGCCGTCCCGGTCCGGAGCGGTGAAGGCCAGACCCCAGCGGGTGGGGGCCGTGCCCTCCAGCGGGCGGGCGGGGGCGAAGGCGCGGGCGGCCTCGTCCACCGTGCAGGACCACGGGGTGAGGTCGTCCAGGGTGCGCAGCGCCGGGGCCGGGGCGCCCGGCGCGCGTACCAGCCACTCGTTCCAGACCGCGCCGTCGGGGGAGACCAGCACCTCGAAGCGCAGACCGGGCCAGAGGGGCAGCGCCCACTGCCGGGCCTCGCAGTCGACGTCGCCGAGGCGGCGCCGGACGACGGCCTCGGGCTCCCCGAGGACCGAGCGGTACCGGGCGGCCGCGGACCGCGACCTCGGCGACCGGACCATCGCCTGCCACCGCTTGTTGGTCTCCCGCATGTCCGCGAGCGACGCGCCGAGCGTGCGCCGGGCGTCCTCGACCAGGTCCGGGTTGTGGTCCGCCATGCGGCGCAGCAGCACCAGCTGGAAGTCGAGTTGCATGGACCCATGGTGCCCGGCTCGTTCCCGACCATTGCCCGCGCACCCGACGATGACTAGCCTGTGTTCGTCATGCCGATCGCCTGTTGAAATCTCGAACATAGGCGCTTAGACCCAAGGGAGGGGGCCGGACGTGGGACGTCTCGTGCCTGCCGTGACCCGGGCTCTCGACATTCTTGAGCTGTTCCTGGACGGGGACGGGACGCTCTCCGCCCCCGACATCGTGCGCAAGCTGCAGCTGCCGCGCACCACCGTGCACGAGCTGGTCACCACGCTCGCCGCACGCTCGTACATCGTGCAGGTGCCGGGACAGCCCGGACGGTACCGGCTCGGCGTACGCCCGTACCAGCTCGGCAGCCGCTACGCCGAGCAGCTCGACCTCGCGGCCGAGGGCCAGCAGGTGGCCCGCTCGGTCGCGGAGACCTGCGACGAGACGGTCCACGTGGCCATCCTCGAGGGCACCGACGTCATCTACATCGCCAAGGTCGACTCCACGCACGCCGTGCGCATGGTCTCGGCCGCCGGCCGCCGGCTGCCCGCCCACTGCACCTCCGTCGGCAAGATGCTGCTGGCCTCGCTGCCGGAGCAGGAGCTGGCGGCGCGGATCCCGGACGGCGCCGAGCTGACCGCGATGACGCCCAACAGCATCACCGATCCGGCCGCGCTGCGCGAGGCCCTTGCGGAGATCCGGCAGCGGGGCATCGCGGTGGAGAGCCGCGAGTCCAACCCGGACGTGTCGTGCGTGGCCGCACCCGTGCACGACCGCGCGGGCCACGTGGTCGCCGCCCTGTCCATCTCGGTCCCCATGATCCGCTGGAGCGACGAGCGGATGGCCGAGCTGGAGGAGCTGGTCGTGAAGGGCGCGGCGGAGCTGTCGGAGCGCCTCGGCCACCGGAGCGTGGCATGACGTCGTACGAGGTCGCCGTGCGGGCGGAGGCGGCGCTCGGCGAGGGCCCCACCTGGGACCCGGCAACGGGGCGCCTCATCTGGGTCGACGTCCTGGGCATGCGTGTCCACACCTACGACCCCTCCTCCGGCCGCCGCACGATCCGTACGACGGAACAGCACGTCGGCGCGGCGAAACCCCGCGCGGGCGGCGGCCTGGCGCTGAACCTGCGCGACGGCGTCGGGCTCCTCGACCCCGACGACACTTTTCGCTGGCTCCACCACGAGCCGGTCCCCGGCCGTCGCGCGAACGACGCGGCCGTCGCTCCCGACGGGTCCCTCTGGGCGGGCACGATGCGCTACGACGAGGCGACGGGGGGCGGCACGCTGTCCCGCCTCACAGGCGCCGGGGAGACACGGCTCGCGCTCCCCGGCGTCACCGTCAGCAACGGCATCGGCTGGAGCCCCGACGGCCGCCTCATGTACTACGCCGACACCCCGACCCGGCGCGTGGACGTCTTCGACCACGACACCGAGGGCATCCGCAACCGGCGCACGCTGGTCGAGATCGAGCAGGACGCCGGCTTCCCCGACGGCCTGACGGTCGACGCGGAGGGCTGTGTGTGGGTGGCGCTCTGGGACGGGGGAGCGGTCCGCCGCTACACGCCGTCCGGCGACCTGGACCGCGTACTCACCCTGCCCACCCCGCGTACGACGGCCTGCACGTTCGGCGGCCCGGACCTGACCGACCTGTACATCACGACAGCTCGCACAGGACTGCCGGCACCGCACCCGGTGTCGGGTTCGGTACTGGTGATTCCGGGTGCGGGCAAGGGCCTGCCCCAACCGGCGTTCGCCGGCTGAGCGGTACTGGGGTGCTGCGACTCCCCGGGGGTGCGGGGAACTGCGCGACCAGCCCTCACCGGCCCGCGGCCTACGAAACCCCCGCAGCCTTCCGCTCCTCAACAGTCAGCGGCGGCCCACCGAGCGGGGGCTTCAGGGGCCCCACCGCGGCAGCGACCAGCATGCTCGGGGTCAGCAGGGACTCCGCGCCCCGCTGCAGAGCCGTCACGTCCGTGACCCGGCGGGCGATGCGGCCGTTGCCCGTCGCGGTGTACAGGAGGCGGTCGACGTAGGCGGACAGGAGGCGGTCCCGGAGCGTGGGGCCCGTCTCGGTCGCGCCGGGGTAGAAGACGTCCGCCCCGATGGCCAGGTCCCAGGCCGCCCGTACCGTCCGCCCCACCGCCTTCTGGATGTGACGGGAGAGGCCGGGGGTGTCCAGCGCAGGGCCCTGACGGCGGACCACGTCCCGCAACGCCAGGGCCGACTGGGCCGACACCGCCATCCCGTGGCCGTACAGGGGATTCAGTGCGCACACCGCGTCCCCGAGGACCACGAAGTTCTCGGGCCACACCGGCATCCGCTCGAAGAAGTGGCGCCGGTTCGCGGTGGTCCGGGTCAGCGCCACCTCGGTCAGCGGCTCCGCGTTCGCCAGCAGCTCGCCGATGATCGGATGGCGCAGCTCCTCGCGGGCGTACCGGGCGAAGTCGTCCGCGGTCGTGGGCATTTCGTCGCCTCGGCCGCCGAACAGCGTGACGATCCACTTGCCGTCCTCGACCGGCATCAGCGCGCCCCCGCGCCCGGTCCCCGTGCCCCGCGGATCGGGCTCGATGTTGACGACGGGGAAGCCGTCCCGCGCCGCCTGGTCGGGCGCCCTGAACAGCCGGCTGGCGTACACCAGCCCGGAGTCGACCTCCCGCCGCTCCGGTCCGGGCAGCCCCAGCCCGGCCAGCCAGTGGGAGGCGCGGGAGCCGCGTCCGGTGGCGTCCACGACGAGGCCGGCCGGCAGGGTGCGCTCAGCGTTGTCGCGGTCCCGGATCCGTACCCCGGTCACCGCCGCGTCCGTGCCCGTGAGGGCGACCGCCTCGGCCCGCTCCACCAGCTCGATGTCCCCGTCGGCCAGCACGAGTTGCCGTACCACCCAGTCCAGCAGGTCCCGGCTGGCCGGCAGCATGAACGCCGACTCGGCCCACCGCCGGTACCAGCCGTGCGGTGACAGGGCCACCATGTCCGTGGTCATCGGCACCCGGCTCACCCCGGCCGCCCGCAGCCGCCCGATCGCCCCGGGCAGCAGCTGCTCCAGCGCCCGCGCCCCTCCCGACCACAGCTGGTGCACGTGCCGGGCCTGCGGCAGTCCCCTGCGCGGTTCGGGACCCGAGGGCAGGGCGTCGCGCTCGACCACGGTCACCCGGGCACCCGTCGAGGCCAGGGCGCGGGCCGCGAGCAGACCGGCGAGAGAGCCGCCGAGCACGACGGCGACGGGCTTGCGTTCAGTCATGTACGGCAACGCTCTCTGCTGGGACGGCCGCACGCGCGCGAACCGCCTCGATGTCGTCGGGACGGCGCAGGGCCCGGGAGACGGCCCCGATCTCCTGGAGCAGGCTCGTGGTGTCGGGTCCGGCGGCCGGCTCGGACGGCTCGGGGTCACGGGCCTTCGTCTCGATCGCGTCGAGGATGCTCACCGCGGCCGCCAGCGCCCGGGCCCGGGCCGGCGGATGCCCGAGGTCGAGCGCGGCGTCGTACGACCGCCTGCTCAGGCCGGTGTCGATGTGCCGGGCCAGCGGCAGCAGCACGTCCCGGATGAACGTCTCGCGGCGGGTCAGCCGCAACTCGGGCGTGGCCCGCAGCACGAACGGCACGCCCTCCCCGCTCGTGGACCGCATCAGCTGGTACAGCGGCCGCAGTTCGCGGTGGGCGAGCCGGACCATCCAGCGGTCGTGCAAGTACTGGCCGGCGTGCGGCAGGATGAAGCCGACGGCGATCAGGATGGCGGACAGGGCGGCGACCGGCGGGGCGAGGTTGGTGCTCAGCCAGTCCAGGTCCTGCCCGAACCAGCGCGCGATGACGGCGATCAGCTTGCTCGCGTCGAAGATCAGGTTCAGTACGTAGCCCGCGCCCAGCAGCTTCAGCCCCCAGCGCAGCCACGCGTCCAGGCCCTCGGTGCGCACCCAGTTCCAGATCAGCCTGGAAGTGACCAGACAGGCCGCGGCGTGCGCGACGAGGTAGAGCAGGATCTCCTCGCGCATGAACGGGGTGGTGGCGTAGTACGTGTCCAGGTCCCGCAGCCGCTCCACGGGCGCGTCGGCGAGCAGGAACAGCACCCACAGCGCGACGACCACCCCGGAGTACACCGAGACGACCCAGCGCATCGCGCGCCGGGTGGCGGCCGAGCGGTCGGACAGGCCGTTGCGCCAGGTGATGATCAGCAGCAGACAGGACCCGCAGAACGCGGTGATCAGCGAATAGCACCAGGGCGCCGAGACGTTGGGGACGCCGGTGAGCCGGTTGACGGCGGCGATCGTGGACGGGGTGCAGAACACGAACACCCCGCAGGCGAGCAGCAGCAGTCCGCCGACCGCGCGCAGCAGCGGGTCCCGCCACAGCCGGATGATCGTGGGCAGTTTGATCACCAGGGCCGCGGTGAGCACCGCCGTGGGGATCCAGAAGGAGATGTAGAACTCGCTGAGGAAGTCCGAGGGGTCGAGTGCCAGCAGGGTCACCGTGCGGCTCCCCCTTTTCCGGCCGCTCGGTTCGCCCGGTCGCGTCCGCGGTAGCCGAGGGAGCGCTGGACCGGATCGAGCGGCGCCTCGGTGCCCGGACCGGTGAGAGAGGACCGGAACAGGGTGGCCAGGCGGTGGCCGAAGTCGTCGGCCTCGGCCTCGTCCACCTCGCGGGAGCCGTTGCGGGCGGCCACCGTCAGGACCATGTCGCGCCGGCGGTGCTCGCCCGCGAGTGCGCGGGCCGCCGCGGCCCCGGCGAGGTGGTGGTGCCGGTGCCCGGCGTGCAGGTGCCACAACTCGTGGCCGAGTATCACCAGTTGCTGCAGGGCTTCGGCCCGTTCCTCCACGATGACCAGGTCGAAGTCCTGGAACTCCACCCACAGGCCGGTGACCTCGATCTCGTCCGGGAAGCGCTCGAAGCGCAGCTCCACCGGCCGTCCGGACCGCCGTACGGTCATCTCCTCGCACAGCGCCCGGCACAACTCCCGCACGCCGTCGGGTTGTTGTGGCCGCGCGCGGACGGCGGTGGCGAGGCCGGCGGCCAGGGTGCGCATCGCCGGGCCCGAACGGGAGCCGCACAGCCATGCGGCCAGCCGCGCCGCCCGCTGCCGCGCACCCGCGATGGTCATCGGTCCCCCTTCTCGCCGCCGGTGTGCGGTTCGTCCGAGCGTACGCGCCTGGATGTGTCCGCGTCAGGTGATCGGGCGAGCGTCGTTCAACGCGGAACGACCACCTCCGCCCCCGTGGCGAGCGAAAGTCTGCGTCCAACCCATTGACGCGCAAGCGCTTCGATTCTACGGTCCGTTCGACGCTACGGGCAGCATTCGATATCCCGAACGATGGCACGTTCGGCTGGACGAGCAACGGCTGGCCGGAGCTTCAGGGGCGCGGGGAACTGCGCGCCCAGCCCCCACGCACCCGCACCCGCCGACGATCGACAAGCCACCCACCCCGAAAGGCGACCATGCGCACCGCCCGCTTCACGCTGGACCCCGCCTTCGCCATCGGCGAAGTGAACCCCCGCCTCTTCGGCTCCTTCGTGGAACACCTCGGCCGCTGCGTCTACACCGGCATCTTCGAGCCCGACCACCCCACGGCCGACGCCGAAGGCCTCCGCACCGACGTGCTCGACCTGGTGCGCGAACTCGGAGTGACCACCATCCGCTACCCCGGCGGCAACTTCGTCTCCGGCTACAAGTGGGAGGACTCCGTCGGCCCGGTGGAGGAGCGCCCCCGCCGCCTCGACCTCGCCTGGCACTCCACCGAGACCAACCGCTTCGGCCTCTCCGAGTACATCGCGTTCGTGCGGAAGCTCGGCCCCCGCGCCGAACCCATGATGGCCGTCAACCTGGGCACCCGCTCGGTCGCCGAGGCCCTCGAACTCCAGGAGTACGCCAACCACTCCGGCGGCACGGCGCTCTCCGACCTCCGGGCGGCCCACGGCGACAAGGACCCCTTCGGGATCAGACTCTGGTGCCTCGGCAACGAGATGGACGGCCCCTGGCAGACCGGCCACAAGACGGCCGAGGAGTACGGCCGGGCCGCCGCCGAGACGGCCCGGGCCATGCGCCAGATCGACCCGTCCGTGGAACTGGTGGTCTGCGGCTCCTCCAACCAGTCCATGTCCACGTTCGCCGCCTGGGAGGCGACCGTCCTGCAGGAGACGTACGAGCTGGTCGACCACATCTCCCTGCACGCCTACTACGAGCCGGCCGACGGCGACCTGGACTCCTTCCTCGCCTCCGCCGTCGACATGGAGTCCTTC
The DNA here is from genome assembly GCF_007827595.1 of Streptomyces sp. BK340. Classification (GTDB taxonomy): domain Bacteria; phylum Actinomycetota; class Actinomycetes; order Streptomycetales; family Streptomycetaceae; genus Streptomyces. The sequence continues at coordinate 113,589 of NZ_VISR01000017.1, forward strand.
ATCGAGAACGTGGTGGCCACGGCCGACCACGTGGGCGCCCGTCTCAAGTCCGGGAAGAGGATCAACCTCTCCTTCGACGAGTGGAACGTCTGGTACCTCTCGCGCTGGCAGGAGTACGCGAAGACCATCGACAGGACCGGCTGGCCCGAGGCCCCCCGCCTCCTGGAGGACAACTACAGCGTCACCGACGCAGTCGTCCTCGGCTCCCTGCTCATCGCCCTGCTCCGGCACGCCGACCGCGTCACCGTCGCCTGCCTCGCGCAGCTGGTCAACGTGATCGCACCGATCATGACCGAGCCGGGCGGCCCGGCCTGGCGGCAGACGACGTTCTTCCCGTTCGCGCAGGCCTCCCGGCACGGCCGCGGCGAGGTCCTCGACGTCCGCGTGGACTCGCCGACGTACAAGACGCGGAAGTACGGCGAGACGGACCTGCTGCACGCCACCGCGGTCCGCGCGGCCGACGGCACGGTCACCGTCTTCGCCGTGAACCGCGGCCGCGGCGAGCCGCTCCCGCTCGAAGTCGCCCTGAACGGCCTCGGCCTGACGTCCGTCGTCGAGCACAGCGCGCTCGCGGACGCCGACCCCGACGCCCGCAACACCCTGGACGACCCCGAGCGGGTCGCCCCGCACCAGGTCGAGGGCACCGCCCTGCGGGACGGCACCCTCACCGCCGTGCTGGAGCCCCTGTCCTGGAACGTGATCAGGCTCGCCTGAGCGGTCTCAGCGGCCGGGGGAGAGCACCGGAGTCACCGGTGTCCCCCCGGTCGCCCGGCCCAGCAGGGTCAGCTGGACGTTCCCCGGGCCGGACAGCGTGGTGAACTCCGAGAGGACCGCCAGCGCCAGGGTGTTGGAGCCCCGGGTGCGCAGGATGCCGTTGGGCAGGACGAAGGTGTGCTGCGGGCCGACGTTGTTGATGTACTGGCCCATGTTCCAGCCGTTGAGGAAGATCTGCGCCCGGTAGGCCCGGTACGGGTCGTCCTCCAGGGTCAGACCGATCGAGGCGTCGATGTCGGCCGGCACCGACAGCCGGAAGCCGGTCCGGTACCAGGTCACCCCCTGGCGCCGCTCGGCCCGCGGGAAGGTGACCGCCTTCCAGTCGCGGTCGCGGAAGCCGGGCAGGTGCCAGCCCTCGCGCTCGCCGTACAGGCCGCCGTTGTTCAGCGGTCCGCGCACCGGGTCCGGTGCCGCCTCGCCCTGGATCCGCCAGGCCACCTTCGGCGACGCCCCCTTGAAGAGGGCGGCGGTGAGGCCGCGGGCCACCTTGTGGGTGTCCAGCGCCTTGCCGTCCTGGTCGTGCTGCATGCGCCGGACCAGGACCGACAGCACGTGCCGGCCGGGCGAGCGCAGCCGTTCGTCCACCGGGAAGGCCGCGGTGGCGTCCCAACTTCCCTTCCTGACAGTGGTGTTCTTGTCGGGCACCGGCATCCGGTGGGTGCCCAGCGGCTCCCCGTCCAGCCACGCCATCAGCAGGCCCTGGGTGCCCGTGGTGTAGGCGAGCGAGACCTCCTCGACGGCCGAGGAGTCGCTGAACGTGCCCCGGTACCAGACGTCCCCGTAGTGGAAGCCGTAGTCGTCGGCGAACAGCACCGGCTGCCCGTCCGGAACCGGAGTGACGCTGTACGACGACGTCCTGTCCGCCTTCTTCCACGACGAGTCGTCGAAGTTGGGTCCGGCCTCCGGGTTCTCGGTCCGCATCCGCCAGCGGCCCAGCCGGGGCAGCGCCACCTCCGGCACGGAGGGCAGCATCCCGGTCGTCATCACGCTCTGGGACATGGTGATCCGGGTCGGCACCCTGCGCCCGTTCCACACCAGGCTCGTGATCCCGCGCGGCCCCCACACCTCCACGCTGGTCTCCCCGGTGACGTCACCTGTCAGGTGGACCTCGGAACCGCGCACCTCGGCGTGGCGCAGCAGCGACGGGCCGTACACCAGCAGGGTGCCGGACGGGGTGTCGAACGGGAAGATGCGCACGGCGGTGGCGTCGTCGGCGAAGAGCAGCAGCAACGGGACGTCGCTCTCGCCCTTGGCGACCAGCACCCGGGTGAGACCGCCCTGCCCGAGGGGCGCGTTGACGTGCAGTTCGTTGCTGTCGTAAGCCCAGGCGCCCTCCGGGTCGAGCCGGGTGACGAACGGTTCCTCCGGGCACTTCAGGACCAGGTCCGCCATGTCGTCGCGGCGGCCCGCGAACACGGCGATGTCCTGCCGCCCGGCCGTCACGCACAGCATGGGCTGGGCGGTGGAGTACTTCAGGGTCCGGTGGCCCAGGCGGAGTCCGGTGGTGAGCATGCGGGCGTCGCGCGCGGGCACGGTGATCTTCAGGTTCCCCGCGTTGGTGGGCAGGTCGGTGGTGACCTGCTCGGTCCCGTCGTTGCGGGCCACGTACACATGGGTGCCGGTGTCCGGGTTGGACAGGTGGTAGACCTTCAGCCCCTCGGCCTTGACCTCCGCCGCCCGGTCCAGCCGGGCGAAGTCGGGTACGCGCTGCAGCAGATGCCCGAGCTGGTGCATCGGGGCGATCTTGTCGGTGACGTTGCGCGCCTCGTCGATCGCGGCCCCGTAGTCGTACGACGTGTAGACGACCGGCGCGGGCAACCAGCCCCACGACGTGCCGCCGAACGTCATGTACACGTTGTGCAGGGTGATGCCGTTGGCGAGGTTGGTGAGGTAGAAGCGGCGCTCGTAGGCCGCGTCCCGGGTGCGCCGCGACTCGGCGTATCCCTTGCCGTCGAACCAGGAGCCGCCCCACGGGTCGAACCAGCCGCCCCCGAACTCGGGCATGAACCCGGGCGTGCGCGGCGAGGCGGTGGCCCCGCCGGTCGGTCCGCCGGGCCCGAAGGTGCCCCAGTCGGGCGGCGTCTGGGACGGCGACGGATAGCCGTCGAACCCGTACAGCCAGCCGCCCTTCTCCCCGCCCGTGTCGAACGCGCCCGGGACCCAGTGGCCGTTCCTGCCCTTGTCGTTGTGGAAGAGCGGGACGTCGATCCCGTCCGCCCTGACCTTCTTGTACAGGTGGGACATGTAGTCCCGGCCGGTCGCCTCGTCGACGTGGGAGTCGTACTCGTTCTCGATCTGGTAGAGCAGGATCGTGCCCTTGCCCTGGGTGAACAGGTGCCGGCGGGCGATCCGGTTCACGTGGGTCAGCCACTCGTCGACGTGCGACAGATAGGCCGGGTCGGTGGTGCGGGCCGTGCCCTTCGTCGCCGTCAGCCAGCCCGGGAAGCCGCCGCCGTCGATCTCGGCGTTGATGTACGGGCCGGGCCGCAGGATGACGTACAGCCCGGTCTCGGCGGCCGTCCGCAGGAAGAGGTCGAGATCCCGGACCCCGGTGAAGTCGTACCGGCCGGGCGCGGGGGAGTGGTAGTTCCACGACACGTAGATGCTCACGGCGTTGTACCCGTGCGCCCGCATCTTCTGCAGCACGTCCCGCCACAGGGACGGGCTCGGCAGCCGGAAGGGATGCATCTCGCCGGACCACACGACCAGCCGCCGGCCGTCGACCAGCAGCGAGTAGTGGTCGTACCCGATGGTGTGATGCTCCCCGTCGGCGCGCGGCGGGGCGGGCGCCGGACCGGTCGGCACGCTGCGCGCCGCGTACGCCGAGGGCGCCCCGGGGCCGCCGCTGCCGCCCAGGGCGAAACCGAGCGCGGCCGAGCCGGCCAGGGCACTGAAGGTACGTCTGCTGAGCGCCAAGGTGGATCCTCCCGGGCGATCTTACGGGGGCGCGGTCCGGTCATTCTCCATGGAGATACGCCCCACAATGGACCCATGAGGATCTCGGCGCGGGCGGATTACGCGGTACGGGCGGTGCTGGAGCTGGCCGTACGGGAGGGTGACACCCCGATGAAGGCCGAGGAAATCGCCGCTGTACAGGACATTCCGCACAAGTTCCTGGAGGGCATCCTGGGCGATCTCCGGCGCGCCGGGATCGTCGACAGCCGACGCGGCGGGGGCGGCGGCTACCGGCTGGCCCGGGCCGCGGCCGCGGTCACTGTGGCGGACGTCATCCGGGCGGTGGACGGTCCGATCGTCTCGGTGCGCGGGGAACGCCCGACGGACCTGTCCTACACGGGCACGGCCCAGCCGCTGCTGCCGCTGTGGATCGCCCTCCGTGCCAACGTCCGCCGCATCCTGGAGGGCGTCACGATCGCCGACCTCGCGGCGGACGCGCTGCCCGAGCCGGTGCGGGCCCTGTCGGCGGAGCCGGCGGCGTGGGAGAACCCGTAGCCCGCCCGGCGGCGTGTGAACGGTCCGAAGTGAATGGCCGGAGTTCGCCCTGCCGGGGCGGAGCGGGGCTTCCTACGATTCCCTCGCCTCCCCTTCCTTCACAGGTTCCACACAGCTTCTTCAAGGTTGAACGGACGGACCGGAGGCCGAAACCCCCCACTCGACAACTGGAGAAAGCATGGCTGGTGGACTCCTCCTGAGCGGTGCCGTAGCCGCTCTCCTCACCACCGCGATACCCGCTTCGACCTCCTCCCCCGTCTTCGACGACCCGCCCCCGGACAAGATCGTCATCGACGTCGCCACGGTGAACGGCTCCGGCTGTCCCGCGGGTACGGCCGCCGTGGCCGTCTCCCCGGACAACACCGCCTTCACGGTGACCTACAGCAACTACCTGGCCCAGGCCGGCGGCAACTCCGACCCCACGGCCTTCCGCAAGAACTGCCAGCTCAACCTCGTCGTGCACGTCCCACAGGGCTTCACCTATGCCGTCGCCAGCGCGGACTACCGGGGCTTCCTCTCGCTCCAGTCGGGCGCGTCGGGCACGCAGAAGGCGTCGTACTACTTCCAGGGCTCCCCGAACACCGCGGCCAAGACCCACCCCTTCAGCGGCCCCTACAACGACGACTGGCAGGCCACCGACAGCACCGACTGGTCCCAGTTGGTCTGGGCTCCCTGTGGAGTGCTGCGCAACTTCAACATCAACACCGAGCTGCGGGTGACCGCGGGCAGCACGCCGAGCAAGGTGAGCTTCATGACGATGGACTCGACCGACGGGGACATCAGCACGGTGTACCACTTCGCGTGGAAGCACTGCCCGGGCTCGTAGCCGGCTGTGACGTGAGACCGCGTCGCCCGCTGGTAGCGCCGGGCGGCGCGGGCACGGCCACCGCACCGTCGGCAGCGTCTAGGTGGCGTTCGGGGCGTCGTACTCCCGGGACACCACCTCGACCCGTCCGGTGGCCCGGTCGGACCGTACGGTGTCCAGGCCCATGGGCTCCAACTCGGCGATCGTGACCGCGTGTTCGGTGGTGTTGAGCGGAAGCAGGGCCACCTGGGGGCTGCCTTCGCCGAGCACCACGTCCTCGGTCATCAGGGTCTCCATCATGCGGTGCGCGGAGGCCGACGGCAGCGGCTCGTCCACGGCCACGTGCAGCATCAGGTGCTCCATGCCGGTGTCGACACGTCGCGCCTGCGACACCCAGACCGTGCGGACCGCCGGGAACTCCCGGATGCGGCGGGCCGCCGCGTCCCGCAGGGCCCGCGCCACCGGATGGGTGGACCAGCTGAGCCTCAGCTGCTCACCCCCGGATCGCTGACCGCGTTCACGCATGGTCCGGTACAGCAACGGCATCGGTACGCGGGCCCATTCGGCGCTGGAGAAGAGCCCGAGGACGCCGACGCCGGTCTGCTGGGCGATGTCCATCAGCCGCAGGGCGTCGCAATGGACCGCGCCCGAGGCCTGCGGGAGCCGTTCGGCGCGGCACGCGTCGCTGACGTAGCCGGGGAGCAGGGGGCTGCCGTCCTCGTTCCGCAGGAACATCACCGACCCGTTCGCCTGCACGGGCACGAAGACGCCGTGGTCGACGAGGGCGGCGAGGAGCTGGTCCGGCTCCGTCGCGGCGGCACCCCGGTCGAGTATGTCGGCGAGCGCCGTGTTCACGGTCACGCGGGTCGCTGCGCGGCGTAGGTGAGGAAGCCGGCCCAGGTGGTGGGGGAGAGGGCCAGCTGGGGGCCCTGCTTGTCCTTCGAGTCGCGGACGTGGATGGTGGCGGGGGTGTGGGCTACCTCGACGCAGTCGCCGGAACCGCTGCTGCTGTAGCTGCTCTTGAACCAGGCCAGTTCGGAGGTGCTCATAGGTCTCCTCGCATTTGTTCCAGCAGGCTCTCCGAGTCCTCGGCCGACAGAGCCTGTGAACGCATCCTGGCATACCGGCGATTGAGAACGCTGACCACCTTCGCGTCGGAGACGAGCTGCCCGCACTCCGGTGCTTCCATGTAGCCGAACCATTTGTTGTCCGGGCTCTCCAGCAGTTGCATGGGCCCGTGCAGTCCAGCGTGTGATTCGCGCACCAGCGGCATGATCTGGACTTCGACGTTCCGCAGCCGCATGACGTCGAGCAGGTGGCCGATGGCCTCACGCATGACCTCCCTGCCGCCGGTCCGGCGCAGGAACAGCTGCTCTTCGACGATGAAGCTGAAGGCGGTGTTCGGCCGCTCCCTCAACAACTGCTGACGTTCCGCCCGCGCGGTCCAGTTGGCATCGATCTGTTCGTCGGTCAGTGGCGGCAACTCGTCGACGAACAACTGTCGCGCGTACGCCTCCGTCTGCAACAGCCCCGGAATCATCCGGCATTCGTACGTGTAGAGGGTGATCGCCAGCTTCTCCAGCCCGGCCCACCGCCGGAACCAGGCCGCCAACCCCGCCTGTCGCTCCAGGCACCCGGCCGCCTTCTTCAGCGCCCCGGTGTTGCCCAGGACCCTCTCCGCCGCCTCCACGAATCCCACATCCGGCATCCGCCTCCCCAACTCCACCGACGCCACCGTGTGTTTGGAGAACCCCACATGCCGGCCGAACTCCTCCCTGCTCAGCCGGTGATACTCGCGAAGCGCCTGCACCACCGCCCCGAACGTCCGCATGCTGTCCGAAGACTCCGGCTCGCCCACCCGCCCGTCGACCACCGCGGTCACCTCCCGGGCCCATGGTCACGGCCAGTCACCAGTACTGTCCAGTCCGTAACCGCGTACGCTCGCGGAGCGTATGCGCGCCGTACCTGGTGAAGTCCTGCCCCCACGCCCCACATTGGGCTCATGCTCACCCAACGCCTCAGCCCGACTCCCCGCGGCGCCCGCCTGGCCAGGCACCTCGCACTCGCTCAACTCGACGCCTGGGGAATCCCGCACGGCACCGACACCGCCGACGCCGTGGCGGGGATCGTCGCGGAGCTGGCCGCCAATGCCGTGATCCACGGGCGCGTGCCCGGCCGGGACTTCGAGCTGAGACTCTCTCTGCTCCCCGGACGGGTCCGGGTCGAGGTGACCGACACGCGCGCCGAACGCCGTCCGCCCGGCCCCCGGGACGTGTGCGCACCCGCGCCGCTCGCCGATACGGGGCGCGGGCTCGTGCTGGTCGACGCGTTGGCGGATCGGTGGGACGTGGTGGACCGCGACCCGCCGGGGAAGACCGTGCGGGCCGAGGTCGACCTGCCGTTGCCCCGGCGGAAGCCGAATACTTTGCGTGCCTGACCCTCGCACGAGTGGTTGGCGGTTGGACGTTGACCGGTAGGTGATCTGAGCAGCGATTCCGGCCGTTCGGGGCGCGTGGGGGCGCGAGTTGCGAGTGGGACTCCCCTCGCGCGCCGTCCGTTTTGCTTACTCAACGTGACGGCCGCTCTGATAGCACTGTGCACGCATCGTGACGACGTCGAGTCGTCGCACTCTCATGTGCCACGGGATACGAGGGAGAGTCATGCCACTCGAGACGACGACAGCACCGGATGCGGGCGCGGAGTCGGCCCAGCGGCGGGAGCAGCAGAGCCTCAGCACCGCGGCGGCGCGCAATCTCGCCACCACCACCAAGTCCGAACCCCAGATGCAGGGCATCAGCTCGCGCTGGGCCTCCCGCATGCTGCCCTGGGTGAACGTGCCCGGTGCGACCTACCGGGTCAACCGCCGCCTGTCGTTCACCGTGGGGGACGGCCGGGTGTCGTTCGTGAAGACCGGCTCGAAGGTCCAGGTGGTCCCCGCCGAACTGGGCGAACTGCCTTTGCTGCGCGGCTTCTCGGACACCGGCGTGCTCGGCGCGCTGGCCGACAGGTTCGTGCAGAAGGACTTCACGCCGGGCCAGGTCATCGCCCAGGCGGGCCGCAAGGCCGACCACGTGTACCTGATCGCGCACGGCAAGGTCGAGAAGATCGGCGAGGGGCCGTACGGGGACGAGTCCGTGCTCGGGCTGATGGCCGACGGGGACACCTTCGGCGGTCAGGTGCTGGCCGGGCAGGACGGGAAATGGGAGTTCACGGCCCGCGCGACGACGGCCACCACGGTGCTCGCGCTGCCGATGACGGCGTACAAGGCGGTGGCGGAGCGGCACGAGGCGCTGCGCAGGCATGTGCAGCAGATCAGCTCCGACGGCCACCGCAAGGTGAACCGGTCGGGCGAGGCGGTGATCGAGCTCAGCTCGGGACACGTGGGCGAGGCAACCCTGCCGCACGCCTTCGCCGACTACGAACTCTCTCCGCGCGAGTACGAGTTGAGCGTGGCGCAGACCGTGCTGCGGGTGCACAGCAGGGTCGCCGACCTCTACAACGAGCCGATGAACCAGACGCAGCAGCAGTTGCGGCTCACCATCGAGGCGCTGCGGGAGCGGCAGGAGCACGAGCTGATCAACAACGAGGAGTTCGGCCTGCTCCGCAATGCCGACTTCGACCAGCGGATCTCCACCTACTCGGGCCCGCCGACCCCGGACGACATGGACGAGCTGCTGAGCATGCGGCGCAAGACCCGCTGCTTCCTCGCCCACCCCAAGGCGATCGCCGCGTTCGGCCGCCAGTGCAACAAGCGGGGCCTCTACTTCGGCGGCATCGAGCTGCACGGCAACCACCTGCCCGCCTGGCGCGGGGTGCCGCTGCTGCCGTGCAGCAAGATCCCGGTCAGTGAGCAGGGCACGTCGTCGATCATCGCCATGCGTACCGGCGAGGCCGATCAGGGTGTCATCGGCCTGTACCAGACCGGGATCCCGGACGAGGTGGAGCCGGGCCTGAACGTGCGGTTCATGGGCATCGACGAGAAGGCGGTCATCTCGTACCTGGTCAGCACCTACTACTCGGCCGCGGTCCTGGTGCCCGACGCCCTCGGTGTCCTGGAGAACGTCGAGATCGCCCGTACGAACGGCAGCTGACGTGGAGCCCGGGCCCGGACGGGCCGGCTCCACGAGACGGTCGCTCAGGTGCGCCTTCGGTCAGCCGGACACGCCCAGGGTGAGGGTGCCGGTGTAGCCGGAGGAGGCCGGGCCGCCCACGGCGGTGAGGGTCAGCAGGCCGGAGGAGGCGCCGCCGCCGTCGTAGACGGAGTCCTGGGAGAGGGTGGTACGGGTGACGGTGTTGGCCGAGTACGGGGAGACCTCCGCCACCGCCGACGTGACCGTCTCGCTGAAGAAGAGCTGGCCGGTGTGGAGGGTGGAGCCGCCGGTGAAGGAGCCGTCGGAGGTGAGCGTGACGCCGGTGTGGACCTTCACGTGGATGTGGCTGCAGCGGCCCCGGTACCAACCCGGGTAGACCGTGGTGATGTCGGCGACCCCGCTGGAGTCGGTGAGGACGCCGCCGCGCAGGAAGATGCCGTCGTCCGACTCGTTGTGACCGTTCCCGCCGACGTAGCCGGAGTACTCGCCGAGCGCGTCGGCGTGCCAGATCTCGACCAGGGCGTTGCCGATCGGGGTGCAGGCGGAGTCGACGACGGTCAGGGCGAGCCCGAGCGGGACACCTGCCTTGCCCTCGGTGATGTCGGAGCGGACGAGCGCTCCGTCGAGGTAGTAGGGGCCTTCGGTCATCTCCTTCGTGAGGGTGCAGACCGCCGCCGCCGCGTCGGCGGGCGCGGAGGCGGCGGTGCGGGTGGCCGCTGGGGCCTGCTGGGCCGTCGCGGCACCCACGGCCAGGGCGATCAGTACGGTGCGGCGCCCGACCGGGCTGGTATCTGAGTGTTCTGTCATGGACGCGGCACCGTGGAAACGCTCGCTGTCCGCAGGCTGTCGGTTGTGCAGAGCGGCGGACCGGCACGGTCATAGGTGACGTCGTCGTCCATGACCCCACCCTGATCCGTACCTCCGTCGGCCGCTACTTGCTCTACTCCACTCGTCCTCGGCCGACGGCGGCGGGCCTGCTAGCCCGTCTGCCCCATGCCCGCCGCGTTCGGCCAGCTCTGCGCGTTGGGCCAGCCGGTCGCCGGGGCCGGGGTCAGACCGGCGGCCGGGGTGCCGGGGGCGGTCATGCCGCGTACCTGGGCCGCCGTGAGGCCCCCGCGGGCCGGGACGCCCGGCGGGGTGGGGCCGAGGACGGCGGCCGGGGCCGCGACCGGGACAGGAGGCGCGGCCGGGACGGGGACCGGAGCCGCGGGTACGGGCGCGGGCGCGGGTACCGGTGTCGGGTACGGCGCCGGTGCGGGCACCGGAGTCGGGACGGGGGCCGGCGCCGGGACGGGGGCCGGCGCGGGTGCCGGCGCCATCGGCTGCTGAACCGGTACCGGCATCGGATCCGGCTGAGCCGGTACCGGCTGCTGCACCGGCATCGCTTGGGCTGCCGCCGGCATCGGCATCCCGCCGCCGGTCGGCGCTGCGGCGGCGGGGAGCGGCATGCCGGTGCCGGCGGCCGGGGCGGCGCCGGTGCCGAGGGCCTGCGCGGCAAGCCCCGGCATTCCGGCACCGTTGGTCGCACTCACCAGCCGATCCACGGCCGCCGTACCCGAGCTGTAGCTGGTCCCTGTGCCCAGCTCGGGTACGGCGGCTCCCCTCCTGGACCCGTAGAGCACCTGCTCCAGGCCGGACACCAGGCGACGCACGTCGACCTGGGGGCGCACCACGAGTCTCAGGAAGCGGCTGGAGGAGCCGATCTTGTTGCCGCACTCACGGACCAGGATCCGGTGCTCGGTGAGCATCCGGTCCCGGACCACAGTGCCCTCGGCTCCCACGGGGAGGCGCACGAACAGGAAGTTGCCCTGGGAGGGATAGACCGTGAGGCCGGGCAGGGCGGAGAGATGACTGGCCATCTCCAGACGGTCCCGGCGCACCTGCATCAGGCTCTGCGCGTACTCGGCACCGTGCTCCTTCAGCATGAACACCACGTGCTCGGCGAAGGAGTTGAGGTTCCATTTCGGCAGCATCGAGCGGACCCGCCCGGCCAGGGCCGGGTTCGCCACCAGATAGCCGAAGCGGATGCCGTGCAGGCCGAAGTTCTTGCCCAGGCTGCGGAGCACGACCACGTTGGGCCGGAGCATGGCCTCCTGGACGACGCTCGGGTCGGCCTCCGCGTCGGCGAACTCCAGGAACGACTCGTCCACGACCACCAGGTCCAGGTCCGCCATCGCGTCCATGAACTGCACCACCGACTGCTTGCGCAGATAGCCGCCGTCGGGGTTGTTCGGGTTGCAGATGACCGCCACACGGGTGCCGCGGGCGCGGATGAAGTCGGCGTACTGGGCGAGGTCGAGCGCGAAGCCGTTCGCCTCCTGCAGCGGGAACATGTCGACCCGCTTGCCGGTCTCCATCGGCTGGTCGGTCCAGCGGCCGAACGTGGGGACGGGGACGGCCAGCGACTCGCGGACCAGGAGATGGTCGATCCAGGTGATCAGTTCCGTCGAGCCGTTGCCCATCGCCACGCACTGCGGCGGCAGCTGGAGCAGACTGCACAGCTCGGCCGTGATGGTGTCGGCGCTGCTCGGGTAGTACGTGATGATCTCGCGCAGCCGGACCGCCATCTCCTCGAACATGGCGGGAGTGGGGAAGTACGGATTGCACGGGATACAGAAGTCCACCGGGCCCGACCCGTCGCTCTCCCGCGTCAGCGCCGCCATCGAAGGGCTGTGCGCGGCGGTGTTGCGGAACAACGAGGTGACGTTGTCAGGCAAGGGAACCTCCGTCCATGGGTGGCCCGGGCGGGGGAGCCCGGGCCACCCATGGATACGGAGGAGGCAGCAGTGGCGTTCAACTCGCCTGCTGTGTGAGCCGCTTCACGCCGAGAACGTGTGGACCGTCGTCGTCCGGTAGGTCTGGCCCGGCCGCAGCACGGTCGACGGGAAGTTCGCGTGGTTCGGGGAGTCCGGGAAGTGCTGGGTCTCCAGGCACAGGGCGTCCCCCTGGCGGTAGGTGCGGCCGCCGGTGCCGGTCAGGGTGCCGTCGAGGAAGTTGCCGGAGTAGAACTGCAGGCCCGGTTGGTCGGTGGCGATCTTCAGGGTGCGGCCGGAGCGCGGGTCGCGCAGCGTGGCGACGTGCACGGGCTCGGCGGTGATGCCCTTGTCCAGGGCCCAGTTGTGGTCGTAGCCCTTGGCCTGCACCTGCTGCTCGTGGCCGGCGCGGATGTCCCGGCCGATCGGCTTGGCGTGCCGGAAGTCGAAGGGGGTGCCCGCGACCTCGGCCAGTTCACCGGTGGGGATCAGACCCGAGTCGGTGGGGGTGTAGCGGGAGGCGGCGATGCGGAGTTCGTGGTCCTCGATCGTGCCGCTGCCCTCGCCGGCCAGGTTCCAGTAGACGTGACTGGTGAGGTTGACGACGGTCGCCCTGTCGGTGGTGGCCTCGTAGGTGATGCGCCACTCGCCGTGCCTGGTGAGGGTGTACGTCACCGTCGCCCTGAGCGTGCCGGGGTAGCCCATCTCGCCGTCGACGCTGGTGTAGTGCAGGTGCAGGCCGACGTCGGTGCCCTTGGTGAACGGCTCCACGTCCCACACATGCTTGTCGAAGCCCTGCTTGCCGCCGTGCAGGCTGTTCACACCGTCGTTGACGGACAGCTGGTGGGTCGTGCCGTCGAGGGTGAACCGGCCCTGCGCGATGCGGTTGCCGTAGCGGCCGATGAGGGCGCCGAAGTACGGGGTCTTCGCCACGTAGTCGTCGATGTCGCCGAAGCCCAGCGAGACGTTGGCGTAGTGGCCGTGCCGGTCGGGGATCTCCAGGCTCTGGACGACTCCGCCCCAGTTGAGGACCTTCAGCCGCGTGCCGCCGTTCTCCAGCGACCAGCGGTAGATCCTCGTGCCGTCGGCGAGCTTCCCGAAGGGCTCCTTCACCGGCTTCCTGCCGCCCGGGGCGGCCTCGGCACTGCCCGCGCCGAGGGTGGTGGCGGCGAGGCCTGCTGCTGCCGCGCCCGCAATGACCGTGCGTCTGTTCAGTTCCATCTAGCGGCTCCTTGAGAAGAGAGTTGAAAGACGCCCGCTGAGCCCCGCGCCCCAGAGGGGCGCGGGCCGTACCGAATGTGCGGCTGCCGCCGCGTGGGCGCGACCAGCCCCCGACGGCCCGCAGCTCTGATCCGGCCTTCCCAGCGGAGCGTTCGCGCTGACTTACGAACCGGACTTGCGCTTGTTCCACACGTCGAAGCCGACCGCCGCCAACAGGGCGAAGCCCTTGATGACCTGCTGCCAGTCGGTGCCGACGCTGAGGAGGTTCATGCCGTTGTTCAGCACGCCGAGGACGAGACCGCCGATGATCGCGCCGAGGACGGTGCCGACACCGCCGCTCATGGACGCACCACCGATGAACGACGAGGCGATCGCCTCGAGTTCGTAGTTCAGGCCCGCCTTCGGCGAGGCCGCGTTGAGGCGGGCGGCGATCGCCAGACCCGCCAGGGCCGCGAGCGCGCCCATGTTCAGGAAGACGTAGAAGGTGACCTTCTTGTCCTTGATGCCGGACAGCTTCGCCGCGGGCAGGTTGCCGCCGATCGCATAGATGTGACGGCCGAAGACGGCGTTGCGCATGACGTAGGTGTAGGCGACCACCAGGACGCCGAGGATGATCAGCACGATCGGGGCGCCCTTGTAACTGGCGAGCAGCATCGTCAGGGTGAGGATCGCGGCGACCAGGGCGACCAGCTTGAGCAGGAAGAGGCGGCCGGGCAGCACCTCGAGCGCGAACTCCTGCTGGCGGCGCCGGTCCTGGACCTCCTGCCACACCACGGCGACGATCAGGACGAGGCCGAGGAGCAGCGTGAGGTTGTGGTAGTTGGTGTTCGGGCCGACCTCGGGCAGGAAGCCGTTGCCCATCTTCTGCACACCGTCGGGGAAGGGGCCGAGGGTCTGGCCCTTGAGCAGGATCTCCGTGAAGCCGCGGAAGATCAGCATCCCGGCGAGGGTGACGATGAACGAGGGTATGCCGAGGTACGCGATGAAGAACCCCTGCGCCGCGCCCGCCGCCGCGCCGGCCAGCAGACACAGCACCACGGCGATCGGCCAGGGCACACTGTGCTCCACCGTCAGCAGTGCCGCGAACGCGCCCACGAAGGCGGTCAGCGAGCCGACCGACAGGTCGATGTGACCCGCGATGATCACCAGCATCATGCCGATGGCCAGGATCAGGACGTAGGCGTTCTGCAGCACCAGGTTGGAGACGTTGTGCGGCAGCAGCAGGTCGCCGTCGGTCCAGACCGCGAAGAGCAGGACGATCAGGCCGAGCGCGAGCAGCATGCCGTACTGGCGCATGTTCGCGCGCAGCCCGTCCAGCATCAGCTGGAGCAGGCCCTCGCCGGTGCCCGATCCGCCCTTGCCCGGCGGCGCGGAGGCCGGGATCTTGTCGGTCACGTCGGTGCTCATCGCGTTACCTCTTTGTCCTTCGTCATATGGCGCATCAGCACTTCCTGCGTGGCCTCGGCCCGCGGCACCTCACCGGTCAGCCGTCCCGCGGCCATCGTGTAGATGCGGTCGCACATGCCGAGCAGCTCGGGCAGCTCGGAGGAGATGAAGACGACCGCCTTGCCCTGGGCGGCCAGCTGGTCGATGACCGTGTAGATCTCGTACTTGGCACCCACGTCGATGCCGCGCGTGGGCTCGTCCAGGATCAGCACGTCCGGACCCGAGAAGATCCACTTGCTGAGGACGACCTTCTGCTGGTTGCCGCCGGACAGCTTGCCCACCGGCTCGAAGACGGTCGGTGCCTTGATGTTCATGGACTTGCGGAAGCCCTCGGAGACCTGCCGCTCCTCGTGCTCGTCGACGACGCCCCGCTTGGCGACCTTCTTCAGCGCGGTCAGCGAGATGTTGCGGTTGATGGTGTCGATGAGGTTGAGGCCGTAGTGCTTGCGGTCCTCGGTGACGTACGCGATGCCGTGGCCGACCGCCTCCGCGACGGTCTTCGTACGGATCTCCTCGCCGTTCTTGAGGACCGTGCCGCCCGCGTACCGGCCGTAGGCCCGCCCGAAGACGCTCATCGCGAGCTCGGTGCGGCCGGCGCCCATCAGGCCCGCGATGCCGACGATCTCCCCGCGGCGCACGTTGACCGACACGTCGTCGACCACCTTGCGCTCCTGGTCGATCGGGTGGCGCACGGTCCAGTTGCGGATCTCGAGCGCCGGGGCGGCGCCCTCCTCCGCCTCGTGCGGAGTGCGCTCGGGGAAGCGGTGGTCCAGGTCGCGGCCCACCATGCCGGAGATGATCCGCTCCTCGGTCATCTCCTTCGCCTTCACGTCGAGCGTCTCGATGGAGTGCCCGTCGCGGATGATCGTCACCGAGTCGGCGACCCGGCGGATCTCGTTGAGCTTGTGGGAGATGATGATCGAGGTGATGCCCTGCTTCTTCAGCTCCAGGATGAGATCGAGGAGTTTGCCGCTGTCCTCGTCGTTCAGGGCCGCCGTCGGCTCGTCGAGGATGAGCAGCTTCACCGACTTCGACAGCGCCTTGGCGATCTCCACGAGCTGCTGCTTGCCGACGCCGATGTCGGCGACCCGGGTCTCCGGGTGCTCGTCGAGCCCGACCCGGCGCAGCAGTTCGGTGGCGTGCCTGAGGGTCCTGTTCCAGTTGATGAAGCCGCGCGCGGCATGCTCGTTGCCGAGGAAGATGTTCTCCGCGATGGAGAGGTACGGCACCAGTGCCAGCTCCTGGTGGATGATGACGATGCCGTGCTGCTCGCTCGCCCGGATGTCCTTGAAGCGGCAGACCTCTCCCTCGAAGAGGATCTCGCCCTCGTAACTGCCGTGCGGATGGACGCCGGAGAGCACCTTCATCAAGGTGGACTTGCCGGCGCCGTTCTCACCACAGATGGCGTGGACCTCGCCCTGACGGACGGTCAGTGTGACGTCCGACAGCGCTTTGACACCGGGAAAGGTCTTGACGATCGAGCGCATTTCCAGGACGGGTCCCGCCATGGTCGTGCCTTCCAATCAGTGTGGGGTCGGTCGGTCGCGGACTACTTCAGCTGGGCGTCGGTGTAGTAACCGGTCTTGACCAGCGCGTCCTCGTAGTTGGTCTTGTCGACGCTGACCGGCTCGAGCAGGTAGGCGGGGACGACCTTGGTGCCGTTGTCGTACGACTTGGTGTCGTTGACCTGCGGCTTCTTGTTGTGGAGGACGTCGTCGACCATCGTCGAGGCGACGTCGGCGAGCTTGCGGATGTCCTTGTAGACGGTCTGCGTCTGCTCACCGGCGATGATCGACTTCACCGAGGCCAGCTCGGCGTCCTGGCCGGTGATGACCGGCAGCGGCTTGCTCTTGGTGCCGTAGCCGTCCGACTTCACGGCGGACAGGATGCCGATGGAGATGCCGTCGTACGGCGACAGGACCGCGTCGACCCGTTCGCTCTTGTAGGAGGAGGTGAGGATGTCGTCCATGCGCTTCTGCGCGGTGGCGCCGTCCCAGCGCAGGGTGGTGACCTTGGTCAGCTCGGTCTGGCCGGAGCGGACGACCAGCTGCTTCTTGTCCATGTACGGCTTCAGGACGCTCATCGCGCCGTTGAAGAAGTACCGGGTGTTGTTGTCGTCGTTGGAGCCCGCGAACAGCTCGATGTTGAACGGGCCCTTCTTGCCGCTGTCCAGGCCGAGCTTGTGCACGATGTAGGTGCCCTGCAGCCTGCCGACCTTCTCGTTGTCGAAGGAGGCGTAGTAGTCGACGTTCTTGGTGCCGAGGATCAGGCGGTCGTAGGAGATGACCGGGATGTCGGCGTCCGCGGCCTCCTGGAGCACGCTGTTCAGGGACTTGTTGTCGATCGCCGCGATGATCAGGCCCTTGACGCCCTGGGTGATCAGGTTCTCGATCTGCGAGACCTGGGTCTCCGGGTCGTCCTCGCCGTAGACCAGCTTGGTCTTGTAGCCCTTGGCCTCGAGGTCCTTGACGACGTTCTTGCCGTCGGCGATCCAGCGCTCGGAGGACTTGGTCGGCATGGCGATGCCTATCGTGCCGCCCTTGGTGCTGCCCCTCTCCTCCTTGCTGCCGCCCTCGCCGCTCTGGCCGCAGGCGGACAGGGTGAGGGCGAGGGATGCGGCTGCGGCTGTCGCGGTGAGTACTGCTCTGCGGTTGCGCATGGTGATCGGTCCCTGTTCTTCTCGTCGTTGAGATGTTCTAGCGAGGTCGGTGAAGCGCCCCGAAGGGGCGCGGGGCTGTATCGATCTGCGGCTCCGCCGCGTGGGCGCGACCAGCTACGGACGGCCCGCAGATTCATCGGCTCATCCCGCGGAGCGCTCGCTCGGGAAGCGGTTGAGCGCGCCGGGCAGCCGGGAGCCGAGCGGCGCCATGTCGCCGTCCGCGCCGTGCCGGGCGAGCAGGTCGAGGGCGAGCCGGCCGCGCCGCACCCGCTCCCGGGCGGTGTCCAGGGTCACGTCCCGCAGGTGGGTGCCCCACGGGTAGATGCCGGGAGCCTTGGACAGGCCGAACTTCAGGTAGAGCGGTGCGCCGCGCCGGATCAGCTCGGCGACCTCGTACATCCGCACGTAGCCGCCGAGGTCGTCGGGAGCCTCGATGTACATGTCCATGGGGGCGCCGGACACCCGGCGGATCTCGGTGAGATGATCCAGCGTCAGATCGCTGGGCACATTGATCGAGTCGGCCCCCAGCCCCTCGTACACCGCATACGAGGCGGGGTTGACCGGTCCGATCAGCGCCGAGACCTTCAGGGTGGTGTCGGCCGGGATGATGCCCTCGCGGCGGGCCCGGTGCAGGGTCCACAGCACGCCCTCGTCGGCGACGAGGAGGCACTTGACGCCCAGCTCGGTGGCCCGGACGGCGTCCTCGACACAGCCGGCCACGGCGTCGTGGCCACGGGCGCGCAGTCCGGCCCCGCGGGAGTCGGTGCGCACCGAGCCGCCGATGTCCCAGGTGCCGCGCGGGCCGGTGAACAGGCAGAGTTCGATGTCACGTTCGCCGGTCGCGTCGACCATCTCGGTGATCTCGGCGTCGGTCAGCATCCACACGCCGCTGCCCTGGCTGATCCGGTGGATCGGCACGTCGAGGCGGGAGGCCTCCTTCAGTACGACCGCCAGCGCCTCGGGACCCTCGCACGAGGGGATCTCGGTGCGCCAGCGGCCGCCGCCCGGGAAGCTGTGGGCGGAGGTGTCGGCGGGGTCGAGGGCGGGCGCGCCCAGGCCGAGTGCGGCGAGCACCTGCTCGCCGGGCCTGCGGGCTGCCGGGGCGGAAGCGTCGGTCACAAGCTGTCCTTCGTGTTCGGTATTTCGGACAAGGTTCGCGTCTCTGGGTGGAAAAAGGCCCTTGTTGTACGCCGGCCGGGGCGCCGTCAGGTCACGCCCCGGCCGGCGTACGGTCAGGGACGGAGCAGCACCTTGCCCACCTTCGGATCGCCGGCTCCCACCAGCTCGATGGCGCGCGGGAACTCGGTCAGCGGCAGCTCGTGCGTGACCAGTGGCAGCGGGCCCAGCAGCCCGGCGCCGAACACCCGCACGGTGTGCGCCCAGGCGTCCGGCGGTGCCCCGAAGACGGTGTGCACCTCCAGCTGCCGTACGACGAGATCGGTCGGGTCGAGCCCCTCGGCGCCCGGCGCCGGGATGCCCGTCAGGACCAGGCGTCCGCCGCGCCTGAGCAGGGCGGCTGCGGTGCGCGCGGCGGACGCGGACCCGGCGGTCTCGATCACCACGTCGAAGTCGTCGGGCAGGTGCTGGTCCCTGAGCCGGAAGTCGCTCGCCCCGAACTGCCGGGACAGCGCCTCCCGGTCGCCCCGGGTGCCCACGACGAGCAGCTCCACCGGCGAGACCGCCTTCAGGAACTGCACGGCGAACATCCCGAGCGTCCCCGTGCCCACCACCGCGACCCGCTCGCCCGGCCGGGCGTTCGCCTTCAGCGCGGCGGCCGCGATGCACGCGGCCGGCTCCAGGAGGGCGGCGGCGGTCAGGTCGGCGTCGTCCGGCAGCGGGTGCAGCAGCCGGGCGGGCAGGGTGAGGGTGGCGGCCATGGCACCCGGCTGGGTGAACCCGGTCTCCTCGTACCCGGCGGTGCACAGCGTGGTCTCGCCCGCGTGGCAGCGGTCGCACACCTGGCAGTTGCGGAAGCCCTCGCCGACGACCTTGCGGCCGGTCAGGCTCTCCGGCACGCCCGCGCCCACCGCGCGCACGGTCCCCGACCACTCGTGGCCGGGCGTGAGCGGATAACGCACGTACCCCTCGGGCCGGTTGCCCTGGTACACCTCGCGGTCGCTGCCGCAGATGCCCACCGCGTGCACGGCGACCAGCGCCTCGCCGGGACCGGGGTCCCGGGGCGTGTGCTCCTCGACGCGGTGCGCGCCCGGCGCCTCGACCAGGACCTGGGAACTCACTTCGAACCCTTCGGCCTGCGCTGCTCCCAGCCCTCGGCCCACAGGTCGAACCGGGCCTGCTGCTGCGGGAACTCGGCGGCCGCGTCGGTGTCCAGCTCGACGCCGAGACCGGGCTCGTCGGAGAGGTGGAAGTAGCCGTCGACGACCTCCGGCGCCCCCTTGACCACCTTCTTGATGTCCGCGTCCGCGAAGTCGTTGAAGTGCTCCAGGACCTTGAAGTTCGGCGAGGTGAAGCCGACCTGGAGCGAGGCGGCGGTCAGCACGGACCCGCCCACGTTGTGCGGGGCGACCAGCATGTAGTGGGTCTCGGCGGTGGCGGCCAGCTTACGGGTCTCCCAGATGCCGCCGATGTGGCCGACGTCGGGCTGGAGGATGTCCGCGGCCTGGCTCTCGAACAGCTCGCGGAACTCGATCCGGTCGTGGATGCGTTCACCGGTGGCGACCGGGATGTCCACCTTGGCCGCGACCTTCTCCAGCGCCTTCAGGTTCTCCGGCGGCACCGGCTCCTCCAGCCAGGCCGGCTTGAACGGCGCCAGCTCGTGGGCGAGCCGGACGGCGGTGGCGGGGGAGAAGCGGCCGTGCATCTCCAGCATCAGCTCGGCGTCCGGGCCGATGGCGTCGCGCACGGCCTCGATGAGCGAGACGGCGTACAGGGTCTGTTCGTGGTCCAGCTCGTAGTGCCCGGTGCCGAACGGGTCGATCTTGAGCGCCTTGTACCCGCGCTCCATCACCCCCTGGGCGGCCTTGTGGTACGCCTCGGGCGTTCGCTCGGTCGTGTACCACCCGTTGGCGTACGCCTTGACCCTGTCGGTGACCTTGCCGCCCAGCAGCTGCCACACCGGCACACCGAGGGCCTTGCCCTTGATGTCCCAGCACGCCATCTCCACGACCGCGATGCCGGACATGACGATCTCGCCGGCCCGGCCGTAGTCGCCGTACTTCATGCGGCGGACGAGGTCCTCGACAGCGAACGGGTCGGATCCGAGAATGTGGTTGGCCTCGGCCTCCCGCAGATAGCCGATCAGCGCGTCGGTGTGACCGAGCATCCGGGTCTCGCCGACTCCCGTGACCCCTTCGTCGGTGTGCACCTGGACGTAGGTCAGGTTGCGCCACGGCGTCCCGACCACGTGTGTGCTGATTCCGGTGATGCGCACGGCAGTTGCCCTTCAGCTGTTCGATATTTCGTCACGCGTTCGAAATGCTGGCGTGACAGTAAGGACGGCGCGGCGAGGGTGTCAATGGGTCGAACGGGTAACGGTTTCGGCAAGACTTTCGAGAACCTTTTCGGTCCCGCACAAAACCTTCACAGCGGCGCCTAGGAACGTGACCGATAGGGAATCTAGTCTTCCGGCGTCATGGACTTCTGCCACCCGTGCCAACGGCACCTCAACGGCGCCCTGGCCTGCCCTGGGTGCGGCGCGCCGGCGCCCTCCCTCGCCGCACACGGACACGCGGGCGCGACGGCGGGTCCGTACCGTCAGGAAACCTTCACGAGTGCAGCGGCCCAGCAGTACCCCGCGCAGGCCGCCTACTACCCCCATGAGTCCCCGCGCGTGCCCACGCAGTTCGGTGCGACGGAGGCGGCGGACGCCTACGCGAGCACCGACGAGTACGCGTACGACGGCTCGGACGGCCGCACCGGCCCGGACGAGCACACCGGCCGGGACGCCCCCGAAGACGTTCATGACGAGGCGCACGGCGGCGACGACGACGCCGACGACGCCTCCGGCAGCTCCGGTGAAGCCGGGGGCCGCGCAGCCCGGCGCCAGTCGCGCGGCCGGGGCCGTGGTGGACCCACGGGCGGCGACGCGGACAGCGGCCCCGGCGCCGTCGACGCCAGCCGTCGCGATCGCAAGGCCGCCGCGCACCGGCGCCGCCGCCGTCGTACCGTCCTCATCGCCGCCGGCCTCGTGCTGGCGGCCGGCGGCCTCAGCGTCGCCGAACTCGGCACGGACGCCCCCTTCTCCCCGTTCTCCAGCGACGAGCCGGCCGCGTCGGCGGACACGTCCGCGGACGGCGGCACCTCCTCCGCGTCCCCGGACCGCACGGCGAACCCCCTCGAGGGCACCTCGGGCGCCGCGGGGAAGGCGGGCGCCTCCGCATCCCCGGACGCCTCGGCCTCGGCCTCCGCCTCCAAGTCCCCCAAGGACAAGGCGTCCGATTCCCCGTCCGCCACGGACCAGGCGGAACAGTCTTCGGCGTCTGGCGCGGGCAAGCCTTCCACGGCGCCGACCGCCACGGCCACCTCCCGTCCGGCGTCCACCCCCACGACCGCCCCGACGACCGCGGTCCCGACCCCGGCGCCCTCGCCGACGAAGACGTGCAACCGCTTCCTGTGGTGGTGCACGTAGACGGCCGCTTCCGGCGCGCGCCGCACGGCTTGACCCTCCCCTGATTCCTCCTGCGATCCCTCCCCCTGCTCCCTCACCGGAACACCCCCTGTCACGCACTGCCCCGTGCCATCGGCCATCCGGGGTATCGATGACACCAACACGCCTCCGAGGCGGTTGAGTCGGACAGGTATGTCTCGCCGTACACGATCTAGGGAACGCGCGACGGCGGAACGGGCGTCGTACACAGGGGGAGCAGCGAGCAGCGGCTCAGTGGAGGAGAGCGGATGACGCAGGGGACCACCGTGCACGGCACGGTCGCCGAGGGATTCGAAGCGGTGCGCGCGGAGTTCGCCGCCTTCGTCGCCGGGGAACGGGACGACTACGAGGGCCAGTTGTGCGCCTACGTCCACGGCCGGCGGGTCGTCGACCTGTGGGCGGGCGAGGGCGCCGACGGGGACTCGCTGTACGGCGTGTTCTCGTCCACCAAGGGTGCCGCCCATCTCGTCGTGGCCCTGCTCGTGCAGGAGGGCACGCTGGAGCTTGACCGCAAAGTCACCTACTACTGGCCGGAGTTCGGTGCCGAGGGCAAGGGCGCGCTGACCCTGCGCGACGTGCTCGCGCACCGCGCGGGCCTGGTCGGCACCGACACCGGCTTCAGCGCGGCCGAGCTGGCCGACGACCGTGCGCTGGCCGAACGTCTCGCCGACCAGCGGCCGTTCTGGCGGCCGGGCACGGCCTTCGGTTACCACGCGCTGGTCATCGGCGCGCTGACCGGCGAGATCGTCCGGCGCGCGACGGGCCGCACGATCCAGGAGCTGTACGAGGAGCGGGTGCGCGCCCCCTACGCCCTGGACTTCCACCTGGGCCTGCCGGTCTCCCGCGAGTCCCGTTTCCGCACGGTCCAGCCGATGCTGCCGACCCCCGAGCAGCAGGCGGTGCTCGACGGGCTGTCCTCCGGACCGCACAGCCTCTCCGCGATCGCCTTCAACCGGCACACGTCCGAGCCGACCGACCTGGTCGCCCTGCCGAACGAGCGCGGCGTCCGCGCCAAGGGCCCGGCCTCGGTGGGCGGTGTCGCCTCGGCGCGCGGCCTGGCCGGGATGTACGCGGCGATGATCAGCGAGGTCGACGGCAAGGCGCCGCTGCTGAAGGAGGACACGGTCGCGGAGTTCGGCCAGCTGCACTCCGTCGGGTACGACCTGGTGGCCCGCACCCACAAGTCGTACGGGCTCGGCTTCCAGGCCACGGCCGACACCTGGTACCCGTTCCTGGGCGCCGGCGCGATCGGCCACAGCGGAGCAGCAGGCTCACAGGCCTTCGCGGACCCCCGCAGCGGCCTGGCATACGGCTACACACGCAGACGGTTCGCATTTCCAGGAGGCGCGGCGCCGGAGAACGAAAAGTTGGTGGCGGCACTACACCGGGCGGCGCTGACTCCCTGAGGGGCGCGGGGTCGTATCGATAGGCGGCTCCGCCGCGTGGGCGCGACCAGCCACGACGCACCCGCACCCTGACTCTCACCGCACCCGGCAGACGCCACCCGCGCCAAAGACAGCGCAGCGCAGCCGCATCCCACGTCCAAGGATGCGGCTGCCGTTGTGCGCAACGACGGTTCTCAGACCAGCGTCACGGTGATGTTGCCGCGAATCGCCTTCGAGTAGGGGCACACCTGGTGCGCCTTCTCGATCAGCTCCCGCGCGGCACTCTCCTCGACGTTCGGGATGTTCGCGGAGATCTCCACGATGATCCCGAATCCGTCCTCGTTCCGCCCGATCCCCACCTTCGCGGTGACGGTCGAGCCGGAGACGTCGGCGCCCTCCTGCCGGGCGACCACGCCGAGCGCGCCCTGGAAGCAGGCGCTGTACCCGGCGGCGAACAGCTGCTCGGGGTTGGTGCCGGCGCCGTTGCCGCCCATCTCCTTGGGCGGGTTCACGACGACGTCGAGCTTGCCGTCGTCGGTGGCGACCCGGCCGTCGCGGCCGTTCTCCGCGGTGGCGACGGCGGTGTACAGGACGTCGGAACGACTGATGGGGCTGCTGGGCATGCGGTTGTCTTCCTCCTCGGTCCGCCGTGACTCGCGCCCACGATCGACGGCAGATTTCGGAAAGAAGTTACCGCATGCCGGAAAGCTCGGGCTAGGGGTCCGGGCTTGTCAGAGCTTGACGATCATCTTGCCGGTGTTGTCGCCGCGCAGGACCCCGAGGAACGCCTCCAGGTTGTTCTCGATGCCCTCGACGACCGTCTCGCGGTACTTCAGCTGCCCCGAGGCCACCCAGGGGCCGACCTCGGCCACGAACTGCGGCTGCAGGTCGTAGTGGTCGCCGACCAGGAAGCCCTCGATACGGCCGCGGGTCTGGATCAGCCGGGCGAGGTTCCTCGGGCCGGGGGCGGGCTCGGTGTTGTTGTAGACGGAGATCATGCCGCAGACCGCGATCCGGCCGCCCTCGTTGAGCGAGCCGATGGCCGCCTCCAGGTGGTCGCCGCCGACGTTGTCGAAGTAGACGTCGATGCCGTCGGGGGCGGCCTCGCGCAGCTGCTCGGCCACCGGGCCGTTCTTGTAGTTGAAGGCGGCGTCGAAGCCGTACTCCTCCACCAGCAGCTTGACCTTCTCGTCGGAACCGGCCGAGCCGATGACCCGCGAGGCGCCCTTGAGCTTGGCGATCTGCCCGACCTGGCTGCCCACGGCACCCGCGGCGCCGGACACGAACACGACGTCGCCCTCCTTGAGGGAGGCGGTGCGCAGCAGGCCGGCGTAGGCGGTCAGGCCGGTCATGCCGAGCACGCCGAGGTACGTCGACAGCGGCGCGGCCGCGGGGTCGACCTTGACGGCGTGTTTCGCGTCCAGGGCCGCGTACTCGCGCCAGCCGAAGAAGTGCAGGAGGTGGTCGCCGACCGCGACGCCCTCGGCGTTGGAGGCGACGACCTCGCCGACCGCGCCGCCCTGCATGACCTTGCCCAGCTCGAAGGGGGCGGCGTACGACTTCGCGGCACTCATCCGGCCGCGCATGTACGGGTCCACGGACAGGTACTTGTTCCGTACCAGCACCTGGCCCTCACCCGGCGTCGGGACCTCCGTCTCGACCAGGGCGAAGTCCTCGGGCTTCGGCCAGCCGACCGGGCGGCTGAGCAGGTGCCATTCGCGGTTGATCATGACAGTGCCTTTCGAGATTTACTTCAGTATCTGAAACAATCATGCGCCTGAATATTTCAGAATGTCAAGCAACCGAGTATCCTGGGGACCATGTCCACCCCAGAGAAGACCCGCCGCCCCGACGCCGTGACCATGGAGGTCGTCGAGCTGATCGGGGACGTCGTGGCCCGCTTCTACGCGGACTACGAGCTGGCGGCGGGCGAGCACGCGCTGACCGGTCCGCAGGCGCGCCTGCTCGGCCTGCTGTCGCTGGAGCCGCTGCCGATGCGCAAGCTGGCCCAGAAGCTGAAGTGTGAGCCGTCGAACGTGACCGGGATCGTGGACCGCCTGGAGGCGCGCGGCCTGGTGGCGCGCCGGCCCGACCCCGCCGACCGCCGGGTGAAGCTGGCCGCCCCCACCGACGAGGGCCTCCGGGTCGCCCGCGACCTGCGCGAGGGCCTGCGCTTCGCCCGCGAGCCCCTGGCCGGCCTCACCGACGAGGAACGAAGCTCCCTGAGGGACCTGCTGCGCCGCATGCTGGACGCCTAGGGGGTTTCGCCCGCAGGCCCGGACAAGGTCATGAACAAGCAAACGGCGTCCCCCGATAGGGTTTCCCCATGCGCGATCTCGGGGTGGGTTTCGGTTATCTCCTCAAAGGCCAGCGGTGGGTGGGCCGGCACGGCAGGCAGTACGGCATCGGCCTGCTGCCCGGCCTGATCGCGCTGGTCCTGTACGCGGCGGCGCTGGTCGCGCTCGCCGTGTGGGGCGAGAGCGGCGTCGCCTGGGCGACCCCGTTCGCGGACGACTGGTCGAGCCCCTGGCAGGGTCTGTTTCGCGGCTTCCTCACGGTCGTCCTCTTCGCGCTCGGCCTGCTGCTGGCCGTCCTCACCTTCACGGCCGTCACCCTGCTGATCGGCCAGCCCTTCTACGAGAACCTGTCGGAGAAGGTCGACGAGGACGTCTCGCCCGACGGCACCGCGCCCCGCTCCGGCCTCCCGCTCTGGCGCGAGCTGTGGATCTCGGCCCGCGACAGCCTGCGGATCCTGGTCCGGGCCATGCTGTGGGGCGTCCTCCTCTTCGGTCTCGGTTTCCTGCCCGTGGTCGGCCAGACGGTCGTCCCGGTGCTCGGCTTCTTCGTCACCGGTTTCTTCCTCACCGAGGAACTGACCGCCGTGGCCCTCCAGCGCCGCGGGGTCGAACTCCGCGCCCGCCTCACTCTGCTCCGCTCCCGCAAGAGCCTGGTCTGGGGCTTCGGCACACCCCTCGGCCTGGCCTTCCTGGTCCCGTTCGTCGCGGTGTTCCTGATGCCGGGCGCGGTCGCCGGCGCCACGCTCCTCGCCCGTGACCTGCTGGGCGAGGAGAGCGCCGAGGAGGAGGACGCCGAGGACGGCGAGCGGGTCACCTCCTGAACGTGGCCTGTGCCGCCACCGTCACGATCGACCGCACCTGCGCGATGATGTCCAGCCGGTTCCGGACGAACTCCGGGTCGGTCACGGTGCCCGTCGCCGGGTCGGTGTTGCCCGCCCCGAACTGCAGCACGGGCGTGTGCACATGGCCGCCCGGCAGCGTGTCGTGCAGGCCCAGCCGGTCCCGGAGCAGGGTCGCGCGGTAGGCGATCTCGTTGGAGAGGTAGTCGCCGCCGCCGCCCGCACGGGCCGTGGAGCCGGCGGTCGGGCCGTCCGGCCGTACGACGGGATCGGTGCCGCCCGCCGGGATTTCGGTCACCTCCGTGTGGTCGTACACCGGGAACCGGCCCGTGTCCGCGGCCGTGATGGCGGCGTACGGCAGGGTCGTCGTCGTCCACTGGGGCTGTGTGGCCGGATCGCTGACGGGGACGGTCCCGGTGCGGGAGGCGTTGTCGTTGTCCGGGAAGCCGCCCCGCCAGGCTCCGTTGCTGCGCTCGATGTCGAACCGCCCGACCCGGCCCTGGCTCACGGTCGTGAACAGGTCGGCCTTCGGCAGGCAGGGCCGGAGCGTCCGCTCCACCGTGCCGTCCGCGAAGTCCTGCCAGCGCACCGGGAACACGGCCGTCTCCACCCGGGCCGGACCCTCGGCCGTCTCGATCACCGTGCCGTCCAGCGCCAGCGCGCTCGCCCCGGAGGGGTTGGAGATACGGATGTCCCGGTCGAGCGTGAAGGGGTCGAAACCGGTGAGGAGGATGCGCCTGACGTGCGGCTGCCCGGAACAGCGGATGTCGGTCTCACCGCGTGAGGTGCGCTCCAACTGCTCCAGCAGGGCGGAACGCTGGGCGTCGTCGAGGCCGAACTCCGGCTCCCAGGTGCGTACTTCCCGGGTCAGTCCGAGGCGCGCCCAGTACAGCGGCCGGTCGTCGTCCCGGCTCAGATCGCCGTCCGCAGGACCCCGCCCCTGTGCCCGCTCCACGGCCCGCCGCCACAGCGCGGACCCCTCGTGCACGACGATGCGCCGGGCCTGCGTGTAGGAGTGCGCGCCCGCCAGGGCGTCGGCGAACTCCGGTGCCACGCCGTCGAATCCGGAGCGGCGCAGGATCTCCTGCGGTACGGCCGCCGTGAGCCGCTGCTCCTCGACGGTGGGGGAGGGGGCGGCTGCCTGGGTGGCGCAGGCCGTCGTCGCGGGGGTCGACAGCCCGGCCAGCAGGGCCATGCCGAGCACGGCGGTCCGTATACGTAACGAGGTCACGGCAGTTGGAGTCCTTCCGTCGCTGCGGGACGCGTGGTGCGGCGGAAGTATCGCGTGCGGGGAGTGGTCTACGCCATGGTGCGAAAGGGAAAACGGTTCCTCACTCCACCGGTTCGCCCAGCAGGTGCAGGAAGTCGCGGAACGCTCCCGGCATGTCGACCGAGTCCGGGTCCAGCAGCCACTGGTACTGGAGGCCGTCCATCACCGCGATGAGCAGTGGGGCGGTGCGCTCGGGAGTGAGCCCGCTGGGCAGCCGGTCGCCGTACTCGGCGCGCAGGACCGCCGTCATGTTCTCGCGGACCTGGACGTAGCGCTCGGTGAAGTAGGAGCGCGCCGGGTGGCCCTCCGTCACGCTCTCGCCGAGCAGTGCGGAGAAGGTCTGGATGATGGCCGGGCGCATCGCGTTGTACTCGACCAGCGAGGCCAGCAGGTCGACCCGCCACCGGGTGTCCGGCACCGCGTCCCACCGGTCCCGCTCCTGGAGCACGGCCACCAGCAGGGCGTCCTTCGTCGGGAAGTAGTGCAGCAGCCCCTGCTGGGTCAGCCCGACCCGCTCGGCCACCGCGGCCAGACTCGCCCCCCGGTAGCCGCGCTCGGCGATCACCTCCAGGGCCGCCCCCACGATCTCCGAGCGCCGCTCCTCGCTCCTGACCCTCGCGTTCATGACGTCACCGTACGACATCCCCACCTCGTGAACATAACGGCAAGATAACAAAACCTACCGCTCTACAGGTAACGGATGCAGGATGAGAGGGACCCAAGGCACTCAGCGAGGAGGCACCGCCGTGGCGGAGACGGACAAGGCGCGAGCAGACGAGGCCCGCGAGACGGCCGTGGAGGCCGCGCTCGCACGGCTCGACCTCGACGCCAAGGCACGGCTGCTGGCCGGGCAGGACATGTGGACCCTGCCCGCCCTGCCGGAGATCGGCCTGAAGTCCCTCGTCATGTCCGACGGCCCGATCGGCGTCCGGGGCGTGCGCTGGACCGCCGACGACCCGTCCGTCGCCCTGCCCTCGCCGACCGCGCTCGCCGCCACCTGGGACCCGGACCTCGCCCGCCGCGCAGGCGTGCTGCTCGCCCAGGAGGCCCGCCGCAAGGGCGTCCACGTGCTGCTGGCGCCGACCGTGAACCTGCACCGCTCCCCGCTCGGCGGCCGCCACTTCGAGGCGTACAGCGAGGACCCGTACCTGACCGGCGAGATCGGCTCCGGCTATGTGACCGGCGTCCAGTCCGGCGGCGTCGGCGCCACCGTCAAGCATTTCGTCGCCAACGACGCCGAGAGCGACCGCTTCACCGTGAACAACCTGGTCTCCGAACGCGCCCTGCGCGAGCTGTACCTGGCCCCCTTCGAGGCGATCGTCGCGAACGCCCACCCCTGGGGGATCATGACCGCCTACAACCAGGTCAACGGCACGACGATGACCGAGCACCACCACCTGGTGAACGAAGTCCTGCGCGGCGAGTGGGGCTTCGACGGCTGCAACGTCTCCGACTGGATGGCCGCCCGCGACACCGTCGGCGACATCGAGGGCGGCCTCGACGTCGCCATGCCCGGCCCCGAGACCGTCTACGGCGAGGCCCTCGCCCGGGCCGTCCGGGACGGCCGGGTCGCCGAGGCCACCGTCGACGCGGCCGTACGCCGGGTGCTGCGCCTCGCGGCCCGCGTCGGCATCCTGGACGGCGCCGAACCCGTCGTCGCCGAGCCGCCCGCGCCGGTCGACGGCGAGGCACTGGCCCGCGAGATCGCCCGCCGCTCGTTCGTCCTCGTGCGCAACGAGAACGGCGCACTCCCGCTGAAGGCCGGCACGGTCGCCCTGATCGGCGCCGCCGCCCGCGACGCCCGCGTCCTCGGCGGCGGCTCCGCCACCGTCTTCCCCGCCCGAATCGTCTCCCCGCTCGACGGTCTCACCGCCGCCCTCCCCGAGGGCGCCCTCACCTGCGCCGTCGGCGCCGACCCGGCCACCGAACTCGCCCCCGCCGGCCAGGGCTTCGCGCTCCGCGCGGTCTGCCGCGACACCGACGGCGGCGTCATCGGCACGGGCACCGCCCCGGGCGGCCAGATCCAGTGGATGGGCGCCGACCTCCCCGAGGGCGTCACGCACGAGACCCTCCACACCGTCGAGCTGACCGGCACGTTCACCCCGCGCGAGTCCGGCCCGCACACCTTCGGCATCAAGGGCATGGGCGCCTTCACCCTCGTCATCGACGGGACGACGTACTACGACGACGTCCAGCGCCCCGAGAGCGAGGACCCCTTCGAGACCCTCTTCGCGGCCCCGGCGCCCCGCGCCCAGGCCGAACTCGTCGCGGGCGAAACGGTCGACGTGTCCCTGACCTACGTCGTCCGGTTCCCCGAGAACATCCCCATGAAGGTCGTCACCTTCGGCCTCGCCCACTCCGGCCCCCGGCGCGACCCCGACGAGCTGATCGCCGAGGCCGTCGAGGCCGCCCGCGGTGCCGGCACGGCCGTCGTCATGGTCGCCACCACCGACCGCGTCGAGTCCGAGGGCTTCGACCGCACCGACCTGCGCCTCCCCGGACGCCAGGACGACCTGGTCCGCGCCGTCGCCGCCGCCAACCCGAACACCGTCGTGATCGTCAACTCCGGCTCACCGGTCGAACTGCCCTGGCGCGACGAGGTCGCCGCCGTGCTGCTGACCTGGTTCCCCGGCCAGGAGGGCGGAGCCGCCCTCGCCGACGTGCTGACCGGCGCCCACGAGCCCGGCGGCCGCCTCCCCACCACCTGGGGCTCCCTCACCGACGCCCCCGTCACCCAGGTCGTCCCCACCGACGGCGAACTGTCCTACACCGAGGACCTGCTCATCGGCTACCGCGCCTGGGAGAAGGCCGGACGCACCCCGTCGTACCCCTTCGGCCACGGCCTCGGCTACACCGACTGGGCCTACGAAGCCCTGGAGACGGACGGCACCACCGCCCGCATCCGGCTGCGCAACACCGGCGAACGGCCCGGCCGCGAGGTAGTCCAGGTCTATGTCGCCCCGGCCGAGCCCGGCCCCCGGCGCCCGGCACGCTTCCTGGCCGGATTCGCGGGTGCCGAGGCCGGACCCGGCGAGAGCGTCGAGGTGAGCGTCGAACTGCCCCGGCGCGCCTTCGAGGTCTGGGACGACACGACGAAGGCCTGGGCATTTGTGAAGGGTTCGTACGAGATCACCGTCGCCCGCTCGATCGCCGACCACAAGCTCGCCGCGCCGATTAACGTCTGATCCGGGACAGTCCCCACACACCGGGGACAAAGCCCCCCACGAGCCGCCCCGGTCCGGGACCTGACCCCTGGACCGGGGCAATCGTGCCTGCCCCCTAGGGGGTTTCGTTCGGATCGGCCCGGGTCCGCGGCGTCCGGCACGGCACCTCGCCGCGTTGTCGGACCACCCGGGTACGCCCAGTACGCGGGTGCTCCTCCGCCTTGCGATGCACCGCACCGGACGCCGCGGCCTGATCCGGCCTGATCCAAACGAAACCCCCTAGCCCTGCACGCCGAAGCCGTACACCGTCTCCGAGCGGAAGACCCGGCCCGGCCGCAGTTCGGTGCTCGGAAAGTCCGGGTGGTTCGGGGAGTCCGGGAAGTGCTGGGTCTCCAGGGCGATGCCGTCGCCGGGGGCGAAGGGGGCCGCGAGGTGGTCGGCGGTGTAGAGCTGCAGGCCCGGCTCGGTCGTGGCCACGGTGAGCACCCGGCCCGACGCCGGGTCGTACAGCTCGGCCACCTCCTCGGCCGCCTCGGTCACGCCCTTGTCCAGCACGAAGTTGTGGTCGTAGCCGGAGCCCACCTTGCGGGCCGCACGGAAGTCGAAGCGGGAGCAGGAGACGTCCGCCAGCTCCCCGGTGGGAATCAGGTCGCCGTCCACCGGGGTGTACCGGGAGGCGGCCAGCCGCAGTTCGTGCCCGCCCGCGTGGCCGGAGCCGCTCAGGTTCCAGTACGTGTGATTGGTGAGGTTGACGACGGTCGGCGCGTCCGTGACGGCCTCGTAGGCGATCCGCAGCGCGCCGGACGCGTCCAGCGTGTACGTGGCCGTCACCTCCAGCCGGCCCGGGAACCCCTCCTCGCCGTGCGGGCTCACCCGGCTCAGCCGCAGCCCGTCCTCGACCGGCTCGGCCTCCCACACCCGCTTGTCGAACCCCTGTGAGCCGCCGTGCAGCGAGTTGGGGCCGCTGTTCTGCTCCAGCGCGTACGTGCAGCCGTCCAGCGGGAAGCGGCCGCCCGCGATGCGGTTGGCGTACCGGCCGACCAGAGCGCCCAGAAACGGCTCCGGATGCTCCCGGTAGCCGTCGAGCCCCGGGAACCCCAGCACCACGTCCGCCGTACGCCCTCCCCCACTCTCGGCTTCGCTCGAGCGGGGGGGACCCCCATCGGTCCGGGACCTCGACCGACTGCACGATCCCGCCGTACGACAACACCCGCACCCGCACCCCGGCCCGCTCCAGCGTCCAACGGTGCACCGGCGTGCCGTCGGAAAGTGTGCCGAAAAGTTCGCTCATGTGGGAAACCCTAGGTCACGGCCGCTCCGCGGTCACCGTGCGGTAGGCGATCTCGGCGAGCCGTGCCTGGCCGTTCCGGCTCGGGTGGAACCAGTCCCAGTGGCTGAGCTGTTCCGTGTCGAAGCGGTAGTCGAAGACCGCGTTCCGGTCGAAGCGGCAGCGGCGGTCCTTCGCGCACACGTCCTTCAGCACCGCGTTGTAGGCCTCCACCCGCTTCTGCACCTTGTCCCGGCGCAGCGTGGCCCGGACGGTCAGGTCGTCCGCGTCCCCCAGCATCGACGGGCAGATGCCCAGCTTCCAGACCTGCTTGCCCAGGGGGTTCGTCCGGCCCTGCGACCACAGCCGCTTCAGGTTCGGCACGCTCGCCACGTACACCTGCGTCTTCGGCAGCGCCGCGCGCAGGGTGGCCAGCGACTCCTCGAAGTCCGTGCGGAAGGAGGCCACCGAGGTCATCGCCCGGGCCGACGAGCGGCACGCGTCGTTCGCGCCGATCATCACCGTCACCAGCTGGGGGGCGCGGGTGGCCGCCTGGGCCACCTGCTCCGGCAGGTCGGACATCCGGGCACCGGTCACCGCGTAGTTCCAGCTGCGCTCCGCCGCCCCTGTCACCCCCAGCAGCCGCACCGCCAGGCTGTCCACCGTGGCGTCGCTGCCCGTCGCCCACGACACCTCGGGGCAGTCGGAGAGCACCGTGCACGCGTCGAACCCGCGGGTGATGGAGTCACCGACCGCGGCGATCGAGTCCGGGCTGCGGTTCCACACCGGTGTGGGCCGGGGCGAGGGACGGGACACGCTCGCCCCGGAATCCTTCGTACCGTCACCGCCACCACCGAAGGCGTCACACCCCGCCGTGCTCAGCACGGCCGCCGCCACGACGGCAAGGGCAGCCCGCGCACGGTGCCTTCGCTTCCGCATCCCTGCTGATCCCCTCGCTCGACGTGCAGTGCTCCCTCCCATAACAACGCGCGAGGGTTCCCGGCCCGGGGACCTTGGAACGGCTCACCCCCGTACAAGCGTCCCCATGGGTGAATGGCGGGAGTTTCCTGGCACTGGGACCGACGGTACGTCACACTCCTTGCGCCGCCGCAGGGTAGCCTCGCCATCAACGCGGCCGTCGCGCCACAGCCGCCCAGCCAGTCCGCAAGATGTCCCGCTCTGCCCGGAGGTTCCGGTGACGACACGTGGAGTTCTGTACGTGCACTCCGCGCCGCGCGCGCTGTGCCCGCACGTCGAGTGGGCCGTCGCCGGGGTGCTCGGCACGCGCGTCAACCTCGACTGGATCCGGCAGCCCGCGGCCCCCGGCACCTGGCGCTCGGAGTTCTCCTGGCAGGGCGAGGTGGGCACGGCCTCCAAGCTGGCCTCCGCCCTGCGCGGCTGGCACCTCCTGCGCT
Organism: Streptomyces sp. BK340; assembly: GCF_007827595.1. Taxonomy (GTDB): domain Bacteria; phylum Actinomycetota; class Actinomycetes; order Streptomycetales; family Streptomycetaceae; genus Streptomyces. Next base: position 147,031 of record NZ_VISR01000017.1, read on the forward strand.
TCGAGGTCACCGCCGAGCCCTGCCCCACCGCCGAGGGCGAGCGCTACAGCTGCACCCCGGACCTCGGCATCTTCCACGCCGTCACCGGCATCCACGGCGACATCCTCATCCCCGAGGACCGCCTGCGCGCGGCCCTGCTCCGCAGCCAGCGCGGCGAGACCGACCTGGAAGCGGAGCTCTCCAAGCTCCTCGGCAAGCCGTGGGACGACGAACTGGAGCCGTTCAGGTACGCGGGCGAGGGCGCGCCCGTGCGCTGGTTGCACCAGGTGGTCTGAGCACCGGGACATGAGGAAGGGCCCCCGCCGGCAGGCGGGGGCCCTTCCTCATGTCACTCAGATGGTCCGGAACGCCAGGACCACGTTGTGCCCGCCGAACCCGAACGAGTCGTTCAGCGCGGCGATCCGGCCCTCGGGGAGAGCACGCGCCTCACCGACGACGACGTCCGCGTTGACCTCGGGGTCCAGCTCGCGCACGTTGATCGTGGGCGGAGCCGTACGGTTCACCAGCGCCAGGATCGACGCGACCGTCTCGATACCACCGGCGCCACCGAGCAGGTGACCCGTCATCGACTTGGTCGCGGAGATCGCCATGTGGTCGACGTCGTCGCCGAACACCTTCCGCAGGGCCTTGATCTCGGCCACGTCACCCTGCGGCGTCGAGGTGGCGTGCGCGTTCACGTGCACGATCTCGGCCGGCTTCAGGTCCGTGTTGTCCAGCAGGTTCTGCAGCGCGTGCGCGATGCCGTTGCCGGACGGCTCGGGCTGCGTGATGTGGTGGCTGTCGGCGGAGATGCCCTGGCCGACCGCCTCCGCGTAGATCCGGGCACCGCGGGCCTTCGCGTGCTCCTCGGACTCCAGGACGATCACACCGGCGCCCTCGCCGAGCACGAAGCCGTCCCGGCCGGAGTCGTACGGACGCGAGGCGCCCTCGGGGTCGTCGTTGTTCTTGGACATCGCCATCATGTTGCCGAACGCGGCGATGGGAAGCGGGTGGATGGCGGCCTCGGTACCACCGGCCACGACCACGTCCGCACGCCCGGTGCGGATCATCTCGATCGCGTACCCGATGGCCTCCGCGCCCGAGGCGCAGGCCGAGACCGGGGTGTGCACACCGGCGCGGGCACCCAGCTCGATACCGACGTTGGCCGCCGGGGAGTTGGGCATCAGCATCGGCACGGTGTGCGGGGAGACACGGCGTACGCCCTTCTCCTTGAGCACGTCGTACTGGTCCAGGAGCGTCGTCACACCGCCGATTCCGGAGGCGATGACCGCACCCAGCCGGTCGGGGTTCACGGACACGTCCTCACCGGCCTTGGCGGTGAATCCGGCGTCCTTCCAGGCCTCCTGGGCGGCGATCAGCGCGAACTGCGCGGACCGGTCCAGCTTGCGGGCCTGCGGGCGGGGGATGATCTCGCCCGGCTCGACGGCGATCTGCGCGGCGATACGGACCGGCAGTTCGGCCGCCCAGTCCTGTTCGAGGACACCGACGCCGGACTTGCCGGCGAGCAGGGCCTCCCAGAACGAGGCTGCGTCGCCACCCAGCGGTGTGGTTGCGCCGATACCGGTGACGACCACGGTGCGATTGGTCGGGCTCACGGGAATTCTTTCTCCAACGGATGCGGGATTCATACGGCGCCACCGCCGGGTGGCGGGGCCTTGCAGCCTGTTGCCTAAGGGGTGGCTCAGGCCTGGTGCTTGAGGATGTAGTCGGTCGCGTCGCCGACGGTCTTGAGGTTCTTGACGTCCTCGTCGGGGATCTTGACGTCGAAGCGCTCCTCGGCGGCGACGACGACCTCGACCATGGACAGCGAGTCGACGTCCAGGTCGTCGGTGAAGGACTTGTCCAGCTGGACGTCCTCAACCGGGATGCCGGCGATCTCGTTCACGATCTCGGCGAGACCTTCGACGATCTCTTCCTGAGTGGCGGCCATGTTGGCGCTCCTTCTTCGATAATCCAGACGGTTTGTGGCAGATGATCCCGTACCGGACGCATGATCCGGCACGGAGTGCCTAGGGGAGGGTAACGACCGTGGCGGCGAAGACGAGACCCGCCCCGAATCCGATGACGAGCGCGGTGTCGCCGCTCTTCGCCTCCCCGGTCGCCAGGAGCCGCTCCATCGCGAGCGGAATCGAGGCGGCCGAGGTGTTGCCGGTGGTGCGGATGTCACGGGCGACCGTGACGTGCTCCGGCAGCTTCAACGTCTTCACCATCGAGTCGATGATCCGCACGTTGGCCTGGTGCGGAATGAAGACGTCCAGGTCGTCCGGGGTGATTCCGGCCGCGTCCAGCGCCTGCTGGGCGACCTTCGCCATCTCGAACACGGCCCAGCGGAACACCGCCTGGCCCTCCTGCGTGATCGCAGGGAACTTGATGTTGCCCTCGCTGTCCAGGGGCAGCGTGGTGACGTCGCCGACGTGGAAGCGGTCCCAGGGCACGGTCTGCTTGATGGTCTCGGACTTGTCGCCCTCGGAGCCCCAGACGGTCGGGCCGATCGCCGGCTCCTGGGAGGGGCCGACCACGACCGCGCCGGCGCCGTCACCGAACAGGAAGGCCGTGGCCCGGTCCTCCAGGTCGGTCAGGTCGCTCAGTCGCTCCACACCGATGACCAGCACATGCTCGGCGGAACCTTCCACCACCATGCCCTTGGCGAGGGTGAGGCCGTAGCCGAAGCCCGCGCAGCCGGCCGAGATGTCGAAGGCGGCGGCCTTGTCGGTGCCCAGCTTGTCGGCGATCTCGGTGGCGACGGCCGGGGTCTGGCTGAAGTGCGAGACGGTCGAGACGACCACGGCGCCGATCTGCTCGGCGGTGATGCCCGCGTCGGCGATCGCCTTGCCGGAGGCCTCGATGGCCATCGCGGCGACCGTCTCGTCGGGGCCGGCCCAGTGCCGGGTCTCGATGCCGGAGCGCGAACGGATCCACTCGTCGGACGAGTCGATCTTCTCGAGGATCACCTCGTTGGGCACCACGCGGACCGGCCGGTAGCCGCCGACACCGAGGATGCGCGCGTACGGGGCGCCCTTGCTGGGCTTGATCTTCGCCATGATCGGTACGGCTCCTTAAGCGTCGGCGCCCGCTGCGGCAGCAGCGGAATCAGCTGCTGCGGCGATGAGCTCGCGGGCCGCGTCGAGGTCGTCGGGGGTCTTCAGGGCCAGCGTCCTGACGCCCGGAAGGGCCCGCTTGGCCAGGCCGGTCAGCGTGCCGCCCGGGCACACCTCGATGAGCGCGGTGACACCCAGTGCCTTGAACGTCTCCATGCACAGGTCCCAGCGCACCGGGTTGGCGACCTGGCCGACCAGCCGCTCCAGCACCTCGGCGCCGGTGGCGACGGCCTGGCCGTCCTTGTTGGAGACGTAGGTGACCTTCGGGTCGCCGGGCGTCAGCTCGGCGGCGGCCTTGGCCAGCGCGTCCACGGCAGGAGCCATGTGGTGCGTGTGGAAGGCGCCGGCGACCTTCAGCGGGACGACCTTGCGGACGCCCTCGGGCATGTCCTCGTTCAGCACGGCGAGCTGCTCCAGCGTGCCCGCGGCGACGATCTGGCCCGCGCCGTTGACGTTCGCGGGGGTCAGGCCCAGCTTCTCCAGGTGCGCGACGGAGACCTCGGGGTCACCGCCGAGCAGCGCGGACATACCGGTCTCGGTGATCGCGGCGGCGTCGGCCATGGCCAGACCGCGCCTGCGGACGAGGCCGAGCGCGGCGGTGTCGTCCAGGACGCCCGCGAAGGAGGCGGCGGTGATCTCACCGACGCTGTGACCGGCGACGGCGCCCGGGGCGATCTCGGCGATGTCACCGAGTGCCGCGGCGGACAGGATGCCGGCGGCGACCAGCAGCGGCTGCGCCACCGCGGTGTCGCGGATGGCGTCCGCGTCGGCCTGGGTGCCGTAGTGGACGAGGTCCAGTCCGATGGCGTCCGACCACGCGGCGACGCGGTCGGCGGCACCGGGGAGGTCGAGCCAGGGAGTCAGGAAGCCGGGCGTCTGGGCGCCCTGGCCGGGAGCGACGAGTACGAGCACTCTCACACTCTCTCTTGGGGACGGCCGGGGCCGCCCGTGGGGACAGGGACGAAGAACACGGGGGGCTTTTGTGGGGCCCCGACAAAAGCCTAGGGTTGGGCGTCTCCATCGGCCAGACGCCCCAGGATCAGCGCGATCCGCAGTGTGAAGGCGGATCGTACATCCGAAGGCGACCAACCGGTGACGTCTGTCACACGTCGGAGCCGGTAGCGCACGGTGTTCGGGTGAACGAAGAGCATCCGGGCCGCGCCCTCCAGGCTGCTCGCCTGCTCCAGGTAGACACTCAGCGTTTCCAGGAGCGCCGAACCAGCTTCCTCCAGCGGTCTGTAGATCTCCTCCACCAGCTGCTCGCGGGCGCTCGGATCACCCGCGATGGCGCGCTCCGGCAGCAGATCGTCCGCCAGCACCGGCCGCGGCGCGTCCTGCCAGGCGGAACACGCCTTCAGCCCCGCGGCGGCGGCCTGCGCGGACCGCGTGGCGGCCAGCAGATCGGGTACGACGGGCCCGGCGACGACCGGTCCGGCCGCGAACGGCCCGATCAGCGACTTGGCGACGGCGAGCGGATTCGAGCTGCCGCCCGCGATGACGACCAGCCGGTCGCCGAGCACCCCGGTGAGCACCTGGAGCTTGGCGTGCCGCGACGCCCTCCTGATCGCCTCCACGGTCAGCTCGCTGTCCCCGTCGGGAGCGGTTCCGAGCACGACACACACATGCTCGGGCGAGTTCCAGCCCAGCGCTGCGGCCCGGCTCACGGCCCCCTCGTCGGCCTCCCCGCTCAGTACGGCGTTGACGACGAGCGACTCCAGCCGCGCGTCCCAGGCACCGCGTGCCTCGGCGGCCTGGGCGTACACCTGGGCGGTGGCGAAGGCGATCTCCCGGGCGTACACGAGCAGTGCCTCGCGCAGCACGTTCTCGTCGCCGGGCGCCGCCACCTCGTCGATGGCGCTCTCCATGACCTCGATGGTGGTGCGCACCATCTCCACGGTCTGCCGCAGCGTGATGGCCCGGGTCAGCTCACGGGGCGCCGTCCCGAAGACATCCGTCGAGATCGCCTGCGGAGCGTCGGGATGCCGGAACCACTCGGTGAAGGCGGCGATGCCCGCCTGGGCCACGAGCCCGATCCAGGAACGGTTCTCCGGGGGCATGGCCCGGTACCACGGCAGGCTCTCGTCCATGCGTGCGATGGCCTGCGCGGCGAGGCTCCCGGAGGACTTCTCCAGCCGCTTCAGGGTCGCGGAGTGCGGGTGGACGGCGCGTGCTGCGTGTTCGCTGTGGCGGGATTCGGGTTCGGGCACGTGGACAAGACTGCCTTATCCGGACCTGAGCGTGCGCCGCCGGGGTCAGCAGGTGAGACGCCCCCGCCGGGCCCGGCAGGTGTGCGCGCGGTCTACGGTGGTGCCGTGATGGACGTACGGCGCGCCGCGGAGCGCTACCCCGGAGGGGACCCCGGGACCGGGATCGACACCCGCCACGCCTTCTCCTTCGGCCCGCACTACGACCCCGGGAACCTGCGCTTCGGCGCGGTGATCGCCTGCAACGAGGAACGGCTCGCCCCCGGCGCCGGCTTCGACGAGCACCCGCACAGCCACACGGAGATCGTCACCTGGGTCGTCGAGGGCGAACTGACCCACCGCGACTCCACGGGCCACGAGACCCGGGTCCGCGCCGGAGACGTCCAGCACCTCAGCGCGGCGGCGGGCGTCCGGCACGTGGAGCGCAACGACGGCTCCACCCCCCTGGTCTTCCTCCAGATGTGGCTGGCCCCCCTGACGCCCGGCGGCGACCCGTCCTACTCGATCGTCCCGGGCATCGCCGACTCCACCCCGTACGCCGTCCCCGCCGCCGGTGCGATGCTCCACGTCCGCCGCCTGGCCGCGGGGGAGCGGACGGCCGTGCCGGACGCGGCGCAGGTCTACGTCCACGTGGTGCGCGGCGAGGTCCGCCTGGCGGGGGAGACGCTGGGCCCGGGGGACTCGGCCCGGATCACGGCCGCGGAGGGCCTGGAGGCGGTCGGGGTCACGCCGGCGGAACTGCTGCTGTGGGAGATGGCGCCGTAAGGGGGCCGTTCGGCCGTGGGTGCCCGTGGGCTGGGCGGGGGTGCCGCTGCGCATGCCGGTACGGGCGCTGCAACTCCCCAGGGTGCGGGCAGTGTTCGACATGCGGCTCCGCCGCGCGGGCGCGAGGGGCCCCCACCGGCCCGCAGCCGAAAGGTCAGCCGCGCAGCTCGGAGAGCACCGCGTCCGTGAACGCCGGCCACACCTCGGTCGCCCAGGAGCCGAACGCGCGGTCCGTCAGGGCGACGGCGGCCACACCCGCGGCCGGGTCGATCCACAGGAACGTGCCGGACTGGCCGAAGTGTCCGAAGGTGCGCGGCGAGGACGAAGACCCCGTCCAGTGCGGCGACTTGGAGTCACGGATCTCGAAGCCCAGCCCCCAGTCGTTGGGGTTCTGGTGCCCGTAGCCGGGGAGGACACCCTTCGTCCCCGGGTACTGCACCGTCATCGCCTCGGCGACCGTACGCGGGTCGAGCAGCCTCGGCGCCTGCACCTCCGCCGCGAACCGCAGCAGATCGTCCACCGTCGAGACGCCGTCCTTGGCGGGGGACCCGTCCAGCGAGGTCCGCGTCATCCCCAACGGCTCCAGCACCGCCTGCCGCAGATACTCCGCGAACGCGATGTCCGTCGCCTTGGCGATGTGATCCCCGAGCTGCTCGAACCCGGCGTTGGAGTACAGCCGCCGCTCCCCGGGAGGCGCCATCAGCTTGTGCTCGTCGAAGGCCAGCCCGGAGGTGTGCGCGAGCAGATGGCGGACGGTCGCACCGGCCGGCCCGGCCGGCTCGTCCAGCTCGACGGCACCCTCCTCGTACGCGACCAGCGCCGCGTAGGCCGCCAGCGGCTTGGTCACCGAGGCCAGCGGAAACCGGTGCCCGACGGGCCCATGGGTCCCGAGGACGGTCCCGTCGGCCCGTACGACACCGGCCGCGGCGGTGGGAACCGGCCAGTTCTCGATCAACGCGAGGCTCTTCAGTGACATGCCGTCGAGCCTAAGCGCTCAGAGCTTCAGCTCCATCAAAGGCTCGGGCTTGGGGCTGAAGCCGAGGTCGGCGTAGAGCGGCGCGGCCTCGGCGGACGAGGTGAGGTGGACGCGGCCGGCGCCGCGCTCGCGGAACCAGTCCAGCAGCGTGTCCATGCACGCCCGCGCGTACCCCCGGCGCCGGGTGCCCGGGTCGGTGGCCACGCTGAAGACGAACCCGACCGTCCCGAACGGATCGCCCGCCTTCCCGATCCGGTAGTCGACCGTCCCGGCCACCAGCGCGGCCAGTGCCCCCGGCCGCTCCGGGTGGTCCACGACGAAGGCGGCGAAGCCCCCGTCCGGCTCGCCCAGCCGGGCGCGCAGTCCCGGCAGGGACTCCTCGTGCCAGTCGGTGGAAGGGTCGCCCGACATCGAATCGATCATCACCTGCCGCAGTCGCAGCACTTCCTCGGCGTCCTCGGGCAGCGCCCGGCGTACGGGAATCATGTCCCACACGCTAATGACCGCGCCCCGGGCCCGTCGCGGGGGTTTCTTACCGGGTTTCGCTTGCCTGGAGTGCACTCGAAGGCCATAGCGTGGGGCCATGACGGTGATGCAGACCGAGGAGAACGCGAACCGGACCGACATCTGCGCAGCCCCGCCCCGGCGGCACCCACGCCCCGACGGACAGGACCGCTACACGATCAGCGAGGTCGTCGCCTTCACCGGCCTGACCGCACACACCTTGCGCTGGTACGAGCGGATCGGGCTGATGTCCCACATCGACCGCTCCCACACCGGCCAGCGCCGCTACAGCAACCGCGACCTGGACTGGCTGGACTTCGTGACCAAGCTCCGCCTGACCGGCATGCCGGTTGCGGACATGGTCCGCTACGCGGAACTCGTGCGCGAGGGCGAGACGACCTACCCGGAGCGCCAGGCCCTGCTGGAGTCCACCCGTCGGGACGTGCTGGCCAGGATCGCGGAGCTGCACGACACCCTCTCGGTGCTGGACCGGAAGATCAGCTTCTACGCCACGGAGCGCTGACCGCGCAGGGCGCCGACTACAGCTCGGCCAGCAGTTCCGCCTTCTTCTGCGAGAACTCCTCGTCCGTGAGGAGCCCCGCCCGGTGCAGCTCCCCGAGGTGGCGGATCCGCTCGGCGATGTCGGCCGGGTCCCGGCGTGCCGGGGCCGGGACCGCCGGTACCGGCCCGCGGGTGCGTGCGGCCTCCAGGACGGCCGCCGCGAACGGCAGCGACTCGTGCACCGGGCCGTAGCCGAGCCCGAAGACGACGGACGCCGGATCCTGGTCGGGCTGCGCCGGCCGGGCGGAGCCGCCCTCGCGGGGCAGCAGCCGCAGATGTCCCTCGAAGACCTCCGGCGACCGCCACTCCACCCCGCTGAGGCCGCTGACCGCGAAGCTCTGGTCCCCGGCCTTCCACTTCGCCGAGGAGGCTCCCGTCCAGGACCACCGGAACTGCACGGTGGTCCCGTCGAAGGAGGCCTTCCCGTCGTACGCCTTGAACTGCAGCGGTGCCGTCGGCGCGGCCACCAGGTACCGGTCGGTGGGCCCGGACTCGGTCAGCAGCCCCTTCAGTTCGTCGGCGTAGTACTCCGCGAGCGTCGACCGCTCGGCCGGCAGCGCCAGCCGGTACGGGTCCGATCCCTCGCGCAGCTGCCCGGACGCCGCCTCCCACAGCGGGTCGGCGCCGACGCGCGGCCGCAGCCGCAGTGCGACGGTGCCGCGCTTGCCCGGCGTGAGAGCCACTTCCTCGACCGCCGACAGCGGGATCCGCCGTTCGCCCAGCGCCTGGAAGAGCTTCGGTGTTCGAATCCCCCGTTCGTAGCGGATGAGCACGGAGTCGGACTCGAACTCCCAGACGGCATGAAAACCCGCCAGTACGTCACCCATGCGGCTCATCGTATGCGGCACGTGCTCCTCCGTCGCCACCCGCGCAGACCGCACTTCCTGCTGTTTCTACGCGCGTTGGGCCATCGACGTGCGGGGCAGACCGGCCCGGCACGCATCGTTCTCGCGTGCGCAGGTGACCGCGTCGTACGCGCCCACCCCGATGTCGGCGAGGTTGCGCAGGCTGTCCGTGCCCGGCTGGAAATAGCCCGCGTGACCCTGCGCGTCCTGCGCCGACAGCACCCGTGCGCCGAACGCGGAGGAGACCGGGTCGGCGCCGTGCCCGAGCCCGCCGACCTCCAGGTACGGCACGTCCTGCACCCAGTCGGTGGCGTCCCGCATCGCCCATACCCGGGCCGAGGTGCCCAGGCCGGAGGCCTTGCCGACGCGCATGCCGGGGCTCGCGGCCACCGCTATGTCGGTCACCCGGCGGGGCATGCCGTGCGCGGCGACCCCGCAGACCACCGAGCCGTAGCTGTGGCAGAACATCGACACCGGAGCCTTGCCGGGCAGAGCGTCCAGCAGCGCGTTCAGGCGCAGGGCGCCCTCCGCGGCGCGCAGCCCCGTGGCCGCGTCCACACCGAGTCCGTCCGGCGCGGTGTAGTCGGCCCAGGCGATCACGGCCGTACGGGTCGTGGGGCTCTGCTCCCGCTCGGCCGCGTACAGGGCCTTGGCCATGCCGACCGGGGCGCTGTACCTGCGGTTCGTGCGCTGGAAGGTGAGCAGGTCGGTGGCGACGCCGGGGACGACGACGGAGATCCGCTCGGCCTCGGTGAGGTTGCCGACGACCTCGGCGATCCGGCCCGACCCCTCCGGGTCGAAGGCGAGGATCTGCCGTCCGGGGTTCAGCAGCGACTCGTAGCGGTGCATACGACGCCCCGCGTCCTGCTGTCCGGCCGCGCTGAGCCGGCTGTCGTGCATGCGCTTCTTCTCGACCTTGCGCGCCTGCTCCAGTGCGACGTGGTTGGCGCGGTAGCGCAGCGAGACGGGCGCGCCGTTCATGTTGCCGACCGCGAGGGGGTAGCGGTGGGCGAGGCGGTCCTGCTCGTGCGGGGTGAGCGAGGCGAAGAAGTGGGCGAGCCGCGCCGGGGAGCCCTTGGGGTCCGGCAGGTGCAGGCCGTGGATGCTGCCGTGCTCCCACTTGGCGAGCGAGGCCTGCAGAGCGCTCGCTTCCCGGTGGCTGCGCAGCGCGGTCCAGCCGGTGGTCGCGAGCATCACGAACACCACGGCCAGCGCGAGCAGCATGCGCCAGACGTTGAATTGCGGGGAGGTGTCGAAGGAAGTCACTGGGAGGACACACTAGGAGAACGGGAGGGTCTCGGGGTAACCGAGTGACAGGTATCACGTTTCGTTAGGTGTCGAACGAACCCTGAACGACCTCAGGTGATACGCCAGTTCCCGGTGAGCGCGGAACCCACCTGATCGAGGTACGACGCGGTGAGTTCGCGGATCGCCTCCATGCTGAAGTCGTCGCCCGTGCTCCACTGCCGCTCGGTGACCCTTATCACCCCGCCGAAGACGGCCACGGCCAGCCGCGGCCGCGGGTCGGCGTCCACGTCGACGCCCTCCCGTTCGGCGAGCAGCCGCGCCAGGGTCTCCTCCGTGGCCGCGGAGCGCAGCAGATGGGCGGCGAGCAGGGACGGGGTCGACTCGATGGTCCGGTACATACGCACGTACAACTCGACCGGTACGACCGCCTCGACGGCCTCGCTGAGCCCGTCCCAGCCCTCCAGCACGGCCTGCCGCAGCGTCTCCATCGGGGTCTCGTGCGCCGGCCGTTCCCGCACCGCGGTCACGAAGCGGGCCTCCGCCAGGTCCTGGACGGCGAACGCCGCGTCCTCCTTGCCGGCGAAGTAGCGGAAGAAGGTGCGCTGCGAGACGCCTACGGCCTCGGCGATCTCGTCGACGGTCGTGTGCTCGTAGCCGCGGGTCGTGAACAGTTCGAGGGCGGAGCGCAGCAGGGCGTCCCGGGTGCGCTGCTTCTTGCGCTCACGCAGTGTTTCCATAATGTGTCAGTTACCGACTTGTGAATTGGTTTGTCAATTGTCAGTGGCTGTCACTAGCCTCGAACGCATGACTAGTCAGACCACCATCGACACGACGGGGCCGGAGGACAGGACGCCGGCAGCCCCGCCGGAGGCGACCCCGGCCGCGGGGCTGCGCGGGCACCCGTGGCTCACCCTCATCACCGTCGCCGTAGGGGTCATGATGGTGGCCCTCGACGGCACCATCGTGGCGATCGCCAACCCGGCCATCCAGAAGGACCTCAAGGCGAGCTTCGCCGACGTCCAGTGGATCACCAACGGGTACTTCCTCGCCCTCGCGGTCTCCCTGATCACCGCGGGCAAGCTCGGTGACCGCTTCGGCCACCGGCAGACCTTCCTCATCGGCGTGACCGGCTTCGCCGCCGCGTCCGGCGCCATCGGGCTGTCGAACAGCATCGCCGCGGTGGTCACGTTCCGCGTCTTCCAGGGCCTGTTCGGCGCGCTGCTGATGCCGGCCGCGCTCGGTCTGCTGCGGGCCACCTTCCCGGCCGAGAAGCTCAACATGGCGATCGGCATCTGGGGCATGGTGATCGGCGCCTCCACCGCGGGCGGCCCGATCCTCGGCGGTGTCCTGGTGGAGCACGTCAACTGGCAGTCGGTGTTCTTCATCAACGTGCCGGTCGGTCTGCTGGCCCTGGTCCTGGGCGTGCTGATCCTGCGCGACCACCGCGCCGCCCTCGGGCGGAGCCCGGAAAATGGACACAGCGCCCCGCGCTCGTTCGACATCCTCGGCATCGTCCTGCTCTCCGGCGCGATGTTCTGCCTGGTGTGGGCCCTGATCAAGGCGCCGAGCTGGGGCTGGGGCTCCGGCCGGACATGGCTCTTCATCGCCGCCTCGGTGCTGCTCTTCGCCTTCTTCGCCTTCTGGGAGACGAGGGTCGCCGAACCGCTGATCCCGCTGGGTCTGTTCCGCTCGGTGCCGCTGTCCGCGGGTGTCGTGCTGATGGTCCTGATGGCGATCGCCTTCATGGGCGGCCTGTTCTTCGTGACGTTCTACCTCCAGAACGTGCACGGTATGAGCCCCATCGACGCCGGTCTGCACCTGCTGCCCCTCACCGGCATGATGATCGTCGGCTCCCCGCTCGCGGGCGCCGCGATCACCAAGCTCGGCCCGCGCATCCCGCTGGCCGGCGGCATGGCCGCGACCGCGATCGCCATGTACGGCATGTCGACGCTGAAGGCCGACACCGGCAGCGGTGTGATGTCGATCTGGTTCGCCCTCCTCGGCTTCGGCCTCGCGCCGGTCATGGTCGGCGCCACCGAGGTCATCGTCGGCAACGCGCCCATGGAACTGTCCGGTGTGGCGGGCGGCCTCCAGCAGGCGGCCATGCAGATCGGCGGCAGCCTCGGTACGGCGGTGCTGGGTGCCGTGATGGCCTCGAAGGTCGACAGCGACCTGCCGGGCAACTGGACCGGCGCGGGGCTGCCGCCGCTGACCCCGGCTCAGCTGGACAAGGCCTCCGAGGCCGTTCAGGTCGGTGTGGCCCCCGTCGCCAAGGGCACCCCGGAGCCGGTCATCGCTAAGATCACCGGCGTCGCCCATGACACGTTCATCTCCGGCATGAGCCTCGCGTCCCTGGTCGCGGCGGGCGTGGCGGCGGTCGCCATCCTCGTCGCGCTGCTCACCAAGCGCGGGCAGAACGCGGAGGCGGGCGCGGGAGTCGGCCACATCTGAGGACCCGTCCGGGGCGGATTTCCCCTATCAGGGTGACTCCGCTAAAGATTCCTCGCACTCGGCACGCGCCGCAGGTCACAGTGGGTCAAGTCCTCCGCAGGACATGGGAGGACGACCGGGCCGCGGCGCGCGCTGCGGAGGGGGCTGCGCGCGCCTTCGCCTTCGGCGATGTGGCTGTGCTTCGTCTGCGGCCCGGTTGGGGCTGGTCGCGCCCGCGCGGCGGAGCCGCACATCGATACAGCCCCGCGCCCCTGGGATGTCGCAGTCGCCGCACCCGCACAGTGCATGCGCGTAGCTGCGGGCACTCGTGCCGCTGGGGCGGCACGGGTGGGCGCAGCGGCACCCCGCCGGCGCGGGCCGGCGAGGGGTGCCGGGTCAACTCCGTTGTTCTTCACGGTCCGCAGCCAACCGAGCCACTTCAGCTCGCAGCAGCCGAACCTCCTCCGCCAAAGAGGCGATCGCCTCCGTCTGCCGCCGTTCCTCCACGTCGTCCTTCTCGAACCGCGAGATGAACCACGCGGCGATGTTCGCGGTGACGACACCCAGCAGCGCGATCCCCGACAGCATCAGCCCGACCGCGATCATCCACCCCAGACCGGTCGTCGGCGCATGGTCCCCGTACCCCACGGTCGTCATCGTCGTGAAGGACCACCACACCGCATCACCCAGCGTCCGGATGTTCCCGTTCGGCGACTCCCGCTCCACCGACAGCACGGCGAGCGACCCGAACATCAACAACCCGACCACCGACCCCACGACATACGTCGTCAGCCGGATCTGCGGAGCCATCCGGGCCCGCCGCCCCACCAGCATCAGCGTCGACACCAGCCGCAACAGCCTGAGCGGCTGCAGGACGGGCAGCACCACCGCGCACAGGTCGAGCCAGTGCGTCCGCACGAACTCCTTGCGCCGGGGCGTGAGCGTGAGCCGTATCAGGTAGTCCACGGCGAACGCGCCCCAGACCACCCACTCCACCACCGTGCACACGACCGTCAGGTCCTGCCCCGCGGAACTGTCCACGATCGGCACGGCATACGCGACGGCGAAGGCCACGGCCAGCGCCAGCAGGGGCCGTTGGGTGCGCCGCTCCCACCGCGTCTGCGCCGATTGCTGCTGCATGTCCGCATCGTAAGGAAAACGCAAGGGCGGTGGAGAATCGAAATCCACCGCCCTCGGCCCGCGCAGGCCGTACAGCGTTACGCGTCGCCGCCCGCGGCGCCCGGGTGCGCCGCCGAGACGTCCAGCAGCTGGTACCGGTCGATGGCCTGCTTCAGCACGGACCGGTCGACCTTGCCCTCCCGGGCCAGCTCGGTCAGCACCGCCACCACGATCGACTGGGCGTCGATGTGGAAGAAGCGGCGGGCCGCGCCACGGGTGTCCGCGAAGCCGAAGCCGTCGGCACCCAGCGACTGGTACGTGCCGGGCACCCACCGGGCGATCTGGTCGGGTACCGATCGCATCCAGTCGGACACGGCCACGAACGGTCCCTCGGAACCGCTCAGCTTCTGCGTCACGTACGGCACCCGCTGCTCCTCCTCCGGGTGCAGCAGGTTGTGCTCCTCCACCGCCACGGCCTCGCGCCGCAGCTCGTTCCAGGAGGTCGCCGACCAGACGTCGGCCTTCACGTTCCAGTCCTCGGCGAGGAGCCTCTGGGCCTCCAGCGCCCACGGCACCGCGACACCGGACGCCATGATCTGCGCCGGGACCGAGCCCGCCGCGCCCTCGCTGATCCGGTGGATGCCCTTGAGGATGCCCTCGACGTCCACGTTCGCCGGCTCGGCCGGGTGCTGGATCGGCTCGTTGTAGACGGTGAGGTAGTAGAAGACGTCCTCGCCGTGCGGGTGCTCGGCGTCGCTGCCGTACATCCGGCGCAGGCCGTCCTGGACGATGTGCGCGATCTCGTACGAGTAGGCCGGGTCGTAGGCCACGCACGCCGGGTTCGTCGAGGCGAGCAACTGGGAGTGGCCGTCCGCGTGCTGGAGGCCCTCACCGGTCAGGGTCGTACGGCCCGCGGTCGCACCCAGTACGAATCCGCGCGACAGCTGGTCGGCCATCTGCCAGAACTGGTCGCCGGTGCGCTGGAAACCGAACATCGAGTAGAAGACGTAGACCGGGATGAGCGGCTCGCCGTGCGTGGCGTAGGCCGAGCCCGCCGCGATCAGGGAGGCCGTGCAGCCCGCCTCCGAGATGCCGTCGTGCAGCATCTGGCCGGTCGGCGACTCCTTGTACGCGAGCAGCAGGTCACGGTCGACCGCCTCGTACTGCTGGCCGAGCGGGTTGTAGATCTTGGCGCTCGGGAAGAACGAGTCCATGCCGAACGTGCGGTACTCGTCCGGTGCGATCAGCACGAACCGCCGGCCGATCTCCTTGTCCCGCATGAGGTCCTTGAGGAGCCGGACAAAGGCCATCGTGGTGGCGATGGACTGCTGACCGGTGCCCTTCTTCACGGTCGCGTACGTCTTGTCGTCGGGCAGCTGCAGCGGCTGGGAGCGCACGACGCGCGTCGGGACGTACCCGCCGAGCCCCTTGCGCCGGTCGTGCATGTACTGGATCTCCTCCGAGTCCCGGCCCGGGTGGTAGTACGGCGGCAGGCCGGACTCCAGCTCCTTGTCGGAGATCGGCAGGTGCAGACGGTCCCGGAAGCCCTTGAGGTCGTCGACCGTCAGCTTCTTCATCTGGTGCGTGGCGTTGCGGCCCTCGAAGTTCGGGCCCAGCGTCCAGCCCTTGATCGTCTTCGCGAGGATGACCGTGGGCTGGCCCTTGTGCTCGACGGCCGCCTTGAAGGCCGCGTAGATCTTGCGGTGGTCGTGACCGCCGCGGCCCAGGTGCAGGATCTGGTCGTCGGTCATGTTCTCGACCATCGCGCGCAGCCGGTGGTCGTCACCGAAGAAGTGCCGGCGGATGTAGTCGCCGGACTCGGTGGCGTAGGTCTGGAACTGGCCGTCCGGGGTCGTGTTCATCTTGTTGACCAGCACGCCGTCGCGGTCCTGGGCGAGCAGCGGGTCCCAGGTGCGGTCCCAGACCAGCTTGATCACGTTCCAGCCGGCGCCCCGGAAGACCGACTCCAGCTCCTGGATGATCTTGCCGTTGCCGCGCACCGGGCCGTCCAGGCGCTGCAGGTTGCAGTTGACGACGAAGGTCAGGTTGTCCAGGCCCTCGCGCGCGGCGATCGTCAGCTGGCCGAGCGACTCCGGCTCGTCCATCTCGCCGTCGCCGAGGAACGCCCACACGTGCGACTTGGAGGTGTCCGCGATGCCGCGCGCCTGCATGTAGCGGTTCATCCGGGCCTGGTAGATCGCGCCCAGCGGGCCGAGGCCCATGGAGACGGTCGGGAACTCCCAGAAGTCCGGCATGGAGCGCGGGTGCGGGTAGCTGGACAGCGCGTTCGGGTACTTCGACTTCTCCTGGCGGAAGCCGTCGAGCTGCTCCGCGCTGAGCCGGTCGAGCATGTACGCGCGCGCGTAGATGCCAGGGGAGGCGTGGCCCTGGAAGAAGACCTGGTCGCCGCCGTCGCCCTCGTCCTTGCCGCGGAAGAAGTGGTTGAAGCCCACGTCGTACAGGGAGGCGGAGGACGCGAAGGTGGCGATGTGGCCGCCGACGCCGATCCCGGGGCGCTGCGCGCGCGAGACCATCACGGCCGCGTTCCAGCGGGTCGCGTTGAGGATCCGGCGCTCGATCTCCTCGTTGCCGGGGAAGAACGGCTCGGCCCGGGTGGGGATCGTGTTGACGTAGTCCGTGCTGCGCATCTCCGGCACGGCCACGCGCTTCTCGCGGGCCCGCTCGATCAGGCGCAGCATGAGGTAGCGGGCCCGCTCACGGCCGCGCTCGTCCACGGCGGCGTCGAGGGAGTCGAGCCACTCCTGGGTCTCTTCGGGATCGAAGTCAGGAACCTGACTCGGAAGGCCGCCAATGATGATCGGATTGCGATCGGATCCGGAAGCCACGCTGTTCCTTACCTGTCAGAGGGCCACTTTTTTCCTACTGCCTACACCGATCCCCATCGTGTACCTCGGGAAGGCCCACGTCATCTCTACCGTGGGGTAACCAAGGCGTGGGTCCGGCCAAAACGCAACGATACGCCCGGGCTGTGACGGACTTGGCAAACTTGTTCGAGGGCCGTAGTGCCGGATGATTCCGAACGGCGCAAACCGGGCGCACCGGTGTGATGTGGGTCATGGCGAATCGGGGTACGGTGCCAGAAGTTGCGGCGACACGGCCAGGAACGTCACCGTTTCGGCGGTCTGAACGGCCGGGTACTTGCGCGATCCGTCCCGCCCGTGTGGACTACGGCCAATGCTTCGCGCACGCGCGTGGCTGAGACATTCACCAAGACATGATCAGGAGGCAACCCGTGAGCGCGACCGCGGACCACGCGGAGGAGCGGACGAACCCTGCCGCCAGGCTGGGGTTCCAGCCCGGGCAGGTGGTCCAGGAGATCGGCTACGACGACGACGTCGACCAGGAGCTCCGCGAGGCCATTGAGGAAGCCATCGAAGGCGACCTCATGGACGAGGACTACGACGACGTGGCCGATGCCGTCGTGCTGTGGTTCCGTGACGAGGACGGCGACCTGACCGATGTGCTCGTCGATGCCACCACGTACATCGAAGAGGGCGGCGCCATCCTGCTGCTCACGCCGAAGACCGGCCGTACGGGCTACGTGGAGCCGAGCGACATCTCGGAGGCCGCGACGACTGCCGGTCTGACCGCGTCCAAGAGCGTCAGCGTCGGCAAGGACTGGAGCGGCTCGCGTCTGGCGACGCCGAAGGCCGCGAAGTCCGGCAAGAAGTAGACGCCTCGTCCCAAGGGCATCGGACGGGCCGGGGGTACCCGGCCCGTCCGAAAGTCCGCGCTGAACCCGCGGTGATCGCTGCGTAGGGTGGTTCCGAGCGTTCGCACGCTCTCACCCGATCAGCCCACCGAAGGGATGCAGGACGATGGCGATCCAGGTCGGCGACAAGGCGCCCGACTTCGAGCTCAAGGACAACCACGGCCGCACCGTGAAGCTCTCCGACTTCCGCGGCGAGAAGAACGTGGTGGTGCTCTTCTACCCCTTCGCCTTCACCGGCGTGTGCACCGGCGAGCTGTGTGAGCTGCGCGACAACCTGCCGCAGTTCTCGGACCGTGACACCCAGCTGCTCGCCGTTTCCAACGACTCCATCCACACCCTGCGCGTCTTCGCCGAGCAGGAGGGCCTGGAGTACCCGCTGCTCAGCGACTTCTGGCCGCACGGCAACGTCTCGCGCGCCTACGGCGTCTTCGACGAGGACAAGGGCTGCGCCGTCCGCGGCACCTTCATCATCGACAAGGAGGGCGTCGTGCGGTGGACCGTGATCAACGGCCTGCCGGACGCGCGCGACCTGAGCGAGTACGTGAAGGCGCTCGACACCCTGTGATCCGGCCTCGGGGCCGACACCTGTGAGTCATCGGGTCCAGGGTCTGCGGGGGGCGGGAACCCGTCACTAGGATCGGCACGTTGATCCCATATCCGAGCACGACGGGGCTCCCCGCCCCTGGACACCACATGGAGGACTCGTGGGAGTCAGCCTCAGCAAGGGCGGCAACGTATCGCTGACGAAGGAGGCCCCGGGCCTGACCGCCGTCATCGTCGGTCTGGGGTGGGACGTGCGCACCACGACCGGCACCGACTTCGACCTCGATGCCAGTGCGCTGCTGCTGAACACTTCCGGCAAGGTCGCGAGCGACCAGCACTTCGTCTTCTTCAACAACCTCAAGAGCCCCGACGGCTCCGTGGAGCACACCGGTGACAACCTCACCGGTGAGGGCGAGGGCGACGACGAACAGATCAAGGTCAACCTGGCCGGCGTCCCGGCCGACGTGGACAAGATCGTCTTCCCGGTTTCGATCTACGACGCCGAGAACCGCCAGCAGTCCTTCGGGCAGGTCCGCAACGCGTTCATCCGCGTCGTCAACCAGGCGGGCGGGCAGGAGATCGCACGCTACGACCTGAGCGAGGACGCCTCGACCGAGACCGCCATGGTCTTCGGCGAGCTGTACCGGAACGGCCCGGAGTGGAAGTTCCGCGCCATCGGCCAGGGGTACGCCTCGGGGCTGCGCGGCATCGCCCAGGACTTCGGCGTCAACGTCTGATCCCAGCAGGGTTCCGACGCCCATACCGTCCGGCGCCGCACCGTTTACGGTCGGCGCCGGACGCGCAGGACAACCAAAGAAGCACCGCAAGGGGAGGACCAGCATCATGGGCGTCACGCTCGCCAAGGGAGGCAACGTCTCCCTCTCCAAAGCCGCACCGAACCTCACCAACGTCCTGATCGGACTCGGCTGGGACGCGCGCTCCACCACCGGCGCCCCCTTCGACCTGGACGCCAGCGCCCTGCTGTGCGGCGCCGGGAACCGGGTGCTGGGCGACGAGTGGTTCGTCTTCTACAACCAGCTCACCAGCCCCGACGGCTCGGTCGAGCACACCGGCGACAACCTCACCGGTGAGGGCGAGGGCGACGACGAATCGATCCTGGTGGACCTGACCAAGGTCTCGCTCCAGTGCGAGAAGGTCATCTTCCCCGTCTCCATCCACCTGGCCGACGAGCGCGGCCAGACCTTCGGACAGGTCTCCAACGCCTTCATCCGCGTGGTCAACCAGGCCGACGGCCAGGAGCTGGCCCGCTACGACCTCAGCGAGGACGCCTCCACCGAAACGGCCATGATCTTCGGAGAGCTCTACCGCTACCAGGGCGAATGGAAGTTCCGTGCGGTGGGTCAGGGGTACGCGTCCGGGCTGCGCGGCATCGCTCTAGACTTCGGAGTCAACGTTTCGTAAAGCTGAGTACGGCGCGGGGGAGACCCGTACCAACACGATGGGGTAGCCAGTGCTTCTGAAAACCTTCGGCTGGTCGTTCGCGGTCACCGCGATCGGTCTGGTCGCTGCGGTCCTCTACGGGGGGTGGGAGGCCTTCGGCATCGTGGCGATCCTCTCCGTCCTGGAGATCTCGCTCTCGTTCGACAACGCGGTGGTCAACGCCGGAATCCTGAAGAAGATGAACGCCTTCTGGCAGAAGATCTTCCTCACGGTCGGCGTCCTCATCGCGGTCTTCGGCATGCGGCTGGTCTTCCCCGTCGTCATCGTCGCGATCAGCGCCAAGATGGGCCCGATCGAGGCCGTCGACCTCGCTCTCAACAACAAGGACCGCTACCAGGAGCTGGTCACGGACGCCCACCCGGCGATCGCGGCCTTCGGTGGCATGTTCCTGCTGATGATCTTCCTCGACTTCATCTTCGAGGACCGGGACATCCAGTGGCTGCGCTGGATCGAGCGGCCCCTGGCCAAGCTCGGCAAGGTCGACATGCTGTCGGTCTGCATCTCCCTGATCGTCCTGCTCATCACCTCCTTCACCTTCGCCACCCACGCCCACCAGCACGGCGGCGCCCACGTCGACAAGGCGCAGACGGTCCTGATCGCCGGCATCGCCGGCCTGATCACGTACATGATCGTCGGCGGTCTCTCCGGCTACTTCGAGGACAAGCTGGAGGAAGAGGAGGAGCGCGAGCACGAGGAGGAGGAAGAGGCCGCCCGCACCGGGAAGAAACGTTCTCCGGTGGTCCTGGCCGGCCAGGCCGCGTTCTTCATGTTCCTCTACCTCGAGGTCCTGGACGCCTCCTTCTCCTTCGACGGCGTGATCGGCGCCTTCGCCATCACCAACGACATCGTCCTGATGGCGCTGGGCCTCGGCATCGGCGCGATGTACGTCCGTTCGCTGACGGTCTACCTGGTCCGCCAGGGCACCCTCGACGACTACGTCTACCTGGAGCACGGCGCCCACTACGCGATCGGCGCCCTGGCCGTGATCCTCATGGTCACCATCCGGTACGAGATCAACGAGGTCATCACCGGTCTCGTCGGCGTCGTCCTGATCGCCTGGTCCTTCTGGTCCTCCGTCCGCCGCAACCGCGCACTGGCGGCCGCGGAGGGTGAAGCGGGCTCGGACGAGAAGGCCGAGATCCCGTCCGGCGTCTGACGTCCGGCGACCCCGAGCGCCCTTACGGGCAAGATCAGGGACGTGACGGGGTGTGACAGCCCGTCCGGTGAGGAACGCTCTGTTCGGGGCGGCCGACGTGGTCGGCCGCCCCGACGGCGTTTCGGGACGAGTACGTGGGGGCGGGAATGGGGTTCTTCGACGGGCTGCGGGGCAGCCGGGCCGAGTTCGACTCGGGCAGCGCGGCGAGCAACGCGATCGAGCTGACCGGACGTCACCATCAGGTGTCGCTCACCAAGCAGGACGCGGCCACCGGCCATCTGCGCGTCAACCTGACCTGGCGGATGCGGACCACCGACTTCGACAGCAACCAGCGCACCAGCCTCTTCCGGCACCCCTTCAGGGCGCTCAAGCCGCCGGAGGTGCTCGGGCACGGGCAGAGCATGGTCAACGTCGACCTCGACCTGGGCTGTCTGTACGAGCTGACCGACGGCACCAAGGGGGTCGTCCAGCCGCTCGGCGGCTACCTCGGCGATGTCAACGCACCGCCGTACATCAAGCTCAGCGGGGACGACCGGTTCGGATCGGCGTCCGGCGAGACGATGTACATCAACCTGGACCACCGGGACGCGATCAAGAGGCTGCTGGTCTTCGTGTACATCTACGACCAGACACCGGCCTTCGACCGTACGCACGCGATCGTGACTCTCTACCCGAGCAACGGGCCTCGTATCGAGATAGGCCTGGACGAGCGGCATCCCCAGGCCCGGTCATGCGCGGTCGTGATGATCGAGAACGTGAAGGGGGAGCTGATCGTCCGGCGCGAGGTGAAGTTCGTGTACGGATTCCAGGGGGAGCTGGACCGGTTGTACGGGTGGGGGCTGACCTGGGGGCGCGGGTACAAGTCCAAGGTGGAGAAGTGACGCCGCGCCCCTGAGCCGGCCGACCCTAGCGGCCGATGAACTGCGGCCCTTGAGGGGGCAGCCGGAAGTTCGGGTCCGGGGCTGTCAGGGCCGGCTGGGGCTGGGGATAGCCGTAGGCCGGCTGCTGCGGTGACGTCGGCTGGGGGTAGCCGTAGGCCGGCTGCTGCGCCGACGCGGGCTGCGGGTAGCCGTAGGCCGACTGGGTCGGGACCGTCGTCGGCTGCTCGGGAGGCAGCGGCTGGGACGTGGTCTCGGGCAGGGGCAGGGGCTGGTGCGCCTCCTCCTCCGGCTCCGACTCGTCCACCGAGATGCCGAAGTCCGTGGCGAGGCCCTTCAGACCGTTCGAGTAGCCCTCGCCCAGCGCGCGGAACTTCCAGCCCTCCCCGCGCCGGTACAGCTCGCCGCAGATCATGGCGGTCTCCGCGCCCGTCTCCGGCGTGATCTCGAAGTGGGCCAGCGGCTCGCCGTCGACGACGGCAGCGTCGTACAGCACGATGCACAGGGCCGGAACGCGGTCGAAGGACTCGCCGTCCGCGGAGGCGACCAGCAGGATGCGGCCGACGTCGGTCTCGACCCCGGAGAGATCTGACTGGATGGTGTCGGTCAGGCCCTCGGTGATCCGCTTCTTGCCCAGCCGCCAGACCTTGCCCGAAGGGTGCCTGGGCTGGTTGTAGAAGACGAAGTCCTCGTCGGAGCGCACACGGCCGTCGGTGCCCAGCAGCAGCGCCGAGGCGTCCACGTCCGGGACCCCCTGTCCGGGGGTCCAGCGCAGCACGGCGCGCACCGTGGTGGCTTCGAGCGGGACGTTCGACCCCTTCAGCATCGCGTGCGTCATGTGGTCATCCTGCCTTCTTGGTCCTGGCCACGACAATGCGGGGGGTGTCGGCGCCGACACGGGTGAGTTACCGGAAATTCATGCCCGAGGGGAACCTTCGACATGGATCCCTACGTACTATTACCGGCCACCCTTTACCCAATCCACAAGCTCGGCTTGCGCGCACTGAGGAGCCATATGCGTCATTTCGGGCACATCGCCCCCGAGGTGCGGCAGCGCCTGTTCCACCAGGAGCCGTGCGCGTTCACCGCCGATTCCCCGGCCCGGCTGCTCTCCGCGGCCCTGGGCGCCACGCTCTACAGCCCGGCGACCCGGCCGCGGCTGGCCGACGACATCGTCAAGCAGACCGGCAACGGCGTGGTCTCGATGGTGCTGTGCCTGGAGGACTCGATCGACGACGCGGACGTCGTGGCCGGCGAGGAGAACCTCGTCCGGCAGTTCGCCGCTCTCGACCGCGCGGGCGCGGAACCACCCCTGCTCTTCATCCGGGTGCGCGCCCCCGAGCAGATCCCCGACCTCGTGCGACGCCTCGGTGCCAGTGCGCGGCTGCTGTCCGGGTTCGTCATGCCGAAGTTCACCGAGGAGCGCGGCCTCCCCTTCCTGGAGGCCCTCGCCACCGCCGAGGCCGAGAGCGGGCGCCGGCTGTTCGCCATGCCCGTCCTGGAGTCGCCCGAGCTGCTGTACCGCGAGTCCCGGGTGGACACCCTGGAGGGCATCGCCCGCGCGGTCGACAAGTTCCGCGACCGTGTGCTGGCCCTGCGCCTGGGCGTCACCGACTTCTGCTCCTCCTACGGCCTGCGCCGGGCCCCCGACATGACCGCCTACGACGTCCAGGTCGTCGCCTCCGTGATCGCCGACGTGGTCAACATGCTCGGCCGGGCGGACGGCACCGGCTTCACCGTGACCGGGCCGGTCTGGGAGTACTTCCGGGTCCCCGAGCGCATGTTCAAGCCGCAGCTGCGACAGAGCCCGTTCCTGGAGGTCCAGGCCGTCGAGCTGCGCGAGAAGCTCATCGAGCACGCGATGGACGGCCTGCTGCGCGAGATCTCCCTGGATCAGGCCAACGGCCTGCTCGGCAAGACCTGCATCCACCCCTCCCACGTGCTGCCCGTGCACGCACTGTCCGTGGTCAGTCACGAGGAGTTCAGTGACGCCCAGGACATTCTGCGGCCGGAACGCGGCGGCGGGGGTGTACTCCGGTCGGCCTACACGAACAAGATGAATGAAGTGAAGCCGCATCGCGCCTGGGCCGAGCGGACCCTGCTCCGCGCCGAGGTCTTCGGCGTGGCACGCGAGGACGTCGGCTTCGTGGAGCTGCTCGCCGCCGGCATACCCGGCTGACCCTCTTCAACCCAAGGAACGCATGAAGAACGCAGTGAACGACGGGGTCTGGTCCGGCACCTGGGTCGCCGAGCGGCTCGGAGTCGGACTGGAGGGCGACGACGGGCTCCGGGACCTGCTCGGGCTGGCGCTGCGCCGCAACCCCAAGCGGGCCCACCTGCTGGTCTCCCACGTGCTCGGCAAACACGTACCGCAGTCGCCGTCCGTGGTCTACGGCCACGGCTTCCGCCTCGGCCGCCGGGTCCGCGAGCTGCTCGGCGAGACGGAGACCGCCTCGGCGGTCGTCCTCGGCTACGCGGAGACCGCCACCGGCCTCGGCCACTCGGTCGCCGACGGTCTGGGTCTCGCCCCGTACCTGCACTCCACGCGTCGCCCGGTGGCCGGGGTCGCCCGGGCGGGCGGCTTCGAGGAGTCCCACTCCCACGCCACCTCCCACCTGCTGCTCCCCGAGGACGCGGCGCTCCTGGCCGGAGATGGCCCGCTGGTCCTGGTCGACGACGAGTTCTCCACCGGGAACACGGTTCTCAACACCATCCGTGACCTGCATGAACGCTATCCGCGGCGGCGGTATGTGGTGGTGGCCCTGGTCGATATGCGTTCTGCTGAGGACTCCGCCCGTCTGGCCCGGTTCGCCGCCGAGATCGGGGCGCGGGTGGATGTCATTGCCACGGCGTCCGGGACTGTGCGGCTGCCGGACGGTGTCCTGGAGAAGGGGCAGGAGCTGGTTGCGCGGCACGCGTCTGCCGAGGAGGCGTCGACGGCCGGGTGCGGGTCCGTCGTGGCTGGTCGCGCCCGCGCGGCGGAGCCGCACGATGCCTCGCCCCGCGCCCCTGAAGGTGAGCACCAGCCGGACCACGTCGCATCGGCGCCGTCGCCTCGGCACGGCGGACGGATCACCCGCGTCGACCTCCACTGGCCCCCCGGCCTGCCCGACGGCGGCCGGCACGGGTTCACCCCCGCCCACCGGGCCCGGCTGGAGGCAGCGCTGCCCGCCATGGCCGCGCGGGTCGCCGAGGCGCTGCCCGCCGACGCCCGGCGGGTGCTCGTGCTCGGCTTCGAGGAGCTGATGTACGCCCCGCTGCGGATCGCCGGCGAACTGGAGCGGGTGATCCCGGCCGAGGTGCGCTTCTCCACCACCACCCGCTCGCCCGTCCTCGCGGTCGACGACCCCGGCTACGCGATACGCACCCGCCTGGTCTTCCCCGCCCACGACGACCCGGCCGACGGCCCCGGCGAGCGGTACGCCTACAACGTCGCCGGCGCCGGTTTCGACGCCGTCGTCGCCGTGGTCGACTCGGTGGCCGACACCCCCGCGCTGCACGCCCCCGACGGTCTGCCGGCCCGCCTGGCCGCCCACACCCCGCGCGTCCTGCTCGCGGTCGTCCCCTCGTACGCCCCCGAGCCCCTCTCCTCTCCCGAAAGGCCGGCCATGCTGCCCGAGCCCCTCCGCGGCCCCGCCTTCTCCTCGTACGCCCCCGAGGAGGTCGGCTGGCTGCTGCAGGACCTCTCGGACGTGACCCTGGAGGCGCCGACCGAGGAGCGCGAGGAGGCCATCCAGAGCGGCGGCGCCCACTACGCCGAGTCGCTGCCGGTCGAGTACCAGCCCAGCGAGCAGTACCAGGAGCTGTTCCACAGCGCCCTGGACGCCTCCGCCGCCCGGATCGCCCAGGCCGTCGGTGTCGTGACCGAGACCGTCATCGCCGAGCGGTCGCCCCGCCCGGTGCTGGTCTCCCTGGCCCGCGCGGGCACCCCCGTCGGCGTGCTCATGCGCCGCTGGGCCCGGTTCCGGCACGGCCTCGAACTCCCGCACTACGCCGTCTCGATCGTCCGCGGCCGCGGCATCGACGCCAACGCCCTGCGCTGGCTGGCCGCCCACCACGACCCCCGGGACGTCGTCTTCGTCGACGGCTGGACCGGCAAGGGCGCCATCACCCGCGAACTCACCCAGGCCATCGAGGAGTTCGAGGAGAAGGAGGGCGTCACCGGCTTCGACCCGGAGATCGCCGTACTCGCCGACCCGGGCTCGTGCGTGCGCACCTACGGCACCCGCGAGGACTTCCTCATCCCGTCCGCCTGCCTCAACTCGACCGTGTCCGGGCTCATATCCCGTACGGTCCTGCGCGCGGACCTGGTCGGCCCGGACGACTTCCACGGCGCGAAGTTCTACCGCGAACTCGCCGGCGCCGACGTCTCCGTGGCCTTCCTCGACGCCGTCTCCGCCTGCTTCCCCGAGGTCGCCGACACCGTCGACGCGGCGGCCAAGGAACTGATGGCCGAGGACCGCACCCCGACCTGGGAGGGCTGGCGGGCCGTCGAGCGGATCAGCGAGGAGTACGGCATCCACGACGTCAACCTGGTCAAGCCCGGCGTCGGCGAGACCACCCGGGTGCTGCTGCGCCGGGTGCCATGGAAGATCCTGGCCAAGGCCGGTGCGGGCGCCGACCTCGACCACGTACGGCTGCTGGCCGAGCAGAGAGGGGTTCCGGTGGAGGAGGTCGGCGAGTTGCCGTACACCTGCGTGGGTCTGATCCACCCCAAGTACACCCGGGGTGCCACGGGCGCCGACGGCAGGGCGGTGAACGTCTGATGCCGGTGCTGGTGGCGAGCGATCTCGACCGTACGCTGATCTACTCCTCGGCGGCCCTCGCGCTGACCATGCCGGACGCGCGGGCGCCCCGGCTGCTGTGCGTCGAGGTCCACGAGAGCAGGCCGCTGTCCTACATGACAGAGGCGGCCGCCCAGTTGCTGACCGACCTCGGTGACGCGGCCGTCTTCGTGCCGACCACGACCCGCACCCGCAAGCAGTACCAGCGCATCAACCTGCCCGGCCCGCAGCCGGCCTACGCGATCTGCGCCAACGGCGGGCATCTGCTGGTCGACGGCGTCACGGACCAGGACTGGCACGCACAGGTGCTGGCCCGGCTCGCCGAGGAGTGCGCGCCGCTGGAGGAGGTCCGCGAGCACCTGATGGCCACCGCCGACCCCGTCTGGGTGCGCAAGCACCGGGTCGCCGAGGACCTGTTCGCCTATCTCGTCGTGGAACGCGAGCTGCTGCCCGAGGAGTGGGTGAAGGAGCTGGCGGCCTGGGCGGAGAACCTGGGCTGGACGGTCTCGCTCCAGGGCCGCAAGATCTACGCCGTCCCCAAGCCGCTCACCAAGAGCGCGGCCGTACGCGAGGTGGCCCGGCGCACCGGCGCCCACCTCACGCTGGCCGCCGGCGACTCCCTGCTCGACGCCGACCTGCTGCTGGCAGCCGACCGCGGCTGGCGCCCCGGCCACGGCGAGCTGGCGGACAGCGGCTGGAGCGCACCGGAGATCAGCGCGCTCCCCGAGCGTGGCGTGCTGGCCGGGGAGCGGATCGTACGCGAGTTCCTGCGGGCCTCCCGCCCGAAGGCCTGACCCGCACGGTCGGCGTCAGCCGCAGCAGCCTCCGCCGCAGCAGCCGCCCCCGCCCCCGCCCGCCCGGGGCGCCGGGGCGGGTGCTGCGGAGGTGCCGCCCACGGCTACCGTCGACAGCAGCTTGACCGTGTCATCGTGGCCCGTGGGGCAGGCGGCCGGCGCACCGGACTCCGCCATCGGACGGCTCAGTTCGAAGGTGTCGCCGCAGGTGCGGCAGCGGTACTCATAGCGAGGCATGCGCACAGGTTAACCGGAGTGGCGCTTGTCACAGCACTCCAAAGTTTTATGAGTGTTCGCTTCTGCCCGAAACTGGTGCGGAGATTTTGAAAAGATCGCTGATAACTTAGCTTAGCCGCGAGGAGCCGTAAGACCGGGGGAAAAGGGGGGTTCACCGCACCGCGATGACCATTGCGGCGGTGTCCACCTTGCTGAGTCTGAACCGCGCGCGCAAGGACCAGTGCGAGGGGAGACGCAGCCTTGGCCAAGTCATGGCAGCGGCCGGAAGGCAGCGGGGACGAAAAGAGTCCCAGGCCCGAGGAGCGGCAGCCGCAGGAGACGGACGCCACTCTGCATCTGAAGGTCGACGCCCTCCGTGCGGACGTCACCATGCAGCTGCGGGTGCCTCCGCCGCCGGAGCCTGCTGCCTCCGGCGGCCGCGCGCAGCGCCGGCGCAGCGCCCGCCTCCCGGCCCGCGCCCGTCTCACCGTCGCCGCCACGTCCGCCCTCGCCCGGCTGCGTGCCGTCGCGGGCCCCCGGCTCGCGCCGCTGGCCCCGTACGCCCGCCGCCTCAGGCCGCTGTACCCGCGCCCCGGCCGTATCGGCTGGCGCCGCTGGATACCCTCCTGGCGCCAGTGGCTCGGCGCCGTGCTGTCCGGCTTCGTCGTGATCAGCCTGTCCCTGTTCATCGCCTACGAGATGACGGACATACCGAAGAACCTCAACACCTTCGCCACCCAGCAGGACAACGTCTACTTCTGGTCCGACGGGACGCCGATGGCCCGCACCGGCTGGGTGCGGCGTCAGGACATGCCGCTCAAGGACATACCCGAGCAGGTCCGCTGGGCGGTGCTCGCCGCGGAGAACGCGAGTTTTTACTCGGATCCCGGTATTTCCGTCAAAGGCATCACCCGGGCCGTATGGCGCACCATCGGACAAGGGGACACCGAGGGTGGTTCCACCATCACTCAGCAGTACGTCAAGAACGTCTACCTGAATCAGAATCAGACCGTAAGCCGCAAGTTCACCGAGGCGATGATCTCGCTCAAGCTCGACAACAAGATGAGCAAGGACGAGATCCTTGAGGGCTACCTCAACACCAGCTGGTTCGGCCGCGGCACCTACGGCATCCAGCGCGCCTCCCAGGCCTACTACGGCAAGGACGTCAGCCGGCTCAACGCCAGCGAGGCGGCCGTGCTCGCCTCCATGCTGAAGGGTGCCGCGCTCTACGACCCCACCGTCAGTGCAGCCAACCACAAGCGGGCCGTCGAGCGCTGGTCCTGGATCCTGGACCGGATGGTCGACATCGGCAAGCTGTCGCCGGCCCAGCGGGCCAAGTACAAGACCTTCCCCGAGCCGCTCAAGTCGGGCCGCGTCTACGACACCGGCACGCAGAGCGACTACCTGGTGGAGCTGGCCCAGCAGTACGCCAAGAAGGCCGCCCGCATCTCCGACCGGGACTTCGACCTCGGCGGCTACCAGATCTACACGACCTTCGACCGCAAGCGGGAGACGGCGCTGACCGCCGCCGTCACCAAGGCCCGTGAGCAGGGGAAGAAGGTCCACCCCGAGCAGGCGAAGACCGCCCACTACGGCGCCGCCTCGGTCGCCGCCGACGGCCGGATACTCGCCGTCTACGGCGGTCCCGACCACCGCAAGCAGGGCTACAACGAGTCCAATGCGACCACCGTCAAGGCCGGCTCGGCGTTCCTGCCCTTCGTCTACGCCGCCGGTCTGGAGCACGGGGTCCACAAGACCCGCGGCGGAGCCGCGACGCCCGTCACGCCCGAGACCGTCTACGACGGCGACGACGGCGTCCCCGTCACCACGCCCGAGGGCCCCTACTGGGACCGCAGCGGCAAGAAGGTCGCCGCCCACAACGACGGCCAGAAGTCCTACGGGCAGATCACCCTGGACAACGCCCTCGCCAAGTCGGTGAACACGCCCTTCATGCAGCTCGGCATGGACACGGGTCTGGACAAGGTCAGCGAGACCGCCGTGTCGGCGGGCCTGCTCTCCTCCAGCATGGGTCCGCAGGTGCCCGCCCTGTCGATGGGCAACTCCACACCCAGCGCGATCCGGATGGCGAGCGGATACGCCACCTTCGCCGCCTCCGGCACGCACACCGAGCCGTACTCGGTGCGCCGCATCACCCGCAACGGCACCCAGGTGGCTCTGGCCACCCCGCGCCCGCAACGGGCGGTGGGCGCGGGTGTCGCGGAGAAGGTCGAGCGGGCGCTGGCGGAGTCCTACCGCCTCGCCCACCCCACGAGCACGGCCCAGGTGTCGGGCAAGGCAGGCACCACCGACGACGACAGCGCCGCCTGGTACGTCGGCACCTCCGCGTCCGTGTCCACCTCCGTCGTCGTCTACCGCATCGACCTGACCAAGTCCCTGGAACCCCTCTCGCTCGACGGGTTCGCCGGAACCACCACCGACGACGTCGACGTCCCGTACGGCATCTGGGCGCACGCCACGGGCCTCGGCTGACCTCCGAGGCTCCCCGCCGACCCCCCTCCCCTCGCACCAGAATGAGCCGCATGAACAAGAAGCCGCAGACCGGCCGTCGCCGCCGGGCAAAATCCAGCCCCCGTCCCAACGGCGTCGGGATGCGGATGCTTGCTGCCCTCCTCGCCGTCGCGTCGGCGATCGCGGGCTACCTGGTGCTCAGCCACCGGGACAACACCGCGCCCACCGCCGCCAGCAAGGACACCTCCGGAAAGGCCGCGCCGAAGCCCGCCAGGACGCCCGCGTGGGACGGCAGGACGAAGATCCTCGGCGACGGCTCCACCTCCTACACCGGCCCCCAGAAGGGGCAGTTGGTACCCAAGCCGCTCAAGCCCGGTGAGAAGCCGCCCCAGTTCGTCGTCTTCTCCTGGGACGGTGCGCTGGAGGGCAGCGACCACCTCTTCTCGCACTACCGGGAGCTGGCCAAGGAGTACAACGCCCACATGACCTTCTTCCTCACGGGCATCTACCTGCTGCCCAAGGACAAGAAGACCCTCTACCACGGCCCGCAGCACGAGCCGGGCGACGCCGCGATCGACTACGCGACCGACGACCACATACGCACCACCCTGGAGCAGCTCCGCCAGGCCTACGACCAGGGCAACGAGATAGGCACCCACTTCAACGGCCACTTCTGCGAGAAGAAGGGCGGCGGCGACTGGAGCGTCGAGGAGTGGAAGAGCGAGATCGACCAGTTCTACGACATCGTGGAGCACTGGAAGACCAACACCGGCTTCAAGGACATCGCGCCGCTGCCCTTCGACTTCAAGAAGGAGGTCGCCGGCGGCCGTGCGCCCTGCCTGGAGGGCCAGAAGAACCTGCTGAAGGCCATCAAGGCCTACGGCTACGGCTGGCGTTACGACGCCAGCTCCACCGGCGACTTCCAGATATGGCCCGCCAAGAAGAACGGCGTCTGGAACTTCCCGCTCCAGCTGCTCCCCTACGAGGGCGGCGACTACCAGGGCCTGTCCATGGACTTCAACTTCCTCGCCAACCAGTCCGACGGCCAGACCGACGGCAACCCCGCGGACTACCCGAAGTGGGAGCAGGAGACCGTCGACACCTACATGGCCGGCTTCAACCGCGTGTACTACGGCAGCCGGGCACCGCTGTTCATCGGCAACCACTTCGAGTCCTGGAACGGCGGCATCTATATGAAGGCCATCGACCAGGTTGTGAAGAACGTGTGCACGAAGAAGGGCGTCAAGTGCGTGTCCTTCAAGGAACTGTCCGACTGGCTCGACGTGCAGAAGCCGGCGACCCTGGAGCAGCTGCGCGCTCTTGACCCTGCGCAGTCGCCGCGTGACTGGTCGGCAGTGGTCAAGTGACGTTCGGGCGCCGCAAGTTCCACTTGTGCAACCCTCTTCACAACTGGCCCACACGTCATGCGAAGATGCCCTCGCCCGGTCGGTGTGCCGGTGTAGAGGGGAACATCATTGAAATCGAGAAAACTGAGCCGTAAGGGGCGTCGCGCCGGCATAGTCTCGGTGGCGGCCGCCTCGGTCGTCGCCGGTGTGGCCCTGGTGCCCAACTGGAGCGCGGGCGCGGCGGTCGTGGACGACCCGACCGTGGACGCCGCGACCAAGGCGACCTTCCAGAAGCTGGCCGACGCGGTCTTCACGGACCGCACGGACGCCCTGGTGGACCGGAGCGACCAGCACCGCTCCAAGCCGCTGGCCGCCACTTTCTCCGGAGACGTCAAGCTGTCCTCGGGGCAGTCGCGCCAGGAGAACTCCGCGCTGACCGAACTGCGCGGCCGCCAGTCCCGCCTCGCGAAGCTGGGCGAGAAGTACAGCAAGGCCAGCACCCGCGTCACGCTGGACGCGACGCGCGTGACCGGTCGCACGGCCAAGGCCGATGTCACCGAGACCACGGCGCTGACCTACGCGAAGGTCAAGGGCACCGAGCCGAAGACCACCGGCTTCCAGGCCCACCACGAGCTGACCTTCAAGGCCGACCAGCAGGGCAACTGGCAGCTGACCGGCGTCCGCGACACGGACGGCGGCTACCTCGCGGTGAACCAGGTCGCGAAGCCGTCCTCCGTGAAGGCCACCCCGGCCGACGACGGCCCGCCCAACGCGCCCCGTGCGGCCACCACGTGGCCCGCCCCGGCCAACCAGAAGAACATCACCACCGGCGCCTACGACTACAAGGCGATGGTGGCGTACGCGACCAAGTACTGGAACAACTACAACCCCGGCTACCCGGACTACAACGGGCAGGGCGCGGGCGGCGACTGCACCAACTTCGTCAGCCAGTCCCTGAAGGCGGGCGGCTGGAAGCACGTGCCCGGCTACACGAACGACTTCCACAAGTGGTTCGGCAACGCCGACATCCAGTCGGACTCGTTCGTCGGCGTCAACGAGTTCTCCTGGTTCGCCCTGTCCTCCAAGCGCGTCACCAGCCTGGCGAACGTCTACCAGCTGGACATCGGTGACGTGCTGCAGATGGACTTCAACAGGGACGGGTCCAAGGACCACTCCATGATCGTCACGTACCGCAGCCCGCAGGGCCTGCCGTACGTGACGTACCACTCCAA
This sequence comes from Streptomyces sp. BK340, assembly GCF_007827595.1. Classification (GTDB taxonomy): domain Bacteria; phylum Actinomycetota; class Actinomycetes; order Streptomycetales; family Streptomycetaceae; genus Streptomyces. Next base: position 179,393 of record NZ_VISR01000017.1, read on the forward strand.
CAACACCTACAACCGGTCGGTGGCGAGCCTCGTCGCGTCGTACCCCAGCGCGGCTTTCTACGCCTACCGCACCTGATCCCCGGTCGCATCGGTCCGCTGCCCCGCCTCGGGGTGGCGGGCCCGCCAGTACGGGTTGTCGTGCGGCAGGGTCGAGCCGACTCTGCCGTACATCCCGAACACCATGAGCAGCACGCCGACCACGAAGCTGAACAGCACGTTCTGGATCTTGAAGGCCAGGAAGTTGTAGTCGCCGTCGAGCAGGGCCAGGTTCAGGAAGCCGCTCAGGATGAACAGGATGCCCAGCGTCATGTTCAGCGTCGACGCGAAGTTCCCGCCGATCACCATCCCGACGCAGAGCAGCAGCCCGACACAGACGGACAGGACGCTGAGCGTGCCGTTGGTGTTCAGGCCAAGGGTGGTGTTCCCGCCGGTGTCGAAGAAGCCGATGTTGTTCGTGAGGCCGAGAATGCCGAAGGCGAGCAGGAACAGGCCCATCAGGCCCGCGCCGATCCGGTAGACGGTGTTCAGGCGATGGTCGACGGGGAGATGGTCGTCGAACCGGATCCGGTGACGCTCTCCCGTGTGCATGGTGTGTGAGGCCATCTTCGCCTCCCTGTGCGTGCTGGCGGCGGCCCTACGTACCTCCACCCAATATCCGCCCGACGCGGCCCGGCGGCAACGGCTCAGTGCCCGGGGCCCCCGCGTTCCTCCCGGATCTGCGCCACCACACGGGCCGTGCTCTGCCGCACCGCGTCCGTCTCGGTCAGGAAGTGCCAGTAGTCGGGGTGCCGGCCCTCCAGCGTGCCGATCGCCCGGTCCAGCCGTGCCACCGCGTCGTCCAGCGGCCGCGCGTGCCGCGGATCCGGGGTCGTACGGCCGGTCATGGCCAGCCGCTGGGCGTCCCGGATCGCGAACCGGGTCCGCTGGATCTCCTGCTCCGGATCCTTCTGCACGGCGTTCAGCCGGGTCAGCCGGTCACCGGCGGCCGACACGGCCTCGTCCGTGGTGTTCAGCAGTGCCCGTACCGTCGACAGCAGCGAGGTGGCGTCCGGCCAGCGCTGGGTGTCCCGGGCGGCCTGGGCCTCGCGCAGTTTCAGCTCGGCCTGCCGCACGTTCTCCGCGGCCTGGGCCGGCACCTGCTGCAGGTCCTGCCAGCACGCGGCGGCGAACCGCCGCCGCAGCTCGCTCAGCACCGGGTCCACCTGACCCGCCCGGGTGGTCAGCGCCTGGGCCCGGGTGCGCAGGCTCACCAGCCGGTGGTCGATCTCGGCCGCCTTCTGCGGCAGCCGCTCCGCCTCGGCCCGGATCGCCGCGGACTCCCGCTGCACCCGCTCGGCCCGCTCCAGCGTCGGCGCCACCCCGTGCTGACCGGCTCCCTGGTTCAGCCTGGTCAGCTCGGGCGAGAGCGCGGCGAGCCGCGCGGCGAGGTCGTCGGCCCGCAGGCCCTTCTCCCGTACGGCGTCCAGCGCGTTGCTCGCGCCCAGCAGCGCCTGCCGGGCCCGCTCCACGGCCGGGGCGAGCCGGGCCAGCTGGGTCTCGGCCTTGCCGAGCAGCGGCCCGAGGGAGCTGCCGAAGCGGTCCAGCTCCTGCTTGACCCGCACCAGTTCGTCCTTGGCCGCGGTCAGCTCGCCGCGCGCCCGGGCGGCCGCCGCGGCCTCCAGGTCGTCCCGGTCCAGGTCATGGGCGTCCACGGCCTGGATGTAGTGCTGACTGACCTCGTCGATCCGGCCGCCCAGCGCCGCGAAGTCGGCCACCGCGCGCCGGGCGGCGGGGGAGTCGTCGACGGCCGAGATGGTCTCGATGGAGATCCGCAGGTCCCGCTGGGCCGTGTCCAGCTCGTAGAACGCGGCCGCGGCGGCGTCCTTCGCCGCCTGCGCCTCGGCCCGCTGGCTCTCCGCGCGGCCGCCGAACCAGCGCCGGGTGCCGCCGCCTGCGAACGCGGCGGGCAGCGCGAGCGCGGCGAGCACCGGCAGGCTCATCAGGATGAGGGTGTCGCGCAGAGCCGAGGGGGCGCCCGAAGGAGGGTGCGACCTCGTCGCCGGCGTGCCCGGTGTCGCCGTCACATCCCTCTCCCGTGCTGTTGTTCGCCCTGGGTGGTGTCATTCTCCCACCCGTTCAGGACGAACACACGGGCCGGTCAGTTCGCCGTGTGCACCGTCACTTTTCCGCCCCTCGGGAGCCGTCCCCGCCCCGGACGGGGTTTGCGGCACAGCCCCCCTGGCCATGTAGGCTGTCGACCTGTCCCGGGTGCGTAGCTCAGGGGTAGAGCGCCTGCCTTACAAGCAGGATGTCGGCGGTTCGAAACCGTCCGCGCCCACCAGAAGAAACGAGAAGCCCCCCGACCGGTCCCGGTCGGGGGGCTTTCGTGTGTGACCCCTCGTCCCCGGCTCACTCCTGGTCGGCCGCCGCCTCGCGGGCGTGCTTCAGCTTCGTGCGGGCCTCGACCCGCTCCGCCGCCGTGACCTCGGACCAGAAGCGGTGGCCGCTGACGAACACCGCCAGCTCGTGCTCGCGCCGGCGCAGCTTCTCCACCTCGGCCTGCTCGTCCGGCGTCCAGCCGGGGGAGGCGGGCCGCTCCACCTTCCGCCAGCCGCTGTCGTCGCTGAAGCCGTCCATCGGCTCGACCGACCAGGGAAGCCGCTTGAGCAGGGCCGACAGCTCGGCCCGGACCTGATGCAGCTCCTCCTGACCGGCGAGGAGGTCACTGGGGAATTCATAGGTCGTAGCCACGCGGCAATGCTACGCCTGTTCGATTTTGGGTGGCGAGTTCGGTTGCGAGGTTCACGCGAACGAGTAGCGCCCGCCCCCGGCTCAGTGGCCGGCGGCGCGCAGTTCCCGCACCAGGCGGGCCGCCACCGGCACCGGCACGCCGTGCCGGTCCGCCGCGCGCAGCAACGCCCCGCCGATGGCGTCGAGTTCGAGGGGCCGGCCCGCCTCGGCGTCGCGCTGCATGGAGGACTTGGCGGCCGGCGGGAAGGCGTCGTACCGGGCCAGGGCCCGGGCCGGGTCCGTGGGGGCGCCGCAGGCCCGGCTGACCGCGGTGGTCTCGGCGACCAGCGCCTCCAGCTCCTCGCGGTGGCGGGTGCGGATCTCACCGAGAGGGAGGCCGTAGCGGGTGGTGAGCAGGGCGAAGGGCGCCAGGAACGACATCTTCGACCAGAGGGCCGTCGTCTCGTCCTCGAGCACGCGGGTGGTCACGCCCGCGCCGGAGAGGGTGGCGGCCAGGGCTTCGAGGCGGGGGCGGGCCGCCGTGTCGCCGGTCAGGTCCACTTCGACGAAGTCGCTCCCGTGTTCGATCAGGCCGGGGGTCAGGCGGGTCGACTCCACTCGGATCACCGCGGGGGCCACCTGGCCGGGCCGGTAGCGGGCGCGCAGGGCCGCGGGGTGTTCGACGCCGTTCAGGAGCGGTACGACGAGGGCGTCCCCGAGGACGGCGGACGGGACGCGGGTGAGGGCGGCGTCCAGGGTGGTGTGCTTGACGGCGATCACGCAGGCGTCGACCGGCTCGCGCAGCTCGGTGTCCGCCTCCACCGGTGCGGTGAACTCGCCGAACCGGCGGCTGCGGACCCGGATTCCGGTGTCGCGCAGGGTGTCGGCGGTGGCCTGCCGGGCCAGGCAGACGACGCGGTTGCCGGCGCGGGACAGGAGGGCGGCGAGGAGGCCGCCGGTGCCGCCGGGGCCCAGGATCGCCACGGTGTGCTTCGTCATGAGGATGTTCCTCTCGTCGGTCGGCCCCGGGAGTCGGTGGCCGCCTTCGGTGCGATCCTCGCAGGGGCGCGCGCCGTGCGTGAGACTGGGGGCATGTGCCGGAGTATCAAGACGCTGCGTCCGCCCGTACTGCCCGGAGATGCCACCGAGGACGACATCCACGCCGCCGCGCTGCAGTACGTGCGGAAGGTCTCGGGGTTCCGGGCGCCTGCCGCCCACAACCGCGAGGTGTTCGAACAGGCCGTGCGGGCCGTCGCCGAGGCCACGGCGGAGCTGCTGGGCGGGCTGGAGGTGCGGGGGCAGTCCGTGCGGGGCGCGGCGGGGTAGGACCCGCGTCCACAGGTGCCCGGAGCGGGGGCCGGTCGCCGCGCGGTCCGGTCACGCCGCCCGTGCCGTCGCCGGGCGCGGTCCGAGGGCGCCGTCGTGCCGCCACGACCGGACGTCGTCGCCGTCTCCCGCGATGTCGTGGCGGCCGCCGTGTCCTTGGGGGGTCGAGCCGCGGTCTGCGCAGGCCGAGCCCGTCGTCGCACGGCTCACCGCGGCCCGCGCGGGCGCCGTCGGCCGGCCCGACGGCGCCGGGCCGCGCAGCGCGCTCCCGGCCGGACCGGTCCCGCTCGGCCGGCCCATGACCAACACCCGGGTCCACGTCCTCGACGCCCGGCTCAACCCGGTGCCGGACGGTGTCACCGGTGACCTGTACGTGGCGGGCACCGGCGTGGCCCGCGGCTACCTCCACCGCCCCGCACCGACCGGCGAGCGGTTCGTGGCCGACCCGGGCCGGTGCGTCACCCGGCCGCGTTGGACGATCCCCGCCGCAACCGGTACGGCCGGCTCCTCGCCCTGATCAACGGCCGGCCCGTCCCGGACCCGCTGACTCCCGTGATCGAATGGGCAGTTGCGGCGCTGACACGGGAACGGACCGGTGACAGGGCCGTCGAGCGATCGGGAGGACCGAATGTCCACGACACGGCTGGACGTGGCCGCCACCCCCTCGGGCCCCGCTCTCCTGCTGAGACCGTGGTGCCCGGCGGACGCGGCCGCGCTGGTCGAGGCGTACCGCGACGCCGCCCTGCGCCGCTGGACCAGCGGGGTGGTGGAGGACGAGGCGGGCGCGGTCCGGTGGATCGGGGCGCAGGCGCGCGGGTGGGAGGAGCGGCGTCGGTTCGCCTTCGCCGTCGTGGAGTCCGGTCCCGAGCCGGAGCGGGTGCTGGGGCACGCGGTCCTGAAGTTCGCCGAGGCCCCGGGCGCCCCCTCCGCCGAGGTCGGCTACTGGACGGCGGCCCCCGCGCGCGGCCGGGGGGTGGCACCGCGCGCGCTGCACGCGCTGACCGACTGGGCCTTCGCGGCCTTCGGCGGGGACGGACTGACCCGCCTCGAACTGCTCCACCAGGCGGACAACGCGGCCTCGTGCCGGGTGGCGCGCAAGTGCGGGTACGAGCTGGCCCGGCTGCTTCCGGCGGCGCCGCCCGCCTTCCCGCTCGACGGGCATGTGCATGTGCGGGAGTTCGGCCGGGAACCCGGAGCCGGCGCGCCCTGAGTGTGCGGCCATGACCGGAATGACGGACAACCCGGGCCGGGGAAGAGCTGCTTGAGGCGGACGGGCCCGGGGGGCGCACCGCCCGGCGGGCCCCGGACAGGCATGATGAGGCGGACCGTCCGCTTCCAGTCGGCGGTCTGCTGCCATGCGCCCCACACGCCCGGGAGTCACGTCGTTGTCTGCACCGATCCAGGAATCCCCCACGGTCTCCGTCGCCCTGGTCGGGGCCGGACCCCGCGGAACCAGCGTCCTGGAGCGCCTCTGCGCCTCCGCGCCGGAACTCCTTCCGCCGGGCGTCCGGCTGACGGTCCACGTGATCGACTCGGCGCCGCCCGGCCCGGGCCGGGTCTGGCGGCCCACGCAGTCGGCCGAGCTGCTGATGAACACCGTGGCGAGCCAGGTGACGCTGTTCACCGACGCCAGCGTGGACTGCTCGGGCCCGATCCGCCCCGGCCCCAGCCTGCACGAGTGGGCGGACGGAACGCTGGGCCCGGACGACTACCCCTCCCGCGCCCACTACGGCCGCTACCTGGAGTGGGTGTTCGCGCGGACCGTCCGGGCGGCCCCGCACGCGGTGCGCGTCGAGACCCACCGGGCCCGCGCCGTACGGCTGGACGACGGACCCGGCGGCGGCCAGACGCTCACCCTCGACGACGGCCGGGTGCTGTCCGGGCTGGCCGCGGTGGTGCTGGCCCAGGGACACCTGCCGACGGCGCCGGACGCGGAACAGGAGCGGGCGGCCGGACACGCCGAGCGGTACGGCCTGCGCCACATACCCCCCGCCAATCCGGCCGATGTCGACCTCTCCCCGCTCGCGCCCGGCGAACCGGTACTGCTGCGCGGCCTGGGCCTCAACTTCTTCGACCACATGGCCCTGTTGACCACGGGCCGGGGCGGGCGCTTCGTCCGCGCCGCCGACGGCGCCCTGCACTACCGGCCCTCCGGACAGGAGCCGCGCGTGTACGCGGGTTCACGGCGGGGGGTGCCGTACCAGGCGCGCGGGGACAACGGGAAGGGCCCGTACGGCCGCCATTTTCCGCTGGTGCTCACCCCCGAGGTCACGGCGGGCTTCCGCAAGCGCGCCGACTCCGGTGAGCCGCCCGACTTCCTCTCGGAGATATGGCCGTTGGTCGCGAAGGAGGTGGAGACGGTCTACTACGGAGCGCTGACCGGCCGGCCCGACTTCACCGGCCGCTTCCTCGCCGTGCCGCACGGGGATCCCCGGGAGGCGGAGCTGCTGGAGGAGTACGGGGTCGGCGCCGGGGACCGCTGGAGCTGGGAGCGGATCTCCCGGCCGTACGGGGAGCGGGAGTTCGCGGAGAGCGGGCAGTGGCGGGCGTGGCTGCTGGCGTATCTGCGCGAGGACGCGACGCAGGCCGCCCTGGGCAACGTGCGCGGACCGCTGAAGGCGGCGCTGGACGTGCTGCGTGATCTGCGCAACGAGATACGCCTGGTGGTGGACCACGGCGGCCTGACCGGCGACTCCCGGCGTGCCCACCTGGACCGCTGGTACACCCCGCTCAACGCCTTCCTGTCCATCGGCCCGCCGCGGCGCCGGATCGAGGAACTGGCGGCCCTGGTCGAGGCGGGCGTGGTCGAGGTGCTGGGGCCGCGTCTGGAGGTCCGGGCCGGGCAGGGGGCGTGGGTGGCCCGCTCGCCGGCCGTGCCGGGGTCGGCGGTGCGTGTGACGACCCTCATAGAGGCGCGTCTTCCGGAACCCGATCTGCGGCGCACGTCCGACGAGTTGCTCGCCGGGCTGCTGGCGAGCGGCGCCTGCCGGCCGCACATCGTGGACGGTTACGAAACCGGAGGGCTGGACGTGACACGGCGTCCCTATCGTCTGATTGATCGTCAGGACCAGGTGCACGCACGGCGGTTCGCACTCGGTGTGCCGACGGAGGGTGTGCACTGGGTGACGGCAGCGGGCGCTCGTCCAGGGGTGGATTCGGTCACGCTTTCGGATGCCGACGCGGTGGCGCGAGCCGTCCTACGTGCGGCCGCGGCCGATGCGGAACCGCAAGCGGAAGCGGAACCATGGCCAAATGTTGAACTTGCAAGCATGAATTAGGTACGCCTAACCTGGATCCCTCGTTCGGTACCGCCGCCCCCACGACCGGCCCCGTCCCCGGCCGGCCGGCCACACCGACACCGAAGAGGAGCCCCCTCATGTCTGCACGTCTCAACTCCGCTCAGCCGTACGTCATCGGCCTCTTCCGCATCGTCATCGGCCTGCTGTTCGCCGTGCACGGTGCCGCCTCGCTCTTCGGCGTCCTCGGCGGCGCCGTCGGCACCGACGGCGGCACGATCCCGTCCGGCACCTGGCCCGGCTGGTACGCGGCCGTGATCCAGCTGGTCGCCGGCGGCCTGGTCCTGCTCGGCCTCGGCACCCGCGGCGCAGCGCTGATCGCCTCCGGCTCGATGGCGTACGCGTACTTCGACGTCCACCAGCAGGCCGCCCTGTGGCCCATCCAGAACGGCGGCGAGCTGTCGGCCCTGTTCAGCTGGGCCTTCCTCCTGCTGGTCTTCACCGGCTCCGGCGCCTTCGGTCTGGACCGGCTGTTCGCACGGCGCGCGGACGAGACGCGGCAGTCGGCCACGGAACGGGCCCCGATGGCGGCCTGACCGCCCCGCCGGGCGACGGCGCCCTTCCCCTGTCGAGCGGGGAGGGGCGCCGTCGCTCATGTGCGGGGGTGCCGTCGCCGTCGAGCACGTGCGTGAACACGCTGTGTCGACACATGTGCCCCCCCGAACCCTCCTGTCACACCCCCGGCGTACGCTGTATGGCTGTCATGGGGGAGCAACGGGGGAGTTGTCGTGTGGGAGAGCGTGGGGGCACTGGCCGCCGGTCCATGGATCTACGCCATGGTGGCCCTGTCGGTACTGCTCGACGTCTTCGTGCCCGTGCTGCCGAGCGGAGTGCTCGTCATCACGGCGGCCACGGCAGCGGCGGCGGGTACGGGCGCGGCGACGGGTGACGTGCCGGACATCTTCGGCCTGATCCTCTCCGCCGCGACGGCCTCGGTCCTCGGTGATCTGGTGGCCTACCGGCTGGCCTGGCGGGGCGGTGAGCGCCTGGACCGCGCGATCGCCCGGTCCCGCCGCCTGACCGCCGCGCAGGAACGTCTCGGCGAGGCCCTGTCCCGGGGCGGTGGCGCCCTGGTCGTCCTGGCCCGCTTCGCGCCCGCCGGGCGCTCGGTCGTCTCGTTCTGCGCCGGTGCCGCCCACCGCCGCGCCCGCGACTTCGTCCCCTGGTCCGCCCTGGCGGGCCTGTCCTGGGCCGCCTACAGCGTCGCCCTCGGCTACTACGGTGCCCGCTGGCTGGGCGCCACCTGGCTGGCCACGGGTGTGTCGGTGGCGGCGCTCTTCGGTGCCGGTGCCGCGGCCGGGTTCCTGATGCGGCGGCGGCCGGCGTAGCCGTCCGGACACCCGGCCGCCCCCCCGCGACGGCCCGCCCGGGGGCGGGGCCGAGGAGGGCGGAGGAGCGGCAGCGGTCAGCAGCTCGCCAGGTCGTTCGTCAGCGCGGTCTTCTCCGCGGAGTCGACCGAGAGGTCGTAGTAGTACTTCACCTGCACCCAGGCGCGGACGTAGGTGCAGCGGTAGGACGTCAGCGAGGGCATCCAGGTGGCCGGGTCCTGGTCGCCCTTGGCCTGGTTCACGTTGTCGGTGACGGCGAGAAGCTGGGGACGGGTGACGTCGTTGGCGAAGGCCTGGCGCTGGGCGGTGGTCCACTTGCTCGCCCCGGAGTCCCAGGCCTCGGCGAGCGGCACGAGGTGGTCGATGTCGAGGTCGGAGGCGGCCGTCCAGGTGGCGCCGTCGTACGGGGAGTACCAGCTGCCGCTGGTGGCGGTGCAGGAGGAGTTGGTGACGACGTTCGAGCCGTCCCGCTTGAGGATCCACTCGCGGGTGTTGCAGGTGCCCGAGATGGTGATCCAGGTCGGGAAGAGGTCGCGGTTGTAGCCGGTGCGGTTCTCGGTGGCCACGGTCAGCTGGGAGAGGTAGCTGCGGGCGGTGGCGGCGCTGACCGGCGTGGGGAGCGCGGCGGAGGCGCTCGGGGAGTTGAGCAGGGCGACGGAAGCTATGAGTCCGGTAAGGGCGGAGAGTATGCTCAGACGTCGACGCGCGTAGAACTTCGGCATGCGAACTCCCTGGTGGGGTGGGGGTGTTGGAGCGCGAGCGAGGGAATGCTCGCGGTGCCGTGTTGCCAGAGGGTGAGCGCCCGGTAAGAACTTAGTGACGTGTCCATGACACGACAAGCTTTACGGCGGAACTTTCGCGTCGCGTACTATGGGACGCGCAGAAGGGGAGTAGCTCTTCGCCGGACCGTCGACATACTGCTCAGCCAGCCTGAGCCGGCGCCCGGAGGCGGATCCCTGCAGGACCGCCCAGCGAGACCTTCGGCAAGCAGTGCACGCCCATGCCCCACGGCATGGGCGCCGAGTGTGCTGCCATGCCGAGGTGTCTCATGTGAGGTTCAGCACTCTCGGCGGGGCAGCCCCCGACCGATTGAGGAATGTTGATCAGCATCACCGTGACGGCGCTCGTGTTCGGCGTCATCTTCCTTGCCGAACTGCCGGACAAGACCGCGCTCGCCGGCCTCGTCCTCGGCACCCGCTACCGCGCCTCGTACGTCTTCGCGGGTGTCGCCGCCGCCTTCCTGCTCCACGTCGTGCTCGCCGTCGCGGCCGGCAGTGTGCTGACCCTGCTGCCCCAGCAGATCGTGCACGCGATCACCGGTGTCCTCTTCCTCGGTGGGGCCGCGGTGCTGCTCATGAAGAAGGATGAGGACGAGGAGGAGATCCGCAAGCCGGCCGGCCAGTCCTTCTGGAAGGTCGCGGGCACGGGTTTCATGCTCATCCTCGTCGCCGAGTTCGGTGACCTCACCCAGATCATGACCGCCAACCTCGCCGCCCGTTACGACGACCCCGTCTCGGTCGGCCTCGGCGCGGTACTCGGTCTGTGGGCGGTTGCCGGGCTCGGCATCGTCGGCGGAAAGGCCCTGATGAAGCGGGTGCCGCTGCGGCTGATCACGCAGATCGCGGCCCTGCTGATGCTGGGGCTCGGCGTGTGGAGCCTGTACGAGGCCGTGGCGGGCTGAACTGAACGTTCGGTGAACCCTCACCGACGGTGGTGGCGGACCCGCGCCATGTTTTGTACCGTGGAGGAACAAAGTGGTTCCCGCCCGTTTTCCCTGACCGGCGGGCGGGGCCGCCTTGTCCCGTTCTCCCCTTTTGGAGCTGCCGATGCCGGCCACCGTCCCCACCGTGCTCACCGCCCGTGCCCTCCTGCTCGACATGGACGGCACCCTCGTCAACTCGGACGCCGTGGTCGAGCGCCTCTGGCGGCGCTGGGCCGAGCGGCACGGACTGGACGGCGACGAGGTGATGGAGGTCGTCCACGGGCGGCAGGGCCACGCCTCGATGGCGGTGCTGCTGCCCGGGCGGCCGGTGGAGCAGAACCTCGCCGACAACGCCCGCATGCTCGCGGAGGAGACCGCCGACGTGGAGGGCGTGGTCGAGGTCCCGGGTGCGGCCGCGTTCCTCGCCTCGCTGCGGGGTGTGCCGCACGCGCTGGTCACCTCCGCAGACGTCGCCCTGTCCACCGCGCGCATGGCCGCCGCCGGGCTGCCGCTGCCCGAGGTGCGGATCACGGCCGAGTCGGTCGGTGCGAGCAAGCCCGACCCCGAGGGCTTCCTGAAGGGGGCTGCCGAGCTGGGGATCGATCCGCGGGAGTGTGTGGTCCTCGAGGACTCCGGCGCCGGTATCGCGGCCGGCCTGGCCGCCGGGATGCAGGTCGTGGGCGTAGGGCCGCGGGCCGCCGCCCATGGGCCCGACGTGGTCGTGCGGGACCTCATTCAGGTGCGGGTGGAGGTCGTGGGGGATGGATCCATCCGTCTGCACGTGGGATAAGAGGGTTTCTCGCCCCCGCCGCCCCTACCCGTCCCATCCCCAGGGGCTCCGCCTCTTCGCCCCCGCCAGGGGGCTCCGCCCCCTGAACCCCCGATCGGCCTGAACGGCCTCGTCCTCGAACGCCGGACGGGCTGAGACGAGGCCGGCCTTTCGGCTTGCCGAGTCGGGTGGTGGGTGGGCAAAGGCCGGGGGTCCAGGGGGCGGTGGCTCACGGGGCCGTCGTCTCCGACTCCAGGCTCTCCCGGGTGGTCGGCCCGTACACGCCGAGGGGGTCGTCCGTGAGACCCCGGGCCCACTGGTACGTGCGTACCGCGTCCTCCACGGGGCGTGCGAAGACGCCGTTCACCGCGTCGTCGTAGAGGTTCAACTGCTTCAGGCGAAGCTGGAGTTCCGTGACCTCCGGCCCCTTGTCGCCGCGCTGCAGCACCGGCGCGGAGGCGGTGGGCGCCGCGTTCGGGGTGCCCTTGGCCGTCGCCGAGGGTGTTGCGGAGGAGGAGGGGGACGCGCTCTGGGAGCTGGTCGGGGTCGGGGTCGGAGAAGCCGACGTGGCCGTGGCCGTGGCGCTCGGGGTCGGGTCCGGCGACGGGGACACGGGCGGTGAGGAGGGGTGGGGCGAGGCAGGCGCCGCCGCGGCCGACGAGGTGCCCGGTGCCGTCGTCGCGGGGACGCTCGGGCGTACCTCCTGAGCCGCCCGGTCCCGGGCCGGCGGGTGGTACGAGAACAGCCCGCTCGCCATGCCTGCCGCCGCCACGACCGCGATCGCCGCACCGGCGACGGACAACAGGACCGTACGGCGGGAACGACGCGGTGGCTCCTCGTCCGCCGGGCTCGCGCCGGGCCCGTGCGGTGGCTCCTGCTCGAAGAGGCTCAGGTCGGCGGTGCTCGCGCCGGGCATCGGTCGCAGGGGAAGAGTGGCCTCGACGGCCGGCACCGGGCGTGTCTCGGCCGCCGCACCCTCGTCCGAGGCACCCGCGACCTCCACATACGGGCGGATGCGCAGCGGGTCGAAGTCCTCCGCCGCTGCCGCCTGCGCCGTACGCGCCTCGCGCAGGGCGTCCGACGCCCGCTGGGTGCAGTCGCAGGACGGGGTGTTGTCCGCCCCCCTCGGCGCCCCGCATTCCGGGCAGGTGTGGCCCGTCGGTTTCGTCACGCGTAAGTCCCCTCCCCTCGGGAACTCCCGAGTTTATGCAGACGTCCTCCACAACCACCGAACCGGGACACGCCGCAAACCGGACACAGAGGGACCTCAACAGGCCATAAACGGCAACACCGCCGAGGATGGTAGGAGTCCCAGAGCCCCGGGAGGTCCCCATGCCCCTGGAAACGCACGCCACGGCGAAGGAGATGAAGGCCGCCGAGCAGGTCCCCGGCAACGTCTTCGTCTCGATCGGTGCCCTCCTGCTCGGGCTGCTGCTCGCCGCGCTCGACCAGACCATCGTGTCGACCGCGCTGCCCACCATCGTCAGCGACCTCGGCGGGCTGGAACATCTGTCGTGGGTCGTCACCGCCTATCTGCTCGCCTCGACCGCCGCCACCCCGCTGTGGGGCAAGCTCGGTGACCAGTACGGGCGCAAGAGGCTGTTCCAGACCGCGATCGTGATCTTCCTCATCGGGTCCGCGCTCTGCGGCATGGCGCAGAACATGCCGCAGCTGATCGGCTTCCGGGCGCTGCAGGGGCTGGGCGGCGGCGGGCTGATCGTGCTGTCCATGGCGATCGTGGGCGACATCGTGCCGCCCCGTGAACGCGGGCGCTACCAGGGGCTGTTCGGTGCCGTGTTCGGCGCGACCAGCGTGCTCGGGCCGCTGCTCGGCGGGCTGTTGACCGAGCACCTGAGCTGGCGCTGGGTGTTCTACGTCAACCTGCCCGTCGGTGTCGTCGCCCTCGCCGTGATCGCCACGGCCCTGCACATCCCGCGCCGGGGCGCGCACCACGTCATCGACTACCTCGGCACCTTCCTGATCGCCGCGGTCGCCACCTGTCTGGTGCTGGTCGCCTCCCTCGGCGGTACGACGTGGGCCTGGGGCTCCCCGCAGATCGTCGGGCTCGCCGTGCTGGGCGTCGTCCTCGCCGTCGCGTTCGTCGCCGTCGAGCGGCGGGCCGCCGAACCGGTCCTGCCGCTAGGACTGTTCCGCATCCGCACCTTCACCCTCGCCGCCGTCATCAGCTTCATCGTCGGCTTCGCCATGTTCGGCGCGATGACCTATCTGCCGACCTTCCTCCAGGTCGTGCACGGCATCTCGCCGACCATGTCCGGTGTGCACATGCTGCCGATGGTGATCGGCCTGCTGCTGTCCTCGACCGCCTCCGGGCAGATCGTCAGCCGCACCGGCCGCTGGAAGGTCTTCCCGGTCACGGGCACCGCCGTCACCGCCATCGGCCTGCTCCTGCTGCACCGGCTGGACGCCCACAGCTCGACCGCCCTGATGAGCGTCTACTTCCTCGTGTTCGGCCTGGGCCTCGGCCTGGTCATGCAGGTCCTCATCCTCATCGTGCAGAACGCGGTCTCGTACGAGGACCTGGGCGTCGCCACCTCCGGCGCCACGTTCTTCCGTTCCATCGGGGCCTCGTTCGGCGTCGCCATCTTCGGCACCGTCTTCGCGAGCCGCCTCGGCGACCAGCTCACCGAGGCCTTCCGGGGCGTGCGTCTGCCGCCCGGTGTCTCGGCCGACGCGCTCCAGTCCGACCCGCGCAGCATCGCCGCCCTGCCGGCCTCGCTGCGCCCGGCGGCCCTGGACGCCTTCGCGACCTCCATCACCGACGTCTTCCTGTACGCCGCCCCGGTCGCCTTCCTCGGCTTCGTGCTGGCGTGGTTCCTGAAGGAGGACCCGCTGCGCGGCTCGGTCACCGCACCGGACGTCTCCCAGACCATCGCGCCCAACCCGGTCGAGCGCTCCTCCTACGACGAGGTGTGCCGCGCGCTGTCCGTGCTCGGCACCCGCGAGGGGCGCCACGAGATCTACCGGCAGATCACCGACCGGGCGGGGTACGACCTGCTGCCGGCCGCCAGCTGGATGCTGCTGCGCATCCGCAGGTACGGCTCGGTGGAGCCGGGGCAGCTCGCCGAGCGCACCGACGTCCCGATGGGGGCCGTCCTCGCCGCCGAACGCCAGATGGAGGAGCGGCACCTGGTCGACCGCGAAGGCCTGGACCTGACCCTCACCGAGTCCGGCCGCGAGGCCGCCGAACGCCTCGCCAGGGCCCGCGAGGAGTCCCTGGCCGAGCTGCTCGGCGACTGGTGGCAGCCGGGCCGCTCCACCGACCTGGCCCAGCTGGTGAAGGAACTCACCGGCGAACTGTGCGGCTCGGAGCGCGAGCGCCCCCACGACGGGGCGCCGACCAGGCTCAGTTGACGGTCCCGGGGTCCGACAGGTCCTTGCGGAACCAGTGTTCGGCGTACCGGTCGTCGTTGTGGGGCCCGGTCTCCGCGTAGCCGAGCCGGGCGTACAGGGCGCGGGCCTCCACCAGGTCGCTGCGGGTGTCGAGAATCAACTGCCGGGCCCCCAGGGCGCGGGCGGCCTCCTCGGCGGCGGCGACCAGGAGCGCGGCCCCGCCCCGGCCGCGCATCCCCTCGTACACGAACACCCGGGTGAGTTCGGCCGTGTCCGCGTCCAGCAGCCGTACGCCCGCCGAGCCGGCCGGCTCACCGTCGTACCGGGCGATCAGCAACTGTCCGGCGGGCGGGGCGAGTTCGGCGCCCGTCCCGGCCGCGACCTCGCGCTCCAGCTCGTCCGGGTCGGTGCGGCGCCCCTCGTGCAGGAGGTACCAGCGGTCGCTGACCTCCGTGTAGTACGCCCGCCACAGTGCGGCGGCGGCCGGGCAGTCGTACGGTTCCGGGGCGATCTTCCAGGTCATGCGGGCCATTCTCGGGCGCCGTCACGGACCCTCCGCAAGCGAATATGAGAGACCTCCGACGGGTCCCGGACGGCTGCTGCCCAGGTGTGCGCACCGGAGACTGTCCGTTGTGAACCGAACCGATCGTCTCTACGCCCTGGTCGAGGAGTTGCGCGCCGCCGCACCCCGTCCGCGCAGCGCCCGCGCGCTGGCCCGGCGCTTCGAGGTCAGCGTGCGCACCATCGAGCGCGACCTGCTGGCGCTGCAGCAGTCCGGCGTGCCGATCCACGCGGAGCCGGGCCGCACCGGCGGGTACGTGCTCGACCGGGAGCGCACCCTGCCCCCGCTGACCATCACCCCGGCCGAGGCGACCGCCCTGGCCGTCGGGCTGCACGCCCTCGCCGGGACGCCGTTCGCGGCGGACGCGCGCAGCGCGCTGCACAAGGTGCTGGCCGTGATGCCCGGCCGGGAGCGGCGGGCGGCGGCGCAGCTGGCCGGCCGGGTGCGGCTGCTCGTGCCGGCCGCGCGCCCGGCCCGGAGCGCCGAGCCGGTGGTGCCCGCCGCGCTGCGGGAGGCGCTGTCGGCGGGGAAGGTGCTGCGCCTCGCGTACGCCGACGCGACGGGCGCGGCCACCGCCCGCGACGTCGAACCGCTCGCCTTCCTCGGCGGCGAGGAGCACTGGTACCTGGCCGCCTGGTGCCGGCTGCGGGACGCCCCGCGCGGCTTCCGCCTGGACCGCATCCGTACGGTCACGGCGCTGGACGAGCGGGCACCCGAGCGCGCCGTCGACCTGGCCGCGCTCGACACCCTCGGCTCCGACCTCGTCCCCCTCGGCGAGCTGGGAATGTGACGGCAATCACCGACAGGGGGGTGTCGCGGGCGAGGCGGAGGCTGGTGCCCGTTCAGATCAGCGACGGCTCGCACCGGAGGCACCAGAAATGACGACCACGGCATCCCCGAACCCGACGGCCGGCGACACCCTCACGCCCGCCACCGGCAGCGCCCTCTTCGACCGCTGGACCGCCCTGTGGAACGGCGACTTCGACGACCCGGAGGCCTTCCTCGCGCCCGGCTTCCGCATCCGCTTCGGCAACGACCCCGACGACGCGGCCACCGACGAGATCCACGGCCCGGCCGGCATCGTCTCCTTCATCTCCGCCTTCCGCACGCAGAGGCCGGGGCTGACGTACGCCGTCGAGGGGACCCCGCTGGTGGACGGTGCTCTGGGGCAGGTCGCCTCCCGCTGGTACGTGACCGGGCCGGGCGGGCTGCACAAGAGCGGGATCGACCTGTTCGAGGTGACGGACGGGCGCATCGCGACCGTGTGGTCGGTCACCGGGCTGCGCCGCTTCGCGCCCTGACGGCCGTTTGTGGTCCGCCCGCCGGGGTCACCCGGGGGGAGAACCGGCCGAAGGAGAGGTGGGCCATGGTCAAGCACCGGGAGACCGGACCCGTGCGGCCCGCACCCGCCGTGGCGGGCCTGGCGGCGGATGCCCGTGGGGAGCAGGTCCTGCGTGGCGTCGCGCCGCACCGGCGGGGCGGCGCGACGGACGACGAGATGCCCGAGGACGGCCTCGGCGTGCCCTCCCCGGGTGAGATCACCGCACGCGAGGCGGCGACGACGGAGGGCCGGGCGCCGGACGCCTGGCCGGCGCCGCCCGGCCCGGCGGGAATCGGGCTGCGCGTCCCGCTGCTGCCGCACGACGAGCGGGAGCAGTGGGAGACACGGCTGCTGCAGACGGCGGCCGGGTTCGTGGACGCGCCGCGTGCCGCGGTCGAGGAGGCCGACCGGGAGCTGGAGGAGATCGCCACACGGTTCACCGAGGCCGTGACACGGCGCCGCCGGACCCTGCGCATGTCCTGGCAGGAGGGAGTGGAGAGCGACACGGAGCAGCTGCGCCTGGCCCTGCGGGACTACGAGGAGCTGGCCGGGCGCCTGCTGCACTTCTGACCGGCTACCCCTTCGGCGCCGGCACGTCTCCCGTGGCGGCAGCCCTCCGCTGCCGCCACTCCCGTACGACCTCCTCGACGTCGTACGGCTTCTTGCCCAGCGGCGGGCCGGGCGGCGGCTTGAACATCATGTCGCGGATCTTCACGTTGACGTCGGTGATGATCTTCCGGACGATCCGCTCCGAGGGCGCCGCCCAGGCAGCCTCGAGCGCGTCCTCGGCCTCCTTGCGCAGCGCCAGCGCCGGCGGCAGCACCGCCAGCCCCTCGCGGGCCATCTTCCGCTTGACCCACCACAGTTCGTCGTACCCGGAGTCGACGTCGGCGGGCAGCGGCTCGCCCGCGCCCGGCAGATGGTCGAACTCGCCCCGCTGCTGGGCGACGCGGATCTGGTGATCGACCCAGGACTCGAACGGGACACCCGGTGGCTTTCGCTCGGTCATGAACCCATTGTGCCGGACGCGGCCCGGCCGGGCGTTTTATCATGCGGCGGCGGTGCACACAGGCACCGCACAAGGACGTTTCCGACGTCTCGGCTTATTCGGGTTCTCCAGGGGGAACGCACGTGCTCGAACTGACCATGGCCACCGTCTCCGGGGCCGACGCGGGCGCCACGGCCGGCATGACGATGGCCGACGCGCCCAGCGAGCCGGGTGCCGTGCTCCGGGTGGGCCGGGACGCGTCCGTGTGCCGGCTGGTCACGCCCGAGGACTGGCTGTTCGTCTCCCGGGTCCACCTGGAGTTCCTGTGCGGCCCCGACGGCGGCTGGCAGTTGTCCTGGCTGCGCGGCTCGCAGGCCGAGCCGTCCGCCGAAGTCCGGCTGATCGTCGGCGAGTACGCGCAGACCGTCGCCTACGGCGGGGTCGTGGCGCTGCCGCGCGGCGGCGCCGGCGAGGTCATCGTGCAGGACCGCACCGAGCCGCGCAGCATCAACGTGGGCTTCTACCACGAGGCGTGAGCCCCGGCCCGCAGGGGCCTGCTTGTCAGCCCAGCACCCGGGCCAGCGCGAAGCCGTCGTACCCCTTGCTGCCCACCGTCTGGACCGCGGTGCCGGTCAGCCTGGGGTGGGCGGCGATCAGTTCGACGGCGGCCCGGGTGCCGACGATGTCCGGTTCGGTGCTGTCGGCGTCGGCGATCCGGCCGCCGCGCACCACGTTGTCCACGATGATGAGGCTGCCCGCGCGGGAGAGCCGCAGCGCCCACTCCACGTAGTGCCGGTTGTTGGCCTTGTCGGCGTCGATGAAGACCAGGTCGAAGGGGGCCGGGTTCTCGTCGGCGAGCTTGGGCAGCGACTCGAGGGCCGGGCCCACCCGCACCTCCACGATCCGCTCCAGGCCCGCCCGGGCGATGTTGCGGGTCGCCACCTCGGCGTGCTTCGCGCTGTACTCCAGCGAGATCAGTCTGCCGTCCTCCGGCAGGGCGCGGGCCAGCCAGATCGTGCTGTAACCGGCGAGCGTCCCGATCTCCAGGATGTTCCGGGCACCCTGGATCTCGGCGAGCAGCTGGAGGAACTTGCCCTGCGGGGCCGTGACACTGATGTGCGGCAACCCCGCGGCCTCGCTGTCGCGCAGGGCAGCCTGGAGCACATCGTCCTCCGGTGAGAGATGGCTGCTGAAGTAGAAGTCGACGTCGTCCCAGAGCTGCGACCCGCTCATGGCCTGCTGCCTTTCCCGAGTGTCCCCTCGAGTCTCTTCCCGAGGCTTCCTGGCTTCACCTCGAATGATCTCAGCCGATCGGCGCGGACGGGGGGAAGGACGGCGGGGAGTGCACGGGCGGCGGGGGAGTCACCGGCCGCCGCGAGCGTCGTACGACGACCAGCGTGACGGCTGTGAGCGCCGCCGCCAGACCGCCACCGACGGTGATCAGCCACGCCGGGATCCCGGCCACCTCGCGCAGCCGGTCCTCGTAGATCACTTTCTGGACCCGGGTGTCGACGCCCGCGCGGCGCAGCTCGTGGTCGCCGGAGATCCGGGCCGGGTCCGGGAACTGCTGGGTCAGGGCCGTCAGGTACGGCGTCCCCGAGGCGAGCCTGCCCAGCGCGCCGCCGGGCTTGCCGATCCGGCCCGCGAACACGACCTCGGGCTGCGCCCCGCCGATCGTCGTGCGCGTCGCCATACGGTGGGCGGCGAGCACGTACAGGCCGAGGGACTGCGGGGTGCGGGCCAGGCGGGACAGGCGCATCGGGTAGACCGCGCGGTCGCTGGCGAACGTGAGGTGGAGCGGGTCGAGGGCGCCGTTGAGCGGGGTGCGCGAGGCCTTCGGTGCGAGCCGAACGGCCACGTACTCCCAGTGCCGGTCGACGTACGGCTGCAGTGCGGTCCTCAGCCTCGCCGGGAAGGTGAAGCCGTGCTCGTGCAGCCAGGTGTCCAGCGCGGCCGGGTCGGTCGCGGTCAGCCGGGCCACGTCGAAGGGGCCCAGCCGCTGTCGGCCGACCACGCCGACGCCGCCCGCCGCGGGGGGCGCGGCGGGGCCGACCCCGTCGTGGCGGCTGTCGAAGGGCCAGTCGCCGTTCTGCGGCCAGAAGTGGTGGCGCGTGCGGTGCACGGGGGCCATGGCGGCGGCCAGCTGGTCGAAGAGGGCCGGATCGCCGAGGCGGACTGTCGCCCGGTGCGGGACGGGCATGATCCAGGCGGCGCGGTCGGCGTCGCCGGCGACCGTCAGCCGCATGACGATCTGCTCCTGCCGGCCGTCCCAGCGCAGTACGGACTGCTCGCTGGAGACGGCGATCCGCTGCGAGGGGTAGGGGACCATCGCACCGCACCCGCAGGCGTAGGCGGGGGCGATCAGCCAGCTCAGCTGGACGCCGAGGAGGGCGAGGACAACTGCGAGTATGCGGCCGCGTTTCACGGGGCTACAGACGGTGCCGGTGCGTGATCGGTTCCGGCGCCGGAGCGGGCTGGTGGCGGGGTCGGCGGACGGGACGTGTACCGGGAAGCGGCTCGGGACGCGGGTCGGGACGCAGGTCGGGACGTCCGTGGGACGCGCATGGGACACCGCGGGACGGACCGGGCGCGAGGTGGTCCGCAGGACGGGCGGAGCCCCTCGGACCTGCGCACGGCCTTCGACCGAGGTCGTCCCGGCGTCCCTTCCCGGGACGCCGGCCGGGCCCGGGACGCCCCGTGGCAGGCGGAATCGGGGGTGCCGGTTCGCGGCTAGGTTTCTCGGCGTCGGACGGCAACTCGTCGACCGCTCATATCCGTTCGCATCCGATCGCTTCGGCTCGCATCGGACCGCACCGCATCCAGGGGGACGACCCACCATGAAGCTCAAGCGCATGCTCGCCACGCTCGGCTCCGCCGCAGCGCTGACCGTCGGCCTCGTCGGCCTCAGCCCGGCCGCACACGCAGCCACCCCCGGCTGCACCGACTACACGACCTACTTCAGCGGCTCCAGCAACGCCTGGTACACGAAGGTCCCCACCATCGGCACCGGCGGCACCAACTTCTGCACCCTGCGCTCCGGCGCCAGCGGTATGCAGGTGTACTACCTCCAGGACACCCTGAACTACTGCTACGGCCAGGACCTCGGAACGCTCGACGGCAAGTTCGGCCCGAAGACGGCGGCCGCCCTCGCCCGCGTCCAGAAGAGCCTCGGCCTCGACCCCGACGGCGTCTACGGCCCGCAGACCCGCGACAAGCTCAAGTGGCACTGGATGACGCTGCAGGCCGACAACCACTGCACCACCCTGTACGACGCCCACGCGCACTGATGATCTCCCCCGCCCGGGGAAACGCCGACCTCCCCGGGCGAGGACGGGGCCCGCAGCCCGGAGGCGCTTACCCCGCCGCTTCCACGGACGGCGCCGAACCGGGCAGCGGCCGCCCGGCCGACTCCGCCATCCGCCACACCGCGAACCCGCCCACGACAGCCGCGGCCATCATGTAATAGGCGGGCATCATCATGTTCCCGGTGGCGCCGATGAGCGCCGTGACGACCAGCGGGGTCGTCCCGCCGAACAGCGACACCGAGACGTTGAAGCCGATGGACAGGGAGCCGTAGCGCACCCGGGTCGGGAAGAGGGCGGGCAGCGCGGCCGGCATGGCCGCCGTGAAGCAGACCAGCAGCAGACCCAGCGCCCCCATGCCGAGGGCCACGGCGAGCAGGCTGCCCTCGCGGATCAGGAGCAGCGCCGGGACGGACAGCAGCAGGAAGCCCGCGCAGCCCGCCGCGATCACCGGGCGGCGGCCGATCCGGTCGGTCAGCGCGCCGGCGAACGGCTGCACGATCATCATCAGCGCCATCACACCGAGCACCACCAGCAGGCCGTGCGTCTCGTCGTACTTCAGCTCACTGGTCAGATAGCTCGGCATGTACGACAGCAGCATGTAGTCGGTGACGTTGAAGACCAGGACCAGGCCCATGCAGATCAGCAGTGCCTTCCACTGGCCGGCGACCATCTCGCGCAGCGGCACCTTCGGCCGGGCGGCCTCCGCCTTCTCGACCTCGGCGGCGAACGCCGGGGTCTCCTCCAGGCGCATCCGCAGGTACAGGCCGATGATGCCCATCGGGCCCGCGATCAGGAACGGGACGCGCCAGCCCCAGGAGAGCAGGTCGTCGGAGGACAGCAGAGCGGTCATGAGGGTGACCAGACCCGCGCCGCCGATGTAGCCGGCCAGCGTGCCGAACTCCAGCCAGCTGCCGAAGAAGCCGCGCTTCCTGTCCGGCGCGTACTCGGCGATGAAGGTCGACGCGCCCGCGTACTCGCCGCCGGTGGAGAAGCCCTGCACCAGGCGGGCGGCGAGCAGCAGCAGCGGCGCTCCGACGCCGATCGTCGCGTACGACGGGATCAGACCGATCGCGAAGGTGCCCGCCGCCATCATGATCATGGTGAGGGCGAGGACCTTCTGGCGGCCCACGCGGTCGCCCAGCGGACCGAAGACCATGCCGCCGAGCGGGCGGACCAGGAAGGCCGCGGCGAAGGCGCCGAACGTCGAGAGCAGCTGCGCGGTCGGGTTGCCGGAGGGGAAGAAGACCTTGCCCAGGGTGACCGCGATGTAGCTGTAGACACCGAAGTCGAACCACTCCATCGCGTTGCCGAGCGCGGCCGCCTTCACGGCGCGCCGGACGAGGGCGGGGTCGGTGACGGTGACCTCGGCGTGGGCCTGTGCGGCCCGCGGGGTCTTCGGATGCGGGGTGACGGCTGTGGCGGTCGCCAAAACGGGGCTCGCCTACCTTTCGACGGGGACGGGACGGAAAAAGACCTTAGGTGCACTTCACCCCGTTACGCGTCGTACGCGAATCGATGCAGAGTGCAGCTAAATGTGCCGTACGCAGCTACGTGTGCCCGCTCCCACGGCCGTGACCGGGCCTTGCACTGTGATCCTTGTCGCGCCCGACCCGGGCGATACGGCCGCTGCGGCACCGCACTCGAACCAGATCGTCTTCCCGCCGCCGGGGCTCGGTGCCACGCCCCACTTGTCGACCACGGCATCGAGCAGGCTCAGGCCCCGCCCGCCTTCCGACTCACGGTCCGCGTCGGCTGCCAGGCGGGGGAGCCGAGCGGAACCGTCGGCCACTTCGACCCGCACTCCCGCGGTCCGCCGTGCCATGACGAGCGTGCAGCGGCGGTCGGGCACATGCCGTACGACATTGGTGACCAGTTCGCTCGCGCCCAGTTCGACGGCGAACGTCAGCTCCGTCAGCTCCCACTCGTGCAGCAGTGAGCGGACGATGCGACGGATGTGCCGCACCGAGTGCTCGCCGACGGTGAGGCTCATGCGGTAGTGGGGGATGTGGTTGTTCACGGTACGAGACTGACCTCGCGCAACTACTCTCGGCTACGGATCGGATACAACAGGTCCCGCCGTGGACCGAGTTGCGCGAGAGGGGACCGCCGTGGCCCACATCAACGCCCTCGATCCGGGGGCCTCTCCGCTCGATTACTACGGCTATGAGCTGCGCCGCTGCAGAGAGGCGGCCGGCCTGACGCAGCGGCAGCTCGGGGACATCGTCAATTACACGGGGTCCTTGGTGGGACAGGTGGAGACGGCGAGGAAGCTGCCGACGCAGGAGTTCAGCGAGCGGGTGGACGCGGCGTTGGGGACGGGCGGGTTACTGTCCCGGCTCGTCACGCTGGTGATGAGGAGCCAACTTCCGGCGTGGTTTCAGCAGGTGGCGGAGCTGGAGGTGCGGGCGGTTGAAATCTGCTCCTTCCAGACACACATGATCCTCGGTCTGCTCCAGACTCCGGCATACGCACGTGCCGTGCTCGGAGCGGTGGACCGAAGCGACCTCGATGACCGCACCGCCGTCCGTCTGGCGCGTCAGCGCATCTTTGACAAGGAGGAGCCGCCGGTTTTCTGGGCCGTCCTCAGCGAGGCAGCACTGCACCTGGAGATTGGCGGTCCGGAGACCATGCGAGGTCAACTGGCCCGCCTGTTGGCCTTCGAGGACAATCCTCGGATCAACATCCAGGTGTTGCCGTTCTCCGCCGGATCGCACGCGGGCCTCACCGGCTCGTTCGACCTCTACCGCTTCGTTGGCGACCCGACCATCCTCTATACCGAGAGCTACGGGAGCGGGTGTCCGACGGCTCATCCGGACACGGTCAGAGACTGCTCGCTCCGTTACGATCATCTTCGGGCCGCCGCACTCTCCCTCAAGGACTCGGCGGATTTGATCCGGCGCGCGATGGAGGACCGCTATGGAGAGCAACTGGCATAAGTCCAGCTACAGCAGCGACCAGGGTGGCCAGTGCGTCGAGATCGCCGAATTCCCCGGCGCCACCGTAGCCGTGCGCGACTCCAAGAACCCCACCGGCCCGCGGCTCGACTTCCAGTCCCAGGCCTTCAACGCGTTCCTCGGTTGGACCACCGAGGTCGGCTGATCACTTCGCCGGCCGGGCCAGCCGTTCCTGCAGGCGGGCGTGGCGGAACTGGTACACCGGTCCCGTCGCGCGCAGCAGGTTGCGTTCGTGGGCGTCCTTCAGGAAGGACATCAGGCGTACGGGGGTGCCTTCGCTCCGGGACAGCTGTACGGCGGTGAGGGTGGTGGCGACGGCGAGGTTGGGAACCAAGCCGCATCTGAGAGCGGGCCCGACAGCGGTGAACACTCCGACGATGATGCCGGACACGAGCCCGCCCGCGTCCCCGGTCACGCAGCCCCAGAACGAGCCGATGGTCACGCCGACCATCAGGCCGAGGGGCAGCCGCAGCCGGACGTGGTGCCGCCACACGTCGGTCGGGTCGATCACCCGGCTCTCGGCCGTCGGGCTCGGCAGGAACTCCTCATCTCGGAGCTCGTACGGAGAAGGCGCCCAGGGCGCGAGCATGGTCCGGCCCATCAGCGTGTCACCGCGGCCCCTGAACATGGCCGTCCCCAGTCCGAAGGGAGCGGTGATCAGGAACCACATCCACACCGGGGCGGGGCTGCTCCAGAACCACCGTGTGGCCCCGTACCAGGCGGCCATCGTGAGCCAGGCGAGGATGCCCGTGGTGATCGCTCTGCCGGGGAACACGTCCCGCCAGCCCGCGCTCTCCAGCGGCTGCGGGTAATTGAGCCGCCGCAGCCGCAGGGCCAGATCGACGCCGGCTGCGACCGGCACTCCCAGAGCCACGGCGACGGTCAGGAAATTCGTCGCGGACGTCAGCATGTACGCCATGAGCACCAGATAGAAGCAGATGGAGAGCGACCAGGTGACGGCCGCCCTGGCCCGCGGGCGGCCCCAGCAGGGGATCTGCCACCACCGCAGGTCGAACGTCTCCTCCGCGGTGAGCCGCTCGGCGATGTACCTGAGCGTGCGCTCCGCCTGCTCGGGGGAGTAGCGGGGACGCTTGCAGCCGGGTCTCGGGGTGTAGGCGGCCCGGACCGCGTGGTCGAGCAGGCGGTCCTCGATGGCGAGGGGGTCGCCCAGGCCGAGGATCTCCTTCACCGTCCCGCTGTCGGGCCCCAACTCCCACACCAGGCTGATGCCCAGGGGTTTGGTCAGCGCCTCGGCCACGGCGCTTTCCGGCTCCTCCACCAGGCGGCGAGTGAGTTCCTGCCAGGCATCGGGTACGGGATCGGGCAGTGGCAGGCTGAGCAGATGGTCGGCCGCGTCGGCGGGACGGACCGGCTGGAGTTCCAGGGCCACCGCGTCGCTCAGTGGCGCCTTCGCGGTGCGGGAGACCAGCAGCACACGGTACGGGGCTGCCGCCAGCGCGGCGACCGCGTCGCTCTGCACTTCCTCGGCGACTTCGTCGAAGCCGTCCAGCAGGAGAGCGATCCGGCCGGTCTTCAGTAACTCACGGACGTTGTGCCCGTGCCGTCGGGACAGTTTCTTGATCGCCCAGTCGATCGGCCGCTCCTCCAGCGGCTCCCACCCGTTCAGTGACATCGGCACGGGCACCGGGATGCGCGCGCGGCGCTGCGGGTCCGACTCGTTCCGCCGGTGTCGCAGAGCCTCCAGAAGCAGCAGGTGGACAGCTGCCGACTTGCCCGATCCCTCGGGCCCGACCAGCAGGATCCGGCCGGAGGCCAGGCCCGCGTAGATCTCGAACAGCTCGGTGAGGCTCCCGCCCGCACGAAGCTGCTTTCTGGTGACCGTCGTGGCGCCGGGCAGCGGAGCGAAGCGGCTCCGGGTGCCCTTGGCGGTGGCCGCGGCGACCTTTGCCGTGCTGCCCGCTGTGCTCAACTGCCAGCGGACGGGCAGCGGAGGCGGGCTCAGCAGGCCCCGGTTGCCCGCTTCCTCGTCCCACCAGGCGTACACCTTGTCCATCAGGTCGTCGGCCGCCCGGTCGAGCGGAGAGGCGGCGAGCGTGTAGCTCGTGCTGATCTCCTGGACGCTGCCGTGGCCGTACTGGACGAAGGCCGGACCGTGGAACTCGTGGTTCGAGCCGGTCATTCGGCGGCTCCGAAGCGGATGTTCTGACGGCTGTGGTGGCCGTACTGGACGTTGGCCGGGCCGTTGAAGGTCGTGTTGACGATGGACTGCCCCGCCGAGCTCGGCTGGGAGCCGAACTCCTCGGCGAGGGTGCGGAGTTCGGTCATCACCTGGTCGATGTCCGCGGACCCGGGCGCGGTGAGCAGGCCGGCGAACTCGTCCCGCCACAGGCGCGCGTGCTCCGCCCCCACCCGCTCCCGCTCGTCCTCGTCCGAGGCGGCCCGCAGGGCGGCGGCCGTGCGGGCCAGGCGCTCGGCGGCCGCGCCCTCCAGAGCGGGATCGCCCCGCCCGAGGAGGCGCGCGGCCCGGTCGCTGAACCGGTGCCACCCGTCGGTGGCCGCGGCCGCCAGGACCGCCGCTCCTCCGGCCTGTGCCAGAGCCGTCATCTCGTCGAGCAGCGCCATGCGCACTCCCCCCAAGTCGGATCACCCGCTACGCGCACCACGCGGTCGTCGCGTCTTCACCCCCCGGTGAAACGCCCCCCGCCGACCGCGATGCCGAGCACAGTAATCCCTCGGGTACTCTCCGTCCCCGGAATGGGGGAATGCGCGACAGTCGTCCGTTACAGGCGCTGGATGATGGTCCCGGTCGCCAGTCCGCCACCCGCGCACATCGTGATCAGTGCGAACTCCTTGTCGGCGCGCTCCAGTTCGTGCAGCGCGGTGGTGATCAGCCGTGCCCCGGTCGCCCCGACCGGGTGCCCGAGGGCGATCGCACCGCCGTTCACGTTCACCTTCTCCAGGTCCTGCTCGAACACCTGGGCCCAGCTCAGCACCACGGACGCGAAGGCCTCGTTGATCTCGACCAGGTCGATGTCCTTCAGGGACATCCCGGCCTTGCCCAGCACCGCCTTGGTCGCGTCGATCGGACCGTCCAGATGGAAGTGCGGGTCGGCGCCCACCAGCGCCTGCGCCACGATCCGTGCCCTCGGCTTCAGCTTCAGTGCGCGCGCCATCCGCTTGGAGGCCCACATGATCGCGGCCGCGCCGTCCGAGATCTGTGAGGAGTTGCCGGCCGTGTGGACGGCCGTGGGCATCACCGGCTTCAGGCCGCCGAGCGCCTCCATCGACGTGTCCCGCAGCCCCTCGTCCTTGTCGACGAGCCGCCACATGCCCTGCCCGGCGTGCTGCTCCTCCTCGGTGGTGGGCACCTGCACGGCGAAGGTCTCCCGCTTGAAACGTTCCTCCGCCCACGCGTGCGCCGCCCGCTCCTGCGAGAGCAGGCCCAGCGCGTCCACGTTCTCGCGGGTCAGGCCGCGGTGCCGGGCGATCCGCTCGGCCGCCTCGAACTGGTTGGGCAGGTCGACGTTCCACTCGTCGGGGAAGGGCTTGCCCGGGCCGTGCTTGGAGCCCGAACCCAGCGGTACGCGGGACATGGCCTCGACCCCGCAGCTGATGCCCACGTCGATCACGCCCGCCGCGACCATGTTGGCCACCATGTGCGAGGCCTGCTGCGAGGAGCCGCACTGGCAGTCGACGGTCGTCGCCGCGGTCTCGTAGGGCAGCCCCATGGTCAGCCAGGCGGTGCGCGCGGGGTTCATGGACTGCTCGCCGGCGTGGGTGACCGTGCCGCCGACGATCTGCTCGACCGCGTCGGCGGGGATGCCGGTGCGGCCGAGGAGTTCACGGTAGGTCTCGCCCAGGAGATAGGCGGGGTGCAGATTGGCGAGCGCGCCGCCGCGCTTGCCGATGGGGGTGCGTACGGCTTCGACGATCACGGGTTCGGCGGCCATGGGTGCGGGTCCTCTCCGAGAGGGCTCTCCTCCAGAACTAGTACGCGTTCTAGTTCTCTGTGCAGTCTGCTGACGTGACGTCCATCACCGCAAGGGTCTTGCAGGTGCCGAAGTCACGATCTGCACGAACTCCGCACGGATTGGGGGTGCCGCACCTCTTGCCAGTTCTAGAACCCGTTACTACGTTCACGACACTTGCTGATGGACCGTCAGATGGCTGGGAGTCGCCGATGCACTGCCCCGCGCTGCCCGACGGGTTCGACTTCACCGACCCCGACCTGCTGCACCACCGGGTGCCCCTCCCGGAGTTCGCCGAGCTGCGCCGCACCGAACCGGTCCGCTGGATCCCGCAGCCGCACGGCCTGGCGGGCTTCGCCGACGACGGCTACTGGGCCGTGACCCGGCACGCGGACGTCAAGTACGTCTCCACGCACCCCGAGATCTTCTCCTCGACCCTCAACACCGCGATCATCCGCTTCAACGAGCACATCGAACGCGACGCGATCGACGCGCAGCGGCTGATCCTGCTGAACATGGACCCGCCCGAGCACACCCGGGTGCGCCAGATAGTGCAGCGCGGGTTCACGCCCCGCTCGATCCGCGCCCTGGAGGAGCGCCTGCGGGCCCGCGCCGGGGCGATCGTCGAGGCGGCCCGCGCCCGCTCAGGGCCCTTCGACTTCGTCACCGAGGTCGCCTGCGAACTGCCCCTGCAGGCCATCGCCGAGCTGATCGGCGTACCGCAGGAGGACCGGTCCAAGATCTTCGACTGGTCCAACAAGATGATCGCCTACGACGACCCCGAGTACGCCATCACCGAGGAGGTCGGCGCGCAGTCGGCCACCGAGATACTCGCCTACGCGATGAACATGGCCGCCGAGCGCAAGCAGTGCCCGGCCCACGACATCGTGACGACACTGGTGGCCGCGGAGAACGAAGGCAACCTGAACTCCGACGAGTTCGGCTTCTTCGTGCTGATGCTGGCGGTGGCGGGCAACGAGACGACCCGCAACGCCATCACCCACGGCATGCACGCCTTCCTCACCCACCCCGACCAGTGGGACCTCTTCAAGCGCGAGCGTCCGGCCACGACGGCCGAGGAGATCGTCCGCTGGGCGACCCCGGTCAACGCGTTCCAGCGCACGGCCACCCAGGACACGGAACTCGGCGGAGTGCACATCGGGAAGGGCGACCGGGTCGGCCTCTTCTACGCCTCCGCCAACCACGACCCGGAGGTCTTCGCCTCACCCGACGACTTCGACATCACCCGTGACCCCAACCCGCACCTCGGCTTCGGCGGTGGCGGCCCCCACTTCTGCCTCGGCAAGTCCCTGGCGGTCCTGGAGATCGACCTCATCTTCACCGCGATCGCCGACGCCATGCCGGACCTGCGCCTGGTCGGCGACCCCCGCCGGCTGCGGTCGGCCTGGATCAACGGCGTCAAGGAGCTCCAGGTCACCACGGCCTGACCCACCGATCGGGGCCGACGGCTCCCGAGCCGCCGGCCCACCCCGAGGGAGGCAGGAACATCCCGTCCCTATGCCCGGTTCCTGCCTCCCCCGAGGTCGGGGTGCGGCGGCACGCGCGGAGTCGTCGGCCTGCCGGGCCGGGGCTCGGCGTCGCCGAGGTCGTAGACGGCTCCGGACTCACGACGCGGTGTGCGCACGAGCAGCCAGCCGGCGATCCGCCCCCGCGTGTCCCGGACCTGCCAGGGATCGGAACCCGGCCCCCAGTACACCCGCTGCACGGAGCGTTCTCCGGGGGCGAGCCGGCCGCTCATGTCGTGGCAGCCGCGCCCACGGCTGTCGCCGCACTCGAACAGGACGGCCGGGGAGCCGGTGTCGTTGACGAAGACGACCGAGCTGAAGTTGCTGGGGTCCGTGGGATCCAGGCCTCCCGGATCGCAGGCACTCAGAACCAGCGCGGCGAGTGCGACGGCCGGCCAGACCCTGCGCGGACAAGTACCCAAGTTCAAAATCCCGTTCGGTAACAACGCCAGAGTCTGGGCCCGACGGATCGCCCTGGGGCGGCGATCCCGGTCACAGGGGGAGTGTGCACATGGGGAATCGGGCGGCGAGACGCGGGGTGCTCGTCGCGATCGGAGCTGTTCTGGCCGCGGGGTGCGGGGACGGGCACGGAAGGCCGAGCGCGACCGAGGCGGCCCGGGCGCGGGCGTCGCAAGCCGCGGACGGAGCGCCGCTGAGCGTTCGGCAGCTCAAGGCCCTCGCCTTCCGCGACGGGGAAGTGCCTCAGGTGCAGGGCGGTCAGGTTCCGTTCGAGCCGAGCCATGCGGAAAAGGGCGGTGGCGGCGGGACGTTCCCTCCGGCGTCGGATCCGGCGTGCCAGGTCGTGATCGACGCACGTGACGCGAAGGGGGCAAGTGCGCCTCGTTCCCGGCCGGCCTGATCCGGAAGCAGGTCGAGCGGATCGGCGCCGCGCGGCGCACACGCTGAAGTCCGGCCCGCTGCTCCCGGTTTCACTCCCGGCCCGACGCCACCACGGCCAGCACCCCCGACAGCGCCGCCGCGATCAGCAGGGGGATGCCCAGGCCGTGGTGGAGGACCAGCCAGGCGCCCAGGGTGGCGCCCACGAGCATCGCGATCACCGATGCCGTGCGGCGCGGGGAGCGGTGGCCCGTGGCGTCGCCGAGGCGGGACTCGGAGGCCAGGCCGGTCAGGGTCATGGTGAGGACCGTGGTCGTCAGGTCGGGGACGCCCAGTTTGCGGACCGTCGCGTTGCGCAGGCCCATCGCGAACGCGGTGAGGGCGATGAGCGCGTAGCGGGTGCCGTTCGTGTCCGGCCAGGCGAAGGCCACCGCCGCCGACGCGCCGACCAGGAGTGCCTCCGCCGCCAGGGTCAGCCGGGCCCACCTGCGCCGCGAGCCCTTGCCGTACCGGGCCGCCACCCGGCCGCCGGCCACCGCGCCCAGCAGGAAGGCGGCCAGCGAGGTCGCGGTGTGCGGGACGGAGAAGCCGGGCGCACCGGCCGCCGCGAAGCCGAGCACCACCACGTTGCCGGTCATGTTGGCCGTGAAGACCCGGCCCAGGCCCAGATAGCTGACCGCGTCGATCAGGCCGCTGACCACGGTCAGTACCAGGAGCACGACCACCAGCCGCACCCCCCGCGCCTCCGGGTCGGGAAGGGGCGGTGGCGGCGTCGTCATGCTTCCTCCGGTCAGCCGGACGGGCAGGGTGGTGACAAGTCCACCACGGGCGCGGGGGACTCTCGGATGCCCCGCCGAAGCGTGCGTCCGTAGCGTTCGGAACATGACAGAAGACACGCGCAAATCGGCAGAAAAGCAGCCCAGTTGGCGTATGCGGAAGGTGGGTGCCGCCGCGGCCGCAGCGCTGCTCGCCGGCCTGGCCGCCGCTCCGGCCGCCGTCGCCGGACCGCGATCGGCAACCCCCGGACATGCGCGCGCACCCTCGCCGAGCAGGGGGCGAGGGTGCGGGTGCTGGATATGGGGCCCGTCGACCACGGAGGGTCGTACCGGGCGGCGCTGGCCGGCATCGCGCGCTTCTTCGGCGGCGCGGTGGCCTGGCGCGGGGTGGCCTGAGGCCGGCTGGCCCAAGGCCGGGGGGCCGGGAGCCGGGTGGCTCAGTACCAGCCGTTGGCCTGCCAGAAGCTCCAGGCCTGGACCGGGCTGCCGTAGCGGGAGTTCATGTAGTCCAGACCCCACTTGATCTGGGTGGCCGGGTTGGTCTTCCAGTCGGAACCGGCGGCGGACATCTTCGAGCCCGGCAGGGCCTGGACCAGGCCGTAGGCGCCGGAGGAGCTGTTGGTGGCGGCGGGGTTCCAGCCGCTCTCGTGCTCGACGATCTTGCTGAAGGCGTTGAACTGCGCGGCGTCCGGGATCATCTTGTGCGCGATCGCCTGGGCGGAGGAGGCCTGGGTGGTGGCGGCCTGGGCGGGCGCCGCGGTCAGGGCCAGACCGGCGGCAGCGGCGGCCACGGCGGCGGTGGTGAGGGCCTTCTTCGGGGAAGCGATGCGGCGGATGAAGGAGACGGACACGGAGAACCTCTTACGTCGGGGACAAGGAATCGCCTGTATGTCGCAGCCCCCTGGGTGGGGGCCTGCCGCATACGTCGGCACCGCGACCCGGTCGGGCTCGTGGTGCCTGGCGACGTCCACTACAGAAGCAGGCTTGAGAAGCGTCCGCAATGACCCCTTTTACTAGTTGTGGCCGGATCGGTGACAAAGGTCGCTTGTGTGGCGTGGGTCTCAAAGTGCAGGTCGGAAGGGGTGCACGAAGGGACGAATCGGACATAGTGAACAACGATCCCGGATCGTAGGTGACCTGCGTCATGTGGGGTGCTTCACCGGGGAGCTGACAGCCCGGATACGGCCCCTCACGCAGCGGGTGCGTCGAATGTGACCGCGGTCTCGAAAGCGGCCCGCCTGGTGGCCCGGCGGAGCGCGCGCAGCAGCGCCGGGCCGAGAACCAGGGTCAGGACGACCGTGCAGACCGCCCGGCCCAGGTCCCAGCCCATGGACGTGGTCAGGCAGTAGGCGACGAACCGGGCCAGGTTGGCGCGGACCGTCCCGTCCGGGTCGAAGGCGATGTTCGAGGTCAGGGCGCCCATGAAGGGCCAGCCGGCCAGATTCATGATCGTGCCGTAGGCGAAGGCCGCGAAGAAGCCGTAGGCCGCCAGCAGGAGCCGCTCGCCCCGGCCGCGCAGCCGGACCTGGCCCGGGAGGAGCCCGGCGCCCATGGTGAACCAGCCCATCGCCAGCATCTGGAACGGCATCCAGGGGCCGACACCGCCCGTGAGCAGCGCGGACGCGAACATCGTCACCGAGCCGAGCACGAAGCCGAAGCCGGGGCCGAGCACCCGCCCGCTCAGCACCATCAGGAAGAACATGGGCTCGATCCCGGCCGTGCCCGCGCCGATCGGGCGCAGCGCCGCCCCGGTCGCGGCCAGGACGCCCACCATCGCGACGGCCTTCGGGCCGAGACCGGACTCGGAGATCGTCGCCGACACGACCGCGACCAGCAGGATCAGCAGGCCCGCGAACAGCCAGGGCGCGTCCTCGGCGTGCGCGCCGATCTGCGAGCCGGGCGGGGCGAGGAAGGGCCAGCAGAAGCCGACCACGCCGACCGCGCTGACCAGGACCAGGGCCGCGAGGGAGCGGGGGCCGAGCCGGACGGCGCGGACCCGGGCCCGCGAGGTGGTGGTCATGCCAGGGCCTCCCGGACCTCGGCGACGGTCAGCCAGGGCTGCGGGGCCAGGATCTTGGTGACCTGCGGGGCGAAGGAAGGGGAGGAGACCACGATCTCCGCCGTCGGGCCGTCGGCGATCACCTCGCCGTCGGCGAGCAGCACCACCCGGTGCGCGATCTCCGCAGCCAGCTCCACGTCGTGCGTGGCCAGCACGATCGCGTGCCCCTCGGCGGCCAGCTCCCGCAGCACGGCGACCAGTCGGGCCTTGGCCGCGTAGTCCAGACCCCGGGTCGGCTCGTCGAGCAGAAGAAGGGGAGGCCGGGCGGTCAGTACGACCGCCAGGGCGAGCGCCAGGCGCTGGCCCTCGGACAGGTCACGCGGGTGGGTGTCGTCCGTGATGTCCGGCAGCAGCTCGGACACCAGGGCCCGGCAGGTGCCGGGCGCGGCGCCCGCGTCCCGGTCGGCGGCCGTGCACTCGGCCGCCACCGTGTCCGCGTACAACAGGTCCCGCGGCTCCTGCGGCACCAGACCGACCCGGCGCACGAGGTCCCGGGGCTGGGTCCGGTGCGGTACGGCCCCGCCGACGCGGACCGTACCGGCGGTGGGCTCCACCAGCCCGACGAGCGAGCCGAGCAGTGTGGACTTCCCGGCGCCGTTGCGCCCCATCAGCGCGACCGTCTCACCGGGGGCCACGGTCAGGTCGATGTGCCGCAGGGCCGTGATCCCGCCCCGGCGGACGGCCAGGGAGCCGACCTCGGCGATCTGCGCGGGAGCGGGGGAGCCGGGGGTCGCGGCCCGGCGGAAGAGGCGGCGCCGGGGGGACGGCAGCGGGATGTGCGGGGCGGCGGGGGCGGCGGGCGCGTACTGCCGTGGCAGTACGCCGGTCTGCCGGGCCTTGGCCAGTCGTTCCCGCAGGCCGGCGGCCTGGCGGCGGGCGTTGCGCACCGTCAGGGGAAGCGGGGTCCAGCCCGCCAGGCGGCCCAGGTCCACCACCGGTGGGCAGACCGGGGAGACGGACATCACTTCGGCCGGGTCGCCGTGCAGCGGGGCGGCGCCCGGGGCGGGCATCAGCACGACCCGGTCGGCGTACTGGATCACGCGCTCCAGGCGGTGCTCGGCCAGCAGGACCGTCGTACCCAGGTCGTGGACCAGGCGCTGCAGTACCGCCAGGACCTCCTCCGCGGCGGCCGGGTCCAGCGCCGAGGTCGGCTCGTCGAGGACCAGCACCCGCGGGTGCGGGGTGAGGACCGAGCCGATCGCGACCCGCTGCCGCTGTCCGCCGGAGAGCGTGGCGATCGGACGGTCCCGCAGATCGGCCAGGCCCAGCAGGTCCAGCGTCTCCTCCACCCGGCGCCGCATCACCTCCGGGGCGAGCCCCAGCGACTCCATGCCGTAGGCGAGTTCGTCCTCCACCGTGTCCGTCACGAAGTGCGCGAGCGGGTCCTGCCCCACCGTGCCGACCACGTCCGCGAGTTCGCGCGGCTTGTGGGTCCGGGTGTCCCGGCCGGCCACCGTGACCCGGCCGCGCAGGGTGCCGCCGGTGAAGTGCGGGACCAGCCCGCTGACCGCGCCCAGCACCGTCGACTTGCCGACCCCGGACGGACCGACGAGCAGCACGAGTTCGCCCTCGGGGACCTCGAAGTCCACGCCCTGGACGGTCGGTTCGGCCGCGCCCTCGTAGGTGACGCTGACCTCCTCGAAGCGGATCACGACGGCTCCTCGGGGGCCTGGGGTTCCTTGGGGACGATGAAGGCGGGCAGCAGGGCCACCAGGACCGCGGCCGCGGGCCACAGCGGGAGGGTGGGGGCCACCAGGGGTACGACGCCGGGGTACAGCGCGTCCGGGTCGCGTACGGAGGCGAGCGCGAGCAGCCCGGCGACCGCGGCACCCGAGCCCGCGACCAGCCACGCGTGCACACCCCACGGCTCCGGGCGGTACCGGGTGCGCGGAGTGCGGCGGCCGCCCAGGCGCAGGCCCGCGAGCGCGGCGGCGGCCCCGGCCCCCAGCACCGGCAGCCCGTACACGCCGCCCTCCGCGGTGAGCAGCCCGTACGTCCCCGCGCACACGCCGAGCAGACCGCCGAGGGTGAGCGCGGACGTCGTACGGCGCACCCGGGCGGGGACGGCGGCGGTACGGCCGTAGCCGCGGGCGTCCATCGCGGCGGCCAGGGCGACCGAACGCTCCAGCGCGCCCTCCAGGACCGGCAGTCCGACCTGGAGCAGGCCCCGTACCCCGCGGTCCGGGCGGCCGCGCAGCCGGCGGGCGGCACGCAGCCGCTGGACGTCGGCGATCAGATGCGGCGCGAAGGTGAGCGCGACGACCACGGCCACGCCGATCTCGTACAGGGCACCGGGCAGGGACTTGAGCAGACGCGCCGGGCTGGCCAGGGCGTTGGCGGCGCCGACACAGATGAGGAGGGCGGCGAGCTTCAGGCCGTTGTAGCCGGCGAAGAGCAGCGCCTCCGCGGTGACCTCACCGCCGAGCCGGATGCCCTGCGCCCAGTGCGGGAGGGGCACTTCGGGAAGGGTGAACAGGACATGCGTACCGGGGACGGGAGAGCCGAGGGCGACCGTGAACGCGAGGCGGATGAGCAGCACGGCGACGGCGAGCTTGGCGAAGGCGGGGTAGGAGCGGGCCCAGGGCGCGCTGGAGCGGTGGGTGGCCACCACGTAGCCCGCCGCGCCCACGAGGAGGCCGAGGAGGAGCGGGTTGGTGGTCCGGGTCGCGGCGGTGCCGAGTCCGAGGGACCAGAGCCACCAGGCGCCGGGGTGGAGCGGTGCCACCCGCGCCCGGGGACTAGGCATTCCCGCGCCGCCGGGCCTGCCACACCGCCGCCCCGCCCAGGAGGACGACCGCGCCCACGCCGATCGGCAGGCCGAGAGAGGGGCCGCTGTCCTTCTGCCGGGGCTCCCCGCCGGCAGTCGTCGGCTTCTTCTCCGTGCCGTCGGCGGACACCTGCTCCCCGCACCCCTTGCGGGGATACCCGGCGATCGCGCACAACAGGGCGTTGGTGTCGTAGCGCAGCGGCTTGGCGACGGCTGCCAGGGCCTCGGCCGTCGTCGCGTCGGGAGAGACGCGCGCGCAGGCCGTGCGCCGGGTGGGCGGGGTCTCGCCGGACGGGGCGTCCGCGGGCGTGCCGGAGTCGATGACGAGGGCGACCCGCTTCGTACCGGGTTTCGCGGGCGTCCCCGCGCAGATCGCTGCGAAGTCCGCCGTGCCGCGCGGCCGGCTCGCGTCCGCGGAGTCCTCGCTCACCGCGAACCGGAAGCCCTGGACCGCGCCGTCGTCGGGACGCGCGGTCGACGGGCCCTGGGTGGCGTACGTCCAGCGGCCGCCGTCCCGCTCCCAGAACGACCAGTAGCGGTAGCCGGTGGCGTGTGCCTGGGCGGCCCCGGCGACGAGGACGAGCGCGGCGAGCAGCAGGGCCGCGGCACGGCGGACGGCGGTCACAGCTGCTGCCGCTTACGGCGGCCGCTGAGCAGGATGCCGATGCCGACGCCGAAGACGAGGCCGGCACCGACGATCCACCAGACACCGATGCCCGAGTCGTGCTCGGCGCGCTTGCCGGGCTCAGCGGTGCGGGCGGCCTTCTGCGGCGCCGGACCGGTCGCGTCGAGCGCCTGCACCAGGTCCGTGCCGCCGAAGTCGTGCGGGTCGTCACCCATCGCGTGCGCGGCGAAGACCAGTTCGGCGTAGGCGGCCGGGCCGCTCTGCTGCGCCCACTTCACCGCGTTCTTCTCCAGCCAGGCGTACGGCTTCTTCGCCAGGCGCGTCCAGCCGTTCGCGGCGAGGGCGACGACCGAGTCCGCGGTGTTGCCGTAGTCGGGCTGGTCCTTGGCCCCGGGCAGGGCGGACTTCAGGTACCCGCCGTCGGTCATGGCGTCCCCCAGGTAGGCGGAGCCGTTGTCCGCCACCTCCGCCGGGGTGAGCGGCTTGTCGGAGTTGGCGCAGGCGTAGCCCTGCTCCGGGGCCTTCCCGGCCTTCGGCGCGAACCCCTTGCCGAGCGCGCCCAGCACGCCGGCCGCCGTCGCGTCCGCGTTGGCGGCCAGCTTGCCCTTCTTGTCCGGCTGGTAGGCGAGCGCCCCGCCCCCGGTGCCGTCGCACGGCAGCGACCACTTGGCCAGCAGGTCGTACGGGCTCTTGCCCTTCAGGTGCAGCTGGGCGGGGTCCTGGCCGACCGCGGCGAACGCGCCGACCACGACGCCGGTGGAGTTGGTGTCGCTCGGGGCGCCGGGCGAGTAGCCCCAGCCGCCGTCCTTGTTCTGCAGCGTCGTCAGCCAGACCAGGGCCTTGCGGACCTCGGCGTCGTGACCGCCGACCGCCTGCAGCGCCTGGACGGCGGCGGCCGTGCTGTTGGTGTCGGGCTGGGCGCCGCCCTTGCCCTCGCAGGCCTTGGCCGTGTCGGCCCGGAACGCGGCGAAGCCGCCCTTGTCGCACTGCTGCCCGACCAGCCAGTCCACGGCCGAGTCGGCCGGACGGTAGCCGAGCGTCCGCTGGGCGAGCAGGGCGAGCGACTGGCGCCAGACGCCGTCGTACGTGGGGTCGGTCCTGCCGAACAGCCCGGCCGGGATCGTCACCTTCGGGGGTGCGGACGGGGACGGGCCGGCGGCCATGGCGGGTGCGGCGGTGGCCAGCACACCTACGGCGGCGAGAGCCGCTGCACTGCGGCGGACGTTCATGGTCGGCGACTGCCTCTCCTGCGGGGAACCGGCAGCGCACGGGAACACCCGGGCGGCTCGGCTCCGTAAACCTCGACGGTGCCGTGCGCTGCGGGTCGCCGCGCACGCGAGCCGGTCAACGTCCCGGGCGGGGCAGTCCGGCTCACCGTCCAGGGCGGACGATTCACGATTGGGGTATCCCCTGCTCGAGCGAAGTCGAGAGCTTGGGGAAGGGCCAGCGCCGGAATTGCACCGGCTTCCCCCCGTACAGGTGTGATGACGACCCCGCCACTTTACCGGCAGCGGTGCGCGGCCCGAGGGGTGGCTGTGGGCACACGGAGACGGTGACCGGGGTCACGGTCCCCGCGGCTGCGGGACGAGTGCGGGAGGCGTGGCGCCCGGGCGGCGGATACGGGACCGAAGGGGCCTGGCTGCCGCGGGTGTTGGCCGGCCAGGGCCTGTCGTCACCTGCCCGTCGTGGTCCGAAGGGCGGGCCCGCGGCGTCCGGTGCGTGCTCTCGGCGTGCCAGGCGGAAGTCCTGGTACTGGGGTGTACGGGGTGTACCGGGGGCTTTCGCCCGGTGCGGCGAGCGGGGGCACCTCCCACGCCCCTGGGCAGTGGGGGAGCGTGCCAGGCGTCGTGAGGCTGACGGGAATGCGGCGGCAGGTCCTAGGTGTATTGATCACGAGCGTTGTTGACACTGGGTCTTGATCATGGCGAAGACCTCCGGTGTGGTGGAGCTGTCTAGGAACGCACCACAC
>NZ_VISR01000018.1 GCF_007827595.1 Streptomyces sp. BK340
ACCGACGAGGCCGTCCTGCCCACCGAACTCACCGCATAGCCTCAAAACGAGATCGCCGAGTGGCCGTCGATACACCACTCCAGCGGACGTGACCCAGGGCAAACCGGTGGCTCGATCCATGCAACGTCGTCGGGGTCGAGTTCGAGCCTAGGGGCGGCTGTGGCCCCGTCGGCCTCGGCCATCTCGTTGGCGAGGGTGTTCCAGCACTTCTCGCAGTATCTCGCCATGAGGCTGATCCGCCCGCGCTCGCGTACGGATCCGCCGGCCTCCCCGCAGCGAAGACATATGGACTGGTCACCATCCCGCGTCGCCCCCATGTACTCGAGTGTGGGCGAACCTGATGGGGTCCCAGTAGGTCGCGATTTAGCCTCATTTGGCGATCACATGCTCACGAGGTCGGTGGAGCGCTTCAACGGCGAGTCATGGTGCTCCACCGACCTACCCTCTCGATGCGAACTATGGGCACGGTGGTCGCTGAGGTCTGCCAGGCACGTCAGGCGGTCGCTCAGGGCCGGTGGTGGGCGGGGCTGGTCGCGATGGTTGCTGTACTTCGTTGCTATACCGCGCGGGCCGGCGCCGGGCCGCTGTGGCCGCGGGCTGCACCCAGAGGACTGATGCACAGATCCGGGCAACTCCGCTCACTGGTGGCGCATACGGCATGGCGATATCGCCAGTCACCCACACGGTTGAGCGTGGTTCGCGTCATGTCTTCAGCCCTGCCTCGCCGCTTTGCGCCCAGCCGGA
The DNA here is from genome assembly GCF_007827595.1 of Streptomyces sp. BK340. Lineage (GTDB taxonomy): Bacteria > Actinomycetota > Actinomycetes > Streptomycetales > Streptomycetaceae > Streptomyces. The sequence continues at coordinate 745 of NZ_VISR01000018.1, forward strand.
TTGGTGGGTTCTTCCGCAAACGGCGAATTTATGGCCAATAGGTGTGAGTACTCCGCCCCGAGGCTCCTGCTGTCGGAGCTAGCGTGACAGGCATGACCACCTCAAACACTGCGGTCCCCCAGCAGGGCGGCTCTTGGGTCCAGACTGGTCCACTCTCCTTCGGCCACACCCTCAGCGGCGCCGACGGCGTCTTCGAGCAGATCTCCGAGGTCCCGACACTCACCATTCCCTACGCTGGGGTGTGGGAGATCGCCTACAACGCGCACGGAAGCCTCTCTTTACCCGCGAACGGCGCGGTCGTGCTGATCCGCACAGCGCTGTACAACAACGGTGTGATCATTGCTGGCAGTGAGGCGGTGTCCGGCATTCAATCGGCCACGGGCTTCGGCTTCCAGAACACCTTCGGGCAGACGCTCCTGCACACCTTCGCCGCCCAGGACCAAGTGGCCCTCTATGCGCACCGCCAAGGGCCCGCCCCCGCTGCTGCCAGCATCAGCAGCGGCAGCGACGGACGAACCGGAGTCATGGCCCACTGGGTGAGCCCAGGGTTCTGAGAACCGGAGTGCGCGGGTGAGTAGGGCTGCCTGGTGTCCTACCTCAGGGGGTTGTTGCGGACGAACAGCCCCCTCCTTACTGGTAGGTCACAGCCCAGACCCGCGTACGCCAACCTGTGATCTGCCTGATTGGGGCCCAGGGTCCGCCTACCATGCCGATCACTGGAGGCAGCGGGCTCTGGGTCCCGATGCGTGCGTCCTCCGCTTCGCCTCAGCCACCTCCCACCCCAGCTCCCATCCCGTACGCCGTCGACCCACACACCGTGGAGCGGGCGTGGCTCATGGCGTCCAGGTGGAGCGCGCCACTGTACGAACGACCTGGACGCCAGGGGCCGCGTCTGCTCGGCTCTGCCTGGGTCGATGGCGTACGGGATGGGAGCACCCCACGCACGCCACAACGGACCCGCGGGCGGCAACGGCGCCCCCTCCATCCCGGTGCCGGCCGATCCCCCGCCGGAGGCACTGTTCTGGCGTTCACCTGCTCGATAGCACTCAGCTCCCACGAACCCGCCCACGACGGCCTGCATGGTTCGGCGGAGTCCCGAGCCGTCGCGCACCTGCTTTTGGATCAAAGCGTCTTTTGGGTCCGTGGCGGATCATGCGGACGGCCCTGGGTGCAGCGCCGTATCTCCAGGTCGGACCTGGCGGTGTGGGACATGGGTGGGGAATCAGGCTCGGTCCGGTGCATCGGCCCTTGGTGGGCCGGAGTGTGAAACGCGGATCGTCCCGGGGCATCGTGAGTGGCGCGGGGCCGGGGCCGGGGCGGCGCGGGCCGAAGGCAGGAGCAGAGCCCCGAGTCCCGAGCCCGGCGCCGGCCCGCAGTGCGGGCCTGTGGGGTGTGATCCTGCGTAGCGACGGCCGGGAAGCCATTGGGTCAGCGCGTCCGGATGGTCGAAGGCTGAGAGCCCCCGCCCCTTGGACCGCCGACGCTGTAGGCCGGTGGCCGAGGGGGTGAGGCGATAGTCCTGGAGGCTGTGAAGCACAGAGGAGCTGAGGTTTCCCGTGGGGGAGGTGTCGAGTCTTGTTCCCCCAAGTGCGCGAAGGCTCGGGACTCCGCCGGACCCTGCGGGCTGTGGTGGAGGGATCACCTTCCCCGCCGGAACGGCGGGGCTTGAACTAGTAGAGAAAATTGTGACTCACGCTGCTGGACGGGGGTTGAAGTCGTAGGCGCAGGCTGGGAGTTCGGTGGCCTCACGGTGGGCGAGCGGCAGGTAGGTCACCGGGCGGCCGGAGTCGCGCCCCGAGTGGTGATGGAGATCCTCGGGCACTCCCAGATCAGCATCACCATGGACGTGTACACGCACGTCGTCCAGGACACCCAGCGCGAAGCCATGATCGACATGGATCGGCTGCTGGGAGGCGCGCCCCCGGTCGTCAGTGACCACCCGTGTTGATGTCAAAACTGGATGTCAAAGGCCCCGGACCATGATCGGTCCGGGGCCTTTTTCCCTTGTGCCCCCGGCAGGATTCGAACCTGCGACACCCGCTTTAGGAGCGAGGTGGGGCAGAAGCTTGCGTGACCTGCGGATTCTCCGGCCTGATCAACTCTCGGCGGAAGTGTCGTTCCGAACCCCGGTTCCCCGTGAGTCCCCGCCCGTTCTGGCACGAGAGTGGCACGGGCTGGGGAGACCGCCACGGTCGCTCGGCTAACCCGCTCGTTCAAGGGCTAGGCCACTGCGCGTGGGCTCGGCTCGCCACATGGCCGCCAGCTGGGGGGTAGGACTCGATGAATTGGCGCATCTCTCCCAGCGCGGCGATCCTCGGCGCGCCGATCTCGTCGTAGTCGAACCCGGTGTCTTGGTGTCCGAGGCGGTCGAGATCTGTCCATGCTGGGTCCTCGGCGAAGACGAGTTGCAGTTCCACCTTCCAGTACTTCGGCTGCCAGTCGGGGTCATCTCGGTCGTCGGATTCACTGACCGCGAATAGGCGACTGAAGGAGAGCGCAGGATGGTTGTCGTTCCATCCCCACTTGCCCCACTCGACGATGAAGCCGTCACTGTCGTTCTCAGACCGCTCGATCCCTTCGACCTCGATCTGGAGGAACTCGCCGAAGGCATCCCAGGCGGCAGCGACGTCGCGTACTGCATCGGGGTCGACCGCACGCTGTCTCAAGATGCGCGCGAATGCGTCCACGCTAGATCTCCATGGAATGGGCATGCGGGATACTAGCGCCGCTCCGGGTGGCTCTGGGATCGCACCTGGAGCGCTGGCACTGGAAGCAGAGTCTGAGATCCGGCCGCATCCCTATCAGGTCGATCACGGAGCCCTGGGGGGGGATGGTTCCTGGCCTGTCGACGGTCTAGCGACCGTTGGGGGCCGCTTTCGTGCGGTTGCGTTCGCCGCTGTTGGTGTCAACCGTTGGTGTCAGGCGCTCACGACGACTTGAGCGCCCAGAGGTAGACCACCAGACGTGAGGGACCTTCGCGCTCATCGACGAGCACCGAGACCTGCCCGCTGTAGTAATTGCCACTCTCACCTGCATACGCATAGGCGCTTGAGTACTTGCTCAGCTGGTCAAGATGCCACCCGGCCCTCTTCACGTCGTCGGTGTCAATGTAGCGAATCCCCTTCTCTTCGAGCTTGACCGGTCCATCCGATCCACTCCGCAGGGTTGAGGTGAACTGCGTGAGCTGCTGCTTCGTGACGGTGAAGCGGAACATCGCTTCGTCCCCCTGGTAAGCACCGAAGTCCTTATACGACACCTCATGGGCACCTTCGGGAATCTTGAGCCCAAAACTGTGCAGTACCTCGGGCAATGGCCGCGGCGGAGTGCGAAACCACTCAAAGGGCCGCGCCCACAGCACAGCCCCAATAGCCATCACCCCGGCCAGAGCAACCACGGCGCGTATCCGACGCCGGGGCGATGCCATCATCTGTGCCACCGGGCCCCCATCTGCTGAAGTGTGGTGGGACCCTACCTCGCTATGAGAGGACTCGAGCTCCCGGGATACCTGGCGGCATGGGCTCTGTAGGTCCACCCGTGAATCCCCTGCGGACCTGCTGCTACCTCACCCACCACTCTCCCCAGGTCCCATCCCGTACGCCACGACGGGCCCGCAGTCGGCGACGGCGCCCCCCTCCATCCCGGTGCCGGCCGATCCCCCGCCGGAGGCACGTGAATCTCGTATGGATCCGAACCGCGATCAGTGTCCTCCCGGTTCCCCTCGCCGGCGAGATCCGCGCGTGGGTGACCCTGCTACGGGGCCAGGGCCGCCATGAAGGCGACGTCCGCGATTACCGCAGCATCCGCCGTTACCTCGCCCACATCGAGCCCGTCCTCGCCACGTGGACAGCTGCCGGCGTGACCACTCTGCGAAAGATCACGACTGACCACATTGAGGCAGCGGTTTCGGGGCTGTCCGGACAAGAGCGCCAGAGGGCCGCGGTGAGCCTGCGCAGCCTGTTCAAGGCGCTCAAGCGGGAACGGATGGTCTTCCGGGATCCGACCCGCCAACTGTCGGTCGGTCACCTCAAAGGACTCCCGCAGTCCGTGCGCAGCGATCTCCTGGCCGGATTGATGGATCAGGCGAAGACTCCGCTCAGCCGCCTCGTCATCGTCCTGGTAGCCATTCACGCGCTGCCAGGTGAAGAGCTTCGCACGATTCGGACCACCGATCTCAACCTTGCCCGCGGCACTCTCGAAGTCCGCCACGGGATGCTGCGGCACACCCTCTACCTGGAGGAATTCACCCACCGGGTTGCCAGCGACTGGCTCGCCTACCGCCACCACCGCTGGCCAGCTTCAACCAACCCCTACTTCCTCGTCAGCCAGAAGACGGCCCTCGACCCGGATCATCCGGTGGTCAGCAGGACATTGCTCCGCAAGACCTTGCCCAAGGACGTCACACTCGTCGGTCTGCGCCAAGACCGCATCCTCAATGAGGCGTTTGCCACCGGTGATCCCCTCAAACTGATGCGGCTCTTCGGGATCACCGCGCAGACCGCCATGCGCTCGTCGCCGCAGCGTATCCAGAGCGGACAGCCCGGCTGCCCCGCTGACCGTCCGATTAATCCCAGTCGGACGGCGGCTGCTTGACCCTGCCGCCTGTGTGCGGCGGCTGCACGTAGTCCTCGGCGCCGGAGGGCAGGGCGGAAACGCAAGCCGCTGAGCAGGCGTTGACCAGGAGAGGCAGGACATCGGTGGCCACCCGTAGGGAGATCCACACTTGGTGGAGCCCAGCCTGCTTGATCGGCCGATCGCAGACACTGCATCCACGGATGGCCGTGGTACCCCAGCGCCGGGCATCAAGCGCTGACGGGTCGAGATCAGCAACGGAGACTCGCGGCGGCTGTAGTTGAGGGAAAGGAGGACGGAGCTTGTAGTTCCCGAACAGTGCCCGGGTGCTCACCGTGCTCCGGACCAGCTTTGAGCATCTGGTGATCTCGTACGGGAACCAGTGCAGCCGGTACGACGTGTAGGGGGTGAGCTCCTCCAGGCTGGTCATCGCACCAATCTCGGGCGGTATTCGGACCAGGTTGCTGCCGTAGAGCACGAAGTGCTTGACCGCCGTCAGTTTGGCGATGCTCGGCGGCAGGGTGATGACCTCCCGGCGCTCCTCGGTGCTGAGTTCGACCAGGGGTCGGAACTCCTCCCGCCCGTCCTCCGCGGCCTCGTCGATCAACTCCAGCAGATGTCGCCACCCAGCGGCCGAGGTGTCCTGGCGCTCGGCGTGGAAGCCGACGCGGGCTCGGGGATGCGGCTTGTTCTGGTCGAAGCAGGCGCATTCATCCCGGTAGGAAGCGCGTCCCACAGATGCCGGGTCCGCTGTGTCGCCCCACCGGTTCACAAAGAGCCTCGGTTCTCCCTCATCCACCATGTGGCCAAGATACGGATCTTCATCTGACCGGCCCAGTGCTTCATGACCGTTGGAACCCGCTCCCCGAGCCGCCTCCAACGGTGGGAGGCGGCCGGGTTCGTCGGCACACCAGTCCCGGAATCCGCGAACCCGCGCGTTTCCGCCCTGGACGACTTCAAGGCGATCAACGACACCCACGGCCACGCCGCCGGAGACGTCGTGCTCACGGCGACCGCCCGCCGCCTGAGCACCTGGTGCGGAGGCAACGGCATCGCCGCCCGCCTCGGCGGAGACGAATTCGCCGCGATCGTCACCACCCCCGACCACACGGCCGGACTCCACGCCCTCCAGGACGCCTTGGACGATCCGGTGGACCACAACGGACACGCCTGCCCGTCTCGGCCTCGGTCGGCTGCTGCCACCGCCCCGAGCTGGCCGTCCGAGGCAAGGCAATGTTCGCCCCGCCGAAGTGCAGCAAGGAGCGGGACGTGCCCTTACCGTCGTCCGTGACTGAGGCCCTGCGCGTGCACATGGACACCTTCAAGCCCGTGGAGATCACGCTCCCGTGGCGGAAGCCGGACGGTCCCAAGGTGTCGGCCCGGCTCCTGTTCACGAACACAGCGGGCTGGATCGTCTGGCGGAGCAACTTCAACATCCAAGAGTGGAAGCCCGCGTTGACGGTAGCTGGCCTCATCCCGGACGCCAGTGAAGACGGCAAGTACGAGTCCGCCCGCGAACACGGCATGCACGCGCTGAGGCACTTCTACGCGTCCGTCCTGCTGGACGCCGGAGAGAGCATCAAGGCGGTCAGCCAGTACCTGGGGCACACCGACCCGGCGTTGACGCTGCGGGTGTACGCGCACCTGATGCCGTCGAGCCAGGAGCGCACTCGACGTGCAATCGACTCCGTGATGCAGAACTAATTTGCAGCGATGGGAAGCGCTCCGGCCTCTTGTCGCTCCTCTCTGAAGGCGGTGTCCTCGAAGGAGTCACAGATTCGCCAAGGGGGGCAAGTGACGGATCACTCTTTCCCGGAAGATCAGTCAGATTTAGACGGCCCAGAAGAGCGGAGGATGCAGTACATCTCCGCACTCGCAGACACAGCGAGCGAGGACGCAAAGCACGTCAATCTCTACGTAACCGTCTCACTCACGGGTGTTCTCGTAACACTGACGCAAATCCCGTTCCCTAGACTCCTTGGACTTCCTCTGCTCCTCCGGATCACCCTGATCCTAGGCGTCGCCATAGCGATGACGGGAAGCGCATTGTTCTTCAAGTACGTGCAAGCCCTGCACAGAACACGTATGGGAATCGTGCGCTGTCTAGCCTCCGGCAACGCAAAGCATGCCCGCGAGTTGTGGGCCGGAGAGACGGGTGTGTGGAAGCGACGGCGTCAGGACTACACGTGGGGGATGCGGCTGACCGTGAGCGGCCATGCTTTGGTGGCCTTCGTCATCGCATACCTGCTCCTGTCCGGGCGGTAGCCAACGCGCCGAGCTGTCGCTGGGCGCGCCAGACCAGGCATGCGCGCTTGGTCGCCACGGCCCAGCGACGGCCCCACGGGCGCGGGTAGGCGCTCCACCCGCACCAAACATGCAGGTAGGGGGCCTACCTGCGCGCAATCACGGTCAGTTCTCCGGGCTTAGGCATGGCCCTGTCAGTGTCGCAGATCCACTTGGGTGACCTGGGGCGGTCGTGCCTCAGGTCACCGTCGTCACGGTGTTCGCGCCACTCGCCGAGTGGCCCCCGGCGTCCAGCTCGAACCAGATGGTCTTGCCCGTCCCCGTCCGAACGCTGCCCCAGTCATCGGCGAGCAGGTCGAGGAGTTCGGTGCCGCGGCCACCCTCCGCGTCCGAGTCGACCGCGGTGAGCACAGGACCGGCGGACTCGGTGTCCTCGACCTCGCACAGCAGGCGCGAGTGACGCAGCCGCAGGTTGAGCCTGAGCGGGCCACGCGTATGCCGCAGGGCGTTGGTGACCAGTTCGCTGACCAGAAGCTCGGCGGTGTCGGCCAGGTCGTCCAGCGCCCAGTCGCTCAGTTGCGCGGTCACCAGACGGCGGGCCCGGCGGGCCGAGGTCAGTTCCCGTTGCAGGGGCCAGGAGGCGTCCCAGACGGTGGCGCGGCCGCGTGGCGCATCCAGCGGTCGCAGCGGCGCGAGCGTGCGGGACCAGAGGGCCCACTGCCTGGCGAGCCGCGAGGATGCAGTGACACGAGAGGCCCGATCCCCCCGGCGAGAGCCGATGGCGTGACCGATGGCCTGGATGACCATGAGATCTGTCCTTTCTTGCAGGTGGCGGAGGGTCCGCCGGTGAGCGCGCCCGGCATATGCGCCAGGAGCTGCATGTAGCAGTCGCTACACCTAAAATATATACGAAGCGGTTGCTACAGTAAAGACCTGCCCAAACACGACATAACGGACGACGAGAGTCGTAGCCCTCACACCCCCAGGAGCCCGCATGCCTCGCCCGCCTGATCCGGCCAAGCGGCGCGATCTTCTCGACCGGGTCCGCGAGTACGTGATGCGCAACGGCCTCGCGGATCTGTCCCTGCGCCCGCTGGCCAAGGCCCTGGGCACCAGCGACCGCATGCTCCTGTACTACTTCGGCACCAAGGAGCGGATGATCGCCGAGGCCCTCGCCATCTACGAGCGCCGCCCCCTCCTGCGCGCCCGCGAACTGCTGAAGACCGTCGGCCGGCCCACGACCCCGGCGGGGCTGCGCCGCTTCATCGAAGAGGTGTGGCGGCAGTTCAAAGACCCCGACGTACGCGCCACCCTTCCTCTGTTTCTCGAGATCATGAGCGTCAGCGTGTTCCACCCGGACCGCTACGGGCCCGTCATGCACGACATCGTCACCGAGTGGACGGCCCTGCTCACCTCCGTCTTCCGTGACCTCGGCATGGGCCAGGACCGAGCCCGGAACCAGGCCACCCTCCTGACCGACGCCACCGTCGGCCTCTTGATCGCCCCACTGGCAGACGACCACTGGGACCACGCCGACACGGCCTTCCGCGCCCTTCTCGACAGCCTGGAACCCGGATGGCACACCCCGGAGCCGACTGCACCCGGCGTTCGAGATCACGGTGGGCACTGCCTGCAGGAATGAGCGTCCCGATTCTGTGCGCCGACCGGCGGTCCTTGCCTCAACAGCACTGATGCCGGCCGGCCGAAGGATTCGCTCGGGAGCCCGGCGACTGCCTGGGCCGCCTCCCGGCCGAACCGGAAACCCGCTTGGCCGGGGTCACGGTGCTCCCTAATCTGGCCGCATGCCTGCCGCCAAGACCTCGTACGTCTGTCTGTCCTGCCGGGTGTCGTACAAGCAGTGCTACGACCCGTGGCGGGAGCGGACCTGCCCGCGCTGTGCGGGTGCGCTGATGTACGCGGGCTCGGCCTTCGCGGCGCCCCCGAAGCGGGACAGAGCCGCCTGGCGGGCGCTCACCGTGCTGTTGAACGCGGGCGTCGGCTTCCACAAGAGCTGCTGCGGTGGGCCGGGCTACCGGCCGCGGACGCTGCGCGAGGTGCGGGAGCGGATGGCGTACGCCCGCCGTACCGGGGAGCCGGCCGCGACGGCGCTGCGCCGGGTCGATCTGCCGTGACGGGTCCGGACGCCCTGGTCCGGGCAGTCTCCCCGCCGGCCGGCCCGGTCGACGCCCGCGGGGACTGGGCCGAGGCGGAGGCACGGCTCGGGGTGCGGTTGCCCGGCGACTACAAGCAGCTGGTCGAGACGTACGGGTGGGGTGAGTTCTGCGACTACCTGTACCTGCGCACGCCCTTCGGCACGAGCCCGTACAACCGCCTGGAGCGGCACGACGGCCTGCTGGTCTGGGGTGCCACGACCGACGGCGACCGGCTGTGCTGGCGCACCGAGGGAGACCCGGAGGAGTGGCCGGTGGTGGTGCGGGGCCGGAGCATCGGGCAGGAGGAGTTCGCGCCGGGCGCGGCCGGGTTCGTCGAGGGGTGGGTGACCGGACGGGTGAGCTCCGCCGTCCTGGCCGACATGGAGCCCGGCCTGGCGCCCTGGTTCAACGCCTTCCGGCCCCGGCTGCACCGGTGTCTGCGGCTGTCCGAGGGCCCACGGCCGTACGCCGAACGGCTGCGGATACTCCGGGACGTGCTGACGCCGACCACGGACCGGGGATCGTGGCAGTCGGACGACGGTACGCACGGCCAGGACCACTTCGCGACCGCCGACACGGACTGGCTCCTCACCTACGACCGCTCGCGCCCGCACCAGATCCGGATCTCCTTCCCGCCCGCGGACCGTGTGGCGGCTCGCGACCGTCTCTTCGCCGCCGTACGCCTCATGAGCTGCACGGTCCTGGAGATCACCACGGCCGATGGACTGCCGCTGCCGGACTGGAGCGCCGACGACGCCTAGGGGGTTTCGTCTGGATCAGGTCGGATCAGGCCGCGGCGTCCGGTGCGGTGCATCGCAAGGCGGAGGAGCACCCGCGTACCGGGCGCACTCGGGTGGTCCGACAACGCGGCGAGGTGCCGTGCCGGGCGTCACGGACCCGGGCTGATCCAAACGAAACCCCCTAGGTGCGCCATCTCATGACACCGGTTCCCCGCGGTCAGACTTGGCGGGCGTAGGACGCAAGGCGATCGGCGAGCGCGGTGACGAGGTCGCGCAGTTCATCGGGGCGCTCGATGACGAACGGCCGGTCGAGTGAGGCGAGTACCGGAGGCAACCAGTCGAGCCGCTCCGCCCGCAGCTCGACGCGCAGCCAGCGCTCGGTCGCCCGGTCCTGGCCTGCCACGGGCGCGTACTCCTCCAGGCTCGCGACGCTGACGGGAAGGTGGGCGCGGATCTGCCCGACTGTCCCGTGGATCCGCAAGGTCACCTCATGCCGGTACTCGGCCGTGGCGAACGCCGACAACACGCGCTGTGCCGGACCGGGACCCACGGGCGCTTCGAATGAGCCGGGCAGGGTCCGCGCGTCTGCGATGCGATCGAGCCGGAAGGTCCGGTCCTCGCCGATCCGGGCGTCCTTGCCCGTGACGTACCAACGGCCCGCATGGGCGACGATCCCGTATGCGTGCAGCGTGCGTTCGCTGCGCCGTCCGTCGCGGTCGGTGTAGCGCATCGAGACCGGTCGGCGGTGGCGCACCGCATCGGCGAGGGTGAGCAGGACCCCGGCGTCCGGGGTGTCGAAATCACCGGGCTGATCCGTGAAGGCGAGAGCTTCCAGGAGTGTGTCGAGCCGGCGGGCGATGTGCTTGGGCAGTACCCGCCGGATCTTCGCCGATGCCGTCTCGCTTGCCGTGTGCTCCGTCGTCGTCAGCCCTGCTCGGCGGCCGGCGACCAGGCCGAGCAGCACGGCCAGCGCCTCGTCGTCGCTGAGCATGAGCGGAGGCAAGCGGTACCCGGGAGCGAGCCGGTACCCGCCGTAGCGGCCGCGCACCGATTCCACGGGCACGTCCAGGTCGACCAGCTGGTCCACATACCGCCGCACGGTGCGCCCTTCGACGCCGAGCCGGTCGGCGAGTTCGGCCACAGTCCGGGTGCCGCCCGACTGCAGCAGCTCCAGGAGTGTCAGCACACGGCCGGTGGGTCGGGGCATGGTCGCAGCGTAACGCGAATACAGGACCGATTCTGTCCGCTATTTCTCCTAGCCTGCGACGTGCCCGCCTCCAGCACAGCCAAGGAGATTCCCATGGACTTCGTCTCGATCCGCATCATCACCAGCGACGTAGCGCGCCTCGTCGAGTTCTACGAGCGAGCCACAGGGGCGCGGGCGACGTGGGCCACCGAGGACTTCGCCGAACTCAGGACCGCGTGCGCCACCCTCGCGATCGCCGGCACCCGCACCGTCCCGTTGTTCGCCCCGGGCTCCGCCCGCCCGGCGGACAACCACAGCGTGATCATCGAGTTCCTCGTCGACGACGTGGACCGCGTTCACCAGAACCTGACCGGCTTCGTCACCGGCTTCGTCACCGGGCCCACCACGATGCCCTGGGGCAACCGGTCGCTGCTGTTCCGCGACCCCGACGGCAACCTCGTCAACTTCTTCACCCCCGTCACCCCGGCGGCCATCGAAAAGTTCGCACGCTGACGCCACGCAAAGCCGCTCACGCGCCTGCGGATCGACGCCCGACCTCCGATCACGCACGTGGCTGCGGAAGCCGGAATCTCCAGCCGCTCCTTGAGCAGCCGCCCCGGTACGACGACGGGCCCCGTCCTGCGTTCAGGACGGGGCCCGGAAGCCGTGACGAGCAGGACTCACGCGGAGCCGACGAACAGCACCATCAGCAGCCACACCACCGGAGCGGTCGGCAGCAGGGAGTCCAGGCGGTCCATGATGCCGCCGTGCCCGGGGAGCAAGGTGCCCATGTCCTTGATGCCCAGGTCACGCTTGATCATGGACTCGCCGAGGTCGCCCAGGGTGGCGCTGGCCGCGACCGCGAGGCCCAGCAGCAGGCCCTGCCACCAGCTGCCGCCGTCGATCAGGAACTGCATGCACAGCGCGCCCGCGACCATGGCGAACAGCACCGCGCCGAGCAGGCCCTCACGGGTCTTGCCGGGGCTGATGCGCGGGGCGAGCCTGTGCTTGCCGAAGCGCCAGCCGACCGCGTACGCGCCGGTGTCGCTGACCACTGTCAGGAGCAGGAAGGTCAGAACGCGCCAGGAGCCGTCGTCGGCGGTGAGCATCATGGCGACGAACGTCGCCAGGAACGGCACGTAGAACGCGGCGAAGACGCCGGCCGTGACGTCCTTGAGATAGCCCTCCGGTGGCTCGGTCATACGCCAGACCAGGACGGCCAGCGCCGTCAGGGCCATGGCGACCCAGGCACCCTCGGCACCCCGCACGTACCCGGCGACCACCATCGCCGCACCGCCGAGCGCGAGCGGCACGAGCGGCGCCTTGATGGCCTTGCGCTCCTGCAGCCTGCTGGTCAGCTCCCACAGACCCACGACCACCGCGACCGCGACCACACCGACGAACACGGCCTTGTAGATGAACAAGGACGCGATGATCACCACGCCGAGCCCGACACCGACCCCTATGGCCGCGCTCAGGTCACGGCCCGCGCTCTTCTTCTGCGGCGCGGGCGCCGGCTGCGGGGCGTCGGGCATGGGCTCCGGATTCTGCGTGTCGTGTTCGAACGTGTTGCCGTGGAACGTGTTGCCTTGGAACGCGCTGTCCTGGAACGTCTCGTCTCGGAACAAGGGGCCGTGGCCGTTCAGGCGAGCAGCCCCCCGGTCGTCGTCCTGGTCTCCGCCATACGCGGGTACGTCGGGCACGATGGGCATGGGGCGAGTGTGCTGCGCCTCAGGCGCATCGTACGCGGGACCCGCCGGGGCAGCCCCCTGGACAGGCCCACCCTCGGTGGGCCCCCAGTACCCGGCCTGCCCCGCCGTCGGCGGTGCCCCCCAGGAAGAGTCGCTCATCAGACTTCGAGCAGCTCCGCTTCCTTGTGCTTCAGGAGCTCGTCGACCTGAGCCACGTACTTGTGGGTGGTGTCGTCCAGCTCCTTCTCCGCACGGCGGCCCTCGTCCTCGCCGATGTCGCCGTCCTTGATCGCCTTGTCGAGGGCGTCCTTGGCCTTGCGGCGCACGGAGCGGATGGAGACCCGGGAGTCCTCGGCCTTGCCCTTGGCGACCTTGATGTAGTCGCGGCGACGCTCCTCGGTGAGCTCCGGGAACACCACACGGATGATGTTGCCGTCGTTGCTCGGGTTGACGCCCAGGTCGGAGTCGCGGATCGCCTGCTCGATGTTGCGCAGGGCGCTCTTGTCGAACGGGGTCACGACCGCCATGCGCGGCTCCGGCACGGAGAACGAGGCCAGCTGGTTGATCGGCGTCAGCGCGCCGTAGTAGTCGGCCACGATCTTGTTGAACATCGCCGGGTGCGCACGGCCCGTGCGGATCGCGGCGAAGTCCTCCTTGGCGACCACGACGGCCTTCTCCATCTTCTCCTCGGCCTCGAGGAGGGTCTCTTCGATCACCACTTGCTCCTGCGTGTCTTGAGTAAGGCCCGGCTGCGGTTCCTCGTCGGGGCGGCGGCCGGCTGCGTCGCGTCTTCTTCCTGCACGGTTCCCGACCGGCAGGACATTGTCCATCCCCCGGCCAGGGTGCGTCCCGTCCGTCCCCCGGACAGGTGGCGTACCCCGGGTGACGGGGGTGTGCCGGTCAGGCCCGGCTGCCCTGGTCACCCACCAGCGTGCCGATCTTCTCACCCTTGACCGCTCGGGCGATATTGCCCTCCGCGAGCAGCTCGAAGACGAGGATCGGCAGCTTGTTGTCACGGCACAGCGTGATGGCGGTGGCGTCGGCGACCTTGAGGTCGCGGGTGATGACCTCGCCGTAGCCGAGGGCGTCGAACTTGACGGCGTCGGGGTTGGTCTTGGGGTCGGAGTCGTAGACCCCGTCCACACCGTTCTTGCCCATGAGCAGCGCCTCGGCGTCGATCTCCAGGGCGCGCTGGGCGGCGGTGGTGTCGGTGGAGAAGTACGGCATGCCCATACCGGCGCCGAAGATGACCACGCGGCCCTTCTCCAGGTGGCGCACGGCGCGCAGCGGGATGTACGGCTCGGCGACCTGGCCCATCGTGATGGCGGTCTGCACCCGGCTGTCGATGCCCTCCTTCTCCAGGAAGTCCTGGAGGGCGAGGCAGTTCATCACGGTGCCGAGCATGCCCATGTAGTCGGAGCGGGCGCGGTCCATGCCGCGCTGCTGCAGTTCGGCGCCCCGGAAGAAGTTTCCGCCGCCGATGACGACCGCGATCTCGGCGCCGTCGCGGACGACGGCGGCGATCTCACGGGCGATCTTGTGCACCACGTCCGGGTCCACGCCCAGGCCCCCGCCACCGGAGAAGGCCTCTCCGGACAGCTTCAGCAGAAACCGGCCGCGTACTTTGCCGTCGTCGCTCTTCTGGGCCTTGGTGGTCATGGAGATCCCGCCTCTTTCACGTGTTGCACATACGAAGAAGGCCATTGCCGGTGGGGTCGCTTTTCGCTCCCATGCGCGGCAATGGCCTCCTCGTCAGATCTGCTGCCGTCCGCCACGTGCCTGGGTGTGGCGGTGTGCGCGGACGACTGCTTTCGACCCTATCGAGAATTCTCCTCGGGTCGCGCGTCGATCGCGGTACGGACTCAGATGCCGACCTTGATGCGCGTGAAGCGCTTCAGGGTGACACCGGCCTCGTCCAGGACCTTCTGGACCGACTTCTTGTTGTCCAGCGCGTACGGCTGGCCGAGCAGCGTGGCGTCCTTGAAGAAGCCGTTGAGGCGACCCTCGACGATCTTCGGCAGGGCGGCCTCGGGCTTGCCCTCGGCGCGGGTGGTCTCCTCGGCGACGCGGCGCTCGGACTCGACGACCTCGGCGGGCACGTCATCCTTGGAGAGGTACTTCGGCGCGAAGGCGGCGATGTGCTGGGCGATGCCCTTGGCGACCTCGGCGTTCGGCTTGTCCAGCTCGACCAGGACACCGATCTGCGGGGGCAGGTCGGGCATGGTGCGGTGCATGTAGGCGAGCACGAAGCCGTCCGCGAACTGCGCGAAGCGGTCCAGGACGATCTTCTCGCCGAGGTTGGCGTTGGCCTCGTCCACGAACGCCTGGACGGTCTTGCCGGCCTCGATCTCGGAGGCGAGCAGGGCCTCGAGGTCGGCCGGGGAGGTCTTGGCGACGTGCTCGGCGATCGCGGTGGCGACGGCCTGGAACTTGTCGCCCTTGGCGACGAAGTCCGTCTCGCACTTCAGCTCGACGAGGACGCCGGAGGAGTTGTCGTCGGCGATGATGGAGACCACGGCGCCGTTCTCGGCGGAGCGGCCCTCACGCTTGGCGACGCCCTTCTGGCCCTTGATGCGCAGCGCCTCGACGGCCTTCTCGACGTTGCCCTCGGCCTCGTCAAGCGCCTTCTTGCAGTCCATCATGCCGGCGCCGGTGAGCTCACGGAGCTTCTTGACGTCGGCGGCGGTGTAGTTCGCCATGAGTCTGTGAGTCTTTCTCGAAGTCTTGGAAGATCGGAGATCGGTACGGTCTGCGATCCACATGTGAACGCGGATCACGGACTGCGCGCCGACCTACAGGTGAACAGCGGGGGCGGACTTCATGTCACCGCCCCCGCCGTCAACGCTGACGTCAGGCCTGCTCGCCCTCGGCGGCCTTCTCCTCGACCGGAGCGGCCTCAGCCTCGACCGGAGCGGCCTCGGCCTCGGCGGCCGGAGCAGCCTCGGCGGCCGGAGCCTCGTCCTTCTTCTCACCCTCGAGCAGGTCGCGCTCCCACTCGGCGAGCGGCTCGCCGGCAGCCTTCTCACCCTTGTCGCCGGTGGCGACGCCGGAGCGGGCGATGAGGCCCTCGGCGACGGCGTCGGCGATCACACGGGTGAGCAGGGTGACGGAGCGGATCGCGTCGTCGTTGCCCGGGATCTTGTAGTCGACCTCGTCGGGGTCGCAGTTGGTGTCGAGGATGGCGACGACCGGGATGTTGAGCTTCCGGGCCTCACCGACCGCGATGTGCTCCTTCTTGGTGTCCACGATCCAGACGGCGCTGGGCACCTTCTGCATCTCGCGGATACCACCGAGGGTCTTCTCCAGCTTGGCCTTCTCGCGCGAGAGCACGAGAAGCTCCTTCTTGGTCAGACCGGAGGCGGCGACGTCCTCGAAGTCGATCTGCTCGAGCTCCTTGAGGCGCTGCAGACGCTTGTAGACGGTCGAGAAGTTGGTGAGCATGCCGCCCAGCCAGCGCTGGTTGACGTAGGGCATGCCGACGCGGGTGGCCTGCTCGGCGATGGCCTCCTGCGCCTGCTTCTTCGTGCCGACGAACATGACCGTGCCGCCGTGGGCGACGGTCTCCTTGACGAACTCGTAGGCGCGGTCGATGTACGACAGCGACTGGAGCAGGTCGATGATGTAGATGCCGTTGCGCTCGGTGAAGATGAAGCGCTTCATCTTCGGGTTCCAGCGACGGGTCTGGTGACCGAAGTGGACGCCGCTCTCCAGCAGCTCCCGCATCGTGACGACGGCCATGGCCGTATCTCCTTGAATTTCTCGGTTGTGCCGCGGATGCCGGACGGCTCCCGCGCCTGACGCCCACCTGCGCCGTGCCACGAAGGACCGAGGAGCGCTGACACCGGCTTGTGATCACCAGGTGTCGGGGCGTGCGAAGTCGACCCGGTGACCCGGATCGCCAGAAGAAGTGTACGGGACCGTGGGAGCGTCGGGTGACGCCGCTCTCCACAACCGGGGAGTAGTCCACAGATCCCGGCCATGATCGGCGGGGGTGCGGGAGGGTCTTCGCATGCGACGAGTGATGCGGTGCGTGGGCGTGTGGGCGGGATTGCTGCTGGCCTCGGCGGCGACGGCGCAGACTCCCGTGGCCTGGGCGTCCCTGCCCCCACCTGCCCAGGAGGAGCGGGTTCCGGCCATCGCCCGGGCCTGGCCGGTGGGCGTCCGCCCGCTGGTGCTGCGGGGCTGGGAGCCCCCGGCGACGGTCTACGGCCCCGGCCACCGGGGCGTGGACCTGGCCGCGCCCCCCGGCGCCCCGGTACGGGCGGTGGCGCCCGGGCGGGTGACCTTCGCGGGCCGCGTGGCCGGGCGTGGCGTGGTGTCCGTCCAATTGGCGGGCACGGACCTGCGCACGACGTACGAGCCGGTCAGCCCCTCGGTGCGGAAGGGGGACACGGTGGGGACGGCCGAGGTGGTGGGCACGGTCGAGGCGACGGGGTCGCACTGCTCGGGCACGTGCGTGCACTGGGGCCTGCTGAGAGACGAGACGTACCTGGACCCGCTGTCCCTGCTGCCGCCCTGGCTGCTGCACAGGGGGCCGTCGAGACTGCTGCCGGTACTGGGAGTGCCTGCGTAGCCGCGGGTGCGTGGGGCCGGTCGCGCAGTTCCCCGCGCTCCCGGGAAGTTGCGACACTGCCGGCCGCACACGCACCGGCCGTGACTGCGGGCATCCCGCCGGGCGACCGAAAACCCACCCCGCCCGGCAGCAGGGAACTCAGCCCGTCACACCCCGTAGCGCCATGGCCACCGCGGCATCCGTCACCACGGAGGGATCCTCGGCGGCGCCGAGCTCGATCCGCCGCACAGCCGCGTCCACGACTCCCTGCAGCAGCATCGCCGCCAGCCGCGGCTGCCCGTGTCCCATCTCCCCCAACGCCTCGACGACCATCGCGACCAGCTCGCCGTGCGCGGCCCGGATCTTCTCGCGCGCCCCCGCATCCAGCTCACTCGCCGAGATCGCCACGACAGCCCGGTGCCGGCGGTCCCCGACCAGCGCCAGCTGCTGCCGCACGTACGCCTCGACCTTGTCCTCGGCCGACGACGCACGCTCCATCGCCGCCGCGACCTCCGCCGCCCACACGGGGAAGTCGACCTCGCACAGCTCCTCGACCACGGCGGCCCGCGAGCGGAAGTACTCGTACACGGACGACCGCGCCAGCCCCGTCCGCTCGGCGAGGGCCGGGAAGGTCAGCGCCTCCGTCCCGCCCTCGGACAGCAGGGACCGAGCCGCGTCCAGCAGGGCGGCTCGCTGCATCGACCGGTGCTCGGCCACGGAGGCCGCTCGAATCCTTGGCACGTCAACCACTTTACGGACACCCCACCCCGGAAGGGAGGACTCAGCGCCCGAAGCTCGCCAGCTTGGCCCGCAGCTGCAGCACCGACTTGGTGTGGATCTGGCTGACCCGGCTCTCGGTGACCCCGAGCACATTGCCGATCTCGGCGAGGGTGAGCCCCTCGTAGTAGTAGAGCGTGACGACGGTCTTCTCCCGCTCGGGCAGCGTGTTGATCGCCCGCGCCAGGAACCGCCGCAGCTCCCGGTCCTCGGCCACCTCCACCGGATTGTCGGCGGCGGTGTCCTCCAGCGTGTCCATGAGGCTGAGCCGGTCCCCGCCCTCGCCGCCGACGTGCAGCAGCTCCTCCAGGGCGACCACGTTGGCCAGCGACAACTGGCTGAACACCGCGTGGAGTTCGTCGACCTCCATGCCCAGTTCGGTGGCGACCTCTCCTTCCGTCGGCGTCCTCCGCAGCCGCGCCTCCAGGGTGGCGTAGGCCCGCTCGACGTTGCGCGCCTTCTGCCGGACGGACCGGGGGATCCAGTCCAGCGCCCGCAGTTCGTCGATCATCGCGCCCCGGATCCGGGTGATCGCGTACGTCTCGAACTTGATCTCCCGGTCGATGTCGAACTTCTCGATCGCGTCGATCAGCCCGAACACGCCGGAGGAGACGAAGTCGGCCTGCTCCACGTTGGGCGGCAGGCCGACGCTCACCCGGCCCGCCACGTACTTGACCAGCGGCGAGTAGTGCAGGATCAGCTGCTCCCGCAGCCGGTCGTCCCCCGTCTCCTTGTACGACCGCCACAGCTCGTCGAGCGTCGAGGGAGCGGGCGGTCGCACGCTGCCACCGTCGCGGGCGGCCGCGGGGATCGCCGTCCGGTCGGACCCGGAGGTGTGCTGGGGCATTCGTCGCCTTGTGCCGTTCTGCCGTACCTGGGTGAGCTGTCGGTCTGATGTCGAGATGGCGCGGTCTGCGCCCGGGCTTTCGTGAGCGTAGCGTGACTGAGGAGTCGCGGTGTGCGAACAAGGACGGTCCACCCCTGCGCGGGCCTCTCCCGCCGTCCGCGCCACCGCGCCCGGCAGCTCGCTCTGCGTGACCGGGCAAAGGGGTCAACTCCGCGAAATCCCAAGGGCGTAGGGGATTCCCTCGGACGGCCGAACACCCTCGGTCAGCACGGACCGTGACAGCTCCGGGCCGAGATCATCGCCTGGCGTGTCAACTTCCAGCCGTCGCCGTGTCGTTCGACGTATCCAAGTGCTCGGAGTTCGTACAGCCTCGCGATCGCGTCGTCCGGCGTGGTGCGCGCACCGCAGGCGATCTCCCCGACGGGGGCCGCGCGGCTTCCGGGCAGGGCGGCGAGGACGGCCCGGGCGTCCGGTTCCAGCAGGTCACGCGGGAGTACGGGACCTCTCCGGGGCGGGGCCAGCTCGCCGATGTCGCCCACGAGTTCGACGACGTCCGCGGCGTCGGTGACCAGGACGGCCTCGCCGCGCAGCAGTTCGTGCACGCCGGCGGAGAGTCCGCTGGTGACGGGCCCGGGCACACCCATGGTGAACCTCCCGAGCCGGGCCGCCGCACGGGCCGTGGCCAGCGAACCGCTGCGGCAGGCCGCCTCCACGACGACGGTGCCCCTGGTGAGCGCCGCGATCACTCTGTTCCGCAGGATGAACCGGCTCGGAGTCGGATGATCTCCGGGCGGCAACTCCCCCACCACCAGACCCTGTTCCGCGATCCTGTCGATCAGGGCGGTGTGGCCGCGGGGGTAGGGCCGGTCGACGCCGCAGGCCAGGACGGCGACGGTGGCTCCGCCTGCGGCGAGGGTGCCTCTGTGGGCGGCGCCGTCGATCCCGTAGGCACCGCCCGACACGACGACCCAGCCGCGCTCGGCCAGGCCCGAGGCGAGGGTGGCCGCGGCATGGGCGCCGTACTCGGTGCAGGCGCGTGCTCCCACGACGGCCACGGACCTGAGCGCCCACATCCGCAGACCGGCCCGCCCCCGCACCCACAGCCCCGTGGGCCGCCCGTCCCCGAGGTCATCGAGCTGCCCCGGCCACTCGGCGTCCCCCGGACAGACGAACCGTGTTCCGGCGGCCCGCGCCACCTGCAGGTCCCGCTCCGGCTCGGCCCGCCGGGCCCGCCCGACCAGCCCTCCCCACCGAGTTCCGCTCACCCCCGGCAGCGGCTCCCCGCCGTCGCGCAACCGCCGTACCACCTCCCCCACGCCGAACTCCCGCAGCCACCGCCCGCCGACCTCGTCCCCGGGCTCGATGACCCGGGCGAGAAAGACCCGGTCGAGCAGTTCCCCGTCCGGGTCGGGTCCTGTGGTCACGTCAGGGCCCCGAGGGCCATGGGCACGCCGCGCGGCACTCCGGTGCGCAGTTGCAGAGCGAGGCAGACGTCGGTGGCGTCCGGGCGGTCGTGACCGACGAGGTCCGCCACCGTCCAGGCGACGCGCAGCACCCGGTCGATGCCGCGGGCCGTGAGCACGCCCCGCTCGAGGTTGCGTTCGGCCTCGTCCATCGCGCCGGCGGCGGCATGGAATCGGCTGCGCAGCTCCCGTCCGGGCACCTCGCTGTTGGTGCGCCAGGGGGTGCCGGTGAGCCGGACGGCCGCCCGCTCCCGGGCCGCCCTGACCCGGTCGGCGACGGTCGCGCTGGACTCGCCGCAGGCGCCGGGTTCGGTGAGCTGGGCGCGGGTGACCGGGTCGACCTCGACCCGCAGGTCGACCCGGTCCAGCAGCGGGCCGGACAGCCGGGCCTGGTAGCGGCGGATCGCGGACGGCGGGCAGTCGCACAGGGAGTCCCGCTGCGAGAAGCGTCCGCAGGGGCAGGGGTTGGCCGCCAGGATCATGAGGAACCTCGCCGGGAACCGGACCACGCCCGCGCTGCGCGCGATCACCACGTGTCCGGACTCCAGGGGCTGCCGCAGCGCGTCCAGCGTCTGGCTGTGGAACTCGGGTGCCTCGTCCAGGAACAGCACGCCCCGGTGGGCGAGGGAGACCGCGCCGGGCCGTGCGACGCCCGGGCCGCCGCCGACGAGTGACTGCATCGTGGCCGAGTGGTGCGGGGCGCAGTAGGGGGCGACGTCGATGAGCGGCTTGCCCGGAGGCAGCAGCCCGGCCACCGAGTGGACCGCGGTGACCTCCAGTGACTCCTCCCGGGTGAGCCGGGGAAGCACGGCGGGCAGGCGCTCGGCCAGCATGGTCTTGCCCGCGCCCGGCGGGCCCTCCAGGAACAGATGGTGCCCTCCGGCCGCGGCCACCTCCACGGCCGTGCGCGCCGAGGTCTGGCCCACGACATCGGCCAGGTCGTGGTCCCGGTCGTGCTGTGCCGCACCGACGCTGCGCATGCCGGTGGCGGCGCCCGTGCCCGGCATGCGGAGGCCGGCCAGCAGGGGGTCCGGGCGCCCCTGGTCGTCCGGTTCCTCCACGGGCACGGGCTCGTCGGTCAGCACGGCGATCAGCTGCCGAAGGCTGCGGATGCCGAGCACCGACACGCCGGGCACGAGCGAGGCCTCGGCGGCGGCGCACTCCGGTACGACCACCTGTTCGTAGCCCGCGTCGGCGGCCGCGAGGACCGCGGGCAGGATGCCCCGCACCGGCCGCACCCGGCCGTCCAGTCCGAGTTCTCCGATCATGACGATGTCGGCGAGGACCCGGGGGTCGATGCGCTCGGCGGCGCCGAGCACCGCGCAGGCGACGGCCAGGTCGAAGCCGGAGCCGGCCTTGGGCACGGACGCCGGGCTGAGTCCGACGGTGAGCTTCTTCTGCGGCCATTCGCCGCCCGAGTTCACCACCGCCGCCCGAACCCGGTCCCTGCTCTCCGTCAGGCTCTTGTCCGGGAGGCCCACCAGGGTGAAGGCGGCCACTCCCGGTTCCAGGTCGGCCTGGACCTCGACGACCACGCCCTCGACGCCGACCAGGGCCACGGAGCACGTACGGGCGAATCCCATCTCAGGCCACCCCCCGCGCGTGCTCGACGGACGGGGCGCCCCGGCGGGGCAGGAGAACGCCGATCAGGTCGATGCGGACGCCTCCGGGCGGGGCTCCTCCGTGGGTCTGGATCCAGCGTTCGGCCAGGGTCAGCAGCCGTTGTGCCTTCTCGGCCGTGACGGCGGCCATCGGGTGCTGGAAGGCGCCGCCCCTGCGCGTCTTCACCTCGCAGACGACCAGCGTGCTCCCGTCCCGGGCCACGATGTCGATCTCGCCGGACCGTCCGCAGCGCCAGTTGCGCTGCAGGATCGTCATCCCGGCCTCGGTCAGCCGCCGCGCGGCCAGATCCTCGCCGTACCTGCCGAGTCCACTGCGTGCCTTGCTCATGTCGGCACCACCTCCGGCGCCAACCGTCACGCATCCGGCCCCGAGAAGTGGATCTTGGTGGACCACTCGGCGGTTGTGGAAAACTCCGTCACCCGCCCGGGAGCTCCAGGTCGCTCTTGTTCAGCTCCTCAATGTTCACGTCCTTGAACGTGAGGACGCGGACCTGCTTCACGAAACGGGCCGGCCGATACATGTCCCAGACCCAGGCGTCCGCCATCGACACCTCGAAGAACACCTCTCCCTGGACCGAGTGCACCTGCATCTCGTAGTCGTTGGTGAGGTAGAAGCGCCGCTCGGTCTCGATCACGTATTTGAACAGACCGACGACGTCTCGATACTCCCGGTAGAGCTTCAGCTCCATCTCGGTCTCGTACTTCTCGAGGTCCTCGGCGCTCATGGCATGTTCCCCTTCAGCCGTGCGATCCCACCATTGTGCGCCAGTCCGACGAGCCTTCAGACGATTTCCGTGTCAAGGGTCACGGGCCTGGCCGGGGGACCTTCGTCGAGCAGCGTGCGCAGCAGCTCGGCGAGTCTGGTCGGATACACCGTCTCATGTGCCCGGGTCAGTTCCTGACACGTCCACCAGCGCGCTCCGGCGACGCTGCGCCGCTCAAGATCCGTCAGGCCCTGGGCCTCGGTCTCCGTCTGGGCCGTACGGGCCAGGTAGTACCACTCGTCCTGGTCCCAGCGTCGGCCCGCGAACGGGAAGGAGCACTGCCGGCGCCACAGCACGGGCCCGAGTTCGACATCGGTGATGCCGGTCTCCTCGGCGAGTTCCCTGAGCGCCGCCTCCTCGCGCGTCTCGGCGCCCTCCAGGCCGCCGCCGGGGGTGAACCACCAGTCGTCGGCCGGATCCTCCGGCTCATGGCCGTGCAGCAGGAGGATGCGGTCCCGGGGGTCGAGCAGGACCACCCGGGCGACCTTGCGCAGCCCGCCCTCGTAGGTGTCCTCGCCGGTCCGCGTGGTCTCAGCGGGCACCGGCGGTCTCCACGCCGGTGCGGGCGCGGCCCAGCCGCTTGGCGATCGGGCCGTAGGCACCGCCGCCCAGCACCAGGACGGCACCGGCGACGATCATGAGTTCGATGGTCCGGAGCGGGCCCGGCTGGGACAGGCTGCCCAGGGCCTCGAAGCCGGTGGGGCGCTTGAGCAGGCCCTTCATGGGCCAGACGACGGAGTCGACGCGGGCGGCGACGGCGTCCCGGGACACCGTGCCCTTGGCGGCGTCGGTGAGGTGGGCGGTGGAGTCCAGGGAGCCCTGGCGTTCGTCACCGAGGAGGAAGAGGCGGCCCTTGGGGACGGTCACGGTCGGGAAGTTCTGGTTCTCTGCCAGGCTGCCGGCGGGCAGGTACGGCTCATCGATCTGCTTGCCGTTGACGGTGAGCTTGCCGTTCGTGCAGCAGGAGACGGTGTCGCCGCCGACCGCGACGACCCGCTTGACCACGTTGGCGTTGGTGACCCAGCTCTTGTCGCGGAAGACGACCACGTCACCGCGCCTGACCTCGTTGCCGTCGACGCGCTGGGCCAGCACCCGGTCGCCGATGGCGATCGTCGGGCTCATCGAGCTGGTGGGCACGGTGTACGGCCGGTAGACCAGTGCCGCCCAGCCGAAGCCCGCCAGGAACAGCACCAGGCCCAGCGCCATGGCCACCCCGGACAGCCGGTTCCCGATCCGGCTGCCACCGGCCTGTGCCGTGCCTGCGCCCGCGCTGCGCGGGGCCGTACGCGTCGTGCTCTCGCCACCCATGGACCCGCACCCTACCCGGCGGTACCGAGCAGGGGCAGCCCCTCTTTCGCGGCCCGGGCCACTGCTTACCTGTTCTTGGACTCCAGGCGGTCCGACCGCCTGCGCCGCCACACCGCCACCGGCAGGACCGCGGCCACCGCGACGCCCGCGGGCGCCACCGACAGCGACGCCGAGGCGGAGGACTTCTGGTCCAGGCCCTGGTCGAAGGTGTCCGGGACCGGCAGGGTGCCCCAGCGGTTGATCGGCCAGGCCTTGACGATGGCACGGCCGACGACCTTGTCGACGGGGACCATGCCGTGGTTCTTGTCGGACTGGTTGTAACGGGAGTCACGGGAGTTCTGGCGGTGGTCGCCCATCACCCAGATGTAGCCCTTGGGGACCGTCACCTTGAACTGACCGCCCTGGTCGTCCTGGCTGCACGGTGTGTTGCCGGGGTAGACGTACGGCTCGTTCAGCGCCTTGCCGTTGACCGTCAGCGGGCCGGTGCCCTTGCACTGGATCGTGTCGCCGCCGACTCCGATCACACGCTTGATCAGGTCCTTCTCCTCCGCGGACGGCATCAGGCCGATCCAGCTGAGCACCTTCTGCACCGCGTTCGGGTTGGGCGCCGGCTCACCCGCCAGCCAGTTGTCCGGGTCGTGGAAGACGACGACCTCGCCGCGGTCGGGCTCGGAGCCGAACCACGGGGTGAGCTTGTCGACCAGGACGCGGTCACCCTGCTGGAGGGTGTTCTGCATCGAGTCGGACGGGATCGAGAACGCCTGCACCAGGAACGTCTTGATCAGCAGCGCCAGGACCAGCGCGATGCCGATCAGGATCGGCAGCTCCTTCCAGAAGGAGCGCGGCTTCTTCGGCGGGCGTGCGGCCTCGTCCGAACCGTCACTCCCGGTCCGAGGCTCCCGCTCCTCGGGCGTGCCGTCGTCGGCCGCCGAGAACTCGGAGGTCCCGGAGGTCACGGACCCGTCGGGAGCCGGGACGTTCCCGTCCACGGGGTGACCGCGGTGCTCCTCGCCGTCGTGTCCCGACCGTGCGCCAACCGCCACATCCCCCACGCCAACTCCTTACTCTGTGCCGCCGCCTGCGCCATCCGCGGTGCAGGCCCACCACTCCCATAACGAGCGGGAGTTCCGCAGGGGTCGGGAGTCGGGTCAATGCGTTCGGATCGTCGGAGGCAACCCTATGCGACGGCGGAGGGGCCGCGGACGACCCCGACACGGAGTTGGAAACGCTTGCGAAGGTTTTAGGTTCGTCGAGGCTGGTCCAGTGCCCGACGGGCCAGCCGATGACCATGGCGCGGCCGACCACGGAGTCCTCTGAGACCGTGCCGCCGTACGAGGTGTTCTGGTGGGCGCGGGAGTCCGCGGAGTTGTCCCGGTGGTCACCCATCACCCACAGACGGCCCTTGGGCACGGTGATGTCGAAGGGCGTGGAGGAGGGCGAGTTGCCCGGGTACAGGTAGTCCGCCTCGGTCAGCGGAACGCCGTTGACGGTGACCCGGCCCTGCGCGTCACAGCACTTGACGTGGTCGCCGCCGACCCCGATGACCCGTTTGATCAGGTCCTTCTCGTTGTCCGAGGGCAGCAGGCCGATGAAGGTGAGGCCTTCCTTGAACTGCTTGACGACGACCGGGTCGTGCTTCTTGGCGGTCTGCTCGTCGGCCAGCCAGCCACCCGGGTCGTGGAAGACGACGACGTCCCCGCGCTGCGGCTTCGAGCCGAACCAGGGGGTGAACTTGTCGACCAGGACGCGGTCGCCGATCCGGATCGTCTGCTCCATGGAGCCCGACGGGATCACGAACGCCTGGACGAGGAAGGTCTTCAGGACCAGCGCTATGAGGACGGCGACGCCGACCAGAAGGGGGATCTCCCGAACGGCTGACCGCCTGCGCTTGCGCTTCACCTTGCGCTGCAGCTTGCGCCGCTCCGCGCGCGTGCGGCCACCGCCGGACGTGGAGGTGCGCCGCGACCCGGTGGGCAGCAGGTCCTCGGCGGGCGTGCTGGGCACCCCGCGCGGTTTTCCGCGGTTACCCATGCGCACCGTCCGAAGCGGGCACGCGCGCGTACGCGGACGGCCGCGTCAGGTGCGTCCAGTGGGCGTACGGCCAGGCGATCCAGTCGGCCCGGCCGATGACGTCGCCGACGGGGATCATGCCGCCGCCGGGCGAGCCGAGGTGGTCGCGGGAGTCGCTGGAGTCGCTGCGGTGGTCCCCGAGGACGAACAGGCGGCCCGCGGGCACGACGACGTCGAAGGGGACGGAGGACGGGCTGTCCCCGGGATAGAGGAACGCCGTCTCGTCGACCGGCCGGCCGTTCACCTCGAGCCTCCCCTCCTTGTCGCAGCAGACCACATGGTCTCCGCCCACCCCTACAACGCGCTTGACGTAGTCGGCGTCCCCGAAATACCCGGTCCCGTCGAAGACAACCACGTCACCACGGTGCGGCCCGGCACCGAAACGGTACGCCAACTTATTTACGAGAACGCGGTCGCCGATCCTCAATCCCTGTTCCATGGATCCGCTCGGAATCTGGAACGGTTGCACCACGAAAGCGTTGAGGAGCAGCAAAAACGCCAGGCAGGCGAAGAGGGTGAGGGTGATCCTGCCGCCCGGCAGCCACTCGGCGAGCCGCGGCACCAACGAGAAACGCGACCGGCCCTCCGGCCCCGTGGTACCGGGGTGGGAGGAGCGGTCGCGTTCCGTCGGCTGTGCTTCGGTGTCCATCGGAGCCAGATGTTATCCGGCCCCGCTGTGACCCCGGGAAGGCGCTCAGCTGTCGCGCTTCTCCTTGATCTTCGCGGCCTTGCCGCGCAGGTCACGGAGGTAGTACAGCTTGGCGCGGCGCACGTCACCACGGGTGACGAGCTCGATCTTCTCGACGATCGGGGTGTGCACCGGGAAGGTGCGCTCGACGCCGACGGAGAACGAGACCTTGCGGACCGTGAAGGTCTCGCGGACACCGCTGCCCTGGCGACGGATCACAACGCCCTTGAACTGCTGCACACGGGAGCGGTTGCCCTCGATGACGCGGACGTGGACGTTGACGGTGTCACCCGGGCGGAAGGCCGGGATGTCGCTGCGCAGCGACGCGACGTCGACGGAGTCGAGCAGGTGAGACATTTCGTCTGCTTTCTTCGCTGATGCCACAGGTCATCAACGGGAGCTAGGTGTTTGCATGAAGCCGTGTGCGGGTCGGGACGGGCGTCGTGTCCCCCTGCGGCAGGGGCGCACGCCGGACGGACGCACAACAGCGGTCTATTCTTCCACGCCCTCGGCCCGGCGCCAAAATCGGCCGTACGGCTTCCCGTCCGGGTCGGGTTCCCAGCCCAGGATGGAGAGCATCTCGCGGTCCTTCTTGTCGAAGGCCTTGGGGTCGCAGCGCTCGATCAGGTCGGGCCGGTTGGCCGTCGTGCGCTTCAGGGCCTCGTCGCGGCGCCAGCGGGCGATCCTGCCGTGATGACCGCTGAGCAGCACCTCGGGGATGTCCCGGCCGCGCCAGACGGGCGGCTTGGTGTGGACGGGGCCTTCCAGGAGGTTGGCCATCGCGCCGGGCGCGAAGGAGTCGTCCCGGTGGGACTCGGCGTTGCCGAGGACGCCGGGCAGCAGCCGGGCCACGGCCTCCGTGACGACCAGGACGGCCGCTTCGCCGCCGGCGAGCACGTAGTCGCCGATGGAGACCTCGTAGACGGGCATCCGGGTGGCGTACTCGTCCATGACGCGCCGGTCGATGCCCTCGTAGCGGGCCGGGGTGAAGATCAGCCAGGGGCGCTCGGAGAGCTCGACCGCGAGTTCCTGGGTGAAGGGGCGGCCGCTCGGGGTGGGCACGATCAGCGCGGGAGCCTGCGCGCCCGACTCGTAGCCGTCGGCGAGGACGGTGTCCAGGGCGTCGCCCCAGGGGTCGGTCTTCATGACCATGCCCGGGCCGCCGCCGTACGGGGTGTCGTCGACGGTGTTGTGCCGGTCGTACGTCCAGGACCGCAGGTCGTGCACGTGCACGTTCAGTTGTCCGCGCGCGCGTGCCTTGCCGACCAGGGAGACGTTCAGCGGCTCCAGGTACTCGGGGAAGATCGTGACGACGTCGAGGCGCATCAGGACTCGTCCCGGGTCGAGTCGATCACCGCACGGTCGTCGATCAGGCCGGGCGGAGGGGAGATGACCGCCTTCTGCTCCTCCAGGTCGATCTCGGTGACGATCTCCTCCACGAAGGGGATCATCACCTCGCTGCCGTCCGGGCGCTCCACGATGAAGAGGTCCTGGGAGGGCAGGTGCGAGATCTCCGTGATCCGGCCGACCTCCGTGCCGTCCTCGGTGACCACGTCCAGGTCGATGAGCTGGTGGTCGTAGTACTCGTCCTCGTCCTCGGGGAGTACCTCGGGGTCGATCTCGGCGATCAGCAGGGTGTTGCGCAGGGCCTCGGCGGCGCTGCGGTCGCTGACGCCCTCGAAGCGCAGGAGCAGGCGGCCGCTGTGGACGCGGCCGGTGGCGATGGTGAGGGGCCCGGTGGAGGCCGGGTCCGTGGCCAGAACGGCGCCCGGGGCGAGCCGCAGCTCCGGCTCGTCGGTACGCACCTCGACGGTGACCTCGCCCTTGATGCCGTGGGCGCGGCCGATCCGCGCGACTACCAGCTGCACGTGTACAGATCTCCTGTCAGACGACTGCGGGCCGGGGACGGCCCAGTGGCCCTCCCCGGCCCGAGCCGGTTGCGATGAAGCGTCAGCGGACGTGGTCCACGTCGACGAGGTCGACGCGGACACCGCGGCCGCCGATGGCGCCCACGACGGTACGCAGAGCGCGCGCGGTGCGACCGTTGCGGCCGATCACCTTGCCGAGGTCGTCGGGGTGGACCCGGACCTCCAGCACGCGCCCGCGGCGCAGGTTGCGCGAGGCGACCTGCACATCGTCAGGGTTGTCGACGATGCCCTTCACGAGGTGCTCAAGCGCCTCTTCGAGCATGCTGCTCAGGCCTCGGTCGACTCGGACTCGGCAGCCGCCTCGTCCTTCTTCTCAGCCTTCTTCTTCTGGGTGATCGCCTCACCCTTGCCCTCGTCGTCACCGCCGAGAGCCTCGAACGACGGACGGGCCGGCTTCGGCTCGGCGACGAGCAGCGGCGCGGGAGCCGGCTCGCCCTTGAACTTCTGCCAGTCGCCGGTCTTCTTCAGGATGGCGAGGACGGGCTCGGTCGGCTGCGCGCCGACACCCAGCCAGTACGCCACGCGGTCGGCGTCCACCTCGATGACCGACGGGTTGTAGGTCGGGTGGTACTTGCCGATCTCCTCGATCGCACGGCCGTCACGGCGGGTGCGGGAGTCGGCGACGACGATGCGGTAGTGAGGCGAACGGATCTTGCCCAGACGCTTCAGCTTGATCTTGACTGCCACGGGAGTGGATTCTCCTGGTTTTGACGTGGTTGGGCACGGCGAGCTGCCGCGTGGGGATGCGGTACCCGAATGCCCGATGGACGCGTCAGCCGGAGGAGAGAGGGGTCCTGTGCGACTGTCGAGTACAGCTAGCCATTGTGCCATACCCCGCGGGTCACCTCCGGCCGAGGGGGGCGGGGTGCGGCCGGGCACGGACCGGCGGCACCCGGCGTGGAGGTGAGGTCACGTCGGGTGCACCGCCCGGTGCTGTGAAGTTGCCGTGCCCGAGTGGAATGCGGCTGCCACGAGCAGTCGCAGTCTCAGCTCGCCGCCGCCCCCACGATCTCCGGGATGCGGAACGGCTTGCCGCAGCCGCCGCACACGATGGGAGCCTGGGCCAGGACCGACGGGACCACCCGGACGTTGCGCCCGCAGTCGCAGACGGCCTTCACGCGGACACCGCCGCCGGAGGAGCCGTGCCGGGCTGCCGGACCGCGGAAGGTGCGGGAGGTGTCGGCGGAGGTGGCCACCGTGTGGGCCTTCAGCGCGCGCTGGAGCCGCTCGATGGTCGGGCGGTAGCGGCGCTTGGCCTCGGGGTTGAGCGTGACCAGGGAGAAGCCGCTGCTGGGGTGCGGTTCCTCGGGGTGGTCCAGGCCCAGCTCCTCGGCGATCGCGAGGAATCTGCGGTTGTGGTAGCGGCCGGCCCGGGATGTGTCGCGTACGCCGCGCGCGGCGGCGATGCCGTGGACTGCCTCATGGAGCAGTCGCTCGAAGGAGAGTTCGTGACCGCACGCGGACGACGACTCCCCGATCAGGGACTCTGGCGCGGCAAGGTCCGGCAGCTCGGGGTGGTACCGCTGAATGTCGGCCCACGCCTGCGCCAGCTCTGCGGCGAGAACAGGTGGTGTCTGTGTCGTGCTCACGTAATGACAACGAGCGGGGGTACCGCTGTGTTCCTATTCCGGGCCATCCCAAATAATTTGCACTTACCCGTCAGTTGGCACTGATGCGTCCTGACGAGGGCGGGTGCGCTGATCTGCGGAGAAGCCGCGCAGCTCATACCAAGCCGGTGCGTAGTCTGACGTACGAACCACCCTGTAGCGGCGGGGCGACGGGGGGCGGCGGATGCGCAAGATGTGTTTCGGACGCTCTCGCACGAGGCCGTCACCTCTGTCAGCGTCCGCGACGCCCGTGACGTTACCGGGTCCGCAGGCGCCCCCGGCCACCGGCCCGTCCCGGGCGGGTGGACACCGAACGGTCGCCCAGATTGCGTGGATGTGAAATCTCGCCACACTCGGCACCGGGCTCCAAGCCGGGGCCCACGACCCCTGGACGGCACCGCGAGCCGGGAGTTACCTGGCATACGTGGATAGTGCGAGCGCACGGCACGGGGGCCACGCAATCGGGCACTGCGGCGAACTGTCGGCGGAATGGGGCGCTTACCTATGACACCTACGCTCGTGCGGGAACACCTGTCTCACCCGGGCTCCGCACCGCCCCGGGTGAACCTGTGCGCACGCGCGCGTGACTGGTCCGAGATCCAGGAGCGGATGCTGGTGCCGCTCTACGAGACCGTCTACGAGCGACTTGAGGTCGGCCCTGCCACGAGGCTGCTGGGCCTGCGCTGCGGTTCCGGGCTCGCCCTGCTGATGGCGGCCTCCAGAGGGGCCGCGGTCACCGGTGTCGACCCCTCCCCCGAGCGGCTCGCCCTCGCACGCGAGCGCCTGCTGCCGGACGATCCGCGCGGTACGCGCGCGCGTGCCGGTACGAGACTCGTCGAGGGCACTCCCGAGGACACGGCCGACCCGGAGACGCCCCCGTACACCCTGGTGACCGTCTTCGAGCCGGTCGGCTGCCTGGCGGGCGACTCCGAGGGGCTCGGCGAGCTGCTGGCGGCCGCGCTGCCGTCGGCCGGGCACGGCGCGGCCGTGGTGCTGGCCGGCTGGGGTCCGCCCGAGCGCTGCGCGACCTCCTCGGTGCTGCGGGTGGCGACGAAGCTGGCCGATCCCCTGCGCAGCGCGGGCAGCTGGCGCCCCGCCCGGCGCGACGACCTGGAGGAGGTCGCCCAGCGGGCCGGTCTGAAGCCGGACGGCTCGGGGCGGGTGGCCTGCCCGTTCGGGTACGCCGACCTCGACAGCGCCGTACGCGGCCTGCTGTCCACGGGCCTGTTCGACGCGGCGGTCGCGGCGACCGACCGCAAGCAGGTGGACAAGGAGCTGACGGAGGCGCT
This sequence comes from Streptomyces sp. BK340, assembly GCF_007827595.1. Classification (GTDB taxonomy): domain Bacteria; phylum Actinomycetota; class Actinomycetes; order Streptomycetales; family Streptomycetaceae; genus Streptomyces. The sequence continues at coordinate 32,243 of NZ_VISR01000018.1, forward strand.
GCACCCGTACCGGCGTCCGGACGGCACCGTCTGGATGCCGAACGTCTTCCGGTACCTGATCGCCCGCGTGCCCTAAAGGGCCCGCCGGACAGGTCGACGGGTCCTAGTCGTCGATGTCCTTGGTGAGGCGTGTGATGCCGGCGATCCGGTAGGCGTCGGCCTCCTCCAGCGTCTCGTTCTCCAGCAGGGCCTGGGCCAGGGCGTCCAGCTGCCCGCGGTGGTCGCGGAGCTTGCGGCACGCCTCCTCGTAGCATTCGTCGACGATCCGGCGCATCTCGGTGTCGATCACGTCGAGGGTCTGCGGGGCGGCGGCGAGGCCGTAGGCCTGCTGGGCGTCGTTGGGCAGGGCGGAGAGGCGGCCGACCTCCCGGCTCATGCCCCAGCGGGACACCATTCCGCGCGCGACGTCGGTGACCTGTTCCAGATCGCTCTCGGAGCCGGTGGTGACCACGCCGTAGACGACCTGCTCGGCCGCCATGCCGCCGAGCGCGCCGATGATCCGGCCGCGCAGGTAGTCCTCGGTGTACGCGTACCGGTCCGCCTCCGGTGTGGACAGCGTGACGCCCAGCGCACGGCCGCGCGGCACGATGGTGATCTTGCGGACCGGGTCGGCGCCGGGCTGGAGCATGCCCAGCAGCGCGTGGCCGCTCTCGTGGTAGGCGGTGCGCCGGCGTTCTTCCTCGGGCATCACCAGCGGGCGTTCGGCACCCAGCTGGACCTTCTCCAGGGCCTCCGAGAGGTCGGTCTGCGTCACCTGCTGCTGCTTGCGCTTCACGGCGAGCAGCGCGGCCTCGTTGGCGAGGTTGGCCAGTTCCGCGCCCGTCATGCCCGGGGTCGTCCGGGCGACGTGGGCGAGGTCGACACCCGGGTCGAGCGGGATGTCACGGGTGTGGATCTCCAGGATGGCCTCGCGGCCGCCGCGGTCCGGGGGCGAGACCTGGACGACCCGGTCGAAGCGGCCGGGGCGGGTGAGCGCGGGGTCGAGGATGTCGGCGCGGTTGGTGGCCGCGATGACGATGACACCCTCCGAGCCGGAGAAGCCGTCCATCTCGGTGAGGATCTGGTTCAGGGTCTGCTCGCGCTCGTCGTGCCCGCCCACCCCGGAGCCGCCGGCCCGGGCCCGGCCGATGGTGTCGATCTCGTCGATGAAGATGATGGACGGGGCGACCTTGCGGGCCTCCGCGAACAGCTCCCGTACCCGGGAGGCGCCGACGCCGACGATCATCTCGATGAACTCGGAGGCGGAGGCCGAGAAGAAGGGCACGCCCGCCTCCCCCGCGACCGCCCGCGCGAGCAGGGTCTTGCCGGTGCCGGGCGGGCCGGCGAGCAGCACACCGCGGGGCATCCTGGCACCCATGCGGCGGTAGGCGTCGGGATTCTTCAGGAAGTCCACGACGTCGTTCAGCTCGCCCTCGACCTCGTCGATGCCGGCCACGTCGGCGAAGGTGGTGCGCTTCTCCCCCGGCACCAGCTCCACCGGTTTCGGCGATGCCTTGCGGCCGAGCATGCCGCCCGCACCGCCCATCCCGGCACGCATGCGCCGCGCGATGAACACCCACACCGCGATCAGCAGCAGCATGGGCGCCAGTGAGATCAGCAGGTTGGCGAGAAAACTGCGGTGCTGGACGACGGGCTCGGCCGTGACGGTGACGTCGTGCTTGGTGAGGTTGGCCCACAGCTGGTCGTCGGCGAAGGACGGCCGCTGGGTGTTGAAGTCGGTGTACTTCCCGCCACCGCTCGGGTTGTCCTGCTCCTTCTTGAGCCGGCCCTGGATCGCGTCGCCCTTGGCGTAGATCTTGCTGACGTTGCCGTCGTTCACCTGCTTGCTGAACTCGGTGTACGAGATCGTCGGCTCGTTGGCCCGGTCGAAGAAGGACAGCACCAGGTTGGCGGTCAGGTACACGACCAACGCGGTGAGGATCAGCCGCCACCAGCCGCCACGCAGTCTCGGTCCGCCGGGCGGCTGCTTCGACGGCTCCTCGGGAGCACCCTCGGTGCGCCAGGGCTGGTCGGGCGACTTGCGCGGCGGCGCAGAGTTGGCCATATCGCGACATTACGACACCGATCCGGCCGTGGCACACGCAGATACGCCTGGGGGCGCCGCTCCGGAGAGGGGCGCCCCCAGGGACGTACCACGGCACTCAGCCCATGAACTTCTTGAACTCGTCGGGGAGCTCGAAGTCCTGACCGCCCTGCTCCGGCAGCCCGAAGGCGCCGCCCTGGGCGGCGGCCTCGCGGCGCTGGGCCGCCTCCAGCTCCTGCTGCTTGCGCTTCATCGGGTTGCCCGAGCGCTGCTTGCCCTTGGCCTGCTTCGGCTGCTTCTTCTGCCGGCCTGCGCCGCCGCCCATGCCCGGGATCCCCGGCATGCCGGGCATGCCGCCGCCCTGGGCCATGCGGGACATCATCTTGCGGGCCTCGAAGAACCGCTCCACGAGCCCCTTCACCGCGCTGACCTCGACGCCGGAACCCTTGGCGATACGGGCGCGGCGCGAGCCGTTGATGATCGTCGGGTCCTGGCGCTCGCCCGGGGTCATCGACTTGATGATCGCGGCCGTGCGGTCGACGTCCCGCTCGTCCAGGTTGTTGATCTGGTCCTTGATCTGGCCCATGCCCGGGAGCATGCCGAGCAGCTTGGAGATGGAGCCCATCTTCCTGACCTGTTCCATCTGGGACAGGAAGTCGTCCAGGGTGAAGTCCTGGCCCTTCTTCGACGCCAGCTTGGAGGCCATCTTGGCGGCCTCTTCCTGGCTGAACGTCTTCTCCGCCTGCTCGATCAGGGTGAGCAGGTCACCCAGGTCGAGGATGCGGGAGGCCATGCGGTCCGGGTGGAACGCGTCGAAGTCCTCGAGCTTCTCGCCGTTCGACGCGAACATGATCGGCTTGCCGGTGACCTGGCGGATCGACAGGGCGGCACCACCGCGGGCGTCGCCGTCGAGCTTGGAGAGCACCACACCGTCGAAGCCGACGCCGTCGCGGAAGGCCTCGGCGGTGTTGACGGCGTCCTGACCGATCATCGCGTCGACGACGAACAGGATCTCGTCCGGGGAGACGGCGTCGCGGATGTCCGCGGCCTGCTGCATCATCTCCTGGTCGATACCGAGGCGGCCGGCGGTGTCCACGATCACGATGTCGTGGACCTTGGTCCGCGCGTGCTCGATGGAGTCCTTGGCGACCTTGACCGGGTCGCCGACGCCGTTGCCCGGCTCCGGGGCGTAGACCGCGACACCGGCGCGCTCGGCGACGACGCTCAGCTGGTTGACGGCGTTGGGGCGCTGGAGGTCGGCGGCGACGAGCAGCGGCGAGTGGCCCTGCTCCTTGAGCCACTTGGCGAGCTTGCCCGCGAGGGTGGTCTTACCGGCACCCTGCAGACCGGCCAGCATGATCACGGTCGGGGGCTGCTTGGCGAAGCGCAGCCGCCGGGTCTCGCCACCGAGGATGGTGACGAGTTCGTCGTTGACGATCTTCAGAACCTGCTGGGCCGGGTTCAGCGCCTTGGAGACCTCGGCGCCGAGCGCGCGCTCCTTGACGTTCTTGATGAACGTGCGCACGACGGGCAGGGCCACGTCCGCCTCGAGGAGCGCGATCCGGATCTCGCGCGCGGTGGCGTCGATGTCCGCCTCGGAGAGCCGTCCCTTGCCGCGCAGGTTCTTGAAAGTCGCTGACAGGCGATCGGAGAGAGTGTCGAACACGGCGCTCGCGGTCCTCGGGGTCGGTGGTGGCTGCTGGGAATCGCCCTCCAGGGTATCCCGGCGGCGAACTCATCGGGGAAGGGTCATCCCCTCAGGGTCTCCTCGAGCACCCGGGCCAGCGAGTTCGCGTCCGGTCCCGGCAGGGGTGCGCCCGCTCCGGTGGTGACGTAGAACGCGTCGACCGCGTTGGCGCCCAGGGTGCTGACGTGCATGCTGCGCACCCGCACTCCGGCCTTCTCCAGGGCCATCCCGATCCGGTGCAGCAGTCCGGGGGCGTCCTGGGTCCGCACCTCGATCACGGTGGCGTGGTGGGAGGCGGCCGGGGCCACCCGCACCCGGGGCGGCGGGGCCACCCAGCCGCGGCGGCGCGGGTAGGCCGCGTCCCGCTCTGCGAGACGGCCCGCGATGTCGAGGGAGCCGTCGAGGGCGCGGACGAGATCGGCGCGCAGCCGGGCGGCCTGCGGCAGGGAGCCGTACTCGGCCGCGACCCGCCAGTTCAGCAGCAGGACCGAGCCGTCGTCGACGTCGTCGGGCAGGCTGAGGGCGCTCAGCTCGGCCGTGCGGACGGTCAGGCGGTGGACGGCGAGGACACCGGCGACCGCGGGCAGCACGGCGGGCTGGTCCGGTACGGCGATGACCAGCTCCACGCCGAGCGGCTCGGGCGCGCCGGAGGCCTCCTCCCCGGGTAGCGGCTCCTTCTGTGCGCGCAGGGCGAGCACCGGGCTGCCGGTGCGGAAGGCCTCGATGGCGAGGCGTTCCTGCTCGGCCGTGGGCGCGGCGGGCTCGGGTTCCTCGGGGAGGTCCCCGGCGAGGACGGCGGAGACGCGCCGTACGAGGTCGGCGACGAGGGAACCGCGCCAGGACGACCAGGCGGCCGGGCCGGTGGCCAGGGCGTCCGCCTCGGTGAGGGCGTGCAGGAGCTCCAGCGTGCTCTGGGTGCCGACGGCCTCGGCGACCGAGCGGACGGTCGCGGGGTCCTCCAGGTCGCGCCGGGTGGCCGTCTCGATGAGCAGGAGGTGGTGTCGTACGAGCGTCGACAGCACCGCCACGTCCGCGCGGTCGAAGCCGATCCGGACGGCCATGTCCTTGGCGATGATCTCGCCGGCCACGGAGTGGTCGCCGGGCCAGCCCTTGCCGATGTCGTGCAGTAGGGCGGAGACGAGGAGCAGGTCGGGGCGGCTGACCCGGCGGGTCAGCTCGGAGGCGCGGACCGCCGTCTCGATCAGGTGCCGGTCCACGGTCCAGATGTGGACGGCGTTGCGCTGCGGGCGGCAGCGGACCCGCTCCCAGTCCGGCAGGAGGTGGCTGATCAGGCCCTCCGCCTCCAGGGCCTCCCAGACGTCGACGGTGGGGCGGCCGGAGCCGAGCAGGGTCACCAGCTGTTCGCGGGCCTCGGCGGGCCAGGGCGTGGGCAGGGGGCGCGCGGTGGCGGCCATGCGTCGTACGGCGTGCAGGGAGAGCGGAAGTCCGGCCTGCGCGGCGGCGGCCGCGGCGCGCAGCGGGAGCACGGGGTCGCGTTCGGGGCGTGCGGTCCGGGCGAGCACCACCTCGCCGTCCTGTTCCACCACCCCTTCGGCCAGCGGGGAGCGTTCGGCGACCGGTTTGCCGCCGCCCAGCATGGCGCGCAGACGCGGGCGGACGGCGCGCGAGCGCAGCACACGCCCCACTTCGCGCCAGGTGACGTCGCTGGCGTACGAGATCACGCGCGCCGATTCGTAGACCTGCCGCAGCAGGGTGTCGGCGTCCAGCAGGCCCAGCTCGGCCGCGACCTGGTCCTGTTCCTGCAGTGCGAGCCGGTCGGTGGCCCGGCCGGTGGCCAGGTGCAGGGCGTCCCGGACGTCGAGCAGGCGCCGGCGTGCCTCGGCGAGGCCCTCACGCGGGGCGTCGGCCAGCCAGGAGGCGGCCACGGCGCGCAGGGCGGTGGCGTCCCTGAGGCCGCCGCGGGCCTCCTTGAGGTCGGGCTCCAGGAGGTACTGCAGCTCGCCCTGGCGCTCGGCGCGGTCGGCACAGAGTTCCTGGAGCTCGGGCAGGCGCTTGGGCGCCTGGTTGCGCCAGTCGGCCAGGACGGCCGTGCGCAGTGCGGCGGTGAAGCCGAGGTCGCCGGCAAGGTGACGGGCGTCCAGGAGGCCGAGTTGGACTTTCAAATCCTCCCCGGCCGTCTTGCGGGCCTCCGCGGGCGTGCGCACGGAGTGGTCGAGGGCGAGGCCGAGGTCCCAGACGGGGTACCAGAGGCGGTCGGCCAGGGCGGCGACCGCACCGGGGTCGCTCCCGTCGTGCAGCAGGAGGAGGTCGAGATCGCTGCGCGGGGAAAGCTCGCCGCGGCCGTAACCGCCGACAGCGACGAGCGAGATGCCCTTCAGGCCCTCCCGTCGCCCGCCGCCGCCCTTCGGTGAACGCTGCTCCGCTTCCTCGTCCGCTCCGGCCGCCGCCGTGAAGAGCCCGGCGAGCCAGCCGTCGGTCAGTTCGGCGAGGGCGGCACGGCGCGGCGGCCCGGACCGCGCCCCCTCGGTGAGGAGGCGCAGCCGGGCCGCCGCGTAGCCGCTGGGTCCCGAGTCATCCGCTTCGTTCCGCACATCCGTACCCGTCACCCAGCGACTCCTGTCTTGTGTCGTGTCAGAGCGCGTCCGGGCCGCGCTCGCCGGTACGGACTCGTACGGCCGTCTCGACCGGCTGGGACCAGACCTTGCCGTCACCGATCTTGCCGGTGCGGGCCGCCTTGACGACGACCTCGATCAGCTGCTCGGCGTCGTCGTCCTCGGCCAGCACCTCGATGCGGATCTTGGGGACCAGGTCGACGGTGTACTCCGCACCGCGGTAGACCTCGGTGTGACCCCGCTGACGACCGTAACCGCTTGCCTCGGTGACCGTCAGCCCGTGGACGCCGAAGGCCTGCAGGGCCTCCTTGATCTCGTCCAGCCGGTGGGGCTTGACGACGGCGGTGATGAGCTTCATGCGTCCACCTTCTTGGTCTGCGCGGCGGCCATGGCCGGGGCGTGTGCGGATCCGATGACACCGCCGCCGGCCCCGCTGAAGTCGTACGCGGTCTCGGCGTGCTCCGCCTGGTCGATGCCCGAGATCTCCTCGTCCTCGGTGACCCGCATTCCGATGGTCTTGTCGAGGAGGAAGGCGAGGACCGCGGAGACGATCAGGGAGTAGGCGAGGACCGCGCCGACACCGGCGCACTGCTTCCACAGCTGGGTCCAGCTGTGGTCGCCGTAGAAGACACCGGTCGCGGTGGACTGGCCCTTGCCGGTGGCGAAGAAGCCGATCAGCAGGGAGCCGAGGATGCCGCCGACCATGTGGACACCGACGACGTCGAGCGAGTCGTCGTAGCCGAACCTGAACTTCAGACCGACGGCCGCGGCGCAGGCGACACCGGCGATGGCGCCGACGGCGATCGCACCGAGGGGGGAGACCGCGCCACCGGACGGAGTGATCGCGACCAGACCGGCGACCGCGCCGGAGGCAGCACCCAGCGTGGTGAACGCGCCGTGCCGGATCTTCTCGTAGGCGAGCCAGGCCAGCATGGCGGCGGCCGTCGCGACCTGCGTGTTGACGAACATCAGCGCGCCGACGCCGTCGTCGTTGCCGAGCCACGAGCCGGCGTTGAAGCCGAACCAGCCGAACCACAGCAGACCGGCACCGAGCATGACCAGCGGGAGGCTGTGCGGGCGCATCGGGTCCTTCTTGAAGCCGACGCGCTTGCCGATGACCAGGATCACGCCGAGCGCCCCGGCACCCGCGTTGATGTGGACCGCCGTACCACCGGCGAAGTCGATCACGCCGAGCTTGTAGGCCCAGCCGTCGGCGCCCCAGACCCAGTGGGCGACCGGTACGTAGACGAGGGTGAGCCACAGGGCGATGAAGAGCGACCAGGCCGAGAACTTGACGCGGTCCGCGAGGGCGCCGCTTATCAGGGCCGGCGTGATGATCGCGAACATCATCTGGAAGACCATGAAGACGAAGATCGGGATGCTGTAGCCGTCCCACAGCTGGGTCAGTCCGATGTTGCTGAGCCCGAACCAGTCGGAGTTCCAGCCGATGAGGCTGTTGTTCGTGCCGAAGGCGAGGGAGAAGCCGTAGAGCACCCACAGAATGGTGACGATGCCCATGCTGATGAAGCTCATCATCAGCATGTTGAGGGTGCTCTTGACGCGGACCATGCCTCCGTAGAAGAAGGCCAGGCCCGGGGTCATGAGCAGCACCAGGGCGGAACAGATGAGCATGAAGCCTGTGTTCGCGGACGACAGCTTGGGTGCCTCCGCGGCAAGCGTGATGGCTGGTGCCATCGGCGTCTCCTCGTCGGTTGGTACGGCCCCGTGCGGGCGGTGCCTGAGCGGTCCGGGCAATTGAGGGGTGGGCCGGTTATGCGCCACGAGATTGGCGCAGCGCGGTTTCGGTGGAAGCCCCTCGTTGTTTCGCCGGGGTGACGAAGGTGCCTGGCGTGTTACGCATAGATGAAGTGCAAGATGTCCGGCCGCGGGATCGTTATCGTGGCGCAACCTTCTCCGGGAGATCCTTCCGGCGGAAAAGGGCCGGCCGCGGCGGGCCTTCCGATGACCTGGCATGGGGGAGCCGAGTCGGGCAGTTCGGGAGGACCGGCCGCGGCCGGGGCATGCGTGTCCTGCGGTGTCAGACGGCCTCGGCGGTCTCCGGGAGGTCGACGGCGAGCTGGTCGGTGAGGTCGACGACGGCGCTGAGATCACCGAAGTCGCGCACGGCCGTGTCGACCGTCTTTCGAATACGAGTGTTCACCCGCTCCGAACGGACCTTCTTGGCGATGTCCATGGCCTGCGAGGCGAACTCCGTGCTGCGCTCGGGCTCGCGCCGGAGCAGGTGCACGGTGGCCATGCCGATCAGGTTCAGCGCGTAGGACCGCTGGTGCTCGCTGTCCTTGGCGAACCGGTCCACCGCCTGCTGCATCAGCGGCTCGGCCAGCGAGGCATAGGTGGGGCTGCGGCCGGCGACGTAGGCGAGGTCGCGGAAGGAGTGGGAGTTCTCCCCGTACAGCTCGGCCTTGGAGAAGAAGCGGATCCAGTCGGGGTCGGGCTCGTCCCACTCGTCGGCCTCGGTGAAGGTGTCCTCGGCCATCCGGACCGCCCGCTTGCACTTGCCGGGCTGGCCCATGTTGGCGTAGGCGCGGGCCTCCATCGCATACAGCATCGCCTGGGTGCGCGGGCTCGCGCAGTCGCGGCTGCCGTACTGGGCGAGGTGGATCAGCTCCAGGGCGTCGTCGGGCCGGCCGAGATGGATCATCTGGCGGCTCATGCTGGAGAGGATGTAGGAGCCGAGCGGCTTGTCGCCGGCCTCCTTGGCGGCGTGCAGGGCGAGGACGAAGTACTTCTGCGCGGTGGGCTGGAGCCCGACGTCGTACGACATCCAGCCGGCCAGCTCGGCCAGCTCGGCGGCGACCTTGAAGAGCTTGCGGGCCGTGGCCTCGGGCTGGGGTTCCTGGAGGAGGTCGGTGACCTCGTGCAGCTGACCCACGACCGCCTTGCGGCGCAGGCCGCCGCCGCACTGGGCGTCCCACTGGCGGAACATCCGGGTGGTGGACTCCAGCAGGTCCAGCTCGGGCTTGGACAGCCGGCCGGGCCTGCGGGACTCGAAGACGGGCTCGAAGTCGGCATCGGACGGGACCGGCGAGGAAGGGGCAGGCACGAGCCAGCGCTGCATGGGCTCGATGAGGGACGGGCCCGCGGACAGGGCCAGCGAGGTCCCGAGGAAGCCGCGCCGCGCGAGCATCAGGTCGCTGCGCGAGAACTCGCTGAGGAGGGCCACCGTCTGCGGACCCGTCCAGGGCAGGTCGACGCCGGACGCGGAGGGTGACTGACGTGCGGCGCGCAGACCGAGGTCCTCGATGGAGACGACACAGCCGAAGCGCTCCGAGAACAGCTCGGAGAGGATCCGCGGGATCGGCTCGCGCGGGTTCTCCCCGTCCAGCCAGCGGCGCACCCGTGAGGTGTCGGTGGAGATGTGGTTGGCACCCAACTGGCGTGCTCTGCGGTTCACCTGACGGGCCAGCTCGCCCTTGGACCAGCCGCTGCGCACGAACCACGAACCGAGCAGCTCGTTGGGGCGCTTGTCAGCGTTCATCTCGCTACCGCCGTTGCCGCCCACTGGAACGCCCCCATCCCTGAGACCACTTGTCGCCGAATGCGCCAAGCCCTATCAGAATGCCGGTAAATACGGCCTCTCGTCCGCCGGTTCTCACCCTTCGAACGAGCTGACGACTCGCCTCCGGCATACCCACGGATGCATATGCCCCCAGGACTCGCGCACTCACAGTAATCCTACGATCACCGTCCCAGCCATGGCGATCCCTGAAACGCCACCATTCGCCACCCCTTCGAATGAACTCACGATGGCCTCCTCGCGATTCACTTGACATAGGACGGCCGGAAGTGGGCGGAGTGGTGCACACAGGGGCGCGCGAACTCCCATGCACCCCCCGCGACGCTACAAAGCGCCGCCTTGGCCTCGCAGGGGTGAGGGAAGTCGGAGCCGTAGCGTCACGTTCCGCTTCCGTCTCGCTCCGTGTCGTAACCACCGGCGCGCTGGACCCGTTGGAGGGGGCATGGGCTTCACGATCGGCGGCATTCGCGAGATCCGCTCCGGCGCGCGTCGACGCGGCCGCACGTCGGAGTGCACCGCCGTCGCCGAGTTCACCGGACTGTGGGGCTGGGACGTGGTGCCGGGCGCACGAGCCGCGGCGGGCACCTGCTCCTGCGGGCACCCGGACTGTCCGGCGCCGGGCGCACACCCGCTGGACTTCGCGCCGCAGGTGCCGGCCGGGGCCACGCTCGACGAGGCGTTCAAGGCCTGGGCCGAGTTCCCGGGCGCGTCCGTGATGCTGCCCGTCGGCCGTGCGTTCGACGTCGTCGAGGTCGCCGAGCCCGCCGGGCGCCGCGCCCTGGTCCGTCTCGAACGCATGGGCCTTCCGCTCGGCCCGGTCGCCGCGACCCCGGACGGCCGCGCCCACTTCTTCGTCGCTCCCGGTGCCGCGGCCGAGCTGCCCCAGCTGCTCTACCGCATGGGCTGGGACGACCCGTCCGCCCTGGACCTGCGCGGCCTCGGCCCGGGCACGTACATCACCGCCCCGCCCTCCGACCGGGGCGGCCTCGGCCCGGTGCGCTGGCTGCGCCCGCCGGCCCTGGACTCGGCGACCCGGCCACCGGCGGCACGGCTGCTGCTGGGCACGCTGGCGTATGTGGCGCACCGGTCGCGGGCGCGGGCCTAGCGAGCCGTACAAGGCGAAGCGCCCGTCCCCAACTGCACCTTGGGAGCGGGCGCTTCTTTGCGCCGGGGGTATTTTCACCCCCTGCGGTCAGTCACCGATGAGGGCATCCACGAACGCCTCCGGCTCGAACGGCGCCAGGTCGTCGGCGCCCTCGCCGAGGCCGATCAGCTTGACCGGCACACCCAGCTCGCGCTGGACCGCGACCACGATGCCGCCCTTGGCCGTGCCGTCCAGCTTGGTCAGCACGATGCCGGTGATGTCGACGACCTCGGCGAACACCCGGGCCTGCACCAGACCGTTCTGGCCGGTGGTGGCGTCGAGGACGAGCAGCACCTCGTCCAGCGGCGCGTGCTTCTCGACCACGCGCTTGACCTTGCCCAGCTCGTCCATGAGGCCGGTCTTGGTGTGCAGGCGACCTGCGGTGTCGATGAGGACGACGTCGACCCCCATCTCCTTGCCCTCCTTGACCGCGTCGAAGGCGACGGAGGCGGGGTCACCGGCCTCCGGCCCGCGCACGGTGTACGCGCCGACGCGCTCGCCCCAGGTCTGCAGCTGGTCGGCGGCGGCGGCACGGAAGGTGTCGGCGGCGCCGAGGACGACGGTACGGCCGTCGGCGACCAGGACGCGGGCGAGTTTGCCGGTGGTGGTGGTCTTGCCGGTGCCGTTGACACCGACGACCATCACGATGCCGGGCTTGCGGTCCTCGGGCTCGGTCTTGACCGTGCGGTCGACGTCGGTGCCGACGAGCTTGAGCAGCTCTTCGCGCAGCAGGCCGCGCAGCTCCTCGGGGGTGCGGGTGCCGAGCACCTTCACGCGCTCGCGCAGCCGCTCGACCAGCTCCTGCGTGGGCTGCACGCCGACATCGGCGGTGAGCAGCGTGTCCTCGACCTCCTCCCAGGTGTCCTCGTCGAGGTGCTCGCGGGACAGCAGCGTGAGCAGGCCCTTGCCGAGGGCGTTCTGCGAGCGGGACAGGCGGGTGCGCAGGCGGACCAGCCGCCCGGCGGTGGGCTCCGGGATCTCGATCTCGGGAGCCTCGACAGTGGGGGGCTCCTCCACGGCGACCGGTGCCGAGCCGCCGGGGAGATCCACCTCCTCGATCGTCCGGCGCGGTTCGTCGCGCGGCGTCTCGGCCTCGTCGCCGACGTGCGGCTCGGCCGGTGGCGCGGTGATGTCGGGCGCGGCGGGCGGTGGCGGGGGCAGCGGCTTCCTGCGCCGGCTGCCGACGATGAGCCCGCCGAGCGCGCCGAGCACGACCACGGCGATGACTACAGCAAGGATGACGGTTTCCATAACCCGTCCAGTATCAGCCATGGGTTACGACGAACCCCTGCTTGTCGCTTCCTCCGAGGGACAAAGGCCCCTTTCAGGCATGACTCAGATCAAAGTACGATGGCACCGACTCTATCAACGCGCGTAGAGTCCCCACGTCCCCAGTCCCCCCACCCCTAGGGCACCGTCTTTCATGAGCAAGACAGCCGAGACCGAAGGCGCTCTCGAGACCCGTGGCATCGAGCAGGTACCCGACCACGAGCGCACCGCGAGAACCCGGGAGCTGTTCCCGACCTGGGTCGGCGCCAACATCAGCGTGCTGCTGCTCACCATGGGCGCGAGCCTGGTGGTGGCGTACCACCTGAACATCTGGCAGGCGCTCGTCGTCGCGGTCGCGGCGCCGGTCGTCTCGTACGGGCTGGTCGGGCTGATCGGCATCGCGGGCAAGCGCGGCGGGGCGCCGGGCATGGCGCTGTCGCGCGCGGTGTTCGGGCAGCGCGGCAATCTGCTGCCCGGTTCGCTGATCTGGGTCGCCCGCTGGGGCTGGGAGACGATCAACGCGGTGACCGGCGCCTACGCGATGCTCACCATCCTGGACATCGGGTTCGGCATCAAGGCCAACAGCGTGCTGGACATGGTGATGCTGCTGGCGTTCGTGGTCACCACCTTCGCGATCTCCGGGCTGGGCATCAACGCCGTCCAGAAGTGCAACAAGTACGCGACCTACTTCTTCGGCGTCTTCTCGGTGCTGGTGCTGGTGTACCTGGCCGTGAACACCGACTGGTCGAAGGTGATGGACCACAGCGCCGGTCCCACGGCCGCGGTGATCACCGGTATCGGCATGATCGCGGCGGGCGGCGTCAGCTGGATCCCGTCGGCACCCGACTTCACCCGCTACCTGCCGCGCACGGCGTCGTCGAAGGCGATCGTGGGCACGGCGGTGGGCGGCGCCGGCATCGTCGTGCTGCCGATGGTGCTGATGGGCGCGGTGATGGCGGTCTCCACCCCCGACCTGGCCTCGGCCTCCGACCCCGTCTCCTTCCTCGGCGAGATCCTGCCGACCTGGATCGCGGTGCCGTACCTGCTGATCGCGCTGATCGGCATGCTGCTGATCAACTCCATGTCGATGTACTCGGCGGGCTTCACCGCGCAGACCCTCGGCATCAAGGTGCCCCGGCACTGGGCGGTCTCGGTCAACGCGGTGATCTCGCTGGTCTTCGGCGGGGTGCTGATGCTGGTGGCGACCAGCTTCCTGGGTTCCTTCATCGCCTTCCTCTCCCTGCTCGCGGTGGCGTTCTCCGCATGGGTCGGCGTGTTCGGCGCGGACATGCTCCGCCGGACCGAGTACGACGGCGCGGCCATGACGGACACCACCCGCACCAGCGCCTACTGGTACCGGGGCGGTTTCTCCCCGGCCGCGGTGGCCGCCTGGGCGACCGGCCTGGCGGCGGGCCTGATGTTCACCACCTCGGACTGGTTCACCGGCCCGCTGGCGAAGAACAACGTCATCGGCGAGTACGGCCTCGGCTGGGTCGCCACGATCGTGATCTCCGGCCTGCTGTACCTGGCCCTGCCGAAGCCGGCCGTGGTCACACCGCGGACGGCGGAGGCGACCGTGGAGGCCGAGAAGGCCGAGACTCTGGCCGTCTGACGCTCCGTCAGCTAACGTCCCCCTCCACCGAGCAGTACCGGAGGGGGACTTCCCATGCCCGTCACGGTCGTGCGTTTCAACCTCGTCGCTCCCGGCGCCGCCCCCGCCTCCCTCGCCGCCCGCTACCGGGCCGCCCTGGAGATGGCCGCGTACGCGGACGAGCACGGGATCACCACCGTCCAGACCGAGGAGCACCACGGCGCCGACAACAACTGGCTGCCGTCGCCGTTCGCCTTCGCGGGCGCGGTGTTCGGGGCGACCCGGAACATCGCGGTGACGGTGTCTGCGGTGATCGGCCCGCTGCACGATCCGCTGCGGCTGGCCGAGGAGATCGCCGTACTGGATCTGCTCAGCGGCGGAAGGCTGGTGACGGTGGCCGGGATCGGCTACCGGCCCGAGGAGTACGCCCTGTTCGACGTGGACTGGAAGCGGCGCGGCCGGCTGCAGGACGAGTTGCTGGAGACCCTGCTGAAGGCGTGGACTGGCGAGGAGTTCACGTACCGGGGCCGTACGGTACGGCTCACCCCGCGCCCGTACACCGATCCGCACCCCCTGCTGCTGGTCGGCGGCTCCTCGAAGGCCGCCGCCCGCCGGGCCGCCCGGCTCGGTCTGCCGTTCTTCCCGAGCGCGCATCTGCCGGAGCTGGAGGCGTACTACAAGGAGCAGCTCACCGTGTTCGGCACCGAGGGCTGGACGATGATGCCGGCGGCCGAGACCCCGCTGCTGCACCTCGCCGAGGACCCGGACCGCGCGTGGTCCGAGTACGGCGGGCACTTCCTGCACGAGGCCCGCACCTACGCCTCCTGGCAGTCCGGCGACATCCGCTCGGCGGTGCGGTCGGCGGCCACGACGGTCGAGGAGCTGCGCGCCGAGGGTGTGTACCGGATCCTCACGCCGGAGCAGTGCGTGGCGCAGGGTCTGGACAGTCTCGTCCTGCATCCGCTGGCGGGCGGGATGCCGGTGGAGGAGGGGTGGCGCAGCCTGCGGTTGTTCGCCGAGCGGGTGCTTCCGGAGTTGGGGGGCTGAGCTCCGGGCGACAAGCGGTGGTCCGGCGCGGTCGGTCCGGCGGCTTCGAGTCGTGGCGTACGACGGCGCGGGGGTTCCCCGTTCGTGCGGTCGCTCGGCCCGCGCTTCCTGCCCGTGCCGGCCGAGGACGTGCGGACATGACACCGTCGCCCCCGCTCGGGCAGTGGCCGAGCGGGGGCGACGGACGGTACGAGGAGCCGGGCAGCGGGGACTTGGCCCGTCTCCTCGGGACTGTGGGGCCTAGGGGGTTTCCTTCGGATCAGCCCGGGTCCGCGACGCCCGGCACGGCACCTCGCCGCGTTGTCGGACCACCCGAGTACGCCCAGTACGCGGGTGATCCTCCGCCTTGCGATGCACCGCACCGGACACCGCGGCCTGATCCGACCTGATCCGAACGAAACCCCCTAGCCCATCTCCTCCAGCGCCTTGCCCTTCGTCTCCTTGACGAACTTCAGGACGAACGGGATGGAGAGCGCGGCGAAGACCGTGTAGATCACGTAGGTGCCGGCCAGGTTCCAGTCGGCCAGCGACGGGAAGCTCGCGGTGATGGCCCAGTTGGCGATCCACTGCGCGGCGGCTGCCACACCCAGGGCGGCGGCGCGGATCTTGTTCGGGAACATCTCGCCGAGCATGACCCAGACGACCACACCCCAGGACAGGGCGAAGAAGAGGACGAAGACGTGGGCGGCGACCAGGGCGATCCAGCCCTGCGTCGCGGGCAGCTTGCCGTCGACCAGGTGGTGGGAGAACGCCCAGGCCTCCAGGGCGAGGCCGACGGCCATGCCGACCGAGCCGATGAGCGCGAGCGGCCTGCGGCCGACGCGGTCCACGAAGATCATCGCGATCACGGTGCCGACGATGTTGATGATCGACGTAGTGAAGGAGTAGAAGAACGAGTCCGTCGGGTCGACACCGACCGACTGCCACAGCGTCGAGGAGTAGTAGAACGCGACGTTGATGCCGACGAACTGCTGGAAGACCGAGAGGCCGATGCCGATCCAGACGATCGGCTTGAAGAAGAAGCCACCGCCGAGCAGGTCCTTGAAGGTGGACTTGTGCTCGCTGTTCATCGCCTGCTCGATCTCGGCGACACGGGCGTCCAGGTCGCGGTGCTCACCCTCGACCTCGGCGAGGATCTCGCGGGCGCGGTCACGCTTGCCGACGGAGATGAGGAAGCGCGGGGACTCGGGGATCGCGAAGGAGAGCAGGCCGTACAGCACGGCCGGTACGACCATCACACCGAGCATGACCTGCCAGGCCTCCAAGCCCATCAGCTTGCCGCGCTGGTCGCCGCCGGCGGCGTTGAGCAGGCCCCAGTTGACCAGCTGCGAGATGGCGATGCCGATGACGATCGCGGCCTGCTGGAAGGAGCCGAGGCGGCCGCGGTACGCCGGCGGGGCGACCTCGGCTATGTAGGCGGGGCCGATGACCGAGGCCATACCGATGGCGAAGCCGCCGACGACGCGCCAGAGGGCGAAGTCCCACAGCGAGAAGGGCAGGGCCGAGCCGACGGCGCTGACCGTGAACAGCAGGGCGGCGATCTGCATCACGCGGATACGGCCGATCCGGTCGGCGATGCGGCCGGCGGTCGCGGCGCCGACGGCACAGCCGATCAGGGCGATGGCGATGACCTGGGCGAGGGCCGCGGAGCCGATGCCGTAGCGGTCGCGGATGGCCTCGACGGCGCCGTTGATCACGGAGCTGTCGTAACCGAACAGGAAGCCGCCCATCGCGGCCGCCGCCGCGATGAAGATGACGTGCCCGAGATGCTCGGGGTGAGCCGTCCTGGCTCCTTGCTGAGGTGCCTGCGCTGTGCTGGTCACGGAAAAACTCCTCGGGCCACGGCAACGCTGCCGGGTGGGGGGGTGAGCCCTCTCAGGTGGTGACACCTGAAGGTAAAAGCAACGTTGCAGAGACTATGCCTTCAAGTTTCGAAGTCAATAGTTCAATTGCTGTGAGTTTTGAGAGAGCCCTGAGGAGCCCTGTGTTCAAGAAGTGAACATAGAGTCAGTTGATCTTGAGGGGCTTGTCTAACGGAGGCGCTGAGAGATGACCTTCGACACGCCGTCGCCCTGCATGGACACGCCGTAGAGCGCGTCGGCGACCTCCATCGTGCGCTTCTGGTGCGTGATCACGATCAGCTGCGAGGACTCCTGCAGCTCCTGCATGATCCGGATCAGCCGCTGGAGGTTGGTGTCGTCCAGGGCGGCCTCGACCTCGTCCATGACGTAGAACGGGCTCGGCCGGGCCTTGAAGATCGACACCAGCATCGCCACCGCGGTCAGCGACCGCTCGCCGCCCGACAGCAGGGAGAGCCGCTTGACCTTCTTGCCCGGCGGGCGGGCCTCGACGTCGACGCCCGTGGTGAGCATGTTGTCGGGGTCGGTCAGGATCAGCCGGCCCTCACCGCCCGGGAACAGCCGGCTGAAGACGCCCTCGAACTCGCGGGCGGTGTCCCGGTAGGCCTCGGTGAAGACCTGCTCGACGCGCTCATCGACCTCCTTCACCACCTGGAGCAGGTCGGCGCGGGTCTTCTTCAGGTCTTCCAGCTGCTCACTGAGGAACTTGTGGCGCTCCTCCAGCGCGGCGAACTCCTCCAGGGCGAGCGGGTTCACCTTGCCGAGCTGCTGGTAGGCGCGCTCGGCGGCCTTGAGCCGCTTCTCCTGCTCACCGCGCACGAACGGCCTCGGCCGGTTGCGCGGGTGCTCGGGGTCCTCCGGCAGCTCCTCGCCCTCGGCGGGCGGGGACGGCGGTACGAGCTGATGGGGGCCGTACTCGGACATGAGCCCCGCGG
Organism: Streptomyces sp. BK340; assembly: GCF_007827595.1. Lineage (GTDB taxonomy): Bacteria > Actinomycetota > Actinomycetes > Streptomycetales > Streptomycetaceae > Streptomyces. Next base: position 49,909 of record NZ_VISR01000018.1, read on the forward strand.
GCTCCACGCCCAGCTCCTCCAGCGCCCTGGTCTCCAGCTGCTCGATCCGCAGCCGCTTCTCGGCGCCGAGGACCTCGCCGCGGTGGACGAAGTCGGTGAGCTTGTCGAGCTCGGCCTTGAGGTCGCGGCCGGCGGTACGCGCGGCGGTCAGCTCCCGCTCCCGCGCGGCCTTGGCGGCCTCGGCCGCGGCCCGCTCCTGCTCGGCACGGGCCACGGACACCTCGACATGCGCGAGCAGCTGGCGTGCACCGGAGGCGACGGCCTCCGCGACGGCCGCCTCGTGCCGCAGCCTCGCCCGCCGCTGCTCGGCACGCACGCGTGCCTCGCGCTCCGCGCGGGCTGCGCGGTCCAGCGAATCGGCCCGCCCGGCGAGCCCCTTCACCCGCTCCTCGTGGGTACGGACCTGGAGCCGGGCCTCCATCTCGGTCTGCCGCGCGTTGGCGCCGTCGGCTGCGAGCCGGTCCCGCACCGAGGTGTCCGGCTCCTCCTCGACCGGCATCTCCTCGGCGACGGCCAGCCGTTCGGCCAGTTCCTCGGCGTCCTGTACGGCCTTGTCGAGCGCCTCCTGCGCGCGTGCCGCAGCCGCCGTGGACCGCTCGGCCTCCCCGGCCGCACCGCGCGCCTGCCCCGCGAGCCGCCCCAGCTGCTGGGCCACGGCCGACTTCTCCCGGTCGGCGGCCCTGCGCCGCTCCCCCAGCTCCTCCACGAGCGCGGCGGCCTCGGTGCGCCGCGCGGCCGCCGCTTGCTGCGCCTCGCCCAGCTGCTCGCACCGCACCGCCAGCTCTTCCAGCTCCGCGGCGGCCTCGTCCACGGAGGCCTGTACCTCCAGCAGACTGGGTGCCCCGGCCGATCCGCCGTGCGCGAAGTGCGCGCCGAGCAGGTCGCCCTCGGCGGTGACGGCGGTCAGCCCGGGGTGGGCGTAGACGAGGTCCTCGGCGTCCTCGAGCGTGCCCACGACGACGATGCCGCGCAGCAGGCGGCGTACGGCGGGCATGAGTTCGGCGGGGCCGCGGACCAGGTCGGCGGCGAAGGGGTGTCCCTCGGGGCCGGGGCTGCCCGGGGTGACGCCATCCGGGCCGTGCTCGCTCGAAGCGCTGCCCTCCGGCGCCCCCGCCAGCAGCAGCGCCGCGCGGCCGCCGTCCTGTTTGCGCAGGAGCCGGATCGCCTCGGCCGCGGACGCCGGTGTCGTCACGGCGATGGCGTCGGCCGCCGCACCGAAGGCCGCGGCCAGGGGAACCTCGTAGCCCGGGGTCACCGTCAGCAGTTCCGCTGCCGGGCCCAGGAGTCCGGCCAGGCGGTCCCGGGCGCCCAGCAGTATCCCGGTGCCGTCCTTGCGCCTGAGGCCCAGCGCCAGCGCCTCGTGGCGGGCCTGGGTCGCGGCGCGCCTGCGTTCGGCCGCGGTGGCCGCCTCGCGAGCCGCGCTCGACGCGGACTCGGCCTCGGCGAGCTGCCGCTTCGCCGCCTCGTGCTGCTCGGCGAGGTCCGCGTCGCCGGCGTCGAGGCCGTCGACCTCGGCCTTGAGGGCCTCGTACTCCTCCTGGGCGGCGACGGCACGCTCCTGTGCCTCGTCGCGGGCGGCGGCCAGACGGTCGATCTCGGACTGGGCGGCGGCGGCTCGCGAACGGGCCGCGTTGACCTGGCCGTTGAGCCGGGCCAGACCCTCACGGCGGTCGGCGATCGCGCGGGCCACGTCCTTCAGGCGCCGCTCCTCGACGGCCAGTTCCCGCTCCAGTTCGGCGCGGTGCGCGACCGTGTCCTCCAGGGCCCGCTCGGCCGCTTCCAGGGCCGCCTCCAGCTCGGCCTCCTGCTCGCGGATGCGGGCGGCCTCGCGCTCCATGTCCTCGGGGTCGCGGCCGCGCCGCTCCTCGGGGGGTGCGGAGGTGGCACTCTTCACCCGCGCGTCGGCCAGCGAGATCGTGCCGCGCACCCGCTCGGCCAGCTGGGAGAGCTCGTACCAGGTCTGCTGGGCGCGCTGGAGGCGCGGCGTGAGCTGCCGTACCTCGTCCTCCAGCAGGGCCTCCCGCTGGAGCGCCTTCCTCAGCTCCTGCTCGGCGGCTTCCTTGCGCTCCTTCAGGGCCGCCTCGTCGGCGATCTCGGTCTTCAGGGCCTCGCGCAGTCGTACGAGGTCGTCGGCGAGCAGCCGCAGACGCGCGTCGCGGAGGTCGGCCTGGATGACGGCGGCCCTGCGGGCCACCGCGGCCTGGCGGCCGAGCGGCTTGAGCTGGCGGCGCAGTTCGTCGGTGAGGTCCTGGACGCGCGCGAGGTTGGCCTGCATCGCGTCCAGCTTCCGCAGCGCCTTCTCCTTGCGCTTGCGGTGCTTGAGCACACCCGCGGCCTCCTCGATGAAGGCGCGGCGGCCCATCGGGTCCGCGTGCAGGACGGAGTCGAGCTGGCCCTGGCCGACGATGACGTGCATCTCGCGGCCGATGCCGGAGTCGGAGAGGAGGTCCTGGATGTCCAGGAGACGGCAGGTGTCGCCGTTGATCTGGTACTCGCTGCCGCCGTTGCGGAACATGATCCGCGTGATGGTGACCTCGGCGTACTCGATGGGCAGCGCCCCGTCGGAGTTGTCGATGGTCAGGGACACCTCGGCGCGGCCCAGCGGCGGACGGCCGGTGGTGCCGGCGAAGATGACGTCCTCCATCTTGCCGCCGCGCAGCGACTTGGCGCCCTGCTCGCCCATGACCCAGCTGAGCGCGTCCACGACATTGGACTTGCCCGAGCCGTTCGGGCCGACGACACACGTGATACCCGGTTCGAACCGGAGCGTGGTCGCCGAGGCGAACGACTTGAAGCCACGGAGGGTCAGGGCCTTGAGGTGCACGCCGCTGGACTCTACCTTCCGCCGCTATCTCACTCCACGAACACTCGCAACCCCACGGTTTCGCCAATGAACATGCAGGGCACACCAGACGTTAAAGACAGTGAAAGGATGCGCGGGGGAGAGAAAGAGCAAGAAAGAAGGGACGCCGAAGCGTCCCTTGCAACTCTGACGACCGGGTCTCAGTCGTCTGACAACTGTGCGGTTGATTACGGGCAGCCCAACCGCTGCGACTGCTGTTGTGGAGCTGATGCAGCGATCAGGTGAGCGCAGGCTCCGCCTGGTGTGCGTCGATGCTCTCCATGATCCTGTCCTGAGAGGCGGCAGCCGTCAGCGCGTCGTTCTCCGCCTGGATGCGTCCGAGCTCGGACTCCAGGTCCTGGACACGCTGCTGCAGCCGTCGCATCTCGGCGAGGAGTCGAGGGTCGGAGCCGCCGACGTAACCGAGAAGCGCCTTTGCCATGATGGATGGTCCTCCACACTGAGTGACCGACCGATGCGGTGTGGGTCGTGAGGGATTCGCACCCGCGGTGCTTGACACACTCGAGTGTTGCTCTGCCGTTCTTACATGCCAAACAGCTAAGGTGCGCGGGGCTTTCAGCGTCTCACCAAAAAGTTTGACGGTCAACACGATCACGCCCTGCATTGGCGGGCAAACCCGGGGCGCGCGGCCTTCGAACGGCGGCGCTGCTGCTCCTGCGGGGCCCTCAGGGCGTGACGATCAGCTGTACCGGGGGAGCCTGCCACGCCTCGCCCTTCTTGGCAACCACCAGCTCATTTCTGCTTCGGGCATGTGCCCGGGGCAGATCGCCGCGGGCCGGCCTGCGGGGCTTTACAGAATCGGGTCAGCGGATGGCGAAGCCGTCGTAGCCGCCGCGGGGTGTGTCCCAGATCTCGGTGACACCGTCCACGTGTCCGGGCGTGTCGCCGCCCCCCAGCCAGTCCAGCAGCCCCTCGCAACCCGGGCGCGGCCCTTCCGCGACCACCTGGACGCGGCCGTCGCCCAGATTGAGAGCAAAACCACTCAGGCCGCCGATCTCCAGCGCCTTGGCCCGGGTGAACCAGCGAAAACCCACACCTTGGACGCGTCCACGGACCCAGGCAACCAGTCGAACATCCTCGCTCATGAGTGCAACCTAACGGGCCAAAGTCACTCGGAACACTTCCCGTCCCACCCGTATGGGGTACCGTCCCGACCCAATGAATCTCATATGAAACTCACTAGATCGAGTGAGTTGGGTTGACCGGAGGTCAATCGCCACTTGCGGCGCCGGGCACCGGGTCGACCCCGCGAGACGAGAAGAGGGCAAGGACATGGGACGCCACCGACGCTCCGCCGCCGGCCACGCCGCCCCGGGCCGCGCCACGGGGGTCATCCACCCGAACCGCCCCGTCACGGGCGGCGAAGACCCGCTGAACTCGTACGCGGGCGACCGCGCCCCCATGGGTATCGCGCCGTACCTGAACCCGGAGGCTTACGCCGAGGCCAACGCCAGGAGCACGGCCTATCTGTACGGCGAACCGTCGTGGGACGCCGCCGGCGGCAGCGGGTTCACCCCGGCCGGCGGTCCGCCCCAGGGCCACCGGCACCGCAAGAGGGTCGCGAAGCCGGTGCGCACGGGACTGCTCGGAGTCTCCGCCGCCGTCGCCCTCGGCACGGTCGCGGTGACCACGGGTGCGGTGCCGGGGCTGCAGCACTACCAGCTCGGCGGCGGCTCGCACACCACCGGCGGCGAGCGGGTACAGGCCGCGGACTCCCCCAGCAACACCACCACCGAGCAGGGCGGCACCTCGGGCAGCGCGGACAGCCCGGTCGGCGGCGCGCCCGCCGGCCGTGGCACCGCGCCCTCGACGTCGCCGACCCCGTCCGCGTCGGCCTCCGCCACCGAGTCCGCCTCGGCCTCCGCCGCCCCGACGAAGAAGCCGTCGAAGAAGCCGAAGCCGGCCGGCAAGCCGCAGCACACCCCCTCGCACAAGGAGCCCAAGGCGCCGACGGCGTCCTCCGCGCCCGTGACGGTGTCGGCCCAGGCCGCCGCCGAGGCGGAGGTGCTGAAGCTCGTCAACGAGGAGCGGGCGAAGGTCGGGTGCAGCGCGCTGGCGGCGAACTCCTCGCTGACCGGGCTGGCCGAGGCGTTCAGCGGCGACATGGCCGCACGCGACTTCTTCGACCACACGGACCCGGACGGGGCCACCCCGTGGGACCGGGCCGCGAAGGCGGGCATCACCGGCCTCGGCGGCGAGAACATAGCCCGCGGCCAGGCGGACGCGGCGGCCGTGATGCAGGCCTGGATGGACAGCCCCGGCCACCGCGCCAACATCCTGAACTGCGACTTCAAGACCCTCGGAGTCGGCGTGCACTTCGGGTCGGACGGCCCCTGGTGGACGCAGGACTTCGGCTACTGAGAAACCTTTCTCAGCGCAGCTGCTCGGCCAGGCCGACGATGATGCCCTCCGGGCCGCGGAGGTAGCAGAGCAGAAAGCTGTCCTCGAACCGGGCGATCTCGCCGACGAGTTCGGCACCGTGAGGGCGCAGGCGGGCAACGGTGTCCTCGATGTCGTCGACGGCGAACATGACGCGGTGCGTGCCCAGAATGTTGTGCGGCCGGTCGCGCGGCCCCGCGCTGATCACCGCGGGGCTGCGGTACTTCGCCAGCTCGAGCCGGCCGTGACCGTCCGGGGTCCGGACCATCGCGATGTCACAGCGGACGCCGTCGAGTCCGGTGCACTGGTCCGCGAAGGGGCCCTCGACCTCCGCCCTGCCCTCCAGTTCCATACCGAGTTCCACGAAGAACGCGATGGCGGCCTCCATGTCCTCGACGACGATGCCGACGTTGTCCATCCGCTGAATCGCCATGCCGGCTTCTCCTTCGCCCTCGTGCGGCCGGTGGTGGCCGATGACGCCCCCGGGACGGAGCCGGTGGCACGTTCTCGACATCCGCAGACCGCCGGAGCCCGAGAACCCGGATCAAGCCACCGCCGGCACGGCGGAACACGCCACGGCCGATGATCGCCGACCCACCCCGGCCGCCCCCTGAATGGCACACCCCGGATTCCGTGCAGAGGAGGGAGAGGTGGGCGCGGCCTCTGGCTCCGATCTCGGGAGCGCCTGAGGGGATGGGGTACATGTCGTACCCGAAGCAGGTGTATTTCGGTGATGGAGGCGAGATCAACGCGCGCATCCTGCCGGGCCGGCCCCGCGCCGGATGTCGGCGAACCCAGGGACGAGACGACCGGCACGGCCAGTATGTCGTCGGCTGAGCGGCCCCAGCCGCCAACGACGACCAACGCTGACAACCACCGACAGCCAAGTCGCAGGTCGCAGCGTTGATCGATGGCACGGCCGCAGGTCAGAGCCCCGGCCCTGCATTTCTTCGGCTACTGCGCCGAGCCCTTACGCGGCGGCGCGGCCCAGTGCGAACACCTTCGCCGTCTCCGTCACCCGGCGACCCAGGTGCTCGGCCGTGGCCACGTCGGCCTTGTGCACGCCCTCGGGGCCCTCGTCCACGTTGGTCTGGGCGGCCGCGCCCGCGAAGACGCCGAGGCGGTTGAGGTCGTGCTCGGAGCCCTCGCTGTTGTTCCAGCCCGGGTGCAGGCCGAGGTTGACCCAGTTCATGCCGTGCTGGGCCGCGAGGATCTGGAAGAACTGCAGGGTGTGCAGCTTGTCGCCGCTCTTGGAGCCGGAGTTGGTGAAGCCGGCCGCCAGCTTGTCCTTCCAGTCCTGGCCGAACCAGCGCTTGGAGGACGCCTCGGCGAAGACGTGGAAGGCGCCGGAGGCGGTACCCATGTAGGTGGGCGAACCGAAGACGATCGCGTCGGAACGGTCCAGGGTCTCCCACTGCTCGTCGGTGATCTCGTCCACCTTGATCAGGTGCACCTCGGCACCGGCCTCGGCGGCACCGGCGCGGACGGCCTCGGCGAGCACGGCGGTGTGGCCGTAGCCGGAGTGGTAAGCGATGGACACAACGGGGGTGGTCACGATGATTGCTCCTCTTAGGCAAGCCAAGCGCTCGAACAGCCCGAACAGGCAGTTCATAAGCGGTAACCACAGGAAAGCACTAACTTCCAGATAGTGCAACCTGGTGGTTAGCGCTGCGCTCGCGTACGCTTGCTCCATGACAGGCATGACCCAGGAGCAGGACGACCTCGCGTACAACGTGTTCGCCAAGGCCTGCCCGTCGCGCGGCACGCTGGAGCACGTCACGGGCCGCTGGGGCGGCCTGACGCTCGGCGCGCTGCAAGAGGGCTCGCTGCGCTTCAACGAGCTGCGCCGCCGCGTCGACGGCGTGAGCGAGAAGATGCTGTCCCAGACCCTGCACGCGCTGGAGCGCGACGGCCTGGTGCACCGTGAGGCCCAGCCGACCAACCCGCCCCGCGTGGACTACTACCTGACGCCCCTGGGCCACCGGGTCGCCGAGCGGCTGCTCGCCCTCATCCACTGTGTGGAGGGCTCGATGGACGACGTCCTCGCGGCCCGCGAGGCGTACGACACCCGGCAGCCGTCGTAGCCCGACCGGGATTCAGTCCTCGTCGCCGCCGTCGGGCAGCGACACCGGGTTTCGTTCAGCCCGTGCGCGGGGGCCGCTGGCACTTCGGGCAGAAGTAGCTGGACCGGTTCATCCAGGGGCGGCGGCGCATGGGGGTGCCGCATCGTTTGCAGGGCAGGCCCTCACGGCCGTACGCGTCCAGGGACCGGTCGAAGTAGCCCGACTCGCCGTTGACGTTGACGTACAGGCTGTCGAAGCTGGTGCCGCCGACGGCGAGGGCCGCGTTCATCACGTCGCGGACGTGGCCGAGCAGTTCCGTCGTGACCGGGCGGGTGAAGTTGGCCGTGGGGCGCTCGTAGTGGATGCGGGCGCGCCACAGGGCCTCGTCCGCGTAGATGTTCCCGACGCCGCTGATCAGCGACTGGTCCAGCAGGGCCCGCTTGATGGTGGTCCGCTTGCGCCGCAGGGCCAGATGGAAGGCCTCGTCGTCGAACAGCGGGTCGAGGGGGTCTCGGGCGATGTGCGCGATGACGTCGGGCAGTCCCTCGGGGGTGTTGTCGTGCAGCGAGAGGCCGCCGAAGGTGCGCTGGTCCACGAAGCGCAGCTCGGTGCCCAGGGAGTCGGCGAAGCGGACGCGGATGCGCAGATGCTTCTCGTCCGGTGCCTCGTGCGGCTGCACCAGCAACTGGCCGCTCATGCCGAGGTGGGCCAGGACGGACTGGTTCGTCTCCTCCAGCGGCAGCCACAGATACTTGCCGCGCCGGCTGGGGGTGCCGATGTGCTGGCCCTTGAGGCGGTGCGCGAAGTCGTCACCGCCCGCGATGTGCCGGCGCACGGCGCGCGGGTGAAGCACCTCGACATCGGCGACGGTGCGATGGGCGACCCACCGCGCAAGACCCCGCCGGACGACCTCGACCTCGGGCAACTCGGGCATCTGGACCCCCCGTACGGACAGTGGACGAACCGAGCGCCCGCCCGGAGACAGGCTTCGGACGGGCGCTCGGTGCTGTGCTCTTGTACGTCAGGCGGTGGTGGACGACGCGTCGTCCTTCGCAGCCTCCTTGGCACGCTCGTCCGCCGCGGCCCGGATGGACCGCCAGGCGGACTCGGCGGCCTGCTGCTCCGCCTCCTTCTTGCTGCGGCCGGTGCCGGTGCCGTACGAGACGCCTCCGACGCGGGCAGCAGCAGTGAAGGTCTTCTCGTGGTCGGGGCCGGTCTCCGTGACCAGGTACTCGGGCACGCCGAGCCCCTCGATCGCGGTGAGCTCCTGGAGACTGGTCTTCCAGTCCAGGCCGGCTCCGAGGTTCGAGGACTTCTCGATCAGCGGGTCGAAGAGCCGGTGAACCAGCTCGGACGCCGCGTCGAGGCCCTGATCGAGATAGACCGCGCCGATCACCGCTTCAAGGGTGTCGGCGAGAATGGACGCCTTGTCCCGGCCGCCCGTGCCCTCTTCACCCCGGCCGAGCCGGATGAAGGCGCCCAGGTCGAGGCCGCGGCCCACTTCCGCCAGCGCACGCGAGTTGACCACCGCGGCCCGGAGCTTGGCCAGCTGGCCCTCCGGCAGGTCGGGGTGGATGCGGTACAGCGTGTCCGTGACGACGAGGCCGAGCACGGAGTCCCCGAGGAACTCCAGCCGCTCGTTCGTCGGCAGACCGCCGTTCTCGTACGCGTAGGAACGGTGGGTCAGCGCACGCACCAGAAGGGCGGACTCGAGCTGGTAGCCGAGCCGCCCTTCCAGAAGCGTGTGGGACGAGGCCGTGTTGTCCGCCTTCTTCTTGGCGGGTGCGTCCGCCTTGGCGTCTTCCGCCTTCTTGGGACTGGACACAGTGCCTCTCACCAGCCCGCTCAGACTTCGAGGACCTGGCGCTTGTTGTAGGTGCCGCAAGACGGGCACGCAATGTGCTGCTGCTTGGGCTCGTGGCAGCGCTCGCACGCAACCAGGGTGGGGACCGCAGCCTTCCACTGCGACCGGCGGTGGCGCGTGTTGCTGCGCGACATCTTCCGCTTCGGAACAGCCACGGCTACTTCTCCTGCTTCTCGTCGGCGTGCGCTGAAGGAAGCGCGCCGCCGCTCATCTCGTCCTTCTCGCCGTCTCCGAGTGAACCGGCGAGTCCCTGCAAAGCCGCCCAACGGATGTCGACGGCGTCGTGGTGGTGGTCCGGGTCGTCCACGAGCCGCGCTCCGCACTCGGAGCACAGACCGGGGCAGTCGTCCTGGCACACCGGCTGCATCGGCAGTGCGAGCACCACCGCATCGCGCAGCAGAGGTTCGAGGTCGAAAAGTCCGTCCTCGAGGAAGAACCTGTCCTCGTCGTCCTCGGCGTCGTCGCCCGGTTCCGCGATCACACGGCCCCGGTCGTCGGCGTCAGGGTACGAGAACAGCTCCTGGAAGTCCGCTTCGAGCTCCAGCCCGACCGGCTCCAGACACCTTACGCACTCCCCCTCGGCCTGTGCACGGGCGGTGCCTGTGACGAGCACCCCTTCCATGACCGACTCGAGTCGGAGTTCGAGTTCCAGCGGGGCGCCTTCCGGCACTCCGATGACTCCCGGGATACCGAGATCCGCGGGAGCGTCGATCTCGCGGGTCAGGCGCTGCAGCGCGCCAGGACGCCGACCCAGCTCGTGCGTGTCGAACACGAGGGGGTTGCGGTGGTCGAGGCGGGCGTTGGAAGCCATTCCTGCTTTCGATCTTCGAACTCGGAGGGACGCCACCCGTCGGTGTTCTCGGGCAGCGTCGATCGCGGACGTACGCGCGACCGAAGAGCCAGGATACTGGACCTTTCGCTCAGGGCCCAATCCGGTGCCTCGCCATGGTCCGGCGGACAGACCCTACAGGCCCCGGCCCTGCTCGTAGGCGCGCAGCTGCTCCGCACTGATCATGCTCGTGTCGAAGAGGCTCGTCTCGTCGAGAGCGTAGCCCTGCTGCGACTGGGGGTGCTGCTGAGGCTCGTAGGCGGCCTGCTGGGCGTCGTAGCCCTGGTAGGGGGCGCCGTCCGCCGGAGCGTAGCCGGAGGCGGCGGCGTAGGGATCGGCCTGCTGGTAGCCGTACGGGTCCTGCTGGGCGTAGTCGGGCTGCTGCGGGAAGCCCGCGTACGGGTCCGGCTGCTGCTGGTAGCCGTAGGCCGGCTGCGGCTCGTACGACGGCTGCGGCGGCTGGACGGGCTGGGCCGGCTGGGGCTGGGCCGGGCGCTCGGCCGGGGTGTCGGCGAGGGCCGCGAGGTCGGCGAGGTAGTCGGCGTCGCTGGAGTGCTGGAACGTCGTGTTGTCGTCGGCGAGCGCGCCGAGGTCGTCCGTGGCGATCCGGCCGTGCAGCTTCTGCCGGCCGCGGCCGACGGCCTCCAGGGTCTTGGCGAGGACCGCCTCGAAGGCGCCCAGCTTGGCGTCGACGTAGGCGTCCGCGTTGTGGCGCAGGGTCTCGGGGTCCTGGCTGCGCTCGGGGGCGTCCTCGTCCTCGTAGCCGTTCTCGTCCAGGCCGGGCCCGGTGCCGAGCAGTTTCTCGCGGCCGCGGCCGACCGAGCCGAGGGTCTTGGTGAGGACGACCTCGAAGTTGGCGAGCTTGGAGTCGACGTAGTCGTCGGCCTCGGCGCGGACCTCCTCGGCCTCCGTGCGGGCCTCGGCGAGGATCCGGTCGCCCTCGGCCTGGGAGCGCCGGGCGATCTCGGTGTCGGAGATCAGCGAGCCGCGTTCGGCGTGCGCGTTCCCGATGATCCGCTCGGCCTCCTGGCGAGCCTGCTCGACCATCTGCTCGCGGTCGCCGATCAGCTCCTGTGCCTGGGCGAGGGAGCCGGGCAGGGCCTGGCGCACCTCTTCGAGCATCGCGAGCAGCTCGGCGCGATTGACCACGCATGACGCCGACATGGGCATGGACCGGGCGCCGGAGACCATGGAGACGATCTCGTCGAGCTTCTTCTGGACGTCCACCTGTGCTCGCCACTCTCTACAGCTGTGTTGGAGACGGACGGGACGACTGTAGCCCGTTCAGTCCTTGCGCAGACGCGCGTTGAGGGCCTCGAGGACGGGGGGCGGCACCAGGTGGGAGACGTCTCCGCCCCAGGCCGCGACCTCCTTGACGAGCGAGGAGGACAGGAAGCTGTAGGTCGGGTTGGTCGGCACGAACAGCGTCTCGACTCCCGTGAGGCCGATGTTCATCTGGGCCATCTGGAGCTCGTAGTCGAAGTCGCTGACCGCACGCAGGCCCTTGACGATGGCCGGGATGTCGCGCTGCTTGCAGTAGTCGACGAGGAGGCCGTGGAAGGACTCGACGATCACGTTGCCGTACTCGGCCGTGACCTCGCGGATCAGCTCGATCCGCTCGTCGATCTCGAACAGGCCCTTCTTGGACTTGTTGATCATCACCGCGACGTAGACCTCGTCATACAGACGGGAAGCGCGGGCGATGATGTCGAGGTGTCCGTTGGTGATCGGGTCGAACGACCCGGGACAGACGGCGCGGCGCACTTGTGATCCCTCGCTCTCCGGTCCGGTCATCGTGCGTCTTCGCACGTAGAGGCGGCGCGACCGTACCAAAACGTTCCCTCGCCGTAGCGACGGGACCGGAGGGCCTCGAAGCCGTCCGGCCAGTGGAATTCACCGCCTCTGGTGCTGCGCTCCACGGTGACGAGGGCTTCCCCTGCGAGCCAGCCCTCCGAGCGGAGTGTGAGCAGAATCTCCCGAAGATCGTCGTCCCCGACGGCGTACGGGGGGTCCAGGAAGACGAGGTCGTACGGCTCCGCCGGGGGTGCGGTCCTGATGATCTGTTCCGCTTTGCCCGCCCTCACCTCTGCGCCGGGAAGGCCCAGGTTCTTCACGTTCTCGCGGACGATCTTCGCTGCGCGGGCGTCCGCCTCGACCAGGAGGGTGTGACTCGCGCCCCGGGACAGCGCCTCCAGGCCCACGGCGCCGGAGCCGGCGTAGAGGTCGAGGACCCGTTCGCCGTCCAGGGGGCCGCCGAGGAGGGACTGCCAGGTGGAGAAGAGGCCCTCGCGTGCGCGGTCTGATGTCGGCCGGGTGCCTGTCCCTGGCGGGACGGCCAGGCGGCGTCCGCCGGCTGCGCCGGCGATCACGCGGGTCATTGGGGGTCCTTCTGTATGGGCTTCTTTACGGTTCAGTCTGGCAGGCGAAAGAGGGTGGAGCCCTGTCGCCGTCGGGCGCTGACGGTCCGTGGGGGCTGATCGCGCCCCGCGGCGGACCCCCACACCGATACGGCCCGCGCCCCTGAGTGCTCGCCTCTAGCCCTTTTCCAGGTACTGCTCCCGCTCCTCGTCCAGAAGGGCGTCCAGGGCCGTGCGCAGGGCGGGGAGGCCGGTCAGCTCCGGGTCTGCGGCCACGACTGCCGCCGCCTCTCCCCTCGCCTCGGCGATGACCTCCTCGTCCTCGATGACCGCCAGGACGCGGAGGCTGGTGCGGGCGCCCGACTGGGCCTGGCCGAGGACGTCGCCCTCGCGGCGCTGTTCCAGGTCGATGCGGGAGAGTTCGAAGCCGTCGAGGGTGGAGGCCACGGCGTTCAGGCGCTGGCGGGCGGCGCTGGCCTCGGGCATCTCGGTGACCAGCAGGCACAGGCCAGGGGCCGAGCCCCGGCCCACGCGGCCGCGGAGCTGGTGGAGCTGGGAGACGCCGAAGCGGTCGGCGTCCATGATCACCATGGCGGTGGCGTTGGGGACGTTCACGCCGACCTCGATGACCGTGGTGGCCACCAGGACGTCGGTCTCGCCCGCGGCGAAGCGGCGCATGACCGCGTCCTTGTCGTCGGGGTGCATGCGGCCGTGCAGGACCTCCACCCCGAGGCCCTGGAGGGGGCCCTTGGCCAGGTGGTCGGCCACGTCGAGGACGGCCAGGGGCGGGCGCTTCTCGGCCTCGTCCTCCGGGGACTTCTTCACCTTCTTCGAGTCTGCCGCCTCGTCGATGTCGTCGCCGATCCGGGGGCAGACGACGTACGCCTGATGCCCGTTCTCCACCTCCTCGCGCACCCGCTCCCAGGCGCGGGCCAGGAAGTGCGGCTTGTCGGCGGCGGGGACCACATGGGTGGCGATCGGGGAGCGGCCGGCCGGGAGCTGGTCCAGGACGGAGGTCTCCAGGTCGCCGAAGACGGTCATCGCGACCGTGCGCGGGATGGGGGTGGCCGTCATGACCAGCAGATGCGGGGGCTGCTTGCCCTTGCCGCGCAGGGCGTCGCGCTGTTCCACGCCGAAGCGGTGCTGTTCGTCGACGACGACCAGGCCGAGGTCGTGGAACTGCACCTTGTCCTCGATCAGGGCGTGTGTGCCGATCACGATCCCGGCGTCCGCGGTGACGAGATCGAGCAGCGCCTGACGGCGTGCGGCGGCCCCCATGGAGCCGGTGAGGAGCACGACCTTGGTGGCGTGCTCGGCGCCGCCCAGCATGCCGCCCTCGGCCAGCTCGCCCATCATCTCGACGACCGACCGGTGGTGCTGCTGGGCGAGGACCTCGGTGGGCGCGAGCATGGCGGCCTGCCCGCCCGCGTCCACGACGGCGAGCATGGCACGGAGGGCCACCATCGTGTTGTGCGTCACCGCGAAGTGGTCGGTGACATAGGCATGGCTGGGGTGCGCGACGCTGATGCACTGGACCGGCTTGCGCCCCACGTACTCGACCGCTCGGATCCCCCGCCGGAAACTGTTGTACTTCGGCCGCGGGCCGACGCGCTCTGCCTTGCGGGTGAGCCTGAAGGGGGCGTAGTCGTCCGGCAGTGCAACAGAGACGTTGAAGGCGGACTTCTTGGGCAGAATGCGCGCCCGGCCGCCCAGCGACCGCACAAGCCAGGCGACGTCCTCCGCCAGCTTCGCCGAGGCCGAGCACAGGGAAATACTCATGCCGTTTGCGTCAACGGTGCCGTCGGCGTCCAGGAGGCCCTGAAGGAGAGCGAGACGGTTCTTGATCGATGTGTTCTTGAATTCCTCGGGGATGAACTTGCCGTGCGAAGTCCGGCCCCACAGTCCCAGGTCGCGCAGGATCTGAATGACGGGATTGCGGACTCCACCCGACCGCTGAGTCAGCTGAATCGTGTAGTCACATCGGGAACCAGTTACCGGAACGAGCTGACATTCAGGCCCCACAGAAGCTCCCACCGCGTCACGGATCTCCGTGTCGATGGTGGAAATCCGCAGGTTGTGCCGGAATGAGCCGTCACCGAGCAGGAGCCCGAACAGATAGGGGTCGAGGGGAAGTGCGGAGTCGTCGCCCAGGTCCACGGGAGTCGCCGCCGGGAGGTACCACTTCGACGATCCGTTGGCGTTGAACAGGTCGTGACGGATTTCCCGTGTGGTCATCACCTTGGGCGGCTGACCGCGATGCCGGGCACAACTCGTGCCGACGATCCAGAGGTGTTCATCGTCGCATTCCACGGCGCTGTCATCGGACAGCACGATGCGCCACACATCTCGCTCGCCTTGCGGAAAGACTCCATCGACGAGGGCGATCTCTCCGGCGGGCACGACGACCTCGTCCCCCACCTGCATGTCGCCCATCCGCCGGAAACCCGACGGTGTCAGCACAAGCGAGTCCAGCGGCTGTGCCTTTCCGGAGCCGACTTCTCCCTGGAGCAGCCGGTGCATCGGATGCTCCGTCGCCAGATCGTCGAAGATCTCCCTGGAGACCTTCTGCTGGCCCTCGGTGAGGGTGAAGGGCAGCCGGTCGTCGAAGGCCGTGAGGATGCCGTCGGGCTTCGGTCTGCGCGGCACGGCCGGGAGCTGGGCGTCGGCGTGGCGGCGGCGGGCCAGGGCGACCTGGAGGACGAAGGCCTCGTCCCACTTCAGCCGGGCGCGGGCGTCGGCGATGTCGGCCTTGGTGTGCGGGCGGTGGATCTTGAGCAGGGCCTCGGGGAGGGCGACCAGGCCCCGGCCCTCCCGCAGGGCGGGCGGCAGCGGGTCGAGGGCCTCCTGGGCGCTGGGCAGCACCGTCTGGACGGCCTTGCCGATCTTCCAGGACTCCAGCTTGGCGGTCGCCGGATAGATGGGGATCAGGGCGCCGGCCCAGGTCTCGACGGTCTCGTCGCCCTCGCCGCGCAGCAGCTCGTAGGCGGGGTGGGCGAGTTGGAGACGGCGGTTGAAGACGGAGACCTTGCCCGCGAACAGCGCGCGGGTGCCCGGCAGCAGCTCCTTGTGGGGCTTGTGAACGCCGTTGCCGAAGAAGACCAGTTGCAGCCGGCCGCTGCCGTCCGTGATGGTGACCTCCAGGCGCTGGCCCTTGCCGCGCGGGGCCTTGGCGGAGGCGAAGGAGTGCAGGCGGGCGTCGGCGACCTGGGCGACCACCGTGACGTGTTCGTCCATGGGGAGGTCGGCGAGGTGTGTGAGCTGGCCGCGCTCCTCGTATCTGCGCGGGTAGTGGTGCAGCAGGTCGCCGACGGTCTGCAGGCCGAGGTGCTCGGCCATCACCTTCGCGGTGGCGGGGCCGAGCACCTTCTTCAGTGGTTCTTCCAGTGCGGGCACGAGATCCATTGCACACCACGGCACTGACAATGCCGAAGACGTGCCCCCTCGGGTCCACGCCCTCGTGCCGGATACGTCCCCGGAAGCGCTGGTCAGGGGTGCTGTTCCGGGCCTAGGATGACGCGCTCCGGCCATCCCCCGCGGTCACCGCCCCATCCGGGACCGCCCGACCCCGCGCCGAAGGCAGGCTCCCCCCACCGGCGCTGCGACGATGGACTCCCAGACCTCACAGTCATCCCAGGTATCCCAGTCACCTCACACGTTCCAGGTCGACCTGCGTGGTCTGGTGGACCTGCTCTCCCATCACCTCTACTCCAGCCCCAAGGTCTACCTGCGCGAGCTGCTGCAGAACGCGGTGGACGCGATCACCGCCCGCCGGGCCGAGGATCCGGATGCCCCGGCCCGGGTGCGCCTGCACGCCGCGGACGGCGCCCTGCGGGTGGAGGACAGCGGCATCGGGCTGACCGAGTCGGACGTGCACAGCCTGCTGGCGACGATCGGCCGCAGCTCCAAGCGGGCGGACGGTCTGGAGGCGGCCCGGTCCGGCTTCCTCGGCCAGTTCGGCATCGGCCTGCTGGCCTGTTTCGTGGTCGCCGAGCGGATCCGGGTGGTCAGCCGCAGCGCCCGTACGCCCGAGGCCCCGCCCGTGGAGTGGACGGCCGGCGACGACGGCTCGTACACCGTGCGGACGCTGCCCGACGCCGAGCGGCCCGAGCCGGGCACCACCGTGCACCTGGTGGCCCGGGCCGGCGCGGCCGAGTGGCTGGCGCCCGAGCGGGTCCGCGCCCTCGCCCGGGACTTCGGCTCGCTGCTGCCGTACGACGTCCGGGTGGGCGAGGAGGCGGTCACGGACCTCCCGGCGCCCTGGGACCGCGCCTATCCGAGTCCCGCGACGCGAAAGGTGGCGCTGGCCCGGCACTGCCACGAACTCTTCGGTTTCACCCCGCTGGACTCGATCGATCTGGATGTGCCGCTGGCCGGGATCCGCGGGGTGGCGTACGTGCTGCCGTCGGCGGTCAGCCCGGCCCAGCGGGCCACCCACCGCGTGCACCTGAAGGGCATGCTGCTGACCGAGCGGGCCGAACAGCTGCTGCCCGACTGGGCGTTCTTCGTGCGCTGCGTCCTGGACACCGACAGCCTGCGGCCCACGGCCTCGCGCGAGTCGCTGTACGAGGACGAGACGCTGGCGGCGGTGCGGGAGGCGCTCGGCGAGCGGATCCGGTCCTGGCTCACGGGGCTCGCGGCAGGCGATCCGGAGCGGCTGGCCGCGTTCCTCGCCGTGCACCACCTGGGGGTGAAGTCGCTGGCCCGGCACGACGGCGACATGCTGCGCACGATGCTGCCGTGGCTGCCGTTCGAGACGACCGACGGGCAGCTGTCCCTGGAGGAGTTCGCGCAGCGGCACCCGGTGGTGCACTTCACGCGGACGGTCGAGGAGTACCGGCAGGTGGCGCCGATCGCCTCGGCGCAGGGCGTCGGGGTGGTCAACGGCGGTTACACGTACGACAGCGAGCTGGTCGAGGCGCTGCCGTCGGTGCGGCCGGGGACGGTGGTCGCCGAGCTGGACGCGGACACCGTGACCGCGCACCTCGACGCGGTGGACCCGGCCGAGGAGCTGGCGCTGTCCGGCTTCCTGGCGGCCGCGCGCGCGAAGCTCGACCCGCTGGGCTGTGACGTCGTGCTGCGCGCGTTCCACCCGCTGTCCGTGCCCGCGCTGCACCTGGACGACCGGGCGGCCCGGCACGAGCAGGCGCGGGCCGAGGCCGAGGAGCAGGCCGACGACCTGTGGGCGGGCATCCTGGGCTCGCTGCGCGGCAGCGCTCCGCGCGCGCGTCTGGTGCTCAACCATCTCAACCCGCTGATCCGCAGGATCAGTTCGCTGCGGGACCCGGAGCTGATCGGCACCGCCACCGAGTCGCTGTACGGGCAGGCGCTGCTGATGGCGCAGCGGCCGCTGAGGCCCGCCGACTCGGCGCTGCTCAACCGGGCGTTCATCGGCCTCCTGGAGTGGGCCACACACGGGGAGAACGGTCGCTGATGGGTGAGATCGACGGAGGCACCGACTTCGACGCGCTGCGCCGGGCGATTGCGGAGAACTCCGAGCAGCCGGAGGGTCCCGCGCGCAACGCGCGCGCGGAACAGCTGCTCGCCGAGGCCGAGCGGCTGAACATCCCGCTCGCCGTGATCGAGGCGCTCGGGCACCAGCTGAAGGTCTACAACTACAGCTCCGAGAAGGACCGGATGTTCGTCCCGTTCGCGCGGCTGCTGCGCCTGTGGGACGAACGGCCCGAGGACTTCGACGAGTACGAGGCGCACTCGCTGCACTGGGTCTTCAAGTGGGTGACGGCGGGGATGCTGGACCAGCCGCACATCCCGCTCGCCTCGATCGAGAAGTGGCTCGGCGAGATGGAGCGCCGCTACCGCCTCGCCGGTCACTCCGAACGGGCGGTGCGCAGCGCCGAGTTCAGTGTCGCGGCGCACGTGGGCGACCTGGAGCGCGCGGAGCGGGCGTACGGGGCCTGGCTGGCCGCGGACCGGGACCGGATGGCCGACTGCCACGCCTGCGAGCTGCACGGGCAGGGCACCTGGCAGGTCAGGCGCGGCCGGGACGAGGACGCACTGGGTCTGTGGCGGCCGGTGCTGGAGGGCGAGTACAGCTGCGCCCACGAGCCGCACACGGTCCTCGCCTCCTCGCTGGCTCCCCTGCTGCGCCTGGGCCGCCCGGACGAGGCCCGCGCCCACCATCTGCGGGGCTTCCGCCTCGTACGCCCCATGGAGAGCATGCGGGGCGCCTACGCGGACCACGTGGAGTTCTGTGCGCTCACCGGCAACGAGGCGCGCGGTCTGGAGCTTCTCGCGCAGCGGCCGGCGTACTTCACGGACACCGGGCAGCCGCGCAGCCGGCTGGACTTCATGGCCGTGGTGACGCTGCTGACGGACCGGCTGACCGAGCTGGGGTTCGGCGAGCGGCAGGTACCGGGGCCCGCCGGACGGTCCTGGACGGCGCGGGAACTGGCCGCCCACGCGCGCGCGGAGGCACTGGAACTGGCCGGGCGGTTCGACGAGCGCAACGGCACGTCGTACGTCGGCGACCGCGTCCGCGCGCGCATGGCCCAGCGCCCGCTGGTGGACCGGCTGCCGCTGGGCGTGCGCACGGCGCGCACCACGCCGCGGCCCGTGGTCCCGCCACCGGCGCCCGAGGAGTCCGCGGTTCCCGGGCAGCCGGACCTGTCCGCCCTGCTCACCGAGGCACGCCGGGCGTCGGACACCCTGCAGCCGCACGCCCTGGAGGCCTGGGCGGCGGTCGCACGGGCCGCCGAGGGGACCGCGCTGGACGCCCGGGACCGCGCCGAGATAGCCGACCACGAGGCGATGGCCCAGGGCCCCGAGGGCATCGCCCTGTTCGAACGGGCCGCCGCGCTGTACGCGGAGGCGGGCGACCCCGGCGAGGCCCTGGCGGCACGCGCGCGCGGGGCGTACTTCCGCGCGCTGACGGGCGAGGTGGACGAGGCCCTGGCCACGGTCGCCGCGCTGTACGACGAGGCCCTCGCGCTGTACGCCGAGGACGCCACCGGAGTGCGGCAGACGGCGTCGGTGGTGATGAGCCGGGCGCGCATCCTGATGCGGAGGGTGCACGAGGGCACCGAGGGCACGGCGGGCCGGGAGGTCCGGGCCGCGGCGGAGCGGGCCGTGCTCGAGGTGCTGGCGCTCGTGGACGGGCGGGCGGGCGACGACATACGCCTGGCCGCGCGGGCCGCCGAGGCACGGACGATGCTGGCCGAGCTGGCCGGGGAGTCCGGTGACGTCGAGCGGACGGCGGACCTGTTCCGGCAGGCCGCCGCCGAGTACGTGGGCGCCGGGCTGCCGTGGTTCGCGGTGGAGTACGAGGTGCAGATCGCGGCGCTGGCGCATCAGCTCGGCGACGCGGCCGGGGCCGAGCGGGCGCTGCGGGCCGCCCTGGAGCACGGGGGGCCGTACGTGGAGCCCGCCGGGCGGGCCCAGCTGCATCTCCAGCTCGCCGAGGTGCTCGGCCTCCGGGACGAGGTCGTGGAGGCGGCCGAGCAGGCCCTGGAGGCAGCGCACTGGGCCGACGAGGCGGGCGAGAGCGCCACGCTGGGCGCCTGGGCGCGGCACCAGCTGGGCGGCTTCCTGCTGCGCCGGGGGCGGTGCGCCGAGGCCGCCGAGGTGCTGGAGTCGGTACTGCCCGACCTGTCCGCCGAGACGCACGGCGACGGGGCCGTCGTACAGGCGCGGTGGTGGCTCGGGGACTGCCTGAGCGAGCTGGGTGAGCACCGGGAGGCGGCCGGACACCGGCTGCGGGCCGCCGAGATCGCCCGGGACTGGCCCGAGCAGCAGGACCACGCCACGCTCGCCCATCTCGCCGCGGAGTCCCTGAGCAACGCCGGGCTGCTGGAGGAGGCCGATCAGGCCTACGCACGCGCGGGCGAGCTGTGGCGCTCGCTCGGCAACCCGCACTTCCTCGTCCGCTCGCTGCGCGCCCGCGGCTGGCTGGCGCTGCGCGGCGAGGCCGGGGCGGAGGGTGCGCGGGAGCTGATGACGGAGGCGGTGCTCGCCTGCGAGCGCGCGCGGGAGAGCGCGGCGGACCCGGCGGTCCGGGAGCAGCTCTCCGCGGAACTCGGCAACACCCACCGCCAGTTCGGCGACCTGCTGGCCCGCTCGGCGGCCGAGGAGGACGAAGGGGAAGCCGGGGTGATCCAGGACGCGTACGAGGCCGCGGTGGCCCAGCTGGACCGCGCGTCGGCGGTGTTCGGCACGCTCGGCGCGCAGGGGCTGCACGGCCGTACCGGTGCCGAGCTGGCCGCGGGCCGGCTGGCGGCCGAGCTCGGCCGCCGCGCCGAGGCGGTGGCACGCGCGCGCGTCGTGCTCGCGGCCTGTGAAGGCGCGGACGACACGGACGAGACCGTGCAGGAGCGGCGGGCGGAGGCTGCGCGGATGCTCCGGCTGGACCGGGCCGGGGACTGACCCGCGGCCGGATCACTCCACGCCGATGAGCAGCAGCGCCCCCTGCCGGCCGCCCCGGTACACCACCGTGTCCACCGCGAGGTAGGCATCGCGCACGCGTGCCTCCAGGCGGTCGGCGACGCTCTCGGGCGCCTCGTCGCCCACGACGAGGGTGACCAGCTCGCCGCCGGCCTGGAGCATGCGGTCCAGGACGGTCTCGGCGGTGGCGGTGACGTCCGGCCCGATCACCGCCACGTCCCCGTCGATCAGGCCCAGGACGTCCCCGGCCTGGCAGATGCCGGCCGTCGTCCAGGACTGCCGTTCCGCGACGACGACCTCGGCGTACCGGGTGGCGCCCGCCGCCGAGGTCATCTGGACGACGTCCTCGTCGAAGCGGCGCTCCGGCTCGTGCACGGCGAGCGCGGCGATGCCCTGCACGGCCGAGCGGGTCGGGATCAGAGCGACCCGGATGCCCTCGGTGCGGGCCTGCTCGGCGGCCGCGGCGGCCGTGTGCCGCAGCTCGGCATCGTTGGGCAGCAGCACGACCTCGCGCGCGTGGGCCCGCCGTACGGCCTGCACCAGCTCCCCGCTGGCGGGCGGCTCCCCGGGGCGCGCGAGGACGGCGGTGGCGCCGGCCTCGCTGTACAGGCCCGCCAGGCCCTCACCGGGCACGACGGCGACGACCGCCCGCTGGGCCCGCTCCCGCGGCGGCCGCTCGCCGCCGGTGTGCACGTCGCCGAGCCCGAAGTGCGTGATCCGGATCCGGTACGGCCGGCCGGCCTCGACGCCCGCCTCCACGGCGGCGCCCGCGTCGTCGACGTGCACGTGGACGTTCCACAGCCCGTCGCCGCCGACCACGACGAGGGAGTCCCCGAGGGGGTCGAGCCGCTCCCGCAGCCGGGCCACGGCCTCGTCGCCGGCCTCCAGGAGATAGATCACCTCGTAGGCCGGTCCGCCGTCCTCGGCGCCCTCGGCGCACAGGTCCGCCGCGCAGACGGCACCCGCGCGCGCGGGTGCGTCGGAGACGGCCGCGGCCACGGGGACGGCCTCCGGTGCCTTGGGGGCCTCGCGCACCGGCTCCCCCGTGCACGCCTCCACCAGCGCCCCCAGCACGGCCACGAGCCCCCGGCCGCCCGCGTCGACCACCCCGGCCCGCTCCAGCACGGCCAGCTGCCCCGGAGTCGCCGCCAGGGCCGCCCTGGCGCCCTCGTAGGCGGCCCTCGCGACCGTCCCGCAGTCGCCCTCGGCTCCCTCGGCGGCGTCCGCCGCGGCCGAGGCGACCGTCAGCACGGTGCCCTCGACCGGGTGGGCCACGGCCTCGCGGGCGGAGTCGGCGGCCTGCCGCAGGGCGAGCCGCAGCCCCGCGCCGTCGATGCGGGACCCGTCACCGGACTTCGCCTCGGCAAGGACCTGGGCCATGCCGCGCAGCAGCTGGGCGAGGATCGTCCCGGAGTTGCCCTGAGCCCCGATGAGCGCGCCGTGGGCCATCGCGTGCACGGCGTCCGCGAGCGAGGGCTCCTGCGTCCCCGTCCCGTACCCGGCGAACACGGCTTCCACGGCGGTCGCCGCCGACTCCAGGGTCAGGTAGAGGTTGGTCCCGGTGTCCCCGTCGGCCACGGGATAGACATTGATCGCGTCGATCTCCTCGCGCGCCCGTCCCAGCGCCCCCAGCGCCAGACCGCACCAGGCGCGCACCGCGAGAGCATCGAAGAATGTCTGCGGCACCTGCGCCACCTGCGCCTCCCTGACTCGCTGGACGTGGACGCAGCGTAGACCCCGCAGTGGTGTGCTCCGGAAGAGGGCCGGGAGCGGGCCCCTGAGCTGCCATGGTAGTTTCGTTGTGCTGGCGCAGTCGTTGTATGCTGCTCCGGTTGCCCGATCCACATCGGGCCGTTCCCCTGGCAACGCCACCAAGATCTCTGATCCTACGATCTCGATCCCGGCAAGCCGGGATTATCCGTAAGTGCATCTGAAGTCTTTGGAGTGACCCGTGGCTGCCAACTGCGACGTCTGCGGCAAGGGGCCGGGCTTCGGCAACAACATCTCGTTTTCGCACCGCCGTACGTCCCGTCG
This sequence comes from Streptomyces sp. BK340, assembly GCF_007827595.1. Taxonomy (GTDB): domain Bacteria; phylum Actinomycetota; class Actinomycetes; order Streptomycetales; family Streptomycetaceae; genus Streptomyces. The sequence continues at coordinate 72,692 of NZ_VISR01000018.1, forward strand.
CTGGAACCCGAACATCCAGCGTGTGCGTACCGTGGTCGGCGGGACGCCGAAGCGCGTGAACGCTTGCACCTCGTGCATCAAGGCCGGCAAGGTCTCGCGCTGACGCTACATCCCCCACTCTCGAGTTCGCTCGGGCTGGGGGACCCCATCCGCGCGCGGCCACTGCCTGGTCCGCTGCACAGAGCCGGTCCACCTGAGGGTGGACCGGCTTTTTGCCGTACCCGCGCCCGCTTCCGTTCCTGAACCGCCCGGGCGCCGAACGACTCAGTCCTTGAACGGCTCAGTTCCTGAACCGCCACCCGTGATCCACCGGCCCGATCCCCGCTCCCAGCGCGAACCCGGCGGCGATCGCCCCGGTGACGTACTCCTTGGCCGCCGTGACCGCCTCCGGCACGGCCAGCCCCTTCGCCAGTCCCGAGGCGACCGCCGAGGCGAGTGTGCAGCCCGTGCCGTGCGTGTGCCGGTTGTCGTGGCGGGGTGCTCGCAGCCAGTGCTCCGCGGAGCCGTCCGTCAGCAGGTCCACTGCCTCGTTCCGGCCCGTCCGCCCCGCGTCCGCGGACAGATGACCGCCCTTGATCAGCACCCACCGCGGCCCGTACTCCAGCACGGCCGCCGCGGCGCGTCGCATGTCGTCCTCGGACTCGACGTGGACCCCCGTGAGTTGGGCCACCTCGTCGAGGTTCGGCGTCGCCACGGTCGCCGCCGGGAGGAGCTTCGTGCGGACCGAGTCCAGCGCGGAGGCGGCCAGCAGCGGGTCGCCGTGCTTGGAGACGCCGACCGGGTCCACCACGGCCGGCGCGTTCGTGCCGGAGATCAATTCGGCGACCGCCTCGACCAGTTCGGCCGAGGCCAGCATCCCGGTCTTCACGGCCTGTACGCCGATGTCGTCCACGACACTGCGGTACTGGGCCCGCACGGCCTGAGCCGGCAGCTCCCAGGCGCCCTGCACCCCCACGGAGTTCTGCGCGGTCACGGCCGTGATCACGCTCATCCCGTGCACGCCGAGCGCCAGCATGGTCTTCAGGTCGGCCTGGATGCCCGCGCCGCCGCCGGAGTCGGAGCCGGCCACCGTGAGAACCCGGGGAATCACGACTCTATGTCCCCGAAGTGGTCCCAGCCGCCCTTGCTGGTCCAGGGCGCCCCGTCGACCGTCACCTGGGGCAGCGCCGAGGGGTTGAGGACCTCGCCGATGACCTTCCAGCGGGCCGGCAGCTTGGCGTCCGGCGGGAAGGTGGCCACGATCGCGTGGTCCTCTCCCCCGGTCAGCACCCACTGCAGCGGGTCCACGCCCACGGCCTGCCCGATGTCGTTCATCTGCGTGGGAATGTCGATCGCCCCGGAGCGGATGTCGATACGGACCTTGCTGGCCTCGGCGATGTGCCCGAGGTCGGCGATCAGTCCGTCGCTCACGTCGCACATCGCGGTCGCGCCGAGCGCGGCGGCGGCCGGACCCGCGTGGTACGGCGGCTCGGGGCGGCGGTGGGCCTCGACGAAGGCGCGCGGGGAGCGGAAGCCGCGGGAGAGCACCGCATAGCCGGCCGCTGACCAGCCCAGCCAGCCCGTGACGGCCACGAGGTCGCCGGGCTGGGCTCCGGCGCGGGTCACCGGCTCCTGGTTGCGCAGATCGCCGAGCGCGGTGATCGACACCGTGATCGTGTCCCCGCGTACGACGTCACCGCCGACCACGGAGGCCCCGGCGACCTGGCACTCGTCGCGCAGTCCGTCCATCAGCTCGCTGGGCCAGGTGACCGGGAGTTCGGCCGGGACGACCAGGCCGAGCAGCAGCGCGGTCGGGACGGCGCCCATCGCGGCGATGTCCGCGAGGTTCTGCGCCGCGGCCTTGCGGCCGACGTCGTAGGCCGTGGACCAGTCGCGGCGGAAGTGCCGCCCCTCCAGCAGGATGTCGGTGCTCGCCACCACCCGGCGGTCGGGCGCGGCGATCACCGCGGCGTCGTCGCCGGGGCCGATCCGGACCGCCGGGGTGGTGGTGAGACGGGAGGTGAGCTCCCTGATGAGCCCGAACTCCCCTAGCTCACCGACAGTGCCCTTCATGACCCTTGCTCCCCTTCTGTCCCTTGCCATGTGCCCGGTCGCGCGTCATCAGTGTCCCCGATACGGTCGAGGTGACCGTCAACTTCTGTCGTGCCTGCACCCTGGCGCGCAAGCCCGGTTCCCGCAGGTCTCCCCGCGAGGAGCGGCGACGCGATACCGTGGCGTTCCTTTTCCCCACATGATCCTCGTGGCCGCCCTGGAGGTTCCGTGGTACAGGCGTACATCCTGATCCAGACGGAGGTCGGCAAGGCGTCGACCGTCGCCGAGACGATCACCAAGATCCCTGGAGTGATCCAGGCCGAGGACGTGACGGGTCCGTACGACGTCATCGTGCGCGCTCAGGCAGACACCGTCGACGACCTCGGTCGCATGGTGGTCGCGAAGGTCCAGCAAGTGGACGGCATCACCCGCACCCTGACCTGCCCGGTCGTGCATCTGTAGCCCCCGTCTACGCTTGGCCGGTGAACATCTTCCGTCACCGGCCTCTCGGCCTGCTCGCGCCCGCGCTGCTGATCGCGGCCGCGGGCTGCTCAAGCGCAGACGACAGCGCCACGGTGGCGGTTCCCAGCCCCGACGCGAAGACGGCGAAGGTGTGCCGGGATCTGCACCGGGTGCTGCCCGAGAAGCTGGACGGACGGGGACGTCACGACCCCGAGCCCCGGTCCGCCTACACGGCGGGCTGGGGAAGCCCGGCGATCATACTGCGCTGCGGTGTCGCACGGCCGCCGAAGATGGTCGACCCGAAGGTGGCCGAGGGCGGGGACCGGGACGCAGTGGCCGGCGGGGTGGACGGCGTCGACTGGCTGATGGAGAAGCAGGGCGACGGCACCTGGCGGTTCACCACCGCGAGCCGCGTGGCCTATGTGCAGGTGAGCCTGCCCGAGGGGATGTCCGGGCCGGACGCCACTCCGGTGCTCACCGGACTCGCTTCGGCCGTGAAGAAGGCGATCCCCGAGGGGATCGCCTCCATGCGATGACAGCGGTGGTGCGGGTCAGCGCAGCCCGGTCGAGCGGCGCAGCGCGGCCTGCACCAGGCGGTCCACCAGCTCCGGGTAGCCGATGCCGGTGGCCTGCCACATCTGCGGGTACATCGAGATGGGCGTGAAGCCGGGCATGGTGTTGATCTCGTTGATCACGAACTCGCCGTCCTCGGTGAGGAAGAAGTCCGCGCGGACCAGACCCTCGCAGGAGGCCGCGTCGAACGCCTCGACCGCGAGACGCCGCACCTCGGCGGTCTCCTCGTCGGTGAGCGGCGCCGGGACGATGCCGGGCGTGGAGTCGATGTACTTGGCCTCGAAGTCGTAGTACGCGTGCGCGTCCGGCGGCGGGATCTCGGCCGGGACGGAGGCGCGCGGCCCGTCCTCGAACTCCAGGACGCCGCACTCGATCTCGCGGCCGCGCAGCGCGGCCTCCACCAGGATCTTCGGGTCGTGCCGCTGCGCCTCGGCGATCGCCTCGTCCAGGCCGGAGAGGTCGTCGACCTTGGTGATGCCGATCGACGAACCCGCGCGCGCGGGCTTCACGAACAGCGGCCAGCCGTGCTCGCCGGCGAAGTCGACGATCTTCTTGCGGGCCGCGGACTCGTCCTGCGCCCACTCGCGCGGCCGGATCACCACGTACGGGCCGACCTTGAGCCCGAAGGAGGTGAACACCCGCTTCATGTACTCCTTGTCCTGGCCGACGGCCGAGGCGAGCACACCCGCGCCCACGTACGGGATCCCGGAGAGCTCCAGAAGGCCCTGGAGGGTGCCGTCCTCGCCGTACGGGCCGTGCAGCACCGGGAAGACCACGTCGACCTCGCCGAGGGCCTTGGGCACGGAACCGGGCTCGCTGTAGACGACCTCGCGGCTGGCGGGGTCGACGGGGAGCACCACGCCGCCCTCGTCCGACTCCGCCAGTTCCGCCACATTGGGGGTACGGCGGTCGGTGATGGCCATCCGCTCCGGCTCGTCCGCCGTCAGGGCCCAGCGGCCGTCCGCGGTGATACCGATCGGCAGGACGTCGTACTTCGTCCGGTCGATGGCCTTGAGGACGGCGCCGGCGGTGACCACGGAGATCCCGTGTTCGGAGCTGCGCCCGCCGAACACGACGGCCACGCGAGGCTTGCGGGACGGCTGCTCAGGGCTCTGGGGGAGGTTCTCGGTGCTCATATCGCGTTGAGAGTACCCGTTGGTAGAGCCCCGATACAGCGTCGACTCAGGGGGTTCGCTCAGCGTCGCTCGGGCTTCGCGCTGCGCGACATCAGCTCCTTCAGGGCGACCACCGGCGGCTTGCCCTCGTGCACGATGTCCACGACCGTCTCGGCGATCGGCATCTCCACACCGTGCCTGCGGGCCAGATCGGCCACGGACTCGCAGGACTTGACGCCCTCGGCGGTCTGCTTGGTGACCGCGATGGTCTCCTCGAGGGTCATGCCCTTGCCGAGATTGGTGCCGAAGGTGTGGTTGCGGGACAGCGGCGAGGAGCAGGTGGCCACCAGGTCACCGAGGCCCGCGAGGCCGGAGAAGGTCAGCGGGTCGGCGCCGAGCGCCATGCCGAGCCGGGTGGTCTCGGCGAGGCCGCGGGTGATGAGCGAGCCCTTGGCGTTGTCGCCCAGGCCCATGCCGTCGGCGATGCCGACCGCGAGGCCGATGACGTTCTTGACCGCGCCGCCGAGTTCGCAGCCGACCACGTCGGTGTTGGTGTACGGCCGGAAGTACGGCGTGTGGCAGGCGGCCTGGAGCCGCTGGGCGACCGTCTCGTCGGTGCAGGCGACCACGGCGGCGGCCGGCATGCGGGCGGCGATCTCCCGGGCCAGGTTGGGGCCGGTGACCACGGCGATGCGGTCGGCGCCGACCTTGGCGACGTCGTCGATGACCTCGCTCATGCGCATGGTGGAGCCGAGTTCGACGCCCTTCATCAGGGAGACGAGCACGGTGCCGGGCGCGAGCAGCGGGGTCCACTCGGCGAGGTTGGCGCGCAGGGTCTGGGAGGGCACGGCGAGGACGGTGAAGTCCGCGTCCCGCAGGGCCTCTGCGGCGTCCGCGGTGGCGCGCAGGTTCTCCGGGAGTTCGACACCTGGCAGGTAGTCGGGGTTGGTCCGCGTCGAGTTGACCGCCTCGGCCAGCTCGGGACGGCGGGCCCACAGGGTGACCTCGCAGCCCGCGTCGGCGAGGACCATGCCGAAGGCGGTGCCCCACGAGCCGGTACCCATGACGGCGGCCCGGACAGGCTTGCTCACTTGCCGTGCCCTTCTGTCTGCTTGTCCTGCGTGTTCTCCTGCGCCTGCGGCTTCACCTGCGCATGGGTGCGGCGCCGCTGCTCCAGCCGCTCCCGGCGCGGGTCGTACGGCGTCGCGGGGGCCTTCTCGCCGCGGATCTCCTCCAGCTGGCGGGTGATGGCGGCCATGATGACCTCGGTGGCCTCCTTGAGGAGTTCCGGGGTCATCTCCTGGTCGTAGAAGCGCGAGAGGTCCACCGGCGGGCCCGCGAGGACGTGGTGGGTCTTGCGCGGGAGGAGGTGGGGCTTCTTGGCGTAGGGCGGCAGCAGTTCGTTGCAGCCCCACTGGGCGACGGGGATCACCGGGCACTTGGTCTGCAGTGCCACCCGGGCGGCACCGGTCTTGGCGGTCATCGGCCAGCCGTCCGGGTCGCGGGTCAGGGTTCCCTCGGGGTAGAACGCGACGCACTCGCCGCGCTCCACGGCCTCGATGGCGGCCCGGAAGGCACTGAGCGCGTCCGTGCTCTCGCGGTAGACCGGGATCTGCCCGGTGCCGCGCATCGCGGCGCCGACGAATCCCTTCTTGAAAAGTCCGCTCTTCGCCAGGAAACGCGGAACCCGTCCGGTGTTGTACTGATAGTGCGCGTACGCGAAGGGATCCACGTGGGAATTGTGGTTGACCGCGGTGATAAATCCGCCGTCGGCCGGAATGTGTTCCATTCCATGCCAGTCCCGCTTGATCAGAACCACCAGCGGCGGTTTGCAGAGGACCGCTGCGAAGCGGTACCAGAACCCGATTCTGCGGCGGGACACGCGGACACCTTCCTCTAGGACTTGCTCGGGGCCCGGGGGCCGCACAAGTGTCGCCCCAGGCCGCCGGTCTGTCGAGAACACCGTACGCCCGCCTGTCACCGACCACCGCCCTTCCCAGGCGCTTCGCGCCCCTCCCCGATCCCGGAGTGCCGGATGCCACGGGGGACAATGAACGCGACAAGAGAGGGGCGGTACGCCGGTGCACTGGACCTTGGTCATCCCCCTGAAGCCTCTGGCGCGGGCCAAGAGCAGGCTCTCCGACACCGCCGGCGACGAGGTGCGCCCCGGGCTGGCCCTCGCGTTCGCGCAGGACACGGTGTCCGCGGCGCTGGCGTGTCCGGCGGTCTCGGATGTGGTGGTCGTCACGGACGACGCGCTGGCCGGCCGGGAGCTGGCGGCACTGGGCGCCCGGATCGTCCCGGACGCACCGGCAAGCGGCCTGAACGCCGCTCTGGCGCACGGGGCGGCCACCGTAAGGGAAATGCGACCCGGTGCCGCGGTGGCGGCCCTGAACGCCGATCTTCCGGCTCTGCGCCCGCTGGAATTGTCCCGGGTGCTGAGTGCCGCGGCCGAATTCCCGCGCGCCTTTCTCGCGGACGCCGCCGCCCTCGGCACCACGCTGCTGGCCGCGACCCCCGACCAGGAATTGCGGCCCGCTTTCGGCACGGATTCCCGGGCCCGCCACCGCACCTCGGGCGCGCGGGAACTCGACCTCACCGAGGTCGATTCGGTACGCCAGGACGTGGACACCGGTGAGGACCTGCGCGCGGCGCTGGCCCTGGGCGTGGGCAGGCACACGGCGGCGGCGTCGGCAGGGTTATTGATTCCGGGGGCGTGAGGTGCCCGGTACGGGGGGCCTGGTGGGGGCGGGTTCCGCTCGCCTGCGGCAACCGTGCAACCGGCGGGACCGCGACTCCCCAGGGGCGCCGGGAACCGCGCGACCAGCCACGACGAGCCCGCGGTCGACGGACGGCCTCCAGCCCGACGGCGATCCGCCATAGGCACTACGCTGGCCGTCATGCAGGCGACCGCATACACGTACGACCCCGAAACCCGCGCCGGACAGGTGCTCCTCGACGACGGCACCCCGGTCCCCTTCGACGCGGCGGCCTTCGACGCGGGCGGGCTGCGGCTGCTGCGCCCCGGGCAGCGGGTGCGGATCGAGACGGAGGGTTCCGGGGACGGCCTGCGGATCACGCTGGTGACCCTGCAGACGCTCTGAGGCTCCCGAGAACGCCGCGGGCCGGGCTCCCCAGGGGAGTCCGGCCCGGCGCGTGAATGCCCTGGCGACTTACGACGCCTTGCGGGCAGTGGCCTTCTTCGCGGTGGTCTTGCGGGCCGTCGACTTCTTGGCCGGGGCCTTCTTGGCGGTGACCTTCTTCGCCGGGGCCTTCTTGGCCGTCGTCTTCTTCGCGGCGGCCTTCGCCGTGGTCTTCTTCGCGGCGGCCGTCGTCTTCTTGGCGGTGGTCTTCTTCGCCGTGACCTTCTTCGCCGTGACCTTCTTCGCGGGCGCCGCCTTCTTGGCGGTGACCTTCTTCGCGGCCGCCTTGGTGGTCTTCTTGGCCGCGGCCTTCTTGACCGTGGCGGCAGCGCCGCCGGTCAGGCTGCCCTTGGGCGCCTTCTTGACGGCGACCTCGCCGCCGCGCGGGAGCTTCTTCGAGCCGCTGACCAGGTCCTTGAAGCCCTGGCCCGCGCGGAAGCGCGGCACGGATGTCTTCTTGACCCGAACCCGCTCGCCCGTCTGGGGGTTACGGGCGTAGCGGGCGGGGCGGTCCACCTTCTCGAAGGACCCGAAGCCGGTGACCGAGACCCGCTCGCCCGCGACGACCGCGCGGACGATGGCGTCCAGGACATGATCGACAGCATCGGCGGCCTGCTGGCGGCCGCCCATCTTGTCGGCAATCGCTTCTACGAGCTGCGCCTTGTTCACGTCTTCCCCTTCGGAGACATCGCCAGAACGAAAGTGTTCAAGCTTTTTCGCACGTTAGGCAGATATATACCGCAAATCAAACACGAAACGGGCTTATCACCCTTGTGCCGCAACGGACTCGGTTGTCCCGGGCTGTTCAGCGGTCCTCGTCGGGGATCCGACCCTCGTCGAGGTCCTTGGTGAACCGCTCGAGCCGCCTTGCCGCATCGGCGATGTCGTGCTTGGCCGCGGCCGTAATGACCAGCAGCTTCCGGTTCAGCGCCATCCGTACGCCCTCCGGGACTTGCAGTGCGCGCACTCTTGTGTGCGCTTCCTTCAGCTGGTCCGCGACTGCCGCATAGAGCTCGAGTTGGCCGTCACGTTCCATGCACAGATTGTGCCATCTGGGGCGAGTTGTCGCCTGCGCAGGGTGTAACTGCCGCCTCAAACGGCCTTCCGGGCACTTGCCAAAGCCGCGTTCACAGCACTCGCGTACCCAGGCAACAGCCTTCGTAACGTGGGGAGTTGACCGGACCTGCGAGAACGTGCGGAGCCGTTCGAGAGCAGAAACGCCCGTACCCCCGATCGGGGCGATCGGGGGTACGGAGAGGGTGTTGAGGTGGCCGGATCTCGACCCGGGCGGGGATCCGGATCAGATCTGGAGCGTGCGCGGCTTGTAGCCCGGCCGCTTGGCCTCGTAGGCGGCGATGTCGCCCTCGTTCTGGAGGGTGATGGAGATGTCGTCCAGGCCGTTCAGCAACCGCCAGCGGGAGTTCTCGTCCAGCTCGAAGGAGGCGGTGACGCCCTCGGCGCGCACCTCACGGGCCTCCAGGTCGACGGTGATCTCGGCCTGCGAGTCCCGCTCGGTCAGCTCCCACAGCGCGTCCACGACCTTCTGGTCGAGAACCACGGTGAGCAGGCCGTTCTTCAGCGAGTTGCCCCGGAAGATGTCCGCGAAGCGGGAGGAGATCACGGTCTTGAAGCCGTAGTTCTGCAGCGCCCAGACGGCGTGCTCACGGGAGGAGCCGGTGCCGAAGTCGGGGCCGGCGACCAGGACGGTGGCGCCCTGTCGCTCGGGCCGGTTGAGGATGAAGGACTCGTCCTTGCGCCAGGCCTCGAAGAGCCCGTCCTCGAAGCCGTCCCGGGTCACCTTCTTGAGCCAGTGAGCAGGGATGATCTGGTCGGTGTCGACGTTGCTGCGGCGCAGCGGGACGGCCCGGCCGGTGTGGGTGGTGAAGGCTTCCATGGTTCTCAGACTCCAGCGGGCGCAGGGGCGTCGGACAGGTCGGCGGGCGAGCCCAGGTGGCCCAGGACGGCGGTCGAGGCCGCGACCTGCGGCGACACCAGGTGGGTGCGACCGCCCTTGCCCTGCCGGCCCTCGAAGTTGCGGTTGGAGGTGGACGCGGAGCGCTCACCCGGGGCCAGCTGGTCGGGGTTCATGCCGAGGCACATCGAGCAGCCCGCGTGCCGCCATTCGGCGCCGGCCTCCTTGAAGACCACGTCCAGGCCCTCGGAGACGGCCTGCAGACCGACCCGCGCGGAGCCCGGGACGACCAGCATCCGTACGCCGTCGGCGACTTTACGACCGCGCAGCAGGTCCGCGGCGGCGCGCAGGTCCTCGATGCGGCCGTTGGTGCAGGAGCCTACGAAGACGGTGTCCACCTTGATGGAACGCAGCGGCTGACCGGCCTCCAACCCCATGTACTCCAGGGCCTTTTCGGCGGCCAGGCGCTCCGAAGCGTCTTCGTACGAAGCCGGGTCGGGGACGGACGACGAAAGCGGCGCGCCCTGGCCGGGGTTGGTGCCCCAGGTGACGAACGGCGACAGTTCCTCGGCCTTGATGACGACCTCGGCGTCGAAGACCGCGTCCTCGTCCGTCCTCAGGGTCTTCCAGTACTCGACCGCGGCGTCCCAGTCGGCGCCCTCGGGGGCGTGCGGACGGCCCTTGAGGTACTCGAAGGTGGTCTCGTCGGGGGCGATCATGCCCGCGCGGGCACCGGCCTCGATCGACATGTTGCAGACGGTCATCCGGGCCTCCATCGAGAGCTTCTCGATGGCGGAGCCGCGGTACTCCAGGATGTAGCCCTGGCCGCCGCCGGTACCGATCCTGGCGATGATCGCGAGGATCAGGTCCTTGGCGGTGACGCCTTCGGGCAGCTCGCCCTCGACCGTGATGGCCATGGTCTTCGGGCGGGCCAGCGGCAGCGTCTGGGTGGCCAGCACGTGCTCCACCTGGGAGGTGCCGATGCCGAACGCCAGCGCGCCGAAGGCACCGTGCGTGGAGGTGTGCGAGTCACCGCAGACGACCGTCGTGCCGGGCTGGGTCAGACCCAGCTGCGGACCCACGACGTGCACGACACCCTGCTCGACGTCGCCCAGAGGGTGCAGGCGCACCCCGAACTCGGCGCAGTTCTTGCGCAGCGTCTCCAGCTGAGCGCGGGAGACCGGGTCGGCGATGGGCTTGTCGATGTCGAGGGTCGGGGTGTTGTGGTCCTCGGTCGCGATGGTGAGGTCGAGACGGCGCACCTGGCGACCGTTCTGACGCAGACCGTCGAAGGCCTGCGGGCTGGTCACCTCGTGCAGCAGGTGCAGATCGATGTAGAGGAGGTCGGGCTCGCCCTCGGCGCGCCGGACGACGTGGTCGTCCCAGACCTTCTCCGCGAGTGTCCTACCCATCGCTTTCCCTCCGGCCGGCAAACGTCCACCGGCCCAACTAGAGATCTTGAGGCAGCGGCGACTGTGCCTTTTCAGAGGCCCCTGAAGTGGTGATTCCGGGCGTCCACCGCCAGGCCCGTTGGTCTGCGGGCCGCTGTGTGATTCCAGGGTGGCGCGTTCCACGGAAAATTGAACTTGCGTTTCACAGAGTGAGACGTGAGTATCGTTGCATGGACAACAGTAGCGGCGTCGGCGTTCTGGACAAGGCGGCCCTCGTCCTGAGCGCTCTGGAGTCCGGTCCGGCCACCCTCGCGGGTCTGGTCGGAGCCACCGGACTGGCAAGACCCACGGCCCACCGCCTGGCCGTGGCCCTGGAACACCACCGCATGGTGGCACGCGACATGCAGGGCCGGTTCATCCTCGGCCCGCGCCTCGCGGAACTGGCTGCGGCGGCCGGCGAGGACCGCCTGCTCGCGACGGCGGGCCCCGTGCTCACCCACCTCCGCGATGTCACCGGCGAGAGCGCACAGCTCTACCGACGCCAGGGCGACATGCGGATCTGTGTGGCCGCGGCGGAACGCCTGTCCGGCCTGCGGGACACGGTCCCGGTCGGCTCCACGCTGACCATGAAGGCGGGCTCCTCGGCTCAGATCCTGATGGCCTGGGAGGAGCCCGAGCGCCTGCACCGCGGCCTCCAGGGGGCCCGCTTCACGGCGACGGCCCTGTCGGGCGTACGACGTCGCGGCTGGGCCCAGTCCATCGGCGAGCGCGAGCCGGGCGTGGCGTCCGTCTCGGCGCCGGTGCGCGGCCCCTCCAACCGCGTGGTGGCCGCGGTGTCCGTCTCCGGTCCCATCGAGCGCCTGACGCGGCACCCGGGCCGCATGCACGCCCAGGCGGTCATCGACGCGGCGGGCCGCCTGTCGGAGGCCCTGCGCCGCTCGGGCTGAGCGGCAGCCTTCCGGGAACACCGAGGAGGGCCCGCCCCAACGCCGCGGCAGGCCCTCCTCGATCCTCCGATCACCCTGTTCAGCCGGACTTCTCGGCCACCGGTGCCCGCTGCGTGCGGTGGGCGAGCCGGTCCTTCGCGTACCGGCCCCGCTGCTCCAGCGGGATCTGCCCGTGCGCCGCGGCCAGCCCGAACGCGGGCATGTCGCCGTAGATCGCCTCGTACGACCCCTCGGGCACGACGTACGACTCGTGCCAGATGCCGACCTGCCCGCGCAGCTTCCCGGCCCGCTCCTTGCGGTTGAGGCGCGCCCAGGCCTTGTGGTGGAAGGCGTCCGACGCCGTCGCGTAGGCGTACAGCTTGTCCTTGGACTCCCAGTACTGCACGACGTAGTACGTCCGCGGCGAGGCCGTCAGCAGGACATGACTGAGCAGACCCCGCTCGGGTTCCTTCCGCAGGTCCCGCAGCATGCGGAGCATCCCGAGCATCACCGGCAGCCACAGGTGCACCGCCCAGAAGCGGTTGATGCGCATGCCGATCAGCAGGACGACGACGTCGCCCTCCGCGCCGGCAGTCGTACGGGTCACCATGACACTGCCCCCTCATTGGTGAGCAAAGCTATCCAAGTAGTGATGCTTGGATAGTGCCGTTATCCGAGAAGGAGCGCAAGAGATGCGGCTGGCCGAGCTGAGCGAGCGCAGCGGTGTGTCCACCGCGACGATCAAGTACTACCTGCGCGAGGGGCTGTTGCCGCCGGGCCGCCAGGTCAACACGACGACGGCCGAGTACGACGAGGAGCATCTGCGCCGGCTGCGGCTGGTGCGGGCGATGATCCAGGTCGGCCGGGTGCCGGTGACGAAGGTGCGCGAGGTGCTCGGGCACGTGGACGACGACTCCCTCGGCCGGTCGATCCGCCTGGGCGCGGCGCTGTGGGCGCTGCCGCAGGTGCCCGAGCCGGACGAGGACGACGAGTACGTCCGGGCCGCGCACCAGGAGGTCGACAAGCTCCTGGACGAGCTCGGCTGGGAGAACGCCAAGCAGCTCACGACCGTCTCCCCCGCGTACCGCTCGCTGGTGGTGGCGGTGGCCGCGTTCCGCCGGCTCGGCTACGAGTGGGGGGCGGAACTGCTCGCGCCGTACGCCGAGTTGATGTACCGGACGGCCGTCCTCGACCTGGACAACATGGAGACGTATCCGTCGGAGCCGGAGCAGGTCGAGTTCGCGATCCTGGGGGCGATCCTCAACGAGCCGGTGAAGCAGGCACTGCACCGGATGGCCCAGGAGGAGGAGTCGATCCGGCGGTACGGCCTGGAGTAGCCGGCGCCGGGCACGACGAAGGCCCTCCGCCGAAGCGAAGGGCCTTCCTCTTGTACCCCCGACCGGATTCGAACCGGCGCTACCGCCTTGAGAGGGCGGCGTGCTAGGCCGCTACACAACGGGGGCGTGGACTCTGCGTTTCCGCAGGCCCGAGCTGGTCTACCTGGACTCGAACCAAGACTAACTGAACCAGAATCAGTCGTGCTGCCAATTACACCATAGACCAATGATGGTTTAGACCAGTCAGTACCCCCGACCGGATTCGAACCGGCGCTACCGCCTTGAGAGGGCGGCGTGCTAGGCCGCTACACAACGGGGGCCCTAGCGATCTCGAGTTGATCGAGATCAGTACCCCCGACCGGATTCGAACCGGCGCTACTGCCTTGAGAGGGCAGCGTGCTAGGCCGCTACACAACGGGGGCTTTGCAGATGAGCTCTGCGAGCTGGCCTACCTGGACTCGAACCAAGACTAACTGAACCAGAATCAGTCGTGCTGCCAATTACACCATAGGCCACTGGAACTCAACCCCCTGCGGGGTTCTCGTTCTAGCGTGCTCCTCGGGGCTCCGGCCTTTCGGCCTGCTCCCCTCGGCGCAGGAAGAACATTACCCGAAGGTGGACGGGGCTCCAAAACGGGTATCCGCGCGGACGAGCGCGGGGAGTTCGGCGAGGGTCGAGATCCGGTGTGCGGCCACGGTGTCCGGACCCTGCGCGTAGACCCCGCCGCGGTCGATCCAGACGGACAGCAGCCCGGCCTCGGCCGCGCCCCGCCCGTCGATCTCCGGGTGATCGCCGACGTACGCCACCTCGTGCGGGGGCAGGCCGAGGGCCGCGCAGGCCGCGAGGAACGCGCCGGCCTCCGGCTTGGAGACGCCCAGCTCGGCGGCGCACAGCAAGCTCTCGAAGCGGTCGCGCACGCCGAGGGTGCGCAGCTTGTGCTCCTGGACCGTGAGGCTGGAGTTGGACAGCACCCCGTGCCGGTGGCTGGCGGCGAGGGCGTCCAGGGTGGGCAGCACGTCCGGGAACAGACTCCAGGCGGCCTCGTAGTGAGCGATGTAACGCCGGAACCAGACGTCGGCCTCGGCGTCGGACAGCTCCTGCTCCAGGAAGACCCGTACCCGGTCGCGCCGCTGCCCCTCGAAGGACACCTCCCCCGCCGAGAACCGCGCCCACTGCTGATCGGTGACCTGCCGCCACCGCACGAGCGCCTGCTCCGGACTGCCGTACCCGGAGAGCAGGCCCTCCGCCACCAGATGGGCCCGCATCCCCTCGCGGTCCGCGGTCGTGTAGTCGAAGAGGGTGTCGTCCACGTCCCACACGACAGCTCTGATCGTCATGACAGCGACCGTACCGCCAGACGGCTGGGGGTTCGGGGGTTATCCCCCGACGGATGCCGCGTCGAAGAGGGTGTCGTCCACGTCCCATACGACAGCTCTGATCGTCATGACAGCGACCGTACCGCCAGACGGCTGGGGGTTCGGGGGTTATCCCCCGACGGATGCCGCGTCGAAGAGGGTGTCGTCCACGTCCCATACGACAGCTCTGATCGTCATGACAGCGACCGTGCCTTTCGCGCGCCGTCAGCGGAGGGTCATCGTGCCGGTCAGGGCTCCGCAGATCGCAGCCGGTGACCGACCCCTTGGCGCTGCCGGGCGTCCACAGGTTCTGCCCCCGGACGGCGGCGGTGGTGCGGTGGCGGCTGAGCGCGACCGTGCCGGACGTGGCGCCGCTCGGGAAGTCGGCGATCTTCTGCACGCCGGGCGTACCGCCGTTGTAGAGCACGTAGCTGCCGGTGCCACCGGCGATGCGGCCGCGGGCGTCGCCCGTCGGCACGCTCGGCAGGGAGCCGGTGTCGAGGCCGGTCTCGATCACGTACTCGTGGCCGGCGGAGTCGGTGAACAGGTGGGCGACACGTCCGTCGCCGAGGGCTTCCGGCTGGGGGCAGGCCGAGTCACCCGTGAGGCAGGTCGGACCCGGCCAGGCCGGGGCTGCGCCGGGTCTGCGGTCCGGCCGGCCGCCCGGCAGCGTCCAGCGCGAAGCCGCAGAGCCGGTGGCCGGTCCCCTGCCGGCCGTCCAGGAACAGCTCACCCCCCCTGCGAGGGCCAACCCCTCCACCCGGATCGGGTCGGCCTGGATCCGGGCCACCTTCTCGGTGGCGGTCCCGCCGTCCGCGGTGGGGGTGATGCGGTGGACGTTCCAGTCGAAGCTGGACGGTCCGGCGGTGGCGAGCGCGCCGCCGTCCGGGGTCGCCGCCATCCCTCCGGAGGAGTCCGCTCGTTGGACGTGCGAAGGGCGGCGCCCGAACCGGACGCCGCCCTGTCTCAGCCGTGTTCCGTGAACACGTCGCTACGCGGAGAGCTTGGCCAGCGCCGCGTCGATGCGGGCCAGCGTCTTCTCCTTGCCGAGGACCTGGAGGGACTCGAACAGGGGCAGGCCGACCGTGCGCCCGGTGACGGCCACGCGGACCGGGGCCTGGGCCTTGCCGAGCTTGAGGCCGTGGGCCTCGCCGGCGGCCAGGACGGCCTCCTTGAGGGCCTCGGCCGACGTCCAGTCCGCCGGCTCCAGCTTCTCGCGGGCCGTGCGCAGCAGGGCGTCCGAGCCCTCCTTCATCGCCTTCGTCCAGCTCGCCTCGTCGAAGACCGGCTCGGCGAGGAAGAGGAAGTCGACGTTGTCGGTGATCTCGGAGAGCACCTTCAGCCGGGTCTGGGCGTGCGGGGCGATCGCCTGCCACTTGGCCTCGTCGAAGTCCTCCGGCGCCCAGGGGGCGAACGGCGCCTTCAGCCAGGTGCGGCAGCGCTCCGTGAACTCCTTCACATCCAGCATGCGGATGTGGTCGGCGTTGATCGCCTCGCACTTCTTGAGGTCGAAGCGCGCCGGGTTGGGGTTCACGTCGGCGATGTCGAAGGCGGCGACCATCTCGTCGATGCCGAAGATGTCCTTGTCGGCCGAGAGCGACCAGCCGAGCAGCGACAGATAGTTGAGCAGGCCCTCGGGGAGGAAGCCGCGGTCGCGGTAGAGGTTGAGGGACGACTCCGGGTCGCGCTTGGAGAGCTTCTTGTTGCCCTCGCCCATCACGTACGGCAGGTGGCCGAAGTCCGGGGTCCGCTTGGCGATGCCCAGCTCGGTCAGCGCCTTGTAGAGGGCGATCTGGCGGGGGGTGGAGGAGAGCAGGTCCTCGCCGCGCAGGACGTGGGTGATCTCCATCAGGGCGTCGTCGACCGGGTTGACCAGCGTGTACAGCGGGGCGCCGTTGGCGCGCACGATGCCGTAGTCCGGGACGTTCTCCGGGGTGAAGGTCAGCTCGCCGCGGACCAGGTCCGTGAAGGTGATCGTCTCGTCGGGCATCCGGAAGCGGACGATCGGGGTGCGGCCCTGGGCCTTGTACTGCTCGACCTGCTCGGCGCTCAGGTCGCGGCAGTGGCCGTCGTAGCCGGACGGCTTGCCGGCGGCGCGGGCGGCCTCGCGGCGGGTGTCCAGCTCCTCCTGGGAGCAGTAGCAGTGGTAGGCGTGGCCGGCGTCGAGGAGCTGCTGAGCGACGTCCTTGTAGAGGTCCATGCGCTGCGACTGGCGGTACGGCGCGTGCGGGCCGCCGACCTCGGGGCCCTCGTCCCAGTCGAAGCCCAGCCAGCGCATCGCGTCCAGCAGCTGGTTGTACGACTCCTCCGAGTCGCGGGCCACGTCGGTGTCCTCGATGCGGAAGACCAGGGTGCCCTGGTGGTGCCGGGCGAACGCCCAGTTGAACAGGGCGGTGCGGACCAGGCCCACGTGGGGGTTACCGGTGGGCGAGGGGCAGAATCGGACGCGAACTGGTGCGCTAGCCACGCTTGACAACCTTGTTGGTGAGAGTGCCGATGCCTTCGATGGTGACGGCGACCTCGTCGCCGACGTTCAGGGGGCCGACCCCCGCGGGGGTGCCGGTGAGGATGACGTCGCCGGGCAGCAGGGTCATGGCCTCGGAGATGTTGACGATCAGGTCCTCGATGGAGTGGATCATCTCGCTCGTACGGCCCAGCTGACGCTGTTCGCCGTTGACCGTGAGCTGGACCGTCAGGTCGTTCGCGCGGTCGAGGTCCAGGCCCGTCTCCACCCAGGGGCCGAGCGGGCAGGAGGTGTCGAACCCCTTGGCCCGGGCCCACTGCTTCTCGCGCTTCTGCACGTCGCGGGCGGTGACGTCGTTGGCGCAGGTGTAGCCGAAGATCACGTCCTTGACCCGCTCGCGCGGCACCTCGCGGCACATGCGGCCGATGACGACGGCCAGCTCGGCCTCGTGGTGCAGCTCCTGCGAGAAGGACGGGTACTGGATCTCGTCCCCGGGGCCGATCACCGAGGTGGACGGCTTGAAGAAGGCGAACGGCGCCTCGGGCACCTCGTTGCCCAGCTCCTTGGCGTGGTCGGCGTAGTTGCGGCCGAACGCCACGACCTTGTTGGGGAGGACCGGCGGGAGCAGTCTGACCTTGCTCAGCGGCACCTTCGTCCCGGACAGCTCGTAGTCCGCGAACGGGATGCCCTTGATGATGTCGAGGACGAGTTCGTCCTGCTTCTCGCCCTCGACCGCGCCGAAGGCTACGTTCCCGTCGATGGAGAACCTGGCGATGCGCACGGGATCCTGCGCCCCTCACTGAGTACCGGCGTACTGACGCCCCAGGTTAACCGGTCGGGCCTCCCGCGTTCGGGAAGGCGACGGACACCGGGGACGAGCGCGGCCCGGAAGATCGTCGTACCTGCGACGATCTTCCGGGCCGCGCTCGATGTGCGTGTGCGGTGCCCGCTCGGCTACTCGCCGGCCGCGACCCCCGCGGTCACCGGGATCTCCATGAGAACCGTGCGCCTCGGATTCGCCGTCTGGGCAGGGAGGTCGACGGAGTGCTCCGGCAGCTCGGGCGTCTGCAGTTCGTCGGCGTCCTCGAGGTGCGCCAGAGTCGTGCGCCGCGGGTTGGCTATGTTGCGGAACATCATCGTCGTCTTCACCGTTGTACGTCCTGTGGCCTCGTGTCGGAGTTGGCAGAGTCGCCTGTCATGTAAAGCGCCAGGCTAAACATGCGATTCCCCGCCTCAGACATGAACTCCCCATGATCTGCATGTGAGTTTGCTCACGAATCCAGGGGCAAACCGGTCAATTCCGGCCGACAACCCGCCCCACCGAAACGGACATTGACCCCCTGAAGCTGTCATTCCGCTCCTGATCATGGCGACTGGGACACGTGACACCAGGGGGCGACTCGCGCGCATACGCCCGCTTTGGCCTGGATCGCGCTCCACAGTTGGTAACCCAGGCCTCACAGCCCGTCACGTAGGTCACAGCTCGGGACACGGCTCTTGTTGGAGATCCGGCACTGTGCTGGAATTCCACGGACCGCCGCGGGATCGAGCCGGCGCGCAGGGGCGCAACGCAGCGCCGAGTGGCGGCCAGATAGGGGGGAACCTGCGCCGGTCACTCCAGACCACTCGGAGAGCGCATTCAGGGCGTTCTCCAATACGCCGACACCGTGTCCGTCCGTTCAAGCGGAGGGGCGCCTGGTCCAGAGGTTGCGACGCTAGTGCAGGGACGTTTCAAGAGGGATGGCAGCGCTTCGGCGGAGCCGGAGGCGCACGGCGGGACCGACCGCGGCTCCACGCCCCAGCACGCCCAGATCCCGGGCCCGGCCCCGTCCGGAGACAGCGGTGAGCGCCCCGGGCGCCCCGGCGCGTCCTCCTCGGCGGGCCCCACGAAGACCGGGAACCCCACCCCGACCGTGAAGTCCACCCAGGGGCCGACGGGCCCCGGTTCACGCGTGGCCCTGCGCAACTGGCGCATCTCCACGCGTCTGGTCTCGCTGCTCGCGCTCCCCGTGGTGGCAGCGACCTCGCTGGGTGCGCTGCGCATCGACCAGAACATCACCGACATCCAGCAGCTCGACAACATGAAGCTGCTGACGGAGATGACCAAGCAGGCCACCGAGCTGGCCCAGGCGCTCCAGGACGAGCGCGACCAGTCGGCCGGCCCCCTGTCCCACGGCCTGAAGTCGACCGACTACCAGATCAAGGGCTTCCAGGACAAGACCGACCGGGCCCGCGAGAACTTCCTCAACGCCTCCGAGGAGATCGACGCGGCGAGCAAGAGCGGCAACCTCCAGGGCGTCCGCGACACCCTGGTGAGCCTCGCCAACCAGCTGGACGACCTGGCCAAGATCCGCCGGTCCGCCTACCAGGCGAAGGGCAACTCGACGCAGACCGTCGAGTCGTACCACCGGCTGATCACCCAGCTGGTCGACCTCTCCCAGGCCATGGCCGAGGCGTCCAGCAACCCCGAGATGATCACGCGCACCCGCGCCCTGGCGGCCTTCTCCAGCGCCAAGGAGTACGCCTCCGTGCAGCGTGCCGTCATCGCCGCGGCGCTGACCACCAGTGGCAACACCAAGGGAACGCTCTCCTCGAACGACCGCCTCTACGGCCAGTCGGCGTACGAGAGCGAGAACTCCGAGATCGCGATCTTCCGGAAGATCTACAGCAGCCAGAACCCGGACGAGCTGCTGAAGCCGATCGAGGAGAACAACCCGACGATCCAGGGCGCCGACCTCTACGCCAAGCGGACCTTCGAGTCCCCCACCGGCCTGGACGGTCTGCCGCCCCGCTCGTACCGCGACTGGGTGGACGACAGCACCACCAAGATCGATCAGATGAAGAAGATCGAGCACACGCTGCTCGAGGACATGGAGCAGAAGGCCCGCGAGCTGCGCAGCGCCTCCGAGCGCGACGCGATCAACTCCGGTGCGCTGATCCTGATCGTCCTCGGCATCTCGCTCGTCGGCGCGTTCGTCGTGGCCCGCTCCATGATCCGCTCGCTGCGCCGTCTGCAGGAGACCGCCACCAAGGTCGCCCAGGACCGCCTGCCCGAGCTGGTCAAGCAGCTGTCCGAGTCCGACCCGCAGGACGTCGACACGTCCGTGGAGTCGGTCGGTGTGCACTCCCGGGACGAGATCGGCCAGGTGGCCGCGGCCTTCGACGACGTGCACCGCGAGGCGGTCCGCCTCGCCGCCGAGCAGGCTCTTCTGCGGGGCAACGTCAACGCGATGTTCACCAACCTCTCGCGCCGCTCCCAGGGCCTCATCCAGCGTCAGCTCTCGCTCATCTCCGAACTGGAGTCCCGCGAGGCCGACCCGGACCAGCTGTCCTCCCTCTTCAAGCTCGACCACCTCGCGACGCGTATGCGCCGTAACGGTGAAAACCTCCTCGTTCTCGCCGGTGAAGAGCCCGGCCGCCGCTGGACCCGCCCGGTCCCGCTGGTCGACGTGCTCCGCGCCGCCGCGTCCGAGGTGGAGCAGTACGAGCGCATCGAGCTGGCCGCGGTCCCGACCACCGAGGTCGCCGGCCGCGTCGTCAACGACCTCGTGCACCTCCTCGCCGAGCTGCTCGAGAACGCCACCTCCTTCTCCTCGCCGCAGACCAAGGTCAAGGTCACCGGTCACGCCCTGCCCGACGGCCGGGTGCTGATCGAGATCCACGACACCGGTATCGGCCTCTCCCCCGAGGACCTCGCGGCGATCAACGAGCGGCTCGCCTCGCCGCCCACCGTGGACGTCTCGGTGTCCCGCCGCATGGGTCTGTTCGTGGTCGGCCGGCTGTCCCAGCGCCACGGCATCCGCATCCAGCTGCGCCCCTCCGACTCCGGTGGTACGACCGCGCTGGTCATGCTGCCCGTCGACGTCGCCCAGGGCGGCAAGAAGCCCGCGGGCAAGCCCGGCGCCCCCGCGCCGACCGGTGGTCCGGCCGCCGCGCAGGCGGCGGCCGGCGCTGCCGCCGCCCGCCGCAACAACGGCGGCAACGGCTCGGGCGGTGCCCTCGGTGGTGCCCCGTCCGGCGGCGGCCTGCTCGGCGCCGGTCCGTCCCCGCGTGGCCAGGTCGGCTCCGCCCAGGGTCCCCGGGCCGCGCTGCCCGGCACCGGCCAGGGCGGCCGTCCCGGTGCGCCGGGTGGTGCGCGTGGTCCGCAGGGCCCGGGCGCCCCGCAGCAGGGCCGGCAGGCGCCGGCCGGTGCGGGTGCGGGCGGCTTCGGCGGTCCGGGTGCCACGCAGGGCCTGCAGTCCGGTGGCCTCGGCGGATCGCAGCAGGACGCCTTCGGTGGTCGTGGTCCGGCGCAGCCGCGCGGTGGCGCGGGCGCTGCCGACCAGGGCCGTCAGCCGCAGCTGCCGCCGCGCGGCGGTCCGCGGGCCGAGCTGCCCGGCAGCAACCCGCCCTCGCGCAACCAGGACTGGAGCGACAACGCCCAGGCCCCGCTGTCACGCGCCTCGCTGGACACCCCGCGCGGCCATGACGAGCGGGACCCGGCGCAGACCTCGCGCATACCGCGCGTCGACGACCGGCAGGGCCCGGGCGCGACCGCCGAGATGCCCCGCATCGACGCTCAGGGACCGGCCGCCACGGGCCAGTTCCCGCGACCGGACTTCGCCGCCAACGGCTCCACGGGCCAGTTCCCGCGCCCGGACCTGAACGGCACGAGCAGCTCGACGGGCCAGTTCCAGCATCCCGGCACCCAGCAGGGCAATGGCCAGTACGGCCAGCAGGGCAACGGCCAGTACGGCCAGCAGGACAGCAACGGGTTCGTCCGCCCCGATGTGTACGGCACGTCGGCGACCGGGCAGCAGGACCCGCAGAGCACCGGCCAGTTCCCGGCCCCGCAGGCCTACGACACCGGCTCCACCGGCCAGCACGCGCTGCCCGGCCGCCCGGGCCAGAGCCCGGCGAGCACCGGCCAGTTCGAGCAGCCCCAGCAGGGCAACCGCGGCGCCTCGCGCCCGCCGGCCCCGCAGCAGCGTCCGGCCCGCCGTGAGCCGGAGGCGCTGCCGCCGGCCACCGGTCCGGTCGACGGCCGTACCCCGCTGTACGACACGCTGGAAACCAACTGGTTCCACGGCACCCAGCCGGAGCGGCAGCCGGAGAATCCCCCGGCTCCGTCCCCGGCACCGCAGCAGCAGGCGCCCGCGCCCGCTCCGCAGCGCTCTCCCGCCACCGGCTCCTGGCGCACCTCGCCCAACGACGAACTCGTTCGGCAGGCGGAGCGCGTCCGGCAGCCCGCGGCGGGTGGCATCACCACCTCCGGCCTGCCGCGCCGGGTGCCCCGGGCGAACCTCGTCCCGGGCACGGCTCAGCAGCAACAGCACCAAGCCGGTCCGCAGGTCTCGCGTGCGCCTGACGACGTACGCGGCCGGCTGACCAATCTCCGTCGGGGTATCGCACAGGGTCGTCAGGTCGGCAACGGCCAGACCGGCAGCTACCCGAACCCCACTCACCAGCAGGAGCGTTAGTTGAGTCCGATGAGCCAGGCGGCACAGAACCTGAACTGGTTGATCACCAACTTCGTGGACAACACCCCCGGGGTGTCGCACACAGTGGTGGTCTCCGCCGACGGCCTTCTGCTGGCGATGTCCGAAGGTTTCCCGCGGGACCGCGCCGACCAGCTCGCGGCCGTCGCCTCCGGGTTGACCTCCCTCACGGCCGGGGCGTCCCGGATCTTCGAGGGCGGCAACGTGGCACAGACGGTCGTCGAGATGGAGCGCGGCTTCCTCTTCCTGATGTCGGTCTCCGACGGGTCGTCCCTCGCGGTCCTGGCCCACCCGGAGTGCGACATCGGCCTTGTCGGCTACGAGATGGCGCTGCTCGTCGACCGCGCGGGTGCGGTACTCACCCCGGACCTGCGCGCCGAACTTCAGGGCAGTCTGCTCCACTGACCCGCCCCGGCACCACCCACCTCACGAAAACACCGTCCGGCCGTCACAATCCCCCCACCGGCCCCATAAGACGGCTTGACTGACCGACTTGCTGTCCCGCCCGGAGGATTCATGACCCCGCCCACCGCCTCTCATGATCCGTACGCGGAGCCGTACGGGGATGAGGGCGACCAGCCGCTGGTACGTCCGTACGCGATGACCGGCGGCCGGACCCGGCCGCGCTACCAGCTCGCCATCGAGGCGCTGATCAGCACCACGGCCGACCCGGCAGCGCTCATGGGGCTGCTCCCGGAGCACCAGCGCATCTGCCACCTGTGCCGTGAGGTCAAGTCGGTCGCGGAGGTGTCGGCGCTGCTGGCCATGCCGCTCGGCGTGGCCCGGATCCTGGTGGCCGACCTCGCCGAGGCCGGCCTGGTCGCCATTCACCAGCCGGGTGGCGACGAGAACAACGGCGGCGCTCCGGACGTGACGCTGCTCGAAAGGGTGCTCAGTGGACTTCGCAAGCTCTGACGCGGGCCGGGCCACCACCTCGGCGAAGATCGTGGTGGCGGGCGGCTTCGGCGTGGGCAAGACCACGTTCGTCGGCGCCGTCTCGGAGATCAACCCGCTGCGCACGGAGGCCGTCATGACGTCCGCCTCGGCGGGCATCGACGACCTGACCCACACCGGGGACAAGACCACCACCACGGTGGCCATGGACTTCGGCCGTATCACCCTGGACCAGGACCTGATCCTGTACCTCTTCGGTACGCCCGGTCAGGACCGCTTCTGGTTCATGTGGGACGACCTGGTGCGCGGCGCCATCGGCGCGGTGGTGCTCGTGGACACCCGGCGCCTCGCGGACTGCTTCCCGGCCGTGGACTACTTCGAGAACAGCGGTCTGCCGTTCGTCATCGCCCTCAACGGCTTCGACGGCCATCAGCCGTACACGCCCGACGAGGTGCGGGAAGCCCTGCAGATCGGGCCGGACGCGCCGATCATCACGACCGACGCCCGCCACCGCGCGGACGCCAAGAGTGCGCTGATCACGCTCGTGGAGCACGCCCTGATGGCCCGCCTGCGGTAGCACCCAAGTGCAACGTGCCGTACGGCAGTTGCCGTAAAGCCATCGGAGCCGACTGTGGCCTTTGACACGGTCGGCTCCGCTGTTCATAACAGTTCGGCAGAGGAATCCCCCGGTATCACCACGCGACGCGGTCGAGCGGTACCGCTGCGCTCACAAAGGCCCCGCCTTTTGGCGGGGCTCGCTCTTTATGACCGATTTATCTAGGGCTTACAAGCGCACCGTCCGGGGTTTCCACTGTTTGGAAGTGCGCTGGTCCACGTGCTGGAATGCCTGAACTGCCCAATAGTCAAAGACGTACCTAGTGGTCGATGACGAACGGGGCTCTGAGAGACTGCGGCACGACGAAGGTGCCGACCGCCGAGAGGTTGTTGGTCGAGTGAGGCGAAGCAAGAACGGTCCCGAGCCGTCGGCGCGGGGCAACTTCACCCCGCCGCCGCGCGCTGCGGCGCCCACCCCTGTGCCCGGCTCGGAGCCGGCGGCCACTCCCGCGAAGAGCGGCGGCCGCTTCTCCCCGCGCAACTGGCGCGTGCCGACCAGGCTGAACGCGATTCTGCTCATACCCGTGGCGGTGGGTCTCGTCATGGGCGGCTTCCAGGTGAAGAACTCGATCGACACCTGGCAGGACGCTCAGGACGCGGAGAACACCGCCCGTCTGGTCCGGGCCTCGTTGTCCTACGCCGACGCCCTCTACAACGAGCGGGACATCACGGCCACGCCCCTGCTGAAGGGCAAGAGCCAGACCCCCGAGGACAAGCTCACCGTCAAGCAGGCCCGCGCCGCCACGGACCGCGCCGCCCAGGCCTTCACCGACGCGGCGCAGGACATGCCGGACAAGTCCGGCCTCAAGCGCCGGCTGACGCTGTTCCGCCAGGCCGAGCCCTTCCTGCAGACGCTGCGCGCCGGTGCGTACACCTCCAAGTTCACCGGTGTGCAGACCGAGGAGGGCTACGTCAAGGTCGCCCACCCGCTCATGGAGTTCGCCAACGAGCTGGGTCTCGGCACCGGAAACATCACCTCCTACGGCCGTACCGTCTACGCCATCTCGCTCACCAAGGCGGCACTGTCGCTGGAGCGCTCCATCGGCATGCACATCCTGGAGAAGCCGGGTCCGGACGCCCCGAACCTGGCGAGCCAGCGTGTGGCCCTGCTGTCGTACGCCTACCTCGAGGGCATCGCCGTCGAGGAGTACGAGGGCGGTGGCACCCAGGCCGACGCGGACAAGCTCGACCAGCTGAAGAAGGACATCCAGACCAAGGCCGCGAGCATGGCTCAGCAGGCCAAGGCCAAGGACCCGAACTACGTGGTCCCGCCGGACTCGAAGAAGATGGTCTCGGCGCTCGCCACGCTGGACTCCACGGCTCCCGCCGCGCGCCAGCAGCTCGCTCAGAACGGCATCAGCGCGCCGAACTGGTGGGCGGTCAACACCCTCAAGTTCAACGCCTACCGCACGATCGAGTCGGACATGGCCGACAAGGCCGTGAACGAGGCGTCGAGCATCGCCGACGACGCCAAGACCTCCGCGATCATCACCGGCGCCGTGGTCGTCGTCGCCCTGCTCCTGGCGTTCATCCTGGCCGGTACCGTCGCCCGCCAGATGAGCCGCTCGATGCGCCAGCTGCGCAACGCGGCCTTCGGTATCGCCGAGCAGCGCCTGCCGATGCTGGTCGACCAGCTCTCGCGCACCGACCCCGGCCGGGTCGACACCCGCGTCGCACCGATCCCGATCAACTCGACGGACGAGATCGGCGAGGTCGCCCGGGCCTTCGACCAGGTCCACCGCGAGGCCGTCCGGCTCGCCGCCGAGCAGGCCCTGCTGCGGGGCAACATCAACGCGATCTTCACCAACCTGTCGCGCCGCAACCAGTCGCTGATCGAGGGCCAGCTGACCCTGATCACCGACCTGGAGAACAACGAGGCCGACCCGGACCAGCTGGAGAACCTCTTCCGCCTGGACCACCTCGCGACCCGTATGCGCCGCAACGGCGAGAACCTCCTGGTCCTCGCCGGCGAGGAGCCGGGCCGCCGCTGGGACCAGCCGGTCCCGCTGGTCGACGTCCTGCGCGCCGCCTCCTCCGAGGTGGAGCAGTACGAGCGCATCGAGCTGTCCGGTGTCCCCGAGGCCGAGATCCACGGCCGTGCCGTGACCGACCTCGTGCACCTGCTCGCCGAGCTGCTGGAGAACGCCACGACGTTCTCCTCCCCGCAGACCAAGGTCCGCGTCACCGCGACCCGTCTCCCCGACGGCCGCGTGATGATCGAGATCCATGACAAGGGCATCGGCCTCACCGCCGAGGACTTCGCGGACATCAACCACAAGCTGGCCAACCCGCCGACCGTGGACGCCGCGATCTCCCAGCGCATGGGCCTCTTCGTGGTCGGCCGGCTGTCCGACCGGCACGGCATCCGCGTCCAGCTGCGCCCCTCGGGCGAGCAGGCGGGTACCACCTCCCTGGTCATGCTGCCGGACGCGATCACGCACGGTGGTGGCGGCGAGACGCCGCTGGACCGCGAGGAGTTCACGGTCTCCCAGATCATCCCCGAGCAGAACTTCCAGGGTGAGAGCTTCGGCCAGGTGGCGCCCATGCGCACCGCCGCCGAGCTGGGCTTCGACGACAGCGCCTACACCGAGGTCCCCGACGACATCCGCGGTCTCGACCCCGTCGGCCGCTCCCTGATGCGTGAGGGGCGCCGGGCGGCCCTGGAAGTCCAGAACGAGCAGCCGCAGGAAACCGCCGAGCAGTCCGCGTACCGGGACGAGTTCGACGCGCAGCAGGGCTTCGACGGCAGCGGCACGGGGTACACCGGGCAGTCGTCGTACCCGGAGCAGCCGCAGCAGCCGTACCAGGAGCAGACGTACGAGGAGCAGCAGCACACCTCGTACGAGAAGCCGTACGACGAGCAGTACTACGCTCCGAACGGTGGTCTGCCGCAGCGCGACGGCTTCGCCCAGAACGGCGGCGGCTACCCCGAGCCCGCGTATTCGGAGCCCGCTCAGGAAGAGCACGCGCCCGCGCACGCCTCCGCCTCCGACGGGTTCGGCTCCTACGAGAGCCAGTCCTACCAGGACGACTGGCCGCAGCAGGACGGTTACCAGAACGGCTATCAGGCCCAGTACGCTCCGGAAACGGAATCCGCGCAGGCCGGTGACGCAGATGAGCGGAACCGCGTAGGCTTCGACCGTCCGGGAACGGCCACTCCCGCCTCCCACTCGCTGACCGACGCCGGGCTGCCCCGCCGCGGATCCGTCCCGAGCGGCTCCAACGGTTCGAGCGCCGCAAACGGCACGGCACGCGTGCAGCAGGAAGCGCCGGCTCCCACACCGGGCAACTCCCCGGGGCAGAGCGGCGACAGCGGCTGGCGTTCGGCGAACGACGAGCGCTGGCAGCAGGCCTCACAGCTCCGGAAGCCCAAGGCGGGCGGGGTCACCTCCTCCGGTCTGCCGCGGCGGGTACCCAAGGCCAACCTGGTCGAGGGCACCGCCGAGAGCACCCCTCAGGGAGGCCCACAGGTCTCCCGCGCCCCGGAGGACGTCCGGGGCAGGCTGAGCAACCTGCGTAGGGGCGTCCAGCGCGGACGCAGCGCAGGCAGTGAAACGAACGGCCAGGGCTTCGGTCCTGACAGCACCTACAACCAGGAGCGTTAGTGTGAGCCCGATGAGCCAGGCGGCACAGAACCTGAACTGGTTGATCACCAACTTCGTGGACAACACCCCGGGGGTGTCCCACACGGTGGTGGTCTCCGCCGACGGACTCCTTCTGGCGATGTCCGAAGGCTTCCCCCGCGACCGCGCCGACCAGCTTGCGGCTGTCGCCTCCGGTCTGACGTCCCTGACGGCAGGCGCCTCCCGGATCTTCGAAGGGGGCGCAGTGAACCAGACGGTTGTGGAGATGGAGCGGGGATTCCTGTTCATCATGTCCGTATCCGACGGTTCGTCACTGGCCGTTCTGGCCCACCCGGAGGCGGACATCGGCCTCATCGGGTACGAGATGGCCCTTCTGGTGGACCGCGCGGGCACGGTCCTCACCCCGGATCTCCGTGCAGAACTCCAGGGAAGCCTTCTCAACTAACAGACGAACGGTGCGTATACGCGTCCCGGGGCCGTAAGGTTTCGGGACGCGGCTCCACAGGGATGGGTGCCCGGCACGGTCGGAGGAGGAGAGAAAGTGGCAACACCCCCAGGCGGTTCGAATAACGGCAACTGGTCGTACGGCCCTGCCCAGGGCCAGGGCGACGGTTCCGCGAACCGGTACAACTTCCCCTCCGCCCCGAGCCACCGGCAGCCGTACGCGCCGCAGGGACCCGGTCCGTCGCCGTACGACCAGCCGCCGGCCCCGCGTATCCAGCCGGTACAGCCCCAGCGCCGCCCCGAGCCGGCGCCGGCCTCGGCTTCCAACAACCCCCTGGTGCGTCCGTACGCCATGACCGGCGGCCGGACCCGCCCGCGCTACCAGCTCGCCATCGAGGCACTGGTGCACACCACCGCGCAGCCGCACCAGATGCAGGGCCAGCTGCCCGAGCATCAGCGGATCTGCAACCTGTGCCGGGAGATCAAGTCGGTGGCCGAGGTCTCGGCCCTGCTGTCGATTCCCCTCGGCGTGGCCAGGATCCTCGTCGCCGACTTGGCGGAGGCGGGCCTGGTCGCCATCCATCAGCCCGGCGGCGACGAGAACGCCGGTGGCCAGCCAGACGTGACACTGCTCGAAAGGGTGCTCAGTGGACTTCGCAAGCTCTAGCGGCGGTCCTTCCCGCTCCACCACCTCCGCGAAGATCGTGGTGGCGGGCGGCTTCGGCGTGGGCAAGACCACGTTCGTCGGCGCCGTCTCGGAGATCAACCCGCTGCGCACAGAGGCCGTCATGACGTCCGCTTCGGCAGGCATCGACGACCTCACCCACACCGGAGACAAGACGACCACCACGGTCGCCATGGACTTCGGCCGTATCACCCTGGACCAGGACCTGATCCTGTACCTCTTCGGTACGCCCGGTCAGGACCGCTTCTGGTTCATGTGGGACGACCTGGTGCGCGGCGCCATCGGCGCGATCGTCCTGGTCGACACCCGCCGCCTCGCCGACTGCTTCCCCGCGGTCGACTACTTCGAGAACTCGGGCCTGCCCTTCGTCATCGCCCTCAACGGCTTCGACGGCAACCAGCCGTACAACCCGGACGAGGTCCGCGAGGCGCTGCAGATCGGCCCCGACACCCCGATCATCACGACCGACGCCCGCCACCGCGCGGACGCCAAGTCGGCGCTGATCACCCTCGTGGAGCACGCGCTCATGGCGCGCCTTCGCTAGGACTGCCGCTCGGCACCACAGACTTCGGCCCCTGTTCCTCCTCGCGAGGGACAGGGGCCTTTGTCGTGTGCGTACTTCCCTGTGCGTACTTCTCCGTGCGGGCCGGGCGCACCGGTGTGTCCGGAACGCACCTGGGCCCCGCCTCTCCCGGAGGAGAGGCGGGGCCCAGGCCACGCGCAGAAACTCAGTGCCAGCTGTGCGGCGCCCGGAAGCCGGGCTCGCGCTCCAGGCGGCGCCAGCCGGCCTTCGCACGGCCTCGGTGGGTCTGGGACGAAGCCGCCGGCTGGGCGGCCGCACGGGCCAGGAGGACGGCCGTGATGGCGGCGACTTCCTCGGGCTCGGCGTGGCCCTTCTCGACGCGGATGTCAGGCGTGTTCATGGATGTCAGTCTCCGTGAGAGAGAGGTCCGCGGGGTTGCCGCGACGGGTCCGCTCGGTTACTGCGGGGGGTTGCCGTGCTTGCGGGAGGGCAGGTCGGCGTGCTTGGACTGCAGCATCGCCAGGGACTTGACCAGGACCTCGCGGGTCTCGGCGGGGTCGATGACGTCGTCCACGAGGCCGCGCTCGGCCGCGTAGTACGGGTGCATCAGCTCGGCCTTGTACTCCTTGACCATCTTCTGCCGCATGGCCTCGGGGTCCTCGGCGTCGGCGATCTGACGGCGGAAGATGACGTTGGCCGCGCCCTCCGCGCCCATCACGGCGATCTCGTTGGTGGGCCAGGCGTAGGTGAGGTCGGCGCCGATCGACTGGGAGTCCATGACGATGTAGGCACCTCCGTACGCCTTGCGCAGGATGAGCGAAATCCTCGGCACGGTCGCGTTGCAGTAGGCGTACAGCAGCTTCGCGCCGTGACGGATGATTCCGCCGTGCTCCTGGTCGACACCGGGCAGGAACCCCGGTACGTCCAGGAAGGTCACGATCGGGACATTGAAAGCGTCACACATCTGGACAAAGCGCGCAGCTTTTTCGCTGGCCTCGATGTCCAGGACGCCGGCCAGGACCTGGGGCTGGTTGGCGATGATGCCGACGACCTGGCCGTCCAGCCGGGCCAGCGCGCAGATGATGTTCCGCGCCCAGCGCTCGTGGACCTCCAGGTACTCGCCGTCGTCGACGATCTCCTCGATGACCTTGGCCATGTCGTACGGCCGGTTGCCGTCCGCCGGGACCAGGTCGAGCAGGACGTCGCTGCGGCGGTCCACCGGGTCGCCGGACTCCACGCGCGGCGGGTTCTCTCGGTTGTTCTGCGGGAGCAGCGAGAGGAGGTAGCGCACCTCGGCGATGCAGGTCTCCTCGTCGTCGTACGCGAAGTGGCAGACACCGCTCGTCTCGGCGTGCACGTCCGCGCCGCCCAGGCCGTTCTGGGTGATCTCCTCGCCCGTCACCGCCTTGACCACGTCCGGGCCGGTGATGAACATCTGGGAGGTCTCGCGGACCATGAACACGAAGTCCGTCAGCGCCGGGGAGTAGGCGGCGCCGCCCGCGCACGGGCCCAGCATCACGGAGATCTGCGGGATGACACCCGAGGCCTTCGTGTTGCGCTGGAAGATGCCGCCGTAGCCGGCGAGGGCCGAGACGCCCTCCTGGATACGGGCGCCCGCGCCGTCGTTCAGGGAGACCAGCGGCGCACCGGCCGCGATGGCCATGTCCATGATCTTGTGGATCTTGGTGGCGTGGGCCTCGCCCAGCGCACCGCCGAAGATCCGGAAGTCATGGGCGTACACGAAGACCGTGCGGCCCTCGACCGTGCCCCAGCCGGTGATGACACCGTCGGTGTACGGCTTCTTCGCCTCCAGGCCGAAACCGGTCGCCCGGTGCCGGCGCAGCTGCTCGACCTCCTGGAAGGACCCCGGGTCGAGGAGCAGCTCGATGCGCTCCCGCGCCGTCAGCTTGCCCTTGGCGTGCTGCGCCTCGGTCGCCTTCTCGCTGGGGCCTGCCACGGCCTGCGCACGGATCTCGTGCAGCTCGGCGACCCGTCCGCGCGCGTCCGTCGGCTCGCCGGTCGGCTCACCCGTCGTCTCTTCCAAAACGGTCATGTAGCGACCTTACGAAGGACACCAAGGAAAGCGAGCCGTCGACTCCGTACAGTCTCCAGCCCGTTTTCCTGGTGCCACCAAACAGAACCCGAGCGGCATGCAGCCGTTCCGACTGCTCAGAGGGCGTCGGCGTTGTGGGGAAGCCACAAAGGTGTCACCTGAGAGCCAGCTCACATTCGTGTGTGGAGCATGCCATCCCTGGAGTGACACGGAGCCTCGGACGGGGGACCGTCGAGAGGATTTCCACGGTGTCGTCCGCCCGGACGACCGAGCGCACGGGGTGGTCCCAGACGATCTCCAGCGGAGCGCCCGTGCGGGGCGGCTCGCTGACACAGAGGGTAGCGGTCCCGCCCCGGCGCCGGACGAGCACGCTCGCGCCCGCGGAGACGGTCAGACCGCCCACCGTACCGGCTTCCCACAGGTTCACGGCGGTCAGGCCGAGCGCGGGCACGGCCACGGCCTGGCGGCGGGCGTCGTTGGCGAGGACGCACAGCCAGTGACGGTCGGCGGCCCGGGCGGCGACCTCGTCGCGGGAGGCGCCCGGCAGCAGGACGTAGGCGTACGTGGCGTCGGCCGGGTCGGTGCCGTGATCGAGCCAGAGGGTCTGCCAGCGGCGGGTGCGCCGCTCGGCCGTACTGGTGGTGTTGATGTCGGACCAGGAGCCGGTGCGGTCCTCGCGCAGAGTGCGCAGCTCGCCGCCGCAGGGCAGGATCCAGCCGCCGTGACCCTCCAGATGGGCCCAGCCGGGGCCGCGCACGAAGGTCTGGGTGCCGTTCTCGCCGAGATTGCGGTTGTCCACGACCGTCTCCACTGGGGTGCCGTCGGCGCAGGTGATCCCGGCGCCCAGGCAGACCACGGCGGCGTCGAGGAAGAACCAGGACTTGCGGGCCTGGAGCGTCGACCCGAGCCCCTTGAGGTGCTGGCCGACGGCCGCGTACTCGCCGTCGGTCACGCCGCCGACCCAGCGGACGTCCGGCCTGGGGGCACCCCACTCGCCGCCGGCGCGGTCGGCCAGGCGCCGGGTCGACACGGTCGTGCCGGGCAGGCGGTACCAGTCCACGGTCGGCCAGAACCAGTCTGTGTACTGAGCGGCCCGGTCGGACCGATCGGACCGGTCTCCGCGCCCGGCCGGCCACCAGGAGAGCATCCCGGCACCGGTGTGCCAGCCGCGCGGGTTCTCGCCGTTGCCGCACTCGTAGTGCGCGATGCGGTCGGAGGCCATGGAGAGTGCCGCGGTGAAGCGGGGGCGGCGGTGGACGGCCCGGTCCATGGCCGGAAAGAGCCGGTGCCCGACGGGTTCCGGGCTCGCGGGTACGGCCGCGTCGGCTACGGCGTGCAGCCGGGCGAGGTCGGCCACCTCGAATTGGCCTGCCGTCAGGATCGGGGTGACGGTGTCCCGTTGGATCCAGCCCTTGATCCGGCCGTGCCACCGCTCCCGCTCCGCCTCGCTCGCGCCGCCCGCGAGCAGGGTGATGGCCGCGATCAGGGCCTGGCCGTGGAAATGGTCGCTGCGCATGATGCGCAGGTCGTCACTGAGCAGATAACCCCGGCTGATGGCACGGCCGTTGACACAGTCCATCACCAACCCGTCGTGGATCAGCGGGGCGTAGGCGTGCTCGACGCCGTCCAGGACGTGCTGCCGGGCGGGGTCCGTGACCTCCCACGGCGACCCGGCGAGCAGCGTGAACAGCCGCCCCAGGCCGTCGAGCAGCACCTGGCCGTACGTCCCGGCGTAGGCGACCCAGGTGTGCTGGACGAAGGAGCCGTCGGCATAGAGGCCGTCGCCCCGGGTGACGTACGGGAAGACCGGCGAGAGGGCGTCCCGGGCGAGCGCGACACGGTCGCCGGACCGGCCGAGGATGCCGCGCAGGGCGACGGAGCGGCACAGGTCGACGCGGTTGGCGCCGGTGGAGGTGCCGGAGTAGTCGCCGAGCGTCGCGTCGGGGACGAAGTGGCCGACGGCGGCACAGGCGGCCGCGACCCGGGTCTCGCCGAGGTGGTCGTACAGGGCGGCCGTGAGGTCCATGAGGAGCCGGGGGCTGCCGATCTGCCATTCCCACCAGTTGCCGTAGCGGCTGGTGGCCGGGTTGTAGACGGTGGCGGAGAGGTGGTCCAGTCCGCGCAGCACGTCGGCGAGGAGGGTGTCGTCGCCGGTGGAGCCGGTGCCGGGCTGGACGTAGGCCTGGGCCATGGTCCACAGCCGGCCGTAGCTGAAGGTGATGCCTGCGGGCGGGTCGAAGGGGTGGCCGGGCCAGAGGGAGCCCGGGGCAGGGGCCATGCTGCCCCGGAAGTCCTGGGCCAGTGACCCGAGTTGGGCGAGCCGGGAGGCGTACGGCTCGGCGGCCGGGTCGTAACCGGTGCCGAGGGCGATGTCGAGCCAGCGGCGGCGAAGGGCGTCGTAGGGGTCGGCGGCGGGTGCCGCGTGGGCCCGGGGCACCAGGCCGGCGGCGAGGGCGGCGGCCAGCAGCAGGGCGCGCCGCGTCGGTCCGGTCGTACCCATGCCGGTGGTCACCGCCCCTGCTCAGCAGCCGCCGCAGTTGTAGTAGAGGACGTCCCAGTGGCTGCCCTCGTCGGCGTAGATGTTTCCGGAGCCGGACCGGTACTGCGGGGCGCCGTCCCCGCGCAGACCGATGTAGGTGAAATTGCCCTTGATGTACGACGTGACGCAGGTGTTCTTGCCGTAGTCGAGCTTGTAGCCGTTCCAGTGGGAGTAGGTGCCGGAGGCGTGGCCGGTCTCGGTGCCGCCGGTGATGTCGAGGCCGCAGCCGCTGGCCCGCTTGAGGGTCTGGGCACCCTGCGCGGTGGCGAGGTTGAGCTGCTCGAAGGACGTACAGGTGGGGTTGTTGCGGTCGGAGCAGTTGCCCGAGGAGGACCAGGTGATGCCGGCGTCACGGAACATCTGGGTGGCGGTCGCGTGGCTGATCTTGGTGACGGCGAAGGCGTCGGTGGCGGTGCCGACGACGGCGGCACCGGGGGCGACGACGAGGGCGAGCGCGGTCAGGACGGAGCGGACCTTCATGGGGACCCTTCCTGCGGATGGCCGTGCTTCCTGTGGGGCGGCTGTGCAGGTGGTGCACGCCGATGGTGCCCGAGCACCGCGCGGGTCCACCAGAGGGCGAACGCGGTGACTCCCGGTTACCGTGAAAACACGCTACGGAGGATGTTGAAAACTGAACGGAATGGGTCTACCGTCGGTGTGGTCAGGTTCGTTGAACGTTAAACAGAAAGCTCGCGGTATCGGCTCCACCGACCGCGCCCGTCCCCAAGGAGCACGTCATGGGCCTCTTCGGTCGCAAGGAAAGCACCCCCGCCCCCGCCTCGGCGCCCGCCACCGTCAACCCCGACCTGGTCGCGCTGACCGGTGACTACTCGCTCGACCCCGCGCACACCACGATCGGCTTCGTGGCCCGCCACGCGATGGTCACCAACGTCAAGGGCAGCTTCCTGGACTTCACGGGCACCCTGCACCTGGACGGCGCCGACCCCGCCAAGTCCACCGCCACGATCGACGTCCGGATGGAGAGCATCGAGACCGGCAACGCCGACCGTGACGGCCACCTGAAGTCCTCGGACTTCTTCAAGACCGACGAGTTCCCGACGATGACCTTCCGCTCCACCAAGGCCGAGGCCCTGGGCGGCGACGACTACCGCATCACCGGCGACCTCTCCATCCTCGGCGTGACCAAGCCGATCACCATCGACCTGGAGTTCAACGGCGCCGCGAAGGACCCGTTCGGCAACGAGCGCGTCGGCTTCGAGGGCAAGACCGAGATCCTGCGCTCCGAGTGGGGCCTGACCTGGAACGCGGCGCTGGAGACCGGCGGCTTCCTGGTCTCCGACAAGATCAAGCTGAACTTCGACATCTCGGCGATCAAGAACGCGTGAGCCTCCGGCGGTTCAGCCGCCCCCGAGACCTCCGCACCCTGAGCGCGCCCGCCCTCCACTCCCCCCGAAAAGAGAGGGCGGGCGCTCAGCGTGCTCGGAGCCTGCGCGTCCGGCGAGCACGGCTGTGACGTGACGGAGTCGTTCCAGGTCGGCCATCCCCATGCCCTGATCCCACCTCTTTCTGGGCGTTCCGTCCCGCTCGTCATGCGCAGTGGACCAGGATGGGTGAGCGGCGCTGAGGCTGGCAGGACGCGATGGGGAATCCGGTGGAGAGTCAGGACCACGTCGACTTTCGTGGCAGTACGTTCCACGAGCGTGTGACGGGGAAGGTGGAGCACCACCACCACATCCCGGCTTCGACGCCCACTGCCACATCCGCGCTACCAGCACCGCCGGCAACCTTCACCGGCCGGGACGAGTACGTCGAAGACCTGTTGAAGGCACTCGACCCCACCACATCCGATAGTCATGGGGCCGTGCTGATCTGCGCCGTCGGTGGGCTCGGCGGCGTGGGCAAGACGGCACTGGCCCTGCACGCCGCCCATGCCGTCCGCGCCCGCTTCCCGGGCGGAACGTTGTTCGTCAACATGCGTGGATACGACGACGCCCCGGCAGCCCCCGAGGAGGTGGCGCTGTCATTCCTCCGCGCCTTCGGAGTTCGAGACGAGCATCTGCCTGCCGTATCGGAGGAGCGGTACGCCCTCTACCGCTCCGTGCTCGACACGCACGAATCGGTGTTGATCGTCCTGGACAATGTCTCGACGGCTGCACAGGTGACCCCGCTGTTGCCTGGCAGCACGAGGCATCGCGTGCTGGTGACCACCAGAGACTCGCTCGACTCACTCACCGCACGCTCGATCCAGCTCGGTGCACTCTCTCCGGACGAAGCGGTCGGTCTGGTCGAGCAGTCTCTGCGCGCCAGGAACCCGTCCGACTCCCGGGTCCGCGACGAGCCCGATTCCGTACGACGCCTCGTCGCACTGTGCGGTTGCCTGCCCCTGGCCCTGCTCATCGCCGCGGCACTGCTCCATCGGCGCAGGCCACGCCCCATCTCCATGCTGGCCGACGAACTCCAGGCAGCGGCCGACCGCGTGCGCATGCTGGCGGCACCGGGCCAGGACCAGTACGGCACGCAGCTCGCCCTGCGCCCGGTGTTCGAGGTCACTTATCAGCGCCTGGGCCCGGAGCAGGGCAGGCTGTTCCGGTTGCTCGCCCAGACCCCCACCTCGGACTTCGGATTCGAAACCGCGCTCGCCATGAGCAACGTACCTTCGGAGGAATTGCTGCAGGGGCTGGACGATCTGGTGGCGGCCTCCCTGATCACCCCCTCGCCCGACGGTGACCGATGGGACATGCACGACCTGCTGCGCGCCTACGCCTCCTCGATCAGCACCAGCGAGCAGTCCCTCGTCGAGGAGGCCACGGAGGGCAGGACCCGGCTGCTGCGGCGTCTCTTCCTGCTGGCGGCCTCCGCCGACCGGCAGCTCCACGGCCAACTGGTGGAGAACACCCCCGATCTCTTCGCGAATCGGGAAGCAGCGCTGACATGGCTGGACGCCGAACACGCCTCCCTCGTGCATGCTGCGTTGTGGGCAGAGCAGGCAGAGCACAGCAGAATCGCCACAGCCCTGGGTGTCTGTATCGACAGGTACCTGCATGTACAACGGCATTTCACTGACGGCGCGCTCGTCTTCGATGCCCTGCTGGCCGCGGCAAGGCGGGACCGGGATCAAGTCCTGGAGATGTTCGCCTTGAGCGCTTCGGGAAACCACCGACATGAATTGCGTCAGTATCGTGAAGCCGCCATCGCTCACACCAAGGCCCTGCGTCTGGCCTACTCACTCGAAGACCTGAGCGGCCAGGCAACTGGCTGGTCCAACCTGGGCCGTTGCATGCACCGGTGGGGGCAGTTCAGCATTGCCGCGCAGATGCACAGCCACGCTCGGAAGTTGTTCTCCCGGCTGGGTGACCACCACCGAGAGGCGATGGCCTGGAACAACCTGGGTATGCCCCTCACAGAGCTACATCGCTTCGAGGAAGCCGGTCGGGCGCTCGGGAGTGCCCAGCAGGCATACGCCCGACTGGGGGATCGGCAGCGCGAGGCAACGGCGTGGCTCAATTTAGGGGCGACGCTGAAGGAAGGTCTCGATTTCGACGCCGCTGCCAACGCCTACATGAACGCAGCCGAACTCTTCGCAGAACAAGGCGATCGGCACGGAGAAGCCACGGCCTGGAGCCAGGTCGGCTCGCTCCTCACCGACCTCCAGGAGTTCGAACTGGCCGCAGAGGGACTCCTCAGATGCGAGACAGCATACGAAGCCCTCGGTGAGTGGTTCGACGTGGGCAGGGTTCGCTGGAACATCGCACTTCTCCATGAGCAGCAGGGCAAACGTCTCGAGGCGCGTGCAGCCTGGATCGCCAGCGCCGAGGCATACGAGCGGGCCCAGGCCTCCGAAGAGGCCGCAAAAGCCCGTCGGAACGCCCAGCTGTAGTTACTCCCGCACCCTGAACTCACACCACACGATCTTGCCCGGGTTCCGCTCTCCCACGCCCCACTTGTCCGCGACGGCGGCGACAAGGAGCAGCCCTCGGCCGTGTTCCGACTCCGGGGACACGTCCGGTGCGCGGACTTCGCCCGGGCCGCTGTCATGCACCTCCACGCGAAGGGCGCCGTCGGTGTGCAGGGTCAGGCGGAGGACGAAGCCGCGACCCACGGGGACGCCGTGGAGGAGGGCGTTGGTGGCCAACTCGCTCACGCAGAGCAGTACGTCGTCGCTGCGCTCAGCGATGGCCCAGCCCGTCAGCGCCTCGTGGGCGAACTCTCTTGCGTGCCGTACCGACCTGCGGTCCCGGCGGTAGAACACCTGGCGGATGTGGGGGTGTTGGGGTTCTGCGTCCATGAGGCCAGTGTCACCATGCGTCACTACAGTCGTTCAGTGAGTGAAGTCGTAGTCCTGATTACTACGACTCCACTACGAGGACTTCGGGTGCGCACGGGGGAAAGGGACACGCATGCACCTGGCGAAGAAGCCCAAGAAGGTCGGTTCGTGGCAGGCGGTCGGGGCGGTGCTGGCGCACTGCCGGAAACAGGCGAGGTTCACGCAGGAACAGTTCGCCGAGCTGGCGGCCATCCATGTGGACACGGTGGGGTCGATCGAGCAGGGAAGGTTGGCGCTTCAGCCGGATCGGGCACAGCAGTTCGATGAACTTCTGGGGACCGGTGGGGTGTTGGCGGTGCTCGTGGCCAAGCTGCCCATCAGGGAGCGGATTGTTCAGTTCGCTCAGGGTCTCGTCGATCACGAGCAAGAAGCGGTGAGCGTCTACTCGTACCAGACCCAGATGGTGCCGGGACTGCTTCAGACCAAGGAGTACTGTCTCGCCGCCTTCGATTCACGCTATCCCGCACTGGGAAGCGAGACGGCCCAGCAGTGGGTGAACGCCCGCATGGAACGCCAGTTGATCTGGCAGCGCGATCGGCCGCCCGTCGGCCACTTCGTCCTGGAAGAGAGCATCCTGCGGCGCCAGGTCGGCGGCCCTGAGGTCATGCGGGAGCAGGTCCGGCAGATCCTGGAGTACACCGAGCCCGTTCACATGAGCGTGCAGATCATGCCCATGGACCGCATGCCGCACGCGGGACTTGCGGGGCCCATGACACTGCTGGAAACTCCCGAGCACGAGCGGCTGGTCTACCTGGAGGTGCAGCGCGCCAGCTTCCTGGTCGACGACCCCGACGAGGTCAGCGACTATCACCACAAGTATGGAATGCTGCGGTCACAGGCCCTCTCACCCGACGAGAGCGTGCGCCTCTTGAACGGACTGCTTGGAGAGTCATGAACAACGCAGCATTGGCATGGTTCAAGTCCAGCTACAGCAGCAACGAGGGCGGCGACTGTGTCGAGGTCGCCACCCGTCCCTCCGCCATCCACGTCCGCGACTCCAAAACCACGGACGGCCCCATCCTCACCCTCTCCCCCACCACTTGGAGCGAGTTCCTTGACGGCATCGCCCGCTGAAGCCGAATGGGTCCACATAGCCTCGTTCGAGAACCTGCCGGGGCATCCCAACCCGGGCCGGTTCCTGCTCGGTTGACTGCGTGAGCGCGGCATCGACTGGATGCCGTTCGCGCAGGAGGAGATACGGGTCGACCTCATGTGCCGCATGGACGAGGACGGGCACTGGCACGGCACGCACGGTGTGAACGTGGACGCCGGGGCACTGTGGCGGCTCGGGCTGCATCCCGCTCAGCCGACCTCCGTCGTCGACGGGCCCTCCCCGCCCGCCTGGTGGCACGCCGCCGGTGAGCGTTACGCGTCCCGTCAGGCCGTGCGCCGACGCCACGGCTTCCGCTGAACCGGCAGCAGGAACCAGGACGCCCCGACGGACAGCACCGCGCCGACGGCGATCGCGGCCAGACGCGTGGGCAGCAGGCTCTGCGCGTCCTGGCCGAAGCAGCCGAGGAGCAGGGAGAGGGCCGTGGTCATTCCCGCCGCCCAGCAGGCGTAGGCGAGTGGGCGCAGCCACAGGGCCAGGGCCAGTACGGCGAACAGCACGACCATCGCCGTGTGACCCGTGATGCCGGCCGCCGCCACGCCCGTGGCGAGCAGGGTGCCGGCGCAGGCACCCAGGAAGCGCTCGACTCCCTTGCGCAGCACGTCGGTCCGGCCCCGGTTGCCGCTTGGGACGACGTGCGCCGTCAGGACCAGCCACGGCCAGTGGTCGTCGTGGAGCAGCCGGCCGAGCGCGAAGGACGCGGCCACCCCCGCCGCCATCTGTACGGCCATCCGGGTACTGGGGCGAGGGCGCAGCCGGGAGGGCCGGTGCGGGATGTCCGGAGCGGCCTCGGCCGGCCAGGGGCCGTACCGGTCGGCGGCCGTCTGCACCAGCCACACGCTCGCCCACGCCAGTACGCCGATGAGCGCCGTCACGGATCACCTTTCCGAGGCCGCCGTCCTCCGGCGTGCCGTCGTCCGGCTGAACCGGCGGCTCCGGCAGGAACGCGGGGACGGCGGCCTCAGCCCCAACCGGCTCGCGGTGCTCGGGCACCTGCACCGGCGCGGGTCGGCCACGCCCGGCGAGATCGCGGCGGAGGAGCGGCAGCGGCCGCAGTCGCTCACCCGGGTCTTCGCCGAACTGGAGGCCGATGGGCTGATCGCGCGGGAGACGGGCACGGCCGACCGGCGTCAGGCCGTGCTCACGCTCACCGACCCGGGGCGGCGGGCGCTGGAGCGGGACATGGCCGAGCGGGACGCCTGGCTGGCCGAGGCGCTCGGGGCGCTGGGCGAGACGGAGCGCGGGGTGCTGGCGCTGGCCGCGACGGTGATGGACCGGCTGGGCACGATGGACGTGTCCGCGCGGCACGGCTGACGCGCTCAGAAGCCCCCGCCGAAGTCCCCTCCCCCGCCCCCTCCACCGTCGAAGCCCCCGCCGTCGCCGAAGCCGCCGCCGAAGTCGCCGGGGTCGAAGTCCGCGCCGGACACGTCGCCGCCTTCGTAGCCGCCGCCGAAGTCCGCGCCGCCGAAGTCGCCGTACCCGGTGCCGTAGTCGGCCGCGTACGACGGTGTGGCCATCACGCTGCCGAGCAGGGTGCCGACGAGCAGACCGGGGAGGATGCCGCCGCCGAAGTAGCCGCCCGCCCAGGGGCCGTAGGCCGGGCCCGCGTCCCAGTAGGGGCGGCGGCCGTAGTCGGTGTCGACCTCGCGGATCACGGGGTCGCGGCCGTCGGCCAGACGAGTGGCGTCGGCCGCGCAGACCGGGACCTCGCGGGGTGCCCCGCCGGGCGGGGTCCAGGCGGCATCGGTGACCGAGGGGCCGTGCCGCGGGTCGAAGAAGCAGGGCGGACGGCGCTCCGGGAGGGGGCGTCCCTCGCGGCGGGCGGCCAGTTGGGCCAGGGAGAAGCGGCCGTCCTCCAGGGCCTCGGTGACCGCGCGGACGTCCTCTGGTCTTCGGGCGTCGGCCATGTACTGCTTGGCCTTGTCGTAGGCGTCCAGGGCCCGTTCGTAGTCGCCGCGCATGGCGTCGTCGGCGCCCGCCTCGGCCGGATGGAAGTCCAGCCGGTCGAGTTCCTCGCCGAAGGCGGTGATGTCCTCGTCGACGACGACCCGCAGGCGGTCCAGGGCGGCCCGCTGCTCCTCGGCGCGGCGGCGGCGGTTGCGGCGGACCAGGGCGAAGGCGCCCGCGCCGCCGGCCACCAGGACCGCGGCCGTGGTGACCAGTGCCGTGGTGGACACCCCGCCGCTCCTGCCGGAGGAGCCCCAGGACGCCGGGGCGTGGCCGCCCATGTTGGCCAGGGCACGGTCGGTGAAGTCGGTGAGCTGGGTCCTGGCGTCCTCGCCCTGGACGCTGGCGACGAGGTTCTGCACGGCGCTGCGCGGGAGCACCGAGGAGTCGGCGCGGGCGTCGAAGCGGTCGCCGAGACGGATGGCGTACAGGCCCGTGACACCGGTGGCGGTGCGCAGGCCGGAGAAGAGGTTCCGAGTGGGGTAGCCGGCCGGCAGGACCGCGATGAACAGGGGTTTGTTCGCGCCCTTGATCTGTTTGGCGAGTGCGCCTGCGTCGGTGGCGGACAGCTGGGCGGAGGCCGCCGGGTCGACGTAGACCGGGCTCTTGCGGAGGGCCTCGGCGATGGTGTTGATGCTGGTGGCCGCCATCGCGCCAGGGGTCAGCGCGGTCACGATCACCAGGGTGAGGACGGCCAGCAGCAGCGCTGGGAGGCTTCGGGTCCGCAGGACGGCCTTCATCCTTCGAAGCTAC
Source organism: Streptomyces sp. BK340 (assembly GCF_007827595.1). Classification (GTDB taxonomy): domain Bacteria; phylum Actinomycetota; class Actinomycetes; order Streptomycetales; family Streptomycetaceae; genus Streptomyces. The sequence continues at coordinate 114,311 of NZ_VISR01000018.1, forward strand.
CCGAAGCCTCCCAAAATTGGGCATCCCTCGGGCTCACGCGGCCCGGTACGCCTCCGTCAGCTTCTGCACCGCCTTTCCGTACCTGCCGGTCAGCAGCAGATGGTCCGCGTCGGCGAAGGGCTTCGCCACGGCCTGGGTGATCCGCTGTCCCACCTTCTGCTGCACCAGCAGCCGTGCCCGGGCGACCAGCTCGCGTCCGGTCCGGCCGGCACCCGCCCGCTCGGCCGCCGTCGCCGCGACGGCGAGCGCGCGCAGGGTGGCGGTGCCGCCCTGCGGGACCCGGGTGAGCGTGGTCAGGCCCCAGCCGTAGGGAAACTGCGGGTCGTACGACGTGTCGCCGACGTTGATCGGCAGCTGGGACTCGGACCTGGGCCAGGTGACCGGGAGCTGTCCGGTGAAGGGGAGCCTGCCGTAGAGGACGTCGGCGACGCCCTCGCCCTCCGTGCCCGGCAGCCAGGAGGCCACGAGCGCGTCGATCCCGTCGAGCCGGTCACCGATCAGCTGCGGGCGCCCGGAGACGATCAGCACCGCGCACTTCATGGCCGCGCACACCTTGTCCACCGCTGCCCGGTCGGCGGCGGACAGCTGCAGGGAGTGGCCGTTGCCGACGTCGCCGACGCCCTCGGCGTACGGGGTCTCGCCGACGACGACCACGCCGGCGTCGTAGCCGTCGGTCGGTGCGGAGGCGTCCTTGGAGTAGGTGACGTTCCCGCCGGCCTCGCGCATGCCCTGGAGGACGGTCGTGCCCTTGGTGATGTTCCCGGAGGAGCCCTGCCAGGTGAGGGTCCAGCCGCCGGACTGGTTGCCGATGTCGTCGGCGTTGGACCCGGCGACGTACACCTTCTCGCTCTTCTTCAGGGGCAGCAGCCCGCCGGCGTTCTTCAGCAGCACCTGGGACTCGGCGGCGGCCCGGCGGGCCACGGCCCGGTGTTCCGGGGAGCCGATCGCGGCGGCACCGGCGGTGTCGGCGTAGGGGTGCTCGAACAGGCCCAGCCTGAACTTCTGGGTCAGGATGCGGGAGACGGCGTCGTCGATCCGCCGCTCGCTGATCCGGCCTGCCTTCACCTCGTCGATCAGCGTGGCGGTGAAGTCCTTGTACGCGTACGGCACCATCATCATGTCCAGGCCGGCGTCGACCGAGGTGCGGACGTGCGACGCGTAGTCGCCGGGGAGCTGGTCGATGGCGTTCCAGTCGCTGATGACGAAGCCGTCGAAGCCCATGCGGTCCTTGAGCACTCCGTTGATCATGTCGGCCCGGGCGTGCATCTTCACCGGGCCCTGCCCGTCGCCGAGCACGTCCAGGGAGGAGTACGACGGCATGACCGTGCCGACGCCCCGGTCGACGGCGGTCCGGAACGGGGCCAGATGGACGGCTTCCAGCTGCTGCCGGGTGACCTTGGTGACGCCCTGGTCGATCTTGTACGTCCCGGTGGTCGAGGAGCCGTACTCGGTGCCGCCGTCACCGACGAAGTGCTTGGCGGTGGCGAGGACCTTGTCGTTCCGGCTCAGGTCCCTGCCGTTCGCGCGGCCCTGGAGGCCCTGGATGACGGTCTCCATGGACTGGACCAGCGCCGGGTCCTCACCGAAGGACTCGTAGGAACGGCCCCAGCGTTCGTCGCGGCTCACGCACAGGCAGGGTGCGAAGTCCCAGGGGATGCCGGTGGCCCGCACCTCGGCGGCGGTCACCGCGCCCGCCCGCTCGGCGAGCCGGGGGTCACGGGTGGCGCCGATGCCTATGTTGTGCGGCATCACCGTGGCTCCGGACAGGTTGTTGTGGCCGTGGACCGCGTCGACGCCGTAGATCAGCGGGATCTGGAAGCGGGTCGCCCGGGCCCGCAGCTGGAAGGCGTCGATCATCTTCGCCCACGCCCCGGGGGTGTTGGGCGTGGGCGTCGAGCCGCCGCCGGAGAGGAGCGACCCGAGGGCGTACGTCGCGATGTCGCCGCCGCCCCCGACTGCCCCGCGCTCGGCCTGGGTCATCTGGCCGGCCTTCTCCGCCAGGGACATGCGGGACACGAGATCGGCGACGCGCTTGCGGACCGGCAACTTCGCGTCCAGGTACGGCAGTCCGTGGGCGTCGACGACGACCTGCGGCGTCTCGGCGGGTGCCTTGGCGCCGGTCACCGTGAGCTTGAGGGGGACGGTCTCGGCGGGCTCTGCGGACTTGTCCCGGAGGGTGGGCACCTCGATGGTCGTCGAGGTGCCGGAGGCGGTGCCGGCCGGGAAGGTGAGCGTGCCGGAGACCGGGGTGTAGTCCTTGCCGGGCTCGGCGGTGCCGCCGGCGGTCTCGTAGGTGACGCTCACCGGGTCGTCGATCGGCGCGGAGCCGGTGGTGGCGACGGTGACCTTGACGGCCGCCGTGCCGCCCTCCTCGACGGGGTACACGGCGGAGTCCGTGGTGACGCTCGCCCGCAGGGACTGATCGGCCCTGCCGTACAGCTCGACGTCGTCCATGGCGAACCGGCCCTTGACCCCTGGCGGGAGCGTGACGGCGTACCCCCACATCCCGGTCAGCCCGAGGACGTGGTCGATGCCGCCGACGGGCTGGTAGTCCGTGCGGTAGACGAAGTCGGTGAAGGGGATCTCGACCTGTCTCCAGCCGGTCCGGTCGTCGGTGAACGAGGTCGTCCACAGCTCGGAGGCCTCGCCGTTCGCACCGCCGTCCTTGATCTCGAAGGCGATCTTCTTCCCGTTGCCCTGGCCGTCCCACCAGAAACGGATGCCCTTGTGGGCGGACCAGTCGTGGGCGGGTCCGGTCGCGGCGAAGTCGTGGGTGAAGCCGCCGTAGCCGCTGATGTCGTAGCTGCCGGTGAGGACCTCGGCACCTTCGGGGGCGTCGGAGCGGGCGGTCAGTTGCAGGGCCGGCGGGTCGTCCGTGTCGCTCCCCCAGGTGAAGATGCCCTCGGCGGGCTGGGAGGCGAAGGGGACCTCGCCCTCGAAGCGGTCGACGGGGACGGGTGCGGGGTCGGCGGCCGCGTGGGACACGGCCGGCGAGAGCAGAGCTGCGAGCAACGCGGCGGACACGAGCAGGGCGGTTCTTGGCATAGACCATCCTCGACTCTCGTGGTTCACTCAGGACTTAGATCATGCCGTGAGTTAACTAACGGCCCACAGACCCGTCAAGACGTCACGTCAGACATTCGGGAAGGGCGACGCCCCATGAGGAGATCCCCCCGCGCGGTCCGGCTGCTGCTGGCCGGACTGCTCTCCACGGCCGGCCTCACCGCGGCCACCACCTCCGCGCACGCCTCCGGCGAGCAGGTCACGGCCTGGCTCACCACGACCGACGACTCCGCCGGACGGCACGTCGTGCGCGGGCTCCAGGCGCAGACGCCGTTCGCCTTCCAGTCCGGGACCGGCGGCGGCGGTGAGAACATCACCGTCGACGAGAACACCCGCTACCAGACCTTCACCGGCGGCGGAGCGTCCTTCACGGACACCGCGGCCTGGCTGATGAACAGCAGCGGGGCGCTGTCGCAGAGCACGCGGGACGCGACCATGCGCAAGCTGTTCTCGCCGTCGGACGGGATCGGGCTGTCGTTCCTGCGCAATCCGATGGGCGCCTCGGACCTGGCCCGGTACGGCTACACGTACGACGACGTACCGGCCGGCCAGACGGACCCGTCGCTGTCCGAGTTCTCGATCGCGCACGATCTCGCGGACGTCCTCCCGCTGACGAGGCAGGCACTGCAGCTCAACCCCTCCCTGACCGTGATGGCCTCGCCGTGGACCGCGCCGGCCTGGATGAAGGACAGCGGCTCGCTGAGCGGGGGCTGGCTGAAGGCGGAGGACTACGGGGCGTACGCCTCCTACTTCGTGAAGTACCTCCAGGCGTACCGGGACCAGGGAGTCGACGTCTCGTACGTCACCGCGCAGAACGAGCCGACCTGCTGTTCGGGCTACCCGTCGATGAGCTGGAACGCGAGCGGTCTCGCCTACTTCACCAAGACCGAGCTGCTGCCGAAGCTGCAGGCGGCGGGCCTGTCGACGAAGGTGCTGGCGCACGACTGGAACTGGGACGTCTACGACTCCTACGCGGCCCGAACGGTGGACGACGCGGCGGTCCGCAACCACCCCAACTTCGGCGGGATCGCCTGGCACGGCTACGGCGGTGACATCGGCGAGCAGACCTCGGTGCACAACCAGTACCCGACGCTGGACGCCTTCGGCACCGAGCACTCCGGTGGCACCTGGATCGCCGACCAGCAGCGCGAGGACATGTCCGACATCATCGACTACACGCGCAACTGGGCGAAGTCGGTGACCAAGTGGTCGCTCGCGGTGGACCAGAACATGGGTCCGCACAACGGGGGTTGCGGCACCTGCACCGGTCTGGTCACCGTGCACAACGGGGACGGCGCGAGCGGGACGGTCGACTACACGGTCGAGTACTACGACATGGGCCACCTGACGAAGTTCGTCCGCCCGGGCGCCCAGCGGATCGCGTCCACGGCGTCGACCGCGGTGCCGAACGTGGCGTGGCGCAACCCTGACGGCAGCAAGGCGCTGATCGCGTACAACGACGCCTCCTCCGCCCGGACCGTGACGATCGACTGGGGCTCCCAGCACGCCACTTACTCGCTCCCGGGCCACACCTCGGCGACCTTCACCTGGTCCGGCACCCAGTCGGGCGGCGGCGGCCGGTCGGGGGCCTTCGTGGGTCTGGCCGGCAAGTGCCTCGACGTGGCGGGCGGTTCCAGCGCCGACGGCACGGCCGTCCAGCTCTACGACTGCAACGGCAGCGGCGCGCAGCAGTGGACCGTGCAGACCGACGGTTCGGTCCGGGCGCTCGGCAAGTGTCTTGACGTGACCTCGGGTTCGGCGGCGGACGGGGCCAAGGTGCAGTTGTACGACTGCAACGGAACCGGTGCCCAGCAGTGGTCGTACAACCCCTCCACCGGTGATGTGGTGAACACGGCGGCGAACAAGTGCCTGGACGTGACGGACGACTCGTCGGCGAACGGGGCGAGGGCGCAGATCTGGTCGTGCACCGGGGCCGCCAACCAGAAGTGGCACTTGCAGTAGGGCGGGTCGCGTCCCGCCCTCGGAGGGGGGCGGGACGTGAGACGCGGGGACGTACTGAGGCGACGGGCGGCCGGCGTTTTCGGTGTCGTGGGCGGGGTGCTTGTGCTCAGCGGCTGCGCGGCGGTCGATCTGCCGCTCGCCGGGGTGCGGGTCGGGGCGGACGGGGTGGCGTACGCGCTGTTCCGGCCGTGTGGTGACGACGGCTATCAGGGGCCCTACCTCGACGGGCGGGCACGGGGAGGCGGTGCGGGGCCCGTCACCACCGGGTGGGACGTGCGGAAGGAGGGGCTGCACGGGGCTGCCGAGTTCCCCCTGTTCGCACCGCCCGGGCGCTGGAAGGCGCGGCACCGCGGCGCGCAGCGGCTCCTGCCCGGCCATCGGTACGTGCTGGGCTTCGGGCACTACGTGACCGGCGACTCGTACAACGCGATCGTGACCTTCACCGGAGAGCGGATCGAGCGGCTCGGGCCCGGGCAGGTCTGGGCCGACGGCCGGGCCATGAGCCCGGGGGCGTTCGAGAGACTCGCCCGGGACTCGTGCTGAGGAGCGGGCGCCCAGCGGGTGGGGGACGATGAAGACGGGCGGGGAGCCGGACCCGATCGTCCCGGGGCCACGCCTGACGTTTCCGACCTGGAGGACGGCATGAGCACAGCGCGGGACCTGTTGATCGTCGCTCTGGACGTCCCGTCCGGCCGGCCCGTCGAACAGGGGGACCTCTCGCTCGCCCTGGCGGGAGCCGAGCTGGTCGATCTGATCGACGCCGAGGCCGTCACCCTGGACGACGTGCGCATCGTGCCCGGCCTGCAGCCGGCCACGGGTGACCGGCTGCTGGACGCGGCGGAGGCCGCGCTCACCCGGCAGACGCCGTACGAGTCCGTGGAGGACTGGCTGTGGCGCCGCGGGCGCGGTCTGGCCGCCGCCTACGCGGACGATCTGCAGGGGCGGGGGCGGCCGGCCGCCGGGGCCCGGCACCACTGGCTGCCCTGGCGGAGCGGGGACGACACACCGTCCGGCGCCCCGGCCGACTCGCCGGAGCGACGGCACGCCTCCGACCGCTGGACCTCCCGCGAGCCCGTCCTCGTCGGTCTCGCGGCCGCCCTGGGGATCCCCGAGGGCGCGCCGGAACAGGCTCCGGAGGACCTGCCCGGCGACGCGGTGGTGACCGTCCTCGCGGCCGTCAACGACGCGCTGACGGAGCTGGAGGCCGTGCGGCAGCGGCGGCGCATCGAGGAGGACGCCTTCGACAACGTGTGGCGTGCCCCCTGACCCGGGTCACTCCGCCGGCTGGACGCCGGCCCGCAGCAGGCCGTAGGCGCAGGCGTCCTCCAGGGCCTGCCAGGAGGCGGCGATGACGTTGTCCGCCACGCCGACCGTGGACCACTCGCCCGTGCCGTCGGAGGTGGAGATCAACACGCGGGTGGTGGAGGACGTGCCGTGCTTGCCCTCCAGGATGCGGACCTTGTAGTCCACCAGCTCCAGCTTGGCGAGCTGCGGGTAGATCTTCTCCAGGGCGACGCGCAGCGCCCGGTCCAGGGCGTTGACCGGGCCGTTGCCCTCCGCGGTGGCGACGATCCGCTCGCTCTTGGCCCACAGCTTGACCGTGGCCTCGTTGGCGTGGGTGCCGTCGGGGCGGTCCTCGACGATGGCCCGCCAGGACTCGACGTCGAAGTACTTCAGGGGCCTGCCCTCGACCTCGGCGCGCAGCAGCAGCTCGAAGGAGGCGTCCGCGGCCTCGTAGGTGTAGCCCTTGAGCTCGCGCTCCTTGACCCGCTCGACCACCCGGCCGACCAGTTCACGGTCGCCGCCCAGGTCGATGCCGAGCTCCTTGCCCTTCAGCTCGATGGAGGCGCGGCCCGCCATGTCGGAGACCAGCATCCGCATCGTGTTGCCGACCTGCTCGGGGTCGATGTGCTGGTACAGGTCCGGGTCGACCTTGATCGCGGAGGCGTGCAGGCCCGCCTTGTGCGCGAAGGCGGAGACGCCGACGTAGGGCTGGTGGGTCGACGGGGTGAGGTTCACGACCTCGGCGATGGCGTGCGAGATGCGCGTCATCTCGCGCAGGTGGCCGTCGGGCAGCACCTTCTTGCCGTACTTCAGCTCCAGGGCCGCGACCACCGGGAAGAGGTTGGCGTTGCCGACGCGCTCGCCGTAGCCGTTGGCCGTGCACTGGACGTGGGTCGCGCCGGCGTCCACCGCGGCCAGGGTGTTGGCGACGGCGCAGCCGGTGTCGTCCTGGGCGTGGATGCCGAGCCGGGCGCCGGTGTCGGCGAGGACCGTGGCGACGACCGCCTGGACCTGGGCGGGGAGCATGCCGCCGTTGGTGTCGCAGAGGATGACGACGTCGGCTCCGGCCTCCGACGCGGTGCGTACGACCGCCTTCGCGTACTCCGGGTTCGCGCGGTAGCCGTCGAAGAAGTGCTCGCAGTCGACGAACACCCGGCGGCCCTGCTCACGCAGGTAGGACACGGTGTCCCGGACCATCTCCAGGTTCTCGTCCAGCGTGGTGCGCAGCGCCAGCTCCACGTGCCGGTCGTGCGACTTGGCGACCAGCGTGATCACCGGGGCACCCGAGTCGAGGAGCGCGTTGACCTGCGGGTCGTCGGCGGCCCTGGCACCGGCGCGGCGGGTGGCGCCGAAGGCGACCAGCTGGGCGTGCCGGAAGTCGATCTCCTGCCGGGCGCGGGCGAAGAACTCGGTGTCCCGCGGGTTCGCGCCGGGCCAGCCGCCCTCGATGAAGCCCACGCCGAAGTCGTCCAGGTGCCGTGCGATGGCGAGCTTGTCCGCGACGGTGAGGTTGATGCCCTCGCGCTGCGCGCCGTCGCGCAGCGTGGTGTCGAAGACGTGGAACGAGTCGTCGAGCTCGCTGGTTGCCGTCTCGGTCATGGTCTCAAGGCTCCTGATTGTGGATCTTCGGTCTTACCGGAATGACCGGCTCCACCGTCCCCCCAATAGTCCCTCGCGCTCCGCTCCCGGCTGAAGGTGGGCCGGAAAACCAAAAAACCCCTCGCGGGTGCGAGAGGTCTGCGCGCGGGTCGAGGACGACGGTGGCCACCCGTACCTGGTCGTACGTGGTGGTCACAGCGGACCGGCGCGCCTGCTGCCAATAATCATGGCGAACGAGAGCACGGAGGAAGTCTGGCACAGCCCCGCCCCCGGCTCACGGACCGTCTCAGGATGCGGTCGTCAGGTGTCCGGCGTGAGGAGTGTCTCCGCGAGGAACTCCCGCACATGGGAGATCACTTGTTCCCGTCCCGTGCCGCGCAGACCGATGGCGACATGGATGGAGAAGCCGTCCAGCAGGGCGCGCAGCCGGGCGGCGAAGCGGTCGGCGTCGACCGGGCGGAACTCGCCGCGCGAGACGCCCTCGGCGAGCAGCGCGACCAGGTCGCGGTGCCAGGCGCCCTCGATGGCGGCCTGCCGCTCGCGGGCGTCGTCATCGGCGTTCTGCGAGCGGTTCCAGACCTCCAGCCAGAGCGTCCAGTGCGGGTCGCGGTGGCCGTCGGGGACGTACAGCTCGACGTACGCCTCCAGGCGCTCCCGGGCGGTGCCGGGGCGGGTGAGCAGGCGGCTGCGCTCGGCGCCGAGCCTGCCCTCGCTCCACTCCAGGGTCCGCAGCAGCAGCTCGTCCTTGGAGCGGAAGTAGTACAGCAGATGGCCGCTGCTCATCCCGACCTCACGGCCGAGCCCCGCCATGGTGAGCTTCTCCAGACCGCGCTCGGCGATCATGTCCATGGCGGCGACGAGAACCTCCTCGCGCGGCGGCGCGTTCCTGCGCGCACGGGCCGCACCGGCCATCTGCTGCTCCTGTGTGTGTCAGACCTTCGGCTGCTGCTGGGTGATGCAGTGGATGCCACCACCACCGGAGAAGATCGTACGGGCGTCCACCAGGGTGACCGTCCGCTCGGGGAAGAGACGGCGGAAGATCCCGGCTGCGATCTCGTCGCGCGGGTCGTCGAAGCCGCACAGCACGACCCCGCCGTTGCAGAGGTAGTGGTTGATGTAGGAGTAGTCGGCCCAGTGGCCGTCGGCCTCCAGGGCGGTCGGGGCGGGCACCTCGACCACCTCCAGCCTGCGGCCGCGCGCGTCGGTCGCCGACTTCAGGAGGCCGATGACCTCCTTGGTGACCTCGTGGTCGGGGTGGGCCGGGTCCGGCTGGTGGTGGGCGACGACGACACCGGGGCGGGCGAAGGCCGCGACGATGTCGACGTGGCCGAGGGTGCCGAAGCCGGGATGGGGGTACCCCCTGGTCGAGCGAAGCCGAGAGCTTGGGGGAGGGTAGTCGCCGGTCAGGCCGCGGGGCAGCCAGATCGCCTTGCTGGTGCCGAGGTGGGCGTGGATCTCCGCCTCGACCTGCTCCTTCGTCCAGTCCGGGTTGCGCTCGGGGCCGAGCTGCACGGTCTCGGTGAGCAGCACGGTGCCCTCGCCGTCGACATGGATCGCGCCGCCCTCGTTGACCAGCTTCGAGGCGTACGTCTTCGCGCCCGCGAGGTCCGAGACGTACGCGCCGATCTTCGAGTCGTGCTCCCAACGGGCCCAGTCCTGGGCGCCCCAGCCATTGAACGTCCAGTCCACGGCGGCCAGTTCGCCCTTGCCGTTGGTGAGGAAGGTGGGGCCGATGTCCCGCATCCAGGCGTCGTCCAGTTCGCGCTCGACCGTGTCGACGCCGGGGCCGAGCAGCACGCGCGCTTCCGCCGCCTCGCCGGGGCCGCACACGACCGTCACCGGCTCGAAGCGGAGGACGGTGCGGGCCACCGCGGCCCAGGCCATGCGGGAGAGACGGAGGTCGTCCGGGTCGTCGAAGGTGGGGTTGGGGCCCGGCCACGCCATCCAGGTGCGCTCGTGCGGGGTCCACTCGGCGGGCATGCGGAAACCGTCGGCTGCGGGGGTGGTCATGTCGCGGGTCCTTACAGGAAGTAGAGGCGGTTGAGGGAGACGGAGTCGGCGGGCTCGGAGCGCAGCGGGTCGCCGTCGAGGGTGACCAGGCCGGTGCGCCGGTCGACGTCGACCGCTCCGATGCGGGCGTTCAGCCGCAGGTCGGCGGGGCCGATGCCCCGGGTGCCCCGTACGGCGACCCGGCGGCGCCGGGTGGGCATCCGGTCGTTGCCCTGGTCGAGGGCGGCCTGTGCGACGAACGCGACCGAGATGTCCGCAGGGGTACCGCCGTGCGCACCGAACTGCGGGCCCAGGACGAGGGGTTCGCAGGTGTCGGTGGCCGCGTTGGGGTCGCCGACCACGCCGTACGCCGGGAAGCCGGACTTGAGGACCAGCTGCGGCTTGGCGCCGAAGTACTCCGGGCGCCACAGCACGATGTCGGCGAGCTTGCCGACCTCGATCGAGCCGACCTCGTGGGAGAGGCCGTGCGCGATGGCGGGGTTGATGGTGAGCTTGGCCAGGTAGCGCAGGACGCGGGCGTTGTCGTCGCCCTCGCCGTCGCCCTCCAGCGGGCCCAGCTCGGCCTTCATCTTCCCGGCCATGGCGAAGGTACGGCGGACCGTCTCCCCCGCGCGGCCCATGCCCTGCGCGTCGGACGAGGTGATGCCGATCGCGCCCAGGTCGTGCAGCACGTCCTCGGCGCCCATCGTGCCGGCCCGGATGCGGTCGCGGGCCATGGCGGCGTCGCCGGGCAGGTCGGTCTTCAGGTCGTGGACGGAGACGATCATGCCGTAGTGCTCGGCGACCGCGTCCCGGCCGAAGGGCAGGGTCGGATTGGTGGAGGAGCCGATGACGTTCGGGACGCCGGCCATCTTCAGGACGTTGGGCACGTGTCCGCCGCCGCAGCCCTCGATGTGGAAGGCGTGGATGGTCCGGCCCTCCAGCACCTTCAGGGTGTCCTCCACCGACAGGCACTCGTTCAGCCCGTCACTGTGCAGGGCGACCTGGACGTCGTGCTCCTCGGCGACCCGCAGGGCCGTGTCGAGCGCGCGGGTGTGGGCGCCCATGTCCTCGTGCACCTTGAAACCGGAGGCACCGCCCTCGGCGAGGGCCTCGACCAGCGGAGCGCCGTGCGAGGACGAACCCCGGCCCAGGAAGCCGATGTTGACCGGCCAGGCGTCGAAGGCGTTGAAGGCGTGCTTGAGCGCCCAGGGCGAATTGACGCCGACGCCCCACACCGGGCCGAACTCCTGGCCGATGACCGTGGTCACGCCGGAGGCGAGGGAGGCCTCCATGATCCGCGGCGACAGCAGGTGGACATGGGTGTCGACGGCACCGGCGGTGGCGATGAGCCCCTCGCCGGACACGATGGACGTACCCGTGCCGACGACGACGTCGACCCCGTCGAGGGTGTCCGGGTTGCCGGCCCGCCCGATCCCGCAGATACGGCCCTCGCGGATGCCGATGGACACCTTGCGGATGCCCTGCGCCGCGTCGATCACGACGACGTTGCTGATCACGACGTCGCAGGTCTCGCGGACGGCGGCGGCCTTCAGGTGCAGCCCGTCGCGGGCGGTCTTGCCGAAGCCGGCGAGGAACTCGTCGCCGTACTTCTGCGAGTCGGACTCGACCCGGATCACCAGGCCCGAGTCGCCGAGCCGGACACGGTCACCGGCGCGGGGGCCGTGGGTGGCCGCGTAGGCGTGCGGGTCGATGTGGATCGACTCGTCGATCTCGCGTCCCTTCGAGCGGCTCATCGCTCGCCTCCTTCCGGCGCGACTCCCAGATAGCCGCAGGCAGCGGCCCTGCGCAGGGCTTCTTCCCTGGCTCCGGGCGCGTCCAGCGGCCCGTCGACCAGACCGGCGAAGCCGATCGCGATCCGCTCGCCGCCGATCGGGACCAGCCCGACCTCGGCGCTCTCCCCGGGCCCGAACCGCACGGAGGACCCGGCGGGCACGGCGAGCCGCATGCCGTAGGCCCGCTCGCGTACGAAGTCCAGCCGCGGGTTGGCCTCGAAGAAGTGGAAGTGGGAGGTGACGGAGACCGGCACGGTCGCGGTGTTGGTGACCGTCAGCCGGACGGCGGGCTCGGGCTCCGCGTGCAGGGGGCCCGGCAGCAGCGCGCCCGGACCCTCGGCTCCGGCACCGTTGCCGATCGGGTCGGAGACCACCGCGAGCCGGGAGCCGTCGTCGAAGACGGCTTCGACCATCACCTCGGTGACGACGTCGGCGACGCCCGGCAGCACGTCCTCGGGACCGAGGACCGACCGGGCGGCCTCGATGGCCTCAGCGAGCCGCCTGCCGTCCCGCGCGGCTTCGCAGACGGTGTCCGCGATCAGCGCGGTGGCCTCCGGCACGTTGAGCCTGAGACCCCGTGCCCGGCGGGCCCGGGCCAGCTCCGCGGCTCCGAAGAGCAGCAGCCGGTCACGTTCCGTGGGGGTCAGTCTCACGACGCGGCACCTCCTTGCCATCCACATGTTTGAGCAACACTCTAAACACACTATTCAGGAAACTGAAGCATTGACCGGCGGCCACTGTTCACGTCACATTGAACGTCGCTCAAACCCAAAGAGGCGGCAGTCGAAGGAGACCCAGCCATGCCGATCGAACAGCACGGAGTCGACACCATCCCGGACGAGGAACGGACCAGCGGTCCACGGGACCTGGTCTCGATCCTGCTCGGGTCCAACCTCTGCCTCGGAGTGATCATCTTCGGCTGGCTGCCGCCGTCCTTCGGGCTCGGCTGGTGGGCGTCGGTGAGCTCGGTGGTGGCGGGCACGGTGATCGGCACGGTGTTCACGGCCCCGCTGGCGCTGGTCTCCCTGCGCACCGCGACCAACCTCTCGACCTCCTCCGGCGCCCAGTTCGGTGTGCGCGGCCGGCTGGTCGGCTCGGTCGTCGGCCTGCTGCTGGCCCTCGGCTACACCGCCCTGACCGTGTGGATCGGCGGCGACGTGATGGTGAGCGTGCTCGGCAGGCTGTTCGGGCTGCCCGCGGACGGGGCGTCGTACGCCGTCGTCTACGCGGTGCTCGCCGCGGCCACGGTCGCGGGCGCGGTCTACGGCTACCGGGTGCTGCTCGCCATGTCCCGGGTGCTGGCCTTCGGCATGACCGCCCTGCTGGCCCTCGGGATCTTCGCCTACGCCCCGCACTTCACGACCACGGCCCTGCCCGGGGCGGGCGGCTATCTGCTGGGCTCCTTCTGGCCGACCTGGCTCCTGGCGGCCGTCGCGGCGGGCCTGTCCGGACCGATCGCCTTCATCACCCTGCTTGGCGACTACACGCGCTACATCTCCCCGGTCCGCCACTCCGGCCGCCGCGTCCTGCACGCCACCTGGCTCGGCCTGATCCTGGGGCTCCTGGTGCCCCAGCTGTTCGGCACCTTCACGGCGTACGCGGCCCGCGCGGCCACCGACTACGCCGGGCCCCTGGTGTCCGCCTCTCCCACCTGGTACCTGGTCCCGCTGCTGCTGTCCGCCTCCGCGGGCTCGGTCGGCAACGCGGGCCTGATGCTGTACTCGATGGGCCTCGACCTGGACGCGATCCTGCCCCGCGCCTCCCGTGCCCGCGCCACCTACACGGTCGCCGTCGTGGCCACGGCCTGTGTCTTCGTCGGCCACTACGCCTGGAACGCGCAGTCGGCGATGACGTCCTTCGTCCTGCTGCTCACCGCCATCGGCACCCCGTGGGCGGTCATCACCCTGATCGGCTTCGTCCGCTGCCGCGGCGTGTACGACGCCGACGCCCTGCAGGTCTTCAACCGCCGCTCGCGGGGCGGTATCTACTGGTACCGGGCCGGCTGGAACGTCCGGGCCGCCGTGTCCTGGGCGGCCGGCGCGGCGGTCGGCCTGCTCGCGGTGTCCCTGCCGTCGTACGAGGGCCCGCTGCTGCGGCTCACCGGCGGGGTGGACTGCAGCTTCCTGCTGTCGGGCGCGGTCGGCGGACTGGTGTACCTGCTGCTGACGTCCCGCCCGGAACACAAGGGGGCCGCCGCGGACATCGTGGAGTCCACGGCGGCCCTGAGCACGTCCGCAAGGAGCTGAGCGTCAGCGCCCCAAAGGGGCGCGGGGAACTGCGCGACCAGCCACAACGACGCAAGAGACGAACGACGGCCGATCGCGTCGGTTCCCGCCGGGCCATCAGCCGATGCGATGCATCCAGCCGTGCTTGTCCTCGGACTTGCCGCGCTGGATGTCGAGGAGGGCCTGGCGCAGGCGGAGAGTCACCTCACCCGGCTCTCCGCCACCCTGCTTCCACTCGGCAGAGGCACGCTTCACCGTGCCGACCGGCGTGATGACGGCCGCGGTGCCGCAGGCGAAGACCTCGGTGAGGGTGCCGTTCTCCGAGTCGGCCTGCCACTGCTCGATGGAGACGCGGCCCTCCTCGGACTCGTAGCCGAGGTCGCGGGCGACGGCCAGCAGGGAGTCACGGGTGACGCCCTCCAGGATGGAGCCGGTCAGCGTGGGCGTGACGATCCTGTCGCCGTACACGAAGTACAGGTTCATGCCGCCGAGCTCCTCGACCCACTTGTGCTCGACCGCGTCGAGGTAGCAGACCTGGTCGCAGCCCTGGGCGGCGGCCTCGGCCTGGGCGAGCAGGGAGGCCGCGTAGTTGCCGCCGGTCTTCGCGTCGCCCATGCCGCCGGGGACGGCGCGGACGCGGTCCTCGGACGCCCAGATGGAGACCGGCTTCACGCCGCCCGGGAAGTACGCGCCGGCCGGGGAGGCGATGACGATGAACAGGTACTCGTTGGCCGGCTTGACGCCGAGACCGACCTCGGTGGCGATCATGAACGGACGCAGGTAGAGGGACTCCTCGCCGCCGTGCGCGGGCACCCAGTCCTGGTCCTGCCGGACCAGGGCGTCACAGGCCTCGACGAACGTCTCGACCGGCAGCTCGGGCATGGCGAGGCGCTTGGCGGAGCGCTGGAAGCGCTTGGCGTTCTGGTCGGGGCGGAAGGTGGCGACCGAGCCGTCGGGCTGGCGGTAGGCCTTCAGGCCTTCGAAGATCTCCTGGGCGTAGTGCAGGACGTTGGTGGCCGGGTCGAGGGGGATCGGCGCGTACGGAACGAGCTGGCCGTCGTGCCAGCCGCGGCCCTCGGTCCACTTGATCGTCACCATGTGGTCGGTGAAGTGGCGGCCGAATCCGGGGCTGGCCAGGATCGCCTCGCGCTCCGCGGCGGCGAGCGGATGGGCGGAGGGCTTGAGCTCGATCGTGGGCGTCGTCATGAGTGGGTGTCCTTCACCGGTTGTAGTGAACGAGCCGCGCTCACTCCCGTCACCGGCTTGCGCCGGTGTTAGGACGTCCGAGCTTTCCCTCATACCGCGGCTCCGCGTTCGATTATCGCGCGGGGCCGTGGTCGGAAGGAATCGGGGTGAATGCGGCCCAGGGGTTGATGGTGGCACCCGGCGACCGCATAGGAAAAGCCGCCGGGTGCTGATGCGACCCGGCGGCTCGATGTAGCGCTGGGCGTCAGCCGGCTACTCGTACGGCAAGCGCGTCACCGATCTCCGACGTACTGCGGGCGGGCTTGCCGACGCGTTCGGTGAGGTCGGCGGCGACCGCGGTGTCGATGCGGTCGGCCTCGGCGTCGTAGCCGAGGTGGCGCAGCAGCAGGGCGACGGACAGGACCGTGGCGGTGGGGTCGGCCTTGCCCTGGCCGGCGATGTCCGGGGCCGAGCCGTGGACCGGCTCGAACATGGACGGGAACTCGCGGCTCGGGTTGATGTTGCCGGAGGCGGCCACACCGATGCCGCCGGAGACGGCCGCGGCGAGGTCGGTGATGATGTCGCCGAACAGGTTGTCGGTGACGATCACGTCGAACCGCTCGGGCTGGGTGACCAGGTAGATGGTCGCCGCGTCGACGTGGATGTAGTCGGTCTCGACCTCGGGGAACTCCGCGGCGACCTTGTTGAAGATGTTGGTCCACAGGTGCCCGGCGAAGGTCAGCACGTTGTTCTTGTGGACCAGCGTGAGCTTCTTGCGCGGGCGGGCCTGGGCACGGGCGAAGGCGTCGCGGACCACACGCTCGACACCGAAGGCCGTGTTGACGGAGACCTCGGTGGCCACCTCGTGCTCGGTGCCCTTGCGGATGGTGCCGCCGTTGCCCGTGTAGGGGCCCTCGGTGCCCTCGCGGACGACGACGAAGTCGATCTCCGGCTGGCCGGCCAGCGGGGTCGCGACACCGGGGAGCAGCTTCGACGGGCGCAGGTTGACGTGGTGGTCGAAGGCGAAGCGGAGCTTGAGCAGGAAGCCGCGCTCCAGGACGCCGGACGGGACGCTCGGGTCGCCGATCGCGCCGAGCAGGATGACGTCGTGCTGCTTGAGGGCGGCGAGGTCGGCGTCGGTGAGGGTCTCACCGGTGGCGTGGTAACGCTTGGCGCCGAAGTCGTACTCCTTGGTCTCCAGCTTCACATCCTGCGGCAGGACGGCGGAGAGGACCTTGAGACCCTCGGCCACGACCTCCTGGCCGATGCCGTCACCGGGGATCACTGCGAGATTGATGCTGCGAGACATGCCGGCACCCTACTCCTCGTCCCAGGTGATGACATGCCCTGTCCGTCATACGGACACCCGTATGGGTTGCAGGTGTCCTCCCGTCGGCTGTCGTTCACCCCTGTGTGGCACGGGTGTTGGTCCCCGGTGGAATCTTCCCTGTCATGGCTGCCCTTTCCAGGGGGACACCCCCCGGACCCCCCGTCCCCGACTTCGGTATCCCGCGCCCGCTCGCGGAGCGGATGAGCATGGCCGAACAGTACGAGTACCTGCGCACCCGAATGGTCCGCCGCCGCACCCTGGTGACGGCGGGTGCGGTCGCGGGCGGCCTGCTGACCGCCTGCTCCTCCGGCTCCGGTGCCGCGGCGCACCCGGCCCCGGCCGCCTCGCGGGTGTCCGGTTCGGTGGTCCGCCCGTTCGGTCGCCATCTGGCCTTCGGTGCCGACCCGAAGACACAGATGCGGGTCTCCTGGCAGGTGCCGCTCGCGGTGAAACGGCCGTACGTGCGCGTCGGGCTGCGCCCCGACGACCTCGGCCGCCGGATCGAGGCCGAGGTGCGCAACCTGCACACCCCCGGGGTGCAGGGCGTGCGGCCCGCGGTCGAGCAGTACTACCTGCACGCGGCCCTGGACGGCCTCAAGCCCGGCACGACGTACTACTACGGCGTCGGCCACGACGGCTGGGACCCGGCCGCTCCCGCCCACCGCAGCGGCCTCGCCTCCTTCCGCACGGCGCCCGCGACCCCGGAGCGCTTCGTGTTCACGGCCTTCGGCGACCAGGGCGTGGGGCAGGCCGCGAACGCCAACGACCACCTCGTGGGGCGCCAGAACCCCGCCTTCCACCTGCACGCGGGCGACATCTGCTACGCGGACGTCAACGGCGCCGGACAGACCTCGGACGGCTACGACCCCACGTTCTGGGACCAGTTCCTGAAGCAGAACGACCCGGTCGCCAAGTCGGTGCCGTGGATGGTGACCACCGGCAACCACGACATGGAGGCCTGGTACTCACCGGACGGCTACGGCGGACAGCTGGCCCGGTTCTCCCTGCCGGACAGCGGCTTCGACCCGCACGGGACGCCGGGCGCCTACGCGTTCACCTACGGCAACGCCGGCTTCGTCGCGCTGGACGCCAACGACGTGTCGTACGAGATCCCGGCCAACTTCGGGCACAGCGGCGGCCGGCAGACCAAGTGGCTGGACGCGACGCTGGGCGAGCTGCGCGCGACGAAGGGCGTGGACTTCCTCGTCGTCTTCTTCCACCACTGCGCCTACTCGACGTCCCAGCACGCCTCCGACGGCGGTGTCCGCAAGGAGTGGCTGCCGCTGTTCGCGAAGCACCAGGTGGACCTGGTGGTCAACGGGCACAACCACGTGTACGAGCGGACGGACGCGATCAAGGGCGGCGAGGTCGGCAGGTCCGTGCCGATCGGCGCGTCGACCGATCCGACGCGGGACGGGATCGTGTACGTCACCGCGGGCGGCGGGGGCAGGGACCTGTACTCCTTCCCCTCGGGCGTCAAGGACAGCTACGAGGGTCATGTCACCCGGCACGACGCCGTGCAGACCTTCCACTGGACCAAGGACAAGGAGCACGCGGGGGAGACGGCCCAGTGGTCGCGGGTGCGCTACACCGGCTTCTCGCTGCTCGCGGTGGAGGCACGGCCGGGCCCGTCACCGCGGCTCACGGTGTCGGCGCTGGCCGAGGACGGACGGCGGATCGACCACTTCGAGGTGCGGCGCGGCGGATGAGATCCGAGGTGCGGCGCGGCCGTGAGGCCGCGCCGCACCATGGGGGTCCCCCCCCGCTCGAGCGAAGCCGAGAGCGGGGGAGGGTGCGGCTCCCGGATCAGTGACGGCTCACCGGCGGCTTCGGCGGCCCAGGCGGCTCAGTGGCCGGTCTCGCCGCCGTTGTCGCGGCGGTCGAGGGCACGCTGGA
This sequence comes from Streptomyces sp. BK340, assembly GCF_007827595.1. Taxonomy (GTDB): domain Bacteria; phylum Actinomycetota; class Actinomycetes; order Streptomycetales; family Streptomycetaceae; genus Streptomyces. The sequence continues at coordinate 132,640 of NZ_VISR01000018.1, forward strand.
GGGCGGCGGCGGCGTTCTGGCGCTCGGACTCGCTCGTGCGGGACACGTGGCGGACTCGGCGGCGGACGGTCGTCTCGGCCATGGAAATCGACTCCTTCGGCAAACCGGAGTGCGGCAAGAGGGGTTGCGAGACGCCGGATGGGCGGGGAGCGGTGCCGCAGGGGTTGCCTGCACGGGGCCCGGCTCACGACCGCCATTCGCTTGATCGAGCGAGACGTTCGGCTCCTACAAAAGTAAGGGAGCCGGCCGAACCTGTCTGCACAATTACTCGGACTTCCTACTATCTGAGACGGTGGACTGGGTCACACCGCTGCGACCTGCGCTTTTGTCGTCCGCGGATGGAGTGAGCGCAGCTCCCGGACGAGCGCCCGAACGGCGGAGGTGGCGGCCAGTTCCGGGGTGGTGACGTAGCCGACGGAGCGGGACGGCCGCTCGGGTCCGAGGTCGGTGACGGCCACCGCGGGCGGGGCCCCGGTGAGGGAGAGCGCGGGCATGATGGCCATGCCGAGACCGCTGCCCACCATCGACAGCACCGCCCCGTCGTCCTCGGCGCGCACGGTCGCGGCCGGGATCCAGTCCTGGGCGGCCCACCAGTCGCGGGTGTAGGAGCCGCAGTTCTCCATCCAGTCGACCAGCGGGAGGGTGCGCGGCGCCGGGTGTCCCGCGGGGTGGACCAGGGAGTACGGCTCCTCCAGCAGCACGTCGCCGACCAGCCCGGCGGGCAGGGGCGAGCCGCCGAGGGTGGCGATCCCGAGGTCGGCCCGCCCTTCGGCGACGGCGCCCGCGGTGCCGGGGCCCAGTTCCCGTACGACGGTGACGGTCACCTCGATGCCCGGGTGCCGTTCGGCGAGCCGCTCCAGGGCCGGCGGCAGCAGATGCAGGGCGGCGCTGCGGAAGGCGGCGACGCGCAGTGCACCGGTGGCCTCGGCGGTGCCCGCGCCCCGGGCGTCGGCGGCCAGCGCCCGGAGCATCCGCAGCACGCGCCGGGCGTGGGCCGCCGCCCGCTCCCCGCCGGGCGTCGGCCGGGCGCCGAACCGGCCGCGCTCGAAGAGGACGACGCCCAGCTTGCGCTCGATGCCGCGCACGGCGTGGGAGACGGCGGACTGGGTGGCCCCGAGCCGGCCGGCCGCGGCCGAGAAGCCGCCCTCGTCGGCGACGGCGACGAGGATCCTCAGCTCCTGCGGGGTAAGGTCGGCTGCTGTCACTCGGGGCTCCCACCTGCGTCTATGAGGGCGGTTCATGGATCACCGCGTTCCATGAGCGCAACCCTCTGCCCGGCCCCGGCATTCCTTCCTACGGTCCCTGGCATGACCGAGATCGCACTCACCGTGCAGCAGACCGCCCGTCCGGCCGGCTTCCCGACCGCAGACCACTTCCGCTTCGTCGAGTCCCCCGTGCCCGAGCCGGCTCCGGGCACGGCCCTGCTGGAGAACCTGTACTGGTCCGTGGATCCCTACCACCGCGAAATGATGGACGGGGACTTCGAGTTGAACGCACCGCTGGAGGGCCGCACCCTCGGCCGGGTCGTCGCCTCCCGCACCCCGGCGCTCCCCGAGGGGGAGATCGTCTTCCACCGGCAGGGCTGGCGCACCCACTCCGTGGTCCGCCCCGAGGAGGTCAGGCGGCTGCCCCACCACGCGGGCGTACCGCTGTCGGCGTACCTGAGCGTGCTGGGCGGCACGGGCCTGACCGCCTATGTCGGTCTCACCCGGATCGCGCAACTGCGTCCGGGCGCCGACGTGTTCGTCTCCGGCGCGGCGGGCGGGGTCGGCACGGCCACCGGCCGCTTCGCCCGGCTGCTGGGCGCGGGCCGGCTGATCGGCAGCGCGGGATCGGCGGAGAAGGTCAAGTACCTGACGGAGGAGGTCGGTTACGACGCCGCCTTCGACTACCACCGCGCCCCCGTCGCCGAACTCCTCGCGGCGGCCGCCCCGGACGGCATCGACCTGTTCGTCGACAACGTCGGCGGCGACCACCTCGGCGCGGCGATCGACGCCCTGCGGGAGCGAGGCCGGGTGGTGCGGGTCGGCACGATCAGCAGGTACAACACCCCGGACGCACCACCGGTCGTCTTCAACCACTCGGACGTCGTGGAGAAGAGTCTGCGCATCGAGGGCTTCCTGGTGAGCGGCTACCGGGATGTGCAGGAAGAGCTGTACGACTTCGCCGTACCGCATCTGCGCAGCGGGGCGCTCGCGGCCGACGAGACGGTGGTGGACGGGTTCGAGCTGATCGTGGAGGCGTTCCTGCTGATGCTGCGGGGCGGCAACACGGGGAAGATCCTGGTCCGCAAGGCGTGACGTGCCGTCAGGCGACGTCCCCGTCACGCCAGTCGAGGACGAGCGCATGGGCCGGGTCCAGGGAGCCGGCGAGCCCGGGCCTGACGTGGAGGCCCCCTTCCTCCTCCGGCAGACGGACGATGCCGTCCGGCGAGAGGGCGCAGACGTGACCGCTCCACCGCTGCCAGCCGCGGGCGGTGTACAGCGGGGCGCCGTCCTCGCTCGCGGAGAGCGCTCCGAGGTCGTAGGCCCGGTCGACGATCCGTTCCAGCTCGGCCATCACCCGCCCGCCGAGCCCGGTGCGGCGTACGTCGGCCCGTACGGCGACCGCCTCCACGTATCCGGCGCGCAGCCAGCGCCCCTGGTGCCGTATCCGGCGCATCACGACCGAGCCGTGCGCGGCGAGACCGGCAGTGTCGTGGACGAGGGCGTGCATGCCGCCGAGGCCGTGGTCCCAGTCCTGGTCGGCGAAGTCCCCGTCGAAGGCCTCGTCCAGGAGGGCGCGGGCGGCGCGGAGGTCGGCGGGGTCGAGGTCGGCCGTGTGGGCGGTACGCAGGCGAAGGGTCATGGAGCAAGGATCGCATCTAACCGCTAAAAGTCTCTTGACTGGTTAGATGGAGGCGTGATGCACTGCTGTCATGTCGATTCACCAGGTTCACCACCGCACCGTCACCGTCCGCGGCCTCGACGTGTACTACCGCGAGGCGGGCCCGGAAGACGCACCGGTCCTGCTGCTCCTGCACGGCTTCCCGAGCAGCTCGCACATGTTCCGCGAGCTGATCCCGCTGCTCGCCGACCACTACCGGGTGATCGCCCCCGACCACATCGGCTTCGGCCGGTCGGCCGCGCCGGCGGCCACGGAGTTCACGTACCGCTTCGACGAGCTGGCCGCGATCACCGGGGAGTTCACCGAGCAACTGGGGCTGAAGGAGTTCGCCCTGTACATCCAGGACTACGGCGCCCCGATCGGCCTGCGCCTGGCCCTCGCCCACCCCGAGCGCGTGACGGCGATCGTCACGCAGAACGGCAACGCCTACGAGGAGGGGCTCGGCGAGCAGGCCTGGGCGCCGGTGCTCGCGCTGATCGCGGAGCGGACGCCGCTGACCGAGGAGCCGGTCCGGGAGCTGATCAGCCCGGAGGGGATCAAGTGGCAGTACGTGCACGGGGTGCCGGACCCGTCACTGGTCAGCCCCGACGCGTACGAGCACGACACGGCACGGATGGCCCGGCCCGGTCAGTCGGAGATCCAGCTCGACCTGATCTCCGACTACGGCTCCAACATCACCCTGTACCCGGCCTTCCACGAGTACTTCCGCACCAGCCAGGTGCCACTGCTCGCCGCCTGGGGCGCGCACGACGCGATCTTCGTGCCCGCGGGCGCGCTCGCCTTCCAGCGGGACCTGCCGAGGGCCGAGGTGCATCTCCTGCCGGCCGGGCACTTCGCCCTGGAGACGCACGCGGACCAGATCGCCGCGCTCATGCGGGACTTTCTCGGCCGGCATCTGCCCGCTGCCGCCACTGCCTGAGCGTCTCCCGGAAGCCGTTCGGGTCCTCCGCCCACGGCAGGTGCCCGGCGTCCGGGAGGATCACCCGCCGGGCGTGGGGCAGGGCCTCGGCGAGGGAGTCGACGGCCGCGCGCGGCCGGATGTCCCGGGCGCCGTCGATGATCAGCACCGGCACGTCGAGCTTCTGGCAGGCGGTGTACAGCTCCGGGGTGCCCCAGAGGCGCTTGCGCTCCTCGCCCAGCACCGTGTTGGACTCGGAGTTGATCCCGAACCACGGCTCGGCCATGCGCCCGGCGGGCTCCAGGGCCCCGTCCCGGTCCTCGAACTCCACGGACCACTGCAGGACCGCGCGCTCCCGCTCCTCCTCCTCCGTGCGCTGCGCGCGGGCCGTCAGCTCCCGCCAGCGGGCCAGGCGTTCGGGGTGGTCGGCGAGGCGGTTGAGGAAGGTGTGGTGGTAGGCGCCGTACCAGTCGGAGTCCGGGCCGATGCCCGTGCCCGCGACGTACACCAGCGAGCCCACCCGGTCCGGATGCGCCAGGGCGTAGCTCAGCGCCAGCTGCGCACCCCAGGAGTGGCCGAGCAGAGCCATCCGCTCCAGCCCGAAGTGCCGTCGTACGGCGTCCAGGTCCGCGACGAACCGCTCGCTCGTCCACGGACCGTCGCAGCGCTCCGACCGCCCGCAGCCGCGCTGGTCCCAGCGGATCACCGGGGTCACGTCCGCGAGCAGCCCGGCCACGTCACCGAACATGTCCCACAGGCCCGGCCCGCCGTGGCACAGGACCAGTGGATCGCCCGCACCGCCCGACCGCCGGGCCCACAGCCGTACTCCGTCGTCCGTCATGACCGTCATGTGTCCAGTGTGACGGGGCGGGGAGGCGGGACGGGGGAATTGGAAACGGGCCGGGAAGCCTGCTCGGATGTCAGGTTTCCCGGCCCGTCGTTCGGGGGGCTGAGGATCAGCCCATGTGCGGGTACGTGTAGTCGGTCGGCGCGACCAGCGTCTCCTTGATGGCGCGGGTCAGGGTCCAGCGCATCAGGTTCTGCGGGGCACCGGCCTTGTCGTTGGTGCCGGAGGCACGGCCGCCGCCGAAGGGCTGCTGGCCGACGACGGCGCCGGTCGACTTGTCGTTGATGTAGAAGTTGCCGGCCGCGTAGCGCAGCTTCTCCATCGTGTACGCGGCGGCCGCGCGGTCGTTGGAGATGACCGAGCCGGTCAGGGCGTAGTCGGAGACCGACTCCATCTGCTCCAGCATCTCGTCGTACTTGTCGTCCTCGTAGACGTGGATGCCGAGGACCGGACCGAAGTACTCGGTGCGGAAGATCTCGTTCTCCGGGTCGGTGGACTCGATGACCGTCGGGCGGACGAAGTAGCCGACCGAGTCGTCGTAGGTGCCGCCCGCGACGATCGTGCAGGTCGGGTCCTCCTTGGCGCGGTCGATCGCGGCCTTGTTCTTGGCGAAGGCACGGTCGTCGATCACGGCGCCGATGAAGTTCGACAGGTCGGTGACGTCACCCATGGTCAGGTAGTCGACCTCGGCCGCGAACTCCTCCTTGAAGCCCGAGTTCCAGATGGAGGCCGGGATGTAGGCGCGGGAGGTCGCGCTGCACTTCTGGCCCTGGTACTCGAAGGCACCGCGGGTGAGGGCGGTCTTCAGGACGGCACGGTCCGCGCTCGGGTGGGCGACGAGGAAGTCCTTGCCGCCGGTCTCGCCGACCAGACGCGGGTAGGAGCGGTACTTCTCGATGTTGTTGCCGACCGTCTTCCACAGGTACTGGAAGGTCTTGGTCGAGCCGGTGAAGTGGATGCCGGCGAGGTCGCGGTGGACCAGGGCGACCTTGGAGACCTCGATGCCGTCACCGGTGACGAGGTTGATGACGCCCTTGGGCAGACCGGCCTCCTCCAGCAGCTGCATGAGGAGCACGGCGGCGTGGGTCTGGGTGGGCGACGGCTTCCACACGACCACGTTGCCCATCAGCGCGGGCGCGGTGGGCAGGTTGCCCGCGATGGCGCTGAAGTTGAAGGGCGTGATCGCGTAGACGAAGCCCTCCAGCGGGCGGTGGTCCATGCGGTTCCACACGCCCGGGGAGTTCGCCGGGGGCTGCTCGGCGAGGATCTGGCGGGCGTAGTGGACGTTGAAGCGCCAGAAGTCGACCAGCTCGCAGGGGGTGTCGATCTCGGCCTGCTGGGCGGTCTTGGACTGGCCGAGCATGGTGGAGGCGGCGATGGTCTCGCGCCAGGGGCCGGACAGCAGCTCGGCGGCGCGCAGGATGATCGCCGCGCGGTCGTCGAAGGACATCGCACGCCAGGCCGGCGCGGCGGCCAGGGCCGCGTCGACGGCGTCCTGGGCGTCCTGCTGGGTGGCGTTGCGCAGGGTGCCGATGACGGCCTTGTGGTTGTGCGGCTGGACCACCTGGATGGTCTCGCCGCCGCCCATCCGCCGCTCGCCGCCGATGGTCATCGGCAGGTCGATCGGGTTCTCGGCCAGCTCCTTGAGCTTGACCTCCAGACGGGCGCGCTCGGGCGAGCCGGGGGCGTAGCCGTGCACCGGCTCGTTGACGGGGGTGGGGACCTGGGTCACAGCGTCCATGAGATCCGTAACTCCTTGTACGTGAGCGGGTGTTCGGGCTAGCCCTTGCTGACCATCGACCGGAGGAAGAAGCGCAGGTTGGCCGGCTTCTCCGCGAGACGGCGCATGAAGTAGCCGTACCAGTCGGTGCCGTAGGCGGTGTAGACGCGCATGCGGTGGCCCTCGGCGGCCAGCCGCAGGTGCTCGTCGCCGCGGATGCCGTAGAGCATCTGGAACTCGTACTCGTCCAGTTTGCGCCCGGCCTGGTGCGCCAGCTCCTGCGCGATGGCTATGAGGCGCGGGTCGTGGGACCCGATCATCGGGTAGCCCTCGCCCTCCATCAGCGTCTTCAGGATGCGCACGTAGGCCTTGTCGATCTCGTGCTTCTGCTGGTAGGCGACCTCGGCGGGCTCCTTGTAGGCGCCCTTCACGAGGCGGACACGGCTGCCGGCCTCGGCGAGGCGACGGGCGTCGGCCTCGGTGCGGAAGAGGTAGGCCTGGATGACGCAGCCGGTCTGCGGGAAGTCCTTCCGCAGCTCCTCGTGGATGGCGAACATCGAGTCCAGGGTGGTGTGGTCCTCGGCGTCGAGCGTGACGGTCGTACCGATGGCCGCGGCGGCCACGACGACGGGGCGGACGTTGGCGAGCGCCAGCTCGTGGCCGCCCTCCAGGGCCTGCCCGAACATCGACAGCTTGACCGACATCTCGACCTTCTCGCCGAGCTCCAGCTCGCGCAGCCGGTCGATCAGCAGCAGATAGGCGTCCCGGGCGGCGGTGGCCTGCTCGGGGGTGGTGATGTCCTCGCCGACGACGTCCATCGTCAGCTCCAGGCCCTTGGCCGTCAGGTCGCTGATGATCGGGACGATGTCGTCGACGGTCTCGCCCGGGATGAAGCGGTCGACGACCTGCTTGGTCACCGGGGCCGCCGAGATAAGGCGTCGCATCCGGTCGCTGCGCGACGCGGCGAGAATCACGGGACCCAGCACGGGGCACCTCCACAGACAAGCACCAAACGGCCGCCACCCGACGATTCGGGTACGGCACGGAGAACCACCGTGAAACCTAAGGATCTCTTCGATCGTCGGCCATCGACAGCTGTCACGCATCCGTGCACCGGATCTCAGACATATGTATGAAGGCGGCGCGGAAATGCGCGAAGATGCCTGCGTGGCAGCGGATGCAGCATCCTTTGGAAGCGTGGGCGATTATCAGGAGCTGGTGGACGAGATCTCGGAACTGCTGGGGGCGCCCGCGACCCTGGAGAACCGGGACTTCGAGCTGATCGCCTTCGGCGCGTACGACAGTGAGGGCGACCTGGATCCCTCGGCGCTGGACCCGGTGCGCACCCGCTCGATCCTGACCCGGCGCTCCACGGCGACGGTGCGGGCGTGGTTCGAGGGCTTCGGCATCACGCGCGCGACGGGGCCGGTGCGGATCCCGCCGACCCCGGAGGCCGGCGTCTACCGCGGCCGCATCTGTCTGCCGGTACGCCATCGAGGTGTCGTCCTCGGCTATGTCTGGCTGCTGGACTACGACCCGGGTCCGACGGACGCGCAGCTGACCGCCGCCATGCAGGTGACGGGCCGGATCGGCGCCCTGCTCGCCGACGAGGCGCAGGCGGGAGCCGGTCTGGGCCGGGAGCTGCGGGCCGTGCTGACCGCGGAGAGCGGGTGGCAGCGGGACTCGGCGGTGATGGAACTCCGCACCGCCCTCGGGACCCGCGCCGACGCCCCCCACACGGTGGTCTGCATCGCGCCGTGGCCCTCGGCCGACCCGGAGCAGGCCCCGTCACCGCGTACGGTCCCGCACGCCACGGCCCTGTGCACGGTGCCGTGGGGGACGGCCGGTCAGAGCCTCGCGGTCCTGGTGCGGCTGCGCTCGACCGATGTGGCGGCACCCGCGCTGACGGCGGCCTCCCGGCTGCTGAAGGAGGCGGAGGGAACGCGGTCGGGCGGGGGCAGGGCCGCGGCCGGTGTCGGCGAACCCCGCGGCGGACTCGCCGAACTGGGCACGGTCTGGCAGGAGGCCTCCGCCGCCGCCCGCGCCGCACTGGCCGAGCCGAGGTTCGGGCCCGTGGCCGAGTGGCGGGGCATCGGCCCGTACCGCCTGCTGACCGCGCTGCCCGCGGAGGCCACCCACGACCCGGCCGTCGCACCCCTCCTCTCCCCCGCCCACCAGGACCTGGCCCGCACGGCCGAGGTCTACCTGGACCGAGCGGGCCAGGCCGGCCGCGCCGCGGCGGAGCTGGGCATCCACCGCCAGACCCTCTACTACCGCCTGTCCCGCGTGGAACAGCTGACGGGCCTGGACCTGGACGACGGCGAGGACCGGCTGCTGCTGCACATGGCGCTGAAGAGGTCCCGGCTGTAGCCGCCGGCGCCGGGCGGCTGCCCCGGCCCGGCCGTCGTACGGCACTTCGCGGACCGGGTGCCGCAGCCGCGGGACGGCAGGGTCAGCTCGTCGCGGCACCCGCGATCGTCCGCCGCAGCCCCTCCGTGAGCTGCTCCGCGGTGGTCGCCGAGTCCGGGTCGAAGAGCCACTGGACCATCAGGCCGTTGAGGAGGGTCTGGTAGAAGCGGCCCTCGCTCTCGACGGTCTCCTTGTCGAGGTCGGACTCCGGAACCCCGCTGAACAGGGACACGAGGCCCGAGCGGCCCTCCTCCTGCGCCTCGGACAGCAGCTTGCGCACCTGCGGGATCCGGTCGCCCTGGAGGATGAGTTCGAAGCTCAGCAGCCAGATCGCCCGCGACCCGGGAACCGCCCGGATGATGCTCGCCCACACCTCGTGGAACCGCTCCAGCGATCCCGGGGGCTGCGTCACCTCGCCGCCCAGACCGGGGTCGAAGCTCTCCCCCACACCCTCGATCAGCGAGACGTACGCCTGCACCAGCAGCGCGTCCTTCGACCCGTAGTGGTAGCCGATCGACGCCAGGTTGGTGCCCGACTCCTTGACGATGTCCCGCGCGGTCGTGCGCAGGAAGCCCTTCTCCAGCAGGCAGCGCTTGGCGCCTTCGAGCAGATCCTCACGATGTCCCATGCGGACCACCCTACCGAAGATTCATACAACCGTCCTAGACGCACGACTTATACAAGCGTTCTAGACAAGCGTTTAAGACGCTTGTACAGTCATCGGCATGACGAACTCGACGAGCACCGACTCCCCCACCGGACGCGCCGGCCGGCGCGAATGGACCGCGCTCAGCGTGCTGATGCTGCCGCTGCTGCTGGTCTCCATGGACGTCTCGGTCCTCTACTTCGCGATCCCCTCGATCAGCGCCGACCTGGAGCCGAGCGGCACCCAGCAGCTGTGGATCTTCGACATCTACGGCTTCGTCCTGGCCGGTCTGCTGATGACGATGGGCTCGCTGGGCGACCGCATCGGCCGCCGCCGACTGCTCCTGCTCGGCGCGGCCGCCTTCGGGACCGCGTCCCTCGTCGCGGCCTACGCGAACAGCGCCGAGACCCTGATCGCGGCCCGCGCGGTCCTCGGTATCGGCGGCGCGACCCTCATGCCGTCGACCATGGCGCTGGTCCGCACGATGTTCACCGACCCCGGACAGCGGGCGAAGGCGATCGGTATCTGGTCCGGCGTCATGACCGGCGGCATCGCGCTGGGCTCCGTGCTGAGCGGAGTGCTGGTCCAGTACTTCTGGTGGGGCTCGGTCTTCCTGGTCAACCTGCCCGCGATGGTCCTGCTGCTGGTCCTCGGCCCGATCCTGCTGCCGGAGTCGAAGAACCCGGAGCCCGGCCGCTTCGACTTCGTGAGCGTGCCGCTGTCGATGGCGGCTGTGCTCCCCGTGATCTACGGCCTCAAGGAGATCCCGTCCGAGGGCTGGCACCCGCAGTACGTCGTCTCGGTCACCGTCGGCCTGCTCTTCGCGGCCCTCTTCGTCCACCGCCAGCGCACGGCGGCCTCGCCGATGATCTCGCCGGCCCTGTTCCGCGGCCGGGGCTTCGCCCCCGCGGTGGTCCTGAACCTCGTCTCCGCGCTCGCGATGATGGGTTCCGCGTTCTTCACCACGCAGTACCTGCAGTCGGTGCTCGACAAGAGCGCGCTGGAGGCGGCCCTGTGGTCGCTGCTGCCCTCGGTGCCGATCGGCATGGCGGCCCCGATCGCGACCGCCCTGGTCCAGAAGGGCGTCAACCGCGCCTACGTGGTCACCGCGGGCTTCGCGATCGCCGCGGCGGGCTACGGCATGCTGGCCCTGACCGGCACGGACTCCCTCTGGCTCGTCCTCGCCGCCTGCGGCGTCCTGGCCTCCGGCATCGTCATGGTGATGTCGCAGATGACCGACCTGGCCATGGGCGCGGCCCCGGTGGAGCAGGCGGGCGCCGCCTCCTCGCTGCTGGAGACGGGAACGGAGTTCGGCGGCGCGCTGGGCATGGCGGTCCTCGGCTCCATCGGTACGGCGGTCTACCGCCACGAGATGCCGTCCTCGGCGCCGGCCGAGGCCCACGAGACCCTGGGCGGCGCGCTCGCGGTCGCCGGCCGGCTGCCGGGGCGCACGGGTGACGCCCTGGCGACGGCGGCCCGGGAGGCGTTCACCACCGGCATGCACAGCGCGGCGATCGCGGGGGCGGTGCTGCTGGCTCTCGCGGCCGTCGGGGCGGCGGCCACCCTGCGCCGGATCCACGTCCGGGAGACTCCGGCACCGGAGAGCGTCACGGCTCCTCGGACCGCGGCCTGAGCCTCACACCCCCGGGCGACCGGGGCCCGTAGGAACGGGGACCCTCCCAGGCACGACAGCGCCGGGCGGGCTGAGAACTCCTCAGCCCGCCCGGCGCTTTGTGCGACGGAGACTCAGACCAGGTTCACCGAGCGGGCGGACGTCGCCCCGATCTCCGACGCGACCTCGGCCAGAACCGCGGTGCCCACCGTGTCGTCCACGGTCAGCACGGCCAGCGCCTCTCCGCCGACCGCCGCGCGGGCGACCTGCATGCCGGCGATGTTGATGCCCGCCTCGCCGAGGATGCGGCCGACGGTGCCGACGACACCCGGGCGGTCCTCGTAGCGCAGGACGACCATGTGGTCGGCGAGCGCGAGGTCGACGTCGAAGTCGCCGACCGCGACGATCTTCTGCACGTGCTTCGGGCCGGCCAGCGTGCCGGAGACCGACACCTCCTCGCCGCTGCCGAGCGTGCCGCGCACGGTCACCACGTTGCGGTGGTCGGCGGACTCGGAGCTGGTGGTCAGCCGCACCTCGACGCCACGCTCCTGCGCGAACAGCGGCGCGTTGACGTACGACACCGTCTCGTCGACGACGTCCTCGAAGACGCCCTTGAGCGCGGACAGCTCCAGCACCTTCACGTCGTGCTGGGTGATCTCGCCGTAGACCTCGACGTCGAGACGGACCGCGACCTCGCCCGCGAGCGCGGTGAAGATGCGGCCGAGGCGCTCGGCGAGCGGCAGACCCGGCTTGACGTCCTCGGCGATGACACCGCCCTGGACGTTCACCGCGTCCGGCACCAGCTCACCGGCGAGCGCGAGGCGCACCGACTTGGCGACGGCGATACCGGCCTTCTCCTGGGCCTCGTCGGTCGAGGCGCCGAGGTGCGGGGTGGCCACGACCTGGTCGAACTCGAACAGCGGGGAATCCGTGCAGGGCTCCTTGGCGTACACGTCCAGCCCCGCGCCCGCGACGCGGCCCTCCTTGAGCGCCGAGTACAGCGCCTCCTCGTCGACGATGCCGCCGCGGGCCGCGTTGACGATGCGCACGCTCGGCTTGACCTTGCGCAGCGCCTCGTCACCGATCAGGCCGAGGGTCTCGGGGGTCTTGGGCAGGTGGACGGTGATGAAGTCGGAGACCTCGAGCAGCTCGTCCAGGGACAGCACCTTGACGCCCATCTGCGCGGCGCGCGCGGGCTGCACGTAGGGGTCGTAGGCGACGACCTTCATGCCGAAGGCGGACATGCGCTGCGCGACGAGGGCACCGATGCGGCCCAGGCCCACGACACCCAGCGTCTTCTCGGCCAGCTCGACACCCGTGTACTTGCTGCGCTTCCACTCGCCGACCTTCAGCGCGGCGTTCGCCTGCGGGATGTTGCGCGCGGTGGCGAGCAGCAGACCACAGGCCAGCTCGGCGGCGGTGACGATGTTGGAGGTCGGGGCGTTGACGACCATCACGCCGGCCTTGGTGGAGGCGGAGACGTCGACGTTGTCCAGGCCGACGCCGGCGCGCGCGACGACCTTGAGCTTCTTCGCGGCGGCGATGGCCTCGGCGTCGACCTTGGTGGCGGAACGGATCAGGATCGCGTCGACGTCGGCGATGGCGGGGAGCAGCTCGGCTCGGTCGGCGCCGTTGCAGTGCCGGATCTCGAAGTCGGGGCCGAGCGCGTCGACGGTCGCGGGCGACAGCTCTTCAGCGATGAGTACGACGGGTTTCGAGCTCACGTGAGTCCTCACAAGTCCAATGCGGACGGCCGTCCCGACGGCCGCTGGCGGTGGAGGGGAGTGGCACCGGGGAAGGGCGGGTGCGTTCCCGCGTCGTTCGGTGCGTGCTCTCGGCGTGCCGGGCGAAGGTCCTCGTAGCGGAGCTACCAGGCCCTTTGGCCGGTGCGGCGAGAGTGCGTGCCGGGCGGCGCGGGGCGTGCCTGCAATTCCTCGGTGTCGCTTAGCCGCGGAAGACGCACGACGCTGTGGGCCTGACGCGTATGTTGTGCAGCAGTGTAGTGGCGTGCCGGAGGGCGTCTTGCGCCTCTGCGGAAGGATCACCCGTCCGTGGCTGGACGGGGTGGACAAAGGGGGCCGGAGCAGTCTGCCCCGACCCCCTGACGTGAGGCTTACGCCTCCTCGTTCACCCAGCTCATCAGCTTGCGGAGCTGCTTGCCGGTGGTCTCCAGCAGGTGCTCGGCGTCCTGCTGCTTGTACTCGTTGTACTTCTTCAGACCGCCGTGGTACTCGTCCATCCAGGTCTGGGCGAAGGTGCCGTCCTGGATCTCGGCGAGGACCTGCTTCATCTCGGCCTTGGTGGCGTCGGTGATGATGCGCGGGCCGGTGACGTAGTCGCCCCACTCGGCGGTCTCGGAGACGGACCAGCGCATCTTCTCCAGGCCGCCCTCGTACATGAGGTCGACGATCAGCTTCAGCTCGTGGAGGCACTCGAAGTAGGCGATCTCCGGCTGGTAGCCCGCCTCGACCAGGGTCTCGAAGCCGGCCTTGACCAGGGCGGAGGTGCCGCCGCACAGCACGGCCTGCTCGCCGAACAGGTCGGTCTCGGTCTCCTCGGTGAAGGTCGTCTTGATGACACCGGCGCGGGTGCCGCCGATGGCCTTGGCGTACGACAGGGCCAGCGGGAAGGCGTTGCCCGTGGCGTCCTGCTCGACGGCGGCGATCGCCGGAACGCCGCGGCCCTCCTCGTACTGGCGGCGGACCAGGTGGCCCGGGCCCTTCGGGGCGACCAGGGCGACGTCGACGCCGGCCGGGGGCTTGATGAAGCCGAAGCGGATGTTGAAGCCGTGGGCGAAGAACAGCGCGTCGCCGTCCTTCAGGTTCGGGGCGATGGACTCCTCGTAGACCTGGGCCTGGATCGGGTCCGGGATGAGGATCATGATGACGTCGGCCTCGGCGGCGGCCTCGGCCGGGCTCACCACGCGCAGGCCCTGCTCCTCGGCCTTGGCCTTGGACTTGGAGCCCTCGTGCAGACCGACACGGACGTCGACACCGGAGTCGCGCAGCGACAGGGCGTGCGCGTGGCCCTGGCTGCCGTAGCCGATGACCGCGACCTTGCGGCCCTGGATGATGGACAGGTCGGCGTCAGCGTCGTAGAACAGCTCGGCCACTTTGGGTTCTCTCCTTGGTGTGCAGGTTGTGCGTCCCACCGTATGCCGGTGAGCGGACGGAAAGTCTCGGGGTCTCGGCATACGGGCGACCGGCGATGCGCCGACCGCCCGTATCCAGCCTTACGCGGATCGGTCGAGGGCGCGCAGCGAGCGGTCCGTGATCGAACGGGCGCCGCGGCCGATCGCGATCGTGCCGGACTGCACCAGCTCCTTGATGCCGAACGGCTCCAGCATCTTGAGCATGGCGGACAGCTTGTCGCTGGACCCGGTGGCCTCGATGGTGACGGCCTCCGGGGAGACGTCGACGGTCTTGGCGCGGAACAGCTGGACGATCTCCACGATCTGGGAGCGGGTCTCGTTGTCGGCGCGCACCTTCACCAGAACGAGTTCGCGCTGAACGGCCGAACCCGGCTCCAGTTCGACGATCTTCAGGACTTCGACGAGCTTGTTGAGCTGCTTGGTGACCTGCTCCAGCGGCAGGGCTTCGACGCTCACCACGATCGTGATGCGGGAGATGTCGGCGTGCTCGGTGACGCCGACGGCGAGGGAGTCGATGTTGAAGCCGCGGCGGGAGAAGAGGGCGGCGATCCGGGCCAGGATGCCCGGCTTGTTCTCCACCAGGACGGAGAGCGTGTGCTTGGACATTTTCTTCTGCGTCTCTCTCGCTCAGTCGTCTTCGTTGTCGCCGAAGTCGGGGCGGACGTCCCGGGCGGCCAGGATCTCGTCGTTGGAGGTGCCGGCGGCGACCATCGGCCAGACCATCGCGTCCTCGTGGACGATGAAGTCGATGACGACCGGACGGTCGTTGATGGAGTTCGCCTCTTCGATGACCTTGTCCAGGTCCTCGGGGCGCTCGCAGCGGATCGCGTAACACCCCATGGCCTCGGACAGCTTCACGAAGTCGGGGACGCGGGTGCCGGCGCTCGGCTCCTTGCCGGTGGCCTCCGGGCCGGAGTGCAGCACGGTGTTGGAGTAGCGCTGGTTGTAGAAGAGGGTCTGCCACTGGCGGACCATCCCGAGGGCGCCGTTGTTGATGATGGCGACCTTGATCGGGATGTTGTTCAGGGCGCAGGTGGTCAGTTCCTGATTGGTCATCTGGAAGCAGCCGTCGCCGTCGATCGCCCAGACCGTACGGTCCGGCCGGCCGGCCTTGGCGCCCATGGCGGCCGGGACCGCGTAGCCCATCGTGCCCGCGCCACCGGAGTTCAGCCAGGTGGCGGGCTTCTCGTACTGGACGAAGTGCGCGGACCACATCTGGTGCTGGCCGACGCCCGCGGCGAAGATCGTGCCCTCCGGGGCGAGCTGCCCGATGCGCTCGATGACCTGCTGCGGGGCCAGGGAGCCGTCCTCGGGCTGGTCGTAGCCGAGCGGGTACGTCTCGCGCCAGCGGTTGAGGTCGCTCCACCAGGCGGTGTAGTCGCCCTTGTGGCCCTCGCTGTGCTCCTTCTGCACGGCCTGGACCAGGTCGGCGATGACCTCGCGGGCGTCGCCGACGATCGGCACGTCGGCGGCGCGGTTCTTGCCGATCTCGGCCGGGTCGATGTCGGCGTGGACGATCTTGGCGTACGGGGCGAAACTGTCCAGCTTGCCGGTGACGCGGTCGTCGAAGCGGGCTCCGAGGGCGACGATCAGGTCGGCCTTCTGCAGCGCGGTGACGGCGGTGACCGCACCGTGCATGCCCGGCATTCCCACGTGCAGCGGGTGGCTGTCGGGGAATGCGCCGAGCGCCATCAGGGTGGTGGTGACGGGCGCTCCGGTGAGTTCGGCGAGGACCTTCAGCTCGGCGGTGGCCTGCGCCTTGATGACGCCGCCGCCGACGTAGAGGACGGGCCGCTTGGCGGCGGTGATCAGCTTGGCGGCCTCGCGGATCTGCTTGGCGTGCGGCTTGGTCACCGGGCGGTAGCCGGGCAGGTCCATGGTGGGCGGCCAGGAGAAGGTGGTCTTCGCCTGGAGTGCGTCCTTGGCGATGTCGACCAGGACCGGGCCCGGGCGGCCGGTGGAGGCGATGTGGAACGCCTGCGCGATGACCTGCGGGATGTCCTCGGCCTTGGTGACGAGGAAGTTGTGCTTGGTGATCGGCATGGTGATGCCGACGATGTCCGCCTCCTGGAAGGCGTCCGTGCCGATCGACTTCGAGGCGACCTGGCCGGTGATCGCGACCAGCGGCACCGAGTCCATGTGCGCGTCGGCGATCGGCGTGACCAGGTTGGTGGCGCCGGGGCCGCTGGTCGCCATGCAGACGCCGACCTTGCCGGTGGCCTGCGCGTAACCGGTGGCCGCGTGGCCGGCGCCCTGCTCATGGCGGACCAGGACGTGGCGCACCCGGGTGGAGTCCATCAGCGGGTCGTACGCCGGCAGGATCGCGCCGCCGGGAATGCCGAATACCGTCTCAGCGCCGACCTCCTCGAGGGAGCGGATGAGGGACTGCGCACCCGTGACGTGCTCGACGGGGGCGGACTGCTGTCCTCCGGATCGGGGCCGCGGCTGCGGATGGGCCCCGGTGGCCTGCTCGGTCATCGGCATTCTCTTCTCGATGCTGAGGGTTTTTGCGAGGTTTGTACGATGTACGACTGCGGTACGACAGGTGCCTGTGCAACAAAAAACCCCTCGTGCCGTAGGGCAAGCGAGGGGAGCGCGCCGGTGTGGTCGCTGGGGATTCCGGATCGTCCTCCGGTCGTTCCCAGCTCAGCCGACGCGCTGTCCAAGTACGAGAATTCGGGTGCGCATGGCACTGACCCTCCCCCCGACGCGCACCACGTGTCAAGTGGGTGGGACGGGAGTCTCATTATGTGAGCGAAGGGCACTGCCACCTCCGAAGACGGCGGACACACCTCCGGTGTACACCCCCGCTCCCCCGCCCGCGAACGCCGGCTCGGCCGGGGCGTGCGGAACGGGATAATGGCCTGATCCGAGCGCCCGGCGCAGCCGGTACTCGTCCAGCGGTCCCGCGAAGGCCATGCCCTGCCCATGGGTGCAGCCCATCGCGCGCAGCGCGACCACCTGCTCCGGCAGGTCGACGCCCTCGGCGACGGACTGCAGCCCGAGATCGCCGGCGATGCGCAGCAGCCCGCTGGTGATCTTGTGCAGCCGCGCGGACTCCACTACACCGTCGACCAGGCTGCGGTCGAGTTTGAGGATGTCGACGGGGAGCCTTCTGAGGGCCGTGATCGCCGCGTAGCCGCTGCCGAAGCCGTCGAGCGCGATCCGCACCCCGAGCCGGCTGAGCGCGGCCAGGCGCCGCTCCAGCTCGTCCAGCGAGGTCCTGGGGTCGGTGTCGGACAGCTCGATGACCAGCGCGCCGGGCGGCAGCCCGTGCCGGGTCAGCAGCGCCTCCAGGGGGCCGAGCGGTGTCGAGCGGTCCAGCAGCCGCCGGGCGCTCGTCCGGACGGCCACCGGCACCACGCTCCCGGTGGCGGCCCGCTCGGCCGCCTGCTCCACGGCCTCCTCCAGGATCCAGCGCTCCAGCTCGGCGGTCTTGTCGCCGTCCTCGGCCACCCGCAGGAACTCGGCCGGGGTGAACAGCACCCCCTGGGAGGAACGCCAGCGCGCCTGCGCGGAGACCGATGTGATCCGGCCGTTCTCCAGACAGACCACCGGCTGGTGCAGTAGCGCGAACTCGCCGTCGTGCAGCGCGGCGCGCAGCCGGGTGGCCAGCTCCGCCTTGCGTACGACGTCCTGCTGCATCTGCGGTTTGTACAGCTCGACACGGCCCTTTCCGGCCGACTTCGCGCGGTACATCGCGAGGTCGGCGTTGCGCAGCAGCTCGCCCGCGCCGAGGCCTGGTTCGGCGAAGGCGACCCCGATGGAGGCGTTGACACGGACATCGTTGCCGTCGATCGCGTACGGCTGGGAGAGGGTCACCCTGAGGCGGTCGGCGAGCTCCAGGATGTTCCGCTCCCGGGCGGCACGGTCACGGGTGCCGTCCCCGACGATCAGGGCCGCGAACTCGTCGCCGCCCAGCCGGGACGCGGTGTCCCCGTGCCGGACCGCGTCCTGGAGCCTGCGGGCGGCCTGGACGAGCAGCTCGTCCCCCGCCTGGTGCCCGATCGTGTCGTTGACGGCCTTGAAGCCGTCCAGGTCGATGAAGAGCACGGCCGTGCCCCTCAGGGCGGCGCCCCGGTCGGTGGCCCGGCGGCCGGACACGGCCTGCTGGACGCGCCTGGTGAACAGCGCGCGATTGGGCAGGTCGGTGAGCGGGTCGTGCTCGGCGTTGTGCTGCAACTGGGCCTGCAGCCGTACCCGTTCGGTCACGTCCCGGCTGTTGAAGATCAGGCCGCCGTGATGCCGGTTGACGGTCGACTCGACGTTGAGCCAGCCGCCCTCGCCCGAGCGGAAGCGGCACTCGATGCGTGTGGTGGGTTCCTCCAGCGGGCTGGCGGCGAGGAAGCGGCGCACCTCGTGCACCACGCAGCCCAGGTCCTCCGCGTGGATCAGGGCCGCCAGTTCGGTGCCCACCAGATCCTCGGCGGGCCGTCCGTAGACCCCGGCGGCGGCCGGGGAGACGTACCGGAGGATGCCGTTGGGCGCGGCGATCATGATGACGTCGCTGGAGCCCTGCACCAGGGAGCGGAAGTGGTTCTCCTTCTGCGCCAGTTCCTGGGTGAGGGAGATGTTGTCCAGCAGCATGATGCCCTGGCGCATGACGAGCGCCAGCACGACGCCGCCCGCGGTGATCAGCACGACGTGGTCGGGCCGGCGGCCGTTGAGGACGTTGTACAGGATGCCCAGGGTGCAGACCGCGGCGGCGAGGTACGGCGTGAGCGCGGCGAGGGAGCCGGTGAGCGGCCGGCCGGCCGGGTACCGGGTGTGCTCGCCGCCCGGCGCGGGCACGTGGGGGTGGCCGGTGCCGCGCTGGCCGGGCACGTGCTCGTGGACGACGCGCGTGTGCCCGTCCGGCACGTGCCGTTCGCCGTCCTGCGCTCCGGGGCGCCGGGGGGCGGCCCAGGGGGCGTAGGCGAGCAGCAGCGAACCGGCGAACCAGCCCGCGTCCAGCAGCTGTCCGGAGTGGTAGCTGCTGTGCAGCAGCGGCGAGGTGAACAGCGCGTCGCACATCACGGTCAGGGCGAGCGCGCCGATCGCGGTGTTCACCGCCGTGCGGTTGCCGGGGGTGCGGCGGAAGTGCAGGGCGAGGACCATGCTGACGAGCGCGATGTCGAGCAGCGGGTACGCCAGGGACAGCGCGGTGTGCGCGACGCTCGGGCCGTCGAACCGGGCCGCCTGGGCGAGCGCGAGGCTCCACGACAGGGTGAGCAGGGAGCCGCCGATCAGCCAGGCGTCCAGCGCCAGGCAGATCCAGCCCGCCCGTGTGACCGGCCGTTTGGCGAGGACCAGCAGGCCCACGATGGCGGGCGGCGCGAAGCACAGGAAGAACAGGTCGGCGTAGCTGGGGCTGGGCACGGGTCGTCCGAGGACCACCTCGTACCACCCCCAGACGGCGTTGCCCAGGGCGGCCATCGCCGACGAGAGCGCGAACAGCAGCCAGGCGGGGCGGAATCGGACCCGCGGGCTGCGTGCGTAGAAGAAACAGGAAACTGCGGCGGTGCCCGCCGCGGCGGTCAGCCCGAAGTCGCCCATGATCAGCGCGAGTTTGCCCGAACCCCAGTCGAACATGGAGCCGATGACATAGGCGCCGCAGACCAGGGCGAGGGCGAGCTGAAGGACCAGCCGCCTCCCGTCACCGGCGGCCGGCCGGCGGGGCGGCAGCGAGGCCCCCGGCGGGTGCGGTGTGCGCAGCGCGCCGTCGAGGGTGGTCGTCACGGAGGGCGGCGCGTTCACCGGGGCCTCCCGGTCCGCGCCGCTCCCGGGCCCCGTGGGTCCCGGTGCGCATTCCTCCTGCGGCCGCCCGGCCTGCGGTGGTGGCTGTGATGGCTCATGTGGTGGCCGCGTCTGCGCGCCGCCGTGCGCCAGGGTCGCCGTCGGCGGCTCCGCCGCGTCGGATCGTTCGTCCATAGGCCGTGCATCGCCCGTCGCCCCCCTCACAAATCTGAAATGTCCGTCCCCGGCGCCGTACGTCCCCGGCGCAGCCCCTGTCGGGACGATACACCAGTATCGTCACTCAGGGACATAGCTTCTCTACGCTCCGTGACGATCAACGGACATGCCGGCACGGTCTGCGTCCGGAAGATTGCGGAGGGTACCGGAAGCGGATTACGCCCCTGTTGTGAGGATCACGTTCCGCAGGGGCTCCTGGTTCACGAAACGGTTCAACTGGTCCACGAGCAGCCGCTTCGCGCGTGGCAGGAAGGCCGACGTGGGCCCGCCCACATGGGGGCTGATGAGCACGCCGGGCGCCTGCCACAAGGGGTGTCCGGGCGGCAGCGGCTCCGGGTCGGTCACGTCGAGGGCCGCCGTGATGCGCCCGTTCTCCAGCTCCGTGAGCAGCGCCTTG
This sequence comes from Streptomyces sp. BK340, assembly GCF_007827595.1. Classification (GTDB taxonomy): domain Bacteria; phylum Actinomycetota; class Actinomycetes; order Streptomycetales; family Streptomycetaceae; genus Streptomyces. The sequence continues at coordinate 153,158 of NZ_VISR01000018.1, forward strand.
GTGTCGACGACCCCTCCCCGGGCGACATTGACGAGCAGCGCTCCGTCCTTCATGCGGGCCAGGAATTCCGCGTCCACCAGACCCTGGGTCTCCGCCGTCAAGGGCGTGCAGAGGATCACGACATCGGCTTCCGGAAGCAGTGAGGGCAATTCGGTGAGCGGGTGCACCAGACCGCGCGCCGTGGTGCGCCTGGAGCGCGCGACGCGCGCCACCCGCGCTACTTCAAAGGGCACGAGCCGGTCCTCCACGGCCGAGCCGATGGCGCCGTACCCGACGATGAGGACGCTCTTGTCCGCGAGGGCGGGGTGGAACGCGCTCTGCCAGCGCTCCTCCTGCTGCGCCCGGACGAACCCGGGGATGCCGCGCAGGGAGGCCAGGGTCAGGGTCAGCGCGAGTTCCGCCGTGCTCGCCTCGTGCACACCGCGCGCGTTGCACAGCTGTACGCCGGGCACGATCGCCGACAGCCGGGCGGTGACGTCGTCCACGCCCGCGGTGAGCGTCTGGATGACCTGAACACCGGTCAGATGTTCCAGGGGGCGCACCTTGACCGGCCACCGCTTCATGTACGGCACCACGTACACGACACAGTCCGCGGGGTCGCCCGGAAACCCCTGGTCGCCGTTCTCGCCCCCGTCCCAGAACAGGTACCGGAGCCCCTCGGGAAGCCCTTCGATCTCGTCCGGCGGGACGGGAAGCCACACGTCTGCACTCATGCCAGGAGGCTATGTCAGTCGTACAGGTGTGCAGAGGTTAGGTTGGGGTCCGGCACAGGGAGGTTCACGAGCAGGTGGAGCGCAGGACGATCGGCGCGGGGGCGCTCGCGGTGGGGGCCGTCGGACTCGGGTGCATGCCGATGAGCTGGGCGTACAACGGATCCCGGCAGCGGGGCGACGCATCGCTCAGAGCTGTTCACCGGGCGTTGGATCTGGGCTCGACCCTCCTGGACACGGCGGACATGTACGGCCCGTTCACCAATGAGCTGCTGCTGGGTCGGGTGCTGAAGGAGCGGCGCGAGGACGCCTTCGTGTCGACGAAGGTCGGGCTGCTCGTGGGCGAGCAGCACATCGTGGCCAACGGCCGCCCGGGATATGTGCGGCGGGCCTGCGACGCCTCGCTGCGGCGCCTGCAGACGGACGTGATCGACCTCTACCAGCTGCACCGCGCGGATCCCGAGGTCCCGGTCGAGGAGACGTGGGGCGCGATGGCCGAGCTGGTGCAGGCGGGGAAGGTACGGGCGCTGGGTGTGTGCGCGGTGGGTGCGCGCGGCGGGCGCCGCTCCGGGTCCCGGCTGTACGACCCGACGCTGCGCCAGCTCCAGCGGATGCAGCAGGTCTTCCCGGTGAGCGCGGTGCAGGCGGAGCTGTCGGTGTGGTCGCCGGAGGCGCTGGACGGGCTGCTGCCGTGGTGCGCGGCGCGGGGTGTGGGCTTCCTGGCGGCGATGCCGCTGGGCAACGGCTTCCTGACCGGCACCCTCACCCCGGGCGAGGGCTTCGAACCGGACGACCTGCGCGCCCGCCACCCCCGCTTCACGGCCGAGATGATGGCGGCCAACCAGCCGATCGTCGCCGGACTGCGCCGTGTCGCCCGCCGGCACGGCGAGGGCGTCACCGCGGCGCAGGTGGCACTGGCCTGGGTGCTCGCCCAGGGAGGCCAGGTGATCGCGCTGCCCGGCACCAAGCAGGAGCGCTGGGCCGAGGAGAACGCGGCGGCGGCCGCGCTGCGGCTGACCGCGCAGGACCTGGCGGAGGTGTCCCGGCTGCCGGCCGCACGGGGTTCCTGGGACTGAGCGCCCTGGCGGGGCCCGCAGTGGTGAGATGGGAGCAGCTGCCGCTGGATCACCGCCCCGAAGGGACCATGATCGTGCAACGTCGAGTCGTGACGGCCGTGTTGGCCGCGACCGCGCTCCTGCTCACGGCGGGCTGCTCCTCCGACGGTGGTGGCGGCGGGCCGAACGGCAGCGGGAGCGCGACCTCACCGGGGGCCGCCGCCTCCTCCGCCCGGGCCACGGAGTCGGCCGCTCCGGCCAAGGGCTCGGTGCGGGTGCTGCGCACGGTGGCCGAGGGGCTGAAGACGCCGTGGGGTCTGGCTCCGCTGCCCGGCGGCGGGCTGCTGGTCTCCTCCCGTGACGAGGGCACGATCACCCGGATCGACGAGAGGACGGGCCGGAAGACCGAGCTGGGCAAGGTCTCCGGGGTCTCCCCGGCGGGGGAGGGCGGCCTGCTGGGCATCGCCCTGTCGCCCGACTACGCCTCGGACCACATGATCTACGCCTACTTCACCTCGGCCTCGGACAACCGCATCGTCCGGATGCTGTACGACGAGCAGAAGCCGGCCGGCGAGCAGCTCGGCGCCCCCGACACGATCTTCAAGGGCATCCCCAAGGGAATCATCCACAACGGCGGAAGGATCGCCTTCGGCCCCGACGGGATGCTCTACGCGGGCACCGGCGAGAGCGGCAACCGCGGTCTGGCCCAGGACAAGAAGTCCCTGGGCGGCAAGATCCTGCGGCTGACCCCCGAGGGCGAGCCGGCCCCGGGCGACCCGTTCCCCGGCTCCCCCGTGTACTCGTACGGCCACCGGAACGTCCAGGGTCTGGCCTGGGACTCCAGGCAGCGCCTGTTCGCCTCGGAGTTCGGCCAGGACACCTGGGACGAGCTGAACGCGATCAAGCCGGGCGACAACTACGGCTGGCCTCAGGCGGAGGGCAGGTCGTCACGGGCCGGCTTCCACGACCCGATCGCCCAGTGGCACACCGACGAGGCCTCCCCCAGTGGGATCGCCTACGTCGACGGCGTCATCTGGACGGCCGCCCTCAAGGGCCGGCGCCTGTGGCGCGTCCCCCTGCGGGGCACCGGGGCCGCGGCGGCTCCCCAGGCCTTCCTCACCGGCGAGTACGGCCGTCTGCGCACGGTGGTCGCGGCGGGCGGCGACAAGGTGTGGCTGGTCACGAGCAACACGGACGGGCGGGGGACGCCGAAGAAGGGCGACGACCGGGTGCTGGAGGTGGAGGTGAAGTAGCCTCCCGGCTCATCCGTGGGTCACTCGTCGTCCTCCGCCTCGGCTTCCGGGGAGGGCGGCTTGGACCCGCGGACGACGACCTTCCCCGAGGCGAGGTCTATGGGTCCCCGGCTCGGATCGTTGTCCCCGACGTCCTCCCGGGTCAGCTCCAGGCGCTTCTCTTCGTCATGGGTGTGCTTGCGACTGGGTGCGAACAGTTCCTCGAAGGCGTTGAACACGGCTTCTCCCCCTTGCCGGTTTCCTCCAGCGTACGGTCAGCCCGGCGCTTCCGCGGTGAGCGGTTCGGCCGGGAACAGCCCCAGCCGGTGCGCCACGGCCGCAGCCTCGCCCCGGCCCGCGACGCCGAGCTTGGACAGGATGTTGGAGACGTGGACGCTCGCGGTCTTCGGGGAGATGAAGAGTTCCTCGGCTATCTGACGGTTGGTGCGGCCGGCCGAGACCAGGCGCAGGACGTCCCGCTCGCGGCTGGTGAGGCCGAGGCTCTCGGCGGGGTCGAGGGCCCCGGGGGGCGTGTGGCCGAGGGTGAGGCGGGCGCGCTGGGCGAGGCGGCCGACGGCGTCGGCGAGCGGGCGGGCGCCGAGGTGGCCGGCCACGGCACCGGCCAGACGGAGCAGTTCCGTGGCGCGGTGGCGCTCGTCGTCCCCGGCGGCCTCTTCGAGCAGGGCCTGGGCGAGTCGGCGGCGGACCCGGGCCAGGTCGTAGGGGCGGTCCAGGCACTCGAAGTCGGTGACCACGTCCGACCAGACCGCGGCGGTGTCGGTGCCACGGGCGCGGTGCAGTTCGGCGCGTGTCCAGCGCTCGTAGGCGTCCCAGACGGGTGCTCCGGTGGTGAGCTTCCGTGCGGCTTCGGCGAGCTTGTCGAGGACGGCGGCGCGGCCGTCGGCCGCCGCGGGCAGGGCGCGGCCGTCGGCCTCGGTGGTGGCGGCGGCCAGCAGCAGGGGCCAGCCGTAGCGCTGGGTGCCTGGTGGGAAGCCCGCCGCCAGGGCGCGGTCCAGCTCGACGCGGGCGTCGAGGAGCCGGCCCTCCTCGGCGGCGACGCCGATGGTGATGCGGCCCACGGGCAGCAGCACCTGGGGCATCGGATCGTGGGAACCGTAGTGGGTGAGCGCGATGGACAGCTGGCGGGCGGCCTCGGCGGCGTCGCCCCGGGCGAGGGCGATGTGGGCGAGGCGCAGGGCGCCGGCGCCCCGGGGTTTGGCGCTGGCCGCGGAACCGAGGGCGCCCGCGGCGGCTTCGGCGGCCTCGTCCCACTTGCCCAGCGCGTACAGCGAGTCGGAAAGGTTGCCGTAGATCCACGCCTCGGAGTCCAGCAGGCCGAACCTGCGGGCGAAGACGAGCCCCTCGCGCAGGATCGGCACGGCTTCCCGGGAGCGGCCGACCGAATCCAGCTCGGAAGGCAGGTTCACATACGCCCGGCCCACGACGTGGGCCACGCCCTCCTGGAGCGCAGCCTGCTTGACCCGGGCCATCTCCGCCAGTCCGGTCTCGACGTCACCCGAGTCGACCATGAGGGCGCCGAGGGTCAGCTGCGCGTTGAGCTCGATCTCACGGGCGTCCACCATCCGCGCGTACTCCACGGCCCGCTCGGCGGCGGCGAAGGCCTCGGAGCCGGGCTGATGGAGCATGGACCAGCTGGCCACGTTGGCCAGCACGTCGGCGTGCACCTCCGAGGGCGGCAGGCCGCGCACCAGGTCCTGGGCATTGGCGAGTTCCTGCCAGCCGTCGCCCCGGGCCAGGGCCTGGACCAGCCGGGACCGCTGCACCCAGAACCAGGCCGCGCGCAGCGGGTCGTGCTCGTCCTGGAGGAGCCGCAGGGCCTTCTTGGCGATCTTCAGGGCGCGTTCGCGCTCCCCGCAGAAACGGCCGGCGACCGCCGCCTCCGCCATCAGGTCGAGATAGCGCAGCGGGGTGGTGGCCGGGTCGCAGCCGCACGGCGGGTAGACGTCGGTGTAGTCGACCGGGCGCAGGGCGGCACGGACCTCCTCGGGGGCGGCGTCCCACAGCTCCATCGCCCGCTCCAGGAGCCGCAGTTGCTCGGTGTAGGCGTGCCGGCGGCGGGCCACGACGGAGGCGTCCAGGACGGCGGGCAGGGCCCGGGCGGCGTCGTGGGCGTGGTACCAGTAGCTGGCCAGGCGCATCACGCGGGCGTCGGCGGGGACGAGCGTGGGGTCGGTCTCGACGGCCTCGGCGTAGCGCCGGTTGAGCCGGGAGCGTTCGCCGGGGAGCAGGTCGTCGGCGACGGCCTCGCGGACCAGGGAGTGCCGGAAGCGGTAGCCGTCGCCGCCGGGGGTGGCGGTGAGGATGTTGGCGCCGACGGCGGCCCGCAGCGCCTCGATGAGGTCGTCCTCGACCAGCCGGGCCACGGCGGCGAGCAGCCGGTACTCGACGGTGGAGCCGCCCTCGGCGACGATCCGGGCGACCCCCTGGGCGCTCTCGGGCAGCGCCTCGACCCGGACCAGGAGCAGGTCGCGCAGGGAGTCCGTGAGCCCGGTGCAGCAGCCCTCGATGGCGGCGACGGCGAGTTCCTCGACGAAGAAGGCGTTGCCGTCGGACCGCTCGAAGATCTCGTCGACCTGGGCGGGATCGGGTTCGGCGGCGCGGATGCCGGCGATCTGGCGGCCGACCTCCTCGCGGGTGAAGCGGGCGAGTTCGATGCGGCGGACGGTGCGCAGCCGGTCGAGTTCGGCGAGCAGGGGGCGCAGCGGGTGGCGGCGGTGGATGTCGTCGGCGCGGTAGGTGGCGAGGACGAGGAGGCGGCCGGCGCGCAGGGTGCGGAAGAGATAGGCGAGGAGGTGGCGGGTGGAGGCGTCGGCCCAGTGCAGGTCCTCCAGGACGAGCACGACGGTGTGCGCGGCGGCGACCCGCTCCAGCAGCCGGGCGGTGAGTTCGAACAGGCGGGCCATGCCCTGCTCGTCGTGGCGGCTGGAGGTGGCCTCGCCCAGCTCGGGCAGCAGCCGGGCCAGTTCCTCCTCCTGTCCGGCGCCGGCGGCGGCGAACTCCTCGGGCAGGGCTTCGCGCAGGGCGCGCAGCGCGGTGGAGAAGGGGGCGAAGGGCAGTCCGTCGGCGCCGATCTCCACACAGCCGCCGACGGCGACGACGGCGGCACGGCGGCAGGCGGCCGCGGCGAACTCCTCGACGAGGCGGGTCTTGCCGACCCCCGCCTCTCCGCCGAGCAGCAGCGCCTGCGGCTCGCCCGCGGCGGCACGGGCGAGCGCGTCGTTCAAGGTGTCCAACTCGTCGGTGCGGCCGACGAACACGGGACTCACGGACCTGGTCTCCACGGGCCCGAGCATCGCACGAGGTCCGGACGGCGGTGCACCCGTTTTCCACAGCTCCGGTGCGATCGTCGTACGAATCTGGGGCGGAGGACGGCCGACCCCCGTGCGGCCGCCCTCCACCCTGCCCGCGCTCACGCGGTGCGCGCGAGCCGGTGCCTGCGACGACGGTCGGTATGGGTCTCGGCATCCGCGGTGCTGTGCAGTGCGGCCTCCTCGCGGCGGGCGGTGCGACGGGAGCGCCGGACCTCGCGGGCGAGGCGCTCCTGTGCGGCCGCCCGCAGCAGCTCGGTGGAACGCACCCGGTGGAGTTCGTACTCGTACATGATCTGTCCTTCGGGAGAGGTGGTTTCGTGCTTCGCTTTCTGCGATGTCTCCACCTTCGTCTCCCAGGGGGGTGCGCCACATCGGGAGAGTTCCGCATCTTCGCGCGCGCGGGTGGCCGTTGACGCGCGTAAGGGGCCTCAGAGACTCCGTAAGGTACCTACGGATTCCCTAAGGCCCCTTGGGACCTGCGGTTTCTCAGCCCGTCGAGGGCAGGGCGAGCAGCGCGTCGGAGTACTTCAGGATGGCCAGGAGCAGGCCGATGACGCCGAGCGAGACACCCGCCCAGGCGACCGACTTGATCCAGGCGGCCTGCGGGCGGCCGGGGACGCCGAACGCGGGCCGGGCGAGCACGACCACGCCGGTGATCAGCGCGGCCAGCGCGAACAGGCCGGCCCACAGGGCGGTGGTGTGCCAGGCGTCGCCGTAGACCTCCTTGACCTGCTTGGCGACGCTCGCCGAGGACGAGGTCCGGAGCTGGCCGACGAGGGTCTCGCGGGCGGCCGCGACCGTGCCGATCCAGCCGCCGCTGAGCGAGACCAGGCCCAGTGCGGCGGAGACGACGGCACCGGCGCCCTGGCCGACCCCGGCGGGGGTCTTCTCCTGAGGCGCCGGCTCGGGCTCCCCGCCCTCCCCGGTGTCTTCCCCGGTGCTCTCGTCGGTGCTCTCGCCGGTCAGCTGCCCGTCCGGTTCCGCGGTGTCCGTCCCGGCCACCGCCTCGGCAGCCGCGGCCGTCTCCTGCGGTGCCTGCTCGTCGTCGGTCTTGGTGAGGTCCTCAGTCTTCGTTGCCATGCCCGGCACCGTACGGACGCAGTCTGAGAGGTCTCTTAATGATCGTCGTGCGCGCCACGCGCGCGTGCGGCCCGCCACTCCGGGGCCAGCACCGCCCAGAGCTCGGTGTTCGCGCGCACGCCCCGGTGCGGGTAGTTCTCCCGCAGGACGCCCTCGCGGCTCATGCCGAGGCGCCTGGCCACGTTGAGGCTGCCCTCGTTGGCGGCGGAGGCGTACCACTCCACGCGGTGCATGCCGCGCTCGTCGAACGCCCAGTCCAGCAGCACCCGCATGCCGCGCGTGACGAGGCCGCGCCCGGCCGCCGCCGGTTCCAGCCAGCAGCCGGCCTCGCAGACCCCGCCCGGGGTGTCCCAGACGCGGAACAGCAAGCCGCCGACGAGCTTTCCGTCCAGCCAGATCCCGTGCAGGCTGCCCGCGTCGGCGGCGCGCTTGTCGGCGTACGACTTCACCCAGGACCTGGCACCCGCCAGGTCGGACACCGCGTCCGCCAGACCGATGTGCCGGCCTATGTACTCCCGCCCCCGGTCGATGTTCGCGAGGACCTCCTCGGCGTGCCAGACCTCCAGGGGGCGCAGTTCGGCGCCGTCCTCACCCAGGGATGTCGCGTACATCGCGCTGCTGCTCCTCCCGCAGTTCCTCCATGGACACCCTGCTGAGCCTCTCATGCGCGGCACGGCACTCGGGCGGCTCGATGCTGATACGCGGCAGCCTGCGCTCCAGCCAGCCGGGCAGCCACCAGTTGGCGGCACCGAGCAGGTGCATCAGGGCGGGCACGAGCAGGGTGCGCAGGACGAAGGCGTCGAGGGCCACGGCGGAGGCGAGCGCGATGCCGAACATGGCGATCACGCGGTCCCCGCTGAGCACGAAGGCGAGGAAGACCGAGATCATGATGACCGCGGCCGAGTTGATCACCCGGCTGGTCTCGGCGAGTCCGACGCGCACGGCCCGCCGGTTGTCACCGGTCTCCAGCCACTCCTCGTACATCCGGCTGACCAGGAAGACCTGGTAGTCCATGGACAGCCCGAACAGCACCGAGACCATGATCACGGGCAGGAACGGCTCGATGGGGCCCTCCCGGCCGAGACCGAGCGGTTCGCTGCCCCAGCCCCACTGGAAGACGGCGACGACGATGCCGAAGGCGGCGGCCACGGCGGCGATGTTCATCGCGGCGGCCTTCAGCGGGATGCCGAGCGAACGGAAGGCGACCAGCAGCAGCAGACAGCCGAGCCCGATCACCACGCCGATGAACAACGGCAGTTTGCCCACGATCACATCAGCGAAGTCGTCGTAGCTCGCCGTCACTCCGCCGACGTGCACGTCGAGCGAGGTTCCGGTCTCCGCGCGCGGGAGCACCTCGGTGCGCAGCCGGTCGACGAGGTCGCTGGTGCGCTGCGACTGGGGCGCGGAGTCGGGGACCACGGTGAGGTAGGCGGTGTCGCCGCCGGAGTCGTACGTCACCGGGGTGACCTGGGCGACGCCCCGGGTGGAGCGCAGGGTGGTGTCGAGGCCGTCCAGGACGAGCTTGTCGTCGCCGCCGTCCACCCGGGTCACCAGGGTCAGCGGACCGTTCACGCCGGGGCCGAAGCCCTGCGCGAGGAGGTCGTAGGCCTGCCGTGTGGTGGACGAACGGGGGTCGTCGCCCTGGTCGGAGGTGCCGAGGTGGAGGGAGAGCGTGGGCAGCGCGAGCAGGGCGATGACGGCGACGGCGAGGGAGCCGAGCAGCTTGGGCCGGCGCTCCACGAACGCGGACCAGCGGGCGGCGAGACCGGTGGGCAGCTCGGGCCGCGGCCCGCGCCGGGCCAGCCGGCGCCGCTCACGGCGGCTGAGCGCGCGCGGTCCGATACAGGCCAGCAGGGCGGGCAGCAGGGTGACTGAGGCCGCGACGGTGAGGACGACGGTCAGCGACGCGGCGACGGCCACCCCGTCGAGGAAGCCCAGGCGCAGTATCAGCATGCCCAGCAGGGCGATGCACACGGTCGCACCCGCGAACACGACCGCGCGTCCGGTGGTGGCCACGGCGTTCGTGGCGGCCTCGGTGACGCTCAGACCGCGTTTCAGACCGCGCCGGTGCCTGGTCACGATGAACAGCGCGTAGTCGATGCCGACGCCGAGCCCGATCAGCAGGCCGAGCATGGGCGCGAAGTCGGCGACGGTCATGGCGTGTCCGAGCAGCCCGATGCCGGCGTACGCCGTGCCGACGCCGACCAGCGCGGTGGCGATCGGGAGCAGCGAGGCGGCGAGCGAGCCGAAGGCGAGGAACAGCACCACGGCCGCGACCGCCACGCCGACCACCTCGGCCGTGTGCCCGCGCGCGGACTCGGTGAGCCCGATGGCGCTGCCGCCCAGCTCCACCCGCAGCCCGTCCCGTTCGGCGGCCCTGGCGGTGCGCACGACCGCCTCGGCCTCGGACTTGCCGATGTGCTCGGCCTGCTGGGCGAAGGTGACGGTGCCGTAGGCCGTGTGTCCGTCGGCGCTGATCCGGTGGGCGCCGTGACGGCCGTACGGCCCGGACACGGAGGCCACTCCCGGCAGGTCGGCGATCCGGTCGAGGGTGCGCGTCATGGTCCGCCGTACGGCGTGCGAGCGGACGGTGCCGTCGGTGGTGTGCCACACGACGGTGTCGCTGTCGCCGCCCAGGCCCGGGAAGCCCTCCTCGAGCAGCCGCGTGGCGCGTCCCGACTCGGTGCCGGGGACCTCGTAGTCGTTCGAGTACGCAGAACCGGCCGCGGCGGCGGCCGCACTGACCCCGCCGAAGGCGAGCAGCCACAGCAGGACGGTGATCAGGCGGTGGCGGACACACCACCGCGCGAGGGCTGCCACGGACGTGCTCCCGGGGGACGATTTGTGGATCTTTGGCAGGGAACCATCGTCCATAAACTGAACAGCCCGCAAAGAACGAATGAGCAACGCGGGACACTCTTGCAGGCGAAAGTGATCGTTTGCCGCGTTCGTGGGTTTATTCACAGGAGTGGGAGGGACGTCACAGGACAATCAGGTGAACTCTGTCGTCCCTGCGGGTACCTTGGCGCGCTTCGCGACGCCGCTGCGCGCGACGTCTCAGTCGAACTGGTCGCCCAGTGCCATGACCATCGTCCCCAGGATCAGCAGCCACAGCGCACGGCGGGTACGGCCCCTGGCACCGAGGACCGCGGCGAAGGCGCAGACGGCGGCGCCGAGGGCGTACGCGGCCGGTACGAGGGCCGGGGCGGAGCCGGTGAGCCGCAACACCGCGGCGGCCAGCCCGGCCAGACACAGCAGCACACCGGTGCCGGAGGCGATCCAGCGGGCCCGGCGGGCGTCCGAGACGTCGTCCGCCGGCTCCTCCACGTCGGATATGACGGGTTCGGCGTCGGTAGCGGTGTCGGAATCGGTGCGTCCACTCATGGCGGGCGAGCGTAGCGCGTCCGGCCCGGGAAACCTGATGCGGGGCTGTGCCCCCGGCTGCTACCCATGGTCGCTTGTGACCGAGACAGCGAACACACCGGACGAACTCACCAGCCGCCTCACCCACCCCCGCCGTCCCCGCAGCAGCCGTTACGACGCCCGCTGGGCCATCGAGAACCAGATGGGTCCGCACGCGCTGTGGCTGCTGGAGTGGCTGGCACCCACGCTCGGGCTGGACCAACTGCGGCCCGGCGCCCGGGTGCTCGACCTCGGCTGCGGCCGCGCGATGACCTCCGTCTTCCTGGCCAGGGAGTACGGCGTCCAGGTCACCGCCGCCGACCTGTGGGTGAAGCCCGACGAGAACGCCGTACGCATCGCCGAGGCGGGCGTGGCCGACCGCGTGCTGCCCGTGCACGCCGAGGCCCACGCCCTGCCGTTCGGCGAGGGCGGCTTCGACGCGATCGTGTCCGTCGACGCCTACCAGTACTTCGGCACCGACGATCTGTACCTGCCCACGCTGACCCGGCTGCTGAAGCCGGGCGGGCGGATCGGCGTCGTCGTGCCGGCACTTCGGGAGGAGCCGACGGGCACCGAGCCGCCGGAGCACCTGAAGCCCTGGTGGGAGCCCGACTTCTGGTGCTTCCACTCCCCCGGCTGGTGGCGGCGCCACTGGACCCGCAGCGGGGCCGTCGAGGTCGAGGCGGCCGACTGGCAGCCGCACGGCTGGCGGGACTGGCTGCTGTGGTGCGAGGTGGTCGCGGAGGAGAGCACGGACGACTTCCACGTCCGGATGGCCGGCCGGTGCGCGGAGATGCTCCGCGCGGACCAGGGGCGCGCCCTCGGGTTCGTACGGGTCGTCGGGCGCCGCCCGTAGACACATGCCTGGGGGGACACGCCGGTTCCGGTGTGTCCCCCCAGGGAGTGAACGAACGTCAGCCCTCGCTGACGCCCAGCCTCTCCAGGATCAGTTCCTTGACGCGGGCCGCGTCGGCCTGACCCCGGGTCGCCTTCATGACCGCGCCGACCAGGGCGCCGGCCGCGGCCACCTTGCCACCGCGGATCTTGTCCGCGATGCCCGGGTTGCCGGCGATGGCCTCGTCGACGGCCGTGCCGAGGGCCGAGTCGTCGGAGACGACCTTCAGGCCGCGCTTGTCGACGACCTCGTCCGGGGTGCCCTCGCCCGCGAGGACGCCCTCGATGACCTGGCGGGCCAGCTTGTCGTTCAGGTCGCCGGAGCTGACCAGCTCGGTGACCCGGGCGACCTGCGCCGGCGTGATGGGCAGCTCGTCCAGCGACTTGCCCGACTCGTTGGCGCTGCGCGCCAGTTCGCCCATCCACCACTTGCGGGCGGAGGCCGCGTCGGCACCGGCCTCGATCGTGGCGACGATCGGGTCCAGCGCGCCGGCGTTCAGGATCGCCTGCATGTCGGTGGCCGAGATGCCCCACTCCGCCAGCAGGCGGGTGCGGCGGGCCAGCGGCATCTCCGGCAGCGCGGCGCGGATCTCCTCGACCCACTCGCGCGAGGGCGCCACCGGGACGAGGTCGGGCTCCGGGAAGTACCGGTAGTCCTCGGCCTCCTCCTTCACTCGGCCCGAGGTCGTCGACCCGGTGTCCTCGTGGAAGTGGCGGGTCTCCTGGACGATCGTGCCGCCGGAGGAGAGCACGGCCGCGTGGCGCATGATCTCGAACCGGGCCGCACGCTCCACGGAGCGCAGCGAGTTGACGTTCTTCGTCTCGGAGCGCGTGCCGAACTTCTCGCTGCCCTTGGGCATCAGCGACAGGTTGACGTCGCAGCGCATCTGGCCCATCTCCATGCGGGCCTCGGAGACGCCGAGGGCACGGATGACCTCGCGCAGCTCACGGACGTACGCCTTCGCCACCTCGGGGGCACGGTCGCCGGCACCGACGATCGGCTTGGTGACGATCTCGATGAGCGGGATGCCCGCGCGGTTGTAGTCGAGGAGGGAGTGCTGGGCGCCGTGGATACGGCCCGTGGCACCGCCGACGTGCGTCGACTTGCCGGTGTCCTCCTCCATGTGGGCGCGCTCGATCTCCACGCGGAAGGACTCGCCGTCCTCCAGCTGCACGTCGAGGTAGCCGTTGAAGGCGATGGGCTCGTCGTACTGGGAGGTCTGGAAGTTCTTCGGCATGTCCGGATAGAAGTAGTTCTTCCGGGCGAAGCGGCACCACTCGGCGATCTCGCAGTGGAGCGCGAGACCGATCTTGATCGCGGACTCGACGCCGGTCGCGTTGACGACCGGGAGCGCGCCGGGCAGGCCGAGGCAGGTCGGGCAGGTCTGCGAGTTGGGCTCGGCGCCCAGCTCGGTCGAACACCCGCAGAACATCTTGGTCTTGGTGCCGAGTTCGACATGGACCTCGAGGCCCATGACGGGGTCGTACGACGCCAGCGCGTCCTCGTACGACACCAGGTCGGTCGTGGTGGTCACGGTGAAAACTTCCCTCTCAGCCCAGCAGGACGTCGTCGTCGCCCAGCCGCTTCAGCTCGCGGTAGAGGATGGCGAGGCCGGTGACGATCGCGACGGCGGACACGGTGGCGTCGATCAGCCGCAGCGTGTCGTGCTCGGCGCGCGCCTTCTTGATCTGCTTGGCCACACCGAACGCGCCGAACGCGGTCCCGGCCATCGACAGGTACGTGCCGGACTTCGACTTCTTGAAGCCCTTGGCCTTGTTCAGTGCACTCACAGCGACGGAGCCTCCTCGAGCAACGGGTGCCCCCACTTTTCCACGAAGGCGGCCTCGACGGCGGCGCCGACCTTGTAAAGACGGTCGTCCTTCAGCGCCGGGGCGATGATCTGCAGGCCGACCGGGAGGTTGTCCTCCGGGGCGAGACCGCAGGGCAGCGACATTGCCGCGTTGCCCGCCAGGTTGGTCGGGATGGTGCACAGGTCCGCGAGGTACATCGCCATCGGGTCGTCGGCGCGCTCGCCGATCGCGAAGGCGGTGGTCGGGGTCGTCGGGGAGACGATCACGTCGACCTGCTCGAAGGCCTTCTCGAAGTCGCGCGTGATGAGCGTGCGAACCTTCTGCGCCGAGCCGTAGTAGGCGTCGTAGTAGCCGCTCGACAGCGCGTACGTGCCGAGCATGATGCGGCGCTTGACCTCGGGGCCGAAGCCCGCCTCCCGGGTGAGGGAGGTGACCTCCTCGGCCGAGTGGCTGCCGTCGTCGCCGGTCCGCAGGCCGTAGCGCAGGCCGTCGAAGCGGGCGAGGTTGGAGGAGCACTCGGACGGGGCGATCAGGTAGTACGCCGACAGCGCGAGGTCGAAGGACGGGCAGTCCAGCTCGACGATCTCGGCGCCCAGCTCCTTGAGCAGCGCGACCGACTCGTCGAAGCGCTGGATGACGCCGGCCTGGTAGCCCTCGCCGCGGAACTGCTTGACCACGCCGACCCGCATGCCCTCGACGCTGCCGTTGCGCGCGGCCTCGACCACCGGCGGGACGGGGGCGTCGATGGAGGTGGAGTCGAGCGGGTCGTGCCCGGCGATGACCTCGTGCAGCAGGGCCGCGTCCAGGACCGTACGGGCGCAGGGGCCGCCCTGGTCCAGGGAGGACGAGAAGGCCACCATGCCGAAGCGGGAGACCGCGCCGTACGTCGGCTTCACGCCGACGGTGCCGGTGACGGCGGCCGGCTGGCGGATGGAGCCGCCGGTGTCGGTGCCGATGGCCAGCGGGGCCTGGAAGGAGGCGAGAGCGGCGCTGGAGCCGCCGCCGGAGCCGCCGGGGATCTTGGTGAGGTCCCAGGGGTTGCCGGTCGGGCCGTAGGCGCTGTTCTCGGTGGAGGAGCCCATGGCGAACTCGTCCATGTTGGTCTTGCCGAGGATGACGACGTCGGCGGCCTTCAGCCGCTTGGTGAGCGTCGCGTCGTACGGCGGGATCCAGCCCTCGAGGATCTTCGAGCCGACGGTCGTCGGCACGCCCTCGGTGGTGAAGATGTCCTTGAGTGCGAGCGGGACGCCGGCCAGCGGGCCGAGCTTCTCGCCGCGGGCCCGCTTCTCGTCGACGGCGCGGGCCTGCGCGAGCGCGCCCTCACGGTCGACGTGCAGGAAGGCGTGGACCTTCTCGTCCACCGCCTCGATGCGGGCCAGGTGGGCCTCGGTGACCTCGACGGCCGTCAGCTCGCCGGAGGCGATCTTCTCGGCGGTCCGGGCCGCGGTGAGCTTGATGATGCTGTCCGTCATGGTCAGTCCTCCCCCAGGATCTGCGGCACCTTGAAACGCTGCTGCTCCTGGGCCGGGGCGCCGGAGAGCGCCTGCTCGGGGGTGAGCGAGGGACGGACCTCGTCCGGCCGCATGACGTTCGTCAGCGGGAGCGGGTGCGAGGTCGGCGGTACGTCTTGGTCGGCGACCTCGCTGACGCGGGCGACCGCGCCGATGATGTCGTCGAGCTGGCCTGCGAAGTGGTCGAGTTCTTCGGGCTTCAGCTCCAGACGCGCCAGCCGGGCGAGGTGGGCGACCTCCTCGCGCGTGATGCCAGGCATGCAGCGATCCTCTGGGGTGAGTGTGTGTGGTTAGGGCCCAATCCTATGGGGCGGGCCCCGGTGCCCGTGAAACGGTTTGCCGGGGCCCCTCCGAGAGCACTCCGTCAGCGCCGCCTCGCGTCCCAGATCTCACTCTTCAGGAAGTGGTTGTCGTACAGCTCCTGCACGTCCAGGAGGCTCTCCGGAGGGACCTCGCCGAGGGCTATGCGCTGCAGGTGGCGGAAGTACTCGAAGCGCTCGACGCCCGGTGTGATGACGATGAGCAGGTCGGCGTCGGCGCCGGGTACGGCGGCGAAGGCGTGCGGCTTGCCGGGCGGGACGATGACGAGGTCGCCCGGGCCGGCGGTGACGACGTCCTCGCCGGAGAGGATGTCGGCGGCGCCGTCCAGCAGGAAGAACATCTCGGCGGAGTTGTCGTGCCAGTGCGGCCTGGCACCGTCGGCGCCCGCCGTGAGGGTGACGCGCTGGGTGGACAGCGCGCCGCCGGTCCGGCTGCTGTCGGCCAGCAGGCGCACGGTGGTGGGCGCTCGGCCGACGACCTCGGCCTCGGCGTCTCGGACGATCACGGACTCGTCGAACTTCGGAACGAACAGCGACATCCGGAAACCCCCTGGTGACGATGGTGCCGTGGTCAGACGAGGAAGAGCAGCACGGCGCTGATCAGTACAACGACCGCGGTGGCGAAGTGGATCCCGAAGGCGACGGCCTTCGTACCGCCGCTGCGCAGGACTATCAGCGTGTCGCTGAGCGGGACAAGGGCCACGCAGACCATGAACCAGGCCTCGGCCTGCGCCCCGGCGAAGGCCAGCAGCGCAAGGCCGACGAGTCCGAAGGTGCCGTCCCGCATGCCCTTGATCGTGAGGTAGGGGCCGGCGTCGCCGTCCGGCCGGGCGGGGGCGCCGTAGCCGGCCGCGGCGGAGGCGGGCTGGAACAGGAATCGATATCCGAGGAAGACGCAGAACAGGTCGAGCACGACGGCCAGGGTGTATGCGGTGACGGTCACGTGCCTTCTCCTTGCTAGCAGCGCTAGGGACAAGAGTGAAGCTACCAGAGCGTCGACAGAAGTGCTAGCGGCGCTAGAATCACGGCCATGCCGATCCAGACGCGCCGGGAGCGCGAACGAGCGGAACGCGAGCGGCTGATCATGACGGCCGCACGGGAACTGGCGGAGGCGGAGGGCTGGGACGCGGTGACCACACGACGGCTGGCCGCCGAGATCGAGTACAGCCAGCCGGTCCTCTACAGCCACTTCAAGGGCAAGAGCGCGATCGCGGCGGCGGTCGTGGTGCAGGGCTGCGCGGACCTGGCGGCCGAGCCGGCCTCGGCGCGCGCCGAGGCACGGGGCGTGCGGGAGTCGCCGGCGGCGGTGGCGGAGACGTACATGTCCTTCGCGCGGCGCCGGTCGGCCCTCTACGCCGCGATGTGCACCCCCCTCGTGAACCTGCCGTTCGCCACGGAGGAGGCGCCGGAGCCGGTGCGGGCGGCGTTCGGCGAGCTGTTCGCCGCCGTGCAGCCGATCGCGGCCGAGGGCGACGACCCCGACCTGCTGACGGAGACGTTCTGGACGGGGCTGCACGGGCCGGCGACGCCGATGCGCAGTGGCCGGCTGCCGGAGCACGCGCACGAAAGGCGGTTGGCATTGCTGATCGGCCGCTTCGCGGGCGGCGGAGCACCGGCAGCCGCCGACGGCGGTCGGCCCCACGGGAGACGGCACCGCGCGACCGGGCTGTGACGGACAGGCGGGTGGGAGAAGTTATTCGGCTGCCGGAAGCGCGGCACGCGGCCGCTGCCACCCGCGGGACCCACGCGCCCGCAGCCAGGCCGTCGTCTCGTCCGGAGGCATCGCCGCGGCTACCAGCCACCCCTGCACCGCGTCACACCCGAGATCCCGCAGCCGCTCCCAGGTCTCGTCGTCCTCCACCCCCTCGGCGACGACCAGCAGCCCCAGCGAGTGCGCCAGGTCGACCGTGCAGCGCACGATCTCCGCGTCCTCCGTGTCCACGGCCAGCCGGGCCACGAAGGACCGGTCGATCTTCAGCTCGCTCACGGGCAGCCGCCGCAGATGCACCAGTGAGGAGTACCCGGTGCCGAAGTCGTCCAGGGACATCTTCACGCCGTGCCCCGTGAGCCCGGCGAGCGTGTCGGCGGCCCGCTGCGGGTCCTCCAGCAGCACGTGCTCGGTTATCTCCAGCTGGAGCGCTCCCGCGGGCACTCCGTGCCGGGCCAGCCGGGCGGCGACGGAGCCCGCGAAGCCGGGCGTGTGGACGTCGCGCGGGGAGACGTTCACGGCCACCGGCACCCGCAGCCCCTGGGCCCGCCAGCGGGCGACCTGCGCGAGCGCGGTCTCCAGCACGTACTCCGTCAGATGGGGCATCAGCCCCGAGGACTCGGCTATCGCTATGAACTCGTCCGGCGGCACCTTCCCGCGCTCGGGATGCACCCACCGCACCAGGGCCTCGAGGCCGGCGACCTGTCCGTCGAAGCGGACCTTCGGCTGGTAGTGCAACTGCACCTCCTGCGCGTCCAGCGCCCGGCGCAGATCGCCCAGCAGGCCCAGCCGGTCCGGGGTGTTGGAGTCGCGCTTGGACTCGTAGACCTCGACGCCCGTACGGTCCCGCTTCGCCTGGTACATCGCCACGTCCGCCCTCCGCAGCAGCCCCTCGGCGTCCAGCGCGTGGTCCGGGAAGACGGCGACGCCCGCGCTGGCCTCCAGGACGAGGGTGAGCCCGTCGAGGTCGAGCGGGGAGCTGAGGGCGGCGACGAGGCCGCGGGCGACCCGCGTGGCCGACGTGGTGGAGTCGGCGACGGGCAGTAAGACGGCGAACTCGTCACCGCCGAGCCGGGCCGCCTCCGCGCCGCGCGGGAGGGCGATCCGCAGCCGGTCGGCTATCTGCAGCAGCAGCCGGTCACCGGCGAGATGACCGAGGGTGTCGTTCACCGACCGGAAACGATCGAGGTCGATCAGCATGAGGGCGGTGCGGGCGCCGATGCGCTCGGCGTCGTCGAGGGCGGTCCAGATCCGCTCCAGCAGCCACTGCCGGTTGGGCAGTCCGGTCAGCGGGTCGCGGAGCTGCTCCTCGGCCCGGGCCCGGGCCATCCACAGCGTGGAGTCGAGGGCTATCAGCGGGATGGCGAACAGCGGCAGCAGGATCGGCTGGGCGTCGGCGACCACGCACACCAGCGGGGCGATGCCGAGCAGCGCGACGGCGACCAGGCCCTGCCTGACCAGGGCGGTACGGGCGACGGTGGGCAGTCCGCCGCCGCGCGGCGCGTGCAGGTACCACAGCAGGCCACGGCTGACCAGGAGATAGGCGGCGGCGACGAGCACCACCTCGGGCACGGTGGTGATGCTCCAGCTGTCCGGGCTCCAGGGATCCTCGACCGTCGGTACGCGCCCGAACGAGCCGAGCACCAGGGCGCCGGCGCTGATCCCGAGGATGTCCACGGCGCCGTGCAGCACGCCCTGCCGCCAGCGGTTCCGCCTGGCTATGCCGACCAGGACGACGACGGTGAGGCTGACCATCCCGGCGGGCACCCAGCCGTACAGCAGCAGGACGGCGAGGGTGAGGGCCGCGCCGGAGCCCGTGCCGCCCCACCAGCGGGCGCGGCCGAGCATCACGAGGTGGCCGACGATGGTGCCGGTGAGCACGGCCAGCGACCAGCCGAGCGTGCCGCCCGGGAAGAGGGCGTGGTTGCCGCTGAAGGCACCGTAGAAGCCCGCGCCCAGGGCGAATCCGGCGGCCGCCACGAGGCCCGCGGGCAACGCGGGCCAGGACAGATGCCGTTCGGGGTCGGTGCCGGGCAGCACGGGGGCGGCCTCGATGGCCGGCGGAACCGGTGCGTGTGCCTCGGTCGCGGTGCCCGGTCCGGCCGGACGCGCCCGAGTGCCCGTGCGCTCGGCGCCCCACCCGGTCCACCGGATCCCCCGCCAGGCGACCGCACGGCGGCGCAGGCGCAGCCGTGAGTCCGGGGCGGCGCTCTCGGTCGGTTCCATTCCCGTCCCTCTCACAGCCGGCGGTGCACACGCCACGCGGCCCGATGCCCGACAACCATCAGCGGCTCCGCGTCGAAGAAACCTTCCTCGTGCCCTTCACGGGCAGGGGGATGCCCCAGCCGCAGCTGGGCACGGCAGGTGCACACCTCAACAGTAGGCCGCGGAAGGCTTCCTCGGGCAGCGGTCGTCGACGGTTGCCCGAATGAGCCCGGGCCACCCGTATGCAACTGATATGCGCCGAACGGGTGGCCTTCAACCGCTACTCCCCGGTCGGAAGCGCGACTTCCGTCGCCGCCTCGGGACCCTGCTCCAACAGGACGCCGAAACCGTCCTCGTTCAGAACCGGAACCTTGAGCTGCATGGCCTTGTCGTACTTCGATCCCGGGTTGTCGCCCACCACGACGAACGAGGTCTTCTTCGAAACCGAACCGGTCACCTTCGCACCGCGGCTCTGCAGCGCCTCCTTGGCGCCGTCCCGGGTGAAGTTCTCCAGCGTGCCGGTCACGACGACGGTGAGACCCTCCAGCGGGCGCGGCCCCTCGTCCTCGCCGGACGTTTCGTCCTCCAGCGGGACTCCGGCCGCCTTCCACTTGCGGACGATCTCGCGGTGCCAGTCCTCGGCGAACCACTCCTTGAGGGCGGCGGCGATGATGGGACCGACGCCGTCGGTGGTGGCCAGCTCCTGCTCGGTGGCCTGTTCGATGCGGTCGATGGAGCGGAACTCGCGCGCGAGGGCCTGCGCCGCCACCGGGCCGACGTGCCGGATGGACAGTCCGTTCAGGAAGCGGGCCAGCGGGCGGGCCTTGGCCGCCTCGATGTTCTCCAGCAGTGCGAGGGTGTTCTTCTTCGGCTCGCCCTTCTGGTTGGCGAAGACCGTGACGACCTTCTCCTCGCCCGTCTTGGGGTCACGCTTGGGCAGGCCGCTGTCCGGGTCGAGGACGTAGGCCTTGATGGGCAGCAGCTTATCCACCGTCAGGTCGAACAGGTCGCCCTCGTCCACCAGGGGCGGGTCGGCCGGCTCCAGCGGGCGGGTCAGCGCTGCGGCGGCCACCGCACCGAAGTTCTCGATGTCCAGGCACTCACGGCCCGCGAGGTAGGAGACGCGCTCGCGCAACTGGGCCGGGCAGGTACGCGCGTTGGGGCAGCGGAGGTCGATGTCGCCCTCCTTCATGGGCCGCAGCGGCGTCCCGCACTCGGGGCACTCGCTCGGCATCACGAACTCCCGCTCGGCGCCGTCCCGCAGGTCGACCACCGGACCGAGGATCTCCGGGATGACGTCACCGGCCTTGCGGATCACCACGGTGTCGCCGATGAGCACGCCCTTGGCCTTGACGACCTCCTGGTTGTGCAGGGTGGCGAACTCGACCTCGCTGCCCGCGACCGTGACCGGCTCGACCTGCGCGTACGGCGTGACGCGGCCGGTGCGGCCGACGCCCACCTTGATGTCGATGAGCTTGGTGTTGACCTCTTCCGGCGCGTACTTGTACGCGATCGCCCAGCGCGGGGCCCGGGCGGTGGACCCGAGTCGGCCCTGGAGCCGGATCTCGTCCAGCTTGATGACGGCGCCGTCGATCTCGTGCTCCACGGAGTGGCGGTTCTCGCCGTCGTAGTGGGCGATGAACTCCCGTACGCCGTCCAGGTCGTCGACCACCCGGTTGTGCGTGGAGGTGGGCAGGCCCCAGGTCTTGAGCAGGTCGTAGGCCTGGGAGAGACGGGTCATGCCCGTGAAGCCCTCCAGGGCGCCGATGCCGTGGACGACCATGTGCAGCGGGCGGGTGGCGGTGACCCGCGGGTCCTTCTGGCGCAGCGAACCGGCGGCGGCGTTGCGGGGATTGGCGAACGGCTTGTCGCCAGCGGCGACCAGCCTGGCGTTCAGCTCCTCGAACTTCTCCATCGGGAAGTAGACCTCGCCGCGGATCTCCACGAGGTCGGGGACGTCGTCGCCCCGGAGGCGGTCCGGGATCTCCGCGATCGTGCGGACGTTCGGGGTGATGTCCTCGCCGGTGCGGCCGTCGCCGCGGGTGGCGGCGCGCGTGAGACGGCCGCGCTCGTAGGTGAGGTTGACGGCGAGGCCGTCCACCTTCAGCTCGCACAGGAAGTGGTACTCCTGGTCGCCCAGCTCCCTGGCGATGCGGTCGGCCCAGGCGGCCAGTTCCTCGTCGTTGAAGGTGTTGTCCAGGGAGAGCATCCGCTGGCGGTGCTCGACCGCCGTGAACTCCGTCTCGTACGACCCCGCGACCTTCTGGGTCGGCGAGTCCGGCGTGCGCAGCTCCGGGTACTGCTCCTCCAGCGCCTCGAGCGTCTTGAGGAGCTGGTCGAATTCCGCGTCGCTGACGACGGGAGCGTCCTTCACGTAGTACCGGAAGCGGTGCTCCTCGACCTGCTCCGCGAGCAGGGCGTGCTTCTCGCGGGCCTCTGCGGGCACCGTCGTCGTCTCCGCTTGCTTGTCGCCGGCCACCGTGTGGTCCTCCCGTTACTCTGGGTTGTCCGCGAGTGATCTCGCCGCTCGGACGCAGTGGGCGAGCACCTGGCGTGCCCAGGCGGGGGAAGCGCCCGCGAGACCGCACGCCGGGGTGACCGTGACCGCCTCCGCGAGCAACCCCGGATGCAGCCCCAGCCTGCGCCACAACGTCCTGACACCCATGACGCTACCGGCAGGGTCTGACAATGGGCCGTCCGTGCCCGGGACGACACCGGCGAACAACCGTGTACCGCCTTCCACGGCCTCGCCGATGGCGTCGTCGTCACGTTCGGTGAGGAGCGAGAAGTCGAAGGAGAGCGCGTCGGCTCCGGCCCGGCGCAGCAGGGCGAACGGGACGTCGGGCGCACAGGAGTGGACGACGACGGGTCCGCCCTCGTGCACCCCGATGACGTCCCGCAGGGTGGCCTCCACGACCTGCCGGTCCACGGCCCGGTGCGTGCGGTAGCCGCTGGCGGTGCGGACCTGTCCGCGCAGCACGGCGGTGAGGGAGGGCTCGTCCAGCTGGAGGACCAGCCGGGCACCGGGGACGCGGCGCCGCATCTCGCCGAGGTGCAGCCGCAGGCCCTCCGCCAGCGAGCCGGCGAGGTCGCGGCAGGCGCCGGGGTCGGACAGGGCGGACTCGCCGTTCCTCAGTTCCAGGGCGGCGGCCAGCGTCCACGGTCCGACCGCCTGGACCTTGAGGTCGCCCTCGTAGCCCTGGGTGAACTCCTCCAGGGCGTCGAGGTCTTCCCCCAGCCAGGACCGGGCCCGCTTGGTGTCGCGGCCCGGCCGGTCACCGATCCGCCAGCCGCTGGGCTCCACGCGCGCGTACAGCTCGACCAGCATGCCGGCGGTCCGTCCGATCATGTCGGCGCCGGGGCCTCGGGCGGGCAGCTCGGCCAGGAACGGAAAGTCCTCGACACTGCCGGTGACGGTCTTGGCGGCCTCCCGCGCGTCCCCTCCGGGCATGGACCCGATGCCGGTGGCGGAGCTGAAGGTGAAATGGCTGGTCTCGCTCACCCCGGAAGCGTAAGCCGTCCGACGCACGAGGGGGCTCCGCCCCCCGGACCCCCTGCCTGTGCCCGCCCACCACCCGACTCGGTAGGCCGAGAAGTGGCCGCAGCATCGGGCCAGGTCAGCCGGGAAGCGAGAGCAGGGGTGGCGGGGGGCGAGGTCCTCCCGCCGTCATCCCCTGTCACCGCCCCGGTCGCACCGTCAGGTCGTTGACCTCCGCGTCCCCCGGCAGGTCCAGGGCCATCAGGATCGTCGTCGCGACCGACTCGGGGTCGATCCACCGGGCGGGGTCGTAGTCCTTGCCCTCCTGCTGGTGGACCTTCGCCTGCATGGGGCTGGCCGTGCGGCCGGGGTAGACGGAGGTCACACGGACGCCGTTGCCGTGCTCCTCATGGCGCAGGGAGTCGGCCAGGGCCTTCAGACCGTGTTTGGAGGCGGCGTACGCGGACCAGCCGGCGTGGGCGCTCAGGCCGGCACCGGAGTTGACGAAGATCACATGGCCGCGGGCGGCGCGGAGCTGGGGCAGGAAGTGCCGGGTCAGCTCGGCCGGGGAGACCAGGTTGACGTTGAGCTGGTGGCGCCAGGTCTTGGGGGTCAGCTCGCCGACCTCGCCGAGGTCCACGACGCCGGCGATGTGCAGCAGCGAGTCGACCCGGTCCGGGAGCGTCTGGTGGGAGAACGCCCAGGAGAGCTTGTCGGGGTCGGCCAGGTCGCCCACCAGGGTGCGCGCCCCGGGGTACTCGGCGGCCAGCTCCTTCGCGCGGCCTGCGTCGCGCGCGTGCAGGACGATCTCGTCCCCGCGCGCGTGCAGACGGCGGGCGACGGCCGCGCCGATGCCGGAACCGGCCCCGGTGATCACATGTGTAGCCATGCCCGCCATGTTCGCATCATCCGGAGTGCGGACCCGCGGCGGCAGCCGCTGATGTCACAGCTTCCAGGTAGGCCAGTGCGGCGGCCGGCTCCTCGGCGAAGAAGACCAGCTCGGACAGCGGGCGGGGCAGGAAACCCTCGTCCTCCATGCGGCGGAACTGCAGCTGGAGGCCGTCGTAGAAACCGGCCGTGTTCAGCAGCACCACCGGCTTCTCGGTGCGGCCGTGCTTCTTCAGCTCCAGGATCTCGGTGGCCTCGTCGAGCGTCCCGGTGCCGCCCACCATGATCACCACGGCGTCGGCCTTCTCCAGAAGCAGCTTCTTGCGTTCGGCGAGGTCGGCGGCGATGACCATCTCGTCCACGCCGGGCCGCGCCTTCGCCGCCAGGAACTCCACGGACACGCCCACCAGCCTGCCGCCCGCCTCGTGCACCCCGTCGGCGACCACCTTCATCAGGCCGACGTCGGATCCGCCCCAGACCAGGGTGTGCCCGCCCTTGCCGAGCAGCTTCGCGAAGTCGCGCGCGGGGCCCGTGTAGCGCTCGTCGAGGTCGGCGGCGGAGAGGAAGACGCAGATGTTCATGTCCCCCACCGTACGCGGGAAGAAGTACGGGCCCGCGCGCGCTGTTCGGACATGACCACAGGACACACGATCACCATCGAAAAGGGCGGACAGCACGTGCGCGTGGTGCACGGCGACCAGGTGCTCGCGGAGACCGACCGTCCCCTCGTACTGCGCGAGACCGGCTCACCGGTGCGGTACTACATTCCCGCCGAGGACGTCCGCCTCGACCTGCTCACGCCCTCCGACACCCACACCGTCTGCCCCTTCAAGGGCACCGCGTCCTACTGGTCGCTGCCGGACGCGCCCGACCTGGTGTGGGCGTACCCGGACCCGAAGCCCGGCGTGGCGGAGATCAGGGACCACTACTGCTTCTACGAGGCCGACGTGTCGTGACCGCTGAAATCCGTGCCGTACGGCAGTCTGCACCGGCATGGACAAGATGACGACTTCCCGCGACGGCACCTCCCTCGCGTACGGAGTGATCGGCCAGGGGCCGACGGTGATCCTGGTGAGCGGCGCGATGTCCACAGGCGGCACCGTGACGCCCCTGGCGCACCGTCTGGCGGACCGCTGCACGGCCGTCGTCTACGACCGCAGGGGCCGCGGCGAGAGCGGTGACACCACGCCGTACGCGGTGCAGCGCGAGGTCGAGGACCTGGCCGCGCTGATCGAGGCGGTGGGCGGTGCGCAGGCGCTGTTCGGGGTCTCCTCGGGTGGTGCGCTGGTGCTGGAGGCGGCGGCGAGCGGCCTGCCGGTGCGTCAGGCCGCCGTGTACGAGGTGCCGTTCGCGGACTTCCTGGACGGCGGCGCCGAGCGGGAGGCCGCGTACAAGGAGAACCTGAACCAGGCGCTCGCCGAGGGCCGGCGCGGGGACGCGGTGGAGCTGTTCCTGCGGCTGACGGGCCTGGGCGAGGAGATGATCCGGGGCGCGCGTCAGTCGCCCATGTGGGCCGGCATGGAGGCCGTCGCACCGAGCCTGGCGTACGACGACGCGGTCATGGGCGACGGCCTGCTGCCGCGCGAGCGGCTGTCCGGGATCTCCGTGCCGGTCCTCGTGGCCGCGGGCGGGGCGAGCCCCGCGTGGATGCTCGAAGCGAACCGCGCGCTCGCGCAGGCGCTGCCCCAGAGCACGTACCAGGTGCTGGAGGGGCAGACCCACATGGTGGAACCGGCGGTCCTCGGCCCGGTGCTGGCCGAGTTCCTCACCCGGTGAGCGGGCCGCTCAGACCGCCGCTGCCGCGGCCCGTACGGTCGACGCGATCGTCGCCGAGCCGACGACGCGCGTGCCGTCGTACAGGACGATCGCCTGGCCCGGGGCGACGCCCCGGACCGGCTCGGTGAAGCTGACGCGCAGTTCGCCGTCGACGAGTTCCGCGGTGACCTCGGTCTCGCCGCCGTGGGCACGGAGCTGGGCGGTGTAGGTGCCGGGGCCGGACGGGGCGCCGCCGCACCAGCGCGGCTTGATCGCCGTCAGCGCGGTGACGTCCAGGGCGGCGGCCGGGCCCACGGTCACGGTGTTGTTCACCGGGGAGATGTCGAGGACGTAGCGCGGCTTGCCGTCGGCGGCCGGGTTGCCGATGCGCAGCCCCTTGCGCTGGCCGATCGTGAAGCCGTACGCGCCCTCGTGCGTGCCCACCTTGGCGCCGGACTCGTCGACGATGTCGCCCTCGGCCTTGCCGAGCCGCTGGGCCAGGAAGCCCTGGGTGTCGCCGTCGGCGATGAAGC
This sequence comes from Streptomyces sp. BK340, assembly GCF_007827595.1. GTDB lineage: Bacteria > Actinomycetota > Actinomycetes > Streptomycetales > Streptomycetaceae > Streptomyces. The sequence goes on from NZ_VISR01000018.1 coordinate 179,073, forward strand.
AGATGTCGTGCGAGTCGGGCTTCTTGGCGACCGCCAGGCCCCGGCGCTCGGCCTCCGCGCGGATCTCCTCCTTGGTGGTGACCGTGTCGCCGAGCGGGAACAGCGCGTGGGCGAGCTGCTTCTCGTCCAGGACGCCGAGGACGTACGACTGGTCCTTGGCCATGTCGGAGGCGCGGTGCAGCTCGCGGGAGCCGTCCTCCTTGACGATCACCTGCGCGTAGTGGCCGGTGCAGACGGCGTCGAAACCGAGGGCCAGCGCCTTGTCCAGCAGCGCGGCGAACTTGATCTTCTCGTTGCAGCGCAGGCAGGGGTTCGGGGTGCGGCCGGCCTCGTACTCGGCGATGAAGTCCTCGACGACGTCCTCGCGGAAGCGGTCGGCGAGGTCCCAGACGTAGAACGGGATGCCGATGACGTCGGCGGCGCGGCGGGCGTCGCGCGAGTCCTCGATGGTGCAGCAGCCCCGCGCGCCGGTGCGGAAGGACTGGGGGTTCGCGGAGAGCGCGAGATGGACGCCGGTGACGTCGTGGCCGGCTTCCGCGGCCCGCGCGGCGGCGACGGCGGAGTCGACCCCACCGGACATGGCGGCGAGGACGCGGAGGGGGCGGGGGCGCTGCGGGGTGTCAGTCATAGCCCTTCCAGAGTACGGGGCGCGGGAACCGCGGCCGCCGGATATCCGTTGACGATCACATGGGGGTGACGCCTGAGGAGACGACCGGGGTGCCGGCGAAGGACGGGGACCGGCGGCTGGGGCGGCGTGCCCTGCTCATCGGCGGGGCCGCGGCCGCCGTGGGTACGGCCGTGCTGGCCCGGGACGAGCTGTCCCGGCTGTGGTGGCGGCTGCCCGGGGTGGAGAAGCGGCGGGTGGCCGGGGCCGTCGACTTCCGGGGCGCGCGCTGGGTGCCGGCCTCGGCGGCGAACTACCGGCGGGCGGACCGGCCGGACGACTACCGCATCGACCGGGTGGTCATCCATGTCACCCAGGGCGGGTACTCGTCGGCGGTGCAGGTCTTCCAGGACCCCGCGCACGGTGCGGCGGCGCACTACATCGTGCGCGAGGACGGCCGGATCACCCAGCTGATCCGGGAGCTGGACGTGGCCTTCCACGCGGGCAACCGGGAGTACAACGAGCGCAGCGTCGGCATCGAGCACGAGGGCTTCGTGGAGGACCCCTCCTCCTTCACGGACGCGATGTACGCGGCCTCTGCGCGGCTGACGGCGGCGATATGCGGGCGTTACGGCATACCCGTCGACCGGGAGCACGTCATCGGGCACGTGGAGGTGCCGGGGACGGACCACACGGACCCCGGGCGCCACTGGGACTGGGACCGCTACCTGGGGTTGGTCCGGCGGGCGCGGGCCTGAGGCGTCACGCCGGGCCCGCACCGGCTGCGCCGCCGCTACGTCAGCCCCGCCGCGCGGGCCCGCTCCACGGCCGGCCCGATCGCCTTGGCGAGGGCGTCGACGTCGGCGTCCGTGGAGGTGTGGCCGAGGGAGAAGCGCAGGGTGCCGCGGGCCAGGTCCGGGTCGGTGCCGGTGGCCAGCAGGACGTGGCTGGGCTGGGCGACGCCCGCGGTGCAGGCGGAGCCGGTGGAGCACTCGATGCCCTGGGCGTCCAGCAGGAGCAGCAGGGAGTCGCCCTCGCAGCCCGGGAAGGTGAAGTGGGCGTTGGCCGGGAGGCGGCCCCCGGGTGCCGGGTCGCCGCCGAGGATGGCGTCCGGCACCGCCGCGCGGACGGCGTCGACCAGCCGGTCCCGCAGGGCGCCGATCTCGCGGGCGAACCGCTCCTGTTGCCCGGCGGCGACGCGGGCGGCCACCGCGAACGAGGCGACGGCGGGGACGTCGAGGGTGCCGGAGCGGACGTGGCGTTCCTGGCCGCCACCGTGCAGGACGGGTACGGGGGTGTGCTCGCGGCCGAGAAGCAGCGCCCCGATGCCGTACGGGCCGCCGATCTTGTGGGCCGACACCGTCATCGCGGCGAGGCCGGAGGTGCCGAAGTCGACCGGGAGCTGCCCGAAGGCCTGGACCGCGTCGGCATGCAGGGGGATGCCGAACTCGCCCGCGACGTCGGCGAGTTCACGGACCGGCAGGATGGTGCCGATCTCGTTGTTGGCCCACATCACGGTGGCCAGGGCGACGTCCTCGGGGTTGCGGGCGATGGCCTCGCGCAGGGCCTCGGGGTGGACGCGGCCGTAGGAGTCGACGGGGAGGTACTCGACGGTGGCGCCCTCGTGTTCGCCGAGCCAGTGCACGGCGTCGAGTACGGCGTGGTGCTCGACGGGGCTGGCCAGGACGCGGGTGCGGGCCGGGTCGGCCTGGCGGCGGGACCAGTACAGGCCCTTCACCGCGAGGTTGTCGGCCTCGGTGCCGCCCGAGGTGAGGACCACCTCGCTGGGGCGGGCGCCCAGTGCTTCGGCAAGGGTTTCGCGGGACTCCTCGACCGTGCGGCGGGCCCGGCGGCCGGAGGCGTGCAGGGAGGACGCGTTGCCGGTGATGCTCAGCTGGGCGGTCAGGGCCTCTGCCGCCTCCGGGAGCATCGGTGTCGTGGCGGCGTGGTCGAGGTAAGCCATGGTGAGCCCGATTCTACGAGCCCTTGCGGTGGGGCTTGCCCACGGAGTGCCGTGCGGCGCCTTGCGGGGGGGACGAGCGCGGCTCGCCTCGGCTTCGGGCTCGGCTCATGTCGGTTGCGGGTTCGGCTCATACCGGCTGCGGGCGCGGCGCCTGGGCTGCAAGTGCGGCCTACGTCGGCTGCGGGTGCGGCTCGCGTGGGCTGCGGGTGCACCTGGCGTGGGCTGCACCTGGCGTCGGTGATGGCATGCCCGGCACTGTCGGCCGTGCCCACCCGTTCCGCCCCGCGGAACGTCTGCCCACGGCGGTCGGCGACATGGCGGCCGGGGGTCCGGCGGACGGCGATCGTCGCCACGGCGGCCGACGGCACAGCGGTCGGCGATGCGTCGCCACGAGGTCGGCGGTACAACGGTCGGCGGTCGACAGTGCGTGGCCACGACGGTCGGCGACACGGCAGCCAGAAGTCCGGCAGTCGGCGATACGTCACCCCACAGCGGCCGGAAGTCCGGCGGTCGGTGGTGGGTCGCCCCAGCGCAGTCGGCGGTGCGGCGGTGCGGCGGGTGCCTCGCTGCGGCGGTCGGCGGTACCGGGGACGGCGATGCGGTCGATGGTGCGGCGATGCGTCGCCACGAGGTCGGCGATACAGCGGCTCGCGGTGATTCGCCACGGCGGTCGACGGCGCGACGACCTGCGCTGCTGTGCGGCAGTGCCCCGTCGTCCTCGGGGCCCTGGCTTCTTCGGGTGTTGCCGGTCGGGCTCAGAGGCTCCAGGACACCGTGTGGGACATCTCCATGGCGATCGCCAGGACTGCCAGGTCCGCGATGCCCAGGGTCAGGCCCAGGTAGGCGCGGCCGCGTCGGGTCGTGCCGCGCCAGAGGGCGACCGCGGCCAGGGCGATGGCGATCGGGCCGAGGAAGAGGTTGAGGACGAGCAGGCCGAGAAGGCCGAGGATGAAGGACGCCACGGCCATCCCGTCGGCGTCCCGCGCCTGCGGGCGGGTGTCGGTGCGGCCGGTGGCCGGTGCAGTGAGTTGCATGGTGCTCAGCTCCTGGAAATCGTTCCGGAAGGTCAGTCGACCGAGGTGCCGCGGCGGCGGCTGTGGCGCTCGCGGATCGCGAAGACGGCGAGCCAGGCGGCGATGAAAGCGGCCGCGGTGACGGTGACGGTCAGCGGTACGTGAGCGACGGTGCCCAGTACGACGCCGAGCAGCATGAGTGCGACGACGAGGAACAACATGGGATCAGATCCCCCCTCCGAGATGCCTTGGGTCTGGCTCCTGTGAAGTTTCGGTGAACAGTTGTAGTAACAGTTGTTCACTGACTTTGAGTCTAGCGCCTCCGGCGGCTTTAAAATTCCAGAGAACAGTTGTTAACTGGATGACATGAGTCACACCCTCGGCATCCGGCAGGCCCAGAAGCAGAAGACCCGGCAGGCTTTCCTGGACGCGGCGCTCGCGCTGCTGGAGGAGCAGAGCCTGAGCAGCCTCGGTCTGCGCGAGGTCACCCGCGCCGTCGGTGTCGCCCCGACCGCCTTTTACCGGCACTTCCGCTCCACCGCCGACCTCGGCGTCGCCCTGGTCGACGAGGCTCTGGGCAGCCTGCACCCGATGGTGCGGACGACGGTGTCCACGGCGGGCGACAGCGAGGAGCGCATCACGCGCGCGATCGAGTTGATCGCGCACCACGTGGACGCCCATCCCGCCCACGTCCGTTTCATCGCCCGCGAGCGGCACGGCGGGGTGCAGCCCGTGCGCGAGGCCATCCAGTCCCAACTGGCCCGGTTCGCCGAGGAGGTGAAGGCCGAGCTGGCCAAGGACCCGCAGGCCGAAGGCTGGAGCGACGACGACGTGCTGATGCTCGCGCATCTCTACGTCGATCAGATGCTCATCACCGCGTCGCTCTTCCTGGAGACCCTGGAGGGATCCACGGACGAGCGGGAGCGCGTCGCCCAGCTCGCCATCCGGCAGATGCGGCTCATCAGCATCGGCCGCCGGCACTGGCTGGACTGACCGGCCACCGGCCGCGGCACACGCGCAGGGGGGCGGTGCGCCCGTCCCGCCGAGCGCACCGCCCCCCTGCCGCCGGCCGGCCGTACTGCCGCACGACCCCGTCGATCAGCCCTGCTGAGCCTGTCCCCCGGCCTGTGCCCCGCCCTGCCCTGCGGCCCGACCACCGCCGGGACCGCCGCAGCCGCCGCCCTGCCCGCCCCCGGGAGCGCCCTGGCCACCGCCTGGGGCGCCGCTCGGCATGCCCGAGGGCGCACCGCTCGGCGGGGCCGACGGCGACCCGGTCGGCCCGGCCGTGGAGGCACCCGAAGGTGCGCCGGACGGTGCCCCGCTCGGCCGGCGGCCCGTGCCGCCGGTCGGCATGCCGGACGGCGCCTGGCAGGACTGCCCGCCGGGGTCGCCGCTGGTCGACGAGGAGTCGCCCGAGCCGCACGCGGTGAGCAGCAGCGGGGACAGCGCCAGCAGGGCTGCGGCGGGGACGAGGCGTGCACGCTTCATGAGAGTCAGCTCCGCGGAAGATGAGGGAATCCTGAGGCGGGCACTCAACCAACGGCGGCTGGGGCGTTCTTGGGGCCGCCCTGTCCGACGCCTGTCAACCGGGTAAAGCACACCCCAAGTACCGCCACTCACCTGGGATTTCACTCCTCGCCCCGGTCCGCCCCCTGGTACACGGCCGTGACAGAGCGGACCGCCCGCAGCAGCTCCGCGCGCGCCTCGGGCGGGTCGAGTATCTCCACCTGGTCGGAGAACGCGAGCAGTTGGCGCACGGCGCGCAGCACCGGGTACGACAGCAGCGCGGTGACCCAGTCGCTCTCCCCGTCGTCGTCGGGGAGTCCGGTCAGCTGCCCGGCGGCCATGCGCTGGAACATGTCGAGCCGCTCGCGTCGGATCCGTACCGTGACGTCGATCCCGTCCTCCGGGCGCTCCTCCACCTGCCGGCGCAGCACCTCCCAGACATCGGCGAGTTCGACACCGGGCCGGCGCCGCACCGGGTCGTCCAGCAGGCGTGCCGAGCGCACCCGGTCGGCGCGGAACAGCCGGGGTGCGCCGCGCCGGTCGGCGACCAGGTACCAGACCCCGGCCTTGGCGACCAGGCCGTACGGGTCCACGGTGTACGTCCGCGGCTCCCGCTCCCCGCTGTGCCGGTAGCGCAGCCTGAGCCGCCGGTCGCAGAACACCGCATCCTGGAGCACCTCCAGGTCGACGGCCCGCTGCGGGCCGCTGCGCCAGCGGGTGGCGTCGACCAGGATGCGGCGGCTGGTGACCTCGGCGGCGGGCCGGTGCGGCGCGGGCAGAGCGGCCATCACCTTGCGCAGGGCCGAGCCGAGTGCCGCGTCGAGGCCGAGTGCGGCGTGGGCGCCCTGGGCGGCGAGGATGAACAGGGCGCGGGACTCGTCCGCGGTGAGGCCGGTGACGTCCGTGCGGAAACCGGCGAGGAGTTCGATGCCGCCGTGCCGGCCGCGCTCGGCGTACACGGGGACGCCGGAGGCCGACAGGGCCTCGACGTCCCGGTAGATGGTGCGGACCGACACCTCCAGCCGGTCGGCGAGTTCGTGCGCGGGGACGCGGCCCCGGGTCTGCAGGAGCAGCAGGATCGACAGCAGCCGGTCGGACTTCACGCCGACAGGATCCCGCCGGGCGGGCGGCCGGAGCAATTCACGGCGGCGGTGCCGGACCGTACGGGGAGCCCTCTCGTCGGCACCGGCCGGGGCTTGAGGCGGCCGGCGGCCGACCGGCGGCAGCCGCGGGACCCGACAAAATCCCGACCCGAAAAAACCTGACGGAAACTGTCAGGTTATCGAGGGAACCTCACTGCACCGACCTACGGAGAGGCATCCCATGAACACCATCGACCCGCGCCCCGTCTACACCCGCGCCACCGAGCAGGCGGCCGCGCTCATCAAGACGGTGCGTCCCGATCAGCTCGACGGCCCCACGCCCTGTACCGAGTTCGACGTACGGGCCCTGCTGAGCCACATCGTCGGCGGCACCCGGCGGATCGCCGTGGTCGGCGAGGGCGGCGACGGGCTCGCGATGCACCCGTTCGCCGACGGCGTCGCGGACGACGGCTGGGCGGCCGCCTACGACGAGGTGCGCGTCCGTGTCCTGAAGGCCTGGGAGGCTGACGAGCGGATGACGAGCCCGGTGCGCGTGCCCTGGGGCGAGGTCCCCGGCCACGCGGCGCTCTCCGGCTACGTCATGGAGATCGTGACCCACACCTGGGACCTCTCCGAGGCCCTCGGCCACCCCGCGGAACTCGACCCGGAGCTGGCCGAGTTCGCGCTGGCCACCGCCCGCCAGGTACTGCCCGACTCCCGTCCGCGCGACGAGAACACCCCCTTCGACGCCCGCCACCGGGCAGCCGAGGGTGCGGGCGTCTACGAGCAGCTGGCGGCCTGGATGGGCCGCCGGCCCCTCGACCGGGCCTGACCGGGCCGTCCCGGTCAGGTGAGCCGGGCTCGGGCGAGCTGGCGGGACTGGGCGACCAGGCGGTCCTGGCTGTCCCAGACCTCCGCGTCCTCCTCCAGGAAGCCGCCGGCCAGGTTGCGCGTGGTGATCGACACACGCAGCGGGCCGGGGGCCGGGCGGTGGCGGACGTGGACGGTGAGTTCGACCGTGGGCACCCAGCCCTTGATGCCGATCTCGAAGGCGGTGGGCGGAAGGGCGTCCACCGCGAGGAGCAGCGAGAGCGGGTCGGCGTCACGGCCGTCGGCGAGGCCGAACCAGGCTCGCATCTCACCCTTGCCGGAGGGCGCGCCCAGCGCCCAGCCGAGGGTGGCGGGGTCCAGCTTGAGCATCAGCCGGTCGGCGATGGCCGAGCTGCCCGGGACCGGAGCCGGGGAGTCGTCCGGGCCGAAGCACTGCTCCATGGGCGGCATCGCGGGCGGGATCGCCGTCGTACGGACGTCGTCGGGGAGGGCGGCGAGGTCGCCGTAGGAGGCGAGGACGCGGATGCGCTCGACCTCGTTGCCCTGGTCGTCGTACTGGAAGAGCGAGGCCTGGCCGGTGGAGAGGGTGCGGCCGGTGCGGACCGGCTCGGTGCGGACGACCGCCGGGCCCGGCTGGGACGCGGTCAGGTAGTGCGCCGAGATGGTGAAGGGGTCCGGGTGCGGGAGGGCGTCCGCGAGGGCCCGGCCGAGCACGGCCAGCAGATAGCCGCCGTTGACGGCGTTGATGATGGTCCAGCCGGCGGAGAGGTCGATGTCGTAGACCCCGGGCTCGCGCCGGGTGACCGCGGTGTCGCGGTCGAACTCGCTGTCGCCGATCACGGCCCGCGACGATGAGGGTCCCCCCGCTCGAGCGAAGCCGAGAGCGGGTGCGGAAGCTGCTTCTGGCATGACTGAACCGTACAACAGGAAATTACTAAGCGGTAGCTTTGTATGTTGCGGACAGGTGACATGATCCCGCCGGGCGGATGGCAGGATGGGGTGAGGCCCCCCTGCCGGGTGAGGTTCCGGCAATTTCTAGGTAAGTGTCCCGACACGTCCACAACCCCGGGCCCCCGATTCCCCTCTATGGGGACATGAGCCTCACCGGGACTCCGTTCCTCTACACGACCATCGTGCTCTCCGTGGTCGCCGTCATATTGCCGCTCGTCCTGTGGTCGAGGATGCGGGGGCCGAGGGCCCTGCGCGCCGCCGCCCGGGTGCTGATGCTGCTGTTCGCCCAGGGCACGGCCGTCACGCTGGTGTTCGTACTGGTCAACAACCAGAACAACCTGTACGACAACTGGGCCGACCTGCTCGGCACCGGCAATCACGTCCAGCAGGCCGCCGACCTCGGCCGGGACGGTACCGGCGGCATAGCGCTGAAACGGTTGCCCAAGGTCAGGCAGAACTTCACGCGGGCCGACGGCCCGGGCATGCGCGCGGCCGGCGGGGTGCGCGTCACCCAGCTCAAGGGCCGGGTCTCCGGCGTGAACGCAGAGGTCTACGTCTGGCTGCCGCCCCAGTACAACGAGCCGGCCTACCGCAACAAGAAGTTCCCGGTCGTGGAGCTGCTGCCGGGCTACCCCGGCTCGGCGAAGGCCTGGTTCGGGTCGATGAAGACGCACGAGCAGCTGCTGCCGCTGATGAGGAGCGGCCAGGTGGCGCCCTTCATCCTGGTCGCCCCGCGCACCAACCTGCTGGCCGGTGTGGACACGGGCTGCGCGAACATCCCCGGCCAGGTCAACGCCGACAGCTGGCTCAGCATCGACGTGCCGAAGATGGTCACGGACAACTTCCGGGCCCAGCCGGCCCCGCAGGGCTGGGCGGTGGCCGGGTACTCGGCGGGCGCGCACTGCGCGGTCAAGCTGGCCGTGGCGCACCCGGACCGGTACCGGGCCGCGGTGAGCATGTCGGGCTACAACGACCCGATAGGCGAGCGCAACTCCCTCGCCGCCCAGAACCCCACGCTGCGCGCCGAGAACAATCCTTACCTGCTTCTCAAGAAGGCGGCCGCACCACCCCGGATCGCGCTGTACTTCTCCGGCGAGTCCGGCGACGGCTACCAGGCGGGCGTGGCACTGGAGTCCGTCGCCAAGGCTCCGACGACCGTGCACGTGGTGTTCCTGCCGCGCAGCGCGGGCGGGCACACCATGGCGCTGTGGCGGCCGCAGGTCACCACGGTGTTCCGCTGGCTGACCCTGGAGATGGGCCAGAACCGCGCCAGGGGCGCGGACCGGTCCCTCACCGGGACCGGCCGGTCCGCCGGGTCTACTCCTCCGACACCGTCGAGCGACGGTTCCACGCGCGCGGCGCTCGCCAGTGGTACCTCATCGCCAGCAGGCGCAGCACGAAAGCGGTGACCACCGCGAGCCCGCTGGTGAACGAGGTCAGGACGTCGTAGTGGATGCACAGCACCACCATGCTGGAGCCGACGATCGCCGGGACCGCGTACAGGTCGCGGTCCCAGCGCAGCAGCGAGGGAACCTCGTTGGCGAGCACGTCCCTGAGCACGCCACCGCCGACCGCGGTGGCGAGGCCCAGGGTCGCGGACGCGGTCAGGTTGAGGCCGTAGGAGTACGCCTTCGTCGTACCGGAGACCGAGAACAGACCGAGGCCGGCCGCGTCGAAGACGAGCACCGCCGACTGGATGCGCTCCACGTGCGGATGCAGGAAGAAGACCACGAGCGCGGCGAAGAGCGGGGTGAAGAAGTACCCGAGGTCCGTGAAGGCGGCCGGGGGCACGGCCCCGATGACCACGTCGCGGAACAGCCCTCCGCCCAGCGCGGTGACCTCGGCGAGCACGGCGATGCCGAACACGTCGAAGTTCTTCCGGACGGCCAGCAGGGCGCCGGAGATCGCGAACACGAAGATGCCGATGACATCGAGCGTGTGCTGGACGGAGGGACTGAAGAGTTGCTGCAGCTGCACCCTGACATTCTTACCTGTCAGAGGGCGTGAACCTTACAAAGCCAGGCCTAGAGGGTCGGCTTGCCTGTCGTGAACAGCCAGGTGTCGAAGAGATCGTCCAGCTGCTGCCCACTGATCCGCTCGGCGAGGCGGACGAAGTCGGCCGTGTCCGCGTTGCCGTACCGGTGGAGCCGGGTCCAGGCGGGCAGCAGCCGGAAGAACGCCTTGTCGCCGATCCGCTCCCGCAGCGCCTGCAGGGTCATCGCGCCGCGCTGGTACACGGCGGAGGCGAACATCGTGTCGCGCTGCGGGTCGGCCACCTTGATCTGCCAGAAGGCCGCGTCGGCGGGGCGGGCGTTGTACGCGGCGAGGAAGGAGTCGTGGGCCGAGCGGGTGCCCTGGTGCTCCGCCCACAGCCACTGGGCGTAGGTGGCGAAGCCCTCGTTGAGCCAGATGTCCTTCCACCGGTCCACGCTCACCGAGTCGCCGAACCACTGGTGGGCCAGCTCGTGCACGATGGTCGTCTCGTTGCGCACGGCCGAGTAGGCGGGCTTGCTCTGCACCTCCAGCGAGAACCCCGCCTCGGGCATGTCGTCGACGATCGCGCCGGTCTCCTCGAAGGGGTACGGCCCGAAGACCTGCGACCAGTAGTCGGTGGCGGCGGCCGTGACGGCGTACACGTCGACGTTGTTGCTGTTCTTCAGGACGGGGTCGATGGCGACGTAGATCGGGGTGCCGCCCGGGGTGCGGCCGGTCTGCACGTCGAACTTCCCGATGGTGGCGGTGGCGAGGTAGGTGGCCATGGGCCGGCTCTCGCGCCAGTGCGTGTACGTCGAGTCGCCCCGGTCGTACGTCGACACGAGCCGCCCGTTGGAGACGCCGGTCAGGCCCTGGGGCGACTTGATCCGGATGTCGTAGGTGGCCTTGTCGGCGGGGTGGTCGCTGGACGGGAACCAGGTGGAGGCGGCGTTGGGCTCACAGGCGACGAAGACGCCGTCGGCGGTCTTCATCCAGCCGTACTTCGAGCCGAAGACGATGGGGCCGCCGAGCGGCTCGGGTATGCCGCCGTAGGTGACGGACACGGTGAACTCGCGGCCCTCGGCGAGGGCTCGGCGCGGGGTGACGGTGACCTCGTCGCCGTCGCGTGTGAACTGCGCGCGTCTGCCGTCGACCTCGACCTTCGTGATCTCCAGCTGCTGCAGGTCGAGGTCGAAGGAGGAGAGGTCCTGGGTGGCGCGCGCGGTGAGGGTCGTACGGCCGTCCAGGCGGCCGGTGCCCGGGTCGTAGGCGATGTCCAGGTCGTAGTGGCGGGCGTCGAAGCCGCCGTTGCCGAGCTGTGGGAAGTAGGGGTCGCCGATGCCGGGTGCGCCCGCGGTGGGGGCTGGAGCGGCGGCGATGACCAGGAAGGAGGCCGCCGCGGTGGCGAGGGTCCCTAAGCGTGCCGAACGGGAGAGTGCCATGGTCGTCCCTTTCGAGCGTGTGCCTGTCGGTGGACGGACACGGACGACTCTGCACTCTCCCGTTCATGCATGTACATGACTTTGCCCAGTTGTCATGTGCTACTTGTCGGTTGACTCCTGGGACTTGGGGGCCGCGGCCTCGGATTCGCCAGCGGACTCCGACTCCTCCGACGCGGGCTCCTCAGCGGCCTCGGACTCAGCCTCGGCCCCGGACGGCTCGGCCTCGGCCGGCGCCTCCTCGGCCGAGGCCGGCGCCTCCTCGGTCTCTTCGGCCTCGGCCGCCGCGACCTCGGCGGCGACCGCCGCCGACGTCTCCGCCGACTCCTCCAGGACCGCTTCACCGACCAGCTCGGAGGCCTCCTTCGCCGCCGAGAGCAGGACCGTGTCCTGGGGGGCCTGGTCGGCGAAGTTCTCCGGGTGGTGGCAGGCGACCCGCTGACCGGGCTTCAGCTCCAGCAGCTGCGGCTCGGTCGTCTTGCAGATCTGCGTCGCCTTCCAGCACCGGGTGTGGAAACGGCAGCCGGAGGGCGGCGCGATCGGCGACGGGACGTCACCGCGCAGCAGGATGCGCTCGCTCTTGGTGCCCCGCCGCTTCGGGTCGGGAACCGGCACGGCCGACATCAGCGCCTTGGTGTACGGGTGCATCGGCGCCTCGTACAGCGAGTTGCGGTCGGCCAGCTCGACGATCTTGCCGAGGTACATCACCGCGATCCGGTCCGAGACGTGCCGGACGACGGACAGGTCGTGCGCGATGATCACGTAGGTCAGGCCCAGCTCCTCCTGGAGGTCGTCCATGAGGTTGACGACCTGGGCCTGGATCGACACGTCCAGCGCGGACACCGGCTCATCGGCGACGACCAGCTTCGGCTTCAGGGCGAGCGCGCGGGCGATGCCGATGCGCTGGCGCTGACCGCCGGAGAACTCGTGCGGATAGCGGTTGTAGTGCTCGGGGTTGAGGCCGACCAGCTCCAGGAGCCGCTGGACCTCCTTCTTCACCCCGCCCTCGGGCTCGACGCCCTGGAGCCGGAAGGGCGCCGAGACGATCGAGCCGATGGTGTGCCGGGGGTTCAGGGAGCCGTACGGGTCCTGGAAGATCATCTGGACGTCGCGGCGCATCGGGCGCATCTTCCCGGTGCTCAGCCGCGTGATGTCCCGGCCCTCGAACTCGATCGTGCCGCTGGTCGGGTCCTGGAGCCGGGTGATGACCCGGCCCATGGTCGACTTGCCGCAGCCCGACTCGCCGACGACGCCCAGGGTCTCGCCCTTGCGCACCTCGAAGTCGATGCCGTCGACGGCCTTCACGGCGCCGACCTGGCGCTGCAGGAGGCCCTTCTTGATCGGGAAGTGCTTCGTCAGGCCCTTGACCCGGAGCAGCACCTCACGCTCGTCGGAACCGTCCTCGGGAGCCGACGCCTGCTGCGGGATCGCGGCCTTTCCGGCGGCGTCCTCGACGTTGTCTGTCTTGTTCGTCTCACTCACAGCTTCGGCGCAATCTCTTCGGTCCAGATCCGCGTGCGGTCCTCGGCCGAGAGGTGACAGGCGGACCAGTGGCCGCCCTCCACCTGCTGCAGCTCGGGGCGCACCGTGCGGGTGACGTTCCCCTTGGGAAGGTCCGCGTACGGGCAGCGCGGGTGGAAGGCACAACCCGAGGGGACGTTGATGAGGCTCGGCGGCTGGCCCTTGACCGGGGTGAGCCGTTCGGCCGTCTCACGGTCGATGCGCGGCATCGAGCCGAGCAGGCCCCAGGTGTACGGGTGCTGCGGCTGGTCGAAGATCTCCCCGACCGGTCCGCGCTCCACGCACCGGCCGCCGTACATCACCAGGACGTCGTCGGCGATCTCGGCGACCACGCCGAGGTCGTGCGTGATCATGATGACCGCGGAGCCGAACTCCTTCTGCAGGTCCCGGATCAGGTCGAGGATCTGCGCCTGGACGGTGACGTCGAGGGCGGTGGTCGGCTCGTCCGCGATGAGCAGTTCGGGGTTGTTGACCAGCGCCATCGCGATCATGGCGCGCTGGCGCATACCGCCGGAGAACTCGTGCGGGTAGCCGTCGATGCGCTTGGCGGGCTCGGGGATGCCGACCCGGTCGAGCATCTCGATGGCGCGCGTGCGGGCCACCTTCTTGCTGACCTTGTTGTGGACCCGGTAGGCCTCGACGATCTGCGTCCCGACCTTGTAGTACGGGTGCATCGCGGACAGCGGGTCCTGGAAGATCATCGCCATCTTGCGGCCGCGCAGCCGGCGCACCTCGTCCGGGTCGGCGCCGATCAGCTCCTGGCCGTCCAGCCACACCTCGCCGGAGACCTTGGCGTTCGCCGCGCGGTGCAGACCCATGAGGCCGAGGGACGTCACGGACTTGCCGGAGCCCGACTCGCCCACGATGCCCAGGGTCTGGCCCCGCCGCACGTCGAAGCTGACGCCGTCCACCGACTTGACCAGGCCGTCGTCGGTGTTGAAGTGGATGCGCAGATCGCGAACGGAGAGGAACGCGTCGTCGGCATCGGAAGGGGCGGCGACGTCCGTGGCCGGTTCGCCCAGTGCCGCCTTTTCGAGCTTGCTCACGAGTACCTCACGCGGGGGTCGATGGCTGCGTACACCAGGTCGACGACCAGATTGGAGAAGACGATGAAGAAGGCGGCGACCAGGGTCACGGCCATCACGATGGGCAGGTCGTTGTCCTTGATGGCCTGGATCGAGTATGCGCCGATGCCCTGCAGGGAGAAGACCGTCTCGGTGAGCACCGCGGTGCCGATGAGGGTGCCGAAGTCGATGCCGAAGATGGTGACGATCGGGGTGAGGGTCGCGCGCAGGCCGTGCTTGGTGACGACCGTGCTCTCCCGCAGACCCTTGGCCCGGGCCGTCCGGATGTAGTCCTCGCTCATCGTCTCGAGCATGCCCGCCCGGGTGAGCCGGGCGTAGGTGGCGGAGAAGAGGAACGCGAGGCTGACCCAGGGCAGGAACAGGTGCCAGGCCCACTCACCCGGGTTCTGGGTGAAGGGCACGTAGTCGGTGCTGTCCCAGATGGGCCACTGGTAGATGAACAGGACGTTGATGACCTGTCCGGTGAAGAAGATCGGGAGCGAGACGCCGGCGAGCGCGATGAACATCGAGATGCGGTCGACCGGCTTGCCCTTGCGCAGTGCGGAGATGACACCGGTGGTGACACCGAAGATCAGCCAGATCACGGCCGCGCCGACGGCCAGCGAGAAGGAGACCGGGATGCGCTGCGTGAGCTGCGGCCACACCTCGACGTGACTCTTGAAGGAGTACCCGAAGCAGGGGGCGCTGCAGTGCGTGGCGTCGGGACCGAACTTGTAGTCCGCGCCTACGAACAGGCCCTTGAGGTAGTCCCAGTACTGGATGTAGATGGGCTGGTCGAAGCCCAGGTTCTTCTTGATCGCGGCGATGGACTCGGGGTTGGCGTCCTTGCCGACGTACTGGGTGGCCAGCTGGGTGGCCGTCTGGCCGCCCAGGCGGGGGACCAGGAAGAAGATTGCGAAGGTGACTGCGCTGACCACCAGCAGCAGCACCAAAGCGCCGAAGACGCGTCGGATGATGTACGCAGCCACAGCTGTCCGGCTCCGGGGGGCCGGGACGGAGTGTGTCCGTCCCGGCCGCCCGGTGCCTTCACCTGCCTTTCAGGGGTATCCGGCCTGCTGTTACTTGGAGGAGCCCAGCAGCGTGTAGTCGTACATGCCGAGGTACGCCTGCGTGACCGTGACGTTGGTCGCGGACGTAGGCCTGATCAGCAGGTTCTTGCGGTAGATCAGCGGGACGACCGAGGCGTTGTCCAGGACCATCTTGTCGATGTCGCCCCAGGCCTTGGTGCGGGCCGCGGAGTCGGTGTTGGAGATGGCGTCCGACAGAGCCTTGTTGATCTTCGGGTCGTTCAGCTCCATCAGGTTGTTGCCGCCCGAGGGCTTGATGGCCGAACCGTCGATGATCTGGTCCAGGAAGCCGTAGCCGGTCGGCCAGTCGGCGCCCCACGCCATCATCATCATGCCGAGCTTGTGCGAGTGGACGTAGCTCGGGACACCGGCGAAGTTGGAGAAGTACTTACCGGAGGGGAACTGCTTGATGTCGACCTTGATGCCGACGCCCTTGAGCGAGTTCTGGATGGCCGTGGCGGCCGCGACCTCGGCGGGGCGGTCGGCGCGGGCCGTCAGCACGGTGGAGAAGCCGCTCGGCTTGCCGCACTGCTTCAGCTCGTCCTTGGCCTTGGCCGCGTCACCCTTGTGACCCGGCGTGGCGTAGGTGTCGAACTTGGTGTAGCCGTTGACCGACGGCGGCAGCAGCGTGGTGGCCACGTCGCCCTTGGGCGCACCGCCCATGGCGTCGATGACCGACTGCTTGTCGAGGGCCCACTGGACGGCCTTGCGGCAGTGGGCGTTGTCGAACGGGGCGACGTGCTGGTTCAGGGCCATGTAGCCCGTGGCACCCGCGTACGAGTTGTCCGTCTGCTTGGCGTACTTGCCGCTCAGGACCTTCGGCTGGGTCTGCGGCTGCACACCGGCGCCGGTGATGTCCGCCGTGATCTTGTCGGCGAGCAGGTCGTTGTCGACCGTGACCGGGTTGACCTTGAACTTGACGTTGATCTTGTCCGGCAGCGCCTTGCGGATCGGGTCCGTCTTCGGGTCCCAGTTCGGGTTGCGGACGAGGGAGGCGCTGGCGCCCTCCTCGTACGAGGCGAACTTGTAGGGGCCGGAGGACACGATGTGCTGGACGTACTTCGCGCCGTCGTCCTTCGCCTGCGGCACGGGGGCCGTCTGGGAGAAGGTCGCCAGGTAGTCGAAGTCGGCGAAGGGCTTGGCCAGGTGGAAGACGATCGTCTGGTCGTCCGGGGTCTCGATCGAGTCGATCCCCTTCTTGTCCTTGTAGGGGCCCTTGTACTTGTCGCCGCCCTTCAGGTACGCCTTGAAGTACGTGGGGCCGTTGGACAGGGCCTCCGGCGCGAAGTTGGAGCGCTCGACCGCGTACTTCACGTCCTTGGACGTGATCGGCGTGCCGTCGTCGAACTTCAGGCCCGAACGCAGGTGGTACGTCCACGTCTTGGCGTCGGCGCTGGCCTTGCCGAGGGAGTCGGCGAGGTCGGGGACGACGGTCAGGCCGTCCTTGCCAGCAGCCGGCTTGAAGGTGACGAGCGTACGGGCGTACAGACGCGAGAAGTTCTGCACGAAGCCGTAGTACGTGTTGCCCGGGTCCAGGGAGTCCGGAACGTCGGAGTCCTCAAGATTGACCGTCCCCCCCTTCTTGCTCGACGCGTTGACGATGGAGTTCAGCGCCGCGTCCTTCGAGCCGGCGCCACCACCGCTGTTGTCGTTGCTGTCTTTACCGCCGCCGCACGCGGCAGCGCCGAGCGAGACCGCCAGGACCGTCGCCACGGCGGCGGTAACCCTTCTCGTCTTCACGTGAGGAATGCCCCCTCGATCGTTGGATCACTTGCTGCGAGGGTCGAGCGCGTCACGCAGCCCGTCACCCAGCAGGTTGAATGCCAGGACGGTGATGAAGATCGCCAGTCCGGGCACGAACATGAACTGCGGATCTGCTGTGTAGAGATCCACTGCATTGCTGAGCATTCCGCCCCAAGAAGCCTGCGGCGGAGCGATACCGACTCCGAGGAAGCTCAGCGCGGCCTCGAAGAGGATGTTCGTCGGGATGATCAGCGTCGAGTAGACGAGGATCGGCGCGACGAGGTTGGGGAGCAGCTCGCGGAACAGGATGTACGGGCCGCGGGCGCCCAGGCTGGTGGCGGCCTCCACGAACTCGCGCCGTGCGAGGCTCATCGTCTGGGCGCGCACGATACGGCCGATGTACGGCCAGCTGAAGAAGCCGATCACGAAGATCAGCACGCCGATGCGCAGCGACAGACCGTTGAACCCGAAGAAACCGTCCTGCACAGAGGCCGAGATGGCGATGGCGAACAGCAGCAGCGGGAAGGCCAGGAAGGTGTCCATCAGCCGGCTGATGACGCTGTCGACCCAGCCGCCGTAGTAGCCGGCGACGACGCCGAGCACGGTACCGATGATCACGGACAGCAGCGTGGCTCCGCCGGCGACCAGCAGCGAGACCCAGGAGCCCTCGATGATGCGGGAGAGCATGTCACGGCCGTACTGCGGCTCGACGCCCAGCGGGTGGTCCCAGCTCATGCCGCCCCAGCTGCCCTTGGGGGCCAGCAGAGCCGGGTCGATGAGGTCCTGGTGGAACTGGTTGGGGTCCAGCCCGAAAGCCCACTCGATCGGCTTCGCGAGCACCGCCATCAGCACGAGCAGGATGACGATGACACCGCCCGCCACGGCCAGTTTGTCCCGCTTGAAACGGGTCCAGGCGATCTGTGTGAGAGAACGCCCTTCGATCTGAGCCTTCTTGACCCCGGCGAGCACAGCCTCGGGCGGGGTCTCGGCCTCGGCTCCGGTGGTCTCGATCGGTGCGGTCACTGTGAACCCGACCCCTCTAGCCGGTTGTTGCCCGGCCCACGTCTGCCGCGAAGGTTTGCGGCTTTATCGACTTGCACTCGACCACGAGGTGAGCACCTCGTGTCTTGAGTGGGGAGTCTTCAGCGTGGCCGCGATCACCCGCCAGAGTCCAAGGCGAAAGTATGCATAACCGTGATGCGGCCATGGGGGTTCCGTTATCCGAACCTACGGAACCGACCCGCGAACGCGCTCACCACACCCGATGACCAGTCAGTCGTCGCCCTCGACCCGTCGCGCACACGCTCGGGCCGGGACGCCCGACGTAGGCGACGGGCATCCCGAAGGACAGAAAACGCCCCGGTGGGGCGGGGTGGCGGCGCTCAGTAGGCGCCGTGCACGGGCGGATATCCGTAGCCGGCAGCCGGGGACTGCGGCTGGGGCTGCGGGGCGGCCGCGTGGGCCTCACGGTCGTAGAACGGGCGGGCGTTGGCCCGCATCCAGATCACGACCGGGTCGTAGTCGTCGGTCATGGCGACCGTGGACACCGGCAGCCCGTCCGGGACCGCGCCGACCGACTGCTGCATCATCGCGCGCACCGAGTCCACCGCGGCCGGCGAGGTGTCGTACACGTCCAGGCCGATGGCGAGGTAGGGCGCCCCGAGCGCGGGCTGCACCCAGGCGCGGCGCAGGGAGCGCAGGGCCGGGGTGCGGTGGGCGTTCTGCGCGAGCAGGGCGTAGAACTGCGAGATCTCGATGCCGGGTTCGGACAGCCGCAGGGGGCCGGCCGGCTGACGGTCCAGGCCGGTGGCGATGCGCCGCAGGTCCAGCCAGGGGATGCCGACGCCGCCGCCCTGGGCGTGCGGGTTGAGCCAGAGCCCGAAGTGGTCGGGATAGAGGGTGCGGGCCACGTCCAGTCCGTCGACCACCTCGTAGGAGCGGTTCCAGCCGCTCGCCGAGAGCTCCTGGGCGGAGGTCACACAGGGGGCGTAGCTGAAGCCGTCGACCTCCATGTTTCCGTACTGGGCGTCGGGCGAGCCGGCCTGGCCGTGCCACAGGAGCATCCAGATCTGGCCGGAGGAGGGGGTGGCGAGGGCGCGCAGCAGTGCCTCGTAGGCGTCGTAGCGCCCGGGGGTGACCTGGCGCAGCATGTGCTCGACGCTGCCGCTTGGGCTCGCGCTCACCTGTCTTGCCCTTCTTGTGGAGTGCTCCGCTTTTGGAGACAGCTTAAGCGCCCAGTAGCTCGGGGCCTTGTGTCCGTTCGCGGGTGCGGGTGCGTGGTGGGTTCTCGCGGTCCGCGGCGGAGCCGCAAAACGGACACGGCCCCGCGCCCCTGGGTCGGCTGCCCCTGCGTCGGCTTCTAGTGCCCGGACTGGTAGAACGGGCGCACGTTCGCCCGGAGCCAGTCGGCCACCGGGTCCTGGGCCACGTCGAGGAGGACCAGGTTGACGGGCCACTTGACCGGGACTTTGCCGAGGGCCTTGCCGAGGGCGTCCAGGGGGAGGGCGCGCAGATCGCCTTCCCACTGGGAGAGTTCCACGCCCACGAACATGACGGGGTCGGCCGTCTCGATGGCGGCGAGGCAGCGGCGGGCGGTGACGACCACGCCGGTCGCGGTGAACTCCGCGGAGGCGGCGGCCAGGAAGTCGACCGGGTCGTCCTGCCAGTCGGGCTCGAAGAGACGGACCCGGCCGCCGGAACCGGGGCCGTCGAGCGGGGTGCGGCCCGCGCGGCACAGCTCGGCCACCGCCTCGGGCGGCAGCGGGATGCCGACCACGCCGTCGGGGTTGACGGCGATGCCGACCTGCGGGGGCAGGCCGCGGGCGAACTCCACCGCCGGGGCGATGGTGTACGACATGTGGGGGCCGGCCGCCTGGCGGAGCTGCTCCTCGGAGCTGAAGACCGGGACGTACACCTGGCCCTCGATCTCCATCGTGGGCAGGTCCAGGGGGCCGCTCTGCGGGCCGCCGCCGTTCGGCAGGGGGATCCAGAGGAAGCTCCGGCCCAGCACCTCGATGATCCGGCCGCCCGCGGAGGGTATGCCGAGGGAGGCCGAGAGCACCTCCTCCAGCTCGTTGCCGGGCCAACCGCCGTGCGGGTGGGGGTGCGTCTGTGCCGGGAAGTCCGCGGGAATGTCCGCCGGGAAGTCCATCTGCCTACCGCCTGCTGGGAACCATGCTGTGGAGCAAAAGGCTAGCGGGTGCCTGTGACGGCGACCGGTCCGATCAGCCGGTGAAGGCTATGCGGTGCAGGACGTCCGCCGCGTCCCGGTCCAGCACCACCGCGGAGCCGCAGCCGGCGGGCAGCTCGCCGCGCTCCACCGCGCGCAGCAGCCGGGCGGTCGTACGGCGGTGGCGGCCGAAGGCGTACCGGGACACGCCGCGGCCGCGCTCGCGCTGGCCCTGACGGGCCGTGCCGGGGGTGACGTCGAGAAGGAGCAGGTGCAGGGTGCCGCCGCGGCGGCGGGCCTCGCGGGCCAGCCAGGAGCGCACCCAGGACTGGGTGCCGCAGTCGTGCACGACGACTCCCTCGCCGGTGCGCAGGGCGCGGCGCAGTCCGGCGTAGTGGGCGAGGCGTACCAGCGGGCGGTAGAGCGCGTAGGGAAGGAAGCGGGGCATGCGGGCGTCCCAGCGGTCGCGGGCGTCCTGGGAGTCGATGCGGTGGCCGGGGACCGCGCGGTGCATCAGCGTGGACTTGCCGCTGCCGGGCAGGCCGGTGATCACCACCAGGTCGCCGGGCCCGAAGAGCAGGGCGTGCGGGCTGCGGCCCCCGCGGTCGCGCAGGTCACGGACGACCGGGGCCGGGCGGTCGGCGCAGCGCTCGCGGGCCGGGGCGGAGGGCTGCCCGGGCACCGCGATGCCGGTGGTGGTGGCGTAGGCCGAGGTCCTGTTCACCGTGATCGTCCTCCCCTGTGTGCTTGGTAATCCCATGCCCATCACGCGTAAAGAGAAGGTAATGCGCCGCGCCCAGTGGTTCGGTGCGCGTACTGCCACAGTCCGGTTACAGATGCGGGCCCTGACGGGTGGGGGCGAGGCGTGCAATGATGTGCCCGCCAACTGCATACCGGCCGCTTGAATCCGCGCGGGAGAGTTCCCAGCAGCCTTCGCTGGGACGCCGAAGGAGCAAGTCCCTCCCTTGAATCTCTCAGGCCCCGTTACCGCGCGGGCGAGGCACATCTGAAAAGCGGGCCGCTGTGTCAGTGGCTCCACCCAAGGTGCAAGCCGTGGTCGTCCCTGTGGCGGTCTCGGCGAACCTCTCAGGTTCCGATGACAGATGGGGAGGAACGACCTCGCCAGTCATGCCTTGGGAGACGACCGACCGATGAGCAGTACCGAACTCCGTCACACCGCGCTGGATGCCCTCCACCGCTCGCTCGGTGCGACGATGACCGACTTCGCGGGCTGGGACATGCCCCTGCGCTACGGCTCCGAGCGCGACGAGCACGTGGCCGTGCGTACCAGGGCCGGCCTCTTCGACCTGTCCCACATGGGCGAGATCACCGTGACCGGCGCCGAGGCGGCGGCCCTGCTGAACTTCGCCCTGGTCGGCAACATCGCCTCCGTCGGTGTCGGCCGCGCCCGCTACACCATGATCTGCCAGGCCGACGGCGGCATCCTGGACGACCTGATCGTCTACCGCCTCGCCGAGACCGAGTACATGGTCGTCGCCAACGCCTCCAACGCCCAGGTGGTGCTGGACGCGCTGACCGAGCGCGCCGAGGGCTTCGACGCCGAGGTCCGCGACGACCGTGACGCGTACGCGCTGATCGCGGTCCAGGGCCCCGAGTCCCCCGGCATCCTGAAGTCCCTCACGGACGCCGACCTCGACGGTCTGAAGTACTACGCGGGCCTGCCCGGCACGGTGGCCGGCGTCCCCGCACTGATCGCCCGCACCGGCTACACCGGCGAGGACGGCTTCGAGCTGTTCGTGAAGCCCGAGCACGCCGTGGAGCTGTGGCAGGCGCTGACCGAGGCCGGCGAGGGCGTCGGCCTGGTGCCCTGCGGCCTGTCCTGCCGGGACACGCTGCGCCTGGAGGCGGGCATGCCGCTGTACGGGCACGAGCTGACCACCTCCCTGACCCCGTTCGACGCCGGGCTCGGCCGGGTGGTCAAGTTCGAGAAGGAGGGCGACTTCGTGGGCCGCGAGGCGCTCACCGAGGCCGCCGCCAAGGCCGAGCAGAACCCGCCCCGGGTGCTCGTCGGCCTGATCGCCGAGGGCCGCCGCGTGCCGCGCGCCGGGTACTCCGTCGTCGTGGGCGGCGAGGTGGTCGGCGAGGTGACCTCCGGCGCCCCCTCCCCCACCCTGGGCAAGCCCATCGCCATCGCGTACGTCGACGCGGCGCACGCTGCGCCGGGCACCGACGGCGTCGGTGTGGACATCCGCGGGAGCCACGAGCCGTACGAGGTCGTGGCGCTGCCGTTCTACAAGCGCCAGAAGTAGACACTGAGCGCGGTCCGTCCCGAGGACGTGACGCTGCGCACATTCACTGCTCCTCAGCAGTCCCAGCAGTCCCCCATTCATCAGCACTCCCGCGCGTACAGGAGAATTCAGGCCATGAGCAACCCCCAGCAGCTGCGCTACAGCAAGGAGCACGAGTGGCTGTCGGCCGCCGAGGACGGCGTGTCGACGGTCGGCATCACGGAGCACGCGGCCAACGCGCTCGGCGATGTCGTCTTCGTCCAGCTCCCGGAGGTCGGTGACACGGTGTCCGCGGGCGAGTCCTGCGGTGAGCTGGAGTCGACCAAGTCGGTCAGCGACCTGTACGCCCCCGTGACCGGTGAGATCACCGCGGTCAACCAGGACGTCGTCGACGACCCGTCGCTGGTGAACTCGGCCCCCTTCGAGGGCGGCTGGCTGTTCAAGGTACGCATCACGGACGAGCCGGCCGAGCTGCTCTCCGCCGACGAGTACACCGCCTTCACCGCCGGCTGAGGAGTCGTAGCCGTATGACTGTCCTGAACACGTCCCTGCACGAGCTGGACCCGGAGATCGCCGCGGCGGTCGACGCCGAGCTGAACCGCCAGCAGTCGACCCTGGAGATGATCGCCTCCGAGAACTTCGCACCGCTCGCGGTGATGGAGGCCCAGGGCTCGGTCCTCACCAACAAGTACGCCGAGGGCTACCCGGGCCGCCGGTACTACGGCGGCTGCGAGCACGTCGACGTCGCCGAGCAGATCGCCATCGACCGGATCAAGGAGCTGTTCGGCGCCGAGTACGCCAACGTGCAGCCCCACTCCGGCGCCTCCGCGAACCAGGCGGCCCTGTTCGCGCTGGCCCAGCCCGGGGACACCATCCTCGGCCTGGACCTGGCGCACGGCGGCCACCTGACCCACGGGATGCGGCTGAACTTCTCCGGCAAGCAGTTCAACGTGGTCGCGTACCACGTGGACGTCGAGACCGGTCTGGTCGACATGGCCGAGGTCGAGCGCCTGGCCAAGGAGCACCGCCCCAAGGTGATCATCGCGGGCTGGTCGGCGTACCCGCGTCAGCTGGACTTCGCCGAGTTCCGCCGGATCGCCGACGAGGTCGAGGCCTACCTGTGGGTCGACATGGCGCACTTCGCGGGCCTGGTCGCCGCCGGTCTCCACCCGAACCCGGTCGAGTACGCGGACGTGGTCACCTCCACGACCCACAAGACGCTCGGCGGCCCGCGCGGAGGCATCATCCTCGCGAAGCAGGCCTTCGCGAAGAAGCTGAACTCGTCCGTCTTCCCGGGCTTCCAGGGCGGCCCCCTGGAGCACGTGATCGCGGCCAAGGCGGTCTCCTTCAAGGTCGCCGCCTCGGAGGAGTTCAAGGAGCGCCAGCGCCGTACGGTGGAGGGCGCGCGGATCCTCGCCGAGCGGCTGACCGCGGCCGACGCCCGCCAGGCCGGTGTGAACGTCCTGTCCGGCGGCACCGACGTGCACCTGATCCTGGTGGACCTGCGCGAGTCCGAGCTGGACGGCCAGCAGGCCGAGGACCGCCTCCACGAGGTCGGCATCACGGTCAACCGCAACGCCGTCCCGAACGACCCGCGCCCCCCGATGGTCACGTCGGGTCTGCGGATCGGCACGCCCGCCCTGGCGACCCGCGGCTTCACGGCCGAGGACTTCGCCGAGGTCGCGGACGTGATCGCCGAGGCACTGAAGGCGCCTTCCCCCTTCGGCGAGGCCGAGGCGGAGGCCCTGAAGGCCCGGGTCAAGGCCCTGGCCGACAAGCACCCGCTGTACCCCGGTCTGAACAAGTAAGTCCGAAGTACCCCGGCACCGCGCACACTGGACACAGAAGACGCGCGCGGTGCCGGGCGGTGCCCACCCCGCACCACACCCTGAGCAACACCCCCCGTATTGAGGAGTTCCCCGTGGCCATCTCGGTCTTCGACCTGTTCTCGATCGGCATCGGCCCGTCCAGCTCCCACACGGTCGGCCCGATGCGTGCGGCGCGCATGTTCGCCCGGCGACTGCGCAACGAAGAAGTGCTGGAATCCGTCACGTCGATACGCTCCGAGCTGTACGGCTCACTCGGCGCGACCGGCCACGGCCACGGCACGCCCAAGGCGGTGCTGCTCGGCCTGGAGGGCGCCTCGCCGCGCACCGTGGACGTGGAGACCGCGGACCAGCGGGTGGAGGACATCAAGGCGACCAAGCGGCTGAACCTGCTCGGCGAGCACGAGATCGCGTTCGACTTCGACGCCGACCTGAAGCTGCACCGGCGCAAGGCGCTCCCGTACCACGCCAACGGCATGACGTTGTGGGCGTACGACGCCGCGGGCACGGAACTGCTCTCCAAGACGTACTACTCGGTCGGCGGCGGCTTCGTCGTGGACGAGGACGCGGTCGGCGCGGACCGCATCGTGCTGGACGACACCGTCCTGAAGTACCCCTTCCGCACCGGCGACGAGCTGCTCCGCCTCACGAAGGAGACGGGTCTGTCGATCTCCTCGCTGATGCTGGAGAACGAGCGGGCCTGGCGCACGGAGGAGGAGATCCGGACCGGCCTGCTGGAGATCTGGCGCGTGATGCGCGAGTGCGTGCAGCGCGGCATGTCCCGCGAGGGCATCCTGCCCGGCGGTCTGAAGGTCCGCCGCCGCGCGTCCGTCACGGCCCGCCAGTTGCGCGCCGAGGGCGACCCGCTGGCGCACGCCATGGAGTGGCTCACGCTCTACGCGATGGCGGTGAACGAGGAGAACGCGGCGGGCGGCCGCGTGGTCACGGCCCCCACGAACGGCGCGGCCGGCATCATCCCGGCGGTCCTGCACTACTACATCAACTTCGTGCCCGGCGCCGACGAGGACGGCGTGGTCCGCTTTCTCCTGGCCGCCGGTGCGATCGGCATGCTCTTCAAGGAGAACGCCTCCATCTCCGGCGCCGAGGTCGGCTGCCAGGGCGAGGTCGGCTCCGCCTGCTCGATGGCTGCCGGTGCCCTCGCCGAGGTCCTCGGCGGCAGCCCGGAGCAGGTCGAGAACGCGGCCGAGATCGGCATGGAGCACAACCTCGGCCTCACCTGCGACCCCGTCGGCGGCCTGGTCCAGATCCCCTGCATCGAGCGCAACGGCATGGCCGCGGTGAAGGCGGTCACGGCCGCGAAGATGGCGATGCGCGGCGACGGCTCCCACAAGGTGTCCCTGGACAAGGTCATCAAGACCATGAAGGACACCGGCGCGGACATGAGCGTGAAGTACAAGGAGACGGCCCGGGGCGGGCTGGCCGTCAACATCATCGAGTGCTGAGGAAACAGGCTCTGCCCAGTGCGTTCGCTTCTTTCAGCACTGTCAGGGCCCTTCCTGCTTAGGCGGTGAAAAGTCCCCGGGATGTCCCCGGCCAAACGCCCTTCAGCGGCGTTGGGCACCGGTCGGCTCACGCCCGACCGGGACTGTCCTGAGACCATCTCGTGTTGTGGAGCGGATCCGTATACGCCAGGTAGCGAGACCTACGCATTACGAGACCGTGAGGGTTCTTGATGGCTCGTTCCGCCTCGTGATCAGTGGCGCCATTTTGCCTGATCAGAGATGTGCGAAGGGTTCCGTCATGACACCCCGTGTTACCTCGTCCAAAGGCGTCCGGCCGCACTTGGCCCCACTCGCGGATGTCCACCGGCGCCAAGGAGGCCTTATCCGCTCCCCACAACGTTTCCGTCCAAGGCTCAGACTGCTGAACCGTCCGAGTACTCGGAGGCGGGAGCCACGAGGACTCAGCAGCAAGGATGTTCGGGCGCTCCGAAGCGCCGCCTCACACTCGCGGCACCGCCGGTCGCACAGCGCGGGCGGATAGCAGGGCCCCAAGACGGGCAGGCCGGTGGTGCGAGTGCTTCAGGGGTGCTCGAGTGGGCACCGCGTGCGAGGCGGCGGGTCTTCGGGTCACGTCCGCTGGAGTGGTGTATCGACGGCCACTCGGCGATCTCGTTTTGAGGCTATGCGGTGAGTTCGGTGGGCAGGACGGCCTCGTCGGT
>NZ_VISR01000019.1 GCF_007827595.1 Streptomyces sp. BK340
TGATCGAGATCCGCAAGCAGAACCCCGCCTTCGGACTCGGCACCTACACCGAACTGCAGTCCTCCAACCCCGCCGTCCTCGCCTTCCTCCGCGAAGCCCCCTTGTCAGAGGAGGGAGGGGACGACCTGGTGCTGTGCGTGCACAACTTCTCCCGCTTCGCACAGCCCACGGAGCTGGACCTGAGGCGGTTCGGCGGGCGGCATCCGGTCGAGCTGTTCGGCGGGGTGCGGTTCCCGGCGATCGGTGAACTGCCCTACCTGCTGACCCTGGCGGGCCACGGCTTCTACTGGTTCCGGCTGCGCCGGGACGCCGCGTAGTCCGGCCGGGCGGGACGGCGGCCGGTTTCCGCCGTCCCGCCCGGGGCACCCATCAGTCACACCCCGACGATCCGGGGAAAGGACGTGACGCCCATGGCGGATACGGTCACCCCTTCCGGTACGACTCCCACTTCCGGTCGCCTCCTCGCCTCGCTCGAACCCCTGTTGCGCGAGTGGCTGCCCAGACAGCGCTGGTTCGCGGGCAAGGGCCGCCCGGTCACCGGGTTCACCCAGGTGGCGGCCACCGAACTACTGCCCCACGACGGTCGGCTGGGGCTCCACCACCTGCTCCTGCGCGCCCACCAGCCGCCCGTGCTCGGCGCCCCGGCGCACCCCGGAGACTGCTACCAGCTGCTGATAGGCGTGCGCGAGGCGCTGCCGCCCCGGCTGGCGCCCGCGCTCATCGGACATGTCACCGAGGGGCCGCTCGCCGGCCGCACGGTGTACGAGGCCCTGTACGACCCCCGGCCCGCCGACGTCCTCCTGGAGGCCCTGCGCACCCAGGCGCGCGTCGGCGGGCTTCGGTTCGAACGGGACCCGGACCAGGAGATCCGGGAGGGACTGGTGGCCCGTCCGATGACCGGCGAGCAGTCCAACTCGTCGATCGTCTACGGCGATACGTTCATCCTGAAGCTGTTGCGCCGAGTGGTCCCCGGCGTCAACCCCGATCTGGAGATACCGCGCGCCCTGGCCCGCGAGGGCTGCGCCCGGGTGCCCGCGCCGACGGCGTGGCTGCGGACCGAGCCCCCCGACGAGGCCGGCGCGTCGTACGTCCTGGCCGTGCTCCAGCCGTTCGTGAGCGGCGCCGCCGACGGCTGGGAGCTGGCACTGCGCGAGCTGTCCAAGGGCGAGGACTTCGCCGCCGAGGCCCGGGCGCTGGGCCGGGCCACCGCCGAGGTGCACACCGCCCTCGCCCACGCCCTGCCGACGGTCACCCTGGGCCATGCCCAGCTGCGGCTGCTGGTGGACGGCATGACCGAGCGGCTGACGGCCGCCGTCCAGGCGGTGCCGGCGCTCCGGCCGTACGAGCAGGGGCTGCGCTCCGCCTATGCGGCGCTGGACGACCTGGCCGCCGAGGGGCACACCTGGACCGCCCAGCGCATCCACGGCGACCTGCATCTCGGCCAGTGTCTGCGCTCGCCGTCCGGCGCCTGGTCGCTGATCGACTTCGAGGGCGAACCGGCCCGGCCGCTGGCCGAACGGCGCCTGCCGCAGCCGCCGGTGCGGGACATCGCCGGGATGCTGCGCTCCTTCGACTACGCCGCCCGCTCGGCCGGCCCGTCCGCACCGGGCTGGGCCGAGCGCTGCCGGGCCGCGTACTGCTCCGGTTACGCGGAGACGGCCGGCCGCGACCCGCGCACCGACCCCGTGCTGCTGCGGGCCTACGAGACCGACAAGGCCGTCTACGAAGTCGTCTACGAAGCCCGCCACCGCCCCGACTGGCTGCCCGTACCCCTTGCCGCGGTCCGCCGCCTCGCCACGTCCGACCCGACCCTCGCCCGGGAGACCCGTCCGTGACGTCCAAGAAGCCTGCCACCTCGAAGAACGACAAGTCCGGCACCAGCAAGGCCGAGCAGAGCAGAGAGGAGAAGAGCACGACCGAGCAGGCCAGGGCCCCGAAGAAGGCCGCGGCCAAGAAGACCGCAGCCAAGAAGGTCACGGCCAGAAAGGCCCCGGCGAAAACGGGCACGGCCAAAGCGGGCACGGCCAAGAGGACCGGTGCCGCCGGGAAGTCCGGTTCTGCCGCGAAGAGCGGTTCCGTCACCGTCCCGCGCGCCCGCAAGCCCGAACCGCCCGCCCGGGAGCGCCCTGCCGAGGTCGCCGTCTCCCCCGCGCTCGACGCCCACGACCGTGAGCGGCTGCTGCACGGCGTCCACCACGACCCGCACTCCGTCCTCGGCGCCCACCCGGTCCCGGGCGGGATCGCCTTCCGCGCCTTCCGGCCCTACGCGCAGGCGGTCACCGTGGTCTCCGGCGACCTGCGGGCCGACCTGCACGACGACGGGGACGGCTTCTTCTCCGGGCTGCTCCCGCTCTCCGAGGTCCCCGCCCACCGGCTGCTGGTGACGTACGACGGCACCGTCCACGAGACCGAGGACGCCTACCGTTTCCTGCCCACGCTCGGCGAACTGGACCTGCACCTGATCGGCGAGGGCCGGCACGAGCAGCTGTGGCGGGTGCTCGGCGCGCACGTCCTGACCCACCAGGGCGTGACCGGGACCCGGTTCTCGGTGTGGGCACCGAACGCGCGGGGTGTGCGCGTAGCGGGGAACTTCAACTTCTGGGACGCCGGCGGGCACGCGATGCGCTCGCTCGGCTCCTCGGGGGTGTGGGAGCTCTTCGTGCCCGGCATCGGCGAGGGCGAGCTGTACAAGTTCGAGATCACCCGCCCGGACGGCTCGCGCACCCTGCGGGCCGATCCGCTGGCCCGCCGTACCGAGGTCCCGCCCGCCACCTCGTCGGTCGTGCACGCCTCGCACCACGAGTGGGGCGACGCGGAGTGGATGGCCCACCGCGCCGACACCCCCGTGCACGAGGCACCGCTGTCCGTGTACGAGGTCCATCTGGCCTCCTGGCGTCCCGGCCTGACGTACCGCCAGCTGGCCGAACAACTCCCTGCCTACGTCACGGAGATGGGCTTCACGCACGTGGAGCTGATGCCGGTGGCCGAGCACCCCTTCGGCGGCTCCTGGGGCTACCAGGTCACCGGCTTCTACGCCCCGACGGCCCGGCTCGGCACCCCGGACGACTTCAAGTACCTGGTGGACCGGCTGCACCAGGCCGGCATCGGTGTCCTGATGGACTGGGTGCCGGCGCACTTCCCGCGGGACGACTGGGCGCTGGCCGAGTTCGACGGGCGCCCGCTGTACGAGCACCACGATCCGCTGCGGGCCGCGCACCCCGACTGGGGCACCCTGGAGTTCGACTTCGGCCGTCGCGAGGTGCGCAACTTCCTGGTGGCGAACGCCGTGTTCTGGTGCGAGGAGTTCCACATCGACGGGCTGCGGGTGGACGCCGTCGCCTCCATGCTCTACCTCGACTACTCGCGCGAGCCCGGCCAGTGGACGCCCAACGAGCACGGCGGCCGGGAGAACCTGGACGCGGTGGCCTTCCTGCAGGAGATGAACGCCACCGTCTACCGGCGCTGCCCCGGGGTGGTGACCATCGCGGAGGAGTCCACGGCCTGGGACGGGGTCACCCGCCCCACCCACCACAGGGGTCCGAGCGGCTTCGGCGGTCTGGGCTTCGGTCTGAAGTGGAACATGGGCTGGATGCACGACTCGCTCCAGTACATGAGCCACGACCCCGTCCACCGCAGGTACCACCACCACGAGATGACCTTCTCGATGGTGTACGCGTACAGCGAGAACTACGTGCTGCCGATCTCCCACGACGAGGTCGTGCACGGCAAGCGGTCCCTCGTCTCGAAGATGCCGGGCGACTGGTGGCAGCAGCGCGCGGGCCACCGCGCCTACCTCGGCTTCATGTGGGCCCACCCCGGCAAGCAACTGCTCTTCATGGGGCAGGAGTTCGCCCAGGGCGCCGAGTGGTCCGAGGCGCACGGCCCGGACTGGTGGCTGCTCGACCCGTCGTACGGCGCGGAGGCGGACCACCGGGGCGTCCGGGACCTGGTGCGCGACCTGAACGCCGGCTACCGCGCCGCCCCGGCCCTGTGGCAGCGCGACACCGATCCGGCGGGCTTCCAATGGCTCACGGGGGACGCGGCGGACGACAACGTCTTCGCGTTCCTGCGTCACGCCGCCGACGGCACCCCGCTGCTGGCCGTCTCCCATCTGGCCCCCGTGGTCCGCCACGACTACCGCATCGGCGTCCCCGAGGACGTCCCGGCCTGGCTGGAGGTCCTGAACACCGACGCGGCCCGCTACGGCGGCAGCGACGTGGTCCACCCCGACCCGGTCAAACCGGAGCCGCCGGGCGCCCACGGACGTCCGGCGAGCATCCGGCTCACCCTGCCTCCGCTGGCCACGGTATGGCTGCGGCCGGCCTAGGCCCTGTCGTCAAATTCCCGTCTGCCCCACGACGCCTGGCACGCACTCTCGCCGCACCGGGCGCCGCGAGGCCGCCCTTCGGGCGACGACGGGAATTTGACGACAGGACCTAGCGGGCCGCGTCACCCGGGCGACGCGAAGACCTGGACGGCGTAGTCGCCGCTGACGGCGACGCCGGTGTCCTTGAAGCTGCAGTTCACGATGTTGCCGCGGTGGCCCGAGCTGTTCATCCAGCCGTCGACGATCGTCTTGGCGTCCGTGGTCCCCCAGGACATGTTCTCCGCCGACGGCCCCGCGTTGTAGCCGGCGTCCTTGATGCGCTGGGTGTAACTGGAGCCGTCGGAACCGGTGTGGTTGGTCAGGTGGTTCTTGCTCGCGTCGTCCGCGAACGTCTGGGCGGCCTTGGTCAGCTGTGCGTTCTCCTGCAGGGCGGGACAGTTGGCCTTGGACCGCTCGGCGTTGATCAGCTGCAGGATCTCGCCGGACGAGGCGGCGGGGGCGAGGGTCACCGCGGCCCCGGCGCCGGCCGCTCCGGCGAACAGCAGGGGGGCCGCGCAGGCGGCGGCGCACAGACGGCGTATGAGTGTGGTCGTGGTCCGCATGGAAATGCCTTCGTTCGGAAGTGGCGGCGAGAAATCCCCCCGGAACTCCGTGAGATGTGTGAAGGGTTCGCGCGGTGGCACGGACACGGCAAGCGAGCGCCCGCAGAACCCTGGGTCACCGGCGGTTCCTCGGAAGGTGCCCGGCGCCTGCGCTCGTACCTGTCCACCGTACGCCCGTCACGGTGGACCCACGAGTCCGGCGGCCGGGACACCACCTGTCACCTCCCGCTGTCTGCGCGTTACCCGAAGGCCTCGGCCAGCGCCTTCGGCAACCCCTTCGTGTGCACCACGCCCAGTCGCTGCGTGGCCCTGGTCAGGGCCACGTACAGGTCGCTGGTGCCGTACCGCCTGGGTTCGACCACCAGGACGGAGTCGAATTCGAGCCCCTTGGACTGGCGCGGGTCGAGCAGGACGACCTTCCGCGTCAGGTCGGGTTCGGCACCCGCGGTGACGCCGTCCAGCCGGACCGTCAGCCGGCGGTGCAGTTCACGCGGGGCGATCACCGCCAACCGTCCCTCCACCGGGGTCAGTTCGGCGACGGCCTCGGCCACCGCGCCGGGCAGATCGTCGCCCGCGTCCCACACCCGGGGCCGTACCCCCGTGGAGCGGACCGAGCCCGGGGGCTCGAACTCCGGGTTCTCGGCGCGGACCACGGCCGCGGCCAGGTCCATGACCTCGGACGGGGTGCGGTAGTTGACGCCCAGCCGGGTGTGCTCCCAGCGGTCCTCGACATACGGCTCGAGGATGTCGGCCCAGGAGCCGACACCCGCCGGCTCCGCCGTCTGGGCCGGATCACCGACCAGGGTCATCGAGCGGGTGGGGCTGCGCCGCATGAGCAGCCGCCACGCCATCGGCGACAGCTCCTGTGCCTCGTCGACGATGATGTGCCCGAACGCCCAGGTCCGGTCGGCCGCGGCCCGCTCGGCGGCGCTGCGGTGGTCCGCCTCCTCGTGGCGCTCGGCGAACCGCTCGGCGTCGATGATGTCGTGGGCGGACAGGACCTCGGAGGCTTCGGGGTCACCGTCCTCCTTGTCCTCGAACTCGTAGGTGCGGGAGGCGTAGGAGACGTCGAGCACGCCCTGCGCGTAGGCCACCTGTGTCTCCCGCTCGCGCTCCGCCCGCGCCCGCGCCCACCGCTCGTCCACGCCGAGCAGCTCGGCCGCCTCGTCCAGCAGCGGTACGTCCGACACGGTCCATTCCCGGGTCACCGGCCGGCGGATGGCGGCCGCGTCGTCGTCGGAGACGTAGCCCATCGGGTCGGCCAGGAAGTCCGCGACCAGGCGCTGCGGCGTCAGGCGCGGCCACAGCTGGTCGATGGCCGCCCAGACCTCGGGGTTCTCGGCCAGCTCGTCGCGGATCTGGGTGACGTCGGAGGCGTCCAGCAGGCTGCTGCCGTCGTACGGGTCGGTGCCCACGCGCTCGGCGTACAGCTCGGTGAGTGTGTTGAGGATGTGGCCCTCGAAGTACTCCCGGGCCACGTTGTGCGGCAGCTTGGCGGCGCGGGTGCGCTCGCGGGCGACCTTCACCAGGCCGTCGTCGAGCATCAGGATCTCGCGGTCGTGCTCGATCGCGATCACCGGATCGGGCAGCGACTGCCAGTCCTGCACGACCTCGGCGAGTACGGCCGCCATGTCGGCGCGGCCCTTCACCGCGGCCGCTTCCCGGCCGTCGGCCGCCGTCGCCCGCACACCGGGGAACAGCTCGCCGACGGTGGCCAGCAGCACTCCGGTCTCGCCGAGGGAGGGCAGCACCTCACCGATGTAGCCGAGGAAGGCCGGGTTGGGTCCGACGATGAGGACCGCACGGCGGGCCAGCAGCTCCCGGTGTTCGTAGAGGAGGTACGCCGCCCGGTGCAGCGCGACCGCCGTCTTGCCGGTGCCGGGGCCGCCCTCGACGACCAGCACCCCGCGGTGCGGCGCCCGGATGATGCGGTCCTGGTCGGCCTGGATGGTCTGCACGATGTCGCCCATCCGGCCGGTGCGCGCCGAGTTGAGCGCGGCCAGCAGCACGGCGTCCCCGGTCGGATCCTCGTGACCGGTGCGGGTGGCGTCGCCGAGGTCCAGGATCTCGTCGTGCAGCGAGGTCACCGTCCGGTCCTGGGTGGCGATGTGCCGGCGGCGGCGCAGGCCCATCGGGGTGTGACCGGTGGCCAGATAGAAGGGCCGGGCGACGTCGGCCCGCCAGTCGATGAGGACGGGTGTGTGTTCTGCGTCGTCCTCGCGCAGCCCGATCCGGCCGATGTGGTGGACCGTGCCGTCGGCCAGGTCGATCCGGCCGAAGCAGAGCGAGCCGTCGACGGCGTTCAGCGCGGCGAGCAGGCCCGAGCGCTCGGCGACCAGGATGTCCCGCTCCAGCCGGGCCTGCATGGGCTTGTCGCCCTGGGCGAGCGCGTCCGCGACCGAGGTCTCGGCCTCGCCGAGCAGCACGTCCACGCGCGCGTACAGTCCGTCGATGAATTCCTGTTCGTGGCGCAATTCATCGTCTGGAAATTCGGTGTTTGACAATTCCGCTCCCGCCCGGATATACTGTGCTCACTGAACTTCTCCGCGACCATTCCGAATTGAAGTCGCGAACCACTGAATATACGCACAGAAATCCCCCGAGCGCAATTGCTCGGGGGATTTTTCGTGGCCCGTCCCGCTTTACCGCCCTGGCGTCACAGCACGTCGCCCAGCTCCTCCAGCAGCCGCCGCTTGGGCCGGGCCCCCACCATCGACCGCACCGGCTCACCGTCCCGGAAGACCATGAGGGTCGGCGTGGACAGCACGCCGTATGCGACCGTCGTCTGCGGATTGCGGTCCACGTCCAGCTGGACGATCTTCAGCCGGTCGCCCTCCTCGAAGGCGATGTCCTTCAGCACGGGCGCCAACTGCCGGCACGGCCCGCACCAGTCGGCGGTGAACTGCACCAGCACCGGAAGGTCCGCGCCGATCACCTCCGCCGCGAAGTCCGCGTCCGTCACCTCGGCCAGTCCGCTCACCAAACTCACCGCGTCAGCCCTCCCAGTTCGCATGCCGGTTCCGGACCTCCCGGAACCCGCGCCTCGGCGGCCAGCTCGTCCCGGGCCTCCTCGGCCCGCCGCAACTGCCCCGCGACCTGCTCCCGCACCGCCGTCAGCTGTCCGATGAGCGCGTCCAGCTCGTCCAGCTTGCGCCGGTAGACCACGAGGGACGCCGGGCAGGAGTCGCCCTCCGGGTGCCCGGACCGCAGGCAGTCCACGAACGGCCGCGTCTCCTCCAGGTCGAACCCGAAGTCCTGCAGCGTCCGGATCTGCCGGAGCAGCCTGACGTCGGCCTCGTCGTAGGTGCGGTGTCCCTTGTCGTCGCGCCGGGCGGGCAGCAGCCCCCGTGCCTCGTAGTAGCGCAGGGTGCGGGTGGTGGTCCCGGCCCGTGCGGCCAGCTCGCCGATTCGCATGTCCACGACCGTAGGTGTTGACGTCGGCGTCAAGGCAAGACGGGCGGCAGCAGCGGCTTCCGGCGCACCGGTGAGGACAGCACGATCGAGGTCGTCGTACGGCCCAGCGCCGAGGTCTGCTCCAGGACGTCCTCCAGGTGCACGGTGTCGGTCACGGCGACCTTGAGGATCCAGCAGTCCTCCCCGACGACGTGGTGCACCTCGGTGATCTCCGGGCGGTCGAGCAGTTCCAGGGTCCTCGGGTGCTTGAGGGTGTAGCCGCCGTGCGGGTTGACCCGGATGAAGGCCTGGATGCCGTAGCCGAGGCGGGCTGCCGCGACCTGCGCGCCGTACCCCTCGACCACCCCGGCCGCCTCCAGCCGGCGCACCCTCTCGGCGACGGCCGCCGGGCTCAGGCTGATCCGCCGGCCCAGCTCGCTGAGCTTGATCCGGCCGTCGGTCTGGAGCAGTTCGAGAAGCTGCCGGTCCACCGCGTCGAAGGCCAGTGGTGTTTCGTTGGTGACGGCCCGCAGATGCCGTTGTTCTTTCGGTGCGGTGACCGTATCTCCCATGTCTCCCCCTTCAGGAACGGATGTGTGGCCCGGAGAATTATGGCCATGCGAAAGGCACGAGAGGTACTGGTCATCGGCGGCAACCGCTATTTCGGCAAGCGGCTGATCGCCCGTCTGCTGGCGGCCGGCGACCGGGTCACGGTCCTGAATCGGGGTTCGTCCGCACCACCGCCGGGTGCGGTGCATCTGGTGGCCGACCGCGACGACGAGAAGGCCCTGGCCGAGGCCGTCGGCACCCGCGTGTTCGACGTCGTCATCGACCAGGTCTGCTACACCCCGCGCCAGGCGGCCGTCGCCCGGCGCGTCCTCGCCGGACACACCGGCCGCTACGTGATGACCTCGACGGTCGAGGTGTACGAGCACGAGGACTCCGCGGAACTGGTGCCGGAGCGCGCGGTGGACCCGGCGACGGTGGCCGTGGACCTGGAACTGCCGTGGGACGAACCCGGGTTCCTGGAGTCCCATTACGGCGAGGGCAAGCGGCAGGCGGAGGCGGTGTTCACGACGGACCCCGCGTTCCCGTTCGTGTCCGTCCGGGTGGCCCACGTCCTCGGCGGCGACGACGACTTCACCGGCCGCCTCCAGCACTACGCCGACCGCGTCCGCTCCGGCGCCCCCGTCGCCGTACCACCGGTCACGCACCCGGCGACGTACATCCATGTCGAGGAGATCGCGGACTTCCTGTACTGGGCGGCCGGAGAGGACTTCACGGGCCCGGTGAACGCCGCCTCCCACGGCCTGCTGGCACTGGAGGAGCTGACGACGGCCGTGGCGGCAGAGCTACCCGGCGGCGCGCCGGTGTTCGAGGTGACCGAGACCGGCGAGGTCTCCCCCTTCGCCTTCCGCCGCCGCTACGGCATGGACAACTCCCGGGCCACGCGGCTCGGTTTCACCTTCGGTGACGTACGGCAGTGGCTGCCGAAGGCCGTCGCCGAGACTCTCGGAGAGGACGGCTGACGTGCGGTACCGCACCCTTGGCGGACTGAAGGTGAGCGCGGTCGGGCTCGGTGCCATGCCGCTGTCGATCGAGGGCCGGCCGGACGAGCGGCGCGCCCTGGACACGGTGCACGCGGCCCTCGACGCCGGCGTGACCCTGCTGGACACGGCCGACTCCTACCACCTGCCGGGCCAGGACCCCGGCCACAACGAGCTCCTCCTCGCCCGCGCCCTCGCGGCCTACGGCGGTGACACCGACGGCGTGCTCGTGGCCACCAAGGGCGGCCGGGGCCGCCCCGCCGACGGCAGCTGGACGGTGACGGGCTCGCCCCGGCACCTCAAGGCGGCCGCCGAGGCCTCCCTGCAGCGGCTCGGTGTCGAGGCGATCGGTCTCTACCAACTGCACAAGCCCGACCCGGCCGTGCCGTTCGAGGACTCCGTCGGCGCCCTGCGCGACCTGCTGGACGAGGGCAAGATCCGCCTGGCCGGCCTCTCCAACGTGACCACGGACCAGATACACCGCGCCCGCGCGATCCTCGGCGACCGGCTGGCGTCGGTCCAGAACCGCTACTCCCCCGAGATCCGCGACAGCGAGGCCGAGTTGCGGCTGTGCGCGGAGCTGGGGCTGGCGTTCCTGCCCTGGAGCCCGCTGGGCGGGATCTCGCGCAGCTCTCTGGACGGGCCGTCGGTGCTGGAGGGCGGCGCACGCTTCGCGGCGTTCCACGAGGTGGCCCGGGAACGCGGGGCGAGCCCCCAGCAGGTCGCCCTCGCCTGGCTGCTGTCCCGCTCCCCGGCCGTGGTCCCGATCCCGGGCGCGAGCCGCCCGGAGACGGCCCGGAACTCGGCCGGGGCGGCGGACCTGGTACTGGGCGAAGAGGAGCTGACCCGGCTGACGCGGTCCACACGGACGCGGTGAATCCCCGGTGCGGGGGTCGGCTCAGCCGACGCCCACCCCGGCCGACTCCTCCACCTCCATGAGGGACGCGCTGTGCCGCTCCTCCTCGAACTTCCTGCGACCGCCGCGCAGCCCGAACAGGCGCTTGGCCAGCGCGATGTAGAGGACCGCGAGGATGTTGAGGACGAGGGTGGAGATCTTCAACCAGCTGATGTGCTCGGTGAGTTCGTAGATCTCCAGCGGGAGGAAGGCGGCGGTGGCCACCACCGTCAGATACTCCGCCCAGCGCTTGGCGTACCAGAGGCCGACCGCCTCGACCAGCTCGACCACCGCGTACGCGAGGAGCAGGGCCGCGACCAGCATCAGCGTGGAGTGCTTGTAGCCGAAGGCCTTCTGGATGGAGCCGACGACCGGTGAGTGGTCGAGGTCGTAGTGGAAGTGCCGGAACACCGGCCGGAAGACGTCCAGGTAGTTGTTGAAGAGCTTCCGTACCGCGTCCTGGCTGTTGCTGAACTTCCACACCGCGACCGCGACCAGCACGATGAACACCCCGCGCACCGCCCGCTCGATCGCGAGGAAGCGCAGGATGAACAGGTCCCGCAGCACCTTCCCGCGCGCCACCAGCGGTGCCTCGTCGGCCGGCCCCGAGCCGTGTGGCTCGCCCAGCACGAAGTCCCCGCAGCGCAGGCAGCGCCACACGTCGCCGAGCGCGGTCTGCGCGTGCAGCCGTACCCGCAGCCGGGGGTCATCGGGCGCGTAGGTCACATGCCCCTTCCGCGCGCAGGTCCGCCGGTCCCAGTCGATCTTCATCCCCCGTGCCTCCATGCTCGTTCGGGAACACGCACGAACGTGCCGTTCCGGTTCCGGCACGGCACGCTAGTGGACGCGGGGGAGAAGACGCCGTGCGGGGTCAGCCGGCTGCGCTCTCCGCCAGTTCCTGCTCCTCGGCATTCTGCTCCGCCACGGCGGCCTCGTCCTGTACGGCGGACTCGTGGCGCGGCAGCAGCACCGCCACCAGGAGCGTGCCGATGCCGAGGACCACCGCGCCGATCAGGCTGGTGTGGGCGACGGCGTCGGAGAAGGCGGAGCCGACCGCGTCGGCCATCCGGTGGGCGCCGGAGGCGAGCTGCCGGGCCTGCTGCTCGAGCTGGGCGGCCTGCTGCGGGTCGCTCGTCCGTGCGGCCTGCGCGGCCAGCTGGTGCGCCTTGCCGCCGATGCCCTGCGCGACGGCGTACCCGGCGCCGACGGAGTCCTGTGCGGTCGCGAGGGCGCCCGCCGGGAGCTTGCTGCCGGCGGTGGCGTCGGCGAGGTGGTCGCCGTACGAGGTGGCGAGCAGGGAGCCGAGGATCGCGATGCCGAGCGAGCCGCCGAGCTCCAGCGAGGTGTCGTTGACCGCGCCGCCGACGCCCAGCTCGGACTCCGGGAAGGCACCCATGATCGCGTCGGTGCAGGGCGAGAGGGCGAGGCCGATGGCGAGGCCCAGGATGATCAGCGGGGCCAGGAAGTCGGTGTACGCCGAGCCCGCGTCGACCCGCGTGAGCAGTGCCAGGGCCGTCGTACCGCCGACCATGCCCGCGGTGACGGTGAGCCTCATGCCGACGCGCGGGGTGAGCCAGCCGGTGAGGGCCGAGCCGACGAAGACCGCGCCGGCCAGCGGCAGCATGCGCACGCCGGTCTCCAGGGCGTCGTAGCCGAGGACGAACTGCAGGTGCTGGGTCAGGTAGTAGAAGGCGCCGAAGACCGCGAGGAAGAACAGGGCGACGGCGAGGTTGGAGCCGGCGAAGCGGCGGTCGGTGAAGCGGCGCACGTCCAGGATGGGGCGGGGGTGGCGCAGCTCCCAGGCGACGAAGGCGACCAGGCCCAGGCCCGCGAGGACGGCGGCGCTGACGGCCTTGGTGCCCCAGCCGAAGTGCGGCCCTTCGATGATCATGTAGACCAGCGATCCGGTCCAGATCACCGACAGCAGTCCGCCGACGTAGTCGATGCGGTCGTGGTGCCCGGCCTTGGACGGCGGTACGAGGACGAGGGCGCCGATGATCGCCAGCACGGCGACGGGCACGTTGATCAGGAAGGTCGAGGACCAGCCGTGGTCGCGCAGCAGGGCGCCCGCGACCACGGGTCCGGCGGCGATGGCGAGCCCGGCGGTGGCGGTCCACAGCGTGATGGCCTTGGCGCGCTCGGCGCGCGGGAAGGTCGCGGCGAGGAGGGAGAGCGTGGCGGGCATGATCAGCGCGGCGCCGACACCCATCACGGCGCGGGCCGCGATGACCGCGGTGGAGCTGTCGGCGAGGTAGCCGGCGACCGCTCCGCCGCCGAAGACGACGAGGCCGAGGACGAGGGCGCCGCGGCGGCTGTACTTGTCGCCGATCGCGCCGAGCAGCAGCATCAGCGCGGCGTACGGGACGGTGTAGCCGTCGATCACCCACTGCAGGTCGGCGCTGGACAGACCGAGGTCCCGGGTCATGTCGGGGGCCGCGACCGTGAGGGCGGTGTTGGCCATCACGATGATCAGCAGGCTCAGGCAGAGCACGAGGAGTGCCCACCAGCGCCGGGCGTAGGGCCGGTCCGTCCTTTCGACCGGTTCGTTCATGACGAGTCGCATGGCAGGGGTCGCCTTCCTCGGTGCGCGACGGGAATTGCACAGCGGCGTGCAATTGCACAACCGTGTGCAATGTACGCCGTTGCACAGCACTGTGCAAGTCAAGGAGGGGCGTGCAGAATGACTGCCATGACCACGGGTAACTCCAGCCGCGCCGACGCCAACCGGCGCCGCATCCTCGACGTCGCCCTCGCCGAGCTGCTGCGCGACCCCGACGCCTCGATGGACCAGATCGCGCGCGCCGCGGGGGTCGTACGACGGACCGTGTACGGGCACTTCCCGAGCCGTGAGGCGCTGATCAGCACGCTCGTCGACGAAGCGGTGCAGGCGCTGGCGGAGGCGGACGCGGGGGCCCGCGCGGGGGTGGCCGACCCGGCTCGGGCAGTGGCCCGGTCGGTGCTCGCGATCTGGGAGATCGCCGACCGCTACCGGCTGCTGGTCGCCCTGGCCCAGCGCACGGTCACCGTGCAGGGCATCCGCGAACGCCTCGCACCCCTGCGCGAGAACAAGGTACAGCTGCTCCAACGCGGCCTGGACGAAGGCGTCTTCAGCTCCCCGCTGCCCGCACCGGCCCTCGCGTACGTGCATGAGCAGATGCTGTTCGCGGTCACGGAGGCGGTGAACGACGGCCTGGTGACGGCCGAGGAGGCGGGCCGCTCGGCCACGGTCACCGTACTGACCGCGGCGGGCGTACCCGCCTCCGCGGCCGCCGAGCTGGTGGCCGAGGTGAGCGCGGAGTCGTAGACCCCGGATGAGCTGGAAGCCGGGCGGCCGGGTGAACGGGGGCGA
Organism: Streptomyces sp. BK340; assembly: GCF_007827595.1. Lineage (GTDB taxonomy): Bacteria > Actinomycetota > Actinomycetes > Streptomycetales > Streptomycetaceae > Streptomyces. The sequence goes on from NZ_VISR01000019.1 coordinate 14,114, forward strand.
CCCAGCCGCCCGGCGGCGGTTCCCGGACGCCCGGCCCGGGTTCAGGCCGGGCCGGACGTCCGGAGCATGGGGGGCGTTTCGCGCCCCTTGGGGGCGCGGGGAACTGCGCGACCAGCCCCCACCGGCCCGCGGATACGGAACCGGCTCGCCCAGCGGAGCGCTTACGCCTTGGCCAGCTCCTTCTCCCCGTCCTCACGGGGCTCGGGAAGGTCCTTGACCGCGGCCTGGTGCTCGTCCAGCAGGGTCGTCTCGTCGAACGGCAGCTCACCCGCGAGGACCTGCCTGACCCGCGCCTTGTCGATCTCCTTCGTCCACGTGCCGACCAGCACCGTCGCCACCGCGTTGCCCGCGAAGTTGGTCAGCGCACGCGCCTCGCTCATGAAGCGGTCGATGCCGACGATCAGGCCGACGCCGTCGACCAGGGCGGGCTTGTGCGACTGGAGCCCGCCGGCCAGCGTGGCCAGACCCGCACCGCTGACGCCCGCCGCGCCCTTGGAGGCCAGCAGCAGGAAGAGCAGCAGCGGGATCTGCTCGCCGATGGACATCGGGGTGCCCAGGGCGTCGGCGATGTAGAGGGACGCCATGGTCATGTAGATCATGGTGCCGTCGAGGTTGAAGGAGTAGCCGGTCGGCACGGTGATGCCGACGACCGGCTTGCTGACGCCCAGGTGCTCCATCTTCGCGATGAGCCGCGGCAGCGCGGACTCGGAGGACGAGGTCGACAGGATCAGCAGGAACTCGCGGGCGAGGTACTTGAAGAGTGTGAAGATGTTCAGCCCCGCGACGATCCGCAGCAGCGCGCCGAGCACGATGAAGACGAACAGGAAGCAGGTCACGTAGAACCCGAGCATCAGCACGGCGAGGCTCTTCAGCGCGTCCAGACCCGCGGAGCCGACGACGGCCGCGATGGCACCGAAGGCACCGATCGGCGCGGCCCACATGACCATGGACAGGATGCGGAAGACCAGCCGCTGGATGTGCTCGACGCCCCGCAGCACCGGCTGCCCGACCGGCCCCATGGCCTGCAGCGCGAACCCGGCGAGCAGCGCGACCAGCAGGGTCTGCAGCACCTGGCCCTCGGTGAACGCGGACACGAAGGTCATGGGAATGATCGACAGGACGAAGTCGACCGGCGGCAGCGCGTCCGGGGACACCTGGTCGTGCCCGGTCGCCTTGATGGCGTTGGTGATGTGCAGCCCGTCACCCGGGTGCAGCACGTTGCCGACGACGAGGCCGATGGCCAGCGCGACCAGCGACATCACGAGGAAGTAGCCGAGGGCGATACCGCCGACAGCGCCGACCTTCGCGGCCTTCCGTACGGAACCGATGCCGAGCACGATCGTGCAGAAGATGATCGGCGAGATCATCATCTTGATCAGGTTCACGAAGCCGGTGCCCAGCGGCTTCAGCTCGACTCCGGCATCGGGCCAGATGAGCCCCACGGCGATACCGAGAGCGACCGCCACGATGACGGCGATGTACAGGTAGTGGGTCCGGTCCCGCTTCACGCGGGGTGCGGCAGGTGCCGTATCGGGGGAACTGGCGGCCACGGCTGCCCTCCTTGACGTCTTCGTCGGCATCACCGGCGTGCGGCTCACGTCCGGGGGTTGTGGGGGATGCCGTGACTATCTCCCGGTCTGTGAGGGCGGTCACCCTTCCGTTCATTTAGTTCATGCTTGACCCGAGGGGCACACTGCTGACATGCGCTTCCCGCCCCTCCCCCGCCCGCGCAGCCTGGCCGGCCAGCTGTTCGCCATGCAGGCCGTGCTGATAGCGGTGGTCGTGGCCGGGTACGCGCTGTTCACCTACGTCAGCGACGAACGGCAGGCCGAGGACGCGGCGGCCCGCCACGCCACGGCCGTGGCCCGCTCGATCGCGGACTCCCCCTCCGTCCGCACGGCGATCCACACCCCCGATCCGACCAAGGACCTCCAGCCCTACGCGCTGCAGGTCATGCGCGACGCGAACGTCGACTTCGTGACGATCATGACCCCGTCCGGCATCCGCTGGACCCACCCCGACGAGAAGCAGATCGGCAAGCACTTCCTCGGCCGCATCGGCCCCGCCCAGCACGGCCGCACCTTCACCGAGACCTACACCGGAACCCTCGGCGCGTCCGTCCGCGCGGTCACCCCGGTGGAGGAGAACGGCCGGGTCATCGGCCTGGTCAGCGCCGGCATCAAGGTCGAGGCGATCAGCGAACGGGTCCGGGGCCAGGTCGCGGCCCTGCTCGGGGTGGCCGGTGTCGCACTGCTGCTGGGCGCCGTCGGCACGTACGTGGTCAACGCCCGTCTGCGCCGCCACACCCACGGCATGAACGCGGCCGAGCTGAGCCGGATGCACGACTACCACCAGGCGGCACTGCACGCGGTCCGCGAGGGGCTGCTGATGCTGGACGGGCAGTTCAGGGTGGCGCTGATCAACGACGGCGGCCGGGAGCTGCTCGGGGTCGGCGACGAGGAGGACGTGATCGGCAGCTCGGTGGCCGGCCTCGGGCTGCCCGCTCCGCTGACCGGGGCGCTGCTGTCGTCGGAGCCGCGTGTGGACGAGGTGCACCTGACGGCGTCCCGGGTGTTGGTGGTGAACACCTCACCGGTGTCGGGGGGAGAGCGGCGCGGGACGGTGGCGACGCTCAGGGATGTCACGGAACTCCAGTCCCTCATGGGCGAGTTGGACTCGGAGCGGGGCTTCACACAGGCCCTGCGCTCGCAGGCCCACGAGGCGGCGAACCGCCTCCACACGGTCGTCTCGCTGATCGAGCTGGGCCGGGCGCAGGAGGCCGTGGACTTCGCGACGGCGGAACTGGAGCTGGCCCAGGCCCTCACCGACCAGGTGGTGGCCGCCGTGAGCGAGCCGGTGCTGGCCGCCCTGCTGCTGGGCAAGACGGCCCAGGCGAACGAGCGGGGCGTCGAGCTGGTGGTGTCGCCGGACAGCCGGCTGGACGACGGCGTGCTCCCCGCCGAGCTGTCGCCCCGGGACCTGGTCACCGTCCTCGGCAACCTGATCGACAACGCGGTCGACGCGGCCCAGGGCAGTGTCTTGGCACGGGTGACCGTGACGGCGTACGCCTCGGCCGCCGAACTGGTGCTGCGCGTGTCCGACACGGGACCTGGTGTCGACCCCGCCCATGCCGACCTGGTATTCCAACGGGGGTTCACGACGAAGCCGGCGGGACCCGGCGGGCGGGGCCTCGGCCTGGCCCTGGTCCGGCAGGCGGTGACCCGCCTCGACGGAACGTTGACGGTGGCGGAGTCCGACGAGGAAGGGGCGGGCGGAGCGGTGTTCGAGGTGCGGTTGCCGTTGCGCACATCGGTGGGTGACGGCGGATGACGGGTTCGGTTCCGCAACCCATTCGGGTCCTCGTCGTCGAGGACGACCCGGTGGCCGCGGACGCACATGTGATGTACGTCGGCCGGGTGCCGGGTTTCGTAGCGGTGGGCAAGGCGCACACGGGCGCGGAGGCGCGCCGCTTCCTGGACCGCACGCCCGTGGACCTGCTCCTGCTGGACCTGCACCTGCCGGATGTGCACGGGCTGCAGTTGGCGCGGTCGCTGCGGGCGGCGGGGCATCAAGCGGACGTGATAGCGGTGACGTCGGCGCGCGATCTGGCGGTGGTGCGGGAAGGGGTCTCGCTCGGGGTCGTCCAGTACGTCCTGAAGCCGTTCACGTTCGCGACGCTGCGGGACCGCCTGGTGCGGTACGCCGAGTTCCATGCGGCGGTGGGGGAGGCGAGCGGGCAGGACGAGGTGGACCGGGCGTTGGCATCGCTGCGTGCGCCTTCGCCTGCGGCGCTGCCGAAGGGGTTGAGCGGGCCGACGCTGGAACGGGTCACCGGGGTGCTTCGGGAGGCGTCGCAGGGGCTTACGGCGGCGGGGGTCGCGGAGGCGGTCGGGATTTCGCGGATCACCGCGCGGCGGTACCTGGAGCACCTTGTGGAGGCGGGGCGGGCTGGGCGGAGTCCGTTGTACGGGCAGGTGGGGAGGCCGGAGCTGGTTTATCGGTGGGCGCCGCAGGGGCGGTGAGGGCTTCGGCGCGGGCTCGGGCTCGGGTGGCTTCGGCCGGGGCGTTCCCCCGGGTGCAGGCGCCGGCAGCCTGGAGCCAGTGTGCGCGGGCGTAAACGGGGCTGTGGGCTTCGGCCAGGTTGCTCAGGGCACGGCCTGCCCCGTACCAATCCTCGAACTCTCGGAAGACCTTGAGGGCCCTACTGGACGCCTCGATCACTTCCTCCGTCCGACCCGCCACTCGCAGGGCGACGCCGAGGTTGCCCCACGCCATGGCCTCGCGACGGCGGTCTCCGACGGCCCGGAACAGGTCACGGGGGCGCCGGCGCCTGCTGCCGGTACTCCGCCTTCCCTGTGACGGGCCCGTAGAAGGCCCCGCCATGGAAGCCGACGTGATCGCTCATCCCTCAGTGCCCCTCACCCCGAACGGCACGGCGTACTGAACGATGTACACCCCCAGCCCGACCACCGAGACCGCCTCCAGCACGGACAGCACCACCAACCCCGCCGAGAGGTCATCCCCCGCCCAGTACACGACGAGCGCACTCAGCGGCACGACACAGAAGGCCAGCAGGTCGATCACACACTGCGCGATCTTCCGCGAGACCCGTCGCGCGTCCCCTCGGTGGGCGACCTCCCACTTGAAGACATCGCCCCCCTCCACCTGGACCATCTCGGCGAGCCGGGGCCCCAGTTCCCCCCGCACATAGGCCCCGATGGCCGAGATCTTCTGGTCATTGACGAGATACGTCCACCCGAGCACGACACACACCGGCGGCAGCGCCAGCAGCATCGCGGCCTGCTTGGCCTGCGCGGCGGCGGCGATCACGGCGGCCACGACGGTGAGGGTGACGTACAGCAGATTGTCCCGGAACCCGATCCGCGTCTTCTGCTCGTCCTTGATCGTCTGGTACTCGGTGAGGAGCAACTGCCCCACCGTAACGTCCCGTTCTGCCACTCGTGCCCCTTCCCCCGGCAGTACCTTAAGAGTGTGCCGCAGACGAAGCCGACTGTTCTGATCCTGACCGCACTGGCGCTGGAGTACACAGCCGTGCGCTCGTACATCGAGGACCGCGAGGAACGCGTCCACCCGAAGGGAACCCGCGTCGAGATCGGCAGGCTCCCCGACAGCCCCTGGCAGGTCGCGGTCGGCGAGTTGGGCGTGGGCGCCGAGCGTGCCGCGGCGCTCGCGACGCAGCTCATCGAGTGGCTGCAGCCACAGGCCGTGTTCTTCGTGGGGGTGGCCGGCAGTCTGAAGGACGACATCGCCATCGGTGATGTCGTGGTCGGCACCCAGGTGTACGAGATCCACGGCGGCAAGCAGACGGACAAGGGCTTCCAGGTGCGCCCCAAGGCCCTGCCCAGCTCCCACGCCCTGGAACAGGCGGCCCGGTCGGCGGCGCGGGACCTGGAGGGCGTGGAGGTGCACTTCGCGCCGATCGCCACCGGCGACGTGGTGCTGGCCGACGCGGAGTCCGACATCGCACGGCACATCGAGTCGCACTACAACGACGCCGGGGCGATCGAGATGGAGGGATCGGGCGCGGCCAACGCCGCCCACTTCAGCGGACAGCTGGACGCCCTCGTCATCCGGGGCATCAGCGACCGCGCGGACGCGAACAAGCGCAAGGCCGACGCCGGCGGCTCGCAGAAGCGGGCAGCGGCACAGGCGGCTTCGGTGACGGTGGCGGTACTGCGCAAGCATCTGCCTCGCGACGGGGGTTCCGACGGCTCCGAGGAGGGACCTCAAGGGGGATACGGGGGCGACCACATCGACTTCCGGGGCGGTACCTTTCACGGGCCCGTCATCGGCAAGCAGACCGGAAACCGGTAGGGGCCCGGTACCCCGCGCGAGCGCCACGCTGCCGCCCCGGCCCATCGGCTTCATGGGCCGAGAGGACGAGCTGCGCCGCCTGCTTCCCTTGCTCGCCCCTGCACCGGAAGGCGCCGGGACGCCCATCCTGATCTCGGCGCTCGCCGGCATGGGCGGCATCGGCAAGACCGCGCTCGCGATCGAGGCAGCACACCGGGCGTGCGCGCAGGGTTGGTTCCCGGGCGGGACGCTGTTCGTGGACCTGCGCGGCTACGACGACAACCCGGTCACCGCCGACCAGGCGGTCCTGGCCCTGCTCGACGCGCTTGGCGTGCAGGGTGCGGATCTGCCCACGACGTCGGCACGTCAGTACGACGTGTACGGTGACCGCCTCACCGGCCGTGCCCGGACACTGCTCGTCCTCGACAACGCGTCGGACCCGGAACAGTTCCGCGAGCTGCTGCCCGGCGCCGACCACCACAGGGTCCTGATCACCTCACGAGACCGCCAGGACACCCTGCCCATCCGGCACGTCGACCTTGAAACGCTGGACCCGGCCGACTCGGTGGCCCTTCTGACCCGCGCGCTGCACAACGCCGACGAGCGCGACGACCGACCGGAGCGGGAGCCGTCAGCACTGTACGAACTCGCTTCCCTGTGCGGCCACTTGCCCATGGCGCTGCAGATCGCCGCCGCGATGCTCCGGCGCCGCCGCCTGCGGGACATCGCCTCGCTGGTGACAGAGATCAGGACGGCCGGGGACCCGACCCGGGTTCTGGACAACGGCAGCCCCGGCACGGATCTGTACGGCCGGTCCTTGGCCCTGCGTCCGGTGCTGGAGACGTCGTACCGCCGGTTGCCGTCCGAACAGGCCCGGCTGCTGCGCCTGCTCGCCCTCGCCCCCGGCGAGGACGCGCGTACGGAAACCGCTGCCGCGTTGGCAGACCTGACCGAGGATGCCGCGCTGCGTCTGCTGGAGGACCTGGCCGCCACCTATCTCGTGACCCCGGTGCGGGGAACCTCCACGATTCGATGGCGGCTGCATGACCTGGTCCGGTCGTTCGGGGCAGGAGTGGCGGACGGCAACGCCAGGCTGCGTGAGGAGGCCGAGGCGGCACGGGAACGGCTGCTGTCCTTCTACTGGCGGTGGGCCGATGCAGCCGACGACCGGCTCCACTGGCTGCCCGGCAGGAAAGAGCCGGAGGGGTTCGCGGACCGGGCACAGGCGCTGACGTGGCTGGACGAGGAACGAGCAGGACTGGTGGGCGCAGTGCAGTGGGCGCGGGAGAAGCGGTACGCGGCACTGGCGGGGAGACTGGCCGCGTGCCTGACCGAGTACCTGGACTGGCGGCGATATTTCGACGACTGGCTCACTGTGGCCGAGGCCGCCCTGGAAGCCGCCGGTCACACCGGTAACCGCGCTGCCGAGGCGGGCGCTTGGCTCAGCCTGGGTAACGCCCTGCTGGAGACCGAACGAACGCAGGAGACCATTGCGGCCTTCACGCGAGCTCGCGACCTCTACCAGGCCGAGGGCGAACAGCGCGGGGAGGCCGGCGCCTGGGGCGGTCTCGGTCTTGCTCTGCAGAACACGGACGCAGCAGAGCAGGCCATCGATGCACATACGCACGCACGCGAGTTGCTCCGAGCCATCGGCGAACGTCGCGACGAGGCCATGGAAACCAACAACCTTGGCCTCGCTCTCCGGTTTGCCGGCCGACCGTACGAGGCGGTGGAGGCTCATGCCCGGGCTCGTGATCTGTTCCAGGCCGAGAAGGACCGCTACCTGGAGGCCACCGCGTGGAACAACCTGGGCCTGGCCCTCGAAGCCACGGATCAGATGGCAGAGGCCATCGCGGCGTTCGAGGTGTCACTGCGCATCAAGCGGGAGTTCGGGCACTGGTACGAAATCGGCAAGACGGCCAACAACTTGGCCATCGCGTACAAGTCCGCCGGCCTCCTCGCTCAGGCCCGCACCCACTACCTCGAGGCCGCTGACGCATACGCCCAAGCAGACGCCCCCGCCGAAGCCACCAACGCCCAATCCGCCGCAGACGCATTGACCTGACTAGACCACTCCTCTTACGTTCACACGGCAGCCATCCCCGCGCCACCACCCAGTGCGTTCGCAGGAGGTCATGCCCGTGCGCCCCACCGCCACCGCCCTCGCAGCACTCACCCTCGCCGCAACCGCCCTCACCGCCTGCGGCAACGGTTCCGGCAGCAGCCCGAACACCATCAAGGTCTCCTTCAAGCAGTCGACGGACAACTCCATCAAGGTGATGGACACCTACCTCGCCGGCATCAAGAAGCAGTTCGAGAAGAAGTACCCCGGCAAGAAGGTGGAGCTGGTCCCCATCAAGGCGCCGGACTCGGAGTACTACACCAAGCTGCAGCAGATGCTCCGCTCCCCCAGGACCGCCCCGGACCTGGTGTACGAGGACACCTTCCTCATCAACTCGGACATCACGAGCGGGTACTTGAAGCCCCTCGACCCGTACCTCGCCAAGTGGCCGGACTGGCGGCAGTTCATCGACACGGCGAAGAGCGCGGCGAAGGGCGAGGACGGGAAGACGTACGGCGTGCCCGACGGCACCGACACCCGGGGCCTGTGGTTCGACAGGCGCGTCTTCCGCAAAGCCGGTCTCCCCACCGACTGGCAGCCCAAGACCTGGGACGACGTCCTCAGCGCCGCGCGCACCATCAAGCAGAAGGTCCCCGGCGTCACCCCGCTCAACGTCTACACCGGCAAGCCGGCGGGCGAGCGGGCCACCATGCAGGGGTTCGAGATGCTCCTGTACGGCACCGGCGACGGGACGTCGGACCCCCTGTACGACAGCGGCAGCAAGAAGTGGATCGCCGGGAGCCAGGGGTTCAAGGACTCGCTGAAGTTCGTCGAGACCGTGTACAAGGAGAAGCTCGGCCCCGACGTCTCCGACGCGCTCGATCCGAACTTCGCCACCACCGTCAACGGCGAGCTCCTCCCCCAGGGCAGGCTCGGCATCGACCTCGACGGCTCCTGGCTCCCGCAGGCCTGGCTGCCGGGCAGCGGGCACGAGTGGAAGGGCTGGGCCGGGCAACTGGGGCTCGCGTACATGCCCACCCAGCACGGCCAGGCCCCGGGGAAGGTGAGCATGTCCGGCGGCTGGACCTGGGCCGTCCCGGCCAAGGCCGCCCATCCGGACCTCGCCTTCGACTTCATCAGGACCATGCAGACGAAGGACAACGCCCGGAAGTGGTACATCGCCAACTCCGGTATCGCGGTGCGCAAGGATGTGGCGAGCGACCCGGCGTACGCCACCGCCCAGCCCGGCATCAAGTTCTTCACCGACCTCGTGGCCAGCACCCACTACCGGCCCGCCTACCCCGCGTACCCGAAGGTGTCGACCGCCGTCCAGGACGCCATGGAGGGGGTCAGCACCGGTGATCAGTCCGTGGAGAAGGCGGCCGGCGGTTACGACGCGACGCTCAAGGACGTCACCGGCGACCAAGTGATCCAGAAGTGAGGCGCCGGCACCCGGTCACCCGCGCCCTTCCCCTCACCCCCGCCCTGATCCTCCTGCTTCTCTTCCTCGCCGGCCCCATCGCCTACTGCGTCTACATCGCCTTCACCGACCTCCAGCTGACCGGCCAGGCCCACTCCTCCTTCGTCGGCCTCGACAACTTCCGCAGGGCCTTCCACGACGACGCGTTCCTCAACGCGGTGTGGCTGACACTGGTGTTCACGGTGCTGTCCTCGCTCGTCGGGCAGAACACCCTGGGCCTCGCTCTCGCGGCGCTGATGAAACGGGCCTCCAAGCCCGTGCGCACCATCACCGGCGCGGTCGTGATCACCGCCTGGGTACTGCCGGAGGTCGTCGCCGGGTTCCTGCTCTACGCCTTCTTCCGGCGCGAGGGCACCTTGAACGCCATCCTCCACTACCTCCATCTGCCCTCGCAGAACTGGCTGTTCACCCTTCCCGTCCTCGCCGTCTCCTTCGCCAACGTCTGGCGCGGTACGGCGTTCTCGATGCTCGTCTACTCGGCCGCGCTCGACGAGATACCGAGCGAGATCAGCGAGGCCGCGGAAGTGGACGGTGCGGGCGGATGGCGGCGCATGTGGCACATCACCCTGCCGATGATCCGGCGTTCCATCGGGACCAACCTCATGCTCAACACCCTGCAGACGCTCTCCGTGTTCGGGCTGATCTGGGTGATGACCAGGGGCGGGCCCGGCGACAGGAGCCAGACCCTGCCGCTGTTCATGTACGAACAGGCCTTCCAGAACAGCATGATCGGGTACGGCACCGCCGTCGCCCTGCTCCTGCTGCTCGTGGGCTCCCTGTTCTCCGTCGTCTATCTGCGTCTGCTGCGGACGGAGGTGTAGCACCGGTCATGCCCCGACATCGTCCCTCGCGTCGCCTCGCCGCCGACGCCGGGCTGCTCGTCGTCGCCCTCGCCTTCGCGCTGCCGCTCGCCTGGGTGCTGCTGTCCTCCGTGGACCCGCACGCGGACCTGAAGGTCAAGGTGCCCGACGGGCTCACGCTCGGCAACTTCGACGCGATCCTCACCCCGGACATCACCTACACCCCGCTGCTCAACAGCCTGATCCTGTGCGGCGGGGCCACCGCGCTGACCGTCGTCTGCGCGGCCCTCGCCGCCTATCCGCTCTCCCGGTTCCGGTCCCGGCTGAACCGGCCGTTCCTGCTGACGATCCTGTTCGCGACGAGTCTGCCGATCACCGCGATCATGGTGCCGGTGTACGCGCTGTTCGTGCGGGTGAACCTGATCGACACGATGCAGGGGACGATCTTCTTCTTCGCCGCGTCCCAACTCCCGTTCGCCATCTGGCTGATGAAGAACTTCATGGACGGGGTGCCGAAGGAGCTGGAGGAGGCGGCCTGGACGGACGGGGCGTCGTCACTGCAGTCACTCGTCCGGATCGTGCTGCCGTTGATGGGGCCGGGGCTCGCGGTCGTGACCGTCTTCTCGTTCGTGATGATGTGGGGGAACTTCTTCGTTCCCTTCATGCTGCTGCTCAGCCCGGACCAGATGCCGGCCTCGGTCAGCATCAACGACTTCTTCGGCAACCGGGGCATGGTGGCGTACGGGCAGCTCGCCGCGTTCTCCGTGATCTACTCGACGCCGGTGATCCTCCTGTACGTGCTCGTGGCGCGGCGGCTCGGGGGCGGGTTCGCACTCGGTGGCGCGGTCAAGGGATAGCGGGCAGGGGTGATCCGCCCGTTACCCACCGAACGGCCGGGACGTACCGAACGGCCGGAACCGTACGTTCCTACAATCAGTGATCCTGTCGGAACGGCCCGTAGTCAACCCGCGGGTAGCTCCCTAGCTTGTGCGGAGTGCGCCAACCCTCAGCCCAACCGAACCCCTCGGCTCCCCCGTTCAACGCCCCGGCCGCCCGCCGGCTCCGTGCCGCCCTCGGCATGGGGCCCGAGCACGTCGCCTACGGGATGCGTGCGTCGTACGGGATGCCGTACGTCACCCCGGACCTCGTCGTCGCCTGGGAACGTGGGATCGCCTTTCCCGACAATCCCGAGCTCACCGCCCTCGCGGGTGTGCTGTGGTGTTCTCCGGGTGAACTGATCGGCAGGCCCCGTACCCTGCGCGAGCACCGCGTCGCCCGTCAGATCGCGCCCGAGGACGTGGCCCACGCCCTCGGCATGGACCTGTCCGGGTATCTGCGCATGGAGGAGAGCGGGGAGTGGCGGGGCAACGAGCGCCAGTCCGCCGCGCTCGCCCAGGTGCTGGAGCTGCCCCTGCCCGACTTCGTGACCGTCACGGGCCGCGAGACGAAGCTCGCCGAGCTGCTGCACAGCGCGGTGACCACCCGCTGGCAGGCCTATGTGCGCCCGGTGGCGAAGATCGCGCCCCTGGACCGGGCAGTCCTGGAGCACGTGCTGCAGGAGCTGCACCAGGACTACCAGGGGCACATGGCCGCCACCCTGAGCTGGGGCGGCGGCACCAGCGACGCCAGCGAGTCCGGCCAGGACTTCATCGGCCGGATCGTGGAGAACTTCTGGACGGCCGTCGAGAACAGGAAACGCTAGCCGAGAACAGGTACAGCCCAGAAGAGAACAGGTACGGCTGGAAGAGAACAGGTACGGCTAGAAGACCGACTCGGCCTCGTCCATGCGGTCCTTCGGGACCGTCTTCAGCTCGGTGACCGCCTCCGCCAGCGGCACCATCCGGACGTCGGTGCCGCGCAGCGCGGTCATCTTGCCGAAGTCGCCGCGGTGTGCGGCCTCGACGGCGTGCCAGCCGAAGCGGGTGGCGAGGACGCGGTCGTACGCGGTCGGGACGCCGCCGCGCTGGACGTGGCCGAGGATGACCGGCTTGGCCTCCTTGCCGAGGCGCCGCTCCAGCTCGTAGGCGAGCGCGGTGCCGATGCCCTGGAAGCGCTCGTGGCCGTACTGGTCGATCTCGCCCTTGCCGTAGTCCATGGTGCCGTCGACGGGGTGGGCGCCCTCGGCGACGCAGACGACCGCGAACTTCTTGCCGCGGGAGAACCGCTCCTCGACCATCTTGATCAGGTCGGCGGGGTCGAAGGGGCGCTCGGGCAGGCAGATGCCGTGGGCGCCGGCGGCCATGCCGGACTCCAGGGCGATCCAGCCGGCGTGCCGGCCCATGACCTCGACGACCATCACGCGCTGGTGGGACTCTGCGGTGGTCTTCAGACGGTCCATGGCCTCGGTGGCGACGCCGACGGCGGTGTCGAAGCCGAAGGTGCGGTCCGTGGAGGAGATGTCGTTGTCGATGGTCTTGGGGACGCCGACGACCGGCAGGCCCGCGTCGGAGAGCATGCGGGCCGCGGTCAGCGTGCCCTCGCCGCCGATCGGGATCAGCGCGTCGATGCCGAACTCCTCGGCCATGTCGGTGGCGCGCTCGCAGGCCTCGCGCAGCCGGTCGCGCTCCAGGCGGGAGGAGCCGAGGATGGTGCCGCCGCGGGCCAGGATGCCGCTGACCGCGTCCAGGTCGAGGGTGCGGTAGTGGCGGTCGAGCAGACCCCGGTAGCCGTCCTCGAAACCGATGACCTCGTCGCCGTACTGCGCCACCGCCCGGTGCACGACCGACCGGATCACGGCGTTCAGGCCGGGGCAGTCGCCGCCTGCGGTGAGAACTCCGATGCGCATCGTGCTGTGTCTCCTGCTCGCTTTCGGTGCCGGTGAGCCACTGCCGATTCTTTCACGTTCACCGGAGCGGTGAAGTCCTGACGGGCGCCTTATCCGGCACCGGGGGTATTGTCAAGAGGGTTCTGCTCACCTTGGTGGGCGATTTTTATGCCGTAGACATGACAGCACCGCCGCAGGCATGACAACACCGCCGAAGCATCACCGACGAGCCACAGGAAACGGAGTGCACACGTGACGCGCAGCGTGTACGTGACCGGGATCGACCGCGGCGACGGCCGTCAGGTCGTGGAGCTGGGGATCATGGAGCTCCTGACCCGGCAGGTCGACCGGGTGGGCGTCTTCCGCCCGCTCGTGCACGACCGGCCCGACCGGATGTTCGAACTGCTGCGGTCGCGGTACCGCCTCTCCCAGGACCCGGCGACCGTCTACGGCATGGACTATCTGGAGGCGTCCGCGCTCCAGGCCGAGCAGGGCACGGACGAGCTGGTCTCCGCGCTGGTCGACCGCTTCCACCTGGTGGCCCGGGACTACGACGTCGTCCTCGTCCTCGGCACCGACTTCGCCGGCACCCAGCTGCCGGACGAGCTGTCCCTGAACGCCCGCCTCGCCAACGAGTTCGGCGCGTCCGTGATCCCGGTGGTCGGCGGCCGCGGACAGACGGCCGAGTCCGTGCTGGCCGAGACGCGCAACGCCTACCGCGCGTACGACGGACTGGGCTGCGACGTCCTCGCCATGGTCACCAACCGGGTGGCCCGCGAGGACCGCGACGCGATCGCCGAGCGGCTCGCGGACCGTCTGCCGGTGCCCTGCTACGTGGTGCCCGACGAGCCCGCCCTGTCCGCGCCGACCGTGGCGCAGATCGCCCAGACCCTCGGCGCCAAGGTGCTGCTCGGGGACGACTCCGGGCTCGCCCGGGACGCGCTGGGCTTCGTCTTCGGCGGTGCGATGCTGCCGAACTTCCTGAGCGCCCTGACCCCGGGCTGCCTGGTCGTGACCCCCGGCGACCGCGCCGACCTGGTCGTCGGCTCGCTGGCCGCGCACAGCGCCGGCACCCCGCCGATAGCCGGCGTGCTGCTCACCCTGAACGAGGTGCCGAGCCAGGAGATCCTCACGCTGGCCGCCCGGCTCGCCCCGGGCACCCCGGTGCTCTCCGTGTCCGGCACCAGTTTCCCCACCGCCGAGCACCTCTTCTCCCTCGAGGGGAAGATGACCGCGGCCACCCCGCGCAAGGCGGAGACCGCGCTCGGCCTGTTCGAGCGGTACGCCGACACCGCCGAGCTGGCCCGCCGGGTCTCGGCACCGAGCAGCGACCGGGTCACTCCGATGATGTTCGAGCACAAGCTGCTCGAACAGGCCCGCTCCGACAAGCGAAGGGTCGTCCTCCCGGAGGGCACCGAGGAGCGGGTGCTGCACGCGGCCGAGGTGCTGCTGCGCCGGGGCGTGTGCGACCTGACCCTGCTCGGCCCGGTCGACCTGATCCGCAAGAAGGCCGCCGACCTGGGCATCGACCTCGGCGACACCCAGCTGATCGACCCGGCCACCAGCGAGCTGCGCGACGCCTTCGCCGAGCAGTACTCCCTGCTGCGCGCCCACAAGGGCGTGACGGTGGAACTGGCCTACGACGTCGTCTCCGACGTGAACTACTTCGGCACCCTGATGGTCCAGGAGGGGCTGGCCGACGGCATGGTGTCGGGGTCGGTGCACTCCACCGCGGCCACCATCCGGCCCGCCTTCGAGATCATCAAGACCAGGCCGGACTCCTCGATCGTGTCGTCCGTCTTCTTCATGTGCCTGGCCGACAAGGTGCTGGTCTACGGCGACTGCGCGGTCAACCCGGACCCGAACGCCGAGCAGCTGGCGGACATCGCCATCCAGTCGGCGGCCACGGCGGCGCAGTTCGGCGTGGAGCCCCGGATCGCGATGCTGTCGTACTCGACCGGTACGTCGGGCTCGGGTGCCGACGTCGACAAGGTGCGCGAGGCCACCGAGCTGGCGCGCTCGCGCCGTCCCGACCTGAAGATCGAGGGGCCGATCCAGTACGACGCCGCGGTCGAGCCGTCCATCGCCGCGACCAAGCTGCCGGACTCCGATGTCGCCGGGCAGGCCAGCGTGCTGATCTTCCCCGACCTCAACACCGGCAACAACACCTACAAGGCCGTGCAGCGCTCGGCCGGCGCGATCGCCGTCGGGCCGGTTCTGCAGGGGCTGCGCAAGCCGGTCAACGACCTGTCCCGGGGCGCACTCGTCCAGGACATCGTCTCCACCGTCGCCATCACGGCGATCCAGGCCCAGAACCCCAGCGAGAAGGCGTCCGAGCTGTGACCTCCCCGACCCGTGTCCTCGTCCTCAACTCCGGCTCCTCGTCGGTGAAGTACCAGCTGCTGGACATGCGGGACAGCAGCCGGCTGGCGGTGGGTCTGGTCGAGCGGATCGGCGAGCAGACCTCCCGGCTCAAGCACACCTGCCGCACCACGGGCGGGACCCGTGAGCACACCGGCCCGATCGCCGACCACGACGCGGCCCTCAAGGCGGTCGCCGAGGAGCTGGGCCGGGACGGCCTGGGCCTGGACTCGCCGGAGCTGGCCGCGATCGGGCACCGGGTGGTGCACGGCGGCATGTTCTTCACCGAGCCCACCGTCATCGACGACGAGGTGCTCGCCGAGATCGAGCGGCTGATCCCCGTCGCGCCGCTGCACAACCCGGCCAACCTCACGGGAATCCGTACCGCACAGGCGCTGCGCCCCGATCTGCCGCAGGTCGCGGTGTTCGACACGGCGTTCCACACGACAATGCCGGAGTCCGCGGCCCGCTACGCGATCGATCCGAAGATCGCGGATCGGCACCGCATCCGCCGTTACGGCTTCCACGGCACCTCGCACGCGTACGTCTCCCGCGAGACCGCGCGGCTGCTGGGCAAGGACCCGTCCGAGGTGAACGTGATCGTGCTGCACCTCGGCAACGGCGCCTCCGCGTCGGCGGTGGAGAAGGGCCGGTGCGTGGACACCTCCATGGGGCTGACGCCGCTGGAGGGCCTCGTCATGGGTACCCGCTCCGGCGACCTGGATCCCGCCGTCATCTTCCATTTGGCGCGTGTTGGCGGAATGTCCATGGATGAGATCGACACTCTTCTCAACAAGAGGAGCGGTCTGTTCGGCCTGTGCGGGGACAATGACATGCGGGAGATCCGCCGCCGCGTCGACGAGGGCGACGATGCGGCCGCGCTCGCCTTCGACATTTACATTCACCGGCTCAAGAAGTACATCGGCGCCTATTACGCGGTGCTCGGCCGGGTGGACGCGGTCGCGTTCACGGCGGGGGTCGGTGAGAACGCGGCGCCGGTGCGGGAGGCTGCGATCGCGGGCCTGGAGGGGCTGGGCCTGGCGGTCGACGGCGAGCTGAACGCCGTACGCGGCGACGAGCCGCGACTGATCTCGCCCGAGTCCGCGCGGGTCGCGGTCGCCGTGGTGCCGACCGACGAGGAACTGGAGATCGCCACGCAGACCTACGCACTGGTCGGAAAGAGCCAGTTGAGCAAAAGGCAGTACAGCTGAGCAGTGGAACTGAGTAATACACGGCAGTAACACGCCTGAGCGCATGTCCGCCCATTTGTATCTTCCGCCAGACGGAATATTCCGCAGCGAAACAAACCGATAGGATCGCCCCATGCGCCGTTCGAAAATCGTCTGTACTCTCGGCCCCGCGGTCGACTCCCACGAGATGCTCGTCGCCATGATCGAGGCGGGTATGAATGTGGCCCGCTTCAACTTCAGCCACGGCACCCACGCCGAGCACCAGTCGCGGTACGACCGCGTCCGTGCGGCCTCGAAGGAGACCGGCCGGGCCATCGGTGTCCTCGCCGACCTGCAGGGCCCGAAGATCCGCCTGGAGACCTTCGCCGAGGGTCCGGTCGAGCTGGAGCGCGGTGACGAGTTCGTCATCACGACCGAGGACGTGCCGGGCGACAAGCACATCTGCGGTACGACGTACAAGGGGCTGCCGGCCGACGTCTCGCGCGGTGACCAGATCCTCATCAACGACGGCAACGTCGAGCTGAAGGTCCTGGACGTCGAGGGTCCGCGGGTGCGGACGATCGTCATCGAGGGCGGTGTCGTCTCCGACCACAAGGGCATCAACCTGCCCGGCGCGGCGGTCAACGTCCCTGCGCTGTCCGAGAAGGACATCGAGGACCTGCGCTTCGCCCTCCGCATGGGCTGCGACATGGTCGCGCTGTCCTTCGTCCGCGACGCCAAGGACGTGCACGACGTCCACCGCGTGATGGACGAGGAGGGCCGCCGGGTCCCGGTGATCGCCAAGGTGGAGAAGCCGCAGGCGGTCGAGAACATGGAGGAAGTCGTCGCGGCGTTCGACGCCGTCATGGTGGCCCGCGGCGACCTCGCCGTGGAGTACCCGCTGGAGAAGGTCCCGATGGTGCAGAAGCGCCTGGTGGAGATGTGCCGGCGCAACGCCAAGCCGGTGATCGTGGCGACCCAGATGATGGAGTCGATGATCACCAACTCCCGGCCGACCCGCGCCGAGGCCTCCGACGTGGCCAACGCGATCCTGGACGGTGCCGACGCGGTCATGCTCTCGGCGGAGTCCTCGGTGGGCGCCTACCCGGTCGAGACCGTCAAGACCATGTCGAAGATCGTCACCGCGGCCGAGCAGGAGCTGCTCTCCAAGGGCCTGCAGCCGCTGGTCCCCGGCAAGAAGCCGCGCACCCAGGGCGGATCGGTCGCCCGTGCGGCCTGCGAGATCGCCGACTTCCTCGGCGGCAAGGGGCTGATCGCCTTCACCCAGTCCGGCGACACCGCCCGCCGCCTGTCCCGCTACCGCGCGGCCCAGCCGATCCTCGCCTTCACCACCGACGAGGGCACCCGCAACCAGCTGACGCTCAGCTGGGGCGTCGAGCCCCACGTCGTCCCCTTCGTCAACACCACTGACGAGATGGTGGACATGGTCGACCAGGAGCTGGCCCAGCTGAGCCGCTTCAACCCCGGCGACACGGTCGTCATCACCGCCGGCTCGCCCCCCGGCGTCCCCGGCACCACCAACATGGTCCGGGTCCACCACGTGGGCGGCGTGAGCAAGTAACGCTCCGCGCAAGGGCCTTGTACGACACCGAGGGCGCCCCCTGTGGCAGGGGGCGCCCTCGGCGGTTCCTCCTCGGCTTCACGCCAGCGCGGATGAAATCTGCCATGTCCTCGATCCTCCCTCCTGGTCCGGAACCGGATCACCGTTGGCGAAAATGCCCGTGGCCCGGCCCTTCACAAGTGGAGGACCGGGCCACGGCGTGCGGCTCCCGAACGGGTCGAGGGGGTGCTCAGTTGTCGGTGGTGTACACGTGCATGCCTGGCACGTGGAGATCGCCACCGAACTGGGCTGCCTGCGTCACCTTCACGTGGGTGAAGTAGATCAGCGGGATGTTGAGCGGCGGCGGGCTGTCGGGGCTGAACGTCACCGGGATCAGGCCGAACAGGTTGCCCGAGATGCTCTGGGTGTACATCACGGTGTCGCCGTTGCGGATGGTGGACGTCGAGCCACCGGCGGCCTGCACGTGGTAGACCTTGCCGGACTGCTTGTCGTTGACCGTCTGGTGCAGGTCACCGATGTCGGTCCCGCCGGAGATGACGTACTTCAGCACCTTCTTCTTGGTGCCGTCGGCCGTCTTCACCTCGACGATGCCCTGGTAGTCGGCACCCTTCAGCAGCAGCGAGCTGGCGTTCAGGTACCAGGGGTCGTCCGCCACCGGCACCTTGTTGTCGACACCGCTCACGTCGTCGGTGGCCGCCGGACAGTCGTCCGGGGACGTCGAGGAGCTCGCGGAGGGACTGGGCGTCGCCGACTCGGTCGCGTCCTTGACCGCCTGGGTGGCGTCCCCGGCCGTTTTGGAGACCGTGTCGGTGGTGTTCTTCACCGTGTCCGTGACCGTCTTGGCGGCCTTGGTCGCGGTGTCCTTGACGGTGTCGGCGGCGCCGCCCGTGCCCGAGGAGCCGGACGAGGACGACGTGGCCGGCGACGAGGACTCGGACGCGGACGGCGTCGGGCTCGCGGACGTACCGGAGTCCTTCTTGCTGCCGGTGAGGACGTCACCGATGTCGCCGATCGTGTCGCCGATCGTGTCCAGGATGGTGCCACCGCTGCTCTGGGACGCCGACGGGGCCGGCGTGGCGGTGCTGCCGCCACCGGAGCCCGAGGAGCCGGAGTCCGAACCCGACCCGGAGGTCGCCGTCGGCGTGGGCGTGGCCTGGTCGCCGGAACCTGAATCCGACGAAGAGGTCTTGCCCGTCGTCTTGCCGGCCTGGGTCTCGGCGGACGCCGTGGGGGTCGGCGTGGCCGTGGCCGTGGACGCGCTCGCGGACGGCGACGGCGAGGCCGTGGCGTCGTCGGAGCCGTCCAGCGCCTTGACGCAGTCCTTGTAGTCCGCGGCCTTCTGGCTGTTGGACGTCGACGGCGTGCTGCCGTTGTCGGCGAGGGCGAGGGTCGAGGTGAACCCCATGCCCACGATGACCGCCGTGGGCATGGCCACGGAAGCTATCGCCTTGCCGCCCGGCATGTGAAATCTGGTGAACAGCGGCTTCCTGGGTGCCGCGTGGCGTGGCCCGGTTCTTGCACGGGACCCGTCCACGTCGGTCCCGCGGGCCACCTCGTCAGCCGGCACTGTGCCTCCCGTTCGCCTCGTTGGCCGGGCTCGTCCCTGACAGGTCGTACGACTCGCTCACCCCGTCCGCGGCCTGCGGCGGCAGCGGTGCGGCTTCGGGGGCTGCGCCCTTGACCGGGCCGGGCCCGGCCTGCGCCTCCGGCTCCGCGCCCGGCACCCACGCCACAGCCATCGCTCCGCCGACGAGGGCGAGCAGGAAGCCCACGATAAAGCCGCCGAAGTTGGATACGGGGAGTGACACCAGCGCCAGCAGGATCGCGGCGACTCCCGCGAACGTCCGTACGTGCTTCTGGAACCAGAGGCTGACGCCCAGCACGATGAGCAGCACGCCGATGATCAGGGAGCCGGCCCCCGCCGTGGTCGCCATCGCCAGCGTCAGATGACCGAGCTGGAGGTGGAAGTACGGGAAGTACATGATCGGAAGGCCGCTGAGCAGGACGTACAGCCCGGCCCAGAACGGACGGGCGCCCCGCCATGCGCGGAACTGCAGCCTCCGGTGGGTGAACTGGCCGGGGTCGGCGGCAGGAGTCTCGGCGCTCATGGAAAACAGCTCCCTGGTGCGGCGTTGCTGTGGTGGTGATGTGTGCCGCGTGTGAACACGCGGCCGGAGTGCGGGTCGGGCGGGGGTGCCGTCGGCGCCCCCGCCCGATCACCGAGTGCCTAGTAGCACTCGATTCCCTTGCCGTCGCCCTTGTGCAGCGACATGTGCAGACCGCTGAGCTTGAACGTGCCGGCGGTGGTGGCCCACGCCGTCTGCTGCACGTTGGTCAGGTCCGCCGAGTCCGCCTGCTGAGCGAAGCCGAACGGGTTGGCCTGCTCACCGTTGCCCTTCATGCCCGGACCCTTGCTGGCGTCCTTGGCGGCCACACCGATGTCGATGCCGTTGAAGACCGCATCGGCCTTCAGGTCGTCGACGTCGATGTAGAGGTTGTGGGCCTGTACCTTGTCGTGACCCGCGCCGCCGGCCTCCAGACGGAGGGTGATCGACCCGAGGAACGGCACGTCCGGGGTGACCACGGACTGGCACATGTTGGTGATCGTGGCGTCGTTGAACGACGAGACTGCGACCGCGTGGGCCGTCTTCTTCCCGTCGAGCGTGTAGCCGCTGTCGACCGCCCCGTACTGGGCGAAGCCCTCGCCGTGGAGGCTGTCGGCCGTCACCTTGAACTGCTGACCCGAAACGCTGAACGAAGCTGCGAGAGCGCCCTGCGCGAGGGCGACACCTATCGCGGCCGTAGCGGCGACGCTGGGCACCATGACCACAGCGAACCGCTTCCATCTGGTCCCGCCACGCACCTGGGACTCCATATTTCCTCCTTCTCGGACGTACATCTCCTGGCCCGGACTCGCCCCAGTCGGCGGCTCAGCCAGGCAGGGATGGGAGAAGTGCTACGTCCTCGGGAAGGAGAGCGCCTGTACCCGGAGGCGCGAACTGCGCCCGAATCACCGGCGATCACCCCCGAGCGACAACCACTGGTCGCGCCTGACACACATCACGCACAACCTCTGGACAGGCTTCGCCGACGAGGCGAAGACCCCCCTGCCCAAGAGCCGGCGCCACTGCCGCCGGCTCTGCTCGGTGGGGACCCAGAGTCTCCCGCGACCCGACCGGCTGTCGGGGTACGGGAATGGACCGAGCGTCGCCGATCGTGGTGCATTCTCGCGCCGGACACAAGGGGGTTCGTTACTCGCTAGTAACGGCCGGATAACCGAACAACGACCCGCTGGTCTCGGAAGGCCACCCTGGGTGGCTCCAGGGGGCAGAGCAATGCCATTTATTTCAGGACAAAACCAGACAGGTCAAAGGCCCTGATTTACTACGAGTAACAGCGGCCGCGATTACCAAGATTTGGTAAAGCGCGGCCGCCCTGACGCCTCGTCGGCAAATCTTTCACCCCGGCATCACAAGCCGTGGCGTTTAGTAACTGGTCAGAACAGGGCTCGGGCCAGCGCGCGGCGCGCCCCGATCACCCGCGGATCCTCGGGTCCCACGACCTCGAACAGCTCCAGCAGCCGACGCCGCACCGCGTCCCGGTCGTCACCCACCGTGCGCTGCACGGTCTCGATGAGCCGCCCGAAGGCGTCCTCCACGTGACCGCCCACCAGGTCGAGGTCGGCGGCCGCGATCTGCGCCTCCACGTCGCCCGGCTTCTCGGCGGCCTCCTTGCGCACCCGCTGCGGGTCCGCGCCCTGCACCCGCTGGAGCAACTCGGCCTGCGCGAGACCGAGGTTGGCCTCCGTGTTGGCCGGGTCGTCGGCCAGTACGTTCTTGTACGCCTGGATCGCCCCGCCCAGGTCGCCCGCGTCCAGCGCCTGTACGGCGGCCTCCAGCAGGGCGTCGTACGGGCCGGCCGGCACCTCGCGCTCGACGACGGCGCCGGGCTGCGCGTCCGGGTCGACGGTCAGGCCTGTCAGCCCGAAGCGCTGCTCCGCGACCTGCACCAACTGGTCGAGGGTCTGCCGGATCTGCTGCTCCGCGGCGGCACCCTGGAAGAGCGGCAGCGCCTGCCCGGCGACGACCGCGAACACGGCCGGGATGCCCTGCACCCCGAACTGCTGCATCAACATCTGGTTGGCGTCGACGTCGATCTTGGCGAGCAGGAAGCGCCCGTCGTACTCGACGGCCAGTCGCTCCAGGACCGGGCTCAGCTGCTTGCAGGGCTGACACCACTCGGCCCAGAAGTCGATGACGACGGGGACTTCGGCGGAGCGCTGCAGGACATCGCGCTCAAAGCCGGCTTCGTCGACGTCGATGACGAGATCGGCCGGAGAGACGGCCCCCGCGCCGCCCTGTCGGGCGGCTTCGGCGCGCGCCTGCTCGGCCTTGCTCCTGGCCTCCTGGGCCGCCTTCACCGCGGCGAGGTCGACGACGCCGCTCATGGACATGTTCCGTGGCTGCATGCGTCTATCCTCCCCCGTTTGCGCGTATGAATGAAAAAGCGTTGTGGTTGGCGCCGGGGTCCCCACCCCACGCCGGCCGTCGTCGCCCGTGTACGTCCGTCACGAGCTTTCGCTACGAGTCGTAGCGTAATGGCACGGGGGGTCGCCGCGACACCACACGCCGGTGATCTCCCTCACGGCAGCACGGAAACGGCCGGTTATGGTCGTGGGATGCAGAGCCGCACCCCCGCCAGCCGTACCGGACGCCCGCGCAGCGCCGCCGCTGACGCCGCGATCCTGGCGGCCACGCGCGCGGCGCTGGTGGAACTCGGCTGGTCCAAGCTCACTCTCGGAGACGTGGCGACGCGGGCCGGGGTTGCGAAGACGACGCTCTACCGCCGCTGGGCCGGCAAGCACGAACTGGTGGTCGACGCGGTCGCCGAACTCTTCGACGAACTGGAACTGCCCGACCGCGGCAGCCTGGCCGCCGACATCGAGGGTGTGGTCCTGCAGTTCGCGTCGATCCTGGACCGCCCGGAGGCCCGCAGCGGCCTGATGGCGGTGGTCGCGGAGTCGACCCGGGACGACGCCCTGCGGGAACGTATCCGCGCCTCCATCGTGGACCGCCAGATGCGCCTGGTCCTGGAGGGCCGCGCCCGCGCCCAGTGCCGCGGGGAACTCCCCCCGGAGCCGGACCCCGCGGAATCCGCCCGAACGGGGGACCTCATCTTCGACATGGTCGCGGGTGCGGTGGTCCACCGCACCCTGGTGAGCGGCAAGCCGGCGGACGAGGAATGGGTCCGGAGCTTCACCCGGGTACTGCTGACGGGCCTCGCGTCCCAGCAGTGAGCCGTCTCGGGGCGGGTGGACAGCAGAACGGGCGTACCACGGGGCGGAGCCCCCTGGTACGCCCGCACGAGGCGACGGCGCCTAGAAGCCGGCGGGCTCCGTGTACACCCCCCACTCCTCCCGCAGCACCCCGCAGATCTCGCCGAGGGTCGCCTCGGCGCGCACCGCGTCCAGCATCGGCTCGATCATGTTCGCGCCGGAGCGGGCCGCAGCCAGCATCTCGTCCAGCGCTCCCCGGACCGCCGCCTCGTCCCGCGCGTCCTTCCGGGCGCCCAGCGCCCGGACCTGCTCCCGCTCCACCTCATGGCTGACCCGCAGGATCTCCAGGTCCCCGGTCACCGAGCCGGTGTTGACGTTGACGCCGACGACCTTCTTCTCACCCTTCTCCAGCGACTGCTGGTACCGGAACGCGGACTCCGCGATCTCCCCGGTGAACCAGCCGTCCTCGATCCCGCGCAGGATCCCGGAGGTGATCGGCCCGATCGGGTGTCGCCCGTCCGGGTGAGCCCTGAGCCCCCGCTCCCTGATCTGCTCGAAGATCTTCTCCGCGTCCGCCTCGATCCGGTCCGTCAGCTGCTCGATGTACCACGAGCCGCCCAGCGGGTCGGCCACGTTGGCGACCCCGGTCTCCTCCATCAGCACCTGCTGCGTCCGCAGGGCGATCTCCGCGGCCTGCTCGCTCGGCAGCGCGAGGGTCTCGTCCAGGGCGTTGGTGTGCAGCGAGTTGGTCCCGCCGAGCACGGCGGCGAGCGCCTCCACGGCCGTACGCACCACGTTGTTGTACGGCTGCTGCGCGGTCAGCGAGACACCGGCGGTCTGCGTGTGGAACCGCAGCCACTGCGCCTTCTCGCTCTTCGCCCCGTACACGTCCCGCATCCAGCGGGCCCAGATGCGCCGGGCCGCACGGAACTTGGCGATCTCCTCGAAGAAGTCGAGGTGGGCGTCGAAGAAGAAGGACAGCCCGGGCGCGAACACGTCCACGTCGAGCCCGCGCGAGAGCCCCAGCTCCACGTACCCGAACCCGTCGGCGAGCGTGTACGCCAGCTCCTGTGCGGCCGTGGCCCCGGCCTCACGGATGTGGTAGCCGGAGACGGAGAGCGGCTTGTAGGCGGGGATGCCGGCGGCGCAGTACTCCATGAGGTCGCCGATGAGGCGCAGATGGGGCTCCGGCTGGAAGAGCCACTCCTTCTGCGCGATGTACTCCTTGAAGATGTCGGTCTGGAGGGTCCCGTTGAGCACCCCCGGATCCACACCCTGCCGTTCGGCGGCGACCAGGTACATGCAGAAGACGGGGACGGCGGGCCCGCTGATGGTCATCGACGTCGTGACCTCACCGAGCGGGATGTCCTTGAACAGGACCTCCATGTCGGCGGCCGAGTCGATCGCCACCCCGCAGTGCCCGACCTCGCCCAGCGAGCGCGGCTCGTCGGAGTCGCGGCCCATCAGGGTCGGCATGTCGAAGGCCACACTCAGGCCCCCGCCACCGGCGGCGAGGATCATCTTGTAGCGCTCGTTGGTCTGCTCGGCGTTGCCGAACCCGGCGAACTGGCGGATCGTCCAGGTGCGGCCTCGGTAGCCGGTCGGATGGAGCCCGCGCGTGAAGGGGTACTCCCCGGGCCAGCCGATCCGCTCGAATCCCTCGTACGTGTCACCCGGTCGGGGGCCGTACACCGGCTCCACGGGATCGCCGGAGAGCGTGGTGAAGTCTGCGTCGCGCTTGCGCGCGGCGTCGTATCGGGCCTGCCAGCGTCGGCGGCCCTCCTCGATGGCGTGAGCGTCCATACCATCGAATTTACTTGGACGTCCTAGTAAATGTCGATGGGCAACCGCCGTACGGGGGTCGTACGGCGGTGGAACCGCAGCGGATCGCGGCGGGAACTACACCTTGGCGACGGCCGGGGCCGGCTCGGTGACCCTGGCCTCCAGCTCGCGGCTGATCTTCCGCTCGACGAAGAAGGCGGCCGTCGGGATCGTCCCCGCCAGCAGCACCCACAGCTGCTTGCCGACCGGCCACTTCGCCTTGGAGCCCAGGTCGAAGGCGAAGACCAGGTAGACGACGTACAGCCAGCCGTGCGCGATGGCGACGACCCGGGTGAAGTCGGCGGCACCGTCGACGTCCATCCCGTACTTGGCGATCATGCTCAGGCACAGCAGGACCAGCAGCACACCGGTGACGTAGGCCAGGACGCGGTAGCGGGTCAGCACGCTCTTCTTCATGCGGTCGAGCGTAACCGTCCGTTCCGGGAGATCTTGCCCCGGGTCACTCCTCGTCGAAGTCGTGTGCCGAGATCCGCAGCGGACGCAGCATCGCGAAGATCTCCGCGCATTCCTCGGCGTCGTAGGCCCCGAGGCCGAAGTCCATCGCCATCAGGTCGCGGGTGGCCGCGTCGACCACCTCGCGCCCCTTGTCGGTGATGACGGCGAGCGTGCCGCGGCCGTCGTTGGGATTGGGGCGCTTGGCCACCAGGCCGGACCGCACCAGCCGGTCCACGGTGTTCGTCACGGACGTGGGGTGCACCATCAGCCGCTCGCCGATCTTGGACATAGGCAGCTCACCGGCCTTGGAGAAGGTGAGCAGCACCAGCGCCTCGTAGCGCGCGAAGGTCAGTCCGTACGGCTTGACCACCGCGTCGACCTCGGCCAGCAGGATCTGCTGGGCCCGCATGATCGAGGTGATCGCGGCCATCGAGGGCACGCTTCCCCAGCGCTGCTTCCAGAGCTCGTCGGCACGGGCGATGGGGTCGAAGGGGAGGCTGAGAGGCTTCGGCACGTCATCAGACCCTACCGGCCGGTCATATGCCGGTCAGCCCCGTCTCGGTCTTCGGTCGCCCGGCCGGCACTCCGGTGATGCCCGTCACGACGATCCGGCGACGATACGTCACGTTTCGTCATGGAAAGCTGCTTGATGTGCTTACGGTGGTCAGCGGCGGCCGGTGCGGCGCAGGTGGTGGCGGACCGCGCGCTGGGCGACCGGGCCCAGCTCCTCCAGGGCCGCGACCAGCGCGCCCAGCTGTTCCAGGGCCTCCAGGGCCGCGTGTGCGCCGGCCTCGTCCACGCCCTCGTACAGCTCCATGCCGACGAAGGAGGCGGCGACGGCGCGGGCCAGGCCCGTCGGGTCGGCGAACCCGTCTAAGGGGGTCGAGGCGAGAACCCGGCGCAGCACCTGCTCGATCTCGGCGATCCACAGGTCGAGGCCGGCGGCTGTGGCCGGACCGAGGACGGCGTGGGTCTGGGCGCCCGCCAGGAGCTGGCCGAGGAGGGTGACGCGCCCGCCGGCCCGCTCCTGCTCGTGTATCTCCCGGCCGACGGCGAGCAGCTCGGAGAGGGAGGCCACGGAGGCGAGCCGGCCGCGATACCGCGCCACGGACTTCTCGGCGCCGTAGCGGCAGGCGGCGGCGAGCAGCTCGTCGACCGAGCCGAAGTGATAGAAGACCAGCGCCTGGTTGACCCCGGCCGCGGAGGCCACCGTACGGGCCGACGTCCTGGCGATGCCCTGCTCGGTGAGCGTGCGCAGCGCGCCCTCCAGGAGCCGGGTCTTGGTCTCCTGGGCCTTCACCGTCTCCGGGGTCATGCGCGCGTCTCCTCCCGCACGACGAGGCTGCGGTCGCTCCGGGGGCCGGGCACTGTCCGGGGGGCGAAGCCGCGGGAGCGGCCGGGCAGGTCGAAGGTGCGCACGAGGGTCACCGTCTCACGGCCGAGGGGGTCGGCGTACGGCATGTTCTCGATCACGACGGAGATGTCCCGGCCGGTGCGGACCTCCCCGTTCGCCGGAGCCGCCGGGGAGTGGCGCGCCGGGATCACCCGTGCTTCTCCAGGGTCAGGGTGCGCAGGAGGCGGGGGGTGCGGGCCTGGGTGACCGGGGCGCGCAGGCAGCGGCGGGCGGCCGGGGTGCAGGCGAGCGGCGCCTTGAGGAGGGCGAGCGAGAGCGCGATCATCAGCAGCAGCGGGCACAGGAAGGCCGCGGTCGCCGCGAACGGGCCGAAGACGCGGATGCCGGGCTCCAGGCCCAGACCGGACAGGCACGCCGTGAGCACCAGCGCGCGCACGGCCAGCTCGGTCAGCCAGTTGGCCAGGGCGCGCTCGGGGGTGATGCCGCGCTCCAGCCACAGCCGCAGCCGGTCGAAGGACCAGGCGGTGGCCCAGCCCATCAGCGGCCGGAACACCAGCCGGTCGGCGAGCACGCCGAAAGCGCCCCAGCGGGGGCGGTAGTCGTAGCCGGTGAGGAAACGGACGCCCTGCGCCTCGGGCACGTAGCGCCAGTAACCGCTGCCCTCGGCGGGCAGGGAGAAGGGGTGCGGTGAGGCGAAGCGCAGGGCGGCGGTGCGGGTGCCGTCGGGACGCTCCTTCTCGCCCGCGGCGACGCCGGAGCCGGACACCGTGAGGAACGGCAGCACACGCGCGGCGTACCGGAAGCGCTGCGGTTCGCCCTCGGTCCGCGGGAGGTAGTCGATCTCGCTCACCCGCAGGTCCCAGCGCAGGTGCTGCGCGGGGTCCTGGGTGCGCGCCCAGAGATCGTCCAGGTCGGTGCGGATATGCGTCTCTATGTAGAGACCCATGGTGTTCCCCCACGTCAGAGTGGCGCTTGAGCGACTGCTCAAACTGTCTGGGTGGGAAAGTACCGCCCTTTGAGCGACCGCTCAAAGAAAGCGGTTGACAAAACCCCGGTCCTTGAGGACCGGGGTTCTGTGCGCGGGTCGGCCGGTTCAGCCGGCCAGGTGCCGCTCGACGGTCTCGACCTTGGAGGTGAGCCCGTCGGTCACGCCGGGCCGGATGTCGGCCTTGAGGACG
Source organism: Streptomyces sp. BK340 (assembly GCF_007827595.1). Lineage (GTDB taxonomy): Bacteria > Actinomycetota > Actinomycetes > Streptomycetales > Streptomycetaceae > Streptomyces. The sequence goes on from NZ_VISR01000019.1 coordinate 42,230, forward strand.
AGCGACACGCGCGGTGCCCGCCCCTCGACGGCGGCCACGGCCCGCTTGACCACGTCCATGACCTCGTCCCACTCCCCCTCGACGGAGGTGAACATCGCGTCGGTGCGGTTGGGCAGGCCCGACTCGCGCACCACACGGACGGCGTCGGCGACGTACTCCCCCACGTCCTCGCCGACACCCAGCGGTGTCACGGAGAAGGCGACGATCATGCGTTCACGACCCCTTCCTTGCGGGCGCGGGCCGCGATGACGGCGTCCTCGGCCTCACGGCGCAGCGATCGCTCGATGATGAAACCGCCGCCCGGGATGATCGAGTACGCGAAGTAGAGGGCGGCCTTGCCCTTGGCCCACTTGGTGCGGTTCCAGGCGTCCGCCCAGAAGAGCACGTAGAGGATGAACAGCACGCCGTGGATCGGGCCCAGCACCGGTGCGACGTCGAAGCCCGAGGCGACCGTGTACTTGATGATCGTGCAGGTCGCGAGAACGATCCAGGAGATGCCCTCCGGCACGGAGATCAGACGGAGGCGGCGGATGGCGGATGCTGTCTTGAGGTCCACGGGTCACCTTCGGTGGGAGTGTCGCTGAGGGCGCGGTCACTTGGTGATCGGCTTGCTGATCGGCTTGGCGGTCCGCTTTGTGAACAGAAGCACAAGCGCTCACCCATTGTGGCAAACGGCGCCCCTGGGGGTGCGCTCAGGGTCGCTCTCCACCCACGGGCCCTGTTCCGCCCGCCCGTGGCGCCGCTACTTTCGCAGCGTGGCGACGTTCCGGCTCCAAGGGAGCAAGGTGCTCGCCGTCGACATGACCGGGGACGCCGTGAAGGCGAAGAACGGCTCGATGGTCGCGTACGACGGGCAGATGGCCTTCAAGAAGCTGAGTGGTGGTGGCGAGGGGCTGCGCGGGATGGTGACCCGGCGGCTCACCGGCGAGCAGATGACGGTGATGGAGGTGAGAGGCCACGGGACGTGCTGGTTCGCGGACCGTGCGTCGGAGATCAACCTGGTCGGCCTCCAGGGCGACAAGCTCTACGTCGAGTCGAGCAATCTGCTCGCGACGGACGCCGGGCTCCGGACGGGCACGACGTTCACCGGGCTGCGCGGCGCCTCGCAGGGCAACGGACTGTTCACGACGACCGTCGAGGGACACGGCCGGGCGGCGATCGTCTCGGACGGCCCGGCCGTGGTGCTGCGGGTCAGCCCGCAGTACCCCCTGATCGTCGACCCGGGCGCCTACATCGCCCACCAGGGGAACGTACGGCAGTCCTTCCAGTCCGGTGTGACGTTCCGCACGTTCTTCGGGGAGGGCGGCGGCGAGGCCTTCCAGATCCGCTTCGAGGGCGACGGACTGGTCTATGTGCAGCCGAGCGAGCGGAACACGATCGCGGGGGACCTGTGAGATGAGCTTCCGGGAGATCAACTCCAAGATGGTCGAGGCGACCGTGCAGCCCGGCCGTCGGCTGTACAGCCAGCGCGGCGCGATGCTCGCGTACAAGGGGGACGTGTCCTTCACGCCCAACCTCCAGGGCGGCCAGGGCGGGCTGATGTCCATGCTCGGGCGGCGGGTGGCCGGCGAGGCGACCCCGCTGATGACCGTCGAGGGCAGCGGCACCGTCTACTTCGGGCACGGCGGCCACCACGTGCACGTCATCGGCCTCTCCGGCGACACCCTGTACGTCGAGGCCGACCGGCTGCTCGCCTTCGAGGGCACCCTGCAGCAGGGAACGATGTTCATGGGCTCGCAGGGCGGGGTCATGGGCCTGGTCCGGGGCCAGGTCACCGGGCAGGGCCTGTTCACCACCACCCTCCAGGGACACGGGTCGGTGGCCGTGATGGCGCACGGCGGCGTCTTCGAGATCCCCGTCACGCCCCAGCGCCCGGTCCATGTGGACCCGCAGGCGTACGTCGCCCATCACGGTGACGTGCGCAACAAGCTGTCCACGGCGCTCGGCTGGCGCGACATGGTGGGCCGTGGCTCCGGCGAGGCGTTCCAGCTGGAGCTGAGCGGCAGCGGCACGGTCTACGTCCAGGCCTCGGAGGAGAAGCTGTGAGCGCGTACGGAGCCCCCGGCGGCCCGGTGGTGCACGACCCGATGACGCTGCCCGTCGACGACAACGTGAACAGGTACACCTTCTGCGTCGAGCTCAAGAGCGGACAGTGGTTCCTGCAGAAGGGGAAGATGATCGCCTACTACGGGGCGATCGAGTTCAACGGCATCGGGCACGGCCGACTCGACCGACTTGTCCGTTCGTCGTTCCATTCGCCACTGCACGCGAGCGACTGGGTCGTGGCGCAGGGCTCGGGCAAGATGCTGCTGGCCGACCGGGCCTTCGACGTCAACTCCTACGACCTGGACGACGGGAACTTGACCATTCGCGCGGGCAACCTGCTCGCTTTTCAGCCAAGTCTCGCGCTCAAACAGTCGATCGTTCCAGGTTTTCTGACCCTTATCGGAACCGGAAAGTTTGTGGCCGCATCTAACGGTCCGGTGGTGTTCATGGAACCTCCGATCCGGGTGGACCCCCAGGCGCTGGTCGGGTGGGCCGACTGCCCGTCACCGTGTCACCACTACGACCACGGGTACCTGACGGGCGTGATGGGCGGTCTACGTGCGATGACGGGCCTGGGCGGGGCCTCCGGCGAGGAGCACCAGTTCGAGTTCGTGGGCGCCGGGACGGTCCTGCTGCAGTCGAGCGAGACCCTGATGGCCGAGTCGGCGACGGGCGCGGTTCCGGCCGAACCGGGGGTGCCCGGTGGTGGCGGAGCGGCACCGTCCGGACACGGTCCGCAATCGGCGGGCGTACCGCGCCTTCCCGGACAGCTGGGGGACCTCCAGCGTCGCTTCGGGCTGTGAGCGGTAGTCTGCGGAGTGTGACGTCGAACGCGTGCGCACAGTCACACCACCCGAAGTAGTTCGTCATTCAACTTCTTAGGTAGACTTCATTCATGGAGACCGAGACGGCCACGCGCTGGCTGACCGATGCGGAGCAGTGCGCCTGGCGCACCCACCTGGAGGTCAACAGGCTGTTGACGTACCAGCTCGAAAAGGATCTGCAGCCGTTCGGCCTGACTATGAACGACTACGAGATCCTCGTGAACCTGTCCGAGTCGGAGGACGTGCGCATGCGGATGAGCGATCTGGCCTCCGCGACGCTGCAGTCCAAGAGCCGGCTCTCGCACCAGATCACGCGGATGGAGAACGCGAACCTGGTGCGCCGCGAGAACTGCGAGTCCGACCGGCGGGGTCTGTTCGCCGTGCTGACGGACCACGGCATGGAGACGATGAAGAAGGTCGCGCCGCATCACGTGGCGTCGGTGCGGAAGCACTTCATCGATCTGCTGTCGCCGGAGGCGTTGATAGAGCTGGACAAGGGACTGAAGCCGATCGCCGAGCATCTGAGGGGGCAGCGGGGGCGCCCCTGAGGCTCTCCGGGAACCTCAGGGAGCAGCAGCTGGGCGGGGGGTGGGGCGCACGACCCGGCGTCAGCGGCCCACCCGCGCCGCCCGGGGGTCCCCCCAGGCCCTTGAGGCACCGGGGAAGGCACGGCCGCCCGCAGCCACGGCGGCGACCAGGGCGGTCCCGCCCGCCAGAGCGAAGCACAGTGCCAGCGGCATGCGGCCGATCAGTATCCCCGTCACCAGCGCTCCCCCCGAGCTACCCGCGTTCACCCCGGTGTTCACCCATGCCCCGGCCCGGGTCCGGGCGCCCTCCGCCGCGGTCTCGTCGGCGAGGAGATAGGCCGTCGTCAGGGCCGGAGCGATGAACGCGCCCGCGCAGGCCATGGCCGCAGTGAGGGTCCACAGGTCCGGTGCGAGCCCCGCGGCGGCGATCGTCAGACCGAGGCCGGCCGCGAAGCGGCACAGCCTGGCCCGGGCGGGCGTACGCCACCGCACCGCCCCGTTGACCAGCCCGCCCACCGCGCTGCCCGCCGAGAGCGCGCCCAGCACCCAGGGCACCAGGGCGGTGTCGTACGACTGTTCGGCGGCGAAGGCCAGCACGAGCAGTTCGATGCCGCTGAGGGTCAGCCCGACGCCCGTGGCCACGGCGACCGGGGGCAGCAGGCCGCGGACGCCGCCGAGGCCCTTCCCGCGGGGCGCGGGACGCGGTCCGGGCATCGTCGGGGAGGTCACGAACGCGCAGGTGCCGGCGGTGTTCAGCAGCGCGCTCAGCAGGATTCCGGAGGCCGGCGGCGCGAATCCCACCAGCACGCCGACCAGCGCCGGACCGGAGACGAACAGCAGTTCCTCGGCGACGCCGTCGAGGCTGTAGGCGCGCGGCAGCAGGCTCCGGTCGGTGACCAGTTCGGCCCACAGGGCGCGCATGGTGGGGCCCAGTGGGGGTGCGCAGGCGCCGGCGAGGACGGCGGCCGCGGCGATGAGGGGCGCCGGTGCCCCGGGCCGCCAGGTGAGGGCCGCCAGAGCACACAGGAAAGTGCCGTGGAGGGTGGCCATCGGGAGCAGGGCGCGGCGCGGACCGTGCCGGTCGACCAGGGACGCCCGCAGGGGCATCAGGAAGACCGTCGCGCCGCCGAACACGGACATCACGGCACCGGAGACGGCGTAGGACCCGGTGGCGCGGGCGACGGAGAGCAGGACGGCCAGGGAGACCGTGCCGTAGGACAGGCGTGCCACCAGGGCGGCGCCGAAGGTGCGGCGCGCGTGCGGGACACGCAGGACGGCGGCGTACGAGGGCCGCGCCGGGTGCGTGGACAACGCTGGAGTTCCTCTGCGTGAGGCGGAGAAGGGACACCGGAGGGACACGGCAGCCTGTTGTCAGGCCCCGCGATCCGGTGCGCTCTACGCCAAGGAGAGGGACATGCCGGTCAACCTAGCAGCAGCTCGCCCGAGTTGACGACCGAATTGAGCGGGCGAGCGGGCGAGCGGGCGGGTGCACGACCGGGTCGACGTCCTTCGGCCCCCGGTTCGTCAGCCCTCGGTGAGCCCCGTCACCAGTTCGTCCGCCGCGCGGTACGGGTCCAGTTCGCCCGCCACGATGCGTTCCGCGAGGGTGCTCAGGCGGCGGTCGCCGTGGAGGTCGCCGATGCGTTCGCGCAGGGCCGTGACCGCGATGGTCTCCACCTCGCGGGCCGCGCGTGCCCTGCGGCGCTCGTCGAGGACGCCGTGCTCCTCCATCCAGGCGCGGTGCTTCTCCAGGGCCTCGACCACCTCGTCGACGCCCTCGGCGCGGGCCGCGACCGTCTTGACGATGGGCGGGCGCCAGTCGCCGGGACCGCGGGCCTCGCCCAGGCCCAGCATGTGGTTCAGCTCGCGGGCGGTGGCGTCGGCACCGTCCCGGTCCGCCTTGTTGACGACGTAGACGTCGCCGATCTCGAGGATGCCGGCCTTCGCCGCCTGGATGCCGTCACCCATGCCGGGGGCCAGCAGGACCACCGAGGTGTCCGCCTGGGAGGCGATCTCCACCTCCGACTGGCCGACGCCGACCGTCTCGACCAGGATCACGTCGCAGCCCGCCGCGTCCAGGACGCGGATCGCCTGGGGCGCGGCCCAGGCGAGCCCGCCGAGGTGGCCGCGCGTGGCCATGGAGCGGATGTAGACGCCGGGGTCGGAGGCGTGGTCCGACATGCGCACCCGGTCGCCGAGCAGGGCGCCGCCGGAGAACGGGGACGACGGGTCGACGGCCAGGACGCCGACCCGCCTGCCCTGCTTGCGGTACGCCGTGACGAGCGCGGAGGTGGAGGTCGACTTGCCGACACCGGGCGAACCGGTCAGACCGACCACGTAGGCGTTGCCGGTGAGCGGGGCCAGCGCCGCCATGACCTCCCTGAGCTGCGGGGACGCCCCCTCCACCAGGGAGATGAGCCGGGCCACGGCCCGCGGCCGGCCTTCCCTGGCCTGGGCCACCAGAGAGGAGACGTCCTGCATCAAACAGCTCCGTTCACTTCACAGACGTAACTGAAAATCAGGCCTTCGGTACCCGCACGATCAGTGCGTCACCCTGACCGCCGCCACCGCACAGCGCGGCCGCGCCGACGCCGCCGCCCCGGCGCTTGAGCTCCAGCGCCAAGTGGAGCACGACACGGGCGCCGGACATACCGATCGGGTGGCCCAGCGCGATGGCGCCACCGTTGACGTTCACCTTTTCCGTGGAAACGCCGAGGTCCTTCATTGACTGCACGGCGACCGCGGCGAAGGCCTCGTTGATCTCGATGAGGTCCAGGTCGGAGGCCTCCAGGCCCTCCTTCTTCAGGGCGTGCCGGATGGCGTTGGACGGCTGGGACTGCAGCGAGTTGTCCGGTCCGGCCACGTTGCCGTGGGCGCCGATCTCGGCGAGCCACTCCAGGCCCAGCTCCTCGGCCTTGGCCTTGCTCATCACGACCACGGCCGCCGCACCGTCCGAGATCTGGGAGGAGGTGCCGGCGGTGATCGTGCCGTCCTTGGCGAAGGCCGGGCGCAGCTTGGCCAGGGACTCCACGGTGGTGTCGCCGCGGATGCCCTCGTCCTTGCTGAAGACGACCGGCTCGCCCTTGCGCTGCGGGATCTCGACCGGGGTGATCTCGGCCTCGAAGACGCCGTTCTTCTGCGCGGCGGCGGCCCGCTGGTGGGACAGGGCGGCGATCTCGTCCTGCTCGGGGCGCCGGATGCCGAGGCGCGTGTTGTGCTTCTCCGTCGACTCGCCCATGGCGACGCCCTCGAAGGAGTCGGTCAGGCCGTCGTAGGCCATCGCGTCGAGCATCTCCACCGCGCCGTACTTGAAGCCCTCGCGGGACTTCGGCAGCAGGTGGGGGGCGTTGGTCATGGACTCCTGGCCGCCTGCGACCACGATGTCGAACTCGCCCGCGCGGATCAGCTGGTCGGCGAGGGCGATCGCGTCCAGACCGGAGAGACACACCTTGTTGATGGTGAGCGCCGGGACGTTCATCGGGATGCCGGCCTTGACCGCGGCCTGGCGGGCCGGGATCTGCCCCGCCCCGGCCTGGAGCACCTGCCCCATGATCACGTACTGCACCTGGTCGCCGCCGATCCCCGCACGGTCGAGGGCGGCCTTGATCGCGAAGCCGCCGAGGTCGGCTCCGGAGAAGGACTTCAGCGAGCCCAGCAGTCGCCCCATGGGCGTACGGGCGCCCGCGACGATCACCGAGCTGGTCGTTCCAGAAGACATGAGCTGCGATCCCCTTCCAGCTGCAAGAAGCCGAGGAGTGAACGAGGGTTTACTTCGAATGTACTGAGTGGCACTCCGTGCCGTCACCGGCCCGTCGGTGTGATCGCGCGCACGTTGCGTAACCACCTCCGTAGCGCTGCACTGAATCCATGCTGACGCGAATCGACCACATCGGGATCGCCTGTCACGACCTCGACGCCACCGTCGAGTTCTACAAGGCCACCTACGGCTTCGAGGTGTTCCACACCGAGGTCAACGAGGAGCAGGGCGTGCGGGAGGCCATGCTCAAGATCAACGAGACGTCCGACGGCGGCGCCTCCTACCTCCAGCTGCTGGAGCCGACCCGCGAGGACTCCGCGGTCGGCAAGTGGCTGGCGAAGAACGGGGAGGGCGTCCACCACATCGCTTTCGGTACGGCGGATGTGGACGGGGACTCCGAGGAGATCCGCGGCAAGGGCGTACGCGTTCTGTACGACGAGCCACGACGCGGCTCCATGGGGTCGCGGATCACCTTCCTGCACCCCAAGGATTGCCACGGTGTCCTGACAGAACTGGTCACTTCGGCCCCGGTTGAGTCGCCCGAGCACTGACCCTCGTACATAAGGGCCGGTAGGGTTGGGGGCGGTCGTCGCCACAACCGGGACGACCGCAGGCCGGGGTCCGGGTTTCGGGGGACGAGCGTCGGGGCGGCAGCCCGTGCTCCGCCGTTGATCTGACACCATTCCCCGGGGGCCCCGTTCGGCGGATGGACGGTGCTCGTTGGAGAAGCTGACCAGGGGACGGATGGGACCGCGCAGTGCGGGGCTACGAGAGCCAGGAGCGAGAGCCGGCGGCTGACGTCGACCACCTCTCTCGGTTCGAGGCCGAGATGAAGCGGCTGAAGACCGAGCGGGAAAAGGCGATCCAGCACGCCGAGGACCTCGGCTACCAGGTCGAGGTGCTGCGCGCCAAGCTGCACGAGGCGCGGCGCACTCTGATGACCCGGCCCGCCTATGACGGCGGTGACATCGGTTATCAGGCCGAGCAGTTGCTCCGTAATGCCCAGATCCAGGCCGACCAGCTGCGCCAGGACGCCGAGCGGGAGCTGAGCCAGGCCCGGGCGCAGACCCAGCGCATCCTGCAGGAGCACGCCGAGCAGGCCGCCCGGCTCCAGGCCGAGCTGCACCAGGAGGCGGTCACCCGCCGGCAGCAGCTGGACCAGGAGCTGGCCGAGCGCCGGCAGACCGTCGAGTCGCACGTCAACGAGAACGTGGCGTGGGCCGAGCAGCTGCGTGCCCGCAGCGAGTCGCAGGCACGCCGGCTCCTCGACGAGTCACGCGCCGAGGCCGAGCAGGCCTTGACCGCCGCCCGGGCCGAGGCCGAACGGGTGACGAACGAGGCCCGGCAACGGCTGCAGAACGACGCCGAGACGGCACGTGCCGAGGCCGAGCAGATCCTGCGCCGCGCCCGCACGGACGCCGAGCGGCTGCTGAACGCCGCCTCCACGCAGGCGCAGGAGGCCACCGACCACGCCGAGCAGCTGCGCAGCTCCACCGCCAACGAGTCGGACGCCGCCCGCCGGCAGGCCACCGAGCTGAGCCGGGCCGCCGAGGAGCGCATGGCGCAGGCCGAGGAGGCGCTGCGCAAGGCGCAGTCCGAGGCCGAGAAGCTGGTCACGGAGGCCGAGCAGGCCGCCGCCAAGACCCTGTCGAGCGCCGAGGCCGCGGGCGAGGCCCGTACGCGTACGGCCAAGGAGCAGGTCGCCCGGCTGGTCAGCGAGGCCACCAAGGAGGCCGAGACCACCAAGGCGGACGCCGAGCAGCTGGTCGCGGACGCCCGTGCCGAGGCCGAGAAGATCGTCGCGGAGGCCGCCGAGAAGGCCCGCACGATCACCGCCGAGGAGAGCGCGACCCAGCTGTCCAAGGCCGCCAAGACCGCCGAGGACGTCCTCAACAAGGCCTCGGAGGAGGCCAAGAACACCACCAAGGCCGCCGCCGAGGAGGCCGAGCGGATCCGCACGGAGGCCGAGGCCGAGGCGGACCGGCTGCGCGCCGAGGCGCACGACATCGCCGTGCAGCTCAAGGGCGCGGCGAAGGACGACACCAAGGAGTACCGCGCCAAGACGGTCGAGCTGCAGGAGGAGGCGCGCAGGCTGCGCGGCGAGGCCGAGCAGCTGCGCGCCGACGCGGTCGCCGAGGGCGAGTCCATCCGCGCCGAGGCCCGCCGCGAGGCCGTGGTGCAGATCGAGGAGGCGGCGAAGTCCGCCGAGGAGCTGCTGGCCAAGGCCAAGGCGGACGCCGACGAGCTGCGGCAGAAGGCGACCACGGACAGCGAGAAGGTCCGCACCGAGGCCATCGAGCGGGCCACGGCACTGCGCCGGCAGGCCGAGGAGACCCTGGACCGCACCCGCAAGGAGGCCGAGCGGCTCCGCGAGGAGGCCGGTGAGCAGGCCGAGACGGTCAGGTCGGACGCCGAGCAGGCCGCGCGCGAGCTGCGCGAGGAGACCGAGCGCGGGGTCGAGGCCCGCCGCGCCGAGGCCGCCGAGGAACTGAGCCGGCTGCAGACGGAGTCCCAGGAGCGGCTGGCGGCGGCCGAGCAGGCGCTCGTCGACGCCCGCGAGGAGGCTGCCCGGATCCGCCGGGAGGCCGCCGAGGAGACCGAGCGGCTGCGCGCCGAGGCCGCCGAGCGGATCCGTACGCTCCAGCAGCAGGCCGAGGCCGAGGCCGACCGGCTGCGCACGGAGGCCGCGGCCGACGCGTCCGCCTCGCGCGCCGAGGGCGAGGTCATCGCCGTACGCCTGCGTTCGGAGGCCGCCGCCGAGGCCGAGCGGCTCAAGGCTGAGGCCCAGGACACCGCCGACCGGGTCCGTGCGGAGGCCCAGGCCGCCGCCGAGCGGCTCGGCACGGAGGCGTCCGAGACGCTGGCCGCCGCACAGGAGGAGGCCACCCGGCGCCGCCGCGAGGCCGAGGAACTGCTCGGTGCCGCGCGGTCCGAGGCCGACCAGGAGCGCGAGCGGGCCCGCGAGCAGAGCGAGGAGCTGCTGGCCTCGGCGCGCAGGCGCGTGGAGGACGCCCAGACCGAGGCGACCCGGCTGGTCGAGGAGGCCGACCGGCGCGCCACCGAGATGGTGGCCGCCGCCGAGCAGCACGCGCAGCAGGTGCGGGACTCCGTCACCGGGCTGCACGAGCAGGCGCAGGAGGAGATCACCGGGCTGCGCTCGGCCGCCGAGCACGCGGCGGACCGTACCCGCAGGGAGGCCGAGGAGGAGGCGGACCGGGTCCGCGCCGACGCCTATGCCGAGCGGGAGCGGGCGAGCGAGGACGCGTCGCGGGTCCGGCGCGAGGCGAGCGAGGAGGCGGAGGCCGCCAAGGCGCTCGCCGAGCGTACGGTCGCGGAAGCGCTCGCGGAGTCCGAGCGGCTGCGCTCGGACGCGTCCGCGCACGCCCAGCGGGTGCGCACGGAGGCGTCGGACGCGCTCGCCGAGGCCGACCAGGCCGCGGCGCGCACCCGGGCGGACGCCCGCGAGGACGCCAACCGCATCCGCTCGGACGCGGCGACGCAGGCGGACACGCTCATCACCGAGGCGCGCAGCGAGGCGGAGCGGCTCCAGACGGAGACGGTCGCCGAGGCGGACCGGGTGCGTGCCGAGGCCCTCGCGGGCGCCGAGCAGCTGATGGCGGACGCCACCGACGACGCGGAGCGGCTGCGCGCCGAGGCCGCCGAGACGGTCGGCTCGGCCCAGCAGCACGCGGAGCGGCTGCGGGGCGAGGCCGAGCGGCTGCGGGCGGACGCGGAGGCGGAGGCCGAGCGGCTCGTCAACGCGGCGCGCGAGGAGTCCGAGCGGACCCTCGACGAGGCCCGCAAGGACGCCAACAAGCGGCGCTCGGAGGCGGCCGAGCAGGTCGACACGCTCATCACGGAGACCACGGCCGAGGCGGACAAGCTGCTCACCGAGGCCCAGCAGCAGGCGCTGAAGACCACCGCGGACGCGGAGTCGCAGGCCGACGCGATGGTGGGGGCGGCCCGCAGCGAGGCCGACCGGCTGGTCTCCGAGGCGACCGTCGAGGGCAACTCGCTGGTCGAGAAGTCCCGTACCGACGCGGACGAGCTGCTGGTCGGCGCCCGTCGGGACGCGACCGCCATAAGGGAACGCGCACAGGAGCTGCGCGACCGCATCACGACCGAGATCGAGGAGCTGCACGAGCGGGCCCGCCGCGAGGCCGCCGAGACCATGAAGTCCACCGGCGACCGCTGCGACGCGCTGATCAAGGCGGCCGAGGAGCAGCTGGCCAAGGCTCAGGCGAAGGCCAAGGAGCTGGTGTCGGATGCCAACTCCGAGGCGGGCAAGGTCCGGATCGCGGCCGTCAAGAAGGCGGAGGGTCTGCTCAAGGAGGCCGAGCAGAAGAAGGCGTCCTTGATCAAGGAGGCCGAGGAGCTGAAGGGCGAGGCCATCCGCGAGGCCCGGCGCACGGTCGAGGAAGGAAAGCGCGAACTGGAGATTCTGGTGCGCCGGCGCGAGGACATCAACGCCGAGATCTCGCGGGTCCAGGACGTGCTGGAGGCGCTGGAGTCCTTCGAGGCGCCGTCGGCCGGCAAGGACGGCGGAGTCAAGGCGGGCGCCAGCGTGGGCGCCCCCCGATCGGGTGGCAAGCCGTCGGACGGCTAGCCGGCGGCACGGATTCCGGTGCCTTGTGGGGGCTTTGTCCCGGTCTTTGGCAAGCCGTCCCGCGGTCAGCCACTCAAAAGAGGTGTCATTCTCCAGATCAAACACGTATCCGCTCGATGACACACCGCTTCGGCCCCTAGGATTCCCCCTATCACCTCACCGGTCTCTTTCGACAGGAACCCCATGAGCGACACTTCCCCCTACGGCTTCGAGCTTGTGCGGCGTGGGTACGACCGCGCTCAGGTGGACGAACGAATCTCCAAGCTCGTCTCCGACCGTGACAGCGCTCTCGCCCGCATCACCGCTCTGGAAAAGCGCATCGAGGAGCTCCACCTCGAGACGCAGAACGCCCAGGCCCAGGTGACCGACGCCGAGCCGTCGTACGCCGGTCTCGGTGCGCGTGTCGAGAAGATCCTGCGCCTCGCCGAGGAAGAGGCCAAGGATCTGCGCGAGGAGGCCCGGCGCGCGGCCGAGCAGCACCGCGAGCTGGCCGAGTCGGCGGCCCAGCAGGTGCGCAACGACGCAGAATCGTTCGCTGCGGAGCGCAAGGCCAAGGCCGAGGACGAGGGTGTCCGGATCGTCGAGAAGGCCAAGAGTGACGCCGCCCAGCTGCGTTCCGAGGCGCAGAAGGACGCGCAGTCCAAGCGTGAGGAGGCGGACGCCCTCTTCGAGGAGACCCGCGCCAAGGCCGCGCAGGCCGCCGCCGACTTCGAGACGAACCTCGCCAAGCGCCGCGAGCAGTCCGAGCGCGACCTGGCCTCCCGCCAGCAGAAGGCCGAGAAGCGCCTCGCCGAGATCGAGCACCGCGCCGAGCAGCTCCGCCTGGAGGCGGAGAAGCTGCGCACGGACGCCGAGCGCCGCGCCCGCCAGACGGTGGAGACGGCCCAGCGCCAGGCCGAGGACATCGTGGCCGACGCCAACGCCAAGGCCGACCGCATCCGCTCGGAATCCGAGCGCGAGCTCGCGGCCCTCACCAACCGCCGCGACAGCATCAACGCCCAGCTGACGAACGTCCGCGAGATGCTCGCCACGCTGACCGGCGCCGCGGTGGCCGCGGCCGGCTCCCCCGCCGAGGACGAGCCGATCTCCCGGGGCGTTCCGGCGCAGCAGTCCCGCTAGTCACGGGTAGTCGTACGACGCCGTGAGGGGCGGTGGGACCCGGTCCCGCCGCCCCTTCCGCATGCCCTGGCGGAGCCCCAGCAGGGGCGGTCCGTTCGTGCCGTCTCCGTTGACGACGACCCAGGTGTCACCGGCCCGCAGCAGCCGGCCGCCGGTGGCGTACCGGTCCGTGCGCACCGCCGTGCCGTCGTCCTCGCCGGTGCCGCGGCCGTGGGCCGGGACAGGGCGTCGAGTCACCGCCGCGCCCGCCGCCGGGAACGGACGTCCGCCCAAGGACATGGAACTCCACCGCGAGCCCGACCGCGGCCCCCGCCGCCAGGACCGCCGGTCCGGCTCACACCGCGCCCGGCCCGCCGCGCGGTCTGCCGTCCTCAACCACTTCCGCCCCGCCCGTGTTCTGCTTTCCGGCGCTCCCCAGCACCGCCCCCGTCGATCAGGGGAGCTGGAGCACAACCCCGCCGGCCGGGGCCCACGGACTCCCACCGCTCGAGTGGCAGCCGCCCAACACCCGTCTTAGCGTGGCCGCATGATCGAGCTGGCGGGGCTGACCAAGCGGTACGGCGAGAAGCTGGCGGTCGACAGCCTCACCTTCACGGTCAGGCCGGGCATCGTCACCGGGTTTCTCGGGCCCAACGGCGCCGGCAAGTCCACGACCATGCGGATGGTCCTCGGGCTGGACCGGCCCACCGCCGGGGACGTCCGGATCGACGGGCTGCACTACGCCCAGCTGAAGGACCCGCTGACGTACATCGGGGCGCTGCTGGACGCGAAGGCCGTGCACGGCGGGCGCACCGCGTTCAACCATCTGCTGTGTCTCGCGCAGAGCAACGGGATCCCGAGGCGGCGGGTGGACGAGGTGCTCGACGTCGTCGGGCTCACCGCCGTGGCCCGCAAGAAGGCCAAGGCGTTCTCGTACGGGATGGGCCAGCGGCTCGGGATCGCCGCCGCGCTGCTCGGTGATCCGCGGATCCTGATGTTCGACGAGCCCGTCAACGGGCTCGACCCCGAGGGCATCCACTGGATCCGGAACCTGATGAAGTCGCTGGCCGCGCAGGGACGGACCGTGTTCGTCTCGAGTCACCTGATGAGCGAGATGGCGCTGACCGCGGATCATCTGGTGGTCATCGGGCAGGGGCGGCTGCTCGCCGACACCTCCATGACGGACTTCGTCCGGCAGAACGCGCGCAGTTATGTACGTATCCGTTCCCCGCAGCGTGAACGGCTGCTGGACGTGCTGCACGAGGACGGCATCACCGTCGTGGAGGCGGGCGGCGACGCGCTGGAGGTGGCGGGCGGCAAGGCCGAGCGGATCGGGGAGCTGGCCACGCGGTACGGGATCGTGCTGCACGAGCTGAGCCCGCAGCAGGCATCGCTGGAGGAGGCGTTCATGCAGCTGACGGCGGAGTCGGTGGAGTACCACGCGCACGCCGCGCCCGCTCCCGCCCCGCAGGACTGGGGCGCCGGCTGGAAGGGGGCCTGAGGCCCGTGGCAGCCCGTCAGGTCGTCCGTTCGGAATGGACCAAGATCCGGTCCGTCGCCTCCACGGTGTGGACACTGTCGCTCGCCGTGGTGGTCACACTCGCCCTCGGGACGCTCATCTCCGCGCTGTCGAGGAGCCAGTACGAGAACATGCCGCTGCGGGAGCGGCTCTCCTTCGACCCGACGGTCATCAGCTTCGCGGGCATGACCCTCGGCCAGCTCGCCATGATCGTGTTCGGGGTGCTCGTCGTCTCCAACGAGTACAGCACCGGCATGATCCGCGTCTCACTGGCCGCGGTGCCCAGGCGCGGCACCTTCCTGTTCAGCAAGATCTCCGTGGCGGGCGCGCTCGCCCTGGCCGTCGGGATGGTCACCAGCTTCGCCGCCTTCTTCCTCGGGCAGGCGATGCTCGGCGGCCTCGGCACCCGGATCGACGCCCCCGGCGTACTGCGCGCGGTGATCGGCGGCGGGCTCTACATGGCCCTCATCGCGATGTTCTCCATGGGCATCGCCACGATGCTGCGCTCCCCCATGCTGTCGCTCGGCATCCTGATGCCGTTCTTCTTCCTCATCTCCAACATCCTCGGCAACGTCGACGCCACGAAGAAGGTCGGCCGCTTCCTGCCCGACCAGGCCGGCAGCCGGATCATGCAGGTGGTGCCGAGGATCGGCGACGACACGCCCTACGGCCCCTGGGGCGGGCTGGGGATCATGGCGCTGTGGGTGATCGCCGCGGTCGCGGGCGGTTACGTCCTGCTGCGGCACCGGGACGCCCAGTAGGCATCCGGGCCACGTTCCGCATCGCCTCGGCTTTACTTACTCTTGGGCGGAACCGTCAGCGCCCGGATATCCTCCTAACCCTTACGGGGGCGTGTGCCCCGCTGTCCTGAACCTTTCGATGGGTGCGGAGCATGATCGAGGCTGTAGGCCTTACCAAGCGCTACGGCGACAAGACCGCCGTGTACAACCTTTCCTTCCAGGTGCGACCGGGAGCCGTGACCGGCTTCCTCGGACCCAACGGATCGGGCAAGTCGACGACCATGCGGATGATCCTCGGGCTTGACAACCCGACGTCCGGCGCGGTGACCATCGGCGGCTACCCGTACCGCAAGCTGCCCAACGCCCCCCGCCAGGTGGGCGCGCTGCTCGACGCCAAGGCGGTGCACGGCGGCCGGGCCGCCCGCAGCCACCTGCTGAGCCTCGCCCAGCTGTCGGGCATCCCGGCCCGGCGGGTGGACGAGGTGCTCGGGGTCGTCGGCCTGCAGGAGGTGGCGAAGAAACGTTCCAAGGGCTTCTCGCTCGGCATGGGCCAGCGCCTCGGCATCGCCGCCGCGCTGCTCGGCGACCCCCAGGTGCTGCTCTTCGACGAGCCGGTCAACGGCCTCGACCCCGAGGGCATCCTCTGGGTGCGCAACCTGATGAAGGCGCTCGCGGCCGAGGGCCGTACGGTCTTCGTCTCCTCGCACCTGATGAGCGAGATGGCGCTGACCGCCGACCACCTCATCGTGATCGGGCGCGGACAGCTGCTCGCCGACATGAGCGTGACGGACTTCATCTCCGCCAACTCCGCCGACTTCGCGCGGGTGCGCACCCCGGACACCGAGCCCCAGCTGCGCGAGAAGCTGTCCTCCGCGCTCACCGAGGCGGGCGGCCACGTGCTGCCGGAGCAGGACGGCGCGCTGCGCGTGACCGGGCTGCCGCTGCCCCGGATCAGCGATCTGGCGCACGAGGCGGACGTACGGCTGTGGGAGCTCTCGCCGCACCAGGCCTCGCTGGAGGAGGCGTACATGCGGATGACGCAGGGCGCGGTCGACTACCGCTCGACCATCGACCAGAAGACGGGCCTGCAGCAGCCCCTGCCGCCCGGCGCCCAGCCGCCCATGCCGGTTCCCGGCCAGGGCCAGCCGGGCTGGTACGCCCCGCCGCCGCCCCAGCAGGGCGGCGCACAGCCGTTCGCGATGCCGGCGCCCGCCGCGGGGCCGTACGGCGCCGCGCCCGCCGGCGCGCAGGGCGCTCCGGGCGCGGGTGCGCCCAACCCGTACGCGGCCCCGCAGGGGCAGCCCCCGGTGGCCGCTCCCCCGGCCCCGGCCACAGCACCGTCCCAGCCCGCTCCCGCGGCCCCGGCCGCCGACCTGACCAAGTCCGAGGACGCCCGATGAGCACCCACCAGCCCCCGATGCCGCAGGCACCCGCAGCCGCGCCCGAGTGGCAGGCGGCGCCCGGCGGTCCGTACCCCGGTTACAACTCGCCGATCCCGGTCGTGCGCACCCACCTCGGGCATGCGCTGGCGTCCGAGTGGACGAAGATCAAGTCGGTGCGGTCGACGATGTGGACGCTCGGCGTCTTCGTCCTGCTCGTGGTCGGCATCGGCCTGCTGGCCGGTGTCACCGTGTCGAACTCCAGCTCCGACCTGGGCGGCGAGAGCCCGCTCACCCTCGGCTTCTTCGGTCTGCTGATCGGCATCATGTGCATCATCACGCTCGGCGTGCTGACCACGGCCTCCGAGTACGGCACGGGCATGATCCGTACGACGATGACCGCGTGCCCGAGCCGGGGCCGGGTGCTGGCGGCCAAGTCGATCGTGTTCTTCGTGATCGCCTTCGTGGTCACGCTGGCCACCGTGTCGTTCGTGGCGATGGTGCAGGCGTCGATGCTGAAGGGCCACGGCGCGGGCACCCCGTCCAGCGGGGAGTGGCTGAAGGCCACGTTCGGCATCAGCCTCTACATCGCTCTGCTCGGGCTGCTCTCGCTGCTCGTCGGCTCGATCATCCGGCACTCCGCGGGCGCCATCACGATCATGATCGGCACGGTGCTCGCCCCGCTGGTGCTCGCGCTGTTCATGAACGCGGAGTCGCTGCAGAAGGTGCAGAAGGCGCTGCTCGAGTACTCGATCCCGAGCCAGATGGGCGTCTTCTACGACAACACCCTGAGCCAGTCCGGCCCGACGGGCTGGGACCCGCTGTGGATCATCCTGGGCGTGACGGCTGCCGCGTACGCCGGCGCCTACGCGCTGCTGCAGAGCCGGGACGTGTAGCTCAGAACCTCGGCGCGTTACGGGACCGCTGCACCCGGGTGGTGCGGCGGTCCTTCGCGTTCCAGCACGCCTTGTGCCAGTGGCGGCGGTCGTCGACGCCCGAGTGCTCCGGCCAGGCCACCACGTGCGGGACACCGGAGGGGATCATCTGGTCGCAGCCGGGGCAGCGGTAGGTCTTGCCCTCGACGCTCGCCCCGGCGACATGGCGCACGCTCCACTCCTCGCCCTGCCAGCTCTCCGTGGACTGCCAGCCGCCGTACCGGCCGGCACGGTCGTCCTCGGCGCTCAGGCCGGACGACCCGGCTGCCTTCGGTCGGTTGCGACGCGGGGACACGGGACACCTCTCGGGGCTATGCAGGGAGCACGGGCTGCATCCAGCCTACGCGGCCCGGAGGGGGGTACCCGTAGCGCACCAACCCGTACAAGTCCCCCTCCCGGGCGGCTCATTCTGCAGACAATCCGCAAATCTCCCCGCCAGGCCGTGTCCTAGGCACGTGTCAGACGGTTATGCCGGTCGGGGGAGCTCCGGTCGGAGCCAAGGAAGCAGGAAGAGCGATGCACGTAGGAAGTTTTGTGCTGGCGGCCCAGTTCCCGGGCCAGGGGCCGGGGGAGGCCCTCTACCGGGCGGTCCGCTCGGCGGAGGTCTCCGAGGAGGCCGGGCTGGACACGGTGTGGCTGGCCGAGCACCACTTCGTGCCGTACGGCACATGCCCGTCGGCGATCACCCTGGCCGCGCTGCTGCTCGGCCGCACCCAGCGTATCCGGATCGGGACGGCGGTCAGTGTGCTGCCGACCGCACACCCGGTCGCCCTCGGCGAACAGGCGGCCCTGCTGCACATGACGAGCGGCGGCCGGTTCACGCTGGGCGTGGGGCGCGGCGGCCCGTGGGTGGACCTGGAAGTGTTCGGCACGGGCCTGGACGCGTACGAGCACGGGTTCCCGGAATCACTCGATCTGCTGGTTCGCTGGCTGCGCGAACCGTCGGTGTCGGCCTCGGGTAAACGGTTCTCCTTCCGTGAGGTGCCCGTCGTGCCGCGCCCGTCGGAGGCGCTGACGGAGACGCCGGGGCCCGAGGTGGTCGTAGCCTGCACCTCGCCGGCGAGCGTGCGGCTGGCCGCCGAGCGCGGACTGCCGATGCTGCTCGGCATGCACGTCGGGGACGAGGAAAAGGCCGAGATGGTCGCCCTGTGGCGGCAGTTCGCGCGGGCCGCGGGACGGCCCGCCGAGGAGATCGCGGGTGCGGCCCATGTCTCGGCCGGGGTCTGCCAGATCGCGGACCGGCGCACGGACGCGGCGGAGACGCTGCTGAAGGCGATGCCGGGGTGGCTGAAACAGGGCCTCGACGCCCACATCACGGTCGACGGCCGGACGCGTGCGATGCGCGATCCGCTCGCGTACACCGAACTGCTCTGCGGTCTGCACCCGGTGGGTACCCCGCGGCTGGCCGCCGACCGGCTCGCAGCCACTTCGGAGCGGACCGGAATCTCCCGGTTCGCCCTGCTCGTCGAGGGGTCGGGCGACCTCGCCGCGACGGAGGAGAACCTGCGGCGACTGGGCGCCGAGGTGCTGCCCCAGCTGCGCTGACCGGCCGCCGACTCCCTTCCGCCGTAGGGCGCTTGCCGCCCCAGTACGAACGCACCTCCCCGCGGGTGGAGCGGCAAGCAAGCGGCTCACAGAGTCGGGAGCACGGCAGCCGCGTGTCAGCAGTCCCGAAGCTCCGGCGACTGGTTCAGCAACTGGCTGCGCACCGAGGTGAAGCGGGCCAATGTCTCGTCAACCGAGGCGTCCAGAGGGAACACCGCCACCCGGTGGCAGTTCTGGAAGGCCAGCCGCACACCGAAGTGCCGCTGCAGCGCTCCGCGTATGGCGTCACTCGCGAGCGCACGCAGCAGCTGACCGCGTGCCTGCTCGTCCGGCGGGGGCGTCTGGTTGTCGGCGAAGGGACCGCCGTCCACCTTCAGCTGGGCCACCAGGGAGCTGATCATCTCCCACGCGTAGGGCAGGGAGGTCCGGACGCAGTCGACGAAAGCTGCTTCGTCGACCTCGCCTCGCTCGGCCTGTTCGAGTAGGGCCGGTGAGACGTCGAGCGACATGGGTTCTCCTCTCGCACCCCCGACGAGCAGGGGTTGCCTGACAGATAAGGAAGTTCGCGATTTCGAACACGCTCGGTACACAGGTCGCGACCTCCCGTTTACTACGGTAGGCAACGGTCGGTGACCACACCAGCAGAATGCGTATATGGAACGGTCCCTTTGGGCACACAATCGGCCAGGGATGAACACGAGTTTCCCGGATGAATGGGGTGACCCACCGGGTCACGATTGACGCCGGGGGCGGGCGGTGGGGAGGGCGAATCGCGTCCACCCATGGGTGTCGAGTAGCGTTGCCGACCATGCGTCTCGTCATTGCCCGATGCTCGGTCGACTACGCCGGCCGGCTCACCGCCCACCTGCCCTCGGCGCCCCGCCTGATCCTGGTCAAGGCGGACGGCAGCGTCTCCATCCACGCGGACGACCGGGCCTACAAGCCCCTCAACTGGATGTCGCCGCCCTGCACCCTCAAGGAGGGCACGGGCGAGGACGAGGGCGTGTGGACCGTCGTCAACAAGGCGGGCGAGAAACTGATCATCACGATGGAGGAGATCCTCCACGACTCCTCGCACGAGCTCGGTGTGGACCCCGGTCTGATCAAGGACGGCGTGGAAGCGCACCTGCAGGAGCTGCTCGCCGACCGCATCGAGACGCTCGGCGAGGGCTACACCCTCATCCGCCGCGAGTACATGACCGCGATCGGCCCGGTGGACATCCTGTGCCGGGACGCGGACGGGCAGACGGTCGCCGTGGAGATCAAGCGCCGCGGTGAGATCGACGGCGTGGAGCAACTCACCCGCTACCTGGAGCTGTTGAACCGCGACCCGCATCTCGCGCCGGTCCGCGGCGTCTTCGCGGCCCAGGAGATCAAGCCCCAGGCCCGGGTCCTCGCCACGGACCGCGGCATCAACTGCCAGGTCCTGGACTACGACGCGATGCGCGGGATCGAGGACGACAAGCTGCGGCTGTTCTGACCGGCCGGCCGGGTACGAGCAGAAGGGCGGGTCCGGACCGGACCCGCCCTTCTGCCGTGCGTGCAGGACGTCACATCACGACGGCCTGACCGCTGCCCACCGGCGCGCTCGCCGAGTCGCTCGAGGTGGGGGACGACGAGCCGGTCGTCGTGCTCCCGGTCGTGCCGGCGTCGGTGCCGCCCGTGGTCGAACCGCCGGTGGTGCTTCCGCCCGACGTGCCGCCCGTGGTCGAACCGCCGGTGGTGCCTCCCGACGTGCCGCCCGTGGTCCCACCGGTGGAGCCGCCGGTGCTCCCGCCGGTCGTGCCGCCCGTGGAGCCGCCGGTGCTCCCGCCGGTCGAGCCGCCCGTGGAGCCGCCCGTCGTCCCACCCGTCGAGCCGCCGGTCGAGCCGCCCGTGGAGCCACCGGTGCTCCCGCCGGTCGAGCCGCCGCCCGGCGAGCTGGACGAGCCCGACGGCCTGGGCGTCCTGGACGGCGTGCCCGAGGTCTTGCCACCGGTCGGCTTGCCGCTGCCGGAGGGCCGGGTCGTGGCCGAGGCCGACGACGGGTCGTCCGAGGTGCCGGCGGTGTCCGGGTCCGTCGGGGTGTCGGCGGGCGTGCCGGCGCTGCCGGTCGAGCCGCTGTCCTTCTTCGGGTCCGCGCCCAGGCCCCCGTCGTCCAGTCCCTGGGTCGCGGACGGATTGACGCCGACCTGTCCGGCCGGGTTCTTGTCCGCGCTCTCGTGGGACGTCATGCCGAGCGTGACGACCGTGCCGAGGACGGCGGCGAGCAGGGCGCCGGAGCCGGCCGCGACCATGTTGCGCCGGGCCAGACGGCGGATGCCGCCCAGCGACTTGAGGGCCGGGGGCTGGTGCGTGACCAGGGTGTCGTCGGCGGGGGCGTACGTCGGCTGGTAGGGCACCGCCAGCCCGCCGGGAGGCGACGCCGACTCCTCGTGCCGGGCGTCCGGTATCTCCTCGCCCGCCATCGACCCGGGCACATCGCCCGCGAGGTCGGCGACCAGGGCAAGGGCCCGGCGTCCGGCCACGGTGCCCCGCTTGTCGGCGAGTGCCGCGCGCAGGCCGCTCGAGGACTCCAGCTCGGCGCGGGCCCGGTCGAGCTGTCCGCCGCAGAGCGCGAGTATGCCCAACTCGTGGTGGAACCAGGCCTGTTCGGAGACCTCGGCGGAGAGCCGGGAGGCCTCGGCACCGGACCGCAGCGCCCGTTCCCAGGCGCTCCAGTGCAGCCCGGCGGCGAAGGCGGGCGCGGCCGTGCGGGCGAGCCGTACCGCGACGCTCTCCTCGCCCTCGACCGGTGGCACGGTGTCCGGCACCACGACCGCGAGCGCGGCGAGGACCGCGTCGGCCTCGGCGGACACCCGCTCGGGCGTGACCGAGGGGTGCCCGGCCCACCAGGCGTAGTGCTCGGCTGCGGTCAGGGCCTGGGCAGCCGCGTCGGCGGCGTACCCGGCGGCCTCGAGCTGGGCGGGCACCCCGGCCGCGAGGCGGTAGCGGGAGCCGACCGGAGAGACCAGTCCGCAGCTCGCGAGTTCACCGAGCGCGGCGTCCGCGTGGGTGTCGCCGACCAGCGCGGGCAGATGTGCCTGGTGCGGCACCTCGCCGCCGAGGGCGACGGCGAAGCGCAGGGTGGCGCGGGCGGAGGCGCTGAGCCGGGAGGCGAGCAGCGGCGCGGGCGCGGCGGCCTCGCCGAGGGACGGCAGCGGGACGTCCTCCGCCTCCGCCGCGTCCAGGGGTTCCTCGACCGGAATGCGTACGTCCTCGAAGACGCCGTACGCGTCCACCGCGCCGGTGCTGGCGCGCACTTGCTCGCGCTGCCGGAGCAGGGCGCCGGCCTGGACGAACCGCAGCGGCAGCCCCTCGGACTCGAACCACAGGTCGCCGGCCCAGTTGGCCTCGTCCTCGGTGAGGACCCGGCCCACGGCGCGCTCCAGGAGCTCCACGCCGGCCGCGCGGTCCAGGCCGGTGAGGAAGACCTCCTCGACGTCGGAGTCGGCGGCGGGCGCGGGGACGTCCGGGGTGGCGGCGAGCAGGAAGGCGCACTCGGGGGTGGCGGCGAGCAGTTCGTCCAGGGCGGCGCCGCCGAGTTCGAGGTCGTCCACGACCACGACCGCGCCGATCTCGGCGACCAGTTCGAGCAACCGGCCTCGTTCGGGCCGGTACAGGGGGGCGTCGTAGACGGCGTGGAAGAGGTCGTGCAGGAGGTCGGTGGCCGTGCGGCGGAAGCCGGTGAGGTGGACCACGCCGTCGGGGGCGAGGTCCAGGCAGTCCTCGGCGACCAGGTCGAGCAGCGCGGTGCGGCCGGAGCCGGCGGGGCCGGTGAGGCGCGCGGACCGGCCGCGGGCGAGGAGGCGGACCAGGCGCTCGCGGTCGTCCTGGCGCTCGAGGAGGGCGAGCGTGGGCTGCGCCGGACCCGCCGGCACCGGCGGGCGGGCGGCGCGCTCGGTCTCGGCGCGCTCGGCGGCGGTCCGCTTGCGCGGGGACCCCGGCCGCTGGTGCGGCGGGCAGGGTTCTATCTCGCTGCCGTCGACCGGATTGACGGTCAGCAGGAAGTCGCCGGAGACCAGCTGCGCCGTGCGGGCGAGCGCGGGCGTGCTCTGGCCGAAGTCGGAGGTGAGGGATTCCCGGGGCGGGCGGCGGCTCTGAGCCTGGCCGTGCTCCCCGGGTCCCGGAGTGATCGGGTCCATAGGTTCAAGCCCCCCAAGAGCGTCGTGTGCCCGGACGTACCGGCCCCTCCCGGCCTTGCTGCACACCGCGCTGTCGCGTCTGGTCCGGGCCCGCTCGATCGAGGGATGCGAGGCAGCGGGCGACCGAACCCTAAACCTTCGCACAGTATCTACGACAGGGCGGGGTGCCGCGCGGTCCGAAGCATCACAGTCCGGTGAGGATTGCCCTCGACGTGCGCTTCGGCAGCTGCGTCCGGGTCTCCCCTGTCGCCCGGTTCACACCCGATCGGGGTGTTCACCCGGGACGCGTCACACGCGGGGGAGCGACTCCACCCCGATGCCGCCCTCGATGGCGAGGATGCGGTGCAGCCGGGTGGCCACCAGGAGGCGCTGCATCTGCGGCGGGACACCGCGCAGCACCAGACGGCGCCCGCAGCGGCCGGCCCGCCGGTGGGCACCCATGATCACCCCGAGTCCGGTGGCGTCCCAGGAGTCCAGTTCGGACAGGTCGAGCACCAGGTCGCCGACTCCGGTGTCGACGGCCGAGTGCAGGGCCGTACGGGCGTCCGCCGCGCTGCGGACGTCGAGGCGGCCCCCGACGACCAGCTCGGCGTGGTCGCCCCTGATGTACATATGCGCTCCCCGTTGAGTGCGGTGTGGCGTACTCCGTGACGGTGCTGGTGCTGGTGCTGTGCAACGTCTGACTGCCTGGACGGCAGAGCGGTTGCTGCTTGTAAGCGAACCGATACCGAATTCACCCCCGGGAGTGAAGCTCCCGGGGTGTGCGTCCGGTCGTGTACGGATCAGTACTTGTAGAAGCCCTGCCCGCTCTTGCGCCCGATGTCACCGGCGTCCACCATCCGGCGCATCAGCTCCGGCGCGGCGAACTTCTCGTCCTGGGACTCGGTGTAGATGTTGCTGGTGGCGTGCAGCAGGATGTCGACGCCGGTCAGGTCCGCGGTGGCCAGCGGGCCCATGGCGTGGCCGAAGCCCAGCTTGCAGGCGAGGTCGATGTCCTCGGCGGTCGCGACGCCGGACTCGTAGAGCTTGGTCGCCTCGACGACGAGCGCGGAGATGAGCCGGGTGGTCACGAACCCGGCGACATCGCGGTTGACGACGATGCAGGTCTTGCCGACGGACTCGGCGAACTCCCGCGCGGTGGCGAGGGTTTCGTCGCTGGTCTTGTAGCCGCGGACGAGCTCGACGAGCTGCATCATCGGCACCGGCGAGAAGAAGTGCACACCGACGACCCGCTCGGGGTGCTCGGTGGCCGCCGCGATCTTGGTGATCGGGATGGCGGAGGTGTTGGAGGCGAGCACGGTCTCCGGGCGCACGATCTTGTCGAGCGCGCGGAAGATCTCGTGCTTGACCTCCAGTTTCTCGAAGACGGCCTCCACGACGATGTCGGCGTCGGCGGCGGCGTCCAGGTCGGTGGTGGCGGTGATGCGGGCGAGGGCGGCCTCGGCGTCGTGCGCCGCCAGCTTGCCCTTGCCCACGAACTTGTCGTACGAGGCCTTGATGCCGTCGGTGCCACGCTTGATTGCCTCGTCGGTGACGTCGCGCAGAACGACGTCCCAGCCCGCCTGTGCGGCGACCTGGGCGATGCCGGATCCCATGAGACCGGCCCCGATGACGGCGAGCTTCCGTGCCACTCCGACTCCCTCAACGCTGTTGACGTCTGGCTCTTCGGCGGACCATAGCGCTCCGGAGCCGCTGTGTGAGCGGTAAGTAACGCGCGTCACGTCTCAACGCGTGAGACGCCCATCACGTCTCAATTGACGGACTTGGCGATACTCCCGCCGACCGAGGCCGGAGGGATTAAGACCTCGCGGTCGCAGTGCTAATTCCTTGCGGGTTCACACTGGTTGGCGCTTCACAGACCGGCCTGCGCCGAGGTCTCCACGCCCTGTGACCCGCGATTGTCCGGATGGGAGTGCCACCCTTTGTCGAGGATGGCACGGTTCAAGCCGAGACTTCCTGCCGAGCAGCACGACCTACCTCCCTCCGCCGAAGACTGCCCACCTTCCATCGGGGTAACGATGCCTCACACCCTGAGGACACGGGTGCGACAACAGAACTGATACGCGAGAGTGGCGTGGTGTTTTCCGCACACTGTTTCCCGTTCGGAGCCAGGCAGGGGTTCGCCATGCGCGAGGACCTTGTGGGTGGACCGTCACGGGGCGAGCGCGGGGAGTGCCGGCTCGGGGGAGGTTCTGATTTCGTCGTAGCGCGCGAGGAGTGCGTAGTAGGTGTCACGCCTGATGCCCTCGGCGCGGTGGGTGCCCTCAGCCCGGTGGGCGTCCCGGGCGAGGGCGAAGTACTTCGCGGCCTTCGCGCCGCTGCCCGCAGCCATCGCGACGCGCCACCACACCTCGCGGTCGAGCCAGTGCCCCGCCTGCTGTTCGGCCGCCGCCGCGAGATCGGCGATCGAACGCGGGGTCTCCTTCTTCGCACGCCCCCTGGCCGTGTCGCTCCGCTCCAGAAGCTTGCCCCCCACCAGAGGGAAGCGCGGCGAGGCAGGTCTTCGGGCCTGCAGGATGTGAACCGCGACCTCTTGACCCCAATGACATCCGGCTCAGGAGGCGCCCCGGACGGCGTAGTTGAGGACCTTTTCGCTCAGCAGGTCCTCGATGTCGTCGAGGAGAACGAGCACCTCTCGTGACACTTCGCGCGGTTCGCCCCCCTTGACCATCTCGCGCGAGATGACCGCCATGACCGTACTGTGCACCCAGCCGATCTGACCTGCCATCAGAGTGGGCAGTTCGTCGCCGTCGGCGGCGCCGGTCTCCTCGCGCAGCGCCTGTTCCAGGTTGGCCTGGACCTCCTGGGCGATGGCCCACAGCCGGGAGCGCAGCGCGGGGGCCTCCTCGATGACCCGCATGAAGCTCGCGTACCCGGGGATCAGACCGACCCGGGGCGAGACCGCCTCGACCTCCTCGCGCAGCTCGCGCAGGACCGCGCCGATCGCGGACTCGCCGGCGGGGCGGCCCCGCACCCAGCGGGCGAGCCGGTCGGCCATGCCCGCGGAGCGGTCGAAGAAGAGGTCCTCCTTCGCGGGGAAGTAGTTGTAGACGGTGTTGACGGAGACGTTCGCGGCCTCGGCGATCTCCGCGACCGTCACGGCGTCGAAGCCCCGCTCCAGGAACAGCCCCGTGGCGACATCCGAGATGTACTGCCTGGTCTGCCGCTTCTTCCGCTCCCTGAGTCCCTCGGTCATGTCCGCATCCTAGCTTTGCTGGACCCATTGAAAACTTGGGGTCATTGCAAAATTTCAGAGACTCTGTTTTTCTGAGGGCATGGCAGCAGTCATCAGCGCGGCCGGACTGGCCCGCACCTTCCAGACGAGATCCGGCCCGGTGGAGGCCGTGCGATGCGTCGACCTCACCGTCCGCGAGGGCGAGATCCTCGGCTTCCTCGGCCCCAACGGCGCCGGCAAGACGACCACCCTGCGCATGCTCACCACGCTGCTGAAACCCGGCGGCGGCGCGGCCACCGTCGCCGGGTGCGACCTGGCGACCGATGCGGCCGGAGTGCGCCGGGCCTCCGGCTACGTCGCCCAGTCCGGCGGGGTGGACCCGCAGATCACCGTCCGGGAGGAGCTGGTCACCCAGGCCCGGATGTACCGCCTGCCGAAGGCCGAGGCAGTCGAACGCGCCGCGGAACTCGCCCGGGAACTGGGCCTCACCGAACTGCTCGACCGGAAGACGGGTGCCCTGTCCGGCGGGCAGCGGCGGCGCCTCGACATCGCGATGGCGCTCACCCACCGGCCGAAGGTGCTGTTCCTGGACGAGCCGACGACCGGACTGGACCCGGGCAGCCGGGCCGACCTGTGGGACCTGGTCCGCCGGCTGCGCGACGAGCACGGCACCACGGTCTTCCTGACCACCCACTACCTGGACGAGGCCGACGCGCTCGCCGACCGGCTGGTGGTCGTCGACCGGGGCGTCGTCGTGGCCGACGGCACGCCGAGCGCGCTCAAGCTCGCCCACGGCGGCTCGATCGACGCCACCCTCCAGGACACCTTCCTCGCTATCACCGGCCGCGGCCCTGCTCCGACGGCCGACACCGCCCCCGTCGCCGTATAGGACCGTTCACGTCGGATCGCTCACGGAATCAGAGAGATGCTTCTTCACGACACCGGCCTCGTCTACGGCCGTTACCTCCGCCAGTCCCTGCGCTCCCGCTTCGCGCTGCTCTTCGGCGTGCTGACCCCGCTCCTCTATCTCCTGTTCTTCGGCCCGCTCCTCACCGACCTGCCGCTCGGCGGGAAGGGCAGTTCCTGGCAGGTGCTGGTGCCCGGGCTGCTGCTCCAACTCGGGCTTTTCGGGGCGCTGTTCGCGGGCTTCACGATCATCATGGAGAACGCCCAGGGGGTGGTGGAGCGGATGCGGGTGACGCCGGTCAGCCGGCTCGCCCTGCTCCTGGGCCGGGTGCTGCGCGACGCCACGGTCTTCGTCTTCCAGGCGGTGCTGCTGGTGCTCGCCGCGGTGGTGATGGGCCTGCGCGCACCCCTGCCGGGCATCCTCATCGGCTTCGGCTTCGTCGCCCTGCTCACGCTCTCGCTGGCCTCGCTGTCGTACGCGCTGGGCATGCGGGTCCGCACCCCGCAGGAGTTCGGTCCGCTGATCAACGCGCTGTCGATGCCGTCGATGCTGCTGTCCGGCCTGATGCTCCCGATGACCCTCGCGCCCGCCTGGCTGGACGTGCTCTCGCACTTCGTCCCGTTCCGCTACCTGGTGGACGCGGTGCGCGACGCGTACGTCGGTCAGTACACGAGCGCGCACATGCTGTACGGCGTCCTCGTCGCGGTCGGCTTCGCGGGGCTCGCCGTGACAGTGGGCACACGTGTGTTCCGGACGGCCGGAGCGTAAGCACGGGTTCTCCCATAACTGCGACGAACTCGGCTCCAGCTGTGATCCGGAGGCGAGGTTCAGGCGTCACTGGGAGCGGGGATCCAGCCGGTGTGCTGGGCCCAGGCGTCAGCCCGTCTGACGATGTCCCATACGACCTAGCTGTCGCACGTGCAGGTGTGTGCGGTGCTGACCGTGAGGTTCCCGGAAGTACCGCTTGGTCCGTTCCGGATTGTCCGCCCGGTATACGAAGCCGATGCCCGTCAGCGAGCCCAGGTACGCGTCCGTCAACTCCAGCGATACCACTGAGATCTGGATGTCGATCACCGGTTTGGCCGCCAGTCCTGGCACCGAGGTGGACCCGATGTGGTCGATACGAGCTACAGCATCACCGAGAGCAGCACGTAGGCCCACGCCCCACTTGGCGAACGTCGCTGGCCAAGCAGAGTCGTAAGGCACGATCTCGACTGGCTCTCCCACAATGAGGAGTGTTCCACGGTTCGCCTCAGCCATGTCCTGGGGCCCTGGAGTTGGATGATCTTGTGCTGTGGCTGGTGTGATCACGGCATCGGGCCCCTTCTCGCATAGTTCCGTTCACCCGGCTGAGCCGGCGCTCCTTCGGCAAGTTCTTCACGGACCGGCCATGTGTCAATTGACCTCGCTGTTCGGGGTGTCGAAGTCCTCGGCGGACCGGATCGTCGATCACCTCCCCCGCTGCTCGCGCTGCGGCCACGCCGACGGTTCCGCAAGGACACCGTGCTCACCGTCGTCAACCAACCACCAAGTTGTCGTCGATGCCGACATCCTCTGTTCATGGTGGTCGGACGGTAGCTGCCAGGTGACAGCAACGACTGCCGGGCCTGGAGCAGGTCCGGTGTGGAGGACGCCGTCGACGCCACGACCGCCATTGCCGACGACGGCTCCCGGCGGAACGGGCTGGTCATCCCGCACCGGATAAGCGAGCTGGACGGTCCTCGACCGACCATGCCCACATCAGATCGGAGATCAGTTACGAGACAGGTCTAGCGGTGAGCCCCTCATCCATTTTCGTGTGTTGGCGTGACTTTCTGCGCCGATGGACGTTGCTCACAACGCAAGGCACGAGTGTTCGCTCCTAGCTCACGCGTCCACGAAGGTGGAGGCTATGAGTCTGGACGTAACTACGCTGGCCGTGTCACACGTTCCCTGGCTCTATCGGCCAGAGCCTGCCCAGCAGAGCAGGCTCCCGTGTGACCAGCACCAGTCAACTCGCTGAAGGAGGTGACCGAAGTTGGCTACGTTCCACGCAGGACAGCAGACCCACCAGGCCGTGCTTCCTCAGCGGCCTGCTCTGGAATTCGACTCAGCAGACACCCCCGGGAACAGGGACGAAACGGGATTCGAAGGCCGTAAGGCACCCGGCGTAGAACATGTGCGAGGGGAGATCATCGGTGGTTCACCTGCTACCGGTGACGTCACCCCGGCCCGCGAGGGTCGGGAGAAGGGCCGTGAGGCCCGTGCCGTCGATCCGGTCGTGTTCGTACTCGACCGACACGGCCTCCCTATGCAGCCAACCTCGCCGGCCAGGGCGCGGAAGCTGCTCAGCTGCGGGCGGGCGGTGGTGCACCGGCACACTCCCTTCGTGATCCGGCTCAAGGACCGCACCGTCGAGAGATCCCAGGTGGACGGTGTCGAACTGGGGATTGACCCTGGTAGCAAGCACACCGGCCTATCCGTGTTCACGGCCAGGCATGGGAACCGTCGTGGGCTGTACCACGTGGAACTCACCCATAGGGGCGCACAGGTCCGGGACAGTCTGGCCCGACGAGCGAGCTACCGGTGCGGTCGCAGGTCCCGCAACGTGCGGTACCGTCCACCCCGCTTCTGCAACCGTGCCCGACCTGAAGGCTGGCTGCCCCCTTCGTTGCGGCACCGCGTGGACACGACCATGACATGGGCTGTTCGGCTGGCCCGGTGGGCACCTGTGGTCGCGGTTCACGTGGAGTTGGCCGCGTTCGACACCCACGCTCTCAGCGCAGGAAGACCTCTGGAAGGTGTCGAGTACCAGCACGGCACACTGCACGGCACGGAGATCCGTGAGTACCTGTTGGCCAAGTGGGGCCGGGCCTGCGTGTACTGCGGCACTACCGGGGTGCCACTGAACGTCGACCACATCCGGCCGCGCTCACGCGGCGGGTCCAGCCGCGTCGACAACCTGGCTATAGCGTGTGCCCCGTGCAACCAGGCCAAAGGCAGCCATGCCGTGGAGGACTTCCTGCGGCATCGGCCCAAGGTCCTTGCAAGAGTCCTGGCCCAGGCCAAGGCCCCGCTGCGGGACACGGCGGCGATCAACGCCACCCGCTGGGAACTGTTCCATGCGCTTAAAGCCGAGTTCCCCACAGTGGTACATGCCTCTTCAGGCGGCCGCACGAAGTGGAACCGACAACGCGCCCGCCTCCCCAAATCCCACACTCTGGATGCATTGTGTGTCGGCCAGGTCGGCACCGTCGATCAGCACCCGGCAGACGTCCTTGCTGCTACCGCAACCGGGCGCGGCACCTATAGCCGTACCCGTGCCGACGCGTTTGGCTTCCCCCGTCTGCGATTGCCCAGGCAGAAGCGGTTTCACGGTTTCGCCACAGGGGATCTCGTCCGTGCGATCGTCCCCACAGGCACCAAGGCGGGCAGGTACACCGGCCGTGTCGCGGTCCGCACCCGCGGCACGTTCAACATCAGAACGGCCCACGGCACAGTCACCGACATTCATCACCGACACGTCCGTCTCCTCCAGCGGGCCGATGGATACGCCTACATCACAAGGAAGGAGAACACGCGGGCATAACGGCTTGAAGCCGGAATGTTCGCGCAAGTTTCTCATGGTCAATCTGACGCGCATCTACACCAGGACCGGCGACAAGGGCACCACCGCCCTCGGTGACATGAGCCGGGTCACCAAGACCGACCTCAGGATCTCGGCGTACGCCGACGCCAACGAGGCCAACGCGGTGATCGGCACCGCGATCGCGCTGGGCGGCCTGGAGGAGGAGGTCGTCGAGGTCCTCACCCGCGTCCAGAACGACCTGTTCGACGTGGGCGCGGACCTGTCGACGCCGGTGGTGGAGAACCCGGAGTTCCCGCCGCTGCGGGTCGAGCAGTTCTACATCGACCGGCTGGAGGCGGACTGCGACCGCTTCAACGAGCGCCTGGAGAAGCTGCGCTCCTTCATCCTCCCCGGCGGCACCCCCGGCGCGGCCCTGCTGCACCAGGCCTGCACGGTGGTCCGCCGCGCCGAGCGCTCCACCTGGGCGGCCCTCGAGGTGCACGGCGAGCACATGAACCCGCTCACCGCGACCTACCTGAACCGGCTCTCCGATCTGCTGTTCATTCTGGCCAGGACCGCGAACAAGGAGACCGGGGACGTGCTGTGGGTGCCGGGCGGGGAGCGTTAGCGCTCCCGCTCGGAGGCGTCGGCGGCCTCGGTCGCCTCGGGGAGTCTGGGGAACAGCGTGTAGCTCGCGGCGATCACCACGTTGATCCCGATCACCCACACCATCCTCAGCTGCCACGCCCGCAGCGAGCCGGTGTCGCCGTCGTCGCCGACGTACCAGGCCGCGCCCTGCAGCAGGGCGAGGGCGACGAGCGCGGACAGGATCCAGCGGCCCGCGACCTTCCACTCGTGGACGGCGCGGGCCGTGCCGTACTTCGGGGGCTTCACGGGCGGCGGGCCACCGGCGAAGCGGTGGGCGACGCGGGCGTCCGCCCACCTGACCGTGGAACGGCCGAGGCCGGCGGTGAAGCCGATGTAGACGGCGGCGAGGCCGTGCCGCCAGTCGGGTTCCGCGCCGTTCTTGAGGTCGATCGCGGTCACCACGAACAGCACGACCTCCAGCAGCGGCTCGCACAGCAGCAGCGCGAGGCCCGTGCGGGGCATGCGCCACAGGTAGCGGAAGGCCAGCCCGGCGGCCAGCAGCACCCAGAAGGCCACCTCACAGGCGACGATCAACCCGACGATCAAGGCTCTCCCCCTTCGCTCACCCTTCCAGGCTGCCGTCGGCCGGACCGCGCATCATCGTCGGCGCGGGCGAACGCGCCGTAATCGAAAGTTGCAGTCGGGGACCCTTCCCCAGGCGCACGCGTGGTGGCCGCGGGCCGTGTTGGATGGGGTCATGCCCCTCGCACTCCCCCTCCCGCACCGCGACGACCTGCGCATCACCGTGGGCGGACTGCTCGGCGGGGTGCTGCTGTGGGTGCTCGGGATCCACCCGCGCGCGGCCTCGGACCATCTCGTGCTGTGGCAGGCGCCCTGGGCCCCGCTGGTTCCGCTCGTGATGACCGCCGCCTGTGAACCGCTGCGCCGCATCCGGCCGCGTGTCGGCCTGTTGGCCGGCACCGTCGCACTGACCCTGGACACGGTGACCCTCGGCAGTGTCGTCACGGTCGTGCTCTACACCGACCTGGTGTACGCGGCCGTCCTGTACGGCAGCCCCGCCGCCGCCCGGCGGATCCCCTGGATCACCGGGATGCTGACGGTCCTCGGCGGAGTCGTGCCCGCCGCCCTGTGGCGCGACCCGCAGGCGCTGTTGATCGGTGTGGGCGTCGGCGTGGTCGCGTTCGCGCCGGCCTCCACGGCCTGGGTGGTGCGCAACCACCGCGACGCGGCCGAGACGGCCCGGCTGCGCGCCGAACAGACCGCGCTGCTGGCCGAGATGGACCGCACCCAGGCGGTCACCGCCGAACGGGCCCGGTTCGCCCGGGAGTTGCACGACATGGTGGCCAACCACCTGTCGGCGATAGCCATCCACTCGACGGCCGCGCTCTCCCTGGACGACCCGAAGACCTCCATGGACGCGCTGGCGGTCATCCGGGAGAACAGCGTCGAGGGGCTGGCCGAGATGCGGCGGCTGATCGGGATCCTGCGGGACGGCTCCGGCGACCGGGAGCCCGCCGCGTCACCCACGCTCGACGGCCTCGGTGCCCTGGTCGAGGGCGCCCGCTCGAACGGTCTGGAGGTGACCCTCGACGCCGGCCATGACAGCGTGCCCGTGCCGGTCGAGCTGGCCGCCTACCGGATCGTGCAGGAGTCGCTGACCAACGCCCTGAAGCATGCGGCGAAGGGGCGTGTCCATGTCGCCCTGCGGCAGGAGGACGGCACACTTCAGGTGCGGGTGACCAGCCCGTACCGGCCCGGCGACAGCCCTCGTGCCCCCGGCTCCGGCGCCGGTCTCACCGGGATGCGGGAGCGGGCCGCGCTGCTCGGCGGCAGCTTCGAGGCCGGGCCCGAGGGCGGCCGCTGGGCCGTACGCGCCGCTCTTCCGCTCACCGAAGGAGACCCCGCATGAACCGCGCCGTCCGGGTGCTCGTGGCCGAGGACCAGTCCGCCGTACGCGCCGGTCTGGTCCTCATCCTCGGCAGCGCGCCCGACATCGAGGTGGCCGGAGAGGCGGCGGACGGGCAGCAGGCGGTCGAGCTGGCCCGGGAGCTGCGGCCCGACGTGGTGCTGATGGACGTTCAGATGCCGTTGCTGGACGGGGTGTCGGCGACCCGGCAGATCGTCGCGGAAGGGACGGCGGACGTCCTGGTGCTGACCACCTTCGACCTCGACGAGTACGTGTTCGGGGCCCTGCGGGCGGGGGCGGCCGGGTTCCTGCTGAAGAACACCGAGGCGCGCGATCTGCTGGAGGCCGTACGGACGGTGGCGCGCGGCGAGGGGATCGTCGCACCGGCCGTCACCCGGCGGCTGATCGCCGAGTTCGCGGCGAAGCCGGTGCGCGAGCCGACGGCCGACCCGGCCGTGCTGGACAGTCTCACGCGGCGTGAGCGCGAGGTGCTGTCGCGCATCGGCGAGGGGCTGTCCAACGCCGAGATCGCGGCACGGCTGGAGATGGCGGAGGGCACGGTGAAGACGCACGTCAGCCGTCTGCTGGCGAAGCTGGAGCTGCGCAGCCGGGTCCAAGCCGCGGTGCTGGCACAGGAGTTGGGGATCTAGCGGGCCCGTCCGGCAAGTGGTCCAGACCTATTGACCTGTGGTCCAGACCTTTCTATTCTCGCGGCACCGTGGGCGTGAAGGCTCAGTCATGCCCCTGACACCCCCGACACAAGAGGGAGGCGCAGCATGCGCTTCAGACACAGAGCCGCGGCAGGGTTCGCGACCCTGTTGCTCCCCCTGGCCGGCCTGGTCGGCCTCGCGGGCACCGCCCAGGCCGCGACGAACGCCACCGCCACCTACACCAAGTCCAGCGACTGGGGAACCGGCTTCGGCGGTCAGTGGACCATCAAGAACACCGGCACCAGCAGCATCAGTTCCTGGACCGTCGAGTGGGACTTCCCCTCCGGTACGTCGGTCACCTCCGCATGGGACGCGGACGTCACCAACTCCGGTACCCACTGGACCGCCAAGAACAAGTCGTACAACGGCACCCTGGCCCCGGGCGCCACCGTCTCCTTCGGCTTCAACGGCGCCGGTTCCGGCTCGCCGTCCAACTGCAAGCTCAACGGCGACAGCTGCGACGGCACCACGGTCCCCGGTGACGCGGCCCCCTCGGCGCCCGGCACCCCGACCGCGTCCTCCGTCACCGACACCTCGGTGAAGCTCGGCTGGAGCGCGGCCACCGACGACAAGGGCGTCAAGAACTACGACGTGCTGCGCGACGGCAAGGTCGTCGGCACCGTGACGACCACGTCGTACACGGACACCGGCCTCACCGCAGGCACCGACTACTCCTACACCGTGCAGGCCCGCGACACCGCCGACCAGACCGGACCGGTCAGCGGCGCCGTCGCCGTGCACACCACCGGCGGCGGCACCACTCCCCCGCCCACCGGCAACAAGGTCAAGCTCGGCTACTTCACCGAGTGGGGCATCTACGGGCGCAACTACAACGTCAAGAACCTGGTGACGTCCGGCTCGGCGTCGAAGATCACGCACATCAACTACGCCTTCGGCAACGTCACCGGCGGCAAGTGCGCGATCGGCGACTCCTACGCCGACTACGACAAGGCGTTCACCGCCGACCAGTCGGTCAGCGGCGTCGCGGACACCTGGGACCAGCCACTGCGCGGCAACTTCAACCAGCTGCGCGAGCTGAAGGCGAAGTACCCGAACATCAAGGTGCTGTGGTCCTTCGGCGGCTGGACCTGGTCCGGTGGCTTCGGCGAGGCCGCCAAGAACCCGGCCGCGTTCGCGCAGTCCTGCTACGACCTGGTCGAGGACCCGCGCTGGGCCGACGTCTTCGACGGCATCGACATCGACTGGGAGTACCCGAACGCCTGCGGCCTGAGCTGCGACACCAGCGGGGCCGCGGCCTACAAGAACGTGATCGCCGCGCTCCGCGCCAAGTTCGGCTCGAAGAACCTGGTCACCTCGGCCGTCACGGCCGACGGCTCCTCCGGCGGCAAGATCGAGGCCGCCGACTACGCGGGCGCCGCCCAGTACGTCGACTGGTACAACGTGATGACGTACGACTTCTTCGGTGCCTGGGACGCCCAGGGCCCGACGGCCCCGCACTCCCCGCTCACCTCGTACAGCGGCATCCCGAAGGCGGGCTTCACCACCGCCGACGCGATGGCCAAGTACAAGGCGATCGGTGTCCCCGCGAGCAAGCTGCTCATCGGCATCGGCTTCTACGGCCGCGGCTGGACCGGTGTGACGCAGGACGCCCCGGGCGGCACGGCCACGGGTCCCGCGGCCGGCACCTACGAGCAGGGCATCGAGGACTACAAGGTGCTGAAGACGTCCTGCCCGGCGACCGGCACGGTCGCGGGTACGGCGTACGCGCACTGCGGCAGCAACTGGTGGTCGTACGACACCCCCGCCACCATCGCGACGAAGATGGCGTGGGCCAAGAACCAGGGCCTCGGCGGCGCGTTCTTCTGGGAGTTCAGCGGTGACACCAGCAACGGCGAGCTGGTGAGCGCCATCAGCAACAACCTGTAGAACGCCTAAGCAACATTGACGCGCTGACCGGGCGGGGCTGCTTCGAGCCACGCGAGGAAACCGGTCAGCGCGTCTTCGCTCATCGCCAGTTCGAGGCGCGTGCCCCGGTGGGTACAGGCGAGGACCACCGCGTCGGAGAGCAGCGCCAGCTCCTCCTCGCCCTCGGGCAGCCGGCGGCCGGCCACCTCGATGGCGGCGCGCTCCAGCGTGCGGCGCGGGCGGGGGGCGTAGGAGAAGACGCGGTACCACTCGATGCGGTCGCCGTTGTAACGGGCGACGCCGTAGCTCCAGCCCTTGCCGTTGGTGTCCGGTTTCTCGGGCACGTCCCAGCGCAGCGAGCAGTCGAAGGTACCGCCGGAGCGCTGGATCAGTCTGCGGCGCAGTCCGAACAGGAACAGTCCCACCACCACGAGCGCGATCACGATCCCGCACACAGTCAGAGCGAGGACCATCGGCACCGACCTCCTCGTCTCCTAAGCGATGAAACTGAGTAATGAAAAGGAAAAAACACCCACATCTGCCTCAGCCGCGACCGGCACCGGATTGCTCCGGGCCGGCCGCGGCTGAGTGACGTCATACTGCGCGCTGGATCAGCGCGCCGCGGTCGCCGCCCGCAGGCGGACATCCGCACGACGCTCGGCTTCGGCGTCGTCCTCCGCCTTCGCGCGCTCGAGCTCGCGCTCCGTGCGCTGGACATCGATCTCGTCCGACAGCTCGGCGATCTCCGCCAGCAGCGACAGCTTGTTGTCCGCGAACGAGATGAAACCGCCGTGCACCGCGGCGACGACCGTTCCACCATCACTCGTACGGATGGTCACCGGGCCCGACTCCAGCACACCGAGCAGCGGCTGGTGACCGGGCATGACGCCGATGTCGCCGGACGTGGTGCGCGCGACGACCAGGGTGGCCTCACCGGACCAGACCTGGCGGTCGGCGGCGACCAGCTCGACGTGCAGCTCAGCAGCCATGGGTGGCTCCTCGGGTCACCACCCGGCGGTAGTGCCGGGTGTTGGGGTCAATTCTAATGGGCGTGGAGAGAGGGGCTGGACACACCCCGGGAAGGGTGGGTCCGCGCCCCTCTCAGATGAGCGCGAGGCTCAGGAGACGCCCAGCTCCTTGGCGTTGGCCTTGAGGTCCTCGATGCCACCGCACATGAAGAACGCCTGCTCGGGGAAGTGGTCGTACTCACCGTCGCAGATCGCGTTGAACGCGGCGATCGACTCGTCGAGCGGCACGTCCGAGCCGTCCACGCCGGTGAACTGCTTGGCGACGTGGGTGTTCTGGGACAGGAAGCGCTCCACACGACGGGCACGGTGGACAACGAGCTTGTCCTCCTCGCCCAGCTCGTCGATACCGAGGATCGCGATGATGTCCTGGAGGTCCTTGTACTTCTGCAGGATCGTCTTCACGCGCATGGCCGCGTTGTAGTGATCCGCAGCGATGTAGCGCGGGTCCAGGATCCGGGACGTGGAGTCCAGCGGGTCCACGGCCGGGTAGATGCCCTTCTCGGAGATCGGACGGGACAGAACCGTCGTCGCGTCGAGGTGGGCGAAGGTGGTGGCCGGGGCCGGGTCGGTCAGGTCGTCCGCGGGGACGTAGATCGCCTGCATCGAGGTGATCGAGTGACCACGGGTCGAGGTGATGCGCTCCTGGAGGAGACCCATCTCGTCGGCCAGGTTCGGCTGGTAGCCCACCGCGGAGGGCATACGGCCGAGCAGGGTCGACACCTCGGAACCGGCCTGCGTGAAGCGGAAGATGTTGTCGATGAAGAACAGCACGTCCTGCTTCTGGACGTCACGGAAGTACTCGGCCATGGTGAGGCCGGCCAGCGCGACGCGCAGACGGGTGCCCGGGGGCTCGTCCATCTGACCGAAGACCAGGGCGGTCTTGTCGATGACGCCCGAGTCGGTCATCTCCTCGATGAGGTCGTTGCCCTCACGGGTGCGCTCACCGACACCGGCGAACACGGAGACACCGTCGTGGTTGTTGGCGACGCGGTAGATCATCTCCTGGATGAGCACCGTCTTGCCGACGCCGGCACCACCGAACAGACCGATCTTGCCGCCCTTGACGTACGGGGTCAGCAGGTCGATGACCTTGACGCCGGTCTCGAACATCTCGGTCTTCGACTCGAGCTCGTCGAAGTTCGGGGCCTTGCGGTGGATGCCCCAGCGCTCGCCCTCGTACTTCTCGTCGACGTTCAGCACCTCACCGAGGGTGTTGAACACCTTGCCCTTGGTGAAGTCACCGACGGGCACCGTGATGGAGTTGCCGGTGTCGGTGACCGCGGCCTGGCGGACCAGACCGTCGGTGGGCTGCATGGAGATGGTGCGGACCAGGCCGTCGCCCAGGTGCTGGGCGACCTCGAGGGTCAGCGTCTTCTTCTCGCCGGCGTTGGCCGGGTCGGCCACCTCGACGTGAAGGGCGTTGTAGATCTCCGGCATCGCGTCGACGGGGAACTCCACGTCGACGACCGGGCCGATGACCCGGGCGACGCGGCCCGTAGCCGCCGCGGTCTCAACAGTGGTGGTCATTATCGGTCACTCCCCGCGGTCGCGTCGGCCAGGGCGCTCGCGCCACCGACGATCTCGCTGATTTCCTGGGTGATTTCGGCCTGGCGGGCCGCGTTGGCAAGACGGGAGAGCGTGTTGATCAGCTCGCCCGCGTTGTCGGTGGCCGACTTCATCGCGCGCCGCGTGGCGGCGTGCTTCGAAGCGGCCGACTGGAGCAGCGCGTTGTAGATACGGCTTTCCACGTAGCGCGGCAGCAGGGCGTCGAGGACGTCCTCCGCCGAGGGCTCGAAGTCGTACAGCGGGAGGATCTCGCCCGTGGGGACGGCCTCTTCCGCGACCTCTTCGAGACGCAGCGGCAGCAGCCGTGCGTCGAGCGCGGTCTGCGTCATCATCGAGACGAACTCGGTGTAGACGATGTGGAGTTCGTCCACGCCGCCCTCGGCCGAGTCCTTCTCGATGGCCTCGATCAGAGGCTCCGCCACCTTCTTGGCGTCCGCGTACGACGGCTCGTCGGTGAAGCCCGTCCACGACTCCGAGATCTTGCGCTCACGGAAGTTGTAGTGGGCGACACCACGGCGGCCGACGATGTACGTGTCCACCTGCTTGCCCTCGCGCTCCAGGCGCTCGGTCAGCTGCTCCGCCGCCTTGATGGCGTTGGAGTTGAAGGCGCCGGCCAGACCGCGGTCGCTCGTGAGGAGCAGGACCGCGGCACGGGTCGGGTTCTCCGCCTCCGTGGTGAGCGGGTGCTTGGTGTTCGAACCCGTACCGACCGCCGTGACCGCGCGCGTCAGCTCGGTCGCGTACGGCGTGGAGGCCGCCACCTTGCGCTGCGCCTTGACGACGCGCGAGGCGGCGATCATCTCCATCGCCTTCGTGATCTTCTTGGTCGCGCTGACGGATCGGATGCGACGCTTGTAGACCCGGAGCTGGGCTCCCATGAGTCAGGTCCCTTCCTTACGTCACTTGGCGGCAGCGGCAGGAACGTCCTCGCCGAGCAGCTTGCCGTCCGAGGTCTCGAACTGCTTCTTGAACTCCGCGATGGCGTCGTCGATCGCCTGGATGGTGTCGTTCGACATCTTGGCGCCCTCGCGGATCGAGGTGAGCAGGCCCGACTCCTTGCGGTGCAGGTAGTCCAGCAGCTCCTTCTCGAAGCGGCGGATGTCGACGACCGGAACGTCGTCCATACGGCCGTTGGTGCCGGCCCAGACGGAGACGACCTGGTCCTCGGTGGCCATCGGCTGGTACTGGTCCTGCTTCAGCAGCTCGACCATGCGCTGACCGCGCTCCAGCTGCTGCTTCGACGCGGCGTCCAGGTCGGATCCGAAGGCGGCGAACGCCTCCAGCTCACGGAACTGGGCGAGGTCCACGCGGAGACGGCCGGAGACCTGGCGCATCGCCTTGTGCTGCGCGGAACCACCGACTCGGGAGACGGAGATACCGACGTTCAGCGCGGGACGCTGACCGGCGTTGAACAGGTCCGACTCCAGGAAGCACTGGCCGTCGGTGATGGAGATGACGTTGGTCGGGATGAACGCCGAGACGTCGTTGGCCTTGGTCTCGACGATCGGCAGACCGGTCATCGAGCCGGCACCCATGTCGTCGGAGAGCTTGGCGCAGCGCTCCAGCAGACGGGAGTGCAGGTAGAAGACGTCACCCGGGTAGGCCTCACGGCCCGGCGGGCGGCGCAGCAGCAGGGACACGGCGCGGTAGGCGTCGGCCTGCTTCGAGAGGTCGTCGAAGATGATGAGGACGTGCTTGCCCTCGTACATCCACTGCTGACCGATGGCCGAACCGGTGTACGGCGCCAGGTACTTGAAGCCGGCCGGGTCGGACGCCGGGGCGGCGACGATGGTCGTGTACTCCAGGGCGCCGTTCTCCTCCAGCGCGCGGCGCACGCCGGCGATGGTGGAGCCCTTCTGGCCGATGGCGACGTAGATGCAGCGGACCTGCTTCTTCGGGTCGCCCGAGCGCCAGTTGTCGCGCTGGTTGATGATCGTGTCGACGGCCAGGGCGGTCTTGCCGGTCTGGCGGTCACCGATGATCAGCTGACGCTGACCACGGCCGATCGGGGTCATCGCGTCGACGGCCTTGTAGCCCGTCTCCATCGGCTCGTGCACCGACTTGCGCTGCATGACCGTGGGGGCCTGCAGCTCGAGGGCGCGGCGGCCGGACGTCTCGATCTCGCCGAGGCCGTCGATCGGGTTGCCGAGCGGGTCGACGACACGGCCGAGGTAGCCCTCGCCGACCGCGACGGAGAGGACCTCACCGGTACGCGTGACCGGCTGACCCTCCTCGATGCCACTGAACTCACCGAGGACGATGGCACCGATCTCGCGCTCCTCGAGGTTGAGGGCGAGGCCGAGGGTGCCGTCCTCGAACTTCAGCAGTTCGTTGGCCATGGCCGAGGGCAGGCCCTCGACCTTCGCGATGCCGTCGCCGGCAAGGGTGACCGTACCGACCTCCTCGCGCGAGGCCGCGT
Organism: Streptomyces sp. BK340; assembly: GCF_007827595.1. Classification (GTDB taxonomy): domain Bacteria; phylum Actinomycetota; class Actinomycetes; order Streptomycetales; family Streptomycetaceae; genus Streptomyces. Next base: position 83,102 of record NZ_VISR01000019.1, read on the forward strand.
CCGGCTTGTACGACTGGACAAAGTTCTCCAGCGCGTCCCGGATCTCCTCCGGCCGGATCGTGAGCTCCGCCATCTGGGTTCCCTGCTCTCCTTGTTGGGCCCGAAGTTTCGGTGGGGGTCTGGGGGCGACCCCCAGGAATCCTCTTCACGGCCCAACCAGGGCCGTAAGTACGTACTGCTTTTCTCGAATGCCGAGGTGCTGCTAGCTCGCCATGCGGCGGGCCGCGTCCTCCAGCCGGTCCGCGAGGGAACCGTTGATGACCTCGTCACCGACCTGCACCCGGATCCCGCCGACGACCTCGGGGTCGACGTCCAGGTTGAGGTGCATCCGGCGGCCGTAGAGCTTGGTCAGGGCGGCGCCGAGGCGCTGCTTCTGGCCGTCGCTCAGCGGCACCGCCGAGGTGACGACGGCGACCATGCGGTCCCGGCGCTCGGCGGCGAGCTTGGACAGGGACTCCAGTCCCGATTCCAGGCTACGTCCACGCGGCGCGGTCACGAGGCGCGTCACCAGACGCTCGGTGGCGGGCTTGGCCCGGCCGCCGAGGAGCCGGTGCAGCAGCTCGACCTTGGCCGAGGCGCTCGCGGAGCGGTCGGTGAGCGCTGCGCGCAGCTCGGTGTTCGAGGCGACGATCCGGCCGAACCGGAACAGCTCGTCCTCGACGTCGTCGAGCGTGTTCGCCTTCTCCGCCGCCGTGAGGTCGGCGATGTTCGCCAGCTCCTCCAGCGAGTCCACCAGGTCACGCGACTGCGACCAGCGGGAACGGACCATGCCGGACACGACGTCGACCGTGGTCTCGCCGACCTGGCCGCCGATGAGGCGCCGGACCAGCTCGGCCTTGGCCTCACCGGGCTGCGCCGGGTCGGTGAAGACCCGACGCAGGCTGGGCTCGCGGTCGAGCAGCGCGGTGACGGCCGCCAGCTCGTCCGCGAGCTGGACGGCGTCCACGGACGTGGAGTCCGTCAGCGCGTCGAGACGCTCACGTGCGGCTGCCAGGGCCTCGCGGCTCGCTCCGTTCATCGCGTGGCCTCGGCCTTCTCCTCGAGCTCGTCGAGGAAGCGGTCGATCACACGGCTCTGCCGGGCGTGGTCCTCGAGGGACTCACCGACGAGCTTGCCGGCCAGGTCGGTGGCGAGCTTGCCGACGTCCTGACGCAGGGCGCCCGCGGCAGCCTTGCGGTCGGCCTCGATCTGGGCGTGACCGGCGGCGACGATCTCCTCGCGCTGCCGCTGGCCCTCGGCCCGCATCTCGGCGATGAGGGCGGCACCCTGCTCCTGCGCCTCCTGGCGCAGGCGCGCGGCCTCGTGCCGGGCCTCGGCGAGCTGGGCCTTGTACTGCTCGAGGACGCTCTGGGCCTCGGTCTGCGCGGCCTCGGCCTTCTCAATACCGCCCTCGATGGCCTCGCGACGCTCTTCCAGAACCTTGTTGATGGTCGGGAGGAGCTTCTTGGCGAGGAAGATGAAGACGATGGCGAAAGCAATCAGGCCGATGACAAGCTCTGGGATCTCGGGGATCAGAGGATTCTGCTCCTCTGTCGCCGCCAGCGTTACCAGGGCGTTCACATCAGTGCCTTCCGTCTAAGGGAGTTGCGTCGAAGCGCGCTTCAGCTACGGAAGAGGAAGCCCATGACGATACCGATCAGCGCCAGGGCCTCACAGAAGGCGAAACCCATGATCTGGTTGGCGCGGATCAGACCGGCAGCCTCGGGCTGGCGGGCGAGGGCCTGGGTGCCGTTACCGAAGATGATGCCGACGCCGATGCCGGGGCCGATCGCAGCGAGGCCGTAGCCGACCGAACCGAGGTTGCCGGAGAGGCCGTCAGCGGCGAGGGTCTGGAGAGCGGACATGCCGGTTCTTCCTTCTCTTCTTTACGCGTACCGGTGGGGGTTGGCCACCGGACAGTCAGGTTGGACAGGGAGGGCGAGGAGGCTCAGTGGTGCTCGGCGAGAGCGCCCTGAACGTAGTTGCAGGCGAGGAGTACGAAGACGTACGCCTGAACAGCCTGGATGAAGAGCTCGAACGCCGTGAGCAGCACGGTCATCACGAACGAGGCGCCAGCGTAGATGATGCCGACTCCGTTCAGCAGGTACCAGCTGCCGATGGTGAAGGTCAGCAGCAGCAGGTGGCCGGCGAACATGTTCGCGAACAGTCGGACCGCGTGCGTGAAGGGGCGGATCAGGACGTTCGAGAAGAAGTCGATGATCACGATCACCGGCAGTACGGCGCCGAGCGACTTGTCGTAACCGGTGATGTTCTTCAGACCGCCGAGGAACCCGTGCTTCTTGAACGTCAGGAACATCCACAGGATGTAGACGATGGCCGCCAGCCCTGCCGGGAAGGCGATCATGGAGGTCACGGGGAACTGTGCCAGCGGGATCACGGACCACAGGTTCATGATCCAGATGAAGAAGAACAGCGACACCATGAGGGGTACGTACTTCTCGCCCTCGCGCTTGCCCAGCGTCTCGTAGACGATGCCGCGGCGGACGAAGTCGTACCCGGCCTCACCGATCATCTGGAGCTTGCCCGGCACGAGCTTGGGCCTGGCGAACGCGGCCCAGAAGAAAGCGACGATCGCGACCGTGCCCAGCAGGGCCAGCAGCATCGGCTTGTTGAACTCGAACCCGCCGACAGTGAAGAGCGGCTTGAAGACAAAGGAATGCAGGCCGGGAGCCGGGAATCCACATCCGGTGAAGATGTGACAGTCGGACTCGAAGGCGAGCACCTGCGTCGGGTCAGCACTCACCGCGGGCTCCTTCATCGTGGCGCATAGATACGGCAACCTCGTTGTGTCGGCGCGACGCGGGGCCGCGGTTCGGCACGGGACTGGTGTTACGGATGTGGGGGCGGCTGTGGGGCATCTCGCCTCGCGATTGAACAGGCGTCAGCTCAGATGCCCGCGCCCGCGATGCCGCAGTTGGCACCGGACGATAGCAGCATCTCCTGCGTGCCTTTATCCCGGCCCTACCTCTCACCGTGAGTGCCCTGTCTTCTCGGGCTTGTCGCCCGTCGACGAGGCATCAGGTTCGACGTAGAGAATCTTGGCCTTCATGTGGGCACGGGTCTGCGCGACGATCCACGCCAGAGTGGTGACCACGAGAACGATGGCGAAGACACGGGGATTGAACAGGTTCGTGTCCTTGAACACGGCCACGAAGACGACCAGCAGGAGCAACTGGGCCGTGTAGAGCATCAGCCCCATGCCCTGGAAGAGCTGCGGAAGCGACTTCGCGATGCGCTGCAGAACGTAGAGACCGGACCCCATGAAGAGGCACACGACCGCCGTCGCGACGACAGCCCCGATCGCCCCCTTGCCGCCCGCGACCACTGCGCTGACGACGACGCAGAGTGCGCCGACGACAGCCGTGGGTACGGCGGCCTGGGCCAGGATCCGGGCGTCATTGGACGGCATGGCGGCAACTCCGCTTTCACAGGGGGGCAGGTGTCGTCATGGACGAGCGTAGTCCCGGGCTGAGTGATCGAGACCTCACGCCATTGGACCGACGCACTTCGGTCCTTCGGCTCTATCCGGGGTTCTCGTGAACCGTATCACAAACTATTTGATGAGGTCTTTACCTGGTAGGTGTGCGCGCTGTCACACATGAGTGTGACAGCGCGCGTCTGTGCAAAAACTGGGGTGTCTTGTCTGGTATTAGGGCCCTTTGCTCCCCCACGACTTGGCAATGCTCTAGTCAGATTCTTACCCTTGCCGAGCTACTCGGTCCCGGCCTCCTCCGCTGACGCGGCCAGCTTGAGAGCCTCCTCGATCAGGGTCTCCGCGATCTTGGATTCGGGCACGGTCCGCACGACCTCGCCCCGGACGAAGATCTGCCCCTTGCCGTTGCCGGAGGCCACACCCAGGTCCGCCTCCCGGGCCTCGCCCGGTCCGTTGACCACACATCCCATCACCGCGACCCGCAGCGGGACGTCCATGCCCTCCAGGGCGGCGGTCACCTCCGCGGCCAGGCGGTAGACGTCCACCTGGGCCCGGCCGCACGACGGACAGGAGACGATCTCCAGCTTGCGCGGGCGCAGCTCCAGCGCCTGCAGGATCTGGATGCCGACCTTGACCTCCTCCACCGGCGGCGCCGACAGCGACACCCGGATCGTGTCGCCGATGCCCTGCCGGAGCAGGGCGCCGAAGGCCACGGCCGACTTCACCGTGCCCTGGAAGGCGGGGCCGGCCTCGGTGACGCCCAGGTGCAGGGGGTAGTCGCACGCCTCGGCCAGCAGTTCGTAGGCGCGGATCATCACCACCGGGTCGTTGTGCTTCACGGAGATCTTCAGATCGTGGAAGTCGTGCTCCGCGAAGAGGGACGCCTCCCACAGCGCGGACTCCACCAGCGCCTCGGGGGTCGCCCTGCCGTGCTTGGCCAGCAGGCGGGCGTCCAGCGAACCGGCGTTGACCCCGATCCGGATCGGGGTGCCCCGGTCCTTGGCCGCGCGGGCGATGGCCGCCACCTGGTCGTCGAACTTCCTGATGTTGCCCGGGTTCACCCGGATCCCGGCGCAGCCGGCGTCGATGGCGGCGAAGACGTACTTCGGCTGGAAGTGGATGTCGGCGACGACCGGCAGGGACGACTTGGCCGCGATGACGGGCAGCGCCTCCGCGTCGTCCTGCGACGGGCACGCGACCCGGACGATGTCGCAGCCCGCCGCCGCCAGCTCGGCGATCTGCTGGAGGGTCGCGTTCACGTCGGCCGTGACCGTCGTGGTCATCGACTGCACCGAGACGGGGAAGTCTCCGCCGACGCCCACCGGGCCCACGTGCAGCGCACGGGTCCTGCGGCGCTCCCCCAGGGTCTGCGGCGGTACGGCGGGCATTCCGAGCTGGACCGTCATTCTCCTCGTTCCCTCCTGGTCGGCGTGGTGACGCTGGTGTCACTGGTCACCGTGGTGCCCCTGATGTGAAGTGGTGCCCGTGGTGTGTTTGCTGTCCGTGGTACCTGCGGGGCCGGTGGTGTCCCCGGGGCCGTCCAGCGCGCGCAGGGCCGTGCGGAGGATCCCCTCGGCCGTCAGACCCGCGCGGGCCAGGATGTCCTCGCGCCGGCCCTGGGCCAGGAACCGCTGGGGCAGCCCCATGACCTGGACCGGGCGGCGGGCGCCGGCGTCCGCGAGCGCCTGGGCCAGGGCGGCCCCGGCACCGCCGGACCGGCCGCTGTCCTCGACGCTGACCACCGCCCGGTGCGCGAGCCCCAGGTCGATCAGGGCGGGTGCGACCGGCTGGATCCAGCGCGGGTCCACCACGGTGACGCCCACACCGCGCTCGCGCAGCAGCTCCGCGGCGGCCAGGCAGACGGGGGCGAGCGGGCCGACGGACACCAGCAGCACGTCGGGGTCCGCGCCGGAGCGGTGCAGCACGTCCAGGCCGGCGACCGTGTCGAGGGCGGGTACGGGGTCGGCCGCCGCGCCCTTGGGGAAGCGCACCGCGGTGGGCGCGTCGTCGACCGCGACGGCCTCCCGCAGCGCACGGCGCAGGGTCTCCGCGTCGCGCGGAGCGGCCACCCGCAGCCCGGGCACGAGCTGGAACAGGGACAGGTCCCACATGCCGTTGTGCGACGGGCCGTCGTCGCCGGTGGCCCCGGCCCGGTCCAGGACGAAGGTGACCGGCGCGCGGTGCAGCGCGACGTCCATGAGCAGCTGGTCGAAGCCGCGGTTGAGGAAGGTGGCGTAGACGGCCACGACCGGGTGCACGCCGCCGAGCGCGAGTCCGGCGGCCGCGGTGACGGCGTGCTGCTCCGCGATGCCCACGTCGAAGGTCCGCTCGGGGAAGCGCCGGGCGAAGGTGGTGAGCCCGGCCGGCTCCAGCATGGCCGCGGTGAGGGCGACGAGGTCGCTCCGGCGCTCGCCGAGGTCGGCCAGCTCCGCCTCGAACACCGAGGTCCAGGACGGCCGGGGCGCCACCCGGGCGGCGCCCGCGGCGGGCCGGGCGCGGACCACGTGGCAGCGGTCGGCCTCGTTCTGCTCGGCCGGGGCGTGTCCGCGTCCCTTCTGGGTCACGCAGTGCACGACCACGGGCCGGCCCAGCGCGACGGCCCGCCGCAGCGCCTCCTCCAGGGCTTCGACGTCATGGCCGTCGACGGGACCCAGCTGGGCCAGCCCCAGGTTCTCGAACAGGCCGGGCAGTCCGGGGTCCCGGTCGCCGGCCCGGCGGGCCGCGAGGTGCTCAGCTATGCCGCCGACGGTCGGCGCGTAGCTGCGGCCGTTGTCGTTGAGCACGATCACGACGGGGCGGTGCGGTGCCGCCGCGATGTTGTTCAGCGCCTCCCAGGCCATACCGCCGGTGAGGGCGCCGTCGCCGATCACGGCGACGACGCTGCGGTCGGTGACCCCGCGCAGCGCGTGCGCCCGGGCCAGTCCGTCGGCGTACGACAGGACGGTCGAGGCGTGGGAGTTCTCGATGACGTCGTGCGCCGACTCCTCGCGCGAGGGGTATCCCGACAGGCCCTCGGGCCGGCGCAGCGCGTCGAAGGCGCCGGCGCGGCCGGTGAGGATCTTGTGCACGTAGGTCTGGTGGCCGGTGTCCCACAGGAGCGTGTCCCGGGGCGAGTCGAAGACGCGGTGCAGGGCGAGGGTCAGTTCCACCACGCCCAGGTTGGGCCCGAGGTGGCCTCCGGTGCGGCCGACCTTGTCGACGAGGAAGCCGCGGATCCGGGCCGCGAGTTCCTCGACCTGTGCCGTGGTCAGGTCGCGCAGGTCCGCGGGGCCGCGCAGCTCGGTCAGCGGGGCGAGGGGCCGTTCGATACTGGTCGTCATGGGGGTCCTCACCGGTTCTCGTCGGCCAGCGGGGTGCGCGGGGCCCGCCCGGTGACCGGGTCGGCCAGTCGCGAGGGCATGGCGAAGACCACGTCCTCCGGGGTCCCGTCGTCCGTGCGGACGTCGGCGAGCCCGAGCTCGGTCAGGCGGTCCACCAGGCCGCGCACCAGGATCTCCGGCGCGCTGGCGCCGGCACTGATGCCGACCGTGCCGACCGACTCCAGCCAGCGCTCGTCCAGGTGCGTCACGTCGGGGACCAGATGGGCGGAGCAGCCCTCGCGGCGGGCGACCTCGACCATCCGCAGCGAGTTGCTGGAGTTCTCGGAGCCGACGACGAGCACCAGGTCGCAGGAGCGGGCCAGGGCCTTCACGGCGTTCTGCCGGTTCTGGCTCGCGTAGCAGATGTCGTCGCCGTGCGGGCCGACGATGTCGGTGAAGCGCCGGTGCAGGGCCTGGACGACCTCGGCGGTCTCGTCGAAGGACAGGGTGGTCTGGGTCAGGTACGCCACCGGGGTGTCGTCGGGAAGGTCCAGCCGCGCGACGTCCTCGGCGCTCTCCACGACCAGGGTCCTCGCGGGCGCCTCACCGCGGACCCCCTCGACCTCCTCGTGGTCCTCGTGTCCGACCAGCAGGATGGTGCGCCCGTCACGGGCGTAGCGGACCGCCTCCTGGTGCACCTTGGCCACCAGCGGGCAGGTGGCGTCGATGACGTCGAGCCGCCGTGCGGCCGCGCCCGCCCGCACCTGCGGGGAGACGCCGTGGGCGGAGAAGACGCACACGGCGCCCTCGGGCACCTCGTCCTCGCTGTCCACGAAGACCGCGCCGCGGCGCCGCAGTTCACCGACGACGTGGTGGTTGTGCACGATCTCCTTGCGGACGTACACGGGCGCGCCGTACAGGTCCAGGGCGCGCTCGACGATGCCGATGGCGCGCCGTACGCCCGCGCAGAAGCCGCGGGGTTCGGCCAGGAGGACGCGCCCGCGGGGCGTCGTCTGCTCGGTGGTCATAGGGGCCTTCCTTGCGTCTGGAGTTCTGTCCGGGGGTGCGCCTCGTGGGCGCGCCACAGGGCGGCGTAGTGACCGCCCAGCGCGAGGAGTTCGGTGTGCGTTCCGTCCTCGCACACGCGGCCGTCCCGCAGGACGAGCACGCGGTCGGCACGGGCCGCCAGGGCGAGCCGGTGGGTGATGACCAGCGTGGTGCGCCGGGCCGCGAGCCGGTCGGTGGCCGCGTCGACCATGGCCTCGGTGGCGGGGTCCAGGGCGGACGTCGCCTCGTCTAGGAGCAGGACCGCGGGCGCGGCCAGCCGGGTCCGGGTGAGGGCGATCAGCTGGCGCTGGCCCACGGAGAGGTTGCCTCCGCCCTCGGTGAGCCGGTGGCGGTAGCCGTGGGGCAGCGCGGTGATGAAGGAGTGGGCGCCGGTCATCCGGGCCGCCGTCTCGACCTCGTCGTCCGTGGCGTCGGCACGCCCGTAGGCGATGGCGTCCCGGACGGTTCCGGCGAACAGGTACGGCTCCTGGGGGATGAGGCCGAGCCGTTGCCGGTAGGCGCTCAGGTCGAGCTCGCGTACGTCCTGCCCGTCGACGAGGACGGCGCCGGCGGTGGGGTCGTAGAACCTCGCGACCAGTTTCAGCAGGGTCGACTTGCCCGACCCGCTCTCGCCGACGACGGCCACCCGCTGCCCGGCGGGGATCCGGACGCTCAGGCCGGTCAGGGCGGCCGCCCGGCGTGCCACGCGGCCCGCGGTGTCCTGCGTGCCGTCCGCGTACCGGAAGTGGACGTCGTGGAGGACGATCTCGCCGCTCAGCGGGCCCACGGGGCGGGGTCGCGCGGCCTGCGGTGTGCCGGTGGGCAGCCGCAGCAGCTCGTCGATCCGGTCGAGGGAGACCCGTGCCTGCTGGAAGGTGTCGTACAGCTGGGAGATCTGCTGGACGGGGAGGAAGAACAGCTCCAGGTACAGCAGGTAGGCGACGAGTGTGCCCGCGCTCATGGAGCCGTCCCGGACCTGGTGCGCCCCGTAGGCCAGCAGGCCGGCCGCGCAGACGGCGGCCAGGCACTCGATGAAGGGGAAGTACAGGGCCATCAGGTACTGCGAGCGGATCCGTGCCCGCCGGACGGCGTCGCTGTGTGCGGCGAACCGGCGCAGGAACGCCTCCTCCTGGCGGAACGCCTGGATGACGGGCATGCCCTGCGCGCCTTCCTGCAGGGCGGCGTTGACCGTGGCGGTCCGCTCCCGCGCCAGCCGGTAGGCGACCAGCGACCGGCGGCGGAACACGGCCGTGGCCAGGTACAGGGCGGGCAGCAGAAGCAGGGCCGCCAGGAGCAGGACGGGGTTGGCGACCAGCAGGACGACCAGTACCCCGCCCATGGTCAGCAGGCCGGCGAGGAAGCCCGTCAGCCCTGTCTGCAGGAACCCGGAGACGGCGTCCACGTCGGTGGTCATCCGGGTGAGGGTCCGGCCGTCGGCCTCCCGCTCGTAGTGGTCCAGGCCCAGCCGGTGCAGCTGGGCGGCCATGCGGACTCGCAGGGCGTACAGCAGGCGTTCGCCGGTGCGTCCGGTGACCCGCAGGGAGCCGCGCTGGACCAGCCAGCGCAGCAGCGTGACGGCCAGGGCGGCGGCGCACGCCGCGGCCAGCGCGGCGGGAGCCGCCCCGTCGGTGATGCTCTCGATGCCCCGGCGCACGGCGTAGGGCTGGGCGAGACCGCACAGGACGTCGGCGGACACCAGGACCAGGCCTGCCGCGAGCGGCAGCCGGAAGCCCCGGGTGAGCCTGCGGAGCCCGAACGTGCCGCCGACGTCACGGGCCAGCGCGTCCTCGTCCACCGCCGGGTCCTCGTCCTCACCGGAGGGCCCGGACGTGGACGCGGAGGCAGATGCGGACGCGGAGGCAGGCGCGGAGGCGGACGCGGACCGCGTGTGCGGGCCGGCCGCGGGACCGGTCGGCGGCGCGGGCCGGGCGGACGGCTCGGCCGGAGCCGCGTCGAAGTGGGCACGGTAGAGGGCGCAGCGGGCGTGCAGTTCGTCGTGGGTACCGAGGTCGGCGAGCCGGCCGCGGTCCAGCACGGCTATGCGGTCGGCCAGGGCCAGGGTCGATCTGCGGCGTGCGACCACGAGCGTCGTACGGCCGTCGGCGTGGACGCGCAGGCCCTCGTGGATCGCCCCCTCCACGGCGGGGTCCACCGCGGAGGTCGCGTCGTCGAGGATCAGCAGACGGGGCCTCAGGAGCAGGGCGCGGGCCAGGGCGAGGCGTTGGCGCTGGCCGCCGGAGAGGGTCCGGCCCCGTTCGCCGACCTCGGTCAGGTAGCCGTCGGGAAGGGCCGAGACGAAGCCGTCGGCCTGGGCGAGCCGTGCCGCCTCACGTATCTCGTCGTCGTCCGCGCCGGGGCGGCCCAGCGCGATGTTGTCGCGGATGCTCCCGGCGAACAGGAGACTCTCCTCCGGCACCAGGGCGAGGGAGGCACGCAGCGATTCCAGGCTCAGTTCGCGTACGTCCGTGCCGCCGATCCGGACGGCGCCCGTGCGCGCCTCGTGGAACCGGGCCGGGAGCAGGGCGAGCGTGGACTTGCCGGACCCCGGCCCGCCGACGACGGCGACCGTCTCGCCTGGTTCGATCCGCAGCGACAGGTCGTCGAGCACGGGGCGGTCGGGCGTGTACCGGAAGCCGACGTGGTCGAACTCGACGGCCAGGGGCCCGTCGTCGGGCAGTCGGGCGGCGCCGTCCGCGCGCCGCGGCGGTGCGTCGGTCAGCTCCAGCACGCGGGCGACGGCGGCCGTGGCCTGCTGGACGGAGTTCGCCAGACCCGCCAGGATGCCCAGCGGACCCGCCAGCTGGATGAGGTACATCGAGAAGGCGACGAACGTGCCGAGGCTCAGCCGGCCCCCGGCCGCCGCCCAGCCGCCGAGGGCCAGGACGGCGATCTGGGCGAGCGCCGGTACGGCCTGCAGCGGCGGCTGGTAGCGGGCGACCAGCCGGGTGACGCGCATGCGCGCGGCGTACAGCCGCCGGGCAGCCGCCGTGTACCGGGCGGTCTCCCGCTCCTCGCGGCCGAAGGCCTTGACGAGTTGGACGCCGGCGACGGAACTCTGTACGACGCCCGCGGCGGTGGCCGCCCGGTCCTGGGCCTGCCAGGTGGCGGCCAGCAGCTGCGGGTGGCTGCGCCGGGCCAGGGCCCACAGCACGGGGACCATGAGCAGGCTCACCGCCGTCAGCGGCAGGGAGAGCACGGCCATCACGGCGAGCACCCCGACGACGGTGGTGACGTGGGAGACCACGGCGGGCAGCATGGCGACCAGGCTGTGCACCCCGTTCAGGTCGACCGTGGCGCGGCCCATGAGCTGCCCGGGGCCCAGGTCCTGCTGTCCGGGCCCGTCCGGGCGGGACACCGCCCGGAACAGTGCCACGCGCAGATCGTGCTGGACGTCGGCGGCGAGCCGGCTGGCGTGGAAACGGCGCAGAAAGGTCAGCGCGTACCGGGCCGCGGCGACGGCCAGCAGCAGGATCGTCCAGGGGAGCAGGGGGCGCTCGCCCGCGACGACCACGTCGTCCAGCACGATCTGGGTGATCAGCGGCACCGCGACGCTCGTCGCCGTGGCGCCCACGGCGCCGGCCAGCGACTGCGCCAGGGCCCCGCGGTGACGGAGACAGTGGCCGAGCAGGCGCCGCAGGGGACGGCCGCGGGGGGCTTCCGCGTCAACAGCGGGTGGCGCCACGTCGGTTCCTTTCCTGAGCTTGCGTGTGGTCGTCACTGGAACGCGGCTGTCCGCCAGTCGCCCAGGTCCGCGAAGAATGGGGCCGCGGGCCGGCCGCTCACGGCGATGGACAGCACCGCGCGGGTGCTCCCGGTCGGGGTCACGACCGTGGTCACGGTGTCGGAGCCGGTGCCGGTGCCGGGCGGGAACGGCAGTCGGCGGCCGGGCGGTCGTGCGGGCGGCCAGTCGGTCGGTACGGCGACCGGCCGGGTGAGTCCGCCGCGGCGCAGGCCGTGTCCGAGGGCCTTGCCGATGGCCTCCTTGCGGGTCCACAGCACCAGGAACGCCTCGTCGCGCTCGTGCCGGGGCAGGCCGGCGATCCAGTCGGCAGGGGTGTCACCGAGCCACCGGCGAGCCAGTGCGGCGGCGGGCAGCGGCCGGACGGGTTCGATGTCCACGCCGAGTGCCGCCGGACCGCGAGAGAGGGCGACGGCGAAGACGCCCGCGGCGTGGCTGAGGCTGACCTGCACACCGGCTGCGGGCCCGGTGAGCCGGGGGCGGCCACCGGGGTCGTGTGCCACCCGGATCAGGTGGGCCGGGCTGCCGGTCAGTTCGGCCGCGGAGGCGACGAGCGCGGCATGGGTGGCAGCGCGCTCGTCGCCCTCGGGGGCAGGGCCCCACCGGACGGCCGGCCGCGGGGGGTCCGGCGGGCCGTCGGTGCGGGGGAACGGGACCTGCTTCCTCATCCCGCCATCTGGCGGACGAGGCTCTTGGGCCGCATGTCGGTCCAGTTCTTCTCGATGTGGTCCAGGCAGGCCTGCCTGGTGTCCTCCGCGTGGGCCACTTCCCAGCCCGCGGGGATCTCGGCGAAACCGGGCCACAGGGAGTACTGGCCCTCGTCGTTGACGAGTACCAGGTAGCGGCCCGCTTCATCCTCGAAGGGATTGGACATCTCATCCTCTTTTCTTGGTTGTTGCTCTGGGGTCTGGTCAGGAAACGATCTTCTCGAGCACCCGGACCGCGTTCTCGGCCCCGTTCTCCACGGAAGTGAGGCGGGCCAGCCGGTCGACCGCGCGGGCGATGCCCGGGTCCTTGACGGCCTGGTCGACCGCTTTCGTGAGGGTGTCGGCGGTCAGGTGCCGGTGCGGGACGGGCTGCGGTGCGACGCCCAGGCCGTGCAGGTGGTCGGCCCACATCAGCGCTTCCTTCTGGAAGGGACAGATCACCTGGGGGACGCCGGCGCGCAGCGCCGTGTTGTGCGCTCCGGTTCCGCCCGGGTGCACCACGGCACGGACCCGGGGAAACAGCCAGTCGTACGGTATTTCGTCCTCCACCAGGACGTTCTCCGGCGGATTCGGAATGGCCGCGCCGCCCCAGCCCGTGACGACGATCGCGCGGACTCCCGTTCTGCGGACGACCTCCAGAATGATGCGGCCGACTTCTTCGGGGTCCGTGCCCATGTGACTGCCGAATCCGAAGAACACCGGTGCGTCGCCGTCGTCCAGGAATTTCAGCAGCCGTTTCGAAGGCTGCCACCGCGTGCCGCTCGGGAGCATCCAGAATCCGGTCGTGTGGACCCATTCGGGCCAGTCGTCCGCCGGCTCGATCACATGCGGGCTGAAACCGAGGAGCACCGGCGCCGGCGTTCCGTCGGCCCGGAACCTGTTGTCCAGGGCACCTTCGCGGGGCGGAAGTCCGAGGACGTCGGCCCGCCAGCGGCCGAACATCTCGGCGAGCGGCCCCTTGATCGGGTTGTCGTTCGCCCGGGCGTGCCGCTCCAGGTTGTCCGGCCGCTGCTCGAAGGTGCCGACCTCGGGGGGGTAGCGCCGTGAGGCGACGAAGTGCGGGTAGAGGCTGGCCAGTACGTGCGGAACCCCGAGTTTCTCGGCGATCTGGTGGACGGCCTGACGTGACGAGTGGGAGTGGATCACCACGTCCGCGCCTTCCGCGGCGGCGTCCCACATGTCCTTCAGCATGATCGGGTAAAGCCGCGGGAATATCTCCGCGAATATGCGTTCCCGGGCCTTGTCGTACTGGTCGCCCTTGCCTTGCGAGTTGACCAGGATCTCCCGCACGTCGGGCCGTTGGTGGAGCCGCACGGCCTCGTCGTCCACCGGAGCGAAGTCCACTCCGTATTCCGCGGCCATGGGGCCGTAGAGGCGGGGACCGACGAGTCTGGCCGAATGTCCGGCCTGATCGAGAGCGAAGGCCAGCGCCAGATAGGGCTGCATATCCCCACGAGTTCCATGGGAATAGATCAGTGCTCGCACCGCTTCGAACCCTCCCGTTCCTGACGAGTCGGGCGCGACACCAGCGGCATGGCCCGAGGAAGTACCTTCGGCACGTTAGGGCCTGGCGCAATCGAGCGGCTCTAGGAAATCTGTACAGGACAAATGCCTCTTGCGGGCGCCGCGACGGAATGGAAACAGTTGGCCGTTCCGACGCGCACGGGAGGCTAAACATTGAAAGTCCTGGTCTACTGCTACGGAAATAGAGGCGATGTCCAGCCATATCTGGCACTGGCCTACGCTCTGCGCCGCGCGGGACACGAGCCCGTGCTCGCGGCGCCTCGTCTCTTCGCACCGCTCGCCGACCAGTACGGCGTGCCGTTCGCCCCGCTGGACGACGCCGCCGTCACCGTGCGCTCCCGGGCGGACATCCGCCGCCTCCAGGCGCACAGCGACCGGCCGACCGCCCGGATCGAGGAGCAGCGCCGGGAGGTCCGCCGGCAGATGGTTCCGCACTACGCGGCCGTGCTCCGTGATCTGTGGGAGGCGGCGGACTGCGGTCCCGACGTGATCGTCCACTCGCACGCGTTCCGTGAGGTGATTCCGCAGATCGCCGAGCGGCTGAAGGTTCCGCACGTCCTCGGCTCCCTCTATCCCAACTTCGTGGTCTCGCGCGACTATCCGGCGTTCGGCATGCTGTCGGACGTGTTCTCCGGCAAGGAGGACACGAGCCGGACGGACGTGCGGACGTATCTGCCGCCCGCCGTCATCGAGGTGGTGGACCAGTGGCGCAGGGACACCCTCGGACTTCCGCCGCGGGAGGGCTACCTCGACTTCCGGTTCGCCGCCGACGGCGCGCCCGCACCCGTGCTGCACAGCTTCAGCCCGCACGTCCTCGCCCCGGGCTCCGACTGGCCCGACTCGGTGCACACCGACGGCTTCTGGCACCTTCCGCCGCCGCCGGGCTGGCAGCCGCCGGACCGGTTGCTGCGCTTCCTGGAGGAGGGCGAGAAGCCCGTTCTCATCGGCTTCGGCAGCGCCCTCGGGACCGACCCCGAGCGGACCACCGCCCTGGTGCTGGACGCCGTGCGGGAGAGCGGCCGACGGGCGGTGATCGTGGCCGGCTGGGGCGGCCTGGACGTCGCCGGCGCCCCGGGCGGCGTCCTGGCGCTGGACGAGGTGCCCTACGGATGGCTGTTGCCACGGGTGTGCGTGGCCGTCAACTCCGGCTCGCTGGGCGCGCACAACGCCGCCCTCTCGGCGGGAGTCCCCCAGGTCGTCTGCCCGTTCGAGGTGAACCAGCTGATGTGGGGCGAGCATCTGCACCGCCTGGGGGTGGCGCCCGCGCCGCTGAAGCAGCGTGAGCTGACGTCGTCCGCCCTGGCGCAGGCGATCGGGACGGCCGCCACGGACCCGGCCATCGCCGCGGCCGCCGCCGGGCTGGGCGAACGCCTGCGGGCCGAGGACGGGGCAGCCTCCGCGGTGCGGTTCCTGGAGAGGATCCAGCGGTGACGGGGGCCGCCACGGCGAGCCGGCTCTCGCCCACCGACAGCGCGCTGTCGGCCCGGCTGGCCCTGTCGGCCCGGTGCACCGAGGGGGTGACCAGCACCGCCGCGTTCTTCGACTGGCTTGCCGAGCGTCAGCTGCACCATGCGCAGAAGACCGAGCGCATACCCTTCGCCGCACTCGACAAGTGGGGGTTCGACCCGGACACCGGGGACCTGGGCCACGCCAGCGGGCGGTTCTTCTCGGTGCAGGGGCTGCGGGTGCGCTCCGACTTCGGTGCGGTGCCCGAGTGGTCCCAGCCGATCATCAGCCAGCCGGAGGTCGGCATCCTCGGCCTCGCCGTGCGTGAGATCGACGGCGTGCTGCACTTCCTGATGCAGGCCAAGTCGGAGCCGGGGAACGTCAACGGTGTCCAGCTCTCCCCCACCGTCCAGGCGACGCGCAGCAACTACACGCGGGTGCACGGCGGTTCGTCGGTGCCCTACCTGGACACCTTCCGCACGCCCGAGCCCGGGCGGGTGCTGGCGGACGTGCTGCAGTCCGAGCAGGGCTCCTGGTTCCTGCGCAAGCGCAACCGCAACATGGTGGTCGAGGCCGGCCCCGAGCTGCAGGCCGGCGAGGACTTCTGCTGGCTGACGCTGGGACAGCTCAACTCCCTGCTGCGGTGGGAGAACCTGGTCAACATGGACGCGCGGACCGTGCTGTCGTGCCTGCCCGACTGGGACCGCGTCGAGGGGCCCGGGAGCGCCGTGCACACCGGACAGGAGATCCGCAGCTGGCTGACCGACCGCCGGGTCGCGCACGAGGTCGTCACCGAACGGCTGCCGCTGCGGGCGGTTTCCGGCTGGCACCGGACGGCCGACGCCGTCGCGCACGAGGAGGGACGGTTCTTCAGCGT
This sequence comes from Streptomyces sp. BK340, assembly GCF_007827595.1. Lineage (GTDB taxonomy): Bacteria > Actinomycetota > Actinomycetes > Streptomycetales > Streptomycetaceae > Streptomyces. The sequence goes on from NZ_VISR01000019.1 coordinate 99,174, forward strand.
CGTCGCGGTCCACGTGGGCTCGCGCAGCCGGGAGGTGCCGTCCTGGACCCAGCCGCTGCTGCGGCCGCACGGCCAGGGCATCGCCGCGCTGCTCGTCAGGCGCGTCGGCGGTGTCCTGCACGCGCTGATGCACGCACGCGTCGAACCGGGGTTCGTGGACACGGTGGAGCTGGGGCCGACCGTGCAGTGCGTGCCCGACAGCCATGCCCACCTGGCCGCCGCCGACCGGCCGCCCCTGCTGGATCTGGTGCTGGGCGCCGACCGGGCGCACACCCTGTTCGACACCGTGCTGTCGGAGGAGGGCGGCAGGTTCGACCAGGCGCAGAGCCGGTACATGATCATCTCGGTGGACGACCGGGTCCCGGTCGAGGAGAACGCCGGCATGCGCTGGCTGAGTCCGGGCCAGCTGGAGGATCTGCTGAAGTACAGCGGCCAGCTCAACATCCAGGCCAGGACGCTCGTGGCCGCCCTCAGGACGGTGCGATGACCCACGACCACGGCACCCCGCCGGTACGCGTCGGGGTCCTGGGGGCCGCCTCCATCGCCTGGCGGCGGGTACTGCCCGCGATGACGGCCTGCCCGGACGTCGAAGTCGTCGCCGTGGCCTCCCGGGACCCGCGGCGGGCGCGCCGGTTCGCCGACCGCTTCGGCTGCGCGGCCGTCACCGGGTACGAGGCGCTGCTGGAGCGCGCGGACGTCGAGGCGGTGTACGTTCCGCTGCCCGCGGCGCTGCACCGCCGGTGGGCGGCCCGCGCGCTGGAGGCCGGCCGGCATGTGCTGGTCGAGAAGCCCATGGCCACGACGGCGCCGGAAGCCCGGGAACTGACCGCGCTCGCCGAGCGCCGAGGCCTGGTGCTGCGGGAGAACTTCATGTTCCTCCATCACCCGCGCCACCAGGCCGTCTCCGAGCTGCTGCGGGACGGACGGATCGGCCGGCTCCGCATGCTGCACGCGTCGTTCTGCGTCCCCCCGCTCTCCCCCGACGACATCCGGTACACCCGCGAACTGGGGGGTGGCGCGCTGCTGGACACGGGCGTCTACCCGCTGCGGACCGCGGTGCGCTTCCTGGGGCGGGGGCTGCGGGTGACCGGCGCCACCCTCCGGGTCCGGCCGGGCGACGGTCTGGACGTCTCCGGGCAGGTCCTGCTGGCCGCCGACTCGGGTGTCCTCGCCTCGCTGGACTTCGGCTTCGAGCACGGTTACGGGGCGCGGTACACGTTGTGGGGCGACCGGGCGCGGCTGACCGCGGACCAGGCCGTCAGCCCGCCGGCCGAGCTGCCGACGCAGTTGCTGATCGAGGAACAGGACCGGGTGGAGCAGCTCCTGCTGCCGCCCGCCGACCAGTTCAAGGCCTGCGTCGCGGAGTTCGCGGCGGCGGTCCGCGGGGCCGGCGCCTCCCGCGGTACCGGCCGGGCGGCGTGGCACGCGGACGCGGTGGCGACGCTGGAGCTGGTGGACGCGGTCCGGGAACGGGCCGTGCGGGTGCCGTGCGAGGACGGCGGTCCGGAGATCGCATGACCCGGGGCACTCCCCGAACGCCGAAGGGCCCGCTCCCGCGGGCCCTTCGGCATGAGTGCCGGGTTCAACGGCGCAGCGAGGCGTAGTGGGCCTGGGCCTCGGCGTACGAGGGCAGCAGCCCCAGACGCTCCACCTCGGCCAGGGAGGGGGCCGAGGCGTCCTTCTCGGACAGCAGTGGTTCGACGTCCGCCGGCCAGTCGATGCCCAGCTCCGGGTCGAACGGGTCGATGCCGTACTCGCGGTGCGGGGCGTACCCCTCGGAGCAGAGATAGCTGACGGTCGCGTCGTCGGTCAGGGCCAGGAACGCGTGCCCGAGCCCCTCTCCCACGTACAGGGCCCGGCGGTTGTCGTCGTCGAGCCGTACGGCCTCCCACCGGCGGTAGGTCGGGGAACCCACCCGCACGTCGACGACCACGTCGAGCACCGCGCCCCGCAGGCACTGCACGTACTTCGCCTGCCCCGGCGGCACCTGGGCGAAGTGGATGCCGCGCAGGGTGCCGCGTCGCGAGACGGAGCAGTTGGCCTGCACCAGGCGGAAGTCCTGGCCCGTCACCGTGCCGAACTCGGCTGCGCGGTACCACTCGTAGAAGGCGCCGCGGGCGTCCTGGTGGACCGTGGGCTCCACGACCCAGGCGGGACCGACGTCCAGTGCACGCATCATGTCTGCTGCTCCGTTTCCACCATCTCGGGCAGCGCCGCGGCGAGCGCGGCGCGCCAGTCTCGGATCGGCTCGACGCCCGGCTGCCGGCGCCGGCACGCGAGCACGCCGTACGCCGGACGGCGTGCCGCGCGCCCCAGGGTGCTGCCGGCGACGGGGCGGACCCGGTCCGGGTCCGCGTCCAGCAGCCGGAACACCTCGCGGGCCAGGCCGTACCAGGTGGCCTGTCCGGCACTGGTGCCGTGCCGGACGCCCGGCCGGGCGGTACCGGCGAGCGCCGCGCGGCCGAGCCGCACCAGCAGGCCGGCGAGATCGGCGCTCCAGGTCGGCTGCCCGTGCTGGTCGTCGACGACGTCGACGGTGTCCCGGTCCCGCTCGGCCCTGATCATCGCGCGCACGAAGTTGGGCCCGCCGGCGCCGTAGAGCCAGGCGGTGCGTACGACGTGCCCGTGGTCGGGGAGGCGTTCGAGGACGGCTCGCTCCCCGGCGAGTTTGGTGCGGCCGTAGGCGTTGACCGGCCCGGTCGGGTCGGTCTCGGCGTACGGGCTGCGGGCGTCGCCGGGGAAGACGTAGTCGGTGGAGACGTGCAGCAGCCGGGTGCCGGTCGAGCGGCAGGCGTCGGCCAGGTGGCCGGGGGCGGCGCCGTTCACGAGGAGGGCCTCCGGCTCCCGCTCCTCCGCGGCGTCGACGGCGGTCCAGGCGGCGCAGTTGACCAGGACGGCGGGGCGGTGGGCGGTCACCAGGCGCCGCACGGCCGCCGCGTCGGTGATGTCCAGCCCGGCCCTGCCGAGGCCGATCACCTCCTCGCCGTCGCGCCGCAGCTGGGCCGTGACGTCGCGGCCCAGCATGCCGGTGGCGCCGACGACCAGCCACGGCGCGCTCACAGGGCCGCCCGCGTCAGCAGCGGTTCCCACCAGGAGCGGTTGTCCCGGTACCAGCGGACGGTCTCCGCCAGGCCGGTGGCGAAGTCCTTGTGCGGCCGGTAGCCCAGCTCGTCGCGGATCCTGCTCCAGTCGACCGAGTAGCGCCGGTCGTGGCCCTTGCGGTCCTCGACGTGACTGACGCGGTCCCAGCCGGCGCCGCAGGCCTCCAGCAGCATCGACGTGAGCTCCTTGTTGGTCAGCTCGGTACCGCCCCCGATGTTGTAGACCCGGCCGGGCCTGCCACCGGTGCGGACCAGCTCGATGCCCCGGACGTGATCGTCGACGTGCAGCCAGTCCCGTACGTGCTCGCCGTCGCCGAACAACGGCACGTCGCCGCCGTCCAGGAGCGTGGTGACGAAGCGCGGGATGAGCTTCTCCGGGAAGTGGTGCGGGCCGTAGTTGTTGGAACAGCGGGTGACCCGGACGTCGAGGCCGTGCGTGCGGTGGTACGACAGTGCGACCAGGTCGCTCGACGCCTTCGACGCCGCGTACGGGGAGTTGGGGAGCAGCGGCGCGGTCTCCGGCGTGGAACCCGTCGGCACCGAGCCGTACACCTCGTCGGTGGAGATGTGCACGAAGGTGCGAAGACCCGTGCGCAGGGCCGCGTCGAGCAGGGTCTGGGTGCCGAGCGCGTTGGTGCGCAGGAACTCCGCGGCGCCCGTGATCGACCGGTCCACGTGCGACTCGGCCGCGAAGTGCACCACCTGGTCGCTGCGGGCCGTCAGCGGCCCGACGAGCGCGGCGTCGCAGATGTCGCCGTGCACGAAGGTGAATCGGGGGTCCTGCCTGACCGGGTCGAGGTTCGCCGGGTTGCCGGCGTAGGTCAGGGCGTCGAGGACGGTGACGCGGACGTCGCCCGGGCCCTGCGGGCCGAGCAGGGTCCGTACGTAGTGGGAGCCGATGAAACCGGCTCCGCCCGTCACGAGGATGCTGGTCGTCATGGGGAGATCTGCACCTTGCTGTGGTCGCCGAGGATGAGCCGGTGTGCTGCGGGAGCCCGGGGCGCCGGGGTGACTTCCACGTTCCGGCCGATCAGGGACGCCTCGATGCGGCGCACCCCGGTGATGGAGGAACCGGGCAGCACGATGGAGAACTCGATCTCGCTGTCCTCGATGCGGCACCGCTCGGAGATCGAGGTGAAGGGACCCACGTAGGAGCCGCTGACCTCCACACCCGACGCGATGACCACCGGGCCGACGATCCGGGAGCCGCGGACCGTCGCCCCGTCCGCGATCCGCACCCGGCCGACGATCTCCGTGGCCTCGTCGACGTCCCCGGCGACCATGGGCTCGATGGTCTCGAGGACGGTGCGGTTGACCTCCAGCATGTCGCCGACGTTGCCGGTGTCCTTCCAGTAGCCGGAGATCGTGGTGGAGCGTACGTCGCGCCGCCGGTCGATCAGCCACTGGACGGCGTCGGTGATCTCCAGCTCTCCGCGGGCGGAGGGCGTGATGGCGGCGACCGCTTCGTGGATCGCCGGGGTGAACAGGTAGACGCCGACCAGGGCCAGATCGCTCTTGGGTTCGGCGGGCTTCTCCACGAGGCCCACCACCCTTCCCCGCTCGTCGAGTTCGGCGACGCCGAAGGCGGTGGGGTCGGGCACCCGGGTGAGCAGGATCTGCGCGTCGGGCCGCCCGGTGCGGAACTCCTCGACGAGTGCGGTGATGCCGCCGACGACGAAGTTGTCGCCGAGGTACATCACGAAGTCGTCGTCACCGAGGAAGTCCCGGGCGATGCGCACCGCGTGGGCGAGACCCAGCGGGGCCTCCTGGGGCAGATACGTGATGCGCAGGCCGTCGAATCCACCCTCGTCGACGGCCGCACGGATCTCGTCCGCGGTCTCCCCGACGACGATGCCCACGTCCTTGACGCCCGCGTCGGCGATGGCCTCCAGCACGTAGAACAGGACGGGCTTGTTGGCGACGGGGACCAGTTGCTTGGCCGAGGTGTGGGTGATGGGCCGCAGCCGGCTGCCGGTGCCGCCCGCCAGGACGAGGGCCTTCATGTCCACGACACAACCGTGTCGCGGTCGACGAAGCCGAAGATGCCGGCGAGCGTGGTGCGGCGGCTCCCGGCGCTGGTGTTGGGCTCCACCGCGTGGATGTGCGCACCGTTGAAGACGTAGATGTCACCGGCGTTGATCTCGAGCCACTGGCACTCGATGCCGTCGAGGGTGTCCATCGGGTACGGGGAGCCGGTGTGCTCCAGGCCCAGGCGGCGCTTGCTCGCCTCGTCCGGCTGGATGTTCCACAGGGCGAGCCGGCCGCCGTCGCCGTTCTCCAGGCATATGTTGAGCGCGCAGATCTGGTGGTCGAGCACGCGCTGGATCTCGAAGTCCGCCTGCCCGGGGTGGGCGCACTGGGAGCTGTCCTCGTGCGGGTCCAGGGTGTACTCGCCGGCCGCGTGCCAGGAGCGCAGCAGCCCTCGGCACGCCTGGCGGCCACCGTGCTCGGCGCGGCGCACCGTGACGCCCTGCGGGGCGAGGGCCCCGGCAAGTCCGTCGTAGAACTCGGTCAGCGGATCCCGCTCGATGCCGAGCACCTCCTCCAGCGCCGGCGTGGTGCGCTCGGACTCGTCGAGGTACTCCTCGGTCGTCTTGTGGAAGTGGTACGTGCCCAGGTAGTAGCTGGGCGCGACGGCGGTCCGCTTCTCCCGGTCGTCGCTGTCCCAGAAGCGTGCGGACAGCTCCGCGCAGATCTCCGGATCGACCGCTCCGCGGAAGACGACGCCCGCGCTCCTGCCCCTGAGCACGTCGACGACGGCCCGGGGGTCGAAGGTGCGGTACTCCTTGAAGCGGAAGTAGTCGGGGTCGCCGCTGAATCCGGTGAGCCGGCGGCCGGCGGCGGGCCCGGCGACGGCTTCGCTGGTGGCCTCGGTGGTGATCGCCATGTGGTCTTTCTCCCTTGGTTGTCAGTGCGCCGGCGCTGCCCCGAGCGCCTGCCGTACGACCTCGCAGACGCGGTCCACGTCCTGCGGGGCCAAGGCCGGCCCGGACGGCAGGACCAGGACGCGTTCGGCCAGTGCCTCGGTGCCGGGCAGCGGCAGCGGCGTGTGGATGTCGGCCCGCTGCGCATAGGGCCGCATGCGGTGGCAGCCCGGGTGGAAGTACCTCTGGACCAGCACGTTCTCCTGATGGAGTGCGGAGAGCAGCCGGTCGCGGTGGACTCCGGTGACCGTGGCGTCGATCTCCATGACGACGTACTGGTGGTTGCTGCGCTCCCCCGGGCCGGGGCCGCGCAGCCGCACGCCGGGGACACCGGTGAGCCCGGCCCGGTAGTGCTCGTACCGCAGGGCGTTGGCCGCGGTGATCTCGTCCATGTGCTCGAGGGCGGTGAGTCCCATGGCCGCGGAGATCTCGTTCATCTTGGCGTTGGTGCCGAAGGTGAGGACCTCCCGGCCGGGTCCGAACCCGAAGTTGCGCATGCGGTCGACGCGTTCGGCGAGTTCGGGGTCGTTCGTGACGACGGCGCCGCCCTCGAACGCGTTGATGAACTTGGTCGCGTGGAAGCTGAGGATCTCGCCGTCGCCGAAGCCGCCGACCGCGCGGCCGTCCAGCTCGCAGCCCAGGGCGTGCGCGCCGTCGTAGAGCAGGCCGAGCCCGTGCTCGTCCGCGATCGCCCGCAGTTCGTCGTCGGGGCAGATCCGGCCCCAGAGGTGAACGCCGACGATGCCGCTGGTGCGCCGGGTGACGAGCCGGCGCACGTGGGCGGGGTCCAGGGTGCCGGTGTGCGGGTCGATGTCGGCGAAGACCGGGGTCAGTCCCTGCCACTGCAGTGCGTGGGCGGTGGCGACGTAGGTGAACGACGGCACGATGACCTCGCCGGTCAGACCGCGGGCCCGGGCCAGTACCTCCAGGGCGGAGGTGCCGTTGCTGGTGGCCAGGACGTGCGCGGCACCTGTGAGTTGGGTGAGCCGGTCCTCGAACTCGCGCACCAGCGGGCCGTTGTTGGTCAGCCAGCCCTGGTCGAGGGCCTGTGAGATGCGCTCGAACAGGCGGCGGCGGTCCGGAATGTTGGGGGTGCCGACGTGCAGCGGCCGGTCGAAGGCGGGGTGTTCACGGAGGGGGGCCGGGACGGGCCGCTCCTGGTCGACCGCGCTCCCGATGCCGTCATGCGTGGTGAGCGACACGGCGTGCTCCTGTCTGCTCGTGGTGGACTCGTTCCAGAACCCGGACGGCGTTCCGGGCGCCGTCCTCCTCCCGGACCAGGGCGGCGACCCGGGCAACGGTGCGCGCGATGCCGGGATCGGTGACGGCGACCCGGATGGCCTCGGCGAGGGCGTCGGCGGTCAGGTCGCGCTGCAGCAGGGGCGCGGGAGCGACGCCGAGTTCGTGCAGGCGCCCGGCCCACACCAGCTGTTCCTTGTGGAAGGGGCAGCTGACCTGCGGGACGCCGGCCTCGAGAGCCGCGTTGTGGGCGCCGACGCCGCCCGCGTGGACGGCTGCCCGCACCCGCGGCAACAGCCGGTCGTAGGGGACCTCGGTGACGGTGAGGATGTCCGTGCCCGGCTCCGGGATCTCGATCCCGCCCCAGCCCGCCACCACCACGGCGCGCACTCCGGCGCGCCGCACCGCCTCCTGCACCAGGCGGCCGGTGGCCCTGGGGTCCGGGGCCAGGGAACTCCCGAAACCGACGAACACCGGCTTCTCACCGGCCTCCAGGAACCGCCGCAGATCCTCCGGCGGGGTCCAGTCGACGGCCGGGGGGAGTGACCAGAACCCGGTGGTGTGGACCCACTCCGGCCAGTCGGCGGACGGTTTCACCACCTGCGGGCTGAAGCCGTGCAGGACCCTGGCCGGGGTGCCGTCGGCGCGGTACCGGAAGTCCTGGGCGTTCTCCCGCGGCGGCAGTCCGAGGATCTCGGACCGCCACTCGGCAAGCGCACGGGCCGGAAGCGCCGTGAAGACGTTCTCCTCCTGCCCGGGCTTTTCGGGAATTCGGTAGGTCCGCTCGAAGAACGTGTATTCCCGGGACGGTACGAAGTTGGGGTAAAGGGTCGCCAGAACGTGCGGTACGCCGAGCCTTTCGGCTATCTGGGGCACCGCTTCACGGTGGTTGTGCGAATGGACGACAATGTCGGCGCCGCCGTCCGCGGCCACCTCCCACATGTCCCTGAGAACCGCGGGGTACATGCGCGGGAACGACTCGACGAAGATCTTCTTCTTGAGCTCCCGGTCGGCTTCCGTCAGAGCGTCGCTGCGCTGCATGACGTCCCTGAACTCGGGCCTGGTCATGAGCTGGACGAGTTCGTCGTTCAGCGCCGCGAACGGAACTCCGTATTTCTCCGCGGACGGGGAGAAAAGACGGGGGGCCGCCAGGACCACACTGTGTCCGGCCTGTTGCAGCGCCACGGAAAGCGCCAGATAAGGCTCGACGTCCCCCCGGCTTCCATGGCAGTAGACAAGCGCCTTCATCCGTCCCCCGTCTGTTCGTCATTCGGATCGCTGTCACATTAGGAGAGGGAAGTGCCGGGGAGCTGGACGCCGCCTCGACGCCCAACTGCCCCCGGCGGAAGGTGAAAAGGGACCATGGTCCCGGAGGGTCAGGGCAATGCGGTGAGACCCGGTTCGGGGGCGTTGACCAGGACGGCCGTGTTGCCCGCCGGATGACGGTTGTCGTAGACGAGCTGGTGGGCGTCGGCGATCTCCCGGAACGGGAGCGTCAGGCTCAGACACGGGTCGACCCGGCCGGAGGCCACCAGGTTGATGGCCGCCCGGGTCTCCCGGACGTTGGCCGCGTGCGAACCCTGCAGACGCTTCTGGAACATCCACAGGAACCGCAGGTCGATGTCGCCGTTGTAGCCGCTGGTGCCCGCGCAGGTGACCACCATGCCGGCGTTGTCGCAGACGTAGACGGAGGTGGCGAGGGTGTCGCGGCCCGGGTGTTCGAGGACGATCCGGGGCGATCTGCGTTCGCCGAGTATGTCCCAGATCCGGCGCCCGAAGGCCCGGGCCCCCGACTGCCACTGCCGGTACGCCGCGGCGTCGCCCGCGTCCGGCAGCCTGCCCCAGTGGTCGAAATCGCGGCGGTTGATCACCCCGCGGGCCCCGAGGCGCAGGCAGTGCTCCGCCTTGTCGTCGTCGGAGATCACAGCGATGGGGATGCCGCCGAAGTAGTCGGTGATCTGGATGGCCATGGAGCCGAGGCCCCCGGACCCGCCCCAGATCAGGACGGGGTCGCCGGGCTGCACGGTGTGCGGGGCCCAGCCGGTGAGCATCCGGTACGAGGTCGAGCCGCCGCCCAGGAAGCAGCCGGCCTGCTCCCAGGTCAGGTGCGGCGGCTTGGGGTGCACCTGGTACTCGTCGACGACCGTGAACTGGGCGAAGGAGCCGAAGTTGAGCTCGTATCCCCAGGCCTTCTGGGACTTGGAGGCGGTGGGGTCGACACCCATGCGGATGTCGGGGGCCGACTCGTCCCACTGGACGCCGGCGATGATCACCTGGTCGCCGACCTTGTACTGGGTGGCGCCCTCGCCGACCGCCCACACCACGCCGGCGCCCTCGGAGCCGGCGATGTGGAAGTCGTGCGGGTCGCCCTGCTTGCGACGGGCGGCGATCACGTCGGCGGGGGTGCCGAGGCCGGCCCACACCCCGTTGTAGTTGACGCCGGCCGCCATCACCATGACCAGCACCTGGCCGCGGCCCACCGGCGGCACCTCGACCGGCTCGACCTGGATGGCCTGCCGCGGCGGGCCGTACCGCTCGGGCCGGATGAGGGCCGCGTACATGTGGCTGGGGACCTCGCCGAGCGGGGGCAGTTCACCGATCTCGTAGATGTCGCGGGTCATCGTCCCTCCTCCTCGCCGAGGTTCTCCAGCCGCTCGGTGACGATCCGGCCGACCTCGGCGATCGGTCCGGGCAGCAGCATCTGTTCGTGCCGGCCGGGGACGGTGCGGGCGTCGACGCGGCCGTCGACGTACGGCTGCCAGCGCGCCGTCCCGGCGTCGGCGCCGGGGCCGTCCGCGCCGGCCGCCAGGAGCAGCAGGTCACCCCGGAAGACCTTCGGGGTGAAGCCCCGGCGCAGCTCCACGTTGTCCTGGAACGTCTGCGCCACCGTGACCAGGTGGTCGGCCAGCAGGTCGGTGAGCGGGTTGCCCTGGGCGCGCAGCACCGCGGCGACCGTCTCCTCGTCCGGTTCGGCGCCGCCGGGCAGCTGTTCGCCGAGACCGGTCGCCTCCAGCAGCGCAGCCATCAGGTTCTGCTCCCCGGACGGGGGCGCGGCGGGCGCTGCCACGGCGGAGGAGACGGGGAAGGAGTCGAGGACGGCGACCAGGCCGACCTCGGCCCCGTCCGCCTGCAGCCGGGTCGCCACCGCCTGGGCGACGAGCCCGCCGAAGGACCAGCCCAGCAGGTGGTAGGGGCCCTCGGGCTGGGCGGCCCGGATCCGCTCGGCGAAGTGCTCGGCGATCTCCTCGATGCCGCCGGGCCGGTAGCCGGGGGTGCCGAACGCCCTGGCCTGCACGCCGTACACCGGTACGGACGCGGGCAGATGGCGCAGCAGTCCCGCGTACCGCCAGCTCAGACCGCCGCCCGCGTGGAAGCAGAACAGGGCGGGGCCGCTCCCCTTGGCGCGCAGCGGCAGCAGCACGTCGAGGGCGTTGTGCTCGTCGGGTCCGCCGCCCGCCAGCCGTTCGGCGAGCGCGCGCACGGTCGGCGAGGTGAACAGGGCCTGGATGCTCAGCTCGCAGCCGAGCACCGAGCGGACGCGGCTGACCAGGGAGGCGGCCAGCAGGGAGTTGCCGCCCAGCAGGAAGAAGTCGTCGTCGATGCCGAGGCCGGGCACACCGAGGGCGTCCGCGAACAGCTCGCACAGCACCGTCTCCTGCGGGCTGCGCGGCCGTCCGGCGGAGTCGTCATTGCGCCGCTGGTCGGGTGCGGGCAGGGCCTTGCGGTCCAGCTTGGTGTGCGAGGTCAGCGGCAGCCTGTCGAGGACCACCAGCGCGGACGGCACCATGAACTCCGGCAGCCTGACGGCCAGATGGGCCTGGAGCGCGGCCAGGTCGGGGGCCGGGGCGCCGGCGTCCGGCACCACGTAGCCGACCAGCCGCTTGTCGCCGGGGCGGTCCTCGCGGACCAGGGCGACGGCCTGCCCGATGCCGGGGTAGGCGCTGAGCGCCACCTCGACCTCGCGCAGTTCGACACGGAAGCCGCGCAGCTTGACCTGTTCGTCGGTCCGGCCGACGAACTCCATCAGCCCGTCGGCGCGCCACCGGACCAGGTCGCCGGTGCGGTACATCCGGGTGCCGCGCTCGCCGAAGGGATCGGCGACGAAGCGCTCGGCGGTCAGGCCCGGGTTGTTCTCGTAGCCGCGGGCCACACCGGTCCCGGCGAGGTACAACTCACCGACCACGCCGACCGGTTGGGGCCGGAGTCCGGGGCTGAGCACATAGGCCCGGGTGGCGTCGATCGCGGCGCCGATGGGGACGCTCTCGGGCACCTCGTCGCCGGGCCGCATCGAGTGCCGGGTGGAGAACACGGTGGTCTCGGTGGGACCGTAGCCGGCGGTGACCACGGTGTCCGTGCCCACGCAGGCCTCCAGGGCCCGGCGGACGGCGTAGGCGGGGACCACGTCACCCCCGGTGCGGATCTCGGCCAGGCCCCGGAAGCACTCCGGGTGGGTCTCCGCGAGCAGCCGGAACAGGCCTCCGGAGGCCCACAGCCCGGTGATGCCCTCCTCGACGACGAGGGAGGCGATGGCCTCCAGGTCGACCTTGCCGGGCGGGGCGATGACGACCTCGCCGTGGTTCAGCAGCGGCACCCACCACTCGAGGGTGGACACGTCCCAGGCGTGCGGCGAGTGGAACAGCACGCGCCGGGTGGCGTCCAGTTGCCACCAGTGGTCGGCGGCGAGCTCCACGACGGCGCGGTGGCTGACCGCGACGCCCTTGGGGGTGCCGGTGGAGCCGGAGGTGTAGATGACGTAGGCCAGTTGGTCGGGCAGGACGGTCACGTCCGGCGCGGTGTCCGCCTGGGCCGGGATGCCGGGGTCGGTGTCGACGGCGACCACCGTGACCCTGCCGGAGAGCTGCCCGGTCCAGTGGGCGGCGCGTTCGCCGTCGGTCAGCAGCACCGGGGAGCGGGTCTCGTCGAGCAGCAGCCGCACCCGCTCGTCGGGGTAGGTCGGCTCCAGCGGCACGTACACCGCGCTCGCCTTGAGGACGGCCAGCACGCTGACGATCAGGTCGACCGAGCGGTCCAGCAGCACACCGACCCGGGTCTCGGGGCGCACCCCGAGCTCGATGAGCCGGCGGGCCGTGCGGTTGGCGCGCTCGTCGAGCTCGCGGTAGGTCAGGCGGGTGTCGCCGAGCCGTACGGCGATGTCGTCCGGGCCCTCGGCGACGGCCTGCGCGAACCGGCGGGTCATGGTCGGCGGGTCGGCGGGGATGTCGAGGGGGCCGCCGTTCCAGCCGTCGATCAGCTGTTCCCGCTCGTCGGCGGCGGCGATGTCGACGGTGGCGACGGACTGTCCCGGCGCTGCGGTGATGCCCTCCAGGACGTGCACGAGCCGGTCGAGCAGCGTCTGCACGGTCCGGGTGTCGAACAGTTCGGGCCGGTGGTCGAGGCGCAGCCGGAGGCGGCCGTCGCCCACGGAGGCGATCAGGGCCAGCGGATAGTGGGCCGCGGCGCGTCCCTCCACGGCCGTCGCGCGCAGGGCGCCCTCGCGCCCGCCGCCGGAGGCGGTCGGGAAGTTCTCGTAGACGACGAGGGTGTCGAAGAGGTCCCCGGCGACGCCGGTCAGCCGCTGGATGTCGGCGAGCCCGACGTGGTGGTGCGCGGTGAGCGCGGACTGCTCGTCCTGCAGCCGGGTGAACAGCGCGCGCCAGTCCTCGGCCGGGTCGAGGCGGACCCGGACGGGCAGGGTGTTGATGAACAGCCCGACGATGGACTCGATGCCGGGGATCTCCGGGGGACGGCCGGAGACCGTGGTGCCGAACACCACGTCGTCGCGGCCGAGCAGCCGGCCGAGCAGCACCGCCCAGGCTCCCTGGAGCACGGTGTTGACGGTGACCGCGTTCTGAGCCGCGTACGTCTGGAGCGCGGCGGTGGTCTCGGCGGACAGCGACCGGCCGACGTCCTGGGGCATCTGCGTGGGCGCCCCGGATCCGGCGGGGGCCAGCAGGGACGGCTCGCCCAGCCCGTCGAGCGCCCGGCGCCAGGCCTCCTGGGTGGCCGTCCGGTCCTGTCCGGCCAGCCAGACGAAGTAGTCGCGGTAGGGCACGACCGGCGGCAGGGCGGCCCGTTCACCGTGGTAGAGGGCGACCAGGTCGCGCAGGAACAGCGGCATGGACCAGCCGTCGAGCACGATGTGGTGCTTGAGGATGACGAGCCGGTGCCGCTCCTCGCCCAGCCGGATCAGCAGCAGCCGCACCAGCGGGGCGGTGGCCAGGTCGAAGCGGTGGTCGCGGGCCGCGTCGGTGAGCCGGGCCAGCTCGGCCTCCCGGGCCGCCTCGCCGAGGCCGCTCAGGTCGGCCTCCTCGAAGGGCAGTTCCACCCGGCGGGCGATGACCTGGACGGGGTGGCCGTCGCCGCGGTGGACGAAGCGGGCCCGCAGGTTGGGGTGGCGGTCCAGCAGGGCCTGCCCGGCCGCGCGCAGCGCCACGGGGTCCAGCGGCCCTTCCAGGTCGACGCTGAGCTGCATCGCGTACACGTCGGGGCCGGTGTCCGTGTAGAGGGTGTGGAAGAGCAGGCCCTCCTGGAGCGGGGACAGCGGCAGGACGTCCTCGACGCCGCCCGGCGCGCTCTCCAGCGCGTCGATCTCGGCCTGGGTGAGGGAGACCAGCGGCAGATCGGACGGGGTGAGCCCGCCGGCGTCCGCACGTTCGGCGGCGGCGGCCAGCTCGCCCAGCGCCGCGAACCAGTCGTCGGCGAGCTGCCGGACCTGGTCCCGGGTGAACAGGGCCCCGGGCCAGGAGAACGTGGCGTCCAGCAGGGGTCCCTCGGCCGTCTCACGGGTGACGGCGCTGATCTCCAGCGGGTGCGCGAACGGCAGTCCGGCGTCGGCGGGCACGACCCGGGTGTCCATGCGCGGCTCTCCGGACCAGCCCGGGACGCCGCGTCCGGTGCTGTCGCCGAGTGCCGTCGCGTTGACGCGGCCCAGGTAGTTGAAGCCGATCTGCGGGGTGGGGTGGGCTGCGAGCAGTCCGGCGGTGTCCGGGTTGAGGTAGCGCAGCAGCCCGTAGCCGAGGCCGTTGTCGGGCACGGCCCGGATCTGCTCCTTGACCCGCTTCAGCGCGGCGGCCGGGCCGTGGGCGCCGGGGTCGAGGCGCAGCGGGTGGATGGCGGTGAACCAGCCGACCGTACGGGACAGGTCGACGTCGTCGGCGATCTCCTCACGGCCGTGGGTCTCGACGTCGACGAGGACGGCGGAGCCGGAGCCCCAGCCGTTGCGCTCGCGCCAGCGCGCCGCGGCGCGGGCGAAACCGGTGAGCAGTACGTCGTCCATCCGCGCCTGGAAGCGTTCCGGTACGGCGGTGAGCAGGGTGCCGGTGGTCGCGGCGGGCAGCCTGACCGAGAGGTGCTGGGCGCTCTCGCGGGTGTCGCGGGCGGCGCGGAACGCCTCGGCGCCGAGGCGGGGTTCGGGCTCCTCCAGCATCCGGGTCCACAGGTCGAGTTCCGCGGCCCGCTCGGGCGTCTGGGCCTCGGCCAGCAGCAGCTGGGCCCAGCGGCGCGGGGAGGTTCCGACGGGCGCGAGGCTCGGGGTCCGCCCGTCGGCCGCGGCCTGCCAGGCGGTGGCCAGGTCGGGCACCAGGATCCGCCAGGACACGCCGTCCACGACCAGATGGTGGGCGACGACGAGCAGCCAGCCGGGCCGGCCGGTGCCTGCGTCGAACCAGACGACCTGGAACAGCACACCGTCCTCCGGGTCGAGGCGGCGGCGTGCGGCCTCGCCCTCCGCGGTGACCAGGGCGGTCAGCGCGGGGTCGGCCGGGTCGTCGGGGAAGCCGCTCACGTCGACGCGGGTGATGCGTTCGTCGGCCCGGACCTCGCCGGCCGGCCGCACGGTGAGGCCCCAGGTGACGGAGGCGGCGGAGCCCGACAGCCGCATGCGCAGCGCGTCGTGGTGGTCGACGACCGCCTGGAGCGCACGGCCGAGGGCGTCCCGGCCGAGGCTCGGGACCCGCAGCAGCACCGACTGGTTCAGCCCGGCGATGGGGCCGCGCCGCTGCGCGAGCCAGCGCACGACCGGGGTCGGCGGTACGGCGCCGACGCCGTCGTCGGCGGGCGCGGCGGGGCCGGGCCGGGTGTCGGTGACCGCGGCGGCCAGCTCGGCGACCGTCTGGTGCCGGAACATGTCGCGCGGCGACACGGCCAGGCCCGCCTCCCGGGCCCGGCTGGCGACCTGGAGCGCGGTGATGCTGTCGCCGCCCAGGGAGAAGAAGTTGTCGGCCACGCCCACCCGGGGCAGGCCCAGCACGCCGGCCATCACCCGGCACAGCAGTTCCTCGCGGTCGGTGCGCGGGGCACCGTCGGTGCCGTCCTGGCCGGCGGCCCCGGCGGTCGCGGCCGGGGCGGGCAGCGCCGCCCGGTCGACCTTGCCGTTGACGGTCAGCGGGATCCGGTCGAGCACCACGAGCGCCGACGGCACCATGTACTCGGGCAGCACCTCGGCGAGCCGGGCCCGTACGGCGGTGGTGTCCAGGCCGGTGCCGGGGGCCGCGGCGAGATAGCCGACCAGGCGGGGGCGGCCGGGCTCGTCCTCGCGGACGGCGGCCACCGCCTGTCCCACCCCGGGGCAGGACGCGAGCGCCGTCTCCACCTCGCCGAGCTCGATGCGCAGGCCCCTGATCTTGACCTGGCCGTCGGCGCGGCCGACGAACTCCAGCGCCCCGTCCGGGCGGCGCCGGACCACGTCACCCGTGCGGTACATCCGGGTGCCCGCCGGGCCGAACGGGTCGGCGACGAACCGCTCCGCGGTCGGCGCGGGCCGGCCGAGGTAGCCGCGGGCCACGCCGGCGCCGGCCACGTACAGCTCGCCCGGCTCGCCGTCGGCCACCGGTTCGAGGCGCTCGTCGAGGACGTGCAGGCGCAGGTTCGGCAGCGCGCCGCCGATCGGCGGGATGCCGGGTACGGCCGGGAGCGGGCCGGCCATGGTGCAGGAGACGGTGGTCTCGGTGGGGCCGTAGCAGTTGAACATCTGGCGGCCGACCGCCCACCGGGCGACCAGGCCGTCCGGCGGGGCCTCCCCGGCGATCACCAGGGTGCGTACGGACGGCAGGGCGTCCTCGGGCAGCCTGGCGAGCACGGCGGGCGGCAGCGTGGCGTGGGTGACGCCCCGCTCGCCGATCAGCTCCGGCAGCCGGGCGACCTGGTCGAGCATGTCGGCCGGGCCCAGCACCAGGCAGGCGCCGCAGCTGAGCGGGGTGCAGATCTCGGACAGCGCGGCGTCGAAGCTCAGCGAGGCGAACTGCAGCACCCGGCTGCCCGGTCCCATGGCGTACGGCTCGACGCGCGCCCGCACCAGATTGGGGATGCCGCGGTGCTCGACGACGACGCCCTTGGGCCGGCCCGTGGAGCCGGAGGTGTAGATGACGTAGGCGGGCGTGTGCGGGGTGAGCGGGGCGGTGCGGTCGGCGTCCGTGAGGTCGTCGGCCGCGAGGCCGGCCAGCTCGGCACGGGTGCCGGGCGCGTCGAGGACGATCCGGGTGGTACCGGGCGCGGCCGGGAGCCGGTCCTGGACCGCGCTCGTGGTCAGCGCCAGCGCCGGGGCCGCGTCCTGCAGCATGTACGTGATCCGGTCGGCCGGGTACTCGCTGTCCAGCGGCAGATAGGCGGCACCGGACTTCAGCGCGGCCAGGACCGCGACGACCATGTCGGGCGAGCGCGGCACCATGAGCGCGACGACCCGCTCGGGTCCGGCGCCGTGCCGGACGAGCAGCCGGGCCAGCCGGTTGGCGCGTTCGTTCAGCTCGGCGTAGGTCAGGGTGCCGGCCGCGCCGGTCACGGCGGGCGCACCGGGGGTGCGGGCCGCCTGCTCCTCGATCATCCGGGGTATCAGGGAGCCGGGGTGCGGGTCCCTGCCGTCGTGTGGTGCGGTCTCCAAGTCCTTCTCCAGCGTGGAAATGTCGAGGTCGCCGAGGGCCCGGTGCGGGTCGGTGGCCACCTCCTCGAGCAGTCGGGTGAAGTGCGCCGTCATCGCCTCGGCCGTCGGACGGTCGAAGAGGTCGGTCGCGTAGGCGAGCGTTCCGGTGAGGCCGGCGGGCTCGCCGTCGGATCCCCGGCGTTCGGTGACGCGCAGGGACAGGTCGAACTTGGCGGTGCCGCCCTCGGCGGTGTCCGGGCGGGCGACGCTCTCGGCGGTGAGGCCGTCCAGGGCCGCGCCGTCGCGCTGGAAGGCGTCCAGCACGAGCATCACCTGGAACAGCGGGTGCCGGGCCAGCGAGCGCTCCACGCCCAGCTGCCGGACCAGCTGTTCGAACGGCAGGTCCTGGTGGGCGTAGGCCGCGAGGTCCGTCTCCCGCACCCGGTCCAGCAGTTCGCCGAAGGTCGGGTCGCCTCCGGTGTCGGTGCGCAGCACCAGCGTGTTGACGAAGAAGCCGACCAGGTCGTCGGCGGCCGCGTCGGTGCGGCCGGCCACCGGGGTGCCGACCGGGATGTCGGTGCCGCCGCCGAGCCGGGTGAGCAGCGCGGCCAGCGCGGCCTGGAGCACCATGAAGAGCGTGACCCGGCCGGACCTGGCGAGGGCGAGCAGCTCCCGGTGCAGTCGGCCGTCCACCTCGAAGGGGACGAGGTCACCGTGGTGGCTCGCCTCGGCCGGGCGGGGCCGCGCTGCGGGCAGCTCCAGTACGTCGGGCAGACCGGCGAGGGCCTGCTTCCAGTGCGCGGCCTGCCGGGCCGCCTCGCTGTCCGGGTCGCGCACGTCGCCGAGCAGCTCGCGCTGCCACAGGGCGTGGTCGGCGTACTGGACGGGAAGCGGGGTCCAGCGCGGGGCGGCGCCGGAGCGGCGGGCGGTGTAGGCCTCGGCGAGGTCGCGGACCAGGGGGCGCATCGACCAGGCGTCGCCGGCGATGTGGTGCAGCACCAGCACCAGCACGTGATCGTCCGGGCCCAGCGCCAACAGGGTCGCCCGCAGCGGGAGTTCCGCGTCGAGCCGGAATTCGTGGCGTACGGCGGCGGCCACCGCGCCGTCCGGCGTGGACCCGGTCACCGCCCGCACCCGCAGCTCCGGGACCGCGTCCGCGGGATCCAGGACGCGCTGGTACGGCAGGCCGTCCCGCTCGGGGTAGAGGGTGCGCAGCACCTCGTGGCGCGCGACCACGTCGGCGAGGGCCGCCCGCAGCGCGTCCACGTCGAGTTCGCCGCGCAGCCGGGTGGCGAGCGGCAGGTTGTAGAGCGCGCCGGCCTCCTCGATGGCGTCGAGCATCCACAGGCGTTGCTGGGCGAAGGAGAGCGGCAGGGTCTCGGGCCGTTCCCGGCGCACCAGCGCGGGGCGGGCGGCCGCTGCCGTGCCGACGTACCGGGCCAGTCCGGCCACCGTGGGCGCCTCGAACAGCGCGCGGACCGGCACCTCCACGCCGAGGACCGTGCGGATCCGGGAGACCAGGCGGGTCGCCAGCAGCGAGTGACCGCCCAGCTCGAAGAACCCGTCGTCGATACCGACCCGTTCCAGGCCGAGGGTCTCGGCGAACAGCCCGCACAGGATGTCCTCCTGCGCGTCGCGCGGTTCCCGCGTCGGCCCGGCGCCCAGCTCGGGCACGGGCAGGGCCCTGCGGTCGGTCTTGCCGTTCGGGGTCAGCGGTACGCCGTCCAGGGCCACGATCGCCGAGGGCACCATGTACTCCGGCAGCGATGCGGTCAGCGCCGCGCGTACGGCTGCGGTGTCCTTGGTGCCGACCACGTATCCGATCAGCCTGGGCACGCCGTCGGGTCCGGGCGAGACGGCGGCGACGGCCGCGCCGACTCCGGGCTGGGCCCGCAGCCGGGCCTCGATCTCGCCGAGTTCGATGCGGTGGCCGCGGATCTTGACCTGGTCGTCGGCCCGGCCCACGAACACCAGCCGGCCGTCGGCGTTCCAGCGGACCACGTCACCCGTGCGGTACATGCGCGAGCCCGCCGGGCCGAACGGATCGGCCACGAACCGGCCCGCCGTCAGCCCCGCACGGCCCAGGTAACCACGCGCCACACCGTCACCGGCGATGTACAACTCCCCCGGCACACCCGGCGGAACGAGCCGCAGAGCACCGTCCAGGACGTACACCCGCTGGTTGGCCAACGGCCCGCCGATCGACACCTCCGCCCCGGTGACCGGCGCCGACGTCGACCAGATGGTCGTCTCCGTCGGGCCGTACATGTTCACCACCGACGCGGCCGACGCGGACAGCTCCCGGGCCAGGACCGGGTCCAGGGCCTCGCCGCCGACCAGCACGCGCAGCCCCTCAAGGGCTCCCGGCGCCTCGTCCAGCAGCGCCCGCCACAGGCTCGGCGTCGCCTGCATCACCGACACGCCCTCGGCCTGGGCGAGTGCGGCCAGGGCCTGCGGATCCCGCACGGTCTCGCGGGAGGCGAGCACCAGCGTCGCCCCGGTCACCAGCGGCCCGAACACCTCCAGCAGCGCGATGTCGAACCCGAAGGTCGTCACCGCCAGCCAGCGGTCCCCCGGCGCCGGGCCGACGACCGGGCGCATGCCCGCCAGGAAGTTGCGCAGGGCCCCGTGCGGGACCACGACACCCTTCGGCCGTCCCGTGGAACCGGAGGTGTAGAGCACATAGGCCGCGTCCTCGGACGCCACCGGCACCGGGTGGACGGCCTCGTCGGCCGGGGGCACCTCTTCCACGAGCACCGCGCCGGGCACCACGGACACCGTCTCCCGCGACGCCAGCACCACGACCGGCTCCGCGTCGGCCAGCACGAACGCCACACGCTCCGCCGGGAAACCCGCATCCACCGGAAGGAAGGCAGCACCCACCCGCCCCACAGCGAGCATCGCCGCCACCGCATCCACCGAACGCGGCAGCACCAGAGCCACCACCGAACCCCGGCCCACCCCACGCCGCAACAACTCCGCAGCCAACGCATCGACCCGGGCACCCAACCCCGCATACGTGACGGAATCCCCACCACAACGCACAGCCACCACATCCGCAGACACAGCCACCCGGCGGGCGAACTGCTCAGGAAGCAACACCGCCGGCACCTCCCCGGCCGTCCCGTTCCACTCCCCCAGCAACAGCCCACGCTCCTCGGCCGAGAGCACGTCGAGGGCGTCGACGCGGGCCGTGGGATCGGCCGCCGCCTGGTGCAGCAGCCGTACCAGACGGTCCGTGAGGGAGTGGGCGGTGGCCGGGTCGAAGAGGGCGGTGGAGTACTCGAGGACGCCGTCGACCCCGGCCGGGATCCCGTCCTCGGTGTGACGTTCGCCGAGGCCGAACGACAGGTCGTAGCGGGCCCACTTGGCGGTGCCGCGCTCCACCGTCGCGGTCAGGTCCGGCAGGTCCAGCGCGGTGCCGGACGCATGCTCCAGGGTGAGCATGACCTGGAAGAGCGGGTGCCGGGCGAGGGAACGCTCCGGGTTCAGCTCCTCGACCAGCCGTTCGAACGGCAGGTCCTGGTGGGCGTAGGCCGCGAGATCGGTCTGCCGGACCCGGGCCAGCAGTTCCGCGAAGGCCGGGTTGCCGCTCGTGTCGGTGCGCAGCACCAGCGTGTTGACGAAGAACCCGACGAGGTCGTCCAGGGCTTCGTCGGTGCGGCCGGCCACCGGGGTGCCGAGCGGGACGTCGGTGCCGGCGCCGAGCCGGGTGAGCAGCGCGGCGACACCGGCCTGGAGCACCATGAAGAGGCTGACGCCGTGCTCCCTGGCGAGGGCGGCCAGCCGTCCGTGCAGCTCCGCGTCCAGGGTGAAGCGGACGTCGGCGGCCGGGTGCGGCCCGCCCGCCGGGCGGTGCCGGTCGAACGGAAGGGGGGTCCCCTCGGGGAGGCCGTCCAGGGTGTCGCGCCAGAAGGCCAGCTGGCGGGCGATCTCCCCCGGCTCTGCCCCGACTTCGGCACCTTCGCCTTCTTCGGCTCCTTCGTCGCCGAGGACGTCCCGCTGCCACAGCGCGTAGTCCGCGTAGTTGACCGGCAGCGGCTTCCAGTCGGGAGCGGAGCCGGTGGTGCGGGCCGTGTACGCCGTGCCCAGATCGGTGGCGAAGGGCCGCCACGACCACGCGTCACTGGCGATGTGATGCATCACCAGCACCAGGAGGTGCTCCTCCGCGCCCAGTTCGACGAGCGTCGCCCGCAGCGGCGGTTCCGTGGTCAGGTCGAAGCCCCGGCCGGTCAGTTCGGCGAGCAGCTCCGGTACGCCCCCCTCGGCCGCTGTCCGGACGGGCAGGCCGAGATGGTCCGTGCCGTCGAGCACGCACTGCACGGGCTCGCCGTCCACGGCGGGGAACACCGTGCGCAGCGTCTCGTGCCGCCCGGCCACGTCACACACCGCGTCGCGCAGCGCGGCGCGGTCCAGGCGCCCCCGCAGCCGCAGCACGGCGGGCACGTTGTAGAGCGGGCTGTCCGGGTCCATCCGGTTGAGGAACCACAGCCTGCGCTGGGCGTACGACACCGGGACGCGCTCGGGGCGCGGCATCGGGGCGAGCGCGGGACGGGCGTGCTCGGCGTCGCGCAGCAGGCTAGCGAGGCCGGCCGGGGTGGGCCGCTCGAAGAGGGCGCGCAGCGGGAGTTCGACGCCGAGGACGGACCGCACCCGGTTGACGAGGCGGGTGGCCAGCAGCGAATGCCCGCCCAGGTGGAAGAAGTTGTCGTCCGCTCCGGCCCGGCCGATGCCCAGGATCTCGGCGAACAGCGCGCACAGCACCTCCTCCTCGGGGGTGCGCGGCGCGCGGCCGGCCGGGACGTGCGAGGCGTCCGGGACGGGCAGCGCGGCCCGGTCGGTCTTGCCGTTGGCGGTCAGCGGCAGCGCGTCGAGGACGACGACGTCATTGGGAAGCAGGTAGGGGGCGAGGCTCGCGGCGAGGTGTGTGCGCACCGACTCGGCGTCGACCTCGGCTCCCGCGGGGTCGCGCGGGACGACGTAGGCGGCCAGACGCAGGTCTCCGGGCCGGTCCTCGCGCAGGGCCGCGGCGGCGGACGCCACGCCGGGCACCCGCAGCAGGGCCGCCTCGACCTCGCCGAGTTCGACGCGGTGGCCGCGGATCTTGACCTGGTCGTCGGCGCGGCCGACGAACTCCAGGGCGCCGTCGGCGTTCCAGCGGACCCGGTCGCCGGTGCGGTACATCCGGGTGCCGGCCGGGCCGTGCGGGTCGGCGACGAACCGCTCGGCGGTCAGGGCGGGCCGGTTGGCGTAGCCGCGGGCCAGGCCGTGCCCGGCGACGTACAGCTCGCCGACGGTGCCGTCGGGGACCGGGCGCAGCCGCGCGTCCAGGACGTAGGCGCGCGTGTTCCACATCGGACGGCCCAGGGGCACCGGGCCGTGCGGGACGGGACCGCCCTGCGGGAGGCGGTGGTCGAGGCAGCCGACGGTGGTCTCGGTCGGGCCGTAGTGGTTGATCAGTGCCAGACCGGGGCGGCCGGCCCGGCGGCCGGTGAGCTGCTCGCCGCGCAGGGCCTCGCCGCCGGTCATCAGCTCGGCGTGCGGGGCGAGGACGTCCGGCATCAGCTCCAGCAGCGGCAGATGGCTCGGCGTGACCTTCAGGAAGGTCAGTCCGCCGGGCACGTCGAGCCGTTCGTCCAGGTCACCGATGTGCAGGCAGCCACCGGCCAGCAGCGTGCCGTACAGGGTGGTCAGGCCCAGGTCGAAGGAGAGCGACGAGTGCAGCAGGGTGCGTCCGGCCAGGCCGGGGTAGGCCCGGGCGGCGCGGGCCGCGTAGTCGGTGAGGGCTCGCTGCGGGACGACGACACCCTTGGGGGCGCCGGTGGAGCCGGAGGTGTAGATGACGTAGGCCGCCTGGTCGGGCGAGGGCGGGCCGACCGGGTCCGGCGCCTCGGAGGACATGCGGCGCAGTGCCGCGCGGGTCTCCTCGGCGTCCAGGACGAGGAGCCGTTCGGGTCCGTCGGCCAGGTCCGGCACGCCGGCCAGGGTGTCCTCGGTGGTCAGCAGAACGGCGGCGGCCGCGTCCTCGCGGATGAAGTCGAGCCGGCCGCCGGGCTGTTCGGTGTCGAGCGGGAGGTAGGCCGCGCCCGCCTTGCCGACGGCGAGCATGGCGACGACCGCGGTGACGGAGCGGGGCAGCGCGAGCGCGACCAGGTCCTCCGGGCCGATGCCGCGGCTGGTGAGCAGCCGGGCCAGCCGGTTGCTGCGGGCGTCCAGCTGGGCGTAGGTGAGCACCTCGGTGCTGTCCGCGACCGCCGGGGCCTCCGGGGTGCGGGCGGCCTGCCGGGCGAACAGGGGCGGCAGCGTGCTCCCGGGGAGGGCGTGCGCGGTGTCGTTGCGGCCGTGCAGGAGGTCGGCGTGTTCCTCGGCGGCGAGGATCTCCAGGTCGCCGATCGAGCGGTCGGGCTCGGCGACGGCAGCGCCCAGCAGCCGGACGAACCGGGCGACGAGACGCTCGACGGTCGCCCGGTCGTACAGGTCGGTCGCGAACAGGGCCTGGGCGCGCACCCCGCCGGGGGTGCCGTCCGCGGCCTGTGTCTCGCCGAGCCGCAGGGCCAGGTCGAAGCGGGCCGTGTCGTCGTCGCGCCGTACGACCTCGGCGGTCAGGTCCGGGAAGGCGGGCACGGGCGGCGCGGCGTTCTGCAGCGACAGGGACACCTGGAACAGCGGGTGGCGGGCGAGGGACCGCTCGGGGTTCAGCTCCTCCACGATCCGCTCGAACGGCAGCTCCTGGTGGGCGTAGGCGGCCAGGTCCGTCTCCCGGACCCGGGCCAGCAGCTCCCGGAAGGCGGGGGCGCCGGAGGTGTCGGTGCGCAGCACCAGTTCGTTGATGAAGACGCCGACGAGGTCGTCGGAGGCGTCGTCGGTGCGGCCCGCGACCGGGGTGCCGAGCGGGATGTCGGTGCCGGCGCCGAGCCGGGTGAGCAGCGCGGCGAGCGCGGCCTGGAACACCATGAAGAGGCTGACGCCGCTCTGCCGGGCCAGGACCAGCAGCCTGCGGTGGAGCTGGGCGTCGAGTTCGAAGGGCACCTGGTCGCCGCGGTGGGTGGCGAGGGCCGGGCGGGGCCGGTCCGCCGGCAGCGGCAGCTCCTCCGGAAGCCCCGCCAACTGCCGCTTCCAGTACGACAGCTGCTGTGCGGACAGGCTCTCGGGGTCGTCCTCGGCGCCGAACAGCTCGCGCTGCCACAGGGCGTAGTCGCCGTACTGGACGGGCAGCGGGGTCCAGCGCGGGGCGGCGCCGGAGCGGCGGGCGGTGTAGGCCTCGGTGAGGTCGCCGACCAGGGGGCGCATCGACCAGGCGTCACCGGCGATGTGGTGCAGCACCAGCACCAGCGCGTGGTCGTCCGGACCCACGGTGAGCAGGGTGGCCCGCAGCGGGATCCGGGCCGAGAGCACAAAGCCCTCCCGGGTGGCCGCCGCGACGTCCCGGGCCAGGTCGCCCGCGCTGGTGGTGCCGGTGCGCAGCACCTGGGCGGCCGCCTCGGCGGGGCCGAGGACGTGCTGGTACGGCTGTCCGTCGCGCTCGGGGAAGACGGTGCGCAGGGACTCGTGGCGCTCCAGCACGTCGGCCAGGGCCGCCCGCAGCGCGTCCACGTCGAGTTCGCCGCGCAGCCGCAGCGCCATGGCCATGTTGTAGTGGGAGGCCTCCGGGTCCATCCGGTTGACGAACCAGAGGCGGTGCTGGGCGAAGGAGAGCGGCAGGGTCTCGGGCCGTTCCCGGCGCACCAGCGCGGGGCGGGCGGCCGCTGCCGTGCCGACGTACCGGGCCAGTCCGGCCACCGTGGGCGCCTCGAACAGCGCACGGACCGGCACCTCCACGCCGAGGACCGTGCGGATCCGGGAGACCAGGCGGGTCGCCAGCAGCGAGTGACCGCCCAGCTCGAAGAACCCGTCGTCGATACCGACCCGTTCCAGGCCGAGGGTCTCGGCGAACAGCCCGCACAGGATGTCCTCCTGCGCGTCGCGCGGTTCCCGCGTCGGCCCGGCGCCCAGCTCGGGCACGGGCAGGGCCCTGCGGTCGGTCTTGCCGTTCGGGGTCAGCGGTACGGCGTCCAGGGCCACGATCGCCGAGGGCACCATGTACTCCGGCAGCAGCCCGGCCGCATGGCGGCGCACCGCCGTGACGTCCGCCTCGGCCGGCACCACGTATCCGACCAGCCGCTTGTCGCCGGGCGTGTCCTCCCGGACCATCGCCACCGCGCGCGTCACCCCGTCGGCACCGGCCAGCGCCTGCTCCACCTCGCCGAGTTCGATGCGGTGGCCGCGGATCTTGACCTGGTCGTCGGCCCGGCCCACGAACACCAGCCGGCCGTCGGCGTTCCAGCGGACCACGTCACCCGTGCGGTACATGCGCGAGCCCGCCGGGCCGAACGGATCGGCCACGAACCGGCCCGCCGTCAGCCCCGCACGGCCCAGGTAGCCACGGGCCACACCGTCACCGGCGATGTACAACTCCCCCGGCACACCCGGCGGAACGAGCCGCAGAGCACCGTCCAGGACGTACACCCGCTGGTTGGCCAACGGCCCGCCGATCGACACCTCCGCCCCGGTGACCGGCGCCGACGTCGACCAGATGGTCGTCTCCGTCGGGCCGTACAGATTGCGCACGGAGGTCGCGCCCGTGGCCAACTGCTCGGCCAGGGAGGCGTCCAGGGCCTCACCACCGACCAGGACCCGCAGGCCGTCGACCGCCCGCGGCGCCTGCTCCAGCAGCGCCCGCCACAGGCTCGGCGTCGCCTGCATCACCGACACGCCCTCGGCCTGGGCGAGTGCGGCCAGGGCCTGCGGATCCCGCACGTCGTCGCCCGAGGCCAGCACCACCGTCGCGCCGGAGACCAGCGGCAGGAACACCTCCAGCAGCGCGATGTCGAACCCGAAGGTCGTCACCGCCAGCCAGCGGTCCCCCGGTGACAGCGCGACGTGCGACGCCATCGCCCCCAGGAAGTTGCGCAGTGCGCCGTGCGGGACCACCACGCCCTTCGGGCGTCCTGTCGAACCCGATGTGTAGAGCACATACGCCGCATCGCCGGCCGTCACCTCCGCTGCCGTCACCGGCCGCTCGGCCGGGGGCACCTCTTCCACGAGCACCGCGCCGGGGACCACGGACACCGTCTCCCGCGACGCCAGCACCACGACCGGCGCCGCATCCCCCAGGACGAACGCCACACGCTCCGCCGGGAAACCCGCATCCACCGGAAGGAAGGCAGCACCCACCCGCCCCACAGCGAGCATCGCCGCCACCGCATCCACCGAACGCGGCAGCACCAGAGCCACCACCGAACCCCGGCCCACCCCACGCCGCAACAACTCCGCAGCCAACGCATCGACCCGGGCACCCAACCCCGCATACGTGACGGAATCCCCACCACAACGCACAGCCACCACATCCGCAGACACAGCCACCCGGCGGGCGAACTGCTCAGGAAGCAACACCGCCGGCACCTCACCGGCCGTCGCGTTCCACTCCCCCAGCAACAGCCCACGCTCCTCGGCCGAGAGCACGTCGGCGGCCGCGACGCGGCTGTCCGTGCTCAGGACGGCGGCCCGCAGCATCCGTGTGAAACGGTCCAGCAGGACCTCGGCCGCAGGGCGGTCGACGAGGTCGGGGCGGTGGTCGAGGCGGACGTGGAGGTCGTCGCCGCGCTGGGAGACGACGAGGGTGAGCGGGTAGTGGGTGGCGTCGCGGCCCTTGGCGCCGACCAGGCGGAGCCCGGAGTCGAGGGGGGCCGAAGCGGCCGCGTCGACCGGGTAGTTCTCCACCAGGACGGCGGTGTCGAAGAGGTCTCCGGTGCCGGTCAGCGACTGGATGGCGGACAGGCCCAGGTGCTGGTGGGCGCTCAGGGCGGACTGTTCGTCCTGCACCCGGGTCAGGGCCTCGGCCCAGGTCTCGGCGGCGTCGAGGCGGACGCGCACCGGGACGGTGTTGATGAACAGGCCGATCATGGTCTCGACGCCCGGGATCTCGGCCGGGCGGCCGGAGACCGTCGTACCGAAGACGACGTCGTCCCGGCCCGTCAGCCGGCCGAGGAGGGCGCCCCAGGCGGTCTGGACGACGGTGTTGAGCGTGACGGCGTGCTCGGCGGTGAGGCGGGCCAGGCCGGTGCGGAACTCCGCGGGCAGGGAGGTCTCGACGCGTTCCGGCAGCCGGGGTTCGGCGGCGGACAGGGCGCCGGGGCACAGCCGGGTGGGCCCGTTCAGGCCGTCCAGGGCGGCGCGCCAGGCCCGTTCGTCGGTCTGCCGGTCACGGCGGCCGAGCCACTCCAGGTAGCGCCGGTAGGGCGTGGCGGGGGCGAGGGCCTCGGCGCCGCGGTCGTAGGCGGTGAAGACCTCGCGCAGCAGGACGGGCACGGACCAGCCGTCCATCAGGATGTGGTGGTTGGTCAGGACGAGGCGGTGCAGGTCGTCGGCGCGGCGGACGAGCAGGCAGCGCAGCAGGGGCGGTGCGGCGAGGTCGAACCGCTCGGCGCGCTCCGTGTCGCAGAGCCGGGTCAGCGCGCTGTCCGCCTCCTGCGCCGGCAGACCGCCGAGGTCCTCCTCCCGCCAGGGCAGATCGACCTGGCGCGGCACGAACTGCACGGGCTTGCCGGAGCGCACCGCGCGGAAACCGGCCCGCAGGTTGGGGTGCCGGCGCAGCACGGCGGTGACGGCCTCGCGCAGCCGGGCGGGGTCCAGCGGGCCCGCCAGGTCGACGAACAGCTGGACGGTGTAGGCGTCCTGGCCCGCGCCGTCGTCGTACAGGGAGTGGAAGAGGAATCCTTCCTGGAGCGGCGACAGCGGCAGCACGTCCTCGATGCCGGACGGGCCGCGCCCCTTGCCGGTGTTCTGTGTCGTCACTTCACTGCCTCCAGTCGGACTCGAGCTCGTCGATCTCGTCCTGGAGGAGGTCCACCAGGGAGAGATCGGCAGGGGTGGCGGGGTCGGCGTCCGGGCCGGGTGTCGCCCCGGTCAGCGCGTCCAGCGCCTCCCACCACAGGTTGGTCAGGGCCGCGATCTCCGGCTCGTCGAACAGCGCGCCGGGCCAGGACCAGGTGGCCTTCAGCCGCGGGCCGTCGGGGCCGTCGTGGACGATCGCGTTCAGTTCCAGGGCGTGCGCGAACGGCATGCCGGGGTCGGTGGGCGCCACGGTCACCCGCTCGGGTGCCGCGCCCCAGGCGGTGGGGCCGTCGCCGCCGGTGCGGACCCGGCCCAGGTAGTTGAAGGCGATCTGCGGGCTGTGCCCGGCGGCGAGCAGCGGTGCGGTCCTCGGGTTGAGGTGGCGCAGCAGGCCGTGGCCGGTGCCCTTGTCGGGCAGGGCCCGCAACTGCTCCGCGACCCGGGCGAGCGCCCCGGCGAGGGCGTCGGGATCCGCCGTCTCGTGCCAGCGGATGCCGGGGTCGAGGCGCAGCGGGTGCATGGCGGTGAACCAGCCGACCGTGCGCGACAGGTCGGCGGTGTCGTCGCCGTCACGGCCGTGGCCCTCGCGGTGGATCAGGACGGGGCTTCCGCCGCCGGTGCCGCGCCGCCGCCGCCACTCGGCGACGGCCAGCGCGAACCCGGTGAGCAGGGACTCCTCGGCTCCGGTCGTGAGCAGGGTTTCGGTCCGCTCGGGCGGCAGCTCGGCGGTGTGGTGGCGGGCGGTGCCCTTGGTGTGCTCGGCCGGGTCCAGCGGCCGGGCGGTCAGCCTCGGGTCGGGGGCGGCCGTGAGGCCTTCCCACAGGGCGAGTTGGTCCTCGGCCGCCGGGGATACGGCCCGTTCGGCGAGCCGGTGCGCCCAGGTGCGCAGCGAGGTGCCCACCGGCGCGAGCTCGCGGTCACCGTCGAGCCACGCGTCCATCAGGTCGGGGGCCAGGATGCGCCAGGACACTCCGTCGACGACCAGGTGATGGGCCATCAGCAGCAGGCGTCCGGGACGGTCTGCGCCGGCGTCGAACCAGACGGCGCGCAGCATGTCGCCCTTGTCGGGGTCGAGCGAACGGCGGGTCTCCTCGGCCTCGCGGGTCAGCAGCGGCTCGAGGTCCGTCTCCGGTACGTCCGCGACGTCGACGCGGCGGACGTGGCGGGTGGCGTCGGCGGTCTCGGCGGCGGGGATCTCCAGCCGCCAGGGGCCGGGCTCGGCGCGGTCGAGGCGTCCGCGCAGGGCGTCGTGCCGTTCCAGCAGCGCCTGGACCGCCTCGGTCAGGGTGTGCTCGGTCAGGCCCGCCGGGACCCGGAGCAGCACGGACTGGTTGAAGCCCTCGATCGGGCCGCCGAGTTCGCGCAGCCACTCCATGATCGGGGTGGCCGGCACCTGTCCCGTGCCGTCGTCTTCGACCGCCCGGTCGCCGGCTTCGGCGGCCGCCCGGGCGAGGGCGGCGACCGTCTGGTGCTGGAAGACGTCCCGGGGGGTGAGGGCCAGGCCCGCCTGGCGGGCGCGGCTGACCAGCTGGATCGAGACGATGCTGTCGCCGCCGAGGGCGAAGAAGTTGTCGTCGGCGGTGACGTCGGCGACGCCGAGCAGGTCGGCGAAGAGCGTGCACAGCAGCCGCTCGCGGGCGTCGCCCGGTGCCCGGCCGGCGGTGGCGGAGCGCTCCGGTGCGGGCAGGGCCGCGCGGTCGAGCTTGCCGTTGGCGTTGAGCGGCAGGTCGTCCAGCGTGACGAAGGCGTCGGGGACCATGTAGTCGGGCAGCAGCCCGGCCGCATGCCGGCGCATCGCCGTGACGTCCAGGCCGGCCGGTACGACGTAGGCGACAAGACGCCGGTCGCCGGGCCGGTCCTCGCGGACGGTCACGAAGGTGTGGGCGGTGCCGGGGAAGGAGGCGACCGCGTTCTCCACCTCGCGGGGTTCGATACGGAAGCCGCGCACCTTGACCTGGTCGTCGCCGCGGCCGACGAACTCCAGTGCGCCGTCGGCGTTCCAGCGGACCCGGTCGCCGGTGCGGTACATCCGGGAGCCGGCCGGGCCGTAGGGGTCGGCGACGAACCGCTCGGCGGTCAGGGCCGCGCGGCCCGCGTAGCCCCGGGCCAGGCCCTCTCCGGCGACGTGGAGTTCGCCGACGACGCCGTCCGGTACGGGACGCAGGCGGTCGTCGAGGACGTAGACGCGGGTGTTGTCCAGCGGGCGGCCGATGGGAACCGCGCCGCGCTCCAGGTCCCGCGGTGTGAGGGTGTGGTGGACCACGCACAGCGTGGACTCGGTGGGGCCGTAGCTGTTGGTGATGCGGGCGGCCGGGGCGTGGGCGAGGACCTGGCGGACGCTCGTCGCGGCCGGGGTGTCGCCGCCGACGCAGATGTCGCGCAGGTGCCGGAAGCTGTCCGCGTGGTGCTCGGCCAGCAGCCGGAACAGGCCTTCGCTGAACAGGCCGACGGTGACCCGGTGGTCGGTCATGGTGCGGGCGAGGGCCGCGATGTCGGTGGCCTCCGCGTCGCAGACGACGATCCGGCCGCCGCTCAGGAGCGGGCCCCACAGTTCGTACGTCGAGGCGTCGAAGGTGGTCGGCGAGTGGAACAGGACGCGGTCCTCGGGGCCGTGGGCCCAGTACCGGTCGCGGGCCAGTCCGGCGACCCCGCGGTGGGTGACCGCGACGCCCTTGGGCGCTCCGGTCGAGCCGGACGTGTACATGATGTAGGCGAGCGCGTCGGGGCGGACGGCGGGCCGCGGACGGGTGCCCTCCGGCCGGGACCGGAGCGCCGGGTCGTCGACCAGGACCAGCGGGGCCGCGCCCTTCGGGACGAGCGGTGCGGTGGCACGGTCGGTGACGACGGCCACGGCGGCGGTGTCCGCCAGGATGTGCCGCAGGCGGGCCTCGGGGCTGCGCCCGTCCAGCGGTACGTACACCGCACCCGCCTTCGCCACCGCCAGCGCGGCCACGACGTGGTCGACGCGCCCGCCGAGCAGCAGCGCCACCCGGTCCTCGGTGCCCACACCCCGCTCGGCCAGCGCGTCGGCGAGGGCCTCGGCGCGGGCGTCGAGCTGGGCGTAGGTGAGGGTCAGGTCCGCGCTCTGCACGGCCGGGGCATCGGGCGCCCGGGCGGCCCGCTCGGCGAACAGCTCGGGCAGGGCGGCCTCGGGGCGGGCCACGGAGGTGTCGTTGCGGTCGGTGAGCAGCGTGTGCAGCTCGTCCTCGGCCAGCACCGGCAGGTCGCCGATGCCGCGGTCGGGCTCGGCGACGGCGGCGGTGAGCAGCCGGGTCAGCCGCGCCGCGAGCGCCTCGGCGGTGGCGGCGTCGAAGAGGTCGGTGGCGTACTCGATCTGCCCGGCGATGCCGTCGGGCCGGCCCTCGTCGGTGTGCCGCTCCCACAGGCTGAAGGAGAGGTCGAACTTGGCCACGGGGGCCTCGGTGGCCTCCACCCGGACCGGCAGGCCGCCCAGTTCGGCGTGCGGCCGGTCGCTGATGGCGTTGTGCAGCACCAGCATCACCTGGAACAGCGGGTGCCGGGCCAGCGAGCGCACCGGGTTGACCTCCTCCACCAGGCGCTCGAACGGGAGGTCCTGATGGGTGTAGGCGGCCAGGTCGGTCTCCCGGACCCGGGCCAGCAGCTCCCGGAAGGTCGGGTCGCCGGAGGTGTCGGTGCGCAGCACCAGGGTGTTGACGAAGAAGCCGACCAGGTCGTCGAGGGCGTCGTCGGTGCGGCCCGCGATCGGGGTGCCGAGCGGGATGTCGGTGCCGGCGCCGAGCCGGGTCAGCAGCGTGGCCAGGGCGGCCTGGAGCACCATGAAGACGCTGACGCCGCTCTTGCCTGCCAGCTCCGCGAGCGCGGTGTGCGCCGCGGCGTCCAGGGCGAGGGGCACGTTCGCGCCGTGGTAGCCGGCGGCCTCCGGGCGGGGCCGGTCGGTGGGCAGGTCCAGCTCCTCCGGCAGCCCGGCCAGGGCCTCGGTCCAGTACGCCAGCTGCCGGGCCAGCGGACTGTCCGGGTCCTGCGGGTCTCCCATGACCTCCTGCTGCCACACCGAGTAGTCGGCGTACTGCACCGGCAGCGGGCGCCAGTCGGGCGCGGCGCCGCGTACCCGGGCGGTGTAGGCACGGCCGAGGTCGTGCAGGAGCGGGGCGATCGACCAGCCGTCGGTGGCGATGTGGTGCACGGCCAGCACGAGAACGGCTTCGTCGGACTCGTCGGCGCCGGTCAGCAGCCGGGCCCGCAGCGGGGGTTCGCAGACCAGGTCGAAGCCTCGGGTGACGGTCTCGCGGATCGCCTCGGCCGGGCCGTCGGGCCCGGTCTCGGTCTCCTCCAGCACGGGCGCGCCCTCGACCGGTCCGAGGACCCGCTGCCAGGGCACACCGTCCCGCTCGGGGAAGACCGTGCGCAGGCTCTCGTGCCGGGTGACGACGTCGCGCAGCGCCTCCCGCAGCGCGGCCCGGTCCAGTCCGCCGCCGATGCGCAGCACCAGCGGGACGTTGTAGGTGGCGTCGTCGGAGCCCTCCAGGCGGTTGAGGAACCACAGGCGGCGCTGGGCGTAGGACAGGGCGACGCGCTCGGTGCGCTCGGCGGGCACCAGCGGCGGCCGGGTGTCCGTGGCCGAGCCCAGGCGGGCGGCGATGCCGGCGACGGTGGGGTCGTCGAACAGCGCCTTGATGCCGATCCGGGCGCCCAGGGTGGTGGCGATACGGCTGAGCAGGCGCATCGCGAGCAGCGAGTGGCCGCCCAGGGCGAAGAAGTCGTCGTCGATGCCGACCGGTCCGGTGCCCAGGATGTCGGCGAACAGACCGCAGAGGATCTCCTCCTCCGGGGTGCGCGGCGCCCGTGCGACGGGGCCGGACGGGGCGGCGGGGTCGGGCAGCGCGGCGCGGTCGACCTTGCCGTTGGCCGTCAGGGGCAGCCGGTCCAGGACCACCACGGCGGACGGCACCAGGTACGCGGGCAGCGCCGCGGCCGCGTGGGAGCGCAGCCCCTCGGCGGCGCCGGGGCCGGCCTCGGCGGCGACGTAGGCGACGAGCCGCCGGTCGCCCGGCTGGTCCTCGCGGACCAGGCAGACGGCCTGGGTCACCCCGGGCGCGGTGAGCAGGCACGCCTCCACCTCGCCCGGTTCGATGCGGTAGCCGCGCACCTTGACCTGGTGGTCGGCGCGGCCGACGTAGGTCAGCAGTCCGTCGCGGCTCCAGCGGACCCGGTCACCGGTGCGGTACATCCGGGACCCGGCGGGGCCGAACGGGTCGGCCACGAACCGCTCGCCGGTCAGTGCGGGGCGGTGGAGGTAGCCGCGGGCCACGCCGGTGCCCGCCACGTACAGGTCACCGGTGACACCGTCCGGCACCGGGTTGAGCCGGGCGTCGAGGACGTAGACCCGGGTGTTGGTCATGGGCCGGCCGAGCGGGACCGGTCCGGCCGGGAGCGCGCTGCCCGCGGGGACGGGGTGGTCCAGGCAGCCGACCGTGGTCTCGGTGGGTCCGTAGTGGTTCACGACCTCGACGCCGGGGTGGCGCTCGCGCCAGGCGGCGAGCTGCTCGGCGTGCAGCGCCTCGCCGCCGATGACGAGCTGGGCGGTGGGCGAGCAGGCCTCGGGCAGCTCCAGCAGCATCTGCAGGTGACTGGGCGTCACCTTGGCGAAGGTGAGACCGTCGGGCACCCGCAGCCGTTCGTCCAGGTCGGCGACGTACAGGCAGCCGCCGGCCAGGAGGGTGCCGTACAGGCCGGTCAGGCCCAGGTCGAAGGAGAGCGGCGAGTGCAGCAGGGTGCGGCCGGCCAGCCCCGGGTAGCGGGCGGCGCAGTACGTGGCGTACTCGGCGATCGCGCGCTGCTCCACCACGACGCCCTTGGGGGTGCCGGTGGAACCCGAGGTGTAGACGACGTACGCGGCGTCGTCCGGGGTGAGCGGGGCGCCGCGCTCGGCGTCGGAGAGCGGGCCGGCGGCCAGCCGGGCGAGGGCCGCCTCGGTGTCCGGATCGTCCAGGACGACGGTGGTGCCGGGCCGTTCGGCGAGGTGTGGGGCCGTGTCCACGGCGGCCCGGGTGGTCAGCAGCAGCGCCGGACGGGCGTCGTCGAGGAGGGTCCGGACGCGGTCGCCGGGCTGTTCGGGGTCGAGCGGCAGGTAGGCGGCGCCGGCCTTCCCGGCCGCGAGCATCGCGACGACCGCCTCGGCCGAGCGCGGTACCGCGAACGCCACCACGGACCCGGCGCCCGCTCCGTGGGCCAGCAGCAGCCGGGCCAGCCGGTCGGAGTCCTGGTCGAGCCGGGCGTAGCTGAGTTCCCGCGGGCCGCAGACCACGGCGGGCGCCTCGGGCGAGCGGGCCGCCTGCGCGGCGAAGAGCTGCGCGAGGGTGCGCCTGGAGACCTCCGCCGCGGTGTCGTTGCGCCGCCGCAGGGCCTCGTCCCGCTCGGCGGCGGAGACGATCTCCAGCTCGGTCAGGCGCCGGGCGGGGTCGGCCAGGGCCGCCTCCAGGAGCCGTACGAAACGGGTGGTCAGGGACGCGACGGTGGCCTGGTCGAACAGGTCGGCGCAGTAGCCCGCCGCGGCGGTGATCCCGGCCGGCTCGCCCTGCTCGCCGAACCGTTCGGCGACGCTGAACAGCAGGTCGAACTTGGCCAGATCGGGGTCCTGCTGGACGAACTCGGCGGTCAGGCCGGGCAGGTCGGCCGCCGGACGCCCGAGGTTCTGCAGGACCAGCTTGGTCTGGAACAGCGGGTGCCGGCCGGCCGAGCGCACCGGGTTGAGGGCCTCCACCAGCCGCTCGAACGGCAGGTCCTGGTGGTCGAACGCGTCGATGTCGGCGCTCCGGACCCGGGTGAGCAGTTCGCCGAACGTCGGGTCGCCGGAGGTGTCGGTGCGCAGCACCAGGGAGTTGACGAAGAAGCCGACGAGGTCACGGAGCGTGTCGTCGTCCCGGCCGAAGACCGAGCCGCCGATGACGATGTCCTCCCCCGCTCCGACACGGGTGAGCAGGGCGGCGAGCGCGGCGTGCAGCACCATGAACGGCGTGACGCCGTGCTCGCGGGCCGCGCGCAGGACGGCCCGGTGGGTGCCGGCGCCGATCTCGAAGGGGACGAGGCCGCCGGTGCGGCCGCTCTCGCGCGGCCGGGGCCGGTCGGTGGGCAGCGTGAGTTCCTCCGGCAGATCCGCCAGGGCGCCCTTCCAGTGGGCGAGTTGACGGGACAGCACGCTGTCGGGGTCGTCCTCGGCGCCCAGCCGCTCGTGCAGGCGCAGCGCGTGGTCGGCGTACTGGACGGGCAGCGGGGCCCAGTCGGGGGTCCGGCCGTCGAGCGCGGCGCGGTAGGCGGCGGACAGGTCGCTCAGCAGCGGCGCGGTCGACCAGCCGTCACTGGCGATGTGGTGCACGACGAGCACCAGGACGTGCTCCTCGGGACCGCGCTCCAGCAGGGCGGCACGCAGCGGCGGTTCGGTGGCCAGGTCGAAGCCCCGGCCGGTGACGGCCGCGATCAGGGACGTCTCGTCCCGGCCGGCGGCGTCGACGACGTCCAGGCGGGGGCGCGCCGGGTCGGCCGGCAGCACGACCTGACGCGGGGTGCCCTCGGACTCCGGGAAGACGGTGCGCAGGGTCTCGTGCCGGGCCACCAGGGCGGCCAGGGCCGCTTCCAGGGCAGGCCGGTCGAGGGCGCCGGTGAGCCGGACGACCAGCGGGATGTTGTAGGAGGCGTCGGCGGGGTCGAGCCGGTTGATGAACCACAGGCCGCGCTGTGCGGGTGAGAGCGGCAGCACCTCGGGGCGGGGCCGCGGGGCGAGGACCGCGCGCGCCGGCGGGCGCAGGCCGAGCGCGGCCGCGAGGCCCGCGGGGCTGGGGTTGCGGAAGACGGTGGCGACGGAGACGTCCGCGTCCAGCGCCGAACGGACCCGCGCCACCAGGCGGGTGGCCAGCAGGGAGTGGCCGCCGAGCTGGAAGAAGTCGTCGTCGGCGCCGACCCGTTCCACGCCGAGGAGTTCGGCGAAGATCCCGCACAGGATCTCCTCCTGCGCCGTGGCGGGCGCCCGGCCGGCCGTGCGGGTCAGGTCGGGCACGGGCAGCGCCTTGCGGTCCACCTTGCCGTTCGCGGTCAGCGGCATCGACCCGAGCGCCGTCCAGGCGGTGGGGACCATGTGCTCCGGCAGCACCCGGGAGACCGCCTCGCGGACCGCCTCGGAGTCGGCGCCGCCGACCAGGTGG
This sequence comes from Streptomyces sp. BK340, assembly GCF_007827595.1. Taxonomy (GTDB): domain Bacteria; phylum Actinomycetota; class Actinomycetes; order Streptomycetales; family Streptomycetaceae; genus Streptomyces. The sequence goes on from NZ_VISR01000019.1 coordinate 135,340, forward strand.
GCCACCAGCCGGCCGTCGACGACCGTGGCCGCCGCGTCGGTGACGCCAGGCACCTCGCGCAGCCGGGCCTCGATCTCGCCCAGCTCGACCCGCTGGCCGCGGATCTTCACCTGCGCGTCCCGGCGGCCCAGGAACTCCAGCTGTCCGTCGGGCAGCCGGCGTACGCGGTCGCCGGTGCGGTACAGCCGGGTCCCGTCCGCCGCGAAGGGGTCGGCCACGAACACACCGGCGGTGCGCGCCGGGTCGTCCAGGTAGCCCCGGCCGACCCCGGTGCCGGCGACGTACAGGTCACCGGGGACACCGGCGGGCACCGGCCGCAGCCGGTCGTCCAGCACGTACAGGGACGTGTTGCGCACGGCCCGCCCGATCGGCGCGCTCACCCGCTCGGATCCGGCCGAGGCGGCGGTGATCACGGCGTGCGTGACGTCGTCCGAGCACTCGGTGGGGCCGTAGGCGTTGACCACCGGCACCGCCGCGAAGCGCGCGAACCAGCGCCGGCACAGCTCGGCCGGCAGGTCCTCGCCGGTGACGACGAGCCAGTTCAGCGCGGGCAGTTCGGGCAGCTCGGCGCCCTCGTCCCAGGCGTCCAGCGCGGCCCGCAGCAGCGACGGCACGACCTCCAGCACGGTCACCGCGTCCTGCCCGGCCGTCCGGAACAGGCCGACGGCGTCGACGGCCAGTTCCTGGCCGACGGCCACCACCCGGCCACCGACCACCAGTGGCGCGAGCATCTGCCAGACGGAGACGTCGAAGGTGAGCGGCGCGTTCTGCACGACCGCGTCGCGGGCGTCGAGGTCGAGGTCCTCGATCTTGGCCAGCAGGTGGTTGTTCATGCCCCGGTGGTGCACCATCGCGCCCTTGGGCCGACCGGTGGAACCGGACGTGAACAGTACGTACGCCAGCCGGTCCGGGACGGCCGGGACGGCGACGGCCGCCTGGGCGGTCAGGTCGCCGTCCAGGGCCACCGCCTCCGTGCCGAGCCCGGCCGCAAGGTCGGTCAGCCCGGGTCCGGCGAGCACCAGCCGTACCCCGGCGTCGGCCACCAGCTCGGCGGAACGGGCCACCGGTGAGCGGGTGTCCAGCGGCAGGTACACGGCGCCCGCGGCGAGGATGCCCAGCAGCGAGGCCACGGCCCAGCGGCCGCGCTCCGCGAGCACGGCCACCACCGGCTCCGGCCCGGCGGGCAGAGCGCCGACCCGGGCGGCGATCCGGTCCAGCAGGTCGACGAGTCCGGCGTACGTCAGCTCGCCGTCGTCGTCCGACACCGCGACCGCGTCCGGCCGGCGCGCGGCCGTCTCCCGCACCCGGCGCACCACGTCCGTCAGGGACTCGTCGGCCGCCGTGGCGTTGAACTCCACCAGCTCCCGGCGCAGTTCCCCGTCGGTGAGCAGCGGTACGTCGCCGACGCGCAGCTCCGGGTCGTCCGCGACGGCGGTGAGCAGCCGGGCGAAGCGGTCCAGGAGGTCCTGGGCGGTGCTCGCCTCGAAGGCGTCGGTGCGGTACTCCAGGGCGACGAGGACGCCGTCGGGGGTGCCGGAAGCGGCGTGCTCCTCGCGGACGTTGAAGGACAGGTCGAACTTGGCCGTGGTGTTCGGCACGTCCATGAGTCCCAGCCGCAGGCCGGGCAGTTCGGGCAGCGGGCGGCGCGCGCCGTCCATGGACAGCATCACCTGGAACAGCGGGTGCCGGGAGGCGGACCGCACCGGGTTCAGGGCCTCCACCAGCCGCTCGAACGGCAGGTCCTGGTGGGCGAAGGCCGCGAGGTCGCCCTCCCGCACCCGGGCGAGCAGCTCCGTGAAGGAGGGGTTGCCTGCGGTGTCGGTGCGCAGCACCAGTGTGTTGTTGAAGAAGCCGACGAGCGGCTGCAGCGCCTCGTCGTCGCGGCCGGCGACAGGGGCGCCGAGCACGATGTCGTCCCCGGCGCCGAGGCGGGCGAGCAGGGCGGACAGCCCGGCCTGGAGCACCATGAAGGGGGTGGCGCCGGCGGACCGGGCCAGCGCGGCGAGGCGGGCGTGGGTGTCCGCGTCCAGACGCGTGGTCAGGGTGCGGGCCCCGGGCGCGCTCGCGGTGGCCGCGGGCAGCCGGTCGAAGGGCAGGTCGAGGTGGTCGGGCAGGCCCGCCAGCCGGTCCTGCCAGTAGGCGAGCTGGCGCACGGCCGCCTCGGAGGGCGCGTCCTCGTCGCCGAGCAGGCGCCGCTGCCAGACGGCGTGGTCGGCGTAGCTCACCGGGAGCGGGGCGAGCTCGGGCGCACGGCCCCGGGTGCGGGCCGCGTAGGCGGTGAGCAGGTCGTTCAGCAGGGGGGCGACGGACTCGCCGTCGGCGGCGATGTGGTGCAGCAGGAGCAGCAGGACGTGCTGTCCCGGGGCGAGGGTGAACAGGGTGACCCGCAGCGGGGTCTCGGTGCCGAGGTCGAAGGGGCGGGCGGTCTCCTCGGCGAGCAGGGCGGGCAGTTCGGCCTTGGCCGCGGCCCGGCGCCGCAGGGCGGGTCCGTCGCCGGGCGGCGTGATGTGCTGGCGGGGGGTGCCGTCACGGTCGGGGTAGACCGTCCGCAGCACCTCGTGCCGGTCGGTGAGGTCGGTGAGGGCGGCCGTGAGCGCTTCGGTGTCCAGGCCGCCGTCGAGGGTCAGGACGAGCGGGATGTGGTACGCGCTGCTGGGGCCCTCCAGACGGTGCAGGAACCACAACCGGCGCTGTGCGGCGGAGAGTTCGGGGTCGCCGTCGTGCTCCACCGGCGCCAGCGCGGGACGGGCGGGCGCGGCGTCGGCGAGCCGCTCGGCCAGGCGGCGCACGGTGGGCGCCTTGAAGACAGCCTCGACTCCGCACTCGACACCGAGTTCGGCGCGGATGCGCGGGGTGAGGCGGGCGGCGAGCAGGGAGTGGCCGCCCAGGGCGAAGAAGTCGTCGTCGAGTCCGACCTGCGGGGTGCCGAGTGCCTCCGCGAACAGGGCGCACAGGCGCTCCTCGCGCGGGGTGCGCGGCGGGGCGTACGGCGTGGCGGGCGCGCCGCCGGTCCCCGCGCCCGGGTCGGGCAGGGCCTTGCGGTCGGTCTTTCCGTTGGGGGTGACGGGGATGGCGTCGAGGGCCGTGAGGGTGGCGGGCACCAGGTAGCCGGGGAGACGGTCGGCCAGGGCGGCGCGCAGGGCGGCGAGGTCGAGGGTGCGGCCGTCGGCGGGCACGACGTAACCGGCCAGGGCGGGCACGCCGGTCCGGTCGGTGCGTACCGCCACGGCGGCCTGGGCGACCGCGTCCAGCTCGCGCAGGGCGGCCTCGGCCTCGCCGGGCTCGACCCGGTAGCCGCGGATCTTGACCTGCTCGTCGGCCCGGCCGGCGTACTCCAGGGTGCCGTCGGGGCGCTGCCGCGCCAGGTCGCCGGTGCGGTACATCCGCTCCCCGGGCAGGCCGTGGGGGTCGGCGACGAAGCGCTCGCCGGTGAGCGCCGGCCGGCCGAGGTAGCCCCGGGCCAGGGAGGCTCCCGCCACGTACAGTTCGCCGGTCACGCCGGGCGGCACCGGCTGCAGGGCTGCGTCCAGGACGTAGGTCCGGCTGCCGGTGACGGCGCGGCCGATCGGGGGTTCGCCGGTTCCGGCGAGGGGTTCGCTGATGGTGGCGCAGACGGTGGTCTCCGTGGGGCCGTAGCCGTTGAGGAAGAGCCGCCCGGCCGACCAGCGCTCGGCCAGGTCGCCGGAGCATGCCTCGCCCGCGACCAGGATGACCAGGTCGGCGGGCAGGTCACCGGCGGGGTCCATGACGGCGAGCGAGGACGGCGGCAGGATCGCGTGGGTGACACCGGCCGCGCGGGTGAACGCGGCCAGCGCCTCGCCCGGCATCAGGTGCTCGGCGGGCGCCAGCACGAAGGACGCGCCGGCCAGCAGGCCCATGCACAGCTCCGGGACCATGGCGTCGAAGCCCAGCGAGGCGAACTGCAGCACACGGCTGCCGGGCCGTACCCGCATGTGCCCGACGAAGGTGTCGGCGAGGTGCGGGACGCCGCGGTGGGTGACCACGACGCCCTTGGGCCGGCCGGTGGAACCGGAGGTGTAGATGACGTAGGCGGGGTGGTCCACGGTGAGCGGGGCGGTGCGCTCGGCGTCCGTGAGATCGCCGCCCGGCCGCCCGGCCAGGGCGGCCGTCACCGTGGGGTCGTCCAGCACGAGCAGGGGCGCGGCCCCGGCGGCCTCGCCGGCGAGCGGTGCGGTGGTGGAGTGGGCCAGCAGGCAGGAGGGCCGGGCGTCGCCGAGGACGTGCTCGATCCGGGCCCGGGGGTAGGCGGGATCGAGCGGCACGAACGCGGCGCCCGTCTTGAGCACGCCGAGCACGGCCACGACGAGATCGGCGGAGCGGGGCAGCAGCAGCGCGACCCGGTCCTCGGGGCCGATGCCGCGGGCGGTCAGGTGCCGGGCCAGCCGGTTGGCCCGCCGGTTGAGTTCGGCGTAGTCGAGCACCGTGTCGCCGAAGCGGACGGCCGGGGCGTCGGGGAAGCGGGCCGCGGTCCGCTCGAACAGGGCGGGGAAGGTGGCCGTGGGATCGGCGGGGACCGGCTCGACGGCGGGTACGACGAGGGCGCGTTCGGCGTCGTCGAGGAAGCCGAGGCGGCCGACGGGGGTGGCGGGGTGCTCCAGGGCGCGGGCCAGGCGGCCCAGGAAGCGGACGTACCGCTCCTGGTGCGCGGCGAGTTCCGCGGTGTCGTACAGCTCGGGGTGGACGTCGAAGTCGACGCGGATCGCACTGCCGTCGGAGCGGTCGTACACCGAGATCGCGAGGTCCTCGATGAGGCGCAGCGACATGTTGCGGGCGTCCGCGCGGTGGCCGGCGAAGCGGATGTCGTAGGAGAACGGGACGACGTTGAGCAGCGGCCCGAAGAAGCGCCGGTACTCGTGACCGAGGCCGAGGTCACGGCGCAGGTCCTCGCCGCGGTAGCGCTGGCGCGGCACCAGTTCGCGCAGGGCGGTCCGGGTGCGGTCGAGCAGTTCGCCGACGGTGGTGGCGGAGTCGACGGCCACCCGCAGCGGCAGCACGTTGGCGACCATGCCGGGCGCCTTGCGGACCTCGTCGTGGGTGCGCGCGGTGACCGGCAGACCCGCGACGACGTCGGTCAGGCCGGTCAGGCGGTGCAGGTACGCCATGGTCGCGGCGATGACGATGCGGGAACGGGCCACGCCGATCCGCTCGGCCGCCGCGGTCAGTTCGCCCTGGACGTCCTCGGGCAGCAGGACGGTACGGCGGACGAACTCGGCGGACGGCTTGAGGGGACGCGCCGAGAGCGCCACCGGTTCGGGCCGGTCGGCGAAGCGGTCGGTCCAGTGGGCGCGGTCCTCGTCGAACGCGGCGGACGCGCGGTAGGCGGCGTCGTCGTCGAGCAGGGCGCGCACGGAGGCGAACGGCGACGGCCCGGGATCGGCGGCCTCGGCCAGGGCCGTGTACAGGTGTGCGGCACGCCGGACCAGGAGGGAGGCGCCCACACCGTCGAGGAGGATGTGGTGGTAGGCGTGGTACCAGAACCACCTGTCCTCGGCGGCCCGGAACAGGGCCTGGGTGAACAGCGGTGAGCGGGTGAGGTCGACGCGGCGGCGCAGGTCGCGGCTCATCCACTCCTCGGCCGCCTGCCGGGGGTCCGCGGCGGCGGAGACGTCGACGACGTGCAGGGTCCACTCGGGAGCCGGGCCGACCGTCTGCCGGGGACCCTCGTCGGTCTCCAGGAACCGCACGTGCAGCGCGTCGGCCTCGTCGACCAGGCGCCGAAGTGCCCGCTCGAAGAGCTGCGGGTCGACCGGTCCGTGAATTTCCAGGTATTCAGCCGCCCGGAATATCGGGCTGTCCGGGTCCATCTGCTGCGCGAACCACACCCCGGCCTGCGCGCCGGTCAGAGGAAACTTCCGCGCACCGTCGACAAAAGACTGAAATCGCTCCATGACTCCTCGTCAATTCACCCGGGTATATGCGGCGGACACCGACGACGGGCGCACCTTCGCCGCCGTGCTCGATTCACCTGGATCGGCCCGCTTGCCATGTCGGAGACTAGGTGCGGCCGCCTCGTCCGACCTGGACGGTGGCTGGACGAGGAGCTGCCTCTGCCGTTCACGGCGGCGTCCGCGCCGGAAGAATGGGCCGGGCCATTGGAGATCAAGAGGCAGCGTCATTCACTTGGTTCCCGGTTCGATCGCTGCCGCGGCACGAGGAGAGCTGACATGTCGACCGCCCCGCCGGTGAGCCAGGAATTCACGGACACCGGACTCATGGAAACAATCGCGACTCGGGACGAGTTGCTGAACCGCGTCGAGCTGCGCCTGCGGAATTTCCTGGACGAGGAACGCCGGGTGTGGAAGTCACGCAACCCGGATTCCGTCGAACTCGTCGACTGCGTGGCGCGCATGGTCGGCAGCGGCGGCAAGCGGCTGCGCCCCGCGTTCTGCGTGGCCGGCTATCTGGCCGCCGGTGGCGACCCGGACAGTGCGGAGATCGTGGACGTCGCCGCGGCGCTGGAGCTGCTGCACAGCTTCGCGCTGCTGCACGACGACGTGATGGACGAGTCCGAGCTGCGCCGCGGCGCCTCGACGGCGCAGGTCGCCCATGCCGAGCTGCACACCGAGCGGGGCTGGCGCGGGACGGCCAGCCGCTACGGCGAGAGCGTCGCCGTCCTGGCGGGCGACCTCGCCCTGGTGTACGCGGAGCGGCTGCTCGCGGGCTGCCCGGAGCGGGTGCGGCCGGTCTGGGGCGAGCTGTGCACGGAGTTGATGGTCGGTCAGTTCCTGGATGTGCGGGCCGCCGCCCAGTTCGCCCCGGACGCGGCACTGTCCAGCTGGATCGCGCTGTTCAAGTCCGGCCGGTACACGGTCTTCCGGCCGCTGGCCATGGGTGCGCGGCTGGCCGGTGCGGACGAGCTGATGGCGCCGTTCGAGGCGTACGGGCTCGCGGTGGGCGAGGCCTTCCAGCTGCGCGACGACCTGCTGGACGCCTTCGGCACCTCGGCGGCCACGGGGAAGCCGGCCCGGCTGGACTTCAAGCAGCACAAGATGACGCTGCTGATGTCTCTGGCGCTGCAGACGGTGCCGGAGGTGCGGGAGCTGGTGGGTGACGACCTGTCCGCGACCGACCCCGACGAGCTGCACGACCTGCTGCTGCGTACCGGGGTCCGGGACCGGGTGGAGTCGGTGATCGCCGACCGGCTGGCGGCGGCGGAGGACGCGCTGCGCGGGACGGTACGGGCCGACTGGGCCGAGGGACTGCGGCGGATGGCCGTGCAGGCGGTGTACCGCGACCACTGAGCCGGACGGCCACGGCCACCGGCCGGGACGACGAAAGGGGGGAGGCCGCCGGGCCTCCCCCCTTTTTTCCGTGCGCTCAGCCGGACATGGCCACCAGGATGCGCCGCTGCCCCGTGTACGCCCGCCTGCCGTGCGCCACGGCCACGTTGTCCACGAACAGCAGGTCGCCCACCTGCCAGTCCACGTCGACGGCCAGCCGCATCCCGGTCTCCTGGATGTGCCGGACGTACGCGTCGGGGATCGGCGAACCGTCCGCGAACACGGCGTGCTGGGGCAGTTCGTCCTCCGGGATCACCTCGGCCAGCGCCGCCGCGTCCTCGCCGAGTCCCGCCGGGTGGAACTGGTCGGCCTGGTTGAACCACACCTCGGTCCCGGTGACCGGGTGGGTGAGGGTGGCCGGGCGCAGCAGGCTCACCCGCAGCGAGCCGTCCGCACGCCACTCGTGGTCGGCGCCCGTGCCGGCGAGGAACTCCTCGACCGCCGTCCGGTCGTCCGTCTCGAAGGTGGCCTGCCAGCTCTTGCCGAAGCCGACGCCGTCGTGCAGGTTCTGCGTGTACCGCACCCCGCCGGCGAAGGCCTCGCGCACCTCGGCGTCCAGCGAGTCGAGCCACAGCTGCCCGTCGACCACCGGTGTGGCGCCGCCGGTCTCGGCGGCGATCGCGCAGTGGAAGAGGATCCGCGACGGCCAGGAGCTGGCGTACGACATCTCGTTGTGCATGGAGATCTCGTACTCGGCCGGGTACTCGGTCGAGGTGTAGAGGTTGCGGCCGACCTTGGTGCGCGGGGAGTTGCCGTGCACGTAGGCCAGCCGCTCCGGCAGCAGCAGGCCGGCCAGGCCGTCGTAGCTGTCCTCGGTGACGGAGAAGCCGCGCAGGACGACCGCCTTCTCGCGGCCGAGGAGGTCGTCGAGGTCGGTGCCGCGCAGGTACTCGGCGAGCCCGTCGGGGCTCGCGGCGACGCCCGCCTCGGCGGGCCCGACCAGTTTCGGTGCCCAGGTCGTGCTGGTCTGCGTCATGGTTGTTCCTCCTTGGTGCCGGCCCGGTCGCCGGTGCCGAAGTGCGGGGACCTGCGCTCGCGGAAGGCGGCCACCGCCTCGTGGACGTCGGGTGACTTGGCCGCCATCACCTGCACGGGGATCTCGCGCTCCAGCGCGGCCCGCAGCGACGGGGCGTCGATGTTGGACTGCAGGACCTGCTTGGTCAGCCGCAGCGACACGGGGCTGTTGCCGGCGATCTGGCCTGCGCTCTCCATGACCACGGGCAGCAGGTCCTGGATGGCGCAGACCCGGCCCGCCAGGCCCCGCTGGAGAGCCTCCTCGGCGGTCACGAACCGGCCGGTGAGCAGCATCTCGGAGGCGAAGCCGAACCCGGCGATCCGCGGCAGCAGCCAGGACGCGCCCATGTCGCCGCCGGACAGGCCCATCCGCACGAACGCGGCCCGCAGCCGGGCACGGGCGGTGAGCACGCGGACGTCGGCGGCCAGGGCGAGCGAGAGACCCGCGCCGGCCGCCACCCCGTCGACGGCGGCGACGACGGTCTGCGGCAGTTCGCGCAGCGCGGCGATCACCTCCGCCTGGCGCTCCAGCAGGGCGGTCAGCTCCAGCGGCGGCAGCGCGGCCACCCGGCCGACCTCGGCGACGTCGTACCCGGAGCAGAAGGTCTCCCCCGCCCCCTTGAGGACGAGCACCCGCACCGAGGGGTCGGCGGCGAGCACGGCGCAGAGCGCGCCGAGCTCCTCGAAGACCTCCTCGGTCAGCGCGTTGGCGCGGTGGGGACGGTTCAGAGTGGCCGCCACCACGCCTTCGCGCGGCCGGGTCACCAGGACCACGGGCGCCTTCTCGTCGGCGGTCATGCCCGTACCTCCTGGGGTGTCGCGGCCGCCGCGGTGAGCCGGCCGTGCAGGAAGGCCAGCGCGCCGGGCAGGGCGTCGTTCACGAACTGCCAGTCGTGGCCGCCCGGCAGTTCCCGGTACTCCGGCGGCCAGCCCCGCTCCCGCAGGGCGTCGCGCACGGACCGGTTCATCCGGACCATGCGGTCGTGGTCGCCGGTGCCGACGTCCAGGTACAGGGCCGGCGGCGGCAGTGGGTCCTCCCGCGCCATCAGCCGGTACGGGTCGTAGCTGCGCCGGGTCTCGCTGCCGGGCGGGCCCCACACGCGCTCGTGGCTCTCGACCGTCGGCATCAGGAAGTCCGGTTCGCCGCGGTGCTCGTGGTAGGGGTCGCCGATCCGCCGGGGGGCCTCGAAGGCGCCCGCGTGCGAGGTGACGGCCGAGAACAGGGCGCGATGGCGCAGCGCCAGGAAGAGTGCGGTCGCCCCGCCCATGGAGAACCCGCCCACGGCCCGGGCCGAGCGGCGGGCGAGCGTGTTGAACCGGGCGTCGACGGCGGGCAGCAGTTCCTCGGTGAAGTGGTCCTCGTAGCGCAGGCCCGCGTGGTCGTTGACGAACCAGCGGCGCCCGCTCTCCGGCATGACCACCACGAGCCGGCTGCCCCGGAGGTACTCGGCGAGCCGGGTGCGCTCCAGCCAGGTGCCGCGGCCGCCGCCGTAGCCGTGCAGCAGGTAGAGCACCGGGTGGCCGGGGCCGTGCGGCTCGTAGCCGTCCGGCAGCAGGACCGTGGCGCGCTTGGTGCGGCCGAGGATCCGGCTGGGCACCTCCAGGGTCAGTGGTTCACCAGGCACGGTTCCTCCTCGGGGCGCGGGCGCGGCAGCGCGGCCAGCGCCCGGCGGTCGACCTTGCCCGTCGAGGTGCGCGGGAACGCCGTCAGGAACCGGAACTCCTGCGGGACCATGTAGCGCGGCAGGTGCTCCAGGCAGTGCCGGCGCAGCGCGTCCGGGTCGGGGCGGGCCCCGTCGGCGGGGATCACGTGGACCTCCAGCGCGGTGGCGTCGGGGTCGCCGCCGGGGTCCGGTACGGCGACGCAGGCGGCCTCGTGCACCTCGGGCAGTTCGAGCAGCCGGGCCTCGATCTCCTCGGGTTCGACGCGGTAGCCGCGGATCTTCACCATGTGGTCCCGGCGGCCCAGGTAGACGTACCCGGTGCCGGCCTCGTGGCGGACCAGGTCGCCGGTGCGGTGCACCCCGGCCGGCCCCTCGGGGGCGCCCCAGTAGCCGAGCATCACCGAGTCGCCGGCGATGACCAGTTCACCCTCGGCGCCGGGGACGTCGTCGACCGGGCGGCCGTCCGCGTCGTGCAGGGTGGCCAGGGCGTAGGGGCAGGGCCGGCCGATGGGCGGCGGGGCCGTCCGGCCGGGGGCGAGGTCGTCGCCGGTGACCCGGTGGAAGGTGCACACGTTGGTCTCGGTCGGCCCGAACAGGTTGTAGAGCGCCGCCTCGGGCAGGGCCTCGCGCAGCCGCCGTACGTGCTTGAGCGGGAACGGCTCCCCGGCGAACAGGACCGTGCGCAGCCCGCTCGACTCCAGCAGCTCGCGGTTCTTCGCGTCGAGCATGCGGATCAGGGCGCCCGGCACCGAGTACCAGACAGTGATCCGTTCCTCGGCGACCAGCCGGTTCAGGGCGACGCCGAGCCCGCGCCGGTTCTCCGGCACCAGGACGAGGCAGGCGCCGGCCCGTACGGTGGCGAACAGGTCGAAGACGGAGAGGTCGAAGTGGACCGGGGCGTGGGAGGACACCCGGTCGGCGGCGGTCAGCCCGGTCTCGGCCACGGCCCAGTCGACGAACGCCAGCGCGTTGCGGTGCGAGAGCATGACCCCCTTCGGGGTGCCCGTGGAACCGGACGTGTACAGCACGTAGGCGAGGTCGTCCGGCGCGGCCGGGGCGGGCGCGAGGCCGTCGGCCGGGGCCTGTTCCAGCGCGGTCTGCCAGCCCAGCCGCCGGGCGCCTCCGGGACGTCCGTCCGGCGCCGGGTCCGGCGCGTCCGTCACCACGACGAGCCGGATCGGGTCGTCGTCGCCGGTGTGCTGCTCGTCCAGCAGGGCGAGCCGGCCGCTGTCGGTGACCAGGGCCGCGACGGAGCAGTCGCGCAGGATGTAGGCGGCGCGGGCGGGCGGGGCCGCGGGGTCCACCGGTACGTAGGCGGCGCCCAGCCGAAGCGCCGCGTGGACGGCTACGACGGTCTCGGCGGACTTGGCCAGCCACAGCCCGACCCGGTCGCCGGGGCCGACGCCGGCCTGCCGCAGCGCGGCGGCCAGCGCACCGGCGGCCCGGTCCAGTTCGGCGTAGGTCAGCGTCCGCTCGCGGTCGCGCAGCGCGGGGGCGCCGGGCCGCTCGGCGGCGGCGCGCGTGAGCAGGTCGGCAAGGGTCGTCACGGTGTGTGCCTTCCGTCCGCGGTGTGCCGCGCCCGGACGGTGAGGCCCAGCTTGTCGGCCATCACCTTGCGCTGCATGTCGGAGGTGCCGGAGGAGATCCGGGTGCCGAGGGCGTCCCGGAGATTGCGCTCGGCGTCGGTGGCCGTGGTGTAGCCGAGGCCGCCGTAGAGCTGGACGGCGTCCAGGAAGGTCTGGACGGCGGACTCGCTGGTCTCCAGCTGGGCGGCCTCCGGGAACACCGAGCCGGTGTCGCCCCGGCCCAGGTCCCAGGCGGCGCGGTAGGTGAGCAGCCGGGCGGCCTCCAGCCGTATCTGCATGCCGACCACGCTGTGGGACACGGAGGGGAAGCGGCCGATGATGCTGCCGAACTGCTCGCGGCTGCGGGCGTACCGGGTGCACTCGTCGATCTGGCGCTGCATGGTGCCGAGCAGCGGGGCCAGGATGAGGGACCGTTCCCAGGCCATGGCGGTGGCGAGGATCCTCGACCCCTGCTTCTCCGCGCCGAGCCGGTTCGCGACGGGGACGCGGCACTCGCGCAGGACGATCTCGCCCCAGGGCGCGGTGCGCAGCCCCGTCTTCTCGAAGCCGCTCTCGACGGTGAGGCCGGGCGTGTCCCGGTCGACGAGGAACGCGGTGACGCCGGTGAATCCCAGCTCGGGGTTGACGGTCGCGTAGACGATGAACAGGCCGGCCACCGGCGCGTTGGTGATGAACCGCTTGCCGCCGTTCAGCACGTAGTGGTCGCCCTCGCGCCGGGCCACGGCGGACAGCGACAGCGCGTCGGAGCCGGAGCCCGCCTCGGTGATCGCGTGGGCGCCGATGCTGCTGCCGTCGACCAGGGCCGGCAGGTGGCGGCGCTTCTGTTCCTCGGTGCCGAAGAGCAGCAGCGGAAGCTCCACCGCCCACAGGTGGGCGCCGGCGGCGATCAGCAGCCCGTTGTCCCGGCAGCCCCGCCCCAGGCCCTCCAGGGCCAGCGCGCAGGTCAGCGGGTCGAGGCCGAGGCCGCCGTACTCCTTCGGGACGGGCAGCGCGAACACCCCGGCGTCCGCGCAGCGCTGCCAGTCGCCGGGCTGGAGGGTCCGGCTGCGCTCCCGCTCCTCCAGGTCGCCGCCCAGGGCGGTGGCGCCGAGTTCGCGCAGCCGCTCCGCCAGCGCCGTCTGCTCGTCGGTGGGGGCGAGTCTCATGACACCGCACCCGCGGGCTCGGCGTCCGGCAGGGCGGCCAGCGAGGCGGCGATGGTCTCGTCGGAGACCACGTGGTCGTCCAACTGCCCCGACAGGTACTGCTGGTAGGCGGACAGGTCGAGCATGCCGTGCCCGCTGATGTTGAGCAGGATGACCTTCTCGGTGCGCTCCTCGCGGGCCCGTACGGCCTCGTCGACGGCGGCCCGCACGGCGTGCGCCGACTCGGGTGCGGGCACCAGGCCCTCGGCGCGGGCGAACAGCACGCCCGCCTCGAAGACGGTGTTCTGGCCGTAGGCCACGGCCTCCATCAGGCCCTGGTCGTACAGCGCGCTGACCAGCGGCGCGGCCCCGTGGTAGCGCAGCCCGCCGGCGTGCACGCCCGGGGCCTCGAAGGCGTGGCCGAGGGTGTACATCTTGGTCATCGGGGTGGTGCCGGAGATGTCGTTGTAGTCCCAGGCGTACCGGCCCCGGGTGAGCTTGGGGCAGGCCTCGGGCTCGACCGCGACGAGCCGGGTGGCGGCGCCGGTGCGCAGCCGCTCCCGGTGGAAGGGGAAGGCGAGACCGGCGAAGTTGCTGCCGGCGCCCATGGAGGCGACGACGACGTCCGGGAACTCGCCGACGGCGGCGAGCTGTTTGAGCGCCTCCTCGCCGATGACCGTCTGGTGCAGCAGGACGTGGTTCTCGCCGCTGCCCACGCAGAACCGGCCGCCCGGCACGGACCTGGCGTACTCCAGCGCCTCGGCGTTGGCGACGGAGACGCTGCCCGCGCTGTCGGGCCGCTCGGCCTGCAGCCTGCGCCCGGTCTCGGTCAGCCCGCCGGGGCTCGGCACGACCCTGGCTCCGTGCAGCTCCATCAGCGCGCGCCGGTAGGGCTTCTGGTCGTGGCTGACCCGGACCATGAACACCGTGCACTCGAGGTCCATGGCCTGGCAGGCCACGGCCAGGGCGCTGCCCCACTGCCCGGCGCCGGTGCCGGTGGTGAGGTGCTCGACGCCCGACTTCTTGTAGTAGTACGCCTGGGCCAGCGCGGAGTTGAGCTTGTGACTGCCCACCCCGTTGGCGCCCTCGTACTTGTAGTAGATGCGGGCCGGGGTGTCGAGGACGCGCTCCAGGGCGCGGGCCCGGACCAGCGGGGTGGGCCGCCAGCGCTGGTACTCGGCGCGGACCTCGGCGGGAATCTCCACGAAGCGCTCGCGGCCCACGCTTGCCCGGTACATCGACAGCGGGATGTTGGGGGCGAGCCCGGACGCGGCGCCCGGCTGCGGCGGGGTGCCGTCGGCGGGTCCGGTGCGCGGGCGGGCCCGGCGGACGTCGGCCGTCGGCACGTCCAGGTCGGCCAGGATGTTGTACCAGTGGGTGGGGACGTCGTCCTCGCCGAGCAGGACCTGGTTGCGGGTCACCTTCATGCCACGCCGTCCCGGACCGCGGTCGCCGGCATGTGCTTGCCGATCAGCGCGACGAGGTCGCCGACGTTCTCCAGGTCGGCCTCCATGATGTCCTCGTCCTCGATATGACCGCCGAATTCTTCCTCGACCGCCATCAGGAGTTGCAGCAGGTTGAGCGAGTCCAGGCGGATCACCGGAGAATAGAGCGATATGTCGTCGCGTATTTCCGCCGGCGTCAGCCGGAGATCCAGTACGTCGACCATGATTTCCCGGACGCGGCGGGCCACTTCGTCGTCGTGACCGATCATTTGCAGTCTCCTCCCAGCCGTTCGGTGATGTCGGCCAGAAGTGCTTCTTCGTGGTCCGACAGATAGAAATGCCCCCCGGAAAAGGCACGGAACGAGAACTCCGCGGAGGTCAGGTCCTGCCAGGCGCGCGCGTCGTCCGGGTCGACTCCGGGGTCGGCGTCACCGACGTACGCGGTGACCGGGGCGGTCGTCAGCCGGCCCGACGGTGGCCGGTAGGTCTCGATGAGCCGCAGATCCGCACGCATCGCAGGAAGCACGAGCGGACGCAGTTCAGGGTCCGCCAGCACCGCCTCGTCCATCGCGCCGAGTTCACCGAACCACTCCACCATCGCGTCGTCGCTTCTGAGATGTACGTCCGTGTGGCTCCGGGGGCGCAGCGGGGAGGCTGCGGCGGACACGAACACCCGCCGTGGCCTGGCCCGATAGCGGTGTTCCAGGCGCAGCGCCACCTCGTAGGCGACCGACGCCCCCATGCTGTGCCCGAAGAGGGCGAAGGGCCGGTCGAGCAGCGGCACGAGGGCCGAGGCGACGCCGTCGGCGAGCGCCTCCATGTCCGGCAGGCACTCCTCCGCGAAGCGGTCCTGACGCCCCGGGTACTGCACGGCGACCACCTCGACCCCGTCGAGCGGGGCCTGGGCCCACCGGTGGAACGCCCCGGCGTTGCCGCCCGCGTACGGCAGGCAGAACAGCCGCAGAGAGGGTGACTCCAGCGGTCGGTATCTCTTGATCCACGCGCTGTCGCCATGCGCTGGGCGAATGTGTGTCAGGGACACTGATGGCCTCTCCATCGGAAGACGAACACGACCGGCCAAATACGGTTCGCCACCCTAGCCACAAAATTCTTCGGTTGGCTGCTCAGGCCGGTGCGGAGGCAGTCGCCCATTCAGGTTGTCTCCAGTCCTCTGTGCGTCTGTTGGGCGAGGGTTTGACCTGCCTGTTGCACCGCCCGACGCATGAAGGGTCTTTTTCGACAGCCATGGATTCGCCAGTGATGGATTCACCAGTCATGGATTCGCTGCCACTTGGCTCGGTTTATCTGGACGGCCGTTGGACCGCTCCCGAGGGCCGGGAGACGCTTCCGGTCGAGAATCCGGCCACCGAGGCGGAGATCGCCCGGGTGCCGGCGTGCGGCGCGGCGGACGTGGCGCGCGCCGTGGCGGCGGCCGGTGCGGCGGGTGCCGGCTGGGCCTCGACGGCCCCGGCCGCCCGGGCCGGGACACTCCTGTCGCTGCGCGACTCCCTCGCCCGGCACCACGACGAGATGGCGCGGTTGATCACCCTGGAGATGGGCTCGCCCATCACCTTCTCCCGGCGCGTGCAGGCGGGTCTGCCCCTGAAGGTGCTGGAGGGGTTCGCCGAGGCCCTGACGGCTCGGCCGGACGAGGAGCGGATCGGGCACTCGCTGGTCGTGCGCGAGCCGGCCGGGGTGGTGGGCGCGATCACGCCGTGGAACTATCCGCTGCACCAGGTGATCGCGAAGGTGGGCGCCGCGCTGGCGGCGGGCTGCACGGTGGTGCTCAAGCCCAGTGAACTCGCCCCGCTCTCCGCGTACTTCCTCACCACCCTGATCGACGGCCTCGGCCTGCCGCCGGGCGTGTTCAACCTGGTGCCGGGCCGTGGCACGGAGGCCGGCCGGGCGCTCGCCGCCGCCGACGGCGTCGACGTGGTCTCCTTCACCGGCTCGCTGCGCGCCGGCCGGGAGGTCGGCTCGGTCGCGGGCGCCGGCGTCAAGCGGGTCTGCCTGGAGCTGGGCGGGAAGTCGGCGACGGTGGTACTGCCGGACGCCGACCTCACCACGGCCGTCACCGACGGGGTGCACTCGGCCCTGCACAACGCCGGTCAGACCTGTTCCGCCCGCAGCAGGCTGCTCGTGCCCCGGTCCCGCCTGGACGAGACGGTGGACGTGGTCCGTTCGGCCCTCGCCGCCTACCGGCCGGGCGACCCGAACGACCCCGCCTGCCGGCTCGGCCCGCTGGTCTCACGGGACCAACGCGACCGCGTCCGGGAGTACCTGCGGGCCGCCCAGGCCACCGGCGCCCGCCGCGTCGCCGGCGCCGCACAGGACGACGTCCCCGCCCGCGGCCACTACGTGCCGGCCGGCGCCTGGACCGACGTACCGCCCGACGCCCCGCTCGCCCAGGAGGAGATCTTCGGCCCCGTCCTGGTCGTACTCCCCTACGAGGACGAGCCGGACGCGATCCGCCTGGCGAACGCCACCCCCTACGGCCTGGCGGCGACCGTCTGGTCCGCCGACCGGGACCGCGCCACAGCCGTGGCCCGTCGGCTCCGTGCCGGCCAGGTCGACATCAACGACGCGAAGTTCAACCCGTCGGCCCCCTTCGGTGGTCACGGCATGTCCGGCACGGGCCGCGAACTGGGCCCACACGGCATCCACGAGTTCCAGGAAACCAAGTCCCTCCAACTACCGGCCTGAACCGACGCCGCACTCTCCACAGCCGCGAAGGCGAAGCCGGACTGACGCCCCCATGCCCCACAAGCCGCATGGGCGAAGCCGACCCGGCACCCCCACAGCCGCGAAGGCAAGGCCGAGCTGACGCCCTCACCTCCCCCACGCCCCACGCCCCGCCGACCGCCGACCGCCGACCGCCGACCGCGAGCCCGGATCTCCGCCGAGGGCGAAGCCGAGGCGACGCACCGCCCGCACTCCCCGCACGCCGCCGACGGCGAGCACCCCGCACAGGGGCCACCCGCACCCGACGTCGAAATCCGCACGGGTGGTGCGGGTGGGAACCCGATCCCGCCGAAGGCGAAGCCGAGGCGGCACACACCGACCACGACCACGACGGGTGCCAGATGACCCTCCGCATGCCGCCCCTCCACTCCGACTTCCCCACCAGGATCAGCCCGTTCACCGACAGCGTCGAACAGAGCACCCGCGCCTTCGTCGCCCGCTTCGGCCTCGTCCCCGACCGGGCCGCCCGCGACCACCACGCCCGCTCCCTGCTCGGCACCCTGATGTCCCGCGCCTATCCCCACTCCGGCGAGACGGAACTCGCCCTGGTCACCGACTGGATCAGCTGCATGCTGGTCCTGGACGACCAGTTCGACGAGACCCGGCTGGGCCAGGACCCCGACCGGTTGCGCCGCGTGTGCGACGAGGTCCTCCGCTGGCTCCCCGCCGACGGCACCGTCCCCGCGCTCCCGCAGAGCCCGGTGGAGGCCTCCCTCAGCCGGGTGTTCCACCCGGCCTATGCGGACCTGTGGCGCCGTACCGCGCCGTACACCTCCGACACCTGGCGCACCCGCTTCGCCGGCCACGTCGGGGCGTTCTTCGACACCTGCGTGTGGGAGTCCCGCAACCGCCTCACCGGCCGGGTGCCGGGCCTCGCCGAGTACATCGAGTACCGGGGCCGCGCCCTGATGCCGTACCTGGACCTGATCGAGGTGACCACGCACGCCGAGGTCCCCGAGGAGATCTACCGCCTGCCCGAGTTCACCGAGATGAACCAGGCGCTCTCCGACGCCGACCTGTGGACCAACGACCTCTTCTCCTGCGAGAAGGAGGCGCTGCTCGGCGACCCGCACAACCTCGTGCTGGTCCACCGGCACGAGCACGGCTGCGACCTGCAGACCTCGGTCGACGCGGTCGGCGCGATGGTCCAGGAGCGCTTCGACCGGTTCACCGAGCTGAGCCGGACCTTCCCCGGCCCCGCCCTGGCGGCCGAGCTGTCCCCCGCCGAGCGCGAGTCGCTGCGCCGTCACATCGAGGGCCTGCGCAGCTGGCTCAGCGGCCAGCTCCAGTGGCGCTACGAGACTGGCCGGTTCGACCCGACGCGGCCGGAGGTCGTCTCGGCCACCGGCTCGACCCCGCTGTAGCGGGCCCCCGACCCATGCGGATCACCAGCGATCGAGGTACTCGAATGCGAGACCGGTACGCGACCCTGAAACACCTGCAGACTCTCGATCCCAAAGCGGATCACGAGCTGATCCACCGCATATCCTCCGACCGTGAGTTCCCCTGGGACTACGGTCGCGGACTGGAAGTCGCGATCTGGCGCACCTGCTGTGTGCCCAGCATCTCCGAAACTCTGGACGGCAGCGGGGAATTCGCGCTGCGCGCCCAGAAACGGTACGACGACACCAGAATTCTGCTCGGTGAAATGGTGCGCGGCGGATACGACTCCGAGCGCGGCCGGCAGGCCCTGCGGCAGATCAACCAGGCGCACCGCCGCTTCACCATCGACAACGACGACATGCTCTATGTGCTGTCCACGTTCGTCTTCGAGCCGATCCGCTGGATCGACCGCTGGGCGTGGCGCCGGGTCAGCGAGACGGAGCGGCTGGCGGCGTTCTACTTCTACACGGAGGTGGGGCGCCGGATGAACATCCGTGACCTGCCCACCGACGTGGACGCCTTCGAGCGGTTCAACCGGGACTACGAGAAGGCGCACTTCAGCCCCGCGCCCAGCAACGAGCGGGTGGGTGGCCAGATCCTCCGGCTCTACGCCTCCTGGTACCCGCGTCCGGTGAGCGACGTGGTGGCCGCGACCCTGCCCTGCCGCCTGGACCGCGCGGCCCGGGACGCCCTCGGCATGCCGGAGCCGGCCGGATGGGTGCGCGGCCTGAACGCGCTGGGGCTGCGGGGCCACGCGGCGGCCGAGCGGGTGGCGCCGACCCTGATGGCCCGGCTGATGACCCGGCCGACCGCCCGGACCTACCCGGGCTATCCGCGCGGCTACCGCATCGGCGACATCGGCCCCGACCACGTCACCCGGCCCACCGCGGGGGCGCGGCCGGAGCAGGTCATGACCGCAGGAAACGATCACTCATGACGTCGTTCAACGCGCCGACGACCACGGTCCACCCGCCCGGGCGGATCGGCGGCACCCCCCTGGTTCCGGTCCGTGTCCCGCTGCCGGACGGGTCCGTGCGGCTGTGGCTGAAGCTGGAGTGGCACAACCCCTTCGGCTCGATCAAGGCCCGCACGGCACAGGCTCTGCTGGACGCCCTGGAGGCGAGCGGGCGGCTGGGCCCGGGCAGCAGGGTGGTGGAGTCCACCTCCGGCAACCTCGGCATCGCGCTCGCCGGCCTGTGCGCCGCGCGGGGCTACGCCTGCACCCTGGTCGTCGAGCCGAGCACCCCGCAGGCCAGCGTGGGCCGTATGCGGGAACTGGGCGCCGACGTCGTCGTGGTGCGGGAGGTGCCGGGCGGCCGCACGCTGGACGCCCGGCTGCGGGCGGTCGAGGACCTGCTGCGCCGGGACCCCGGCGCCGTGTGGACGGACCAGTACCGCAGCCCCGCCAACCCCGGTGTGCACGAGAGCCGGACCGGGGCGGAGCTGGTACGGGAGGCACCGGGCGGCGCGTACGACGCGGTCGCCGTGGCGGTCTCGACGGGCGGCACGCTGGCCGGGATCGCCCGTTCCTTCCGGGACCGGCTGCCCGCCGCCCGGGTCATCGCCGTGGACGCCGTCGGCTCCGCCGCGCTGGGCGGGCCGCCGGCCGAGCGGCCCCACAAGCTCGCCGGGTTCGGCTCGGGCCGGCCCTCCGACTTCGTGCGTCCGCACCATGTCGACGACATCGTCCGGGTGCGCGACGAGGACGCCGCAGCGGCCTGTGTGCTGCTGCGGCGGGCCACCAGGCTGTCGCTGGGCGGAAGCTCGGGGGCCGCCGTGCTGGCCGCGGTGGCCCGGGCCGCCGCGGACCCCGCGCTGCGCGAGGTCGCCTGCATATGCCCCGACAGCGGCGAGAAGTACCCCCTCGAGGAGACCGCGGCGAAGGCCCGGGCCACCGCGTCACCGGACGTCGCCGTGGCTCTGGAGGCCCTGGCCGGCACCACCCACGCACAGGAGACAGCGATCCCATGACCGACTCCCCCATGCCACCGCTCACCTATCTCGGCAGCGCGGACGTGGCCGACGTGTGCGCCGCCCTGCCGGTCGTCGACATCGTCGAGGACACCCTGCGGGCCGTGCGCCGCGAGGCGGCCGGGCTCACCCCCGAGGCCGCGCTGCGCTGGACGACGCCTTCCGGTGCCGCCGCGCGCAGCCTGATCCTGCCCGGCTGGTCCGGCGACGCCTACGGCTGCAAGATCATCAATGCCTCGCTGGGCAACCACCGCCTCGGCCTGCCCCGCGCCGCCGGGCTGATCGTCCTGAACGACCCGGAGACCGCCCGGCCCGCCTGGGTGATGGAGGGCGGACTGATCAGCGCCCTGCGCACCGCGGGCGTGTCGCTGGCCGCGCTGCGTGCCCTGCGGGATCCGGCCCAGGTCACCGAGGCGGCCTTCCTCGGCTGCGGACGGCAGGCCGAGGTGCATCTGGACCTGCTCGTGCGGACCTGCCCGAAGCTGTCCGAGGTCGTCCTGTACGACCAGGACCCGGGCAACGCCCGCCGGCTGGCCGCCCGGCTCGGCACCTCGGCACCGCAGCTGGCCGTGTCCGTCGTGACCGAGGCGCGGGAGGCGGCCGGCCGGGCGCGGCTGGTCGTGGCGGTGACGACGACGACCGAGCCGTACGTCGAGCTGGACTGGCTGACGGAGGGTTCGGTCTTCGTCAACGTCTCGCTCGACGACGCGGCCGAGAGTCTGCTGATGGGCTGCGACGCGCTGTTCGTCGACGACTGGCAGCTGGTCGCCGAGGACGAGCACCGGCTGCTCGGGAAGCTCGCCCGGGCCGGCCGGATCACCGGCCCGGGCGAACCGGCACCGGACGGCGGGCGGAGCGTCGACGCCACCCTGCCGGCACTGGTGTCCGGCGCGTTCACGGGGACGGTCGGTGCCGCGGACCGGGTGGTGGTCAACCCGTTCGGCATGGGCGTGCACGACATCGCCGTGGCCGCGGCGGTCCGCGACCGGGCGGACGAACTGGGCCTCGGTGTGGCGCTGCCGCACTGACCCCGGAGGGGCCGGTGCCGTCATGCGGACGGCACCGGCCCCTCCGGTCCGCTCACTCCCGCTCGGCCGCCTCCGGCCGCAGACCCAGCACCTCGGCCGTGTGCTCACCGTGCGCGGGGGCCGCGCCGCGCAGCGAGTCGAGGCCCGCGCCGAACCGCACCGGGAACCGCACCTGGCGGCGCGGCCGGTCGGTGGCGGAGCCCGGCAGCGTGCCCACCAGCTCCCGCTCGGCCGTGTGCGGATCCGCCATCAGTTCCCCGGCGGACTCGTAGACCGGCGCCCAGGGGATGTCGAGGCCGGACAGGACCGAGGTCCACCAGGCGAAGTCACGCTGCGCGAACACCCCGGCCAGCAGCTCGGCCACCTGGTGCTTGGCCTTGGTACGGGCGGAGCGCCGGTCCCAGGAGTCGTCGTCCAGCTCGGGGAACTCCGGTGCCAGGGCGTGCCGGAAGACCAGCCAGAACTTGTCCTCGAAGGTGGCGAGGGTGATCCGGCGGCCGTCGGCCACCGTGAACACGTCGTTGTCCCCGGTGACCAGCGGGCTGTCCACGGGCTCGGCCCGCTCCAGCAGCGGCAGCGCGAACGGCCCGCTCCACGCCGCGGCCGCCTCGTGCAGGGAGACGTCGAGGTGCTGGCCCTCGCCCGTGGTGCGGGCCGCGAAGGCGGCGACGACGGTGGCGTACGCGGCGTACATCGCGCCGGCCATGTCCGCCACCCGCACGCCCACCCGGTCGGTGCGGCCGGCGGTGCGATGGGGTACGGCGAAGAACCCGGACAGGGCGAGGAAGTTGAGGTCGTGACCCGGCCGCCGCGCGTACGGCCCGGTCTGCCCGAAGCCGGTGACCGAGCAGAGCACGATCCGCGGATTGGCCTCCCGCAGCCGGTCGTAGCCGAGCCCCATCCCGTCCAGCACGCCGGGCCGGTACGACTCCACGACGACGTCGCTGTCCCGTACCAGCCGCAGCAGGTCCGCGCGCCCGTCCTCGGTCCGCAGGTCGAGCACGACCGACCGCTTGTTGCGGTTCAGCGCGGCGAAGGCGTCCGGGTCCACGAGCCGCCCGTAGTCGCCGAGTTGCGGGTCCTCGACCTTGACGACGTCGGCGCCCAGATCGGCCATCATCAGCGTCGCGAATCCCCCGGGCAGCAACCGGGACAGATCCAGTACCCGCAGCCCGGACAATCCGGGCCAGGCGCCCGTCAGATTTCGCGTCATGAAGAACTCCCAAGCTTTTCCGCGCAGTTCGGTCGCTGCACCGTAAAGCACCGGAAGAAACACGGAACTGGAAACAGCCTGGATTTCCTTCTGCCCCTTTCCCCGTGACGGCCGTTTATTTTCCGAGAATGTTCGCCGTCCTGGCCGAATGCGGCCGCCCCCGTCCGAAGGAGCCCGTTCATGCCCGCTGAGTCGTTCTGGCCCGCGGACCGCTCCGTCCCCCTCTTCGACCGGTCCGTCGGCGCGCTGCTGCGCGAGGCCGCGGCGGCCCACGGGGACACCGTCGCCCTGGTGGGCGTGCCCGACGGCGACGGGCCCCGGCAGCAGTGGACCTACCGCGAACTGCTCGCGGAGGCGGAGTCCGTCGCGGCGGGCCTGCTGCGCCGCGTGGAGGTGGGCGCCAAGGTGGCCGTATGGGCGCCGAACGTGGCCCGGTGGCCCGTGTTCGCCTACGCGGCCGCGCTGGCCGGCGTGACCCTGGTGACGCTGAACCCGGCGCTGCGCGCGGAGGGTCTGGAGCACGCGCTGCGCGCCTCCGGCGCCGAGCTGCTGCTGCACGCCGAGCGCAGCCGCGACCACGACATGGCCGCGATCGTCCACGAGGTCGAACCGCGGCTGCCCGGCCTGCGGCACATCGTCCCCCTCGGCGCGTGGGACACGCTCCGGGCGAGCGGTCCGCTGCCCTCGGACGAGGAGGTCCGCGCGGTCCCGGCCCAGCTGCAGTTCACCTCGGGGACCACCGGGACGCCCAAGGCGGTCCTGCTCTCCCACCGCGCGGTGGTCAACGTCGCCCGCCTCACCTTCGAGGGGCTCGGCGTCCCGCGCGGTGTCACCGTGGTCTCCCCGCTGCCGATGTTCCACACCGCGGGCTGTGTCATCTCCACCCTGGGGCCGCTGTGGAGCGGCGGCACGTTCGTCCTGCTGGAGCGCTTCCACCCGCTGGCCCTGCTCGAGACGCTGCGGGAGCACCCGGGCGCCCTGCTCACCAGCGTGCCGACGGTGCTCACCTCCCTGTGCGAGGTGGCCGCCGCCGCCCGGGGACCGCTGCCGGTCCTCTCGGCGGTGCTCACCGGTGCCGCCCCGGTGCGCGCCCAGCTGATCCGCGACACCGAGGAGTTGTTCTCCACGACGGTCTTCAACCTGTACGGGCAGACCGAGACGGCCTCCGTCCTGACCCTGACCCGGCCCGGGGACTCCGCCGAGCTGAAGACCACCACGGTGGGCCGGCCGCTGCCGCACGCCGAGGTGCGGATCGTGGAGCCCGGCACCGGGGCGGTGCGGCCGCTCGGTGTCCAGGGTGAGATCTGTGCCCGCGGGTACCAGCAGATGCTCGGCTACCACGGCGACGAGGAGGCCACCGCCCGCAAGGTCGACGCGGACGGCTGGCTGCACACCGGGGACCTCGGCTCGATGGCCGCGGACGGCACCCTGCGCGTCGCCGGACGCCTCGACGACCTGATCATCCGGGGCGGCGAGAACATATCGCCCGCCGCCATCGAGGAACTGCTGTGCACGGTGCCCGGGGTCCGCGACGCCGTCGTCGTCGGTGTCCCGGACGACAAGTACGGCGAGGTCGTGGCCGCCGTCCTGCAGCCCGCCGCGGACGGGCCGGAGCCCGACGCCGGGCAGGTGCTCGCCGAGTGCGCGCGCCGGCTGCCCCCGCACATGGTGCCCGCGGCCCTGTACCTGGCAACGGACCTGCCGCTCACCTCCTCCGGGAAGGTGCAGCGCTTCCGGGTCCGCGAACTGGTCCTGGCCGGCCTGATCCGCCCCCTGACGGCCCGTCCGGTCGCCGCCGTCCGCGGCTGAGCCGGGACGGACACACACGAGGACGCGAGGACAGCATGAAGATCTCGATGCAGCTGCGCTACGACGGCGACATCGTCCGGGCCGCCCGTGACGTCACCGCACTCGAACGGGCCGGCCTCGACCTGATCTGGGTGCCCGAGGCGTACGGGTTCGACGCACCCAGCTTCATGGGCGCGATCGCCGCCCGCACCAGCCGGGTGGAGATCGGCTCCGGAATCCTGTCGGTCTACACCCGTACGCCCGCCCTGCTCGCGATGACGGCCGCCGGGGTCGACGCCCTCTCCGAGGGCCGCGCCCATCTCGGTCTGGGCGCCTCCGGACCGCAGGTCGTGGAGGGAATGCACGGCGTGCCCTACCGGTCCCCGGTGGACCGCACGCGGGAGACCATCGAGGTGATGCGCGCGTTCTGGCGACGCGCGGAGCCGGTCTCCTACGACGGCTCCGCGGTCCGGCTCCCGCTGCCCGCCGACGCCCCCGGCGCGACCGGCCTGGGCACCCCGATGCGGCTGCTGACCGCGCCGACGCGGCCGGAGGTCCCGGTGTGGGTGGCCGCCCTCGGCCCGCGCAACGTGCGGATGACCGCCGGGACGGCCGACGGATGGCTGCCCATGTTCTTCGTGCCCGAGTGGTGCGACCGTGTCTGGGGCGAGGATCTCAGGGCCGGGGCCGCGGCCCGCGAACCCGGCCGGGCCCCGCTGATGATCTCCGCCGGCGGCCTGCTGGCCATCGGCGGCGACGCCGCCCGGCACCGCGAGCGGGCACGCGACCGGCTCGCGCTGTTCATCGGCGGCATGGGAGCACCCGGCCGCAACTTCTACTACGACCTGGTCTGCCGCTACGGCTTCCGCCGTGAGGCCGAAACCGTCCAGTCCCTGTTCCTGCGCGGCGAGCGCCGGGCGGCCGCGGCCGCGGTGCCGGACGCCCTGCTGGAGGCCACCACGCTGTGCGGCCCCGAGTCGTACGTGAAGGACCGCATCGCCGCCTACCGCGAGGCCGGTGTGACCCACCTGGAGGTCGCCCCGGTCCCCGGCGACGGGGAGACCGAGGCGGACCTGGTGGCCCGGGTGAAGGAGCTGTGCGGCTGAGCCGGGGGGTTCCGTTCGGATCGGGCCGGATCAGGCCGCGGCGTCCCCCCGGCGTCCCCTGTCCCTGGCCAGGGCGGCCAGCCGGGT
Source organism: Streptomyces sp. BK340 (assembly GCF_007827595.1). GTDB lineage: Bacteria > Actinomycetota > Actinomycetes > Streptomycetales > Streptomycetaceae > Streptomyces. Next base: position 160,792 of record NZ_VISR01000019.1, read on the forward strand.
CAGGGGCAGGAAGGCGTACTCCCCGCCGGAGCGGGCCGGGCCCTCCAGGACCTGGCGGTCCACCAGGGCCTCCAGGACGTCCTCCGCCTCCCGCGGGGAGCAGCCGAGCAGCCCCACCGTGGCGGCGATGGTGAACGACCCGGCGCTGCCGACCAGTTCGGACACGGCGTCGCCCAGCCGGGTCCCGGCCTCCGGCAGCGCGCGGGCGATCCGGGCGGCCACGTCCAGGTCGCCCGTGACCAGCTCGTCGAGCCGCTTGCCCGGGTCCTCCAGGCGCTCCGCCAGCCGGGACAGCGGCCAGTGCGGACGCGCCGCCAGCCGCATGCCGGCGACCCGTACGGCCAGCGGCAGCCCGCCGCACAGCCGGGTGACGCGGTCGGCCGCGGCGCGCTCGGCGCTCACCCGGCCCTCCCCGATGACCGACGCCAGCAGGGCGGCCGCCTGGTCGGCGTCGAACGGGGTGATCCGGAAGTGCCGCGCGCCCTCGAGACCCGACAGCGGCTCCCGGCTGCACACCAGCAGCGCGCTGCTGACCCCGCCCGGCACGAACGGCCGGACGGCCTGCTCCCCCGGTGCGTCGTCCAGGACGACGAGCAGTTGCCGCTTGCCCAGCAGGCTCCGGTAGAGCGCGCTGCGGGCCGGCAGCGACTCGGGCAGGGACTCGGCCGGCAGGCCGAGCGCGGTGAGGAAGCGGCCCAGCAGAAGCCGCACCTCCTCGGGCGTGCCCGTGCGCAGTTCCCCGTGCAGCACGCCGTCGCGGAACGTGGGCCGGGAGGAGGCCGCCACCCGGGCGGCCAGGATGGACTTGCCCACGCCGACGGGTCCGTACAGCGCCGCGATGGGCGCGGCGCCGAAGGCCACCTGCGGTCCGCGCCCGGTGAGGTGGTGCAGGATCCGCTGCTGTTCCGGCCGGTCCACGTAGTCGCGGATGCCGGGCGGCATGTGGAAGGGGCGCACCGGCTCACCCGTGGTGCGGCGGGCGGCGGGGCGTGGCGCCGCCTCCTCGTCCGTGCGCAGGATGGCCGACTGGGCCTGGCGCAGTTCGTCGCCCGCGCCGATGCCGCTGTAGTTGCGCAGCCGCCGGTCGACGGCGGCGAACATCTCCAGCGCGGCGGCCCGCTGGCCCGAACCGGCCAGTGCGGTCACGAGCCGGGCGTGCACGCCCTCGTGCAGGCGGTGGTCCCGGGCGATGGGTCCGAGGTGGTCGATGACCTCCTCGTACCGCCCCTGCGGCAGGACCAGGTCGGCCAGCCGCAGCGCGGAGGTGACCCGCTGGTTGCGGGCCTCCGCGGCGACCGGATGGTCCATGAGCCCGGGCCCCATGCCTTCCAGCACGGGTCCGCGCCACAGGGTCAGGGCCTCCTCGAGCAGGGCGACCTCACGCTCCGGTTGCTCCGCCTCACGCGCCTGACCGGCCAGCCGGGCACACCGGCGGAACCGGAGCAGGTCGAGCTGGTCCTCCTCGGGGACGAGCAGTTCGTAGCCGTTGGACCGGCGCATGAGCAGGGCGGGCGGCGCCTCGTCGCCCGTGTGCGTCTCCAGCAGCTGGCGGATGCGGTAGACGTAGGTGTGGATCAGCTGCCCGAAGGAGTCGGGTATGTCGTCGCCCCACAGGACGTGGGTGATCTCGTCGCGGTCGACGGGCTGGTTCACCCGCAGCGCGAGCAGGCCCAGCAGGCTCTGCTGCTTCGGGGTGCCCGCCGTCACCTCGGCCGGCCCCCGGCGCACCGAGAGCCTCCCGAGGATCTGCAGGGCGAGCGGTTCGTCGGCGGCGTGGGCGGCGGGGTCCGACGGAGTCGGCACGGGCTCGGGGAACAGCACCGGCTCGTCGAGGACTTCGGCGAGCCGCTGCAGGGAGCTGGCCCGGGGAGCGCGTACACGGCCCTGTTCTATCTCGCGGAGCGTCCGCAGGCTGAGCCCCGATCTCTCCGCTACCGCGCGCTGGCTGACTCCCCGCCTGACGCGCGCATTCCTGACGATGGTGCCGATATCTCGGTGTGCGATCGGCGACATGCGATTTCGAAGCCCCCTCTCGGCATGAACGGAATGCATGATTCCTGAATTCAGTCCCACACCATGGAGTCGTCCGGGTCGACCGGGAGGTGGACTCCCGTGACACCGGAAACCACGGCGGTGGCCGGGGTCTGCTCATCCGCGGAAGCGGTGGCGGCCCCGATACCGAGGAGGGCGAAGAGCGTGGCGAAAACGGCCAAGGCACGGTGAACGTTGCGGTTCATGAAATTCCCCCGTCATGAAGTCCCGGCTGTTTGCCGGGTCAGGTCTTTGCTGACGTGACTTCACTCTTGCGTGCCGGCAGGGACATCTGAAGGGTTTGCCGCTGGACGGAAGCGTCCCCGTCCGGTTCCGTCCAGCACTAATGACGGGTTCATGCCACCCCTGGACCGCCGTCACCGGCCTCCCCGACGAACGCGTCGTGGTAGCGCGGGACGAGCACGCCACCACAGGACTGCAGCACGTAGCCCCGCAACGGCCCCTGGTCCACCGCCCGGCGCGACAGGCGGAGCGCGCCGCGCTCGGCATCGCGCAGCCTGGCCGTGACATGGAAGAACCCCAGGGTGAGGGCGCCACCGGAGAGGGCGTGGACACTGACGTGCTCCAGGGCGTCGGCGGGCTCGCTCGCGGCCAGCAGCCAGTCGGCGAGTCCGTCGGGAACCCCGAGGGGAGGAGAGGCACACATTTGAACGTGAATGAGGTGCATGTCACGACCTTTTCGGCTGTCCGGCCACCCGAACAACCCCGCACCCTTGCCGCTTTCGGCCATGGAACAAAGCGGCCAGCCATTATTGGCTACCGCAACGCGGCTCTCCCATGCCATGATCAAATGGCCGTAACGATCGCCCCAAGGAGATTCGCCGATGCTGGAGCTGCTGGGCCTCGACACCAAGGCTGAAGCGGTGTACAGGTCCATGCTCGCCAATCCCGAGGCGGGAACCGCGACCCTCGCCCGGACGACCGGTCTGCCCGAGCAGGAAATCCGTGACAGCCTCGACCTGCTGAGCGAACTGGCACTGATCCGCCCGCAGAATACGGAATCCGGAATTCCGCGCGCGGTGTCCCCGGATCTCGGGCTGGAGATCCTCCTGGCGAGACAGCAAGCGGAATTGGCAGTTCACCAGTCCAGAGTCGAGGCGTCCAGAGCGGCGGCGGCGGAACTCATGGCCCAGTACGCGGACATACGCCTCCAGGCGGCCGCCGCGGGCGGCAACTTCCTGTCCGGCGTCGAGGCCGTGCGGGAACAGCTGGCCTCGATGACCCGCAAGGTCCGCGACGAGGTCCTGTGCTTCGCGCCGAACGGCGCCCACTCGGAGGCGAGCCTGCGTGCCGCCAAGCCCCTCGACGAGGAGCTGCTCGACCGCGGGGTGCGGATGCGCACCGTCTACCTCGACAGCGTGCGCAACAGCCCGCACACCCAGGCGTACGCCGAATGGCTCGCGGAGCGGGGCGGCGCGGTGCGCACGGCCCCCTCCCTGCCGGTGCGGCTGATCATCACCGACCGCACCTGCGCCGTCATATCCGCCAACGCGCAGAGCTCCGGCGACGGAGCCGTGGTCATCACCGGCGAGGGCACCCTGGCCGCGCTGTGCGCCCTCTTCGAGAGCGTCTGGGCCACCGCGACCCCGCTGAGCGCGCTGCCCGAGCCCGACGAGCGCGGGCTCACACCGCAGGAGAGCCAGGCCCTGAGGTTCCTCTACGAGGGCCACACCGACGAGACGATCGCCAAGCGGCTCGGCATCTCGCCGCGCACCGCACGCCGGATCGCCAACACGCTGATGACGAGGCTGGACGCCCGCAGCCGCTTCCAGGCCGGCGCCAAGGCGGTCCAGATCGGCTGGCTCACCGCGGAGCCGGACTGAGGAACAGCGGCAGACACCCCCGATGACAACGATGCCGGGCCCCGCACCGCCGAAGAGGCGGCGCGGGGCCCGGCATCGTGCCGCGGACCCCGCCCGGACTACCGGGCGTCGGCCTCGGCACCCCGGTCCGGCACCAGGGCCTGGTCCCGGAGCGCGGTGGACCCGTGGCACTCGCGCACCGCGCCGCCCGCCGGCACCGCGGCGTCGAGCGCGGGCACCGCCCGCCGCCTGCGGTAGCGCGGCGGCACGAAGCGCTCCGCCCACCTGGGGGCACGCGGGGTGAAGCGGGGCAGCAGAAGCAGCACCAGGCCGACCGCACTGAGGAAGACCACGCCCAGCACGATCCACATCGACGCCGAGTTCACCGAGTAGGCCAGCGCGCCGAAGGCGATCAGCGCCGACCAGAAGTACATGATCAGCACGGCCCGGCTGTGCGAGTGGCCGATCTCCAGCAGCCGGTGGTGCAGATGGCCGCGGTCGGCAGCGAACGGGGACTGGCCGCGCCAGGTGCGGCGCACGATGGCCAGCACCAGGTCCGCCGCCGGCACGGCGATGATCGTCAACGGGAGCAGCAGCGGGATGTAGACCGGCACCGTCTGGTGCACCGCCGCCTTCTCCGAGCCCGTGAAGAGGGCCAGCGCGTCCGGGTCGACCTGCCCCGTGATGGAGATCGCACCCGCGGCCAGCACCAGCCCGATCAGCATCGAACCCGAGTCGCCCATGAAGATCCGCGCCGGGTGCATGTTGTGCGGCAGGAAGCCCAGGCACATGCCCATCAGGATCGCCGCGAACAGGGTCGCCGGAGCGGCGGCCTCGATGCCGTACGAGTACCAGATCCGGTACGAGTACAGGAAGAACGCCGCCGCCGCGATGCACACCATGCCCGCGGCCAGACCGTCCAGGCCGTCGACGAAGTTCACCGCGTTGATCGTGATGACGACCAGGGCGACCGTGAGCAGCGTGCCCTGCCACTGGGTCAGCGCCACGTTGCCGACGCCCGGGATGGGCAGCCACAGGATCGTCAGACCCTGCATGACCATGACGCCCGCGGCGATCATCTGGCCGCCCAGCTTGATCAGCGCGTCGATCTCGAACTTGTCGTCCAGGACACCGATCAGCCAGATCAGCGCGGCCCCGGACAGCAGCGCCCGTGGCTCGTTGGATCTGGCGAAGACCTGGTTGAGGTTCGTGAGGTGGTCCGCGACCAGCAGACCGGCGCACAGGCCGAAGAACATGGCGATACCGCCGAGGCGCGGAGTGGGCTCCCGGTGCACGTCACGTGCCCGGATCTCCGGCATGGCTCCCGCCACGATCGCGAACTTCCGTACCGGCCCTGTCAGCAGATACGTCACCGCGGCCGTGATGCAGAGCGTCAGCAGGTATTCACGCACGGGCTTCCCCACAGGTCTCGCTGGCCATCACAGCCCACCACCCTAGCGAGCGACGCATATGGATGAGGACTTCCGGGTAGCGACGATGGTTGCACGAATGGCTGTGCACGTCGGTGCACACCGGGGTGTACGGGTGTGCGCCTGCCCCCGCTCAGCCGGGATACGGCGGAAATCTGCCGGTCAGCTCGCGCACCTCCTCCCGGGCCCCGGCCGGTTCCGTCCCGCCCCGCAGGACCGAGGCCAGCAGCATGGCGATCCTGGCCATCTCCGGCTCCCCCATGCCCTGTGTGGTCACCGCGGCCGTCCCCAGGCGCAGCCCGCGCCCGTCGCCGTGCGGCAGTACACAGCAGTCCAGGACGAACCCGGCGGCGGCCAGCCGGCCGCGCGCGGTGCGCCCGTCCACGCCGAGCGGGGCCGGGTCGGTGGTGATCAGGTGGGTGTCCGTGCCGCCGGTGACCACCGCGAGGCCCTCGGCGGCCAGCCCGGCCGCGAGAACCCTCGCGTTGGCGACCACCTGATGGGCGTACACGCCGAACGCCGGTGTCGCCGCCTCGCCGAACGCGACGGCCTTGGCGGCGATGGTGTGCATCTGCGCGCCGCCCTGGGTGAACGGGAACACCGCCCGGTCGACGCGCTCGGCCAGCTCGGCGCCGCACAGGATCATTCCGCCGCGCGGACCGCGCAGCACCTTGTGGGTGGTGGCGCACACCGCGTCGGCGTACGGCACCGGGTTGGGCGCCGCTCCCCCGGCGACCAGGCCGATCGGATGCGCGGCGTCCACGATCAGATACGCCCCGACCTCGTCGGCCACCTCACGGAAGAAGGCGTAGTCGAGGTGGCGGGGGTAGGCGATCGAGCCGCACACGATGGCCTTGGGCCGGTGGTTGCGGGCCAGGTGGCGCACCTGGTCGTGGTCGACGAGCCCGGTCTCGGCGTCGACGCCGTAGCCGACGAAGTCGAACCAGCGGCCGGAGAAGTTCGCGGGCGAGCCGTGGGTGAGATGGCCGCCGTAGGCCAGCCCGAGGGCGAGGACGGTGTCTCCGGGGCGCAGCAGGGCGGCGTAGGCGGCCAGGACGGCCGAGGAGCCCGAGTGGGCCTGGACGTTGGCGTGCCGGGCGCCGAAGAGCGCCTTGGCCCGCTCGACCGCGAGGCGTTCGGCGACGTCGACGAGTTCGCAGCCGCCGTGGTGCCGGGCGCCCGGGTAGCCCTCGGCGTACTTGTTGGTGAGCGGCGAGCCGAGGGCGGCGAGCACGGCCCGCGAGGTGAAGTTCTCGGCGGCGATCAGCTGCAGCGTCGTCGACTGCCGCTCCAGCTCCCCCTGCAGGATCTCGGCCAGCTCCGGGTCCTGCCGCCGCAGGACATCGGTCTCGAGGGTATGGGTGACCGACATGGCGGGCTCCCGGGCGGTCGACGGTGACGTAGGTCCAATGTAGGCCCGGGGCCGGTGGGGTGCGCGGTGTCACATCCGCGCGGTCACACCCGTCAGCGCGGTCACCACCGGATCGAGCGCCTCATGTATCTCGTCCCCGATCGACCGGAAGAACGGCAGCGGCGCCCCGTACGGGTCGTACACCTCGTCCGCCTCGGCGGTGGGGGCCAGCAGCCACCCGCGTAGAGCCGCGGCCGCACGGACCAGCGCCCGCGCCCGCGCGACCACGCCGTCCTCCAGCGGCGGCAGCGTGGCCGGATCTATCGCCCGGACCAGGCGGGTGAACTCCTTCAGCGTGAACGTCCGCAGCCCGGCCGAGTGCCCCATCGAGATCACCTGCGCCCGGTGGTCCCGCGTGGCCGTCAGCACCAGGTCGGACGTGATCACGTGCTCGTCGAGCAGCTCCCTGCCGACGAAGCCGGAGGCGTCCGCACCGAACTCGGCCAGCACGGCCTCCGCGTTGGCCTCCATGGGCGCGCCCTCGTGGCCCCAGGTGCCCGCGCTCTCCACGATCAGCCCGCCGCCGAGTACGCCGAGCCGCTCCGCCACGAAATGGCGGGTCAGCCGCTCCGTGATGGGTGAGCGGCACACGTTGCCGGTGCTGACGTGGAGGATGCGGAAGGTGTCGCGCGGAAACCCGAACGTCGTCGTCTGTTCCGCCGCACGTTCCCCGTTGCCTATGCCACGCCCCGCCTCAGGGGCCGTCAATTCGCCACCTCGAGGTCGGGTACGACCTTCCGCAGCTCGTCCGGGGAGATCGCGCCCTCGCGCAGCAGCACCGGAACCGGGCCGCTGACGTCCACGATGGACGAGGGCACGTTGCCCGGGGTGGGGCCGCCGTCGAGGTAGACGGAGACGGAGTCGCCGAGCATGTTCTGGGCGGCGTCGCAGTCCTCCGGCGCCGGGTGGCCGGTGAGGTTCGCCGAGGACACGGCCATCGGGCCGACCTCGGTGAGCAGCTCGATGGCGACCGGGTGCAGCGGCATGCGGACGGCGACCGTGCCGCGGGTGTCGCCGAGGTCCCACTGCAGGGACGGCTGGTGCCGGGCGACCAGCGTGAGGGCGCCCGGCCAGAACGCGTCGACCAGTTCCCAGGCCAGCTCGGAGAAGTCCGTGACCAGGCCGTGCAGGGTGTTCGGGGAGCCGATGAGGACAGGGGTGGGCATGTTGCGGCCCCGGCCCTTGGCGGCGAGCAGGTCGGCGACGGCCTCGGAGGAGAACGCGTCGGCGCCGATGCCGTACACCGTGTCGGTCGGGAGCACCACCAGCTCGCCCCGGCGGACCGCGGACGCGGCTTCACGCAGACCCGTCACGCGGTCGGTCGCGTCGTTGGTGTCGTATCGCCGTGCCATGTCTAGCGGGCCTCCTCGTACACGTGCTGCGGGCTGGAAGTCGTCGGGACGGTCACGGCAGCGCCCTGCGGGCGGTCGCGAACCGGGGGCGGTTGTTGAGGTCGGGGTGATCGGCCGCGTCGGCCCAGCCCCGCTCCTCGGTGAAGATCCACGGCACCTGGCCGCCCTGTGTGTCGGCGTGCTCGATGACGACGACGCCACCGGGGCGCAGCAGCCGGTGCGCGGTGCGTTCCAGGCCCCGGATGAGGTCGAGGCCGTCCTCGCCGGAGAACAGCGCCAGCTCCGGGTCGTAGTCGCGGGCCTCCGGGGCGACGTACTCCCACTCGGTGAGCGGGATGTACGGCGGGTTGGAGATGACCAGGTCGACCTGTCCGTCGAGGTCGCGGAAGGCGTCCAGGGCGTCGCCCTGGCGCAGGTCGACCCTGGAGCCGGCCACGTTCTTGCGCGTCCACACCAGGGCGTCGTCGGACAGCTCCACGGCGTGCACGCGCGAGCGCGGCACCTCCTGGGCGAGGGCGAGCGCGATGGCGCCCGAGCCGGTGCACAGGTCGACGATGCAGGGCTCGACGACGTCCATGGCCCGCACGGCGTCTATGGCCCAGCCGACCACGGACTCGGTCTCCGGCCGGGGCACGAAGACACCCGGGCCGACCTGGAGCTCCAGGTACCGGAAGTAGGCCCGCCCGGTGATGTGCTGCAGCGGCTCGCGCTGCTCACGCCGGGCGATGACCTCCCAGTAGCGGGCGTCGAAGTCGGAGTCCTTCACGGAGTGCAACGCGCCCCGCTTCACGCCGTGCACGAACGCGGCGAGCTCCTCCGCGTCGTTGCGCGGCGAGGGCACGCCGGCGTCGGCCAGCCGCTGGGCGGCCTGGGCCACCTCCGCGAGCAGCAGGTTCACGCAAGTCCTCCGGTAACTCGTACGTGCCTTATGCGGCTGCCAGCTTCGCCGCCGAGTCGGCGTCGACGCAGGCCTGGATCATCGCGTCGAGGTCGCCGTCCAGGACCTGGTCCAGGTTGTACGCCTTGAATCCGACGCGGTGGTCGGAGATGCGGTTCTCCGGGAAGTTGTAGGTGCGGATCTTCTCGGAGCGGTCGACGGTGCGTACCTGGCTGCGGCGGGCGTCGGCGGCCTCCCGCTCGGCCTCCTCCTGCGCCGCGGCGAGCAGCCTGGAGCGCAGGATACGCAGAGCCTGCTCCTTGTTCTGCAGCTGGCTCTTCTCGTTCTGGCAGGAGGCGACGACTCCGGTCGGGATGTGCGTGATGCGCACCGCGGAGTCGGTCGTGTTGACGGACTGGCCGCCGGGGCCGGAGGACCGGTACACGTCGATCCGGAGGTCGTTCGGGTTGATCTCGACGTCGACCTCCTCGGCCTCGGGCGTGACGAGCACACCGGCGGCGGAGGTGTGGATACGGCCCTGGGACTCGGTGGCCGGCACCCGCTGCACGCGGTGCACACCGCCCTCGTACTTCAGCCGGGCCCACACGCCCTGGCCGGGCTCGGTGGCACCCTGGCCGCCCTTGGTCTTCACGGCGACCTGGACGTCCTTGTAGCCGCCCAGCTCGGACTCGGTGGCGTCGATGACCTCGGTCTTCCAGCCGACGCGCTCGGCGTAGCGCAGGTACATGCGCAGCAGGTCCCCGGCGAACAGCGCGGACTCGTCGCCGCCGGCGCCGGCCTTGATCTCCAGAATGACGTCCTTGTCGTCACTCGGATCGCGCGGGATGAGCAGGAAGCGCAGCTTCTCGGTCAGCTCGTCGCGCTGCTTGTCCAGCTCCTTGACCTCTGCGGCGAAGTCAGGATCGTCGGCGGCAAGCTCGCGCGCGGTCTCCATGTCGTCGCCGGTCTGCTTCCAGGAGCGGTACGTGGCGACGATCGGGGTCAGCTCGGCGTAGCGCTTGTTCAGCTTGCGCGCGTTCGCCTGGTCGGAGTGGACCGACGGATCGGCGAGCTTCTTCTCCAGATCGGCGTGCTCGGCGACGAGTTCCTCGACGGCCTCGAACATCTTTCGGCTCCTGTACTGCGGGGGGAGGGGTGGCGGGCGACCAAAAACGCCGGTCCCGGGCACACCCCGGCTGGGGCGCGACCGTGGACCGGCGAATGGGGGCTCGCTACTTCTTGGAGCCGGCGGCAGCCTTGCCGAAGCGGGCCTCGAAGCGGGCCACACGGCCACCGGTGTCGAGGATCTTCTGCTTGCCCGTGTAGAACGGGTGGCACTCGGAGCAGACCTCAGCACGGATGGTGCCGGACTGGATCGTGCTACGGGTGGTGAACGACGCGCCACAGGTGCAGCTGACCTGCGTCTCGACGTAGTCGGGGTGGATGTCGCGCTTCAAGGTGTCTCCTAGATTTCGGGAGGGCGCCGGGTCGCTGCCGCGGGCTGCGAAAGCGTGAACCGGAGCCGACGTACCAGTCTGCCAGGACTGGCGCCATCCCCCAAAACCGGGGGCCGTCGTCTTCTATTCCCCGGGGGTGTGCGGGCTCAGGGAGTCACCACGCCCCTGGCTTCGCCCGTGGCCGTTCCCCTGGTCGCCGACGCCGGGACGGGCCGGTCGTTGCGCAGGGCGTCCCAGACCAGCTGGGCCTTCGACTTCGCCACCAGGACCCGGTTGAGGTTGGCCGGGTCGTACTGGACAGGCATCGTGACCATCTTCGTGTGGGACGAGCTGATGCCCTTCAGGCCGTTCGCGAAGTCCGCGAGGGCGTTGACCGAGCCGAGGTCGGAGTCGGTGGTGACGGCCCTGGTGGCGGTGTCGGCGAGGTCGTACAGCTTCTTCGGGCTGCTGAACACGCCGACGTGCTTGACCTGGTCCATCAGCGCCTTGACGAACGCCTGCTGGAGCTGGATGCGGCCCAGGTCGGAGCCGTCGCCGACGCCGTGCCGGGTGCGGACCAGGCCGAGCGCCTGCTCCCCGTCGAGGGTGTGGGTGCCGGCCTTGAGCTTCAGGTGGCTCTGCCGGTCGTCGATGTTCGCGGTCGTGGTGACCGGGACCCCGCCGAGGTCGTCGATGAGCTTCTGGAAGCCGGCGAAGTCGACCTCCAGATAGTGGTCCATGCGGATGCCGGTGAGCGACTCGACGGTCTTGACGGTGCAGGCCGCGCCGCCGGTGGAGTACGCCTCGTTGAACATCACGCCGGACGCGGCCGGATGCGTGGTGCCGTTGGTGTCGGTGCACTCGGGGCGGTCGATGAGGGTGTCACGCGGGACGGAGACCACACTGGCCTTCTTGTGGCCCTTGTAGACGTGGACGATCATCGCCGTGTCGGAGCGGGCGCTGCCGTCGTCGGTGCCGCCGCCGAGCTTCTTGTTGGAGCCGGAGCGGGAGTCCGAGCCGAGGACCAGGATGTTCTCGGAACCGTTGTCGATCTTCATGGGCCGGTCGGCGCCGAGGGCCTGGTCGATGTCGACGCTCTTGATGTTGCCGTTGAGCTTGAAGTAGACGTACCCGGCTCCGGTGCCGCCCAGCACGACCACACCTGCGGCCGTCCAGGCCGTGATGAGCAGGGCCTTGCGGCGGGTGCTGCGGGGCTTGCGGCGGCTGCCGTTGCCACGGCCTCCGGTCTCGTCCAGCCCCGGTATGCCGGGCTCCGGTGTGCTCTCGGCGGACACGTCACTCCTAGGTCTCGTCCGGTCGGTTACCCCCTGCTTTCAGGGTCGGGTGCGGTCGTCACCGCACCATCGTCACCCCGTCAGGTCAGACGGAGAAACTCGGGAAAGGGTTGCACGACGCAAAAGTGCCCATCGCGTACGGCGACGGGCACTCGGTGTAGCCGATCGAACGGGACGAACCCCGCTCACCAGCGTTTTCAGCCGAAAAGGCGGCAAGCCCGGAATCCGCTGCCGACCGAGGCTCTTGTGGCAGAGATCTCGGCCGACGGACGCCGAGACCGTGCTGAAGACGCGGTACGAACCCTTCACCACACGGTCCGGCCCGCGTGTCGCCGACGGCAGAAGGCCGCCCCCCGTCACTTCTGGACGGGGGGCGGCCCTGACTCCCTGAGGGGCGCGTCGACTAGTCGCCGTTACCGGGCGTCGGCGTCGTCTTCTGAATCTGCATCAGGAACTCGACGTTCGACTTGGTCTGCTTCATCTTGTCGAGGAGCAGCTCGATGGCCTGCTGCTGGTCCAGTGCGTGCAGCACGCGGCGCAGCTTCCAGACGACGGCCAGCTCCTCGTTGCCGAGCAGGATCTCTTCCTTACGGGTGCCGGACGCGTCCACGTCCACCGCCGGGAAGATGCGCTTGTCGGCGAGCTTCCGGTCGAGCTTGAGCTCCATGTTGCCGGTGCCCTTGAACTCCTCGAAGATCACCTCGTCCATGCGGGACCCGGTGTCCACCAGGGCGGTGGCGAGGATGGTCAGCGAGCCGCCGTCCTCGATGTTGCGGGCCGCGCCGAAGAAGCGCTTCGGCGGGTACAGGGCGGTCGAGTCGACACCACCGGACAGGATGCGGCCGGAGGCCGGGGCGGCGAGGTTGTACGCACGGCCCAGACGCGTGATCGAGTCGAGCAGCACGACGACGTCGTGACCCAGCTCCACCAGACGCTTGGCGCGCTCGATGGCGAGCTCGGCGACCGTGGTGTGGTCCTCGGCCGGGCGGTCGAAGGTCGAGGAGATGACCTCGCCCTTGACCGACCGCTGCATGTCGGTGACCTCTTCCGGACGCTCGTCGACGAGGACGACCATCAGGTGGCACTCGGGGTTGTTGTGCGTGATCGCGTTGGCGATCGCCTGCATGATCATGGTCTTGCCGGTCTTCGGCGGGGCCACGATCAGACCGCGCTGGCCCTTACCGATCGGCGACACGAGGTCGATGATGCGGGTGGTCAGCACGCCCGGGTCGGTCTCCAGGCGGAGCCGGTCCTGCGGGTAGAGCGGGGTCAGCTTGTTGAACTCCGGGCGGCCACGGCCGTGTTCGGGCGCCATGCCGTTGACGGAGTCGAGGCGGACCAGCGCGTTGAACTTCTCGCGGCGCTCGCCCTCCTTGGGCTGACGGACCGCGCCGGTGACGTGGTCACCCTTGCGCAGACCGTTCTTGCGGACCTGGGCGAGGGAGACGTACACGTCGTTCGGACCCGGCAGGTAGCCCGACGTACGGATGAAGGCGTAGTTGTCGAGGATGTCGAGGATGCCCGCGACGGGGATCAGGACGTCGTCCTCGGCGACCTGCGGCTCGTTCGTGAACTCGTCGCGGCCACGGCGGCCACGGCGGTCGCGGTAGCGGCCGCGACGGCCACGGCGGCCGCCCTCGAAGTCGTCCCCGTCCTCGTCGGGCCGCTGCTGGCCGCGCTCCGGGCGACCGCCGCCGCCCTGCTGCTGGCCGCGCTGGCCACCCTGACCCTGCTGGTCGTCGCCCTTGCCCCGGCGGTCCCGGTCCCGGCCGTCCCGGTCCCGGCCACGCTCACGGCGGTCGCGACGGCCACGGCCGTCGCCCTCACCGGCGTCACCCTTGGCCTCGCCCTGCTGCGCGGACGTCTCGGCCTTCGGCTCGCCCTTCGCCTCGGCGACGACGGTCTCGGCGCTGCTCGCGGCCGGGGCGCCCGCCTCGGCGGTGGCGCGACGGCGACGGCGCTCGGTCGGGGCCTCGTCTCCCCCACTCTCGGCTGCGCTCGCGCGGGAGGTACCCCCATCGCGGGAGGTGCCTCCGGCCGGCTGGCCGGGAATCTCGATCTGCTGCTGGGCCACGGCCTTGTCGGCGGGGGCCTCCGCGGCCTTCTCCGCCTTCTTCTCGGCGGCGTCCTCGCCCGTCCGGGTCTTCGAGGTGGCCCGGCGCTTCGGCTTGGTCTCGGCGGCGGCCTCGGCCTTGGGGGCGGCACCCCCACCGGCCTGCGCCTCCTTGATGACCTCGATCAGCTGGCTCTTGCGCATACGCGCGGTGCCCCTGATACCGAGGCCCGAGGCGACCTGCTGCAGCTCGGCCAGCACCATGCCCTCGAGGCCGGTACCACGGCGCCGCCGGGAGCCGGCACCGGTGGCAGGCGCGGAGGCGTCCGTGGCAGGCGCGGCAGCGGTCTCCTCGACACGTGCGCCCATCAGATCGGTGGTGTCGCTCACGAAGGGTCCTTCCCTGGAGCGGACGTCGGCCTGTCTGGCTCGGCGACCGGTTGTGCTGTCCGGCTACGGTCCTGACTCTGCGAACCGTGCCGGGGCGGTGGTCCGCCAACGCGGCGGAAAGAGATTTGCAGGTGATGGCGCTTCCGCGAACCGTGGCACCCAGTGTCACGTGGCGTGGTAGCACCGATTCCGAAGCGTGCCCGGCGGCCCGCTCAGTGCGCGCATACGACGTACTGCCCAGGTACGACGCATGGAACACGGAGTGGCTTGGGAGGCTCCCGGAAGAAGGTCTGTCCCGGACGGGGACACGAAGCACCTCGCCATGGTGGGGTCGGGTGCAGACTTGAGATTAACACTACCGGATCCAACAAACATTCCCCCTCTCCAAATCCGGCAACCGTGTGTCAGGTCGCAAGCGGCAGCACGCTCGCTCCCTGCACGTCCAGGCTCAGCCGGTTGGCGGCCCAGTCGGCGCCTGCCAGGGTTTCGACCTTGTCGGCGGTGCCGACGTCGGCCAGGGCCATGACGGTGGGTCCGGCGCCGGAGATGACGGCCGGGATCCCGTCGGCCCGCAGGCGCTCCACCAGCGCGGCGCTCTCCGGCATGGCCGGGGCGCGGTACTCCTGGTGGAGGCGGTCCTCGGTGGCGGGCAGCAGCAGCTCGGGGCGCCTGGTGAGGGCCTCGACGAGCAGGGCTGCACGGCCCGCGTTGGCGGCGGCGTCGACATGCGGCACGGTGCGCGGGAGCAGGCCGCGCGCGGTCTCGGTCAGAACCGGCTTTCCGGGCACGAAAACCACCGGAACGATGGAATCGTTCGGCTCCATCCTGATCGCCCGGGCGGCGCCGGCCTCCATCCAGGACAGGGTGAAACCGCCGAGCAGGCAGGCCGCCACGTTGTCCGGGTGGCCCTCGATCTCGGTGGCCAGCTCGAGGAGCGCGGCGTCGTCGAGCCGGGCCTCGCCGCCTATGGTCACCGCGCGGGCGGCGACGATGCCGGCACAGATGGCGGCGGACGAGGAGCCCAGGCCGCGGCCGTGCGGAATGCGGTTGGCACAGACGATTTCGAGGCCGCGGGGCTGTCCGCCCAGCAGGTCGAAGGCGGTGCGCAGGGAGCGGACGAGCAGATGACTCTCGTCCCGGGGCAGGGTCTCGCTGCCCTCACCCGCGATGTCGATGTGCAGCCCGGAGTCGGCCACCCGGACGACGACGTCGTCGTACAGCCCCAGCGCGAGGCCCAGGGCGTCGAAGCCCGGACCGAGATTGGCGCTGGTGGCGGGAACGCGCACCCGGACGGCGGCGGCGCGGAACGCTGGACCGGCCATCGCTCGAAGACTCTCCTTGAGCTGCGTGACTGTCGAAAGACATCCGATGGATTCGAATGTCACCCGATGGATTCGATGGACATTCGATGGCGTACGAAGACCCTTCGGGGCGCGGTGACGGCGCGACCCCGTGCCCACACGCAGGGGCATATGCGGTAGGCGGGTTCCCTACAGCCTATCGAAGGAAGGTTCTGCCGCGACATAGGGCGCACAGGAGGCGCACGATGCGTGTCGTAAGCCCCCTGTGCACCCTGACGCGGGTTACCCCTGCTCAGGCCGGTTTCAGACCAGGCCGAGGCGCTCGGCCGCCGTGGTCGCGTCGACCGGCACGGTGACCGGCTGCGGGGCGCCGGCGACAGCCCAGTCGGGGTCCTTCAGACCGTTGCCGGTGACGGTGCACACGATGCGCTGTCCCGGGTCGACCTTGCCCTGCTCGGCGGCCTTCAGCAGACCGGCCACCGAGGCGGCGGAGGCGGGCTCCACGAAGACGCCCTCCTGCGCGGCCAACAGCCGGTAGGCGCGCAGGATTTCACGGTCCGTCACCTCGTCGATGGCACCGCCGGACTCGTCCCGGGCGGCAAGGGCGTACTGCCAGGAGGCCGGGTTGCCGATGCGGATCGCGGTGGCGATGGTCGACGGGTCCTTGACGACCTCGCCGCGCACGATCGGGGCACTGCCGGAGGCCTGGAACCCCCACATGCGCGGGGTCCTGGAGGCGATGCCGTCGGCGGCGTACTCCCGGTAGCCCTTCCAGTAGGCGGTGATGTTGCCCGCGTTGCCGACCGGGAGGACGTGGATGTCGGGGGCGTCGCCCAGCATGTCCACGATCTCGAAGGCAGCCGTCTTCTGGCCCTCGATGCGCACCGGGTTGACCGAATTGACCAGCGCCACAGGGTAGTTCTCGCTCAGCTCGCGGGCGAGCGTGAGGCAGTCGTCGAAGTTTCCGTCGACCTGGAGGATCTTCGCGCCGTGCACGAGGGCCTGGCCCATCTTGCCGAGCGCGATCTTGCCCTGGGGCACGAGCACGGCGGAGACCATGCCCGCGCGGACGGCGTAGGCCGCCGCGGAGGCGGACGTGTTGCCGGTGGAGGCGCAGATGACCGCCTTCGCGCCCTCCTCCTTGGCCTTGGAGATGGCCATGGTCATGCCGCGGTCCTTGAAGGACCCGGTGGGGTTGGCCCCCTCCACCTTGAGGTGGACCTCACAGCCCGTGCGCTCGGAGAGCACCTGAGCGGGCACGAGGGGCGTGCCGCCCTCGCGGAGCGTCACGACCGGCGTGGTGTCGGAGACCGGCAGCCTGTCCCGGTACTCCTCGATGATGCCGCGCCACTGGTGAGTCATTGCTGGTTACTCTCCTTCAACCCGCATGATGCTGGCGACACCCCGCACGGTGTCGAGCTTGCGCAGCGCCTCGACGGTCCCGGTGAGGGAGGCGTCGGACGCGCGGTGGGTGACGACGACGAGGGATGCCTCGCCGTCCTTGCCCTGCTGCCGAACCGTATCGATCGACACCCCGTGCTCGGCGAAGACGGTCGCGACCTGGGCGAGAACACCCGGTTTGTCCGCGACGTCGAGGCTGATGTGGTACCGGGTGACGACCTCGCCCATGGGCGAGACAGGCAGGGCCGCGTACGCCGACTCACCGGGCCCCGTTGCGCCGTTGAGCCGGTTGCGGCACACGGCGACCAGGTCGCCGAGCACGGCGGAGGCGGTCGGGGAACCGCCGGCGCCGGGGCCGTAGAACATGAGCTGGCCGGCCGCGTCGGACTCCACGAAGACGGCGTTGTACGCGCCGCGCACGGAGGCGAGCGGGTGGCTCAGCGGAATCATGGCGGGGTGCACGCGCGCGGTGACGGACGCCCCGTCCTTGGACCGCTCGCAGATGGCGAGCAGCTTGATGGTGCAGCCCATCTCCTTGGCGGAGCGGAAGTCGGCCGCGGTGACCTCGGTCATGCCCTCGCGGTACACGTCGTCCAGGCGCACTCGGGTGTGGAAGGCGATGCCGGCGAGGATGGCGGCCTTCGCAGCGGCGTCGAACGCCTCGACGTCGGCGGTCGGGTCGGCCTCCGCGTACCCCAGGGCGGTGGCCTCGTCGAGGGCCTCCTGGTAACCCGCCCCCGTGGTGTCCATCTTGTCGAGGATGAAGTTGGTCGTCCCGTTGACGATGCCCATCACCCGGTTGATCTTGTCGCCGGCGAGGGACTCGCGCAGCGGCCGGATCAGCGGGATCGCGCCGGCGACGGCGGCCTCGTAGTAGAGGTCCTTGCCGTGCGCCTCGGCGGCGGCGTGCAGGGCTGCGCCGTCCTGGGCGAGCAGGGCCTTGTTCGCGGAGACGACGGACGCCCCGTGCTCGAAGGCGGTGGTGATGAGGCCCCGGGCGGGCTCGATCCCGCCGATGACCTCCACCACGACGTCGATGTCGCCGCGTTTGACGAGGGCGGTGGCGTCGGTGGTGACGAGCTCCTGCGGAATGCCCGCACGGACCTTGGAGGGCCGCCGTACCGCCACTCCCGCCAGCTCCACGGGGGCACCGATACGGGCGGCGAGGTCGTCGGCGTGCGTCGTCATGATGCGCGCCACCTCTGAGCCGACCACTCCACAGCCCAGCAGCGCCACCTTCAGCGGACGCGTACGCATCATCCGACCTCGTTTCCTCTTACCGTCTACGGTTGGACCAGTCTCACTCACCGGACGGCGGTTTCTACCCTTCGTCCGGATCGTGAGACATCTATTTCATGTTGCCGGGACGAACAGACCGAAGAATCTCCGGCCCGTCATCCCTGACTCTGTTCTTTTGTCACCCGACATCGAGACGCAGGAGGTCGTCCTCCGTCTCGCGCCGGACGATGACCCGGGCCTTGCCGTCCTTCACGGCGATGACGGGCGGCCGGACCACGTGGTTGTAGTTGCTGGCCATGGACCGGCAGTAGGCGCCGGTGGCGGGTACGGCGATGAGGTCGCCCGGCGCCAGGTCGGCGGGCAGGAACGCGTCCTTGACCACGATGTCCCCGCTCTCGCAGTGCTTGCCGACGACGCGGGCGAGCATGGGCTCGGCGTCGCTGGTACGCGAGACGAGGGCGACGCTGTACTCGGCGTCGTACAGCGCGGTGCGGATGTTGTCGGACATGCCGCCGTCGACGGAGACGTACGTCCGCAGCCCGTCGAGCGGCTTGACCGTGCCGACCTCGTACAGCGTGAACGCGGTCGGTCCGACGATGGCGCGCCCCGGCTCGACCGAGATCCGCGGGGTCCGCAGCCTGGCCGCCTCGCACTCCCGCGTGACGATCTCGGTGAGCGCCTTGGCGATCTCGTGCGGCTCACGCGGATCGTCGTCACTGGTGTAGGCGATGCCGAGCCCACCACCGAGGTCGATCTCGGGCAGCTCGACCCCGTGCTCGTCCCGGATGTCCCGCAGCAGCCCGACGACACGGTGGGCGGCGACCTCGAACCCGGACATGTCGAAGATCTGCGACCCGATGTGGCTGTGAATGCCGATCAGTTCGAGCCCGTCCAGCTGCAGGGCCCGCCGCACGGCCTCGGCGGCCTGCCCGCCCGCGAGCGGGATGCCGAACTTCTGGTCCTCGTGAGCGGTGGCGATGAACTCGTGGGTGTGCGCCTCCACGCCCACGGTGATCCGGATCTGCACCTTCTGCCGCTTGCCGAGCGACTGCGCGATGTGCGCGACCCGCACGATCTCCTGGAACGAATCGAGCACGATCCGCCCGACACCGGCCTCTATGGCCCGCTCGATCTCCTGGACGGACTTGTTGTTGCCGTGGAAGGCGATGCGCTCGGCAGGCATGCCGCCGGAGAGCGCGGTGGCCAGCTCCCCGCCCGAACAGACATCCAGGTTGAGCCCCTCCTCGTGCAGCCACCGCACGACGGCACGCGAGAGGAACGCCTTCCCGGCGTAGAACACGTCGGCGTCGGCGCCGAAGGCCGTGCGCCAGGCGCGCGCCCGGCTGCGGAAGTCGGCCTCGTCGAGGATGTAGGCGGGGGTGCCGAACTCCTCGGCGAGCCGGGTGGCGGGAATCCCGGCGACGTTGAGGACACCCTCCTCGTCGCGGCCGACGGTCTGGGCCCACACCTTGGGGTCGAGGGCGTTGAGGTCGGCGGGCGGGGCGGAGTAGTGCCCGTCGGACAGGACGTCGGCGTGGCGGGGCCCGGCGGGGTGGGCGGAACGACTCATGACGTTGGCTCTCAGACTCTCTGTCTCGCTCCGGGGCTCATGCGTGTCGCTCTGAGTCCCTCAGAGGTGTTCGGGTGCGTCGATGCCGAGCAGGGACAGGCCACCGGCCAGCACCGTCCCGGCGGCTTCGGCGAGGGCGAGCCGGGCACGGTGGGCGGCCGAGGGTTTCTCCTCGCCGCGCGGAAGCACGGTGGGCAGAAAGGGCAGGACGGCATCGGCGACGGTGACGAGATGCCGGGCAAGCCGGTCAGGGCCGCGATGGGTGGCGGCCGCGGTGAGAATACGCGGGTAGTCGCAGAGGGCCGCAAGGACCTCACGAGCCTCGACAGGACCGGGTTCGGCACCGAACCCGAGACGCCCGGCGTTACGGCTGACGGCCCGGACCCGGGCATGCGCGTACCGCACCCGGAACAGCGGATTGCCCTCCCGCTGCAGGAGATGGTCGGCGGTGATCCGGGGCCGGTCGTGCGGCGCGGGATGGAGCAGGGCCCACTGCGCGGCGTCGGCCCCGAGCGGAGCGGGATCCTCCGGCGCCGGAACCGGCCGCAGATTCACGGGCTCCCCGTGCTCGACCTCACACCGCCCGCCCTGTGTCCCGACGATCCGCACGACCGCATCCGCGACGACCTCGGCGCGCACGTCGTACGGAACCCGGAGCACGACGACCTGCCCCTTGAGGGTCTCGCTGTGCCCGTACCCGCCCCCGCACGCACGGATGTCCCGTACGACGCCGGCGACGAGGTCGGCCTCCTCACCGAGGCTGATGTTGAGAAACCCGGGACCGGTGACGACGACGTCCCTGATCCCCTCGGCCCCCACGAGATACGGCCGCAGAATCTCGGCGACCCGCAGCGGCGTCTCCTGTGCCGCCCGGGCGAGCTGGAGCGCGACGTTGGTGGCGTAGTCCCCACACCCCCCGGCCCCCGGCTCACTCACCACGACCCGCTCCGGCACGGACACATGCAGCTCCCCCTGCTCGACGGCACGACGCACTGCGTGCACCACGGTGCGGGAGAGCTCGACGGGGGTCACGGGACAAGCGTAGGGGAGGTGGGGGGTGGGTATGCGAGCTGGTTTATGGCGGGGGGGGTGCGCGGGGGGGCGGGCGGGGTATGAGCGGTGGAGGGTTCGGGGGGGCTGGGACTCGATGGGGGCTCGGTGGGACTCGGTGGAGCTCGGCGGGACATGGTAGGAGCTCGGCGGGACTCGGTTGGACTTGGAGGTCCTCTGCGGAGCGCGGTGGGCCGGGCTGGGGCTGCACGCCGGGACGGTGAGCCGGGCTGAGGCTGCACGCTGGGACGGTGAGCTCGGCTGGAGCTGCCCGCCGGGACGGTGAGCCCGGCTGAAGCTATCCGCCGGGACAGGGGGACCAGTATCCGCCGGGACAGGGGGACCAGGCTGAAGCTATCCGCCGAAGGGGACCCCATCGACCACGCCACCGGTCACTCCATCGACCGCACCACCGGTCAGGCCGCCGGCCACACCACTGGTGAGGCCGCTGATGGGGCCGCTGGCGAGACCGCCGACAACACCACCGGTGCCACCGTGGCGAACGCCGCCACCAATCCCCCCACCACCCTCACCATCCCCATCAATCTCCCCCTCGCTCTCGCCATCACCTTCGCCGCGCTCTCCACTCCTGCCACCGGGCCGCCGCTCGATGAGGTGCTTGACGAGGCGAACGAGTTCCGCGGGTTCGAAGGGCTTGGCGAGGAAGGCGTCGACGCCGACGTCGAGGCCGGTCTCGACCTCGTACTGGGTGCAGGCGCTGATGATGGCGAGGGGAAGATCACGCGTCCGTGGATCGGCCCGAAGCCGAGCGGCGGTCCGGAGCCCGTCCAACCGGGGCATGACGACATCGAGGGTGACGACATCGGGCCGCACCTGATGCACCACGTCCAGACACTCGGCACCATCGGCCGCGGTCACGACCTCAAGCCCCTCCAGCTCGAGGTTGACCCTGATCAGTTGCCGGATGACCTTGTTGTCGTCCACAACAAGCACCCGACCCGACGCGCCTGGCACAACTCGAGAGTAGGTCCGGACCGGCCACCGCGTCCGGGTTTTCCCCACTTCCAACCCCTGCGAGGGACCTGGGTCATCCCGCCCTTGAACCCACCCCACCCCGACCAGGACACCCACCCCGGGAAACCCGTTCCTGATCACCCCGAAAGACCTGCTAGGGTTCTACCCGTCGCCGCAAGCGAGAAGCCAAGCGCCCGACACGCCCCCGTAGCTCAGGGGATAGAGCAACGGCCTCCGGAGCCGTGTGCGCAGGTTCGAATCCTGCCGGGGGCACCCAGCATGAGGTGCCTGAAGACCCCGTCACCAGCGGAAACGCTGAGGCCGGGGTCTTCGCGTATGTGCAGGCAGATGCGGCCGGAAGCAGCCATTTGCCACCGCTCACGTAATGACGACGTAATGATCTTGATGCGCTTCGCAGCAGGTCAGAGCATGTTTCGCGAGGCTCCACGCGTGGCCGTGTGGACCACCTGTGGACAGACCGAAGCCCCGGACCGAAGTCCGGGGCTCCCGTGGTCGATCGGATCTTTGTGTCAGTCCGCCGGGTCCTCCCCCAGCCCCTGCATGATCCGGTCGTTCATCTCCTGCTCCTGGCCGTCGATGCACTTGGCGTAGATCTTCAGCAGCACGTCGACGGAGTGCCCCGCCCGAGCGGCCACCTCCGGCGCCGGCACACCGGAGTTGAGCCACTGGGACACCCCCGCGTGCCGAAGGTCGTACGGCCGCGCTGCCATCACCGAGTCGACCTGATGCGGCAGCAGCGCCAGGGCGCGCGCCTGCTTCCACACCCGGGAGTACGAGGACGCCGCGACGACGTTGCCCCGCTCGCTGGCGAACAGCCGGCCGTCCTCCGCCGTGCCGAACTCCTTGACGTGGTCCTGGAGCAGCCGCACGAGCGGCGGCGGAATGGGCACGGTGCGCACTTGCCCGGTCTCACGCTGCTTGAGCCCCCGGCGGTCGTGCGCCTCGCCGGAGTCCGTCCACGCCTTCCCTGCCGTGGGCCGGGTCTCGGCCAGCTCGATGCGGCCCCATCCCTTTTCCGGAAGCGTGCAGTCGGCCAGCCGCAGGCCCAGTGCCTCAGCGGGCCTCATCGCGGCGTAGTACAGGCAGCCGAAGAACGCCTGCAGCCGCCGCCCGCTCGCGCGGTCGTAGCCGCCCACGTATGTGAGCGCGGTCAGCAGCTCCCGAGCCTGCCGAGGGTTGACCACCACCCGCCGGTCGACCTCCTGCACCGCCCGCTTGCCCCGCTTGCGACGGACCCGGGACAGCGGGTTGGAAGTCAGCGCCTCCAGCTCGACGGCGTACTCCAGCACGTTGAAGACCACCGCCCGCCGACGCCGGTAGGTCTGAGTGGCGGCCGGCTTGCCATCGAGGCGCCGGGTCAGGGTATCGACTAACTCCTGTGCCCGGCTGCCTTCCGACAGTTCAGCCACGGGCAAGGAAGCCTTCGAAAGCCAAGCCAGCGCCGCGGCGATCTCCTCGGGCCGGTCCCTCTCCCGCCGAGGCGGGGGCAGCAGATAGGACCGCAGGGCCCGCCGGAGGACGTCCGGGGCAGGTCGGCCCCGCAGCGCCTTGACCGGAACCGGGAGGACGGTGGCCAGCGCGTCGGTCACGCTGTCGCGCTGCTTGGCCGACGCCTCCGGCCAACGGTCATCCAGGTACTTGAGGGCCAGCTCCACGAAGCTCAGAGCGACCTTGCCGCCGCGCAGGGAGTCGGGCAGCCCCGTGACCGTGTCGAAGGCCTCTCCCCTGTCGGCGGCCCGCAGCAGCTTCGCGCGGAAGCGATCTGCCAGGGCCTTCGTCTTGTGCGACTCGTGGAAGGGATCTCCGCCCACCGACCACCGCACGAGGTATGTCGGCTTCTTGGCGGAACGATTGATGCTCAGCTTCCAGATGACGACCTTGTACGACTTCACCGCGATCCCCCGTCCACTTCTTCCGCTCGCTCCTCCACCCAGGCGTCGAGCACGTCACGGCGGACCCGGAGTTCGCCGTTCGGTAGCCGGATGCAGGCTGGGGCGAGGTGGAGTTCACGCCAGCGGTAGAAGGTGCGGCGGGAGACTCCGCCCAGCTCCTCCAGGACCTGCCGCACGGTGAGGAGTTCGACGGCACTGCGGTCACGCACCATGCGGACCACCGCCCTCCCCCACCGAGGCCGCGAGCAGCGCCGCTTCCGGGGAGTAACCCCGCCCTGCGTAGCGCCACTGCCCGACCACGGCCACGGGGTGACCCGCCAGGCCGAGCGTGTCGCGCTGTTCCTCGGCGCGGTGGTCGGCACGGGCGCGGCGGAGTCCGCCCAGAGTGGTCGAGTATCGGCGGGACTTGGTCGAGAAGTGGCCGCCGTAGCCGAGCATGTGCGCCCAACGCCGCAGGCCGAGATCAGCAAATGCGGGCAGGCCGCCGAGCCACCAGCAGGTAGCAATCATGCGGAGAACGTGAGCCCGCACCGGCAGAAGGACCATCTCTCGCGCGGACCGGATGCGTCCGTCGACCGCGCCGGCCGACTCCGCACCCTTGGTCGCGTACTTGGCGATGTACCCGGCCACCGCCCCCGACGAGGGACGCTCCCCCATCTCGGAGGCGGCGACCGGACGCACGTCGACCTGAGTGCCGAAGCGCAGGTCGCGCGCTCCGACCACCGACGCCCCCGGAGCCCGAAGACGCACCCGTGCGACAGCGACCGGAACAGCGTCGGCGAGCAGATCGGTGGTTGCCCAGGAAGGCGGTAACGAGCCGGGCCCGTCCGGGCCGTCGAGCCGGACCACGGCATGGAAGTGCACCAGGCCGCGCCGCTGGTACTCGGCGACCTTTGCGTACGAGACCCTGACCACCTCGGCCAGCTCCTGACGGTGCAGTCCGGCCTGCCGAGCGATCTCCCGCCTGAGCTCAATCCCGAAACGGTGCCAGAGCAGCCCCGCGCACGACTGCCACAGCACGGCCCCGGCGTAGTCGTAGCAGTGCGGGCAGAGCGGTTCTCCAAGGCAGGCATCCTCGGAGGCATGCCGAGCGGTGCAGCCGAGTGGGGCCCCGTGCGGGCAGAGCTGCACGTCCCGCCGGGGGCGACACGGGCGCACGCGACCGGAGTGCTCCCGGCGAGTGTGGACCGGCCCGAAGCCGGGCGCGGTGAGAGTCGCGAACACCCGGGGGTGCCTGCTCACCGAGGGCGGCACCTCCTTGCCGCCGACCAGGCCGGCGCGTACGAGCTGATAGGTGTCCGCCTGATAGAGCCGGGAGCAAGCCGGGCACACCGAGGAACGGCGGTTGCCGCACGCTGTCAGCAGCCGCATCCCGGTCGGCTCGGAGCCGCCGAGGGCAGCCAGGGCCTCTCCCGTGCCGGTGTCGACCAGGGCGGCGGAGCCGACGAGGTGAATCGGATTGGTACAGCCGCCGAGGCGAATGACTGCGCGGCGCCAGGCGAAGAAGTCCGGCTGGGCGGCCCGCTCCAGGAGAGCGGCCACGTCCGGCGAGAGCTTGGGGCCGGTCATCGGCGGTCACCCCCTTGGGGACCGAAGGCGTGCCCCATGACGGAGGCGATGGCTTCCGTTCGGGTCTTGGCGCTGAACCGGTACGTGGGGTCGGTCAGCCAGACGGCCGCGGCATGTCCGGGGCAGAGCCAGCGTTCTGTGCCGTCGAGGGCGACCAGGACGATCTGTTCTCGGCCTGTGCAGGTCGTGGGATAGTCGGTGGAAGCCCGGAGGTCGCAGTCCGGCGCGTGGGATTTGCGCGGACGGTGGGCGGTGGACACAGTGTGTGTGCTCCTTTCACTGCTCATGTGGCGGATGGAGTGGGCTCCTGGCGGGGTCGGGTTTGGCGACTTCGCGCCCCGTCGGGAGCCCGTGAGACGTGCGTTCACTGCCGGTCCTCGGACGGGACGCCGACGGCCGGGTACAGGCGGTTGAAGTGATCTGACACGCACGAGCACCTTTCGTTCGGGCTGTTGCTGGATATCCGGGTCGGTGCGTGGGCTCAGAAGCGGATCTGGCCAAGCAGGCTGTTCACTCCGGAGAGCAGGAACGAGACCAGCGGCGCGGCGAGGGTGTGGGAGAGCAGGAAGCCGAAGGCGCCGCAGAGCAGGGCGTCCAGCCGGCGCAGGTAGCGGATGTGCAGCAGGAACCAGATCGCGAGGCCGAGCAACAGCACGGCCGAGGTGGTGACCAGCACTGTGACGCTCCTTGTCAGGCCGGGTCGGCGGACAGTTCAGGCAGTGCGGGAGTCAGGTGAGCGTGGGCGGCGGCGATGTCTTCGGCGTCCGCCTCGGTGATCAGATGCGACCGACCGCGTTCCCAGCCGTCGCCGGACGCCAGGACGGCAGTGCCGGCCTTTTCAGGTGCGATGGCCTGTGCGGCTTTCAGGGCGTCCGGGTTGAGGTCGCCGAGGGTCATTTCCGCCGTACCGGGGTCGGCAACTCGGTGACAGACCCGGCCGCCGAGCTGAGCACGCAGTGCGGTGACACCGGGCCCCAGGTCGGATCCGACGCGCTGTCCAGCGACGACGAGGAACACCCCGAGCGCGGCTCCGAGTTGGGCGAGTCGGATCAGCGCGGTGCCGGCTGCCTGTGCTTCGTCCTTCTCATGGCGTCCGGCGACGAGGAAGAGTTCCGCGATCTCGTCGACGATCACGACGACCGGTACCGGCCGTTCCTTCTCAGCGAGGCCCCAGATGTTGCGGACTCCGGCGGCGCGGCAGACCGTCATCCGATCGAGGGTGAGATCCACCAGCGCGGCCAGCAGCCGCACTGCCTGCGCCCGGTCTGTCGCCAGAGCTGACAGGCGGGGCCCGTAGAGCGACAGCTCCATACCGCCCTTGCAGTCGATACCGACGAGGGCGACCGACTGCGGAGCGAGACCCGCAACGAGAGCGTTGATCAGGGTCGACTTGCCGGAGCGCGTGGCCCCGACGATCAGCCAGTGCGGAACCCTGCGCAGGTCGATCACCCAGGACGCCCCGGTCTCCAGCGTGCCGACGACCACTCGCAGCAGCCGTCCCGGTTGTCGGATGTTCGGTGAGCGAGGTGCGGCCAGCGGATCGGCGTACATGGCGGCGATGCGTACGACGCCGGGCCGTCGAGGGGTGACCCGGACCGCGTGCACTTGCCAGCCCTCCGCCATGGCTGGGGCCGCCTTCACGAAGTCTGCCGGGAGTTGCCCGGGCAGCAGTCGGACCAGGAGGACGAAGCCAGCCTGCGTGGGCCGGATGAGCCCGTACCGAGGCACGCGCGGTTGAGGCGGCGGAGCGCCGTTGCCGACGAGCCCGGACACGACGGTCAGCGCGGGACGACGACTAACGGCGAGCCGGCACCCGGCCATCAGCGCCCGCCAGGTACGAACGACGCGGAAGGCAGTCGCCGGGTAGCCAAGTAACAGCCACCAGGCGGCCGGATACCTCCGGCGCAGAGCCGGGCTCGCGATCAGCAAGCCCGACACCACGACGGCGGTGGCCACGACAATCCGCCCCGGCCAGGTCGCCCCAGCGGACGGGTCGGAAGCCAGGACTATCACTGCCCGCCCCCCTTGGCGGCGGGCGCCGCGTGCAGGGGACGGATCTCCGCGGCGCGGTAGGCGATGCCGTGCCGCCCCTCGTTCTCCCAAGGAACGGCGACCAGGTCCCGCACGGCCACCGGAGTGCCGATCTGCAGTCCGGACGGCTCCCCGGGGACGCTCACGTTCACCACGTCCGCCGAAGTGCCGGCCATCAGACACAGGCCGACCTGGTACAGCGTCTTGCCGGTCTCACGGTCCACCCGGACCTGGCCGGTTTCACGGTTGGCGACCCGCGGGGCCGGGGGCACGGCGCAGATGATCCCGGTGAACTTCGCGGTGTCGATCGGAAGTGTTGCCACTGACGTTGTCTCCTCATCTCAGGCACCCGCAGGCCGATCCTGCGGGTTGCTAGACCACCCGTAGTACGGGTGACCGGAGACCAGATTGGCGACCCGTAGTACGGGTTGTCAACCGGGTTGGGATAGGAGAAGCTGTCCACGTTCGTGGGCAGGGCGTTCACGACGAAGCGCAAACCGCAGAGGCCACGGCCACGGAGGGTGGGCATGCCGCCGAAGAACACGCAGCCGAAGTACCGGCAGATCGCCGACTACCTGCGCGAAGGCATCCTTGACGGCACCTTCCCCGCCGGCCAGCCACTCCCCTCGGAAGAGGCACTGGCCAAGCAATTCGGCGTGACGCGCCCCACAGTCCGTCAGGGACTCACCGAGCTAAGGGCGTCCGGTCTCGTGGAGGCCATCATGGGCCGAGGCACCTTCGCCCGCTCCCCGCACAACCGCCCCAGCCTCACGCGCCCCCGAGGCGTCCGCCGCACGGCCGAGGGTAAGTACGCCGAGGCCGACGGCATCCGGTGGACCGACGCCGAAGAGCCCACGGCCACCCGCACAGACGCCCCCCTGGCTCTCGCCGACCTGCTCCGCATCCCGCCGGGCGAGCCCCTGTTTACCTACGACGCCTTGCAGACCGCCGACCAGGGCCGCCTCCGCCAACTCCACCGCACCTACGTGCCGTTCTCGGTACTCCTCGACACCAAGTACGAGGAGCAGCCCCCACCGCCGGCCCCCCAGCTCTACAACGCCCTCGCCGAGCTGGGCCACGAACTCCACTTCACGGAATACGTCCGCACCCGCATGCCCCTCCCCGACCAGGCCCAAGCGCTCCGCCTGGCCGAGGGCGTACCGCTGCTGCACGTCATCCGGATCACGCTGACGGCTGGTGGCAAGCCCCTGGCCCTGGAGGAGTTCCACCTTCCAGGTCACGACTTGGAGCTTGCGTTCCAGCTGTAGATCCACGATCGCGTGCGTCGACCGTGCGCGTCGACCGTGCGCCTGCACGGTTCAGACTTTCTCTACTTCATCAAGGCGCCGCGCAAGCGCGGCGTACGCGGCCCGGCCCCCGGCCGGGCCTGCGCTCCTGCCTCCGTCCCGCTCCAGCCCGGCCGGTGTCCGTGCCGCGCGCATAGCAGCAAGCCGAAGGCCACTGGCCGAGTGCCGTACGGGAGCGGTCACAGTCAGAACGATGCCTCCGGCGGGGGATCGGCCGGCACCGGGATGGAGGGGGCGCCGTTCCCGGCTGCGGGTCCGTAGTGGCGTGCGTGAGTGGCTCCCATCCCGTACGCCGTCGGCCCAGGCAGAGCCGAGCAGACGTGGCCCATGGCGTCCAGGTCGTTCGTACAGTCGCGCGCTCCACCTGGACGCCATGGACCACGCCCGCTCCACGGTGTGTGGGTCGACGGCGTACGGGATGGGAGCTGGGGAGGGTGGTGGGCTAAGGATGAGGGGTGCCCTCTCTAGCTTGTGCGCTATATCGGCTGCTTTAGGGATCTGTCCGGACTAAGCTCACCCGGAGCAACCGATCGGGGGTCTCATGCGAGCGACTGAAGAAGAGAAGCAGGACATCCGGCAGTACGTGGAGGATCAGGCACAAGAGACAGTTGTGCACCTGGAAAAGGTCGCCAGTGAGATGGTTGGCCCTGCCCGTCACGACATCTGGGACGTTCATTGCGAGGACAGCCGGTGGTGGGTTGTCACGAATGCAACCAAGCTGTACAGCCAGCGAGACTTCAAGAGTCGCGATGTGGTTCTTACGTTTCACGTTGGCCTGATGATTCGCATGACGTATCTCCAGGAACGTGATGTGCCCTTCACTCCTGAAGCGGCCGATCTCCTGCCCGGTTCTTGGCGTCGTTGGGAGCAGGCCTTCACCGCCTACGACGGTGGCGATGAGGCCGAGGACTTCCAGGCTGTCGGAGTCCGCCTCCGTGAGTGCCTTGTTTCGTTCGTGGGGGAGACCAGCTCAGACGATCTGGTGCCGGACGGGAAGGAGCGGCCTAAGAATGCCGACTTCCGATCTTGGTCCGACCTGCTGGCGAACCGCCTTGCCGAAGGGGCATCCGCAGCCAAACTCCGGTCCTACTTGAAGAAGACCGCAATTGAGACCTGGGAATACGTCAACTGGCTAACGCATGCCAAGAACGCTGTCCGAATCGATGCGGAGATCGGACTGAAGGCCGTAGAACACCTCCTCGTGATGTTCACGGAGGCGCGGCTCCGACTTGGCCAGGCGGCAACACGCTGTGATGAATGCGGCTCCTACATGGTTGTGGCAGGAATTTGTTCACACTGCGATTGGGAAGACCCGAACTATCAACCTCCTGAGCCTCGTCCAGTGTCCGAGGAGGAGATGGCGAGGCGTTTGGCAACTCCTTGCACCCCAAGCTCAGACATCTCAACATTCATGAGTCCGCACGATCTCTGACCTGGAGATGCCGGACGCGGGAGGACCGGACAGTTTAAGGCGCTGGCACATACATACGGCCCCAAGCCTGCTAAAGAGGTCTGGGGCCGCTCCTCTCCTTGAACGCGGAAGTGCTGGGGCGTACAAATTTTAACGCTGGTCATCCTTCATCGCTGAACGAATGCGCTGCTGCCCCGAGCTACGGATGCCGGCTTCAAACTGCGGGTAGTCGTTGCCGTCAATCGCGCACCTGGTAGAGCTTATTTTCCCATATAGGCGGTCGAACTCTCGCTGGAATGCGGGCTCAGAGACGATCAGAACATGGACTATCTCCGCCAAGTTGTCAATTATCTCCCCTCTGCGCGAGATGGCGAGATAATTCATTGGATCCGCAGCTCGCCCTTTAAATTGCGTCTCAGGGTTGTTGAGCTCCCAAACCCACTGGCCGTGCGCGGTCTTATTTCGACCTTCGATGATCGGCTTGAGATCGCCGTCCAGCATCTCGACGATAATCTCATGGCGTGAAATTACTGTCGAATCAATGCCTGAATCTCGAATTTCCAGATGCATTGGAACTGCATATTGTCGACGAAAAGCAAAATCTACAGCCGACTTCCATCGGTCGATTTGAGACTTCGAGCCCGCGATCAGGTTACGCTCGCGCTCATTAAAGCCTTGGGGGTCGTGGATAATCTTCCTAAGTCGAGCTTCGGCGATCATTCCGACCATTAGAGAATGCATTCGCCTAGAAAAGGCGACCCCAGGCGCATCTCCCTGCCTGATCATCTGTTTGTGCATGCGCTCGGCTTGCCGGAGGCCCGAGACTAGAACGCTGAGGTTCTGAGAGTGCTTACGAAATGGATGATCTGCCGGAAGTTTTGGATATCCAGCTTGACCGTTCTGCATGCGAAGCGTTCCCTGACCTCTCGACTCACGGACACCGAGAACAACAGAGCTAAGGCTGTTGATCTTGGTGCCCGGGAGTCGAACCCGGTGAACTCTGCACGAGGCAGAGCGCGCTCCGTGCGCCCACACCCGAACGGATTTTAGCAGCGCCATGCGGATCGGTCGGCCATATCGCAGATCTTGACCCTGGAAGGCGTTGCCACACACACAACGCCAGCACGAGAGCTGCCGGAGCAGGCACACTGGCGTTTCGGCATTGCCACCCAGCACTTTCCAGTCCGCCCTGCTGCATGCTCGCCGCTCCGGCCGTGATCGTGTTGTGCGCACCACAACCGCACCAGATCGAGCGGGGAACAGCGGGGAACCACGGTGAAAGCCGCCGAGGCTGACGGGCCAACGCCCAGACCGTTCGCCCAGGTCAGCACACGAACCGCCCCCAAATGCCCGCAGCTTCCCAAGCTGATGGTCTGGGTCAGGAGAAGCCAAGAACGCGGCGGGGAACCGGCGCGGGTGTCTCGTGCGTTTTGGTTCCAAGGCCGGGGCGGTGTTTCTACCCTGGTGTTCTTTCAGAGCCTCGTGGGTCGGGGGATCAAGTGAGTGCTGAGATCGTGCAGTTGGTCGAGCAGGCGGGCCCGGCGGTGACAGCCGCGGTGGGCGCTTATGGGGCAGCGGTGCTGACTAGGGCACAGGATGCTGCTGCCGAGGCGACCGTCGGTCTGGGGCAGCGGATCCTGCAACTGGTCTGGCGGCGCAGGGACAAGGCGGGCCGCACAGAGATGGAGCGGATCGTGGCCGAGGCCGCCAACGAGCAGGACGACACTTACTCTACGGCTGTGCTGGGCCGGCTCCTGAGGCGCGCGTTGCAGGACGATCCCGGACTGCGGGAGGAACTTTCGGCCATGTTGCCCACCCCGGCCGCCGGCACGGTCACCATCACGGCAGCGGGCGAGCGGTCGATCGCCGCGCAGCACATCGGCAACGCCATCACCGGTGACGGTCACACCTCGCCACGGTCGTGAGCGCCGATCAGGCCGCGTCCGGGCTGCGGATAGAGGCGACCGCAGAGCGGTCAATCGCAGCCCAGCACATCGGCAACGCTTATACGGGTGACGTCGTACTGCCTGCTGAGGCGTTGCAGGCGGCGGAGATAGTCACTGCAGCACCGGGCACCTCGAACCTGCCTCCGTCAACGATGTGCCTGGGGCGCCAGGAAGAACTTACCTGGCTCCGACGCACGCTAACCGACCGGCGCGAGGGCGCGATCACGCAAACCGGGGCCGTGCATGGGCTGGGCGGGATCGGCAAGAGCACACTCGCCCTGCACTACGCCCACCTTCACCGCAGTGACTACACCCTGATCTGGTGGATCAACGCCGCCTCCCCAGACGAGATCGAAACTTCCCTCACCAGCCTCACGCAGACGCTGGTTCCCGGCTGGGCCGCCACGGCCGGGCGCGGGGCGCAGGTGGCGTGGGCACGGCAGTGGTTGGCCTGGCATCCCGGCTGGCTGCTGATCTACGACAACGTCACCAACCCCGACGACCTTGCCCCCTATACCGGGGCCTTGCACCAGGGACACCACCTGGCCACCAGCCGTCGCACCACAGGCTGGCCCGACACCGCCCCCACCCTCAACTTGGGCAACCTCCACCCGGACGACGCAACGAACCTGTTGTGTCGTCTGGTTTTCAAGGACACCACTCCCACTGCTCGCCAGCAGGCCTATGCCCGTGCTCTTGCCGCTGACCTGGGGCACCTTCCTCTGGCGATCAAGCAGGCCGGCGCCTACCTCGCCCAGAACCGTGGCATCAACCTCGACGCCTACCGCCGGAGCCTGGGTACGAAACTCGCCAAGACCGCCCACGGCCTCGACGCCGAACGCACCATCGCCCGCATCTGGGACATCACTCTCCACGACCTGGAGCAAGTGGATCCGCTGGCCGTTCAGGTACTGCACACGGCCGCATGGCTCGCCCCGGACGACATCCCCCACACCTTGCTCACCCCACCCAGCACGGACCCGGACGACATCGCCGAAGCCATCGGCACCCTGGCCGCCTACAGCATGATCACCACCACTGAAGCCACCCTAAGCATCCACCGCCTGGTCCAAGCCGTCCTGCGGACCCCCCAGCCAGCCGACGGCACCCAACTACCCCGGCAATTGGAAGGACGGAACCGCGCCGAACAAGCAGTCCTCCAAAGTATGCCCCCACCTTTGGGCCAGGACACCACCGCCGACAGCCAGTGGGACACGCTTATCCCCCATCTGGTTACCCTTGCCGCTACCACACTGCCGGGACATCACAACGCTTCCCTCACCGAGGCGTACAGCACAGCTGCCAACCGTCTTCACCAGCAAGGCCACACTGCCCGCACCATTCCCCTGCTGGAGGCCACCCTCACTCAGCGCGCGCAGGCTCTCGGCGACACGCACCCCCATACCCTGACCAGCCGCAGCAACCTCGCCTACGCCTACCTAGAGGCGGGGAATCTGGCCCAAGCCATCCCCCTGTTCGAGGCCACCCTCAGCCAGTACGAGCAGGTCCTCGGCGACACGCACCCGGAGACCCTGACCATCCGCATCCACCTCGCGGGTGCCTACCAGGATGCGGGGGACCTTAAGCGAGCCATCCCTCTGTACGAAGCCACCGTCACCCAGTACGAGCAGATCCTCGGCGACACCCACCCCCACACTCTCGTCAGCCGCATTCATCTCGCCTACGCCTATCGGGGGGCGGGGGACCTGGCGCGGGCCATCCCTCTGTACGAGGCCGCCCTCACCCAATGCCAGCAGGTCCTCGGCGACACCCACCCACACACGCTGGCCAGCCGCAGCCACCTCGCAGGCGCCTACCAGGAGGCGGGGGACCTGGAGCGAGCCATCCCTCTGTACGAGGCCACCCTCACCCAACGCGAGCAAGTCCTTGGCAACACCCACCCCGACACCCTGAATGGCCGTCACAACCTCGCCTGCGCATACCAGGAGGCAGGGGACCTGACACGTGCTGTCAACCTGCTGGAGGCCACCCTCTACCAGTTCGAGCAGGTCCTCGGCGACACGCACCCTCAGACCCTCATCAGCCGCAATCACCTCGCAAGCGCGTACCAAAAGGCAGGGAACCTGACACGGGCCATCAATCTGTTTGAGGTCACCCTCACCCAGCGCGAGCAGATCTTCGGCGACGCCCACCCCCAGACCTTGGCCAGCCGCAACAACCTCGCAGGCGCCTACCAAGAAGCGGGAGACCTGCAGCAAGCCATCCCTCTGTACGAAGCCACCCTCTACCAGTTCGAGCGGATCCTCGGCGACACGCACCCCCAGACCTTGGCCAGCCGCAACCACCTCGCAGGCGCCTACCAAAAGGCAGGGGTCCTGGAGCGAGCCATCCCTCTGTACGAGGCCACCCTCGCCCAATGCCAGCAAGTCCTAGGGGACACCCACCCCCAGACCTTGGCCAGCCGCAACAACCTTGCCTATGGCTACCACCAGGCGGGGAACCTGACACGGGCCATCAATCTGTTTGAGGTCACCCTCACCCAATGCGAGCAGATCTTCGGCGACGCCCACCCCCAGACCTTGGCCAGCCGCAACAACCTCGCAGGCGCCTACCAAGAAGCGGGAGACCTGCAGCAAGCCATCCCTCTGTACGAAGCCACCCTCACTCAGAGCGAGCAAATCCTCGGCGACACTCACCCCCAGACCCTGGCCAGCCGCAACAACCTCGCAGGTGCCTATCAGGAAGCGGGAGACCTGGAGCGGGCCATCCCTCTGTTTGAGGCCACCGTCATCCAGCGCAAGCAGGTTCTCGGCGATACACACCCTGACACCCGACTAACAACGGCTAACACAATGAGCCCAGTTGTCGGTGGGTGATGAGGCAGCAGGCGAGTTTGAGGAAGGCTTCGTGGATGTCGGCTCGCCGTTCCCAT
>NZ_VISR01000020.1 GCF_007827595.1 Streptomyces sp. BK340
CCCGCGGAGCGGGTACCACATCGCTGCGCGATGTGCAAGCGAACAACCGTGCTGCGCACGGTTGTTGCGCTCCCGCTCCGCGGGAGCGCTGGCGCACGGCTGCGCTGCGCGCGCATCGGGCTTGCTGCGCAAGCCCGATGACGCTCCGTCCGCTGCGCTTCCGGAGCGGCGAGGCCTTTGCCTCGCTTGCGGGGTCACGGCTTTGCTCGTGACCCCGCGGTCGGTGGGTCCGCTGCGCTCCCCCACCGCAATGGTCCTTCCGGCTGCGCCTCCAGGACTAGGGCCCGCCTGCGCGGGCCGGGCTGGCTGCGAGGGTGCGGTGCTCGTTTGTCGGGTTCCGGTGTCACATGGATCAAATTGATGCAGCATGTAGTGTTGGCAGAAATGTGGGATGCCCGCCAGCCGTTTCGTGCTTTTTCGCGCGAATTGCCTGCCTCAGGCACGGACAAGCCCGGGGGAGAGGGTTTGTACCTCCGGCAGGAATTCGGGTGCTGATTTTCGTTGTGTGGGTGGGATGTTGGGGTTTGAGTTGAGGATTCATCATGATGCTTAAGCAAGGTGGAGTTTCGGGGAAATCTCCGATTCCCTTAGGAGTGAGGATATTTGATTCGTATTCCGTGAGGGAAAGTAAATCACGGAATACGAGAGGAAGTCGGGCCCCTTCGGGGCCCGATCCTCTGGTATGAGGTGAACGGTTGGGGCTGCCTCCGGTAGACCGCAGTGCGGTTTGGGCGCTCCAGCGCCCGAGCGCGGAGGCCCCGCCGACGCGCAACCTAAAACCCCGGCCCCGATCCCCGAGGCCGTCGCGCCGCCCCAGCCCGCCCTCACCTCTTCTCTCATTCGGGCAGGGAGAGCGGCAGCAGAGGGGATGTCAGCACCTCTGACCACGCGTAAGGCGCCTCGTGACCTGGGGTGTTGGAAAGGCCGGCCGCTGGTCGAGGGCAGGGGATGGCGCAGGAGATAGCGCAGGAGTTTGCGTGTGGGGTGGTGCAACAGATCGAGACTGCTGTATTATGGAACATGTCGGAGGGTGGCCCCCTAACCGGCACCGCCGAACGTTCGTCAACAGAAAGGCGTAAGCGTGGAGATCGTCATCAGCGGAGGCAAGGTGGCTCTCAGCTCGGACGAGATCAAGACCCCTCAGGCCGCAAAGGCCCGCCAGATCGCCAATTTCCTCCCGCGCCCGGAACTTCTCTGGGACGCCGTCATCGTCCACAACCAGGACGACAACACGACGTCTATCCGGTTCGACACCATGGCCGGTCCCATCCGCATTCTTCTGCCCGTCGCTCAGGGGTTTGAGTTCCACATCATCCACGACAGCGAAACCGGGCCCCGCATTCTCGGAACCTTCCGGAGCGCAAAACTTTCGGTGCGAGCCGTCGCATTCCGCATCAGTGAATTCCTGCGGACGCACGGACTGAAGTAAGAGGCAGCTTCGGGGGCCCGGCCAACCGGGCCCCCGGGCAAGCCCAACACTCACACCAATCGGAGGGACAGTCACTGTGAGCATGACGAGCATTGAGCCCGACCGCCGCGCCGTTCCGGCGAGCGAGGGCGAGCGAGAGCAGATGGAGGCCGCTTTCCGGGCGGCACTGGAACAGCTTCCCGAGAACACCCGTTTCCCGCACGCCGTGCGCGAGCTGGCCCGGCCCCTGTTCGAGGCGGGATGGATCTCTGGCGTACGGACCGGGCACACCGGGCCCGCACTGGCCGATGTGCCGTTGCCGCCCCACACGTTCGGTACGGCACTGTCCAACCTGACCACTGCCATGAGCGCGGTCAGTGGCCCCAGCATCGGACAGTTGGTCAGCTATCACGGGTCGCAGCAGGTCTACCACGGCCGCTACTGGGTGACGCGCATTGAGCGCGAACTGGACCGCCGGGGACGGGAGTCCGTGACCTACCGCCTCAGCGAGTACAGGGACGGCGCATTCGTCACCGTACTGACCGGAGTCCACACGTGGAGCGTCGCGGCACTGCCGAGCCACTGGCAGCGGTGAACCCGCGCGGAAGGGGACTGATCATGAGTCAGAGGATCACCAAGCAGCTCAAGACCCACCCGCGCGCCCATGTGGTCGAGCAGGGCGGTACCGACCGGACCGGCGCCATGCGCTACCGCGCACAGGTCAAGTACCTCGAAGTCGGTGACACGCTCGCAGGCTTCGACAAGGTTCTGCAGTGGTCGGAGACTGACGCGGTCGACGGGTGGCGGATGTTCCGGATGGTGACCGAGCACCCGCAGATGCGGCACAAGTCGCCGTAGTCGTAGCCGCAGGTCAGCAGTCCGCCCCGGGGTGGGGCGCGCCGGAGATTTAAGCGGTTGCCCCACCCTCAGGATTAGGTATTATGGAACCAGTTCGGAAGGGTTGGCCCCCTACCGGACACGCCGAAAGTTCGTCACCAGAAGGGAAGCCCCAAGTGGCTCACGAGATCGAGCAGTTCACCGACGGCACCGCCGCTTTCGCCTCCGCCAACACGAGCGCCTGGCACAAGCTCGGCACCGTCACCAACGGCGCGATGACCGCCCAAGACGCCATGCGCATCGCGTCTCTGTCCGGCTGGAACGTGCGACTCCTCCCCCTGACCGCGACCGAGATCACGGCCGACGGAACCACGCCGCTGGAGGTACCGCAGCACTTCGCGACCGCGCGCACGCACCCCAAGACCGGCCGCACGCAGACGCTCGGAGTGGTCGGCAGCGACTACCACCCCGTGCAGAACGAGGAACACGCCGAGTTCCTCAACCTTCTGGCCGACGAGTCCGGCGCGCACTTCGAGACCGCCGGATCGCTCAAGGACGGCCGTCAGGTGTTCCTGACCATGAAGATGCCGCAGGGTCTCACGATCGGCGGGAACGACGACGTTGATCTGTACATCGCAGCGTTCAACAGCCACGACGGAGGCTCAGCGTTCCGCATCGTGGTGACGCCGGTCCGGGTGGTGTGCGCGAACACCATGCGTGCGGCCATCCACGGGGCCCGTTCCTCGTTCGTGGTGCGGCACACCGCCGGAGCCAAGGCCCGGATCGCGCAGGCCCGTTCCGCCCTCGGTCTGACGTTCCGGTACGCCGAGGAGTTCGAGCAGGCCGCCCAGCGCATGATCGAAGCCGAGATGACGCTCAGCGAGCTGAAGTCGGTGGTGGACGAGCTGTGGCCGGTCAAGGACAGCGACCACGCCCGCGCCAAGACCAACCAGCGCCAGCGGTGGGGGGCGATCTCGAACCTGTTCGAGATCGCCGACACCCAGGCCGGTATCCGGGGCACGCGGTGGGCCGGATACAACGCGCTGACCGAGTACGCCAACCACGTCGCCCCGACCCGGGGCAAGACCGACGCCGAGAAGGCGAACGCCCGCGCCGAGCGGGTCATCAGCGGAGCGGCGAACGACCTGATGGAGAAGGCATTCGCCCTCACCACGGTCTGACCCCCTGACCGCCGGGTGGGCACCCCAACTCCCCCACGGGGGTGCCCACCCGGCCCCACCGGCCAGCAGTGGCCGCACCCGCCCCCGAGCGCGGAGCGCTCAACCCCGCACCCAGGAGCGCGGAGCGCTGCCCACCGGCCCCTGCCGCGTAGCGGCAGCGCGTCGCGTCTGCGGAGCAGACCGCGCGCCAAGAACACGTCCGCCCCTCCCAGCGCCCAGGCCGCGCCGGCGGACGCCCAGCAGCTCGACACCCACCGCCCACCCACCGCCCCACGGAAGGCCATCCATGCCCATCCCGAAGTGGACGATCAAAGGCATCGTCGACGACTACGACACGTGCGGTTGCTGCGACCGCCGCGGACTCAAGCGCACCGTCGCGCTCATGCCGCTGGACGCCGACGGGAACGAGGACGGCACCGCCGAAGACGTCGTGTACTACGGCACGTCGTGCGCCGCTACCGCGCTGAGCTGGACGCAGGGCAAGGTGACCGACACCGCGCGCGCCGCCCAGGCCG
This sequence comes from Streptomyces sp. BK340, assembly GCF_007827595.1. Classification (GTDB taxonomy): domain Bacteria; phylum Actinomycetota; class Actinomycetes; order Streptomycetales; family Streptomycetaceae; genus Streptomyces. Next base: position 3,942 of record NZ_VISR01000020.1, read on the forward strand.
AGCGGGACCAGCGCGACGCCTACGCCCGCCGGGTGATCAGCATCTACGCCCCGGTGGAGTTCGCCCCCGTCCGCGACAAGGCCCGCGTCTACTACGGCCGCAACCAGCACCAGCGGGACACGGGCGTGAAGGCGACCGAGGAAGTGGCGAAACTGCTGGACAAGGCCCGCGCCACGCTGGCCGACACCACCACCGGCCCGGCCCGCCCCTCGCGTATCGAGGACTTCCGCCGCTACCTCGTGATCTTCACCAGCGACGACCGGATCTTCCTCGTGCGGCGCGTGCCGGAGGAGGAGGCCGAGCGCCAGGAGCAGGCCGCCGCCGCCCAGCGCCGCGCGGACCAGATCCGGGGCAGCGTCCGGGTCGTGGCCGCGCTGGACGCCGAGTCCGCGCGCGACGTCGCGTATGCCGACGAACTGACCCGCGAGTGGAACACGAAGGCCTGGCAGGCCGCCCATGCCTGAGACCGCCCCCGCGCCCAGGTTGTTCATCGGTAGCCGCGTCACCTACCACGGCAGCATCACCGAGATGCACGACCGCCCCCTGTACCTCCTGCCGTGCACGTGGTTCGGACACTGCGACGCCTGCTGGGAGCAGGACGACGAGTTCGGCGAGCAGCACCCGGAAGAGCGGGACCACTTCACGGCGGTCGACCTCACCACCGACCGCCGTTTGCACCACGCCCGCCGAGCGCACCTGACCCCGGTCCCGCACGAGTGGCCCGAGGACGCCGTTCCGTTCAACATCAACGGCTACTGGTACGCCGCCGCGTACACCACGGCAGGCGGAAGCGGCCGGGCCCGGACGGTGCACTTCTACACCGCCGAGGACTTCATGGGGCGCACCTGGTGCCACTTCCGGGAGCCCGCGCCCGACATCCGCCGCCTGGACGAGTTGGGCCGCCGCCGCCCCGTCATCTGACCAGTGCCCGCGCGCCACAGCGCGCGGGACACCCCCGCCCGCCGCGCGCAGCCGGCCCCCAACCCGTCGCCCCGCTGGAGTCACCGTGCTGAACCCGCAGCCCGACCAGCCCGCCCGCGCCGACCGCCGCAGCCTGCCCTACCCCGGAGACGAAGCGATCACCGCCGCCCGCGACCGCGCGCACCTCGCATTCGCCCAGCTCTTCACCGCCCTGGGGGCCGGACGTCACCGCCTGCACTACGCCGCGGTGGACGTCGACGGCCGGTACCGCCTGGCCAGCGCCACCGTCACGGTCACGACCGCCCCCGCATGGCACCTGGACGCCGACCCGGACGAGTTCGCCACCATCGAGGCCGCCGTCACGGCCGCCCTGGAGGGCAGCTGCACCGTCCTGGCCACCCTGGTCGTGCAGACCGACCAGGAACCAGACCCGGTTGTCTGCGGGTGGCGCATCGAGCGCGAATGGCTGCACGGCATGAAGCCCGCCGCCGTGCAGGCCGCCGTACGGCCGTGCGGGGGCAGCTCAGCGCCCGTCGCCCGCGCATACCCCGCCCCGTTCCTCCCGGACCCGTCCGTCACCGGCTGAGGCCCCCGCCCGGCCCCGACGGGGCCGGGCCGCCCGCCAACTCCCCATTCCCGTACGCCCTGTGAGGAGACACCCCGTGATCACCATTGCAACCCCGTCCGGCACCGTCCGCGCCGTTCCCTCCGAGGCGGACGCCACCGGAGCCGTGCTCTACACCCTCACCGGCGCAGCCACGGGAACTGTCCACGTGACCGCGACCAGCAGCCCCGCCCGATGGGACCGCTTCGACGCCGTCCGCGCCAGTCTCGGATCCGTCAGCGCGCGCGAGCTCCCCGCCGAGCCGCTGGTATGCATCCGCGGCCGCGCCTACCACGGCAACACGGTCCGGGTGCTCGCCCACTCCGCCGACGTGCCCTGGGGATGGCTGGAACGCGACCTGACCGACACCGACGACCGGCCCGCGCCCCCGCAGGCCAGCCAGACGCTGACCGCCATCCTGCGCGCGTGCGCCGGCCACTACTCCGCGCGCAGCGACTTCCCCAGCCTCCAGCACGCGGCCCGCCTCCACGACACCCCGCAGCTGCTGAGGTGGCTGGACGCGATGATCTCGCACGCCGAACGGACGCAGGCCCGCTGGCTGGAGGAGGCCGAGGCCCACCGGGTCCAGGCCGCCCGCAGCCTGGCCGCCTGGTGGACGCTGGCCCGCTGGTTCACCGCCCGTCCGCACCCGGTGCTCGCACTCCTGCTGGCACCGGACCGCGAGAGCCTGGCCCACCGCGCCGAGTACCTCCCGAAGTGGGCCGAGATCAGCACGCGCGCAGCCGAGGACGAGGGCCGCCGTCTGACGCTCTTCCGGTCGGAGTACGAGGGGTTGGCCCGGCCCGCCGCCGCGCCGGAGAGCCAGGACCGCCCGTACTTCGTGGTCGGTCAGTGGAAGGGCGGCGGCGACGTCGACATCTGGCACGTCGAGGAGGCCCCCACCGATCCGGGCGAACTGTCCGACCTGTGCGAGCAGCACACCGTGAACGCTGAAGACGCGTTCGGCAGCGTCGAAATCGTCTACGCCGCCAGCCCGGAAGCCGCAGCCGAGCAGGCCCGCCGGGAGGCGAGCGAGACCAGCGAGCGCATCCACCGCGAGCTCACCCGCCCGTAGGCCGATACGGCCGCTCCCCGGGGTGGCCTACCGCCAGGCCGCCCCGGCCCCGCCCCTGATCACGAGGCGAGACGACCCGTGGCAACGTTCGCGCACGCCACCCCGGAACGCTGCGCCCAGCTCGGCCGCGCCCTCACCGCCGCCGGCCTTCGCTGGAGCGACAACGGCCGCCAGGACGACCCGCAGTTCCTCACCTACACCGTGACCGACCCGCACGGCCGCACGTGGCAGGTCAGCCCGGCCACCAACTTTCAGATATCCCCGTCCAGTCCGGGGCAGATCTGGCAGGCCAACTGCGCGGCCCTGATGACGAGGGCCCCGGTGCTGTCCGCCCGCCTGGTGGCGGAGCACATCAAGGACGTCCCGGCATGAGCAGCCCACCGCCGCCGTTTAGGCCCGAGGACTTCGAAGAGCGGTGCGAGACCTGCAACGCCCCGCCCGGACAGCTCTGCCACGCCTGGTGCGACACCGGATACACCGCCGAAGACGCCCGCGCCGACGCCGAGCGCCACGCCGCCCAGCGCGACGCCAAGCCCCCTGCGCCGTAGGCGCACCGCCCCGACTCCCCCGCCCTCCCCACTTCCTCGAAGGAGACCCGCTATGGAACTGTCCACCCCCGCCGGCCTTGAGTTGCTCGCACGCTCGGTTGCCGAGCAGCTCGGCGCCGACCGCACCGAGAAGGACGGTGACACGGGCCGGGTGCGTGTCGTCTACGCCGACGGCCGCGCCCTGGAACTCACCCCCAACCGCCCCCGGACCCGGATCACCGTCACCGCGGTTCTGCCCGAGCAGGCCACCGCGCACGGCATCGAGGTCAAGGCGATCACGGTCACCGCCCTGCCCCGCCCGCGCCCCAGCGAGAGCCAGGCCAAGGCCACCGCGCGGCACACGGCCGACCACATCCGTCAGCGGCTGCTGCCCGCGCACACCGCCGCCCTGGCCGAGCTGCGCGAGCGCACCGCCCCCCCAGGTGGCCACGTTCCAGCGTGCCGAATCCGCCCTTGCCGGATTCCTTGACCGCCCCCGGGGCGGAGTGGCGATCTCCGAGCAGCCGGTACGCCGCCCGCTGGGGCTGACCGCCCGGTGCGCCGTCGCCTGGTGGCACACGCTCGACGGCCCCTCCCGCGCCGTGGCACCGTTCATGGCCGACGCCCTGCGCCGGGCCGGACTGGCGACGACGGAGCCGCACGGCAGCGGCTACGTGTTCTTCGCCGAGCCCCCGGCCGAGCAGTCCGACACCCGGTTCCGGATCGCCCCTGCCGCCAGCGGCGCAGGGTGGGACCTGGTCGACGAGTTCACCGGCGCGTGCGTACGGACGTACGACGACCGGGAGTGGGCTCAGGGGATCGCCGAGAGCGCGAACGGCGAGGAGGACGCCGCCCGGCGCGCCGCCGTCGCGTCCATGGACCTGCCGGGACTGTCTGCAGATCTGATCGAGGACGATCAATTCCGGTCCCTGGCCGTGGAGTTGGCCACCGTCGGACACATGCCCTACGGCCTGACCGACGTCGACTACACGCAGACGCCGGGATTCCACATCTACCCCAGCGCGGAGCCGGGCAAGGCCAAGGTGGCACGGCTGCTGGAGCCCTGGGGGGCGATCCGGCCCGGTGCCCGCTTCGAGGCGCCCGAACGCGAAGTCGAGCGCTACGACAAGGACATGGAGGCCTACGCGCGGCTCCTGGCCAGGCCCGGCCGGACGGTGGCCGTCAGGCTGGACGGCATCCAGGTCACGTTCAGCGATCCACCGACCGGGCCCTGACCTGCATGTATCGGGTGGGGCAGCGCCGAGAAAAGCGGTTGCCACCCTTCGCTTTAGGTATTATGGAATAATAGGCCCGCGGGGGCGCGTCAGCGCCGCGTGAACCCGCACCACGACCGCGCTACTCACCGGACCGAATACGCCGAGCGAGGGGCCAGCCCCTCCACCCACCACACCCGCACCAAGAAAGGGCACCTACCGGCCAGCTGGAGGGATCCGAATGGGATCAATGGAAGGTGGCCGCCGTGGCGGACGCGGGCCTGCGAGGCTCAGCACCTGACCAGCATCAACGAGCCGTCCGGCTGGTTCCGACCGGCCGACCGGGCCAGACAGGAGAGGGCCGGGAACGCAAGGGCGGGCAGGCGTACGACGCCTCCACCGTCCTACGGCTGGAACGTGACGGTCCCGTCGCACCTGGGTGCCCGCGCAATGGCCGAGAAGCACCGCCGCGAAGCCACCAGCGGCGAACCCGCGTAATCGCCGACATCCCCGTCCGCGAAGGGCGCGCACGGCACTCCCCGACGAAGAAGGAGGCTCCTCCATGCCCCGATTCGTACTGTCCCCGCCGCCCGCGCCGGCCCCCGCGTCAGATGACGACCGCAGGTGCGTCGACTGCGGCCTGTCCTGCACCGAGCAGGTGACGTCCATCCCCCTCATCGGGGGCGGCACGCGCGCCGTGTACGCCTGCTCAGTACACGCGGCCCGTCGCCGCCGGGCACCCTGAGATGCTCCTCGAACAGAACGCCGTCCTCCGCCACAACCTTGAGGAGGCGCGAGCTCAGCACCGTGCGCTACTCGTGCAGGAACCCCGCGCCCGGGCCCGCGACGGCCCGGGGCTGCCAGCTGCACGGGATTCGACGACGGCTGGGACGACAACGCTGCCGTCCGCCACGGAGCCGAACTCCTCTTCCAGATCCCGACCGAACGCGAGGAGAAGAACAGCGTCGCGATTACCTCGAACGAATCGTTCGGCAAAGCGCACATGTTCCGGCGAACCCGTGCGAGGTGCCGCCGAAACTTCACGGGTTCGATCTGTGTGTGGTCCGGAAGTCTTGGTACTCGTCGCAGACGATGCCCTGGTTGACCCAGCGTTCGGGGTCCGCGGCGAGTTCGTGCTCTGCTAGGTGCAGGGCTTCTTCGGGAGTGGGCAGGACGGCGACCTCCCGGCCCCACGTCTCCTCGTCGGGATCCAAGGGCGGGAACTCGGTGATGTCGAGGAAGGTGTCGGTACCGACGTCCTCGACATCGCTCAGATAGATGGTGACGCCCGTCGGGCCGGGGCCGAGGGCGATCCAGCGGAGCCCGGGCTGGCCGTCGATTTCGATGGCGCCGAGGAACTGCTCGATCTGCTTCCCGCGCCGGAGGGCACCGAGGGCGAAGGCGGGGGTGAGGTGCCGCATGTCAGTTCCTTTGCTGGTGCTGGTCGGGTAGGCGTCCCGGGTCTACGTGGTCGGCGAGGTAGATCATGACGCCTTCGGGGTCCATGCCGAGGGCTGCGGCGATGAGCTTGGGGTCAAGGGTGTTCACCAGCTCGGCGAGCCGGGTGCTCCGCAGGGTCCGCGGTGGGACGCCACAGGGGTCGAGGACGTGGCTGACATAGGCGGTCGAGGCTGGTGTCCGGCCGGATTTGGTGATCTTGGTGACGATCACGTGGGGGTTGTCGGTGTGCTGGCTCTCGCGGTGGGCCAGGCATCGTTGAAGCACCGACCAGCTGGCCGGGTCCATGGGCACTGGATGCGGCCGTTTGCCCAAGCGGATGCTGCGGTTGGTGGGGTCGAGGTCGTCCACGCGCATGAGCCGGACCTCACTGCTGGTGGCTGCGTGGATGAGGGCCAGGATTCCGAGCAGTGCCTCGTGCGGGTGCGCGTCGGTGTCGGTGGTCCAGCGGCGGAACAGCTGGCGCTGCTGGTCGACTGCGACGGTGGTGCCACTGAATCCTGACGAGCCCTTGGCCTTCACGCCCCGGGTGGGATCGATGAGCACGATCTTGCGGGAGCGCGCGAAGCGGAAGAACTGCCGCAGCACGGTCAGTCTGCGCTGGCGGGCCTTGGGCATGGTCGCCAGGAACGCTTCGAGGTCGTGGACGTCGGTCAGGGCCCAGTCCTGCTTGTTGCGCGTGCCGGTCAGGAAGCGGGCGAGGTCGCGGACGATGGCCAGGGCCGCTTCGATGGTGCTGTCGGTGCGGGGCAGGGTGCCGGCTTTGAGGGCGCGCTCGCGTGCTCGCAGCATGGACTCGGCGAACGCATGGACCTGCGGTTGAAGCGGGAGCGGGGTCGCGTCGATGCGGCGTTGGCGGCGTCCGGTGGCGAGCCGTTGCGCTTGGTCGGTTGGGAGCGCGAGGCCGCGCTGGGTGAAGAAGCCTTCGAGAGCGCGGGCGTGACATCCCACGCCGGCCGGCCCAGGGCCTTCAACGTCCGCTCCAGCAGGCCGATGTCGTTGTCGACCGTCACCGGGCTGAACCCCCGGGCCCGCCAGGAGGCCACGAACGCCTCGACGCATAGGGCCTGGAACTCCCACGGATCCCAGGAAACGGGCGCCTCGGGCACCGTCCGGCCCTCGATCACCCGCAGACGCGACTCCACCATCCGGCACACCTTCCTCGCACCTGACGAATGAAGGTAGCGCCTACAAAACCGCGCTGTCAGCAAGACAATCAAAGAGACGCCCAAGACCCCGAAACCGGCAGGTCGCAGGACAGATGCTCTCCAGGGAACAAGTGCCAGCCCCAGATAGCTGGACCAAAACCTTCACCGACCCCCGGCTCTGCGCGGCCGTCGTCGACCGCCTCACCTTCAACGGCAGAGACCGGCACTGACTCCTATAGCCTCGCCAGCACACGAGCCTCAGTGGCGTCCAGACGCCGCTGGCGCGGTGTGGCGCATCGGCGCCGTGGTGGCGCCGATGGCGTTCGGCTGCCGCCTGTGCGCGGCACGGCGGACCGGGACGGCGGTGCGGCTGGTGCGGTATGCGCCGCGGTGGGAGCGGGTGTGCGCCCGACACGGCCGGTGGCTCCTGGACGCCGACGCCGACCAGACGCTGGAGCACCTCGACCTGCGTGCCCTGCCGGAGGTGGCCGCGGCACAGCAGCAGTGGGTCCGGGTGGCCCGCCGAGCGGTACGGGCCGCAACGGAGCCAGCAAGGGTATTCGTCCTGGCGCACGCGGCGGTGACCCGGTGGTGGGAGCAGGCCCTGCACCGGGAAGGCGAGGTGCTCTGGCCGCCGACGGGCTGTCTGCCACCGGCTCGACGAGCGGATGGGCCACACGTGGCTGGGGCCGGCTGGCCGCGACCGATTACGGCAGCCCGCCGACCTCCTGGATGGGCGCTGTCATCCGCGTCCGCCGCGGCGGATGCGGGCCACCCGAATACGCCAACGACCCCTGGTGGGCGCGCCAAGAACACCAGCCCACCACCATGGCCGGACAATTGCGGGTGCTGGGCAAAGAGAAGAAGGCACCGGGCTCGGGAAGGGATGTGGCGCGCGACGGGACCCGCCGGGCAGCGCGCACTGATCACCACCATGATCGAAAGCGCCGAGGAACAGCTCGTCCAGCTACGCGGGGTCCAGACGGGGCCGTGTGAGCGGTGATGGGGGGTGATCGCGCCCTCTGTGGCTTCCGCCTGGCTGACATACATGTCGTGCGCAATGTCCAGGCCGCGGCTGGGCGGTGTGTCGCCGAAGTGACGGTCGTTGATCTCTTTGAGGCGTGTTCCAGACTTCTTGGCTCCCGCCGGGCCGTGCTTCCATGCGGTCGACCAGCCGCTTCGGAGTCTGCTCGGCGCTGCGGCCGCAGTTCGGTGGGGAAGGCAGGCGTGGCTGATCCTTCGCACCCGCGGCCAGGCTGCGATGCGAAGGATCAGAGAGCAAAACAGTCCCCGGTAGTGCTGCGCGTGTCTTGAAGCTTCAGCCGTCACTGTCGCCTCGGTGTCGCGCCGGCTTGCCGGGGGCCTAAACCACATCCTGTCCAAGTCGCTCCGCCGATTAGACGTCCTCATCGACTTTGCAGCTCTTCCGGTGTTATGGCCTATTACCTACTTTATCCGAATCACACTGGATAAATAGCTTCTATGCGAATTTTCCATATATTGGTGGTGCACGTGCGTGGCCGGCCCCCGTTGGTTCTGGACTGCGGGCGGTGGCCTTCAACGGCTCGCGGCAGTGCCTGCACCGGCGCACGACGGGCTGGCGGGGTTCGGCCTGGTGGCGTCCCAGCAAAGAGACTAGCGTGATCCACAGAGTAGTCGTGGTTCCGAAGTCGTTCGCCCGCGGTCACCTTGCCCGCGGGCGCTTTGCTGTGCAGCCCTCTCCGGACCAGGGCGATTACCTCCGGGCCCGCACGGTGCGGGTCCGAACCCCCTCGAAGGAGACAGCCATGGCCAAGGGCACTGTGAAGTGGTTCAACGCGGAGAAGGGCTTCGGCTTCATCGAGCAGGAGGGCGGCGGCCCGGACGTGTTCGCCCACTACTCCAACATCGCCGCTCAGGGCTTCCGCGAACTGCAGGAGGGCCAGCACGTGGAGTTCGACATCACCCAAGGCCAGAAGGGCCCCCAGGCGGAGAACATCCGCGTCGTCTGACCCCAGCACCCCAACAGGCCCGGCACCGTGAAGGGTGCCGGGCCTGCGTGCCTGACCACGCCTTACTCATCGGCGCCGACTGCCGCTCCCCCACACAGCCGCCCTTCGTAGGCGCCAGCGCAGGACACCGGGCTCGCCAGCTTCGTTGGCATGCTCGGCGGCCTGGCAGGCTCGCTGATCTGCTACCTGGTGGTACGGCCCCTGGGTGCCGCACCGCTCGGTGCCGCCGCCTCTTCCGGAGGTAGCTTCATTACGGTCTCCACCTTCATCTACTTCATCGAGGAGAAGCTCGGTCTCCTCTGAGAGGTGGGCGGTCACGGCGGCGGTGGTCCGCGAACCCGGGCTGCGGTGCGCGACTCGGTTGGGCCCCGTTACAGCTAATGGGGCCCAACCGATCTTCATCAGGCAGTCTGTGCGCGGTCGGTGTCGTCTGGGCTGCGTCGGCGTTCCGGAGCGATGTCGTTGTGCGGGTGCTCGCGTCCACGGGACGCCCTCCCGCGTGGCCGTGGCCGTCTCGCGGCGACGGCGAGCCGGGCGGTCCCGGCGCGGTGTGCTGGCCTAGAGCTGGGGGCCCTGGCCGTACTCGCCGGCTTGCGGATCGGGACCGTCAGGCGCCATCCCTGACCGGTCAGGCAACCCCCTTCCCCCCGGAACGTCAACGGGCATTTTCTGGAGCACCCCAGGGTCCGCCGCGGGTTGAAGCGTGCCCCAGTGCAGGGGAAGGCCCCGCCCATCCGCCACGGGGGAGACGGACGAGCGGGGCCGGTCGTGAGGCCTACCAGTGGATGCTCTGACCCTCAGGAGTCACGCGCACGGTGGCCTCTTCCACCGTCGGCGTGCGAGCGGCATGCCACCGGCCGAGCTGTTCCTCTACGGCATCCCAGAGCGCGTCCGAACCGCCCTGCCGGACGACCCAGCGGCCGTCCTCTTCGTGGAGCGCGGCGAACGATCCGGTCTCGGCGTCGATGAGGACGTCCTCGTCGTACTGGCCGTTCCGTAGTTTCAGACGTTGCGCAGTCGGTACGGCGAACTGCGCGACGAACCGGGTGGTCCAATCGTCCAGGACGTCGGCCCCGATGATGGCCTCGCGTTCCTCGCCCGCGCTCAGGTCCGGAAGCATGCCGAGCGAAGGCGCCTGGTGGGGGCGGGCGAGCATGAAACTGACCTGTCCGCTCAGCACCGGCCCGGATGCTGTGCCGTCTTCGTGGACCGTCAGGCGCACCAGCTCGGATGCGTTCAGCCAACCGCCGATGGTCGTCAGAATCTGCCCGCCGGGCCGGATCTGCTCAAGCCAGACCGCCGGCACGGTGCGTACGGCGCACGTGGCGATGATCCGGTCGTACAGTGCGCCCTGGTCACCGCCCAGGAGGCCGTCACCGATCAGCAGGTTCGGGTGTGTGCCGATCCGGCCGAGAGCCTCCCGGGCGCGCAGGGCCACCTCCTCGTCGTACTCGATCGAGGTGACGCGGCCGCCGCCCAGGCGCGCGCAGAGCACCGCGGTCGAGTAGCCGGTGCCGGTGCCGATCTCCAGCACCGTCATGTCCGGCTCGACCTGGAGGTCCTCGAGCATGCGCAGAACGAGGGAGGGGAGCGTGCTCGAGCTGGTCGGTTCCCGCATGATCTCGCCGCGGATGTCCGCCGGTTTGATCGTGCCGGCGATCTGCGTCACCAGGGACTCATCGGCGTAGCAGGCCTCGAGCCAGCCATCTCCGTCCTCCAAGACCGGGGCCCAGGCGGTAGGCGAGGATCCGGACACCACGCGGAAGAAGCCGCTGCGGAGGAACTCGTGCCTGGGTACCGCCGCAGCGGCGTCCTTCCACGGTTGCGTGCGCAGGGAGCCACCGGCGGTCATGTTCTCGATGAGCCGCTGGACGAGCTTGTCGTGGTCGCTCACGGCTTCCTTTCCAGTAGGTCGACCAGGGCCGCGCACATCGGCAGGCCGGTCTCGTGCTCCAGCCAGTGCCATTGACCGGAAGGGTTGCATTCCAGGAACCACCATTGCCCGTCGGCGCCCAGGGCGAAGTCGAAAGCGCCGAAATGGAGCTGGAAGTGGTCCATGTACTCGTGAAGCCCCAGCTCGACGTCCGCGGGCGTGGGTACGGGGGTGTAGCTCAGGCGGCTGTAGTCGGTCCGCCAGTCCAGGAGGTCGGAGTCGATCCGGACGCTGAAGGTGTGCGGGCCGATGACAGTCACGCGGATGTCGGCCGTCTTCGGTACGCGCTGCTGGAACAGGTGGGCGGTGCCGGCGACCCGCTCGTCGATGTCCTCGACGGTCACCTCGGCGATCTCGACGACGGAGGAGACGTCGTCGACCCGGTACACGGGGTTCCACAGGGGTTTGTAGATCACGGAGTCGTGCCGCTTGATGAAGGCTCTGGCGGCGTCGGGGTTCGACGTGATGAGCGTGCGCGGCACCTGCAGGCCGGCCGCTGCCGCGGCGGCCAGGCCGGACGGCTTGAATTCGGCGTCACCGATGTAGTGCGGATGATTGACGTACAGGCAGTTCGGAAGGGACGCGAGCACGCCTCCGAGGCCGTAGCGGGCCTGGGTGATGGCGAACCGTGCGTCCTGCTCGTCGAGGTGCGGGAAGGCGAAGCCGGTCGGACGCCGGTAGTACAGCGCGCGGACGTCGTCGAGGTCGGCAGTGCGCGAGGGGGTGTCGAGGCGCCCCCGGATGCCGTCCTGGGTGATTTCGGCCTCCACCGACAGTGATGCGGGGAAGTCCCCCGAGTCGAACCGCACTACCGGGACGCCCCGGTCGTGCAGCTCGCCTATCACCACGTCGGCGGTGGGGTCGTACAGGCTGGTGACGACCAACACCGGACGCAGGTCATTCACTGGTCGTTGTCGCTCCCCTGGTCGCTGTCCTGGGTGCTGCCGTTGCCGTCGGGGCTGGTCCCCGTGGACGGGGAGGTGCCGGTGCTGGTGCCGTGGCCGGGCATCTCCATCACCTGACCGGAGCGGTCGAAGAACACGGCAGTCTGGGTGGCCGGGTTCAGCTCGACCCGGGCGTGCTCCGGGGCCATGGTCGGGTACGGCGCCATGCGGCTGAGGCCCCACGGCTTCGGGGTGATGGTGCCCTGCGGGACCGCCGGGCTGGTGGGCAGGCGGTCGGTGTGGACGAACATGCGGCTCCTTCGTGTCGCAGTTCCAAGGTGGGTGGGTGGGCCCGGTGCAGAGGTGGAGCCGGGGGCTGCTCCGCGGGCCCGCCCGACGCCGGCCGCCTGTCCTTCGTACGTGGCCGGCCGGCGCGTCGGGCCCCGGCGCGGGGCGATGTTCGAGCCGTGGGGGGACGGTTCGGTGTTGTCCATCCCTGCGCCGGGAGTCTTAGGCCTGTCCGATGGACTGGGCCGAGAGGGCATCCGGGCCACCGGACAGAAGTCATGCGGTGGGTACGTGGTTCACGGACCGAGTACGGCGCGTACGGTCTTGCCTCCGCCTTCGTGTGGCAGGAACCAGGTAACCCGGGGCCCCAGGTGGGCGACGTGCCAGAGGCCGTATCCCTTCTCCCCGCGGATGGCGGCTTCTGCATCAGGGAAGGCTGGTACCAGGTCGCGGACATCGAAGACCATGGTGTCGGCGTCCCGTGAGGGACGCGGTCAGGGAGAGCCTGCGCTCCTCGGCGGGCGCGCGGGCGGGCAGGCCGTGGCGTACGCCGTTGGCCACAAGGCGGCTGACGACTTCCACGGCATGCAGCATGTCGCCGTTCCAGCCCATCGCGGCAACCGTCGTTCGGGTCCAGAAGCGGGCTGCCAGGATGGCGCGCTGAGTGCCGGGAAGCTCGGCGGTCCGGCTGATGAGCGCCACACCAGTGGGGGTGAGGGGGCCGGGGGCGGTCACAGGTTCTCGCTCAGGGAGTCCGGAGCTTTCACATACCCGATCTCGACCAGCAGCTCGAGTAACTCATGGACGGCCCACCCCAGCCGCCGCAGGTGGCTCACTGCCTTCGCGTAGTCGCCTGGCATCTCGGCCTGGATCAAATCGTGGGCGCAGCCGATGTGCTGCTGGGCTCGCGGGTCCTGCTTCTCGGCCTCGAACGTGATGGCGATGCCGACGAGCTGCTTCAGGTTTCCGCGCAGCCGCTGGCCTAGTTCCTCCACCACTTCCTCGGCGGGGGCCACGGTGTCGAGAACGTCGCCGGCGTCGTCTAGCAGGGCGTCCCCGTCGTAGGGCTTCCAGGCGCGTACCGCCGCGAGCGCTGTCCGTAAGGCTGCTTCGTTCGGGGGCTGCGCGGGTTCCACCGAGTGGTGCCACCTGGATACGGCATCGCCGGCGCGGTTGAGATGGATGGTCGTGGTCACTGGCTCTTGGCCTCTCTGCGGAGTTCGCACCACACGCCGGTTCCCTGGTCGGTGCCGCCCCAGGTCCCCCCGTTCTCCTTCACCAGCGCTGCGACGAGGGTGAGGCCCCTGCCCGTTTCGGCATCGTCGTCTGCGTTGTGCGGCTCGATCGTGGCTGGCCTTCCGTCATCGACCACGATGCGGAGGGAGCCGCCCTGCAGGATGAGACGGAGTCGGATCTCCTGAGTGCCGCTGTGGAGGAGCGCGTTCGTCAGCAGTTCAGAGACGATCAACATTGCCGCGTCTATCAAGGCCTCGCATCCGCCGAAGCGGAGTTTCGCTGCAGCGATCCGGCGCATGGTCCCGATGCGCCATGCGTCTTCTTCCCGGGGTGGCCCATCGCCGCGGCGCGGAGCAACGCGAATACGTTCGTCCATCAGGTCCCCGTCACGGCGGAGGCCGGCGTAACGCGCCCATACGGCTGTCGTCGTCATCACGTCCTCTTGGGGAAACGCGGGGCCAGCAGGGGGGATTGACCGGCTTCTAAGGCGCTTAGACGGGTGCGCCCCGAGGCCGGGATGTGGGCAGTCGTCATGTCGCTTGCCTCGCGCTCGCGGTCGGTTCGGCGCCCTGCCCGTCCCTTACGGGGGGTGAAGAAGCGGGCAGAGCCGTCGGCGGCCAGCCACGCGGGGAAGGGGCTGGCCGGTAACCAGATAACTCCGTTGCGTGGCGAACTGGTTAGGACGATCGGACGCTGATCCGACGGAACGTCCTAGGGCGATTTGGCTGTCGCTTTGCCTGACGGGTGCGCGGGACCGCTACGGTGCGGCCATGGAAGCCACGCGCAATGAGGCTCTTGAGGCGTGGATGGACGAGCACGGCTACAGCTCCAACAGCCTGGCTGAAGCGGTGAACAGGGCCCATGAGCGCCTTACCGGACGGCCCGGCGGACTGGACGGATCATCCATCCGGGGCTGGAAGGCGGGCAAGGTCCGCTGGCCCAAATCCGCCCAGCGCGCAGCACTTGAGGACGTCAGCGGACTGCCCGCCACCGCTTTAGGGTTCGTCCCACGGGGCCGGACTCCGTCCGCCCCAGCCCCACCGCAGGAGGACCTCGATATGAAGCGTCGTCACCTCGTCGGCGGTATCGCTGCCGCCGCTGCAGCAGCTGCCGCACCCGGCACCGTAGGACCCCGCCGTATCGGCATGAGCGACGTCCAGCGCCTACAGCGACGCTTCGCCGAGATCATCGCCAGTGACCACCGCTACGGCGGCCAGCTCGGCATCGAGCAGCAGGCCGCCGCGCTCGCCGACGAGGCACTGAACCTGCAGAGCGCCGGCAGCGCCACGCAGCGCGTACGCAACAATCTCTACGCGTGCGCCGCCTCGTTCCGCTCCTCCGCGATGTGGGCAGCGATCGACGGCCGCCGCTACGCCGACGCCAAGGCGCACATGCGCGAGGCCCAGGCCCTCGCCGAGATGTCCGGCGACCAGGAGATCAAGTTCCGCATCTGGAGCCATGCGGGGACCATGTTCCGGCACATCGGCCGCCCCGCCGAAGCCTTCGCGGCGAACGACGTCGCCCGCAACCTGCACATCACGCGCCGCGACCCGATGTTCGCCTCCCTCGGCTTGGCCCGGCAGGGGGCTATCTACGGCGCGGCGCATGACCGCACCGGCGCCCGCCGCGCGTTCGGTCAGGCCGAGGACGCCCTTGAGCGTGCTGACCCGCACGCCTACCGGCCGATGTGGCTGCTCGCCTTCTACGACCAGGCCGAGCTGCATTCACTCGCGCTCTCCGCCAATCTCTCCCTCGGCGACTACCCGACCGCCGAGTTCCACGCCCACCGCTGCCTGTCCATCCTGCGACCCCACATGCGCCGCTCCCACGCCATCACCACCACACGCCTCGCGCACGCCCAACTCGCCCAGGGCGACATCGAAGCCGCCAC
Organism: Streptomyces sp. BK340; assembly: GCF_007827595.1. Classification (GTDB taxonomy): domain Bacteria; phylum Actinomycetota; class Actinomycetes; order Streptomycetales; family Streptomycetaceae; genus Streptomyces. The sequence continues at coordinate 19,112 of NZ_VISR01000020.1, forward strand.
GGCCACCGCTATGAAGGTCCCCACTGACGCCGCTACCCAGCACGCCCGTGTGTCTCGCATGCTGCAAGAGTTCGGTGCCGCGCTGCGTGCGCGAGCGCCGCGCAGTTCCACCGCGCAGACCTGGACCGAGCACACCCGCGACGCCTGGAAGGCCACCGCATGACCACGGCACCCGCGACCGAAATCCGAACCTTCACCGACCTCGACCTCATCCGCGGCGACGTGATCGATGTCTACGCCGAGGTGCGCGCCCCGCTGCTCCACCTGCCGAACTATGCGATCCACGCCTTCGGCGAGCGGCTGGACCGACACGGCGACGAGCCGGGGTTCACGGCAGTCCTCGCGTACGCGGACAATCAGCCGGTCGGATACGCCTACGGAAACCGCATCGAGCATGGTGACCGTTACTGGCAGCGCACCACCCCCGAACCGGCGGAGGAATACACCAGCCGCCCGGCCGTGGCCCTGAAGGAGATCGGCGTACGGCCAGCGTGGCGGAAGACCGGCACCGCCCGGCGCATCCATGACACCTTCCTCACCACACGAGAAGAGCCGAACGTGACGCTCATGGTGAACCCGACGGCCGGCGACGGGAAGGTCCACAGGCTCTACCAATCGTGGGGCTACCACGACATCGGTCAGAGCCAACCGTCAGCGGCCTCGCCGGTCCTCACCGTGATGATCCGCGCCACCCACTGACGCGGGCACGCGGCACAGGTCCGAGCCGCCCGCAAAGCGTGTGGTCGAGCGGTCCGGAGGGATGGCTCGTAATGCTCATCAAGGATCCTCTCGCGGTGGCGGACGGGGGCGCCGTGCCGGGTCAGGGCCGCACGGGAGGAACGGTAGGGCCAGGATCGGACATCGCCGGTCGCTGCCACCCCTACAGTGGATGAGAAATGACCATGGAGATGAACCCCACCGCCCTGCTACTCGGTCTTACCACCCGGGCCCAGAGCGTGAGCGACCCGGACACGCTGCACGATTTGCTGTCTGCGGGCCACCGGGCCTGGTGCGGGGGCGTCGCCGACGTCCTAGCCGACGTCGGCCGGGAGACCGCGAGCCTGTCCGACGCCGAGCTCGCCGAGCGGTGTGCCGCTGCGGGCGCGCCATGGGAGGAGGGGATGACGCGCAGCGAGGCGGTTGCCGCTCTCGCGTTCGCGACTTGGGATGCCACACCGGCCGCCATGGCCTACGCGGAGCTGGAGGAACGTGCGGCGTGCTTTGGGGTGTGTCTGCTGGGCGAGGAAGTGCTGTAGGCCGTCTTGGTGTCAGGCTGGACAGCAAACCACCGCCTTTGGCATTATCGAACATGTCAAGCTTGTCCGAGTGCCGGCACCGCCGTGCTGATTCTTCCAAAGGGGCCCTGATGTCTTCCGCCGACCGGCTCGTGGACACCGCGCAGATCGTGTCCGAGTTCGGTACGAGCAAGCCCCGGATCAGCGACTGGAGCAACAACCCCGACAGCGGCTTCCCCCCAGTCGCGCACACCGAGGGCCGCAAACGGTTCTGGCGCCACGACGAGGTCGCGGCGTTCTTCGCCCAGCGTGCCCCGAAGAAGCGCGTGCTGCCGGCCGCGGTACTCGAGGCCGACCAGGACGAGCTGCTCACCAAGCGGGAGGTGGCCCAGCTTCTCGGCTACACCCGCACGTCGACCATCGACGCCTACTTCCGCGACCGGCCCGGGTACTTCCCCGAGCCCGACGACGACGCCGACGGCCCGATGTGGCGCCGCGGCACGATCGTGGCCTGGGTCGCCAGCCGCCCCGGCAAGGGCCGGCGCAGCTCCGCTCTGGCGGCAGCCCGGCCTGAGGTGTCGGCAGAGGGCGACCCCGACGAGCTCCTCGGCACAGCCGAGGTCGCCGCGCTGCTCGGCTACGGCAGCCCGGCCTCCTTCTCCAGCGCCCTCTACCAGGGGCGCATCCCCGAACTGCCCGAACCGGACACCCTGGAGAAGGAAGAAGGCAGCCGCGGTCCAGGCCGCAAGAAGTGGCGGCGGGCCACCGTCGTCGCCGCAGCACGCCAGCGTGGAGTGCTGCCGCCGGTCGACCAGGACAAGAACGAGGACCTGGTCGGCGCCGCCGAAGCAGCCCAAATTCTCGGATACAGCAACGCCGACAGCTTCATCAGCGCACTCGGGCACGGACTCCTGCCCGACCTCGAGCAACCCCACGGATACGAGTACCGGCGCGGCAGCGGCGGCCGCCCCCGCCAGCAGCGCTGGAAACGCTCCCGTCTCGAGGACCTGGCAGCCCGCCGCTCCTCACCCTCCTGACTGCGGCACGACCAGCCGCGCCGCAGGCGGGATACCGTAAGACCGCGGCCTCTGGTTTAAGGGATCGACGAACTCCCGGCGGGCCAGACGCCGCACGATGGCCGGTATGGAGAGGCCAGCCACCTCTCCCCCGCAAAGCCGCACGGCCTTGCGGAACCGGCCATCGCTACGGATCCCCTACTACCTCTGCCCCAGCCGCTCGGGAAAGTACGTCCTGAGCATGTTGAGGGACGCCCGGCCCTCGTGGAGCTCATCTGCTGGAAGTTCTGCCCCAGCGCTACGCCTACGCCCAGAAGCGTGAAGAGAAACTGTCGGAGCTGCTTGGCAAGGTCAGCAGTCTCCGTGAACGCCGGGGCGGTGAGAGTCGGCCCCTCCCGCTGACCCGACTCCGCGAACGCAACAACTGATCAAAGGACTACAGCGCCCCCAGAGATGGCCGGGGGGCGCTGTAGTCCATGACTAGCGGTAGATGTGCTGTGACTGACTTCGGCGCTTCGAGGTGGGGCCGGTTCATGCGGCTGACTGATGGTCAGCGGCGCGCTACGTCGTTGCTATGCGCTATGCAGATGGGGACGGGCTGACGGCGAAGGGCCGCCGGCGCCGCGAGGCGGCGCGTTTGGAGGCCGCCGGGTTGTTCGCCAAGGAGGTCGCCCCGTCGGAGGTCGCTCGCCGGTTGCGGGTCAGCTCGAAACCGGCCTACCAGTGGCACGAGGCCTGGCGGGGGGGCGGGACAGCGGCGCTGACCTCCCGCGAACTCCTCGCCGACCTACACCATCTCCGACACCGTCGTCGAACACCACCTGCAGGGCCGGAACCGCACCCGCGCTGACCTGCCCGGCAGCTACCGGCTGCCCCCTTCATACCCAAGTGGCAGTAGGACGCCGTCGACCTGGTTGCGTAGGAACGAGGAAGTCCCGCCCGTGCGCATCGGGGGTATGCGCGCGGGCGGAGCTGCATGTGGGTGGTCAGAGCCGCTGTGACCAGCTACCCCGCGACAGGGTCGCCGAGCCGTCCGGGTCGATGTTCACCTTCGCACCGTAGACCGGAAGGGCGCCACTGCGGTTGAGCCGGTTGCGGATGCGGTCCATCTGCGACCACAGCCGCTGAGGGCCGCGCTCGTGCACCACGGGCGAGTCCAGGAACCCGCCGGCTGTCGCCCGCGCCCACGAGCCGTCCGGATGCAGCACCCACACCGTGCGGCTCTCGCCGTCCTGTTCCTGGCGGTAGATGAGGCCGGGCAGCTGGAGCTCCAGCATCGACATCACATCCCAGGCGTCCTCCGGGTACAGCAGCGGGTACCGGCTGGTGAAGGGTCGACGAGCGGAGGCAGCAGACCATCGCCGGGCCAGAGGGACTGCTCGGCCACGAGCTCGGCGAGGAACCTGCCGACTTGGGTCAAGGCCTCGGCGCGCTCAGTGGGCCCGTAGACGATGAATTCGTCGGCCGCGGCGTCGTAGGCGCGGACTTGGCTGTGCGAACCGTTACACAGGAGGGCGCGCGCGATCTCGGGCAGTCCGAGACTGAGGGCATCGCAGCGCCCTGCGTGTACCAGCTGCACCAGGTCGGTGGTGACGACCTCCCAGTCGCCGACCTTCGGCCAGTCGGCGCCACCGTTCAGTTCGTGGGTGAGAGTGGCCAGCGGGATGATTCCGCCCGGCTGCCTTCCTTGGGTGAGGAGGTCGTGGATGCGGGCTCCGTCGGGCTGGCGCACCTGCGGGTGGAGAAGGGAGTCGGCAGCGACGACGGTGGTGTTGATCTCCTGGGTTCCGGGGCCGGGGTAGTACGGCTCGTGCGCGAAGAGGAGGTACACGTCCGGGGTGCGGGCGGCGGGGCTGGATTCGGGCTGGGGCATGAGCACGGTTTCCTTCAGCGATGATGTGGCGGTCATGTGAGGTGTCGCCGGCCGGGCGCCCGGTGGGTGCGGCCCCAGGGGCCGCCCGGATTCGGGGGTGTGGTCCGCGTCGGCAGTGCGATGGATGATCTGGGCGACTTGGTGGGCGAGTTGGAGCATCAGCCGTTCGCGGGCGATGAGGTCGTCAGAGGCCGCGTGGGTGTCCCGGGCCTGGAGAAGCCCGGCGGCGTCCCACAGCAGGTTGTGGCCGATCTCGGCCGAGCGGCGTAGCTCGTAGCGGTCGCTGCCGGCAGCGGTCCGGGCAAGTGAGGTGTGCAGGGCGGCGAGGCGCTGCAGATAGCGGCAGGCATTGTCGCCTTCGACGATGCGGACGTGTTGGCGGGCCCAGGCTTCCAGTCGGTCGGGCAGGTGCTCGGCGAGCAGCGGGGCGAGGAGCATCGCCGGCAGGGCGACGTCGAAGGGGACTCCGTGGCCGGTGGCGAAGATGCCGGCGAGGAGACTGATGAGGGCGACTGCAGCGGCGGAGAACCGCAGGGATCCGGGGACGGTGTCCAGGGCGATGCGCTGGGCGGGGCGCCTGGTCAGCCAGCGCAGGGCAAGGCGCTGCGTACGCGTGGCGGCTGGGGTGAGCACCGCGATCTGGTGGGGGATCTCGGGCGGGCTGCCGTCGCCGGGGACGGTCCAGGCGAGCCAGCCCCATGGGGTGCGTTCGTGGACGAGCACGGTCTCGCAGGCGGCCGAGCAGGTGTGGTCGCGGACGTGGCCGGTCCGCAGGGCGCGGGAGCGTTTCCTTTCCCACCGTCCCGGGTCGTGGGTGAAGGGGCACTGGTGGTGGGCGGCCGCGGCCGGGGGTGGTGTGTGGAGCGTGGTTGTCACGGGCTGATTCCTTCCGGTTCGTTGGTGAAGGCGGAGGCGCACGTGGTGCAGCGGCCGTCGCCGTCGGGGTGGGCGCGCCGGGGTGTGGGGCCGGGGCAGGTGCGGCAGGGCGGCCAGCCGAGGCAGGCCGGGCAGAGGTCTTCGCCGGGGGCGGTGCCGGGAACGCCGCAGCCGGCGCATTCGACCAGCGCCCGGTAGGTCAGGGCCTCGCTCACCGTGCGTGCGGCGCCGGAGCCACTGATCGGCTGCTGCGGCGGGTCGTCCCACACGGGTGCGTCGTGGTGGTCGGCCGCGCGGGTGGGCGGCGGGTAAGCCTGGGCGGCGCGCAGGCGGGCAGCGATGATCGCGCCGACCGTGGTCCGCACCGGATGGGGCAAGGGCCGGGCGGCGATGACGTGCCGCAGCTGGTCGCGGCTCCAGCCGGATTCCAGCATCACCGTCACGACGCGGCCCTGGTCTGTCAGCGCCTGCCCGGTCAGCAGCAGCTCGGGGCGAGCCGCCCCAAGTTCGAGCAGCAGCAGGATCCCCGGGGGCGTCTCATCCGCCGCGGGCGAGGCCAGCGGGGGCGTCGGCGTGTCCGGCCGGTCCGTCCGTCCAGGTGCTCGCGACGCGTCGCCGCGGCACGGACGGAGGGGGCTGGTGTTCTGCTGAGTGGTCTTCTTTCTGTTGGTGTTCTTAGTGGACCGATCAGCCAACGTAGGGTCATCCACTGGTGGAAAACCCGACTCTGGTTGTGACCTGCTGCTTTGCAGAGCGGGCAGGTCGGTGATGAAATACGCCGCCGCGCCGAGGGTGCCGTCTGGGCCGCGCTCACGTTCACGGACCAGGAAGCCGTGTTTCTCCAGCTCCTTCAGCCCGCTCTTGACGGCTGAGTCACCGTCGCGGCCACGGCGGGCGATGTCGGTGACGGTCATCCGCCAGCCGTCCCGGTGCGTAGAGAGCAGTCCGAACAGGCCCTTGGCCTTGAAGGACAACTGGGTGTCGCGGAAGAGCCCGTTGGCGATCTGGGTGAACTGATCGGTCGCCATCACGCCCCGGCGGATCCCCGCCGGGAGGCCGTCGGCGTGCTCGGCCTTGGGGGCCGTGACCACCAAGTCGGCTTCGATCAGCGCGATGTCCACGGTGGCCGGGCGGTCGGTGATGCAGTAGACGATCTCGCCGAGGGTGCCGTCCGGGCGGCGCAGGCGGTCACGGATCAGGTAGCCGTGCGCCTCGAGCTCCTGCAGGCCGTTGCGTACCGCTTCCCGTCCGTCCGGGCCCAGGCGGACGAGGTCGGTGACCGTCACCTGCCAGCCGTTCCTGTGCGTACTGACGTACCCGAAGATCCCCTTCGCTTTGAACGACAGCCGGGAGTCACGGAACAGCGCGTTGGCGATCTGGGTGAACTGATCGGCCGCCATGACGCCCCGGCGGATCCCCGCCCCGAAGCGGCTCACCGCCGTGCCCCCGACGCACGCCGCGCGCAATGGCCACGGCGGCACACCGGGCCCGCCGAGGTGGGGCGGTCGGTAGTCCTGGGCGTGGAGGCGTGCGTGTGTTCCATGGCGTCAGCTCACCCGCCGACCCCGACCAGGCTGACGGCCACGAACCCCGACCATGGGTCACGATCCGGCAACGGAGCCGTCTGGCTGCCGTGGTCGGGCTCATGGTCGGGCCGACCACGCACCTTCAGCCCGGGCGCTCAGCGGTTGCGCAGCCGACTGCGTAGCCCCGGACGGGCGTTGCGCAATCGGGCTGCGCAGCCGGTCGAGGATCCTGCGCAGTCGAGTTGTGCCGAGGCGGCTGCGCAGTCCGCCCGAGGGTTCCTGATCTCCTCTTGCGCAGGTCCGTCTGGCGCACTGCGCAGGTGTCTGTCGCGGCCCGGCCGGCTTTCGTCTGCGCATCGGTGTCCGGGCCCTGTGGCCGGGCGGCACGTGATCGCACGGCGGTCGCCGGTTCCGGGCAACGCGCGCCGGACGCGATGGCCTGTCGACAGTCCGAGCCTGCCCCATGGTCGGGGTCATGGTCGGCCCGACCATGACCCCGACCATGGACTTCGTGTCCCCATCGTGACCATGGTCGGGGGTTCGTGGTCGGTGGTCGGGTCGGGGTCGACGGGTTTTCTCAAGGTCAGCAACATCCGTTCTGACCTGGGAGTTTGACCATGTCTCCTGGCAAACAAGCCTCACAGAGCGAGGCCGCTGCTCCGATGGCGGCCGGCGCCCGGCTGGAGGCGACGCGCCGCCGCGTACGCCTCTCACGCGTGGCGGTGTGGACCGTCATCGCGGCCGGCCCCGTCGCCCTGTGTGTCGCCGTCGCCTCCACCCCGACCACGGTCGCGGCGGCCACGGCGGCCAAGCCCGCCGCCGTGCGCACCGCGGCGGCCGCCGCCGACCCGGGCGGTTATGCGCAGGTGTTCGTCGGCGCGTGGTTGCGCAGCAGCGCGGACGACGCGACGAGTGCGCAGGCGCGGCTTGCGCAGTCGATGGCGCCGGACGTCGATCTGCCCGACCCGGCCGCCGATGCGCAATCGGCGCCTCAGTCGGTGACGTCGGTGCGCAGTGCGCAGCGCGCGGACGGTGCGTGGGCGGTGACGGTTGCTGCGCAGTACGCAGGCGGATCGGTGCGGTACTTCGCCGTGCCGGTGGCCGCCGACAGCGCGGGTTCCTCGTTCACGGTGACCGGGACGCCCGGCGTGGTGGCTGGCCCGGCCCGGGCCGAGGTGCCGAAGTCGTCGTACGCCGTGACAGTCCCGGAGGGGGATCTGTCGTCCGCCGTCGGGCAGTTCCTCGCCGCCTACCTGACGGGTGCCGGTGAGGTCGACCGCTACCTCGCGCCCGGTGTGAAGCTGTCGGCCGTCTCCCCCGCACCGTACTCGGCGGTCGCCGTCCAGCAGGTGTCCGCCGTCGAGGAGGCTGCGGCCGCCGAGCAGGTACCGGCGGACGACACGAAGGTGCGTGTCTTCGCCTCGGTGGAAGCCCGGGACGCGACCGGTCGGTGGCCGCTGGCCTACGAGCTCACGCTCAAGGCCCGCTCGGGCCGGTGGGAAGTCGCGGCGCTGGAGTCCGGGACCGCCCAGGACGGGGGTGTCCGATGAACACGGTGCACAGCCTGGTGCTCGCCGGGGAGCTGGGGGACTTCGGCGATGGGTGGATCGCCATGTTCAGCCACTGGGCGACCAAGGGTCTGCAGACCGGTCTGGTCGTGCTCGTCGTCGTCATCATGATCCAGCGGTTCAGCCTCAAGGCCGGGATCGGCGCGCTGATCCTGATGGTGATCGCGCTCGGTCTGTACAACTCGCGCAACGACCTGGCGGAAAAGTTCGAGGACGAGGTGAAACACCCGTCCAAGGGCGCTCCCGCCGTCCCCGGCATCGTCCAGTTCGAGCTCCCTGCCTCTCGTGATCACTCGCCGGGCGTCGGAGGGTGGCTGTGAGCGCGGCCGCAGGGCGGGTGGGCCGCTTCTACACCGCCGCCCGCCGCCACCCGTGGGTGCTGGGCAAGGTCGCCGACTGGAAGATCCCGCTTGGGCCATACACCCCGGCACAGATCGCAGTGGCGGTCGGTGGCGGCTTCCTCCTGATCAAGACCATCAGCTGGTGGTCGTGGATGGGACCGGTCCCCCTCGTCGCCTGGGTGTTGGCCATTTGGGCGGTGCGCCGGCCGAAGATCGCCGGCCGGGCGCCGATGCAGGCCGCTTTGGGCTGGGTGCTGCTCGGCTGGCAGCCCAGGGGAGGGCGGATCGGCGGGCGGGCCGCCCGCGACCGCGCTCCCCACCCGCTGCTCGGTGGCTTCACCATCGAGGGCGCGCCCGCACCGGGCCCTGCTGCCAAGGCCTCGCCGTCCCGGCCGGCTCGGCAGCGTGCCCCTCTGCCGGCCCCCGCGGGCCGCTCGTCCGCACCCTGCCGCACACATCCGCGGGCTCCGGCTGCGGCAGTGGGGCCGGTGTCGGGGGTGCAGCAGTTGCTCGCCCGCGCCCAGCAGAGCGGGGGTGCGCGGTGAGGGTTCCGATCCGTCACATCGCCGGGCACCTGGTGTGGTCGACCCAGGGAAGCGTGTGGGCCGTCTACCGGCTGCGCCCGGGTCCGGACGCGCGGGGACAGCGAGAGGAGACCGTTCAGGGCACCTATGTGCCCGCCGCGGTCCGCGACGAACAGCTCGCGAAGATCACCCATCTGATCCGCTCGCTGTCCGGGGCGCCGCGGTTGTTCGGTCTGTGCGCGCAGGTCGACCCCGGTGAGATCGCCCTGCGCATGATCGAAGGCATCGAGCCGGCCGAGCAGGCCCCGGCTTCGGGCCGGCATCCGTGGGTGGAGAACGTCGAGGCCACCCTGGATCTCCTGGATGACCAGGAGATGCACCGCCGCACCCTGTGGCTGGCCGTGCCCCTCCAGAGCGACACCACCGGCCTGCAGGTGTCTGCGTCCCTCGGCGCAGCGTGGGCCGAGGTCGCGCCGATGCTCGGCATGCGCCCGGCGCCGGTGGCGCGGCGCGAGGTGAGCGCCTACCGCGAGAAGGCCTCCCGGGTGGAGGCCGCGCTCGCCGGCGGCATCGCGTTCCGCCCCGCCCGCCCGGCGGAGATCGTGTGGATGATCCAGCACGCCCTGCACCGCGGCCTCGCAGAGCCACTGCTGGCCGAGGCCGAGAGCAGCGACCTGTACGGCGGGCACATCCGTGACGGCGTGCTGCGCTCCCCCAGCTACGCCGACCTCGGGCAGGTCCGCCTGCAAGAGGGCGGCATCGACCCGGAGCTCGACGACGTCGACGAACTCAAGAACGCGGGCCGGATCACACGGTCGGGCCGCAAGGCCTGGTGGCGGCTGAACACCGGCTCGCCGCTCGGGCGGCGGTGGCTGCAGGTCGAGTCCGACGCCGGGGTGGGCTACCAGGCGCAGTTGGCGCTGGCCGAGTGCCCGCCCGCGGTCAGCCAGGAAGCCGCCGATCTGTTCGCCCAGTTGGAGACGCTCGACTTCCCCGTCGACTACACCGTCGACCTCGCCCTCGTGCCCGCGGAGAAGGCCCGCGACCAGGTGCGGCGCAAGAAGAACGAACTCATCGACCAGGCCGACCAGTACGACGCCCGCCCCACTGGCATGCCCGCCTCGATCACGGAGGCCGCCCGCGACCTCGGCGAGCTCGATGCTCGCCTTTCCCGCACCAGCGTGGAGGTCGAGGTGCAGTCGGTGACCGTGCTGACGGTGTGGGGGCCGACCGCCGCCGTCTGCGACACCCGGGCCCGCGCCCTGGCCGCCCTGCTCGGCGGCGCTGACTACCGCGCGGTGCGCCCGGCCGGCCTGCAGGAGGCCCTGTTCACCTTGGGCCTGCCCGGCACGGTACGGCCCGGCGTCGTGCGTGAGTTCACCCAGCACCAGATCAGTGAGGACTGGGCACTGTCCGGGGCCTTCACCGCCGCGGACGTCGGCGACCCGAACGGGATGTTCCTCGGCATCGACCTGGACAGCGGCACCACCCGTCCCGTCATGATCAACGTGGCGGATGCGCCCAAGGTGGACGCGTCCGCCTCCATGGGCATCGTCGGGGACCTCGGCGCGGGCAAGAGCGTCCTGCAGAAGCTGATCGCGGAAGCCGTGTGGGCGCGCGGCGGCTGCGCGATCTGCATCGACCGCACCCCCGTACGCGAGTGGGCCACCTTCGCCCGCACCGCCGCCAAGGGCCGCGTCCAGATCATCGACGCGGCTCAGGCCGAGGTGTCCATCGACCCGCTGCGGATGTTCGACGGCCCTGAAGGCCGCCACTACGCCCTGTCCTACCTCACCCTCCAACTCGGCATCGGCCCGATGAGCACCAACGGCGAGGTCCTCCACCACGCCGTCGAGCAGGCCGCCCTCAGCGACGCCCCCTCCATGCACCGCGTCCTTGAGGTCCTCGAGGAGATGGCCATGCGCGAGGTGGCCAAGCGGCAGGACGCGGCCGCCACCCTCGCCGGCCTCATCCGGGTCGTCGCCACCAACTCCCTGGCCCGGATGGTCTTCGACCCGACGCTGCGGCCAGTGCGGCTGGATGCCTCCAGCGCCTCCGACATGATCGTGATCACGACGACCGGCCTGAAGCTGCCGCCGAAGGCCGCATTCGACAAGCCGGAAGTCCTGCACCAGCAGCCGCTGGAGGCGCTGATCGGCCGCGCGGTGCTCTACCTGATCGCCGCGATCGCCCGGCAGACCGCGTTCGAGGACCCCGAGCGATTCACCGCCGTGGTCCTGGACGAGCTGTACTGGCTCACCTCGTCCGCCGAAGGCACCGCCCTGGTCCACGAGATCCTCCACGACGGCCGCAAGCACGGCGCCGGCCTGCTGGGCGCTTCCCATGACGCCCTGGAACTCGGCCCCGACCGCGGACTGATGGCCTACCGCGCCCTCGCCCGCACCACCGACCGTGAACGCGCCCGCCGAGGCCTGGAGTTCGTCGGTCTCGACCCAAACGACGGCGAACTGCTGCGGCTGGTGACCACCGGCCTGTCCCCCGTCGGCCAGAAGGGCCGGGAGGGCGAGTTCCTGCTGACCTGCCCGCGACAGAACACCGGCCGCATCAAGGTCTCCATCCCCCGCATCCCGCGCATCACCACCTCCATCACCACCACGCCAGGACACCGCACGAGCGCCGTCTCACCCTCCGTGCCGGAGCCACTCGCCGGTGAGGCCGTTCAGACCCGTCCGAAGGAACACGTCTGATGACTACTTCTTCCTGGGACCGCACCCGGCGCGTCGCCGCCGCTGCGAGCGCCCTCACCGTGATCGCCGTCCTGGCTGCCGCGGTCGTGCTCGCCCTCGGGGTGGGCGTGCCGCAGGCGTGGTGGCCGCACACCGGACGGGCCTTCGCCGCCGACGCCGCGCACCGGGATCCCTGCGCCCTGATCGTGGGCCCGGCCAAGGCGTACTGCGAGCGCGGCGCCGCGACCACTGCTTCCGCCAGCCAGCAGGACGTGGCCGGTGGAGCGTGGAGGCTGGTGCCCGCCGGTGCAGGTGTGGGTGCTCTCGTGGTGTGGCGTCTTCGGAGCACCACACAAGGGCGGCGCTGAAATGTTCCGTCCAGACCGCGGTGCCCTTCGTTCGGCCGGGTTCGTCGTGCTGCTGGCCGGCGTGTTTCTCCTGGTGAACAGCCAGGTCGTGTACGCGGCGAGCAGCAGCAGCGAGACCGGGGACCTGCTCGCCCCGCTGAACATCACCTCCTCCGAGGGCGTGCCGATCAACGGCTACGAGCTGAACGCTTCGGGCGGCTCGATCGTCGACTTCAAGGGCCAGGCCCTCGCCTTCGCCCTGTCCGGGCTGTTCACCCTGATCCGCCTGCTGGTGGGTCTGTCCGGGTGGGCGATCGAGCTGGCCTTCCGGTTCCCGCTGCTGAAGATCCTCACCGCGCCGGCGCAGAAGGTCGCCGACGTCTACAACGGGATCGTCGTCGACACGCTGGGGTTGAAGGGACTGCTGCTGGCGTGGGCGTTCGTGTTCGCCGCCTTCATGATCGTGCGCGGGAGGGTCGCACGCGGCCTGGGCGAGATTTTCCTGACTCTGCTGATCGCGGCCATCGCGGCGTCCGCTTTTGTCCGCCCTGACTACCTGCTCGCCCAGGACGGGCCACTCGGGCAGGGCCAGCAGGTGGCCGCCGAGGTCGCGCAGGATTCGGTCAACTCCTACAACTGGGGCGGGAAGATCGCCAGCCACAGCCCATGCGACGGCATGGCGGGCAACGCTGAGCTGAAGTGCCTGCAGCGGGAGGGTGAGGGCCCGGTATCCGCCGCCGAGGTGGCCCGCCCGATCCAGGACTCGATCACCAACGCGCTGATCGTCAAGCCCTTCATGCTGCTCGAGTACGGCCGCATCCTCGACCCGGCCAAGCCGTCCGACCGCAAGGCCTACGCCGTTCACCTCAGGTGGATCACCGGCGGCTACAAGGCCTCCGGCGGCAGTGACGGCAGCAACAAGGGGTGCGACAAGCTCGCGCCGCCGTCCCGGCCCTACTGCGAGGACCACCAGAGGGCTGACCCCTGTGAACTGGTCAAGGGCCCGGCCAAGGAGTTCTGCGAGGACGACAACAGCGGCCGACCCGGCAGGGCCGACAAGCTGCCAGCCCTGACGCCGGGCGGCGAGTTGCTGGACGCCTCGCACGCGCTCGTGTCCGACGAGGACCGGGAGTTCTCCGCCTTCCTGCAGGACATGAAGGGAGCGGGCCCGGTCGGCAAGTCTTGCGCCACCTACGCCGAAAAGCCCACGTGGTGGCGGGTCGGCGGAGCTGCCCTCCTCCTCGTCGCCGCGCTGTTCATCTGCGGCATGCTCCTGTCCAGCGCCATCGTTCTGCTCGCCACCCAGGGCATCTGCGCGGCCGCCGCCGCAGCCGGCGGTGTCACCTTCGTGGCCGGCATGCTGCCCGGTCCTGCCCGGCAGTCGGTGTGGAAGTGGCTGTCGCTGTGGGGCGTCGCCATCCTCATGCTGGTCGGGGTCTGTGCGTTCATGCCGTTCTTCGGGATCGCCGTGGACGCCACCATCACCAACGGCCCCGACCTGATGGTGGAACGGATCCTGCTCATCGACGTCCTCGCCATCGCCGGCGCCGCCGGGCACCGCCGCCTGCTGACCGGGATCACCTCGTTCGGCCAGCGCATGGCCATGCGGATGCGCTACGCCAAGGTCGGCGGCACCCACATGCCCGGCGACACCAGCGAACTCGGCGCAGCCCTCGCCATGAACTCCCCCGCCGCGCGCGGCGGATACGGCGGTGGTCTGCGGATGTTCGCCGGTGGCGGCCGGTTCGGCCTGCTCGGCACTCGCCACCGCCTGATGGGGGCGTTGACCTCGCTGTTCGACGGGGCGGGTCTGCCGGTGGACACCGGGGGGATGCTCGCGGATGCCACCGCCGAGGCAGGGCGCGGTCTCGCACCGCTCACTGCGGCAGCGGCAGTGGGCGGGCTGGGGGTGCGGCTCGGCGCGAAGGGCGCGTACTGGATGCTGATCGGCCGCCGCCCGGACAGAGAGCAGCTGGCCCAGTGGCGCAAGCCCACCGCCGGCGGCGACCCGAACACAGGTGGCCCGGCAGGTGCGGGCAGCGGGGGGCCGCGCAGGCCCGGGGGTCCGCCCGACCGCTACCGCAACGCTGAGGGGCAGATCGTCGACCGCCGCACCGGCGAAGTCCTGCATGACCAGAACACCGACCGCGCTCTGCTGTCGACGCGCGCCCACAACCGGCTGGTCCGCTTCCGTGGATACCGCATCGCCCACCGAGGCGGCCGCGCCGCCTACGGGGCGACGGTCGGTCTGCCGGCCAACATCCAACGCACCCGTGCCGGGGGCTCGCGCTACTCCCAGGACGCCCGCCAGCAGGTGCGGGTGTGGGGCAACACCGTGCGCGAGGACGGCCGTGCCTGGGCTGGCGCAGGACGGCAGGTCGCGGGCGTCGTGCGGGAGCACACCGACGACCGCGGTGGTCCCGGCGCCTTGGCCAGCCGCCGACTGCCCACCGCAACATCTTCCGCCGTCCCGTCCTCTCGCGGCACAACCACGCAGCAGCCGCCTGGCACGCGCGTCTCAGGGCAGGGTCGACCGACCGGTGCCCGGACAGCGGCGCCACCCGCACGCACGACCTCCGGCAGCCGCGCCAGCCGCCCGTCTGCTCCAGGGCCGTCCCTGGACCGCTTCGAGCGGCTGATGAACGATCCGGCGGAACTCCGGCGCGCCACCATCCGAAATGTCGCCCGGGTCGACCCCGACCTCGCACGCCGCATGCAAGGCAGCAGCGCATCGCAGGCCGGCAACAGGCCAGGCCCTTCAGGTGCCGGGAGCTCCACACGCGAGGAGGCGCGCGCCCGGTGGGAGGCGCTGATGCGGCGCACAGCAGCCGACGCCGACCGGCTGCGCCAGCAGCGCAGCCAGCCGGACGCCCCCGAGGGCGGTGACGACGAGTGAAGAGTCGACGCCGTCTCGGGCGATGGGCGTGCGTGACAGCTCTGCTGCTGTTCACCGCCGTGTGCTGTGCAGCTCCGGTCTCCGGAGCGATCAGCGCGATCGTTGCGCTGCAGACCGCCCGGCAGGACGACGGCGGGATCGCCGACGGTGGCACCGCCGCAGACATCCCCCCGCGCATGCTGACCGCCTACAAGAAGGCCGTCGTGCAGGTCGGCCGGTACGCGCCGAAGTGCAACGGCATGCGCTGGCCGATCCTTGCCGGGATCGCCAAGGTCGAGTCCAACCACGCGGTGGGCCGCAACATCGCCGCCAGTGGAGACATCCGACCGAAGATCTACGGGGTGCTCCTCAACGGCTCTGGCCAGGGCGGCAACACCACCGCCTTCCCCGACACCGACAACGGCCGCTGGGACGGCACCGCCACCGGTGAGCGCGCCGTCGGCCCCTTCCAGTTCCTGCCCTCCACCTGGGAAGGCAACGACAAGGACGCCAACGGCGACCAGAAGGCCGACCCGCACAACGCCGACGACGCCGCCCTCGGCGCCGCCCTCTACCTGTGCGGAAACGGCCGAGACCTGACCAGGCGCACCCAGCTCAAGGCTGCGATCCTCCAGTACAACCACTCCAACGAGTACGTCGCCAACGTTCTGGGCTGGATCGACCAGTACACGGCGGCGGCCAAGAACCCCGACCTGAAGAACGTGTCCGAGAAGGTCCGCACCGTCATCGAGGCGGCACTCTCCCAGCGGGGCGTGCCCTACTCATGGGGCGGCGGCAACGCTGGCGGCCCGTCCTACGGCTTCTGCTGCTCTCCCAGCGGGAAAAGCGGCGCGAGCATCAAGGGATTCGACTGCTCGGGCCTGACCACCTACGCGTACGCCAAGGCCGGCATCAGCCTGCCGCGCACCGCCGCCGCGCAAGCCGGCGTCGGCCAGCGCATCCCCGCCAGCCTTGGCACGAGCGCCCTTAAACCCGGCGACCTCGTCTTCTTTGCCTACGCCCCTGGACACGATTCCACGATCTATCACGTCGGGATCTACGCCGGCAGCGGACAGATGATCAACGCCGCCCGCCCGGGCACGGTCGTCCGGCTGGACTCGGTCAGCGCCATGTCGGGCTATGCGGGGGGAGCACGCCTACTGTGACCACCAACCCGCGCTCACCGCGTCTGCTGGTGCTGTGCACCATCACGCTCGCCGTCGCTGGCGTCGCCCTCCTCGGCATACCGCACGGCCAGGAGCCACCGGTCCCGAAGGCTTCCCCGACTGCTCACGCAACGACGGATCCGTCACTTGCGGCCTCTACGCCGACCACTGACCAGCCGACCGTCGGCACGTCTGTCTCGACGCCCGCCGCGTCGACACCGGCGGTCCTTGAGTCTGCACTGCCGCCGCACGGCGAAGGCCCGGCCGGCGACGCGACCATCCAAAAGGCGTTGGAGGCCGCGTGGCCCCCAGACCTTTCCTCCCGCGACGCACGCGAACTGCTGGCATCAGGACGCGACCTTCTGCGCGCCGACGCCACCGGGATCGGCCGCGCGAGATGGCCTGCGGTCTTCCCCGCCTCATGGCAGGGCCTCGCGCCGGCGTTCGCCACCGCCCGTTTCCGGATCCAGGCCGCGATCGCCCGCCGCGACGGCAGCCCGGACAAGGCGGTGGTGCACCTGGTGTGGGCCGGTACCGACCGCGGCGGCACCTTCACCGACGGCCGCATCACCGACTGGCACTTCACCCGCACCACGACAAAGAAGGGGGCGTCCACGTGGACTCCCAAGCCCCATACCTGACCAGACAGGTGCTCGGCCTCATCTCCGGCATCGTTCACACCGTCGGCTGGGCTATCACAAACTGGTGGGTGGTGGCCTTGGCCGCCCTCGCGGTCTGGGCCGCGGGCGAGGCGGTGGTGCGCCATCTGGCGCGGAAGGCCTCGGCCGAACGGATGGCGCTGGAGCTCGTTCCGTCGCGGCACTTCGACCCTGGTCTGGAGGAGATCTTCCGCCGGGGTGTTCAGCTCGCCCGGGCCTCGACGAGCATGCCGTGGTGGGCGCCGCGCCGGTCGAAGGCGGTGCAGATCCGGCTGCGCGCCGACGGCTCCAGCCCGCTGCGCTATCGCATCGAGGGCCCGGCCGGCGGCGAACGCCTTCTGTCGATCACGCCGTTCGGTCCGGCCGTCACCGTGAACCGGGCCCGTCCCCTCGTCGACAAGCCCCGTGATCACGTGGTGCGGGCGGAGTTCATCCTGCGCGGCAAGCCGACCGCACCCCTGCGTGAGGTTCCGCTGAGCCCGGATCCGTTGCAGCCGCTGATCGACGCCGTCTCGGACCTCCGTGCCGAGCTGGGGGACCTTGCCGAGATCCGGCTCGACATCCAGCGCGCCCCCAAGTGGGCGCTGCGGGCGCGCCGTATGCAGCTGATGAGCAACGCGCGTCGCGCGGAGCGGCGGGAGGCCCAGCGGGCCGCGCGGTGGGTGCGGCAGGACGCCACCGGCATCGAGGACTCGCTCACCTGGCAGCTGCAGCAACTGGTATCCGGCAAGCAGGGGGGAGGTGGGCGCCGGCTGGTCATGCCTCCCGTCCCGCGCCGGGTGGACCCGGAGGAGGCGCTGGGCAAGCTCGCCGGGGACGACCACCTGGTGCGGGTGCAGCTGCTGGTGATGTGCGCGTCGAACACCGAGGGCCGCGCCCAGGCCCGGCTCGCTCAACTCCAGGCCGCCCTGGATGTGTTCGGCGGCGGTTCGCGCTGGGCGATGCGGGGCTGGAGGGTAGGCCCCTGGCGGTTCGGGGCGGACCGCTGGCCCAGCCGGCGCGGCTTCGAACGCCGCTGGGCTCTGGGGCACTGCCAGCCACCCCGTCCGAACTGGGTCCGGCTGGAAGAGCTGACCGGCCTGCTCAAGCCGCCCACGGCGCACTGCCGTCTGCCTCTGCTCGCTGGAGACCTGCCGACGTTCGCGCATGGGGATCCCGAGCTGTTGCTGCAGGGGATCTACCGCGGCCCGGACGGCCGCCGACGCCTGGTCGCCACCTACGCCAAGGAGACGCTGTTCGAGGTCGGGGTGGGCAAGGCGGGCGGCGGCAAGACGGAGCGCGCCCTTGGCCAGGCGATCGGCTGGGCGCATGCCGGCGGCGGGCTGATGTTCGTCGACCCGCACCGCGACTCGTGGCCGCGTGCCCTGCCGTTCCTCGCCCACGACAACCTGATGTCGCGTGTAGCGCTGATCGATCTCAACGCCAGCGGGCCCGCTCCGCAGCTCAGTTGCTGGAATCCGATCGGCATGCACCAGGGCCAGGTCGCGCACGAGGTCGTCGAGGCGACCGCAGACGCCTACGCGTCCGTGCTCGGCTGGGACGACGCCACCGCTCCCCGCGCGCTCACCATCTTCACCGCCGCTCTGGCGGTGCTGGTGGCCGTCAACGAGGCCGCCTGCCTGGCCGGGCGGCCGGAGGACCAAGCCACGGTCTTTCACATGCGGTCCTTGCTCACCGACCCGATCTTCCGTACGACGGCGCTCACCGCGGTCGAGACACGCCTGGACGAGGAGACCCGCTCATGGTGGCGGACGGTGTTCCCGACGCTGCCCACCGACGCGTTCGCCGTCGTCCTCAACCCGATCGCCCGCCTGGCCGCCAACCCCGTCACCCGGGCGTTCCTCGGTCAGCCGGCTGGTATCTACAACATCCGTGCCGCGATGGACTCGCGGATGATCGTGTGGGTGTGCCCGGGCGGTAACGGGCCCACCGACCGGCTGATCACCGCGCTGCTGGCCCGGGACCTGCTGCGGGCCGTGCGCTCGAGGAGGGACACCGCGGAAGAGCGGCGGGTGCCGTTCCGCCCGTACTTCGACGAGCTGATCACCCTCACGGGCGCGGCCCCGGAGACGATCGCTGCGATGTTCGAGGACTTCCGCAAGTACAAGGTCCACGTCCACGGCATGACCCAGCTCCTTGGCCGCCTACCCCAGGCGGTGCGGCTGTCGCTGCTCCAGAACGCCTCCACCCTGGCCTCCACCGCGGGCTCGCAGTCCGCCATCGCCCCCATCACCGCAGAGTGGGGCGACACCCCCAGCCCGGACGTCGTCGCCGGCCTGGACCGGTTCGAGCACTACATGTCGCTGACCGTCGAGGGCCGTCGTGTCGGTCCCGTCCAGATCACCGGCCCTCACCTGGACGAGGTGTTCGCCGACTACGCCCGCCCGGGCCAGGCCAGGGCACTGGAGCACGCTGCCCGAGCCACGGCCGGCGCCGCCCCCCTTCACCAGCTCACCGACCGGGCCGCTAACCAGCTCACCCGCGTAAGCGACTTCCTCGCCCAGCACTCCTCCGCCGCCAAGCCGGCCGTCCATCTGCAGAAGAAGGGATACAAGTGACCACCACCTTCGAGACCATGCCGTCCGGCCGTACGCCGAGCCCGGTCGAGCCGCTGCCGCATCTGCTCCTGGCCGTGCTCGGCCAGCACCGGATGGCGACCACGAATCAGCTCCACGAGCTGCTGCGGCCCGGCGCAGCGCGGCAGACCGTCTCCGCGCCGCTCAACAAGCTGCGCCGCGACGGCCTGGTGGACTACACGGTGCTGCCACAGTCCAACCGGTCCCGCGCCTGGTACCTGACGAGCGAGGGCGCACGGCTGACCCGGGACTTCCCGGCCCTGCGCGGACGTCCCGCGTACCCGATCAACTCGGCCACGGCGGCCTCGCTGAAGACCCCGCACACCCTGACCGTGGTCCGCACCCACCTCGCGTTCGTCACCGACGCCCGCCGGCGCGGCGACGAACACGGCCACCTGGACTGGACACCGGAGGTCTCCCACCCGCTCAGCGACGGCGAGCGGATCATCACGGACGCGGTGATGCACTACACCCTCATCGGTGACGAGGAGCGGACGAAGCTGCGGGCGTTTGTCGAGGTCGACCGGACGACCATGGGCAGTGAGCGGCTCGCCTCCAAGCTGATCGAGTACGCCCGGCTGTGGTCGTACGAGCCGCAGCCCGTCGGCCGGACACGCTCGCGGCAGCCCGCCGCTACCGGGGCGGTGTGGCTGCGCTGGTATCCCGTCTTTCCCCGGGTGTTGTTCGTCCTGACCGGGGCCTCCCGGTACGTCCTGGGCAACCGGATCAACGACCTGCAGGCCATGGTGGCCGAGCACCCCCTCGTGGGCACGCTGGCCCGGCAAGTCCCACTGGGGGCAGCCGTCCTCGACGACCTCGAAAACCAGGGGCCCACCGGCGACGTCTGGGTGCCTCTGGCCGGCGGCGAACCGCGTCCCTGGACCGATCTGTGAATCGGCGGCCAGATACCCGACGCGGTACAACGGCCACGCCTTCGGAACCAGGCGCCTACGAGAAGCCGTCAATGCCTCCAGAACCGACGGGTCGGTCTCCTCCTTCTGCGAGCAGGAGACACTCGGGCGGAGTACGGCCAGTTCGACCCGGTCGGGTTGCGATTGGAACAAGCGAAGGCCCAGAACTACAAATCGACATCCGGTTTCGAAAGTGACCGGTTACATCCCGAGTTGCGCGAGTCAACTCAAAGAAGTCGCTAGGAAGTTGACAGGCGCATGCGTAATCTGGCGACTACACAGACACATCACAGCAGCTTGATCCAGCCACTGTGGTGGGTTGCCGCCTGCCGGCACCCAGCACACCGATCATCGCGAATCGCGCCGTACAGGGAGACAAGGTGACACGAGCAGCACGACTCCGAACCAGGCTCGGCCCTGTTCGCATCCGCATGTCCGCAACCGCTTTGCTCGGCGTGAGCGTGCTGGTCGCCCTGTCCGGGTGTAGCGGCGGGGACGGCTCATCGCAGGACAAGGACAAGGGAAACCAGACCGCCGCCGCTGTTCCGTCAACGACGAAACCCGCGTCGGCGGACCCTGAAGCCGCGGAGAAGACGGCCGTCCTGCAGGCCTACGACTCCTATTGGAATGAGCAGGTCAAGGCCTACACGCGGGCCGATATCAAGGGCACCGGCCTGAAGAAGTACGCCACAGAGAGGGCGCTGACGCGCGCCATGGGTGACCTGCTGGTGATGCAGAAGGCGGGAACGGCCACCACGGGCCGCCCTGGTCACAAGGTTGAAGTCACCTCGCTGACGCTCACTGGGAAGATCCCCAAGGCCAGCCTCCGAGACTGCCTCGACATTTCGAACTGGAAGACAGTGAAGAGGAACACAGGGCAGGTCAAGCCTTTCCCACCGAATCAGCCTCTGCGGTACCTCACGACTGTGTCAGCGGAGAAGTGGGGGAAGCAGTGGATGATCACCGATGCCGCGCCAGACGGGACGAAAACGTGCTGACCCGTGCAGCATCGACGTCGGCCGTGCTGCTGATTGTTCTGTGTGCCCTCGCTGCCCCCTCGGCCTCAGCCGATGACGGTCCGGTCATCGGCGGCCACTGCGAGGGGGAGCCTTCATGGGTCACGGTCTGTCGGCAGCAGCCAGGCCGAGGCCACGGTGAGAACCAGAAGCCGTCCGGCAAGCGCGGGAGGAGAGACTCCGAGCCTCACCCGCAGACGTGCGTGGTGGAACGCCTGGATCCACAGCCTCCAGCAAGCGATCCCGTATGGAAGGGCCACAAGCCTGGAGACGGCGCAATCTACGCCCGGGTCTGCCTCAGCGACGCTCTCGGCCAGGCAGCAGGAGCGGACGCGCTCCCTGGCGTCTTCTGGGCCGCTGAGGCACCGGCCGTCAACGTGGATCCAGAACAACTCGCCCGGGAAGCCG
Organism: Streptomyces sp. BK340; assembly: GCF_007827595.1. Lineage (GTDB taxonomy): Bacteria > Actinomycetota > Actinomycetes > Streptomycetales > Streptomycetaceae > Streptomyces. The sequence continues at coordinate 40,716 of NZ_VISR01000020.1, forward strand.
TAGACCGGATGCTTTTGACTGGTCCGGACATTGCCAGCCCCACACCCACGGGCCGCTACCTCGTCGGAATGCCCGTGTGGATGTGGGCCAATCAGGGCCCCACAACCTACGGGCCGAACACGGCGTCGGCTTCGCTCGCGGGCGTCACCGTCACCGCGACTGCCAAAGTCACAAGGATCGACTGGGCGATGGGCGATGGCGGCACTGTGACGTGTCAGGGCCCAGGCACCAAATACGTGGCCTCGTACGGCAAGCAGGACTCGCCGACGTGCGGTCACACCTATACACGTACGTCGGCATCCAGGCACGGCGGGAAGTACACCGTGGCTGCGACCGCCATCTGGACCGTGGACTGGCAGGTGAACGACGGCGGAGAAACGGGCCAGTTCACTGAGGTCAGACAGTCCCAGGAACAAGTAGCGGTCGGTGAGCTACAGGTAGTCCGATAGACAGCACGCCGGAAGGATGGAGCGTTGAGCAAGACCCAAGAACGTGCAAACGCCGCCAGCTCAAACGGCTTTCCCCAGCAGGGCAGCGTGGCCGGCCCCGTGACTCCCCCGCGGGTGTCAGCCCGCCGTCGCCGGCCTGGTGTGATCGCGCTGTCACTGGCGCTCATCGCCGCGGGAGGGGCCGGTGTCGCCGTCCTGGTGCTCCAGGTCGGCCACCGTACCGAGGTCGTGACTGTGGTCCGCGACGTCCAGGTCGGGCAGGTCCTCACGGAGGACGACCTGGGCAAGGCCTCTCTCGCCCTGGACCCTGCCGTGAAGGCGGTGCGCGCTGACAACCTGGATTCGGTGGTGGGTAGGCGGGCCGCTGTGGAGCTGAGGCCTGGTTCCCTCTTGGCGCCGTCGCAGGTGACGAAGGACTCCTTGGTGAAGGCCGGCGAGCAGCTGGTGCCGATCGGGCTCAAGCCCGAACAGGTTCCGGCGACGGCGCTGGTGCCGGGTCAGAAGGTGGAGTTGGTCCACGTGCCGGCCCAGGGGCAGGCGCCGGACACGGGTAAGTCGTCCGAGCCGTCGCCGCGGACTGTCGAGGGGCGGGTCGTGAAGGCGTCTGGGGCCGCACCCGGCACTGGGATCGTGGTCGTCGACGTCGCTACTTCTGCCGAGGACGGCCCCATGGCTGCCGCGTGGGTGTCGGCGGGCGCCCTGCACCTGGTTCTCGCTGCCCCGGACGGTAGCTGATGGCTGTGATCGCGCTGGCAGGCTGCAGTGGCGCGCCCGGCGTGACCACGAGCGCTCTCGCGTTGCTGCTGTCGTGGCCGCTGGAACCAGGCCGGCGGATGGTCCTGGCCGAGTGTGATCCGGACGGCGGGGCGGTGCTGCACGGGCTGTTGCAGGGCACGCTCGGCGACCGATACGGGATGCGTAACCTCTCGGTGGCGGCCCGCAAGGGCGAGTTCGGCGATGCCTTCTGGCGTCAGCTGATCGACCTGAGCAGCGATGACGGCAAGCAGGACTCGCCGCGTGACCGGCTGCTGCTGCCGGGCATCACCGATCCCGCCCAGGCGGCGAGCCTGGGCTCGGTGTGGAAGTCCCTGGCCGTGATCTTCCGTGGCATCGAGGTCGAACACGGCCACGATGTCCTGATCGACCTCGGCCGCCGAGGAGCGTTCGGGCCCTGCGGCGTCCTGGCCGAGCAGGCCGATGCCGTGGTCGTGGTGGTGCGTAACACGCTTCGCTGCCTGCAAGCCGCCCAGGCTCGGGTGAGCGCGTTGGAGGAGCGTGTCGGAGAGGTGGGGCTGATGGTGATCGACGAGGGCCCCTACCCGGCGGGCGAAGTGCAGAGGGTTCTGCAGGCGCCGGTGGTGGCGACCCTGCCGTGTGCGCCGAAGGAAGCTCGTGTGCTGTCCGACGGGGCCGAGCAGCCACGGCACTTCACCAAATCGCCGCTGATGAAGGCCGCCCGCACGGCCAGCGCCCTGCTGGTCCAGCGGGCTGCAGTACGGCGGGCGCGCCTCGATCCGCGCGGCGCGTTTGCGGCAGGTGAGGTGACCCGTGCGTGGTAGGCCGTTGCACTCCGATCCGACCGTGGCCCCGCCCCCCGGGCGTCCCCCGCAGGCATGGCCGCACCAGGTGAGCGGAACCCCTTCCGGTGCTGCCTCCAGTACACGGGGGCTCGGTGCCACCACGCCGCAGATCACCGTCGATTACGGCGTTGCCCGGCACATCGCGTCCCAGGTCGCCAAGCAGCGTGAGGAGCTGCTGAAGACCGCCCCGGACATGGACCGGGCCAGCGAAGAGCAGCGGTGCCTGGACTGGATCAACGAGGCCGTCGCGCTGTGGTCGGACGCGCACGCGGCCACTCCGCAGGAGGACGAGGCGCTGCGGCGCGCCGTGTACGACCTGCTGTACCGGGCCGGCCGGCTCCAGCCCTATCTGGACGACGACCGGGTCGAGGACATCATCATCCAGGGCCCGCAGGAGATATGGCTCGACTACGGCGACGGCGAACGCCGCAGGGTGGGACCGATCGCGGACTCGGAGGAAGAACTACTCGACCTGCTGCGCGAGCTGGCGCGGAGTTCCGGGCACAGCGAGCGCACCATCTCCACCGCGAACCCCACCTTGGCCCTGTCCTTGCAGGACGGCTCCCGGCTGCAGGCGATAACGGGGCTGGGCCCGATGACCTATGCGGTCATCCGCCGGCACCGGGTCTCCCACGCCGATCTCGACGACCTGGTGCGACTGGGCACGATCGATTCGGTCCTGCGGGAGTTCCTCGGCGCGTGCGTGCGCGCCGAGAAGAACGTCATGATCGCGGGTAAGCAGAAGGCCGGGAAGACGACCCTGCTGCGGGCGATGCTCAAGGAGTTCGACCCGGAGTGCCGGTTTGCCACCATCCAGACCGAGGACGAGCTGTTCTGTCACGCCAACGGCTACCACCGGCAGGTGGTCTCCCTGGTGGGCCGCGAGTCCAACGGGGAGCGGGACGTCACCGGCCGCGGTGCCGGCGAGATCACGCTCCTGGACCTGATGCATCCGGCGCTGCGGATGTCGCTGGAGCGGATCGTGGTCGGTGAGGTCCGGGGTCCGGAAGTCGTGGCCATGATGCAGGCGTTGACGAACGGGTCGGGCGGCAACCTGTGCACGATCCACGCCCGCCGCCCGGACATCATCTTCGACCGGGTCGCCGAGCTGTACGCGCTCGCCCAGGGCAACCTGTCCGAGCAGCTCGCCTACCGGCAGACCGCCAATGGCCTGGACTTCATCGTGTACGTCGACATGACGGATGAGACGCGGATCGGCGGCCGGCGCCACCGCTATGTCTCCCACGTCCTGGAGCTGACGGGAATCGGCGAGATGGGCCGTCCCGCCACCAACTCCGTCTTCTCGCCGGGGACCGAGTTCGGGGAGCTGCGGGCGGTGCCCCGGATGGACCCTGGCTGCATCGATGACCTGCGGCGCGTCGGCTTCGACTCCGCGCTGCTGCAGCAGCCCTACGGTGCCTGGCCCGCACCGCTGCCGTTGAAGGTGGGGGCGGTCCGGTGATCCTGCTGTGGGCGCTGCTGTGCGGCATGGCCGTCATAGGTGGGCTGATCGGCGTCGTGGCCGGCGTGGTGGGGACCGCGGCGCCGCGCCGGGCCCCGCTGCGGCAGCGATGGCAGGAGCTGCGCGCCAGAAAAGATCAGGGCGAGGACGCCCGGATGCGCCGGTGGACCCTCGCCGTCGCCTCGGTCGCGGTCTTCGTAGCCGTGTGGGTGGCCTCGGGGAACTTCGTCGGGGGTGCGCTGTTCGGCGCCGCCGTGGTCGGTGTGCCCTGGCTGATCACCCCGGCGCAGATGGCCCAGGCGCGCATCGGCCAGCTGGAGGCCATGAGCGAGTGGACCCAGAGGCTGGCCGGTCTGCTGCGCCTCGGCATGGGCCTGGAACAGGCGATGATCACCAGCCGTCAGGGGGCACCGGAGGAACTCACCGAGCAGATCGTCACCCTGTCCGACCGGCTGCGTCTGGGCTGGCGTCCGGAGGAGGCGCTGCGCGCGTTCGCCGAGGAGCTGGACGATGTCACCGCGGACAAGGTCGTCGCCGCGCTCATCCTGTCGGTCAACGACCGCGGCCCCGGCCTGGCACAGGCGCTTGAGGACCTGTCGGGCACCGTCCGCGACGAGGTCGCCCGTAAACGTTCGATCGAGGCGGACCGTGCCAAGCCGCGGACCACCGTGCGATGGATGACGATCATCACTGTGGGCGTGGTGGTGGCCGGGTTCGTCGTGCCCTCCTACACCAAGCCCTACTCCACGCTGCTCGGTCAGCTGGTGCTCGCTCTCCTGACGGCGGGGTTCATCGGGGTGCTCGCCTTGATGCGGCAAATGGGATCCTTCCGCCGCGTTCCACGATTCCTGGTCACCGACCCGACCAGCACGGTCCGGCTGCCCGCGCCCCTGACCGCTGGCGAGCCCGACCTGCCCGTGGCAGGCCGTGAGCCGGAAGAAGTCACCTCATGAACCTGCTTCCTGCCATGCTGACCGGTGGCACCGTCGGCGCCGGCCTGGCACTCCTGGTGCGGGAACTGCTCCGGCCCCAGCCCGCGTTGGCGCCGGCGCTCGCGCGCAGCGCCCCAGCCACCCTGACCATGCCCGAGCCGGAACTGGACCGCGAGGAACGGTGGGGCCGCTGGCTCCTGGCCCGCCTCGAGCGCCTGCCCGGCGTGCGCGTTCCGGCAACGAACCTGGCCCTGCTCGGACAGGGCCCGGGCCAGTTCATGCTGAAGAAGACCTTGCTCGCCGGACTCGGCCTGCTCTGCCCGATGGTCGCAACGGTCCCGTGGATCATCGCGGGTGTCTCTCTGCCGTTCTACGTGCCTGGCGGTGTCGGGCTCCTTCTCGCGGTCCTGCTGTTCATCACACCCGATCTCGCCGTGCGGGACCAGGCCAAGCGGGCCCAGGAGGAGTTCGCGCACGCCCTGTCCGCCTACCTGGACCTGGTTGCCCTCAAGCGGGCCGCCGACGCCGGCCCTGCGGAGGCGCTAGAGAAGGCCGCCGAGGTAGGCAGCGGCTGGCCCTTCCTCTACCTGCAGGGAGCGCTGCGCCGGGCCCGGCTGGAGAAGATCCCGCCCTATCAGGCACTGACCGAACTCGCCGCCGAGTACGACCTGCCCGTCCTGGTCGACGTCGCCGACATCATGCGGGGATCGGCGACCGACGGTGCCGCCGTCTACAAGGCGCTGCGGGCCCGCACCGCCGCCCTCAACGCCGAACTGCTCGCCGATCAGGCCGCGGAAGCGAACACCGCCAGCGAGAAGATGACCGCCCCGGGTGCCCTGCTCGCCGTGCTGGTGATGCTGCTGATGGCGTTCCCCGCGGTGATCCGCATGCTCACCGTCTAACACCCCACAACTCGACGAACCCTTTTGAGGAGCACCCGTCATGAGGTACATCGCCACCCGCACCCACGGTGCCGTGCACTGGCTCAGGACCCGCTTCGAGGAAAGCCTTCAGGAAGCCAGGCGCCGGCCGGACCGAGGCGACATCAGCATCACCACCGTGATCATCTGGGTAGCCGCCGTCACCGGCGCCCTACTGATCGCCGGAACCATCGCCATCGTGATCGGCAAGTACAACAACAAGCTCACCGGGCTGTGATGTCCCCACCGAAGCGGCCGCACGCCCGGTGGCGAAGCCAACGGCGCGACGACCGCGGCGACGCCTCCATCCAGATGGCGATCATCTTCCCCGTCGTACTGCTCGCCACAATCGCCGTCATCCAGGCCTCCATGTGGTACTTCGCACGCCAGATCGCCCTGACCGCTGCGCGGGAAGGAGCCACCGCTGCCCGCGCCTACCAGGCGGGCCCCGGCGACGGTGCGGCCCGGGCACGAAGCGTGCTGGAGCGGACAGCGGGTGACAGCCTGCGCGGCTACAGCGTCTCGGTGAGCAGCGACGGACAGCGCGTGCGGGTCGAGGTCTCCGGCACGGCTATGTCGATGATCCCGGGCCTTTCAGGTCTGCAGGTCACCCAATCCGCTTCGGGGCCGGTGGAGCGCTGGACGGTCCCGGGGGAGTGAATCACGTGCGACACCTGAGCCGTTGGGCTCGAAGAGTCCGCAGCGATGAGGGCAGCGTCGCGATCGAGGCGGCCATCGTCCTCCCGGCGCTCATCATGTTCGTCTGCCTGGCGATCGCCGGCGGCCGTATCGTCACGTCCGGCTCGAAGATCGACGCTGCTGCCGAGGATGCGGCGAGAGAGGCGTCCATTCACCGCACGGCGGCGGCCGCCCAGGGTGCCGCGCAGGCGGCGGCCGCCGAGTCCCTGAACGACCAGGGCATCAAGTGCGCCTCGACGTCGGTCAGCGTCAACGCTGGCGGCCTGAATGTGCCCGTGGGCCAGGTAGGGACCGTCACGGTGACCGTGACGTGCACGGTCAGCCTGTCCGATCTGCTGCTGCCGGGCGTACCCGGGGCCAAGACCCTCACCTCGACGGCGACCTCGGTGGTGGATCAGTACCGGCAGCGGGGGGATTGATGACCAGACGACGGCTGCTGCGGGCGCACCGAGATGACCGAGGTGGAGTCACGGTGTTCGTTGCCGTGTGCGTGGTTGCGCTGATCGGCATCATCGGCCTCACCGTCGACGGCGGCAGCAAAATGCGCGCCACCGAACACGCCGACTACATCGCTGGTGAAGCCGCCCGCGCCGGCGGCCAGGCCGTCGATCCCGCAGGCGCCATCAGTGGCAAGAAGATCGCCGTGGATCCGCAGGCCGCCCAGGCCGCCGCTCAGGCCTATCTGCGCGCTGCCGGCGCCACCGGCACCGTCAGCATCTCCGACGACGGCAAGACGCTCACGGTCACCGTCACCGGCTCCTACGACACCAAATTCCTGTCGGCGGTCGGGATCGGCTCGTTGTCGGTGACCGGCCATGGCCAGGCCACCCTCCTGCACGGCGTCACAGCTCCTGAAGGAAATTGATGCGCACCACCCACTCCCCTGCAGCGGCGGCCCGCCGAACCCTGAGCAGACTCTTCAAGGCTGGCCTGAGTCTTCTCGTCCTGGCCGCCGTGGTCGCGGGGCTGCCAGCCCTGCTGGCCTGGGTCACCCCCGTCATCTGGGCTTACACCCATGACGACCTCACGCACCTGCTGGACCGCCAAGACACCGGCGCGGCGTTCCTGCTGCTGCTCGTCGCGATCGGGTGGATCGGATGGGCGCAGTTCACGTTCTGCGCCGTACGCGAGCTGCTGGCGCAGCTGCGCGGCCGGACCTGGCATGTGCCGCGCGGACTGGGCGCCTCACAACGTGCCGCGGCCCTTCTGATCGGCAGCATTCTGGTGCTGTTGCCCACGAGTTCGGCGCTGGCCTCCGATGCCCAGGCCGCACCAGCCCCGACGGCGGCCCGCGTCCCCGGACAGGCCCAGGCCCCGCAGGCAACCGATACCCGTCAGTCCCAGGCCTCCGCCGCGAGCACACCGCGCGCCCACACCTACACGGTCCGGGAGGCGCGGCCTGCGGAGAGTCTGTGGAGCATCGCCGAGCGGGAGTTGGGGGACGGTGAGCGGTGGAGGGAGATCGCCGACCTGAACGAGGGCCGGACCATGGTCGACGGCACGGTCTTCCGCGCGAACAGCTTTCTGCAGCCCGGCTGGCAGCTTCAGATGCCCGAGACCGCTGCGGCTGTGGGAGGCGTCCGTACGCAGCTGGGTGACGGCGCGCCCGCTGCCGACGACAAGGGTGGGCACGTCGTCACGGTCCACTCGGGCGACTTCCTGTCGAAGATCGCAGAGGAGGAGCTCGGCGACGGCGACGAATGGCCGCAGCTGTTCGCGGCCAGCCAGGGCAGGCCCCAGCCGCACGGCCTGCCCGAGATCACCGATCCCGACGTCATCTACGCGGGGCAGCAGGTCACCGTGCCCGGTGCCCAACCCGACCCGCCGCCCCGAGACCGCGACCCAGCTGAGGAGTCGGGCAGCCAGGAAACCACTCCCCCGGCCAACCAGAACCCTCACGGCACGCAGGCTCCGGGCGACGGCACGGGGAATGCACCAGCGCTCGCGCCCAGCCACACCCAGGCGCCTGCACCGCGGTCGTCGGGGCCCAGCGCACCGTCCAGTCGCCTTGCCGAGCAGCCCGGGCAGGACCAGTCCTCTCCGTCCGAGGCAGCGTCCACGACGCCCGAGCCCAGCGTCAGCGCCTCGGCTTCGGCTGCCTCCCCCTCCATGTCGGCCGAGCCGTCCAGCTCCGCCGGCTCCTCCCCCGCGCCCAAGGCCCCGGCGACAGCTCCGGCCAGCAGCCCACTGAACTTGCGCATCGTGCTCGGCGCTGGCGCGCTGCTTGCTGCCGCCGTCACCGGTGCGCTCGCCCTGCGCAGGACGCTGCAGCGCAGGCGCCGCAAGCCGGGCGAGAAGATCGCCATCGCGTCGGAGACGTCCGCCGCGGAGGCCCAGTTGGCGGCGGCCGCCGAGACCGGCGGTGCTGCCCGTCTGGACGTGGCGCTGCGGACCCTGGCCCACCACGTGGCCCAGCAGGAGAAGGAGGCCGACACGGTCCTGCCGCCGCTGCGGGCCGCCCGGATCGGGACCCGTGCGGTTCAGGTGCTGCCCGAGGACCTCGCCCAGGAACCGGTAGCGCCCTTCACTGCCGGGCGGGGCGGCTGGTGGGTTCTGCCCGCTGATGCCGCCCTCTTGGACGAGGAAACAGCCCGCAACGTGCCGGCACCCTATCCGGGGCTGGTCACGATCGGCAACACCGAGACGGGCGACCTGCTGCTGCTCAACCTCGCCGCCCTGCCCGCGCTACTCCTGGACGGCAACCCGGTCCATATCACCGAGGTGTGCACCTCGCTCGCGCTGGAACTCGGGATGAGTCCGTGGGCGGCCGAAGTCGAGGTCGTCACCGTGGGGTTCGGCGAGGACCTGCCGCAACTGCTGCCCACCGCGCGGATCGCCCACGTGCGCCAGGCCGCGCACGCGCTACGCCATCTGAGCGAACGCCTGCTGGAAGCGCACCAGATGCCCGAAACCCAGCATCACCCGTATCTGTTGCTGTGCGCGTCATCCCTAAACGAGGACACGGCCTGGCAGTTCGCCGACGTCATCGACCGGGCGGGGGCGGTACCCGTCACGCTGATCGCCCCGGCGAGCACCGCGGCCGCTCGTTTCCCCGAGGCGGAGATCCTCAACGCCTCTCTCAGCGAGCCGCAGAACCTCGAGCATGTCGGCACCGACATCACGGTGCAGCGCCTGGAGCACTCCGCCTACCTGCAGATCGCCACCGCGTTGAAGGTGTCCGGGCAGCCGTCCTACCCGGCCGAGGGGCCCTGGCAGGACGTCCCGGACGAGCTCGACAGCGTGGAACAGCCCGAGCAGGTGTCGCTGGAGGATTTCGCGCCCGCAACCGTTGCCACCTCGATTCCTTCGCCGGCGGCGGCAACGGATGTGAGCGGCGAGGTCTTCCCGGCCCTACTCGCCGCCAGCACCGATCCGTCTGGGCTCCGTCTCCTCTCCCCCGCCGCGTCGTCGACCCGGGTCGACGACGACACCGGATCGGACACCGACGCAGCGGTGCCTTCGGCCCCGGCTTCCCCGACTGCTGCGGACTCCATCAACGTTGCAGAGGCAGCGGAGTCTGACGATCCGGGGGCCGACGCCGAGGAACCTGCGGGGCCGGAGGCGAAAGAATGCGAGGGGCAGGGCCTGCACGCCCCGGAGATCCGGGTGCTGGGGCCGGTTGAGGTGACGGGCGTGGACAGCACCGGCCACGGTCCCAGGATGGCGCAGCTGGCCGCCTTGTTGTACTTCCGGCCCGGCCGGAGCGCGGATGTCCTATGTGCCGACATGGATCCCCTCAGCCCATGGTCCACGAGCACCCTCAACGCGCGGATGCAGGGCCTGCGCAGCTCCCTGGGCAGCGACTCGTCCGGCAGCCTCTACGTGCCGCGTCGCAAAGCGGGCGAGGACCCCTACCGGCTCGCTCCCGGCGTGCGCTGCGACTGGACCCGTTTCCTGCACCTCGTCGAACGCGCGCTGCCGCTGGGACCGTCCGGCCTGACCGACTTGGAGAAGGCCCTGACTCTGGTGCGGGGCAAGCCGTTCGGCGGCCGGCCACTGCCATGGGCCGAGCCCCACCAGCAGGAAATGATCACGCGGATCATCGATGTCGCCCACACCGTGGCCACCCACCGCACACCCGCAGGCCCCCACCACGACCTCAACGCCGCGCGCCAAGCCGTCGCGACCGGCCTCGAGACAGACGAGACGGCAGAGCTGCTGTACCGGGACTGGATGCGTCTTGAGGCTGCACGCGGGAACCGCTCCGGCCTGCACACCGCCATCACCCGCATCCAGCACATCAACCAGACATTGGACTGCTCACTCGAGACGGAGACCGAACAACTCATCAACCACCTGCTCAACAGTGCAGTGGAGCCAGGACAGGGCATTCTCTGACACCCCATAGCACCGCCGAGAGCATGCGGCACATGGGCAGGGTCATCACCTGATGCAGAAGGGGAGTACGAGTGGCCGCGCCATTGCAGCTGACTCGGATGCACCGCATCTCATCGGCGTGGTCGTTTCCGGTGCGTTGATCATCGCCGGCATCGGCTTCGCCGGTTCGTACGCGGCCGTCCGTGAGCTGGCCATCAAAAAGGGCTTCGGGAACTTCTCCTACGTCTTCCCGGTCGGTATCGACGCGGGCATCTGTGTCCTGCTCGCCCTCGACCTGCTGCTGACCTGGATCCGCACCCCCCTCCCGCTGCTGCGCCAGACGGCCTGGCTCCTGACGGCGGCGACCGTCGCCTTCAACGGCGCCGCAGCCTGGCCCAACCCGCTGGGCGTGGGCATGCACGCGGTGATCCCGATCCTGTTCGTCATCGCCGTCGAGGCGGCCCGGCACGCGATCGGCCGCATCGCCGACATCACCGCCGACAAGCACATGGAGACATCAAGGCGTGGGCGTACCAGGTCGAGCTTCTGCAGGTGAGCGCTTCGGGACCATCCCCGCGGGTGCGGGGAGCAGGTGTTGAGGCATCGCCAGGGGTCTCGGATCCTGGGACCATCCCCGCGGGTGCAGGGAGCAGCGCTCCCGCGCCTACGCTCCGAAGACCTGGGACCATCCCCGCGGGTGCGGGGAGCAGCTGCCCTTCCTGCCGACGAACAGCATGATTTGGGGACCATCCCCGCGGGTGCGGGGAGCAGTTCTGGTTCAAGAGCACGGTGATGTAGGGCATGGGACCATCCCCGCGGGTGCGGGGAGCAGCGCAGGCTGAGCGCTTCTACCTCAACCGGATCGGGACCATCCCCGCGGGTGCGGGGAGCAGCGTTTCGCCGCTCATGCTGCTTCCTCCATCTGGGGACCATCCCCGCGGGTGCGGGGAGCAGACTCAGTGACCTGCGGGTTTATGACCGCAGGTCACGGAAATTGAGCACTTCCATGTAATCCGACATCTGCTGTAAATAAGGGCACATCAGGCGTCCAGCGGGTCAGCGTTTACCGAAGCGGCGGCGCTTGGCCGCCTTGCTCCAACCCGACTGGGGTGGGGTCACCGAGGAGGAGGAGGCTCGGTCGTTGGGGCGGCGGATCAGGGTGAGGCCCTCGTGGTCGACGGGGTGCCAGGCGTGCTTATGGGTACAGAAGGTAAAGCCTTGCTCGTTGTTGGTGATGTGGGCAAGCAGAGCGCGACCCTGGCCAGAATACTGGCGGACCTCATCCCACAGTACGTCGCGGACACAGGCGGAGGGGCTGCCGATGAAGACGCCGGGCAAGATTTCGAGCAACCAGCGAGTGAGGAAGCCGCGCAGGCTATCGACGACAACCCGCGGCGCGGGCTCGCACTCCGCCAGGCGCTACGTGAACTCACCGCCTCAGCGGGAAAACCGCATCAACCGCAATAGGTCAACGCCGCCGCCGTGCCGGTCGGCGTAGTCGGTGCAGCGCTCAAGCTCGGTGGCGAGGTGGACCAGGGCCTGATGGATGTCGGCGACGTCAGCGCGGCAGGCCGTGCCTGGCGCACCCGTCCGACGTTCCCTGCCCTGCGCGAGCACTCTTCCGGGTGGTCAACAGGCTCGCTTTTCGGGGTCCACAGCCCCGACGTCGACGTATTCCATGTCGGTGAAGCAGACCTCTTCCTGTCCGGCTCCGGCCGTTCGGGCCGCCGCGCGTACGCATCGTGAGCAGGCGATGCACGAAACCGTAGGACCTGCCGCAGTCCTGCGCGAGGGTCCGGATCGAGGCACCCTTGTCGTATGACTTCTTCAAGTCGGCGCCCAGTTTCTCCCTGACAAGTCCCTTGAGCTGGGCGCGGCTTCGCATCATATCGGCTCCCTGTCCGTCTCGTCGCAGACCGTGAACAGCCACTGCCGTACGCCGGGAGCGATGCCGGGCGGCTCACGGCCGGGTGGCGTCGATATCGCTGGCGTTGATCAACGCCGTCCTCAATTCCTCCAGCGCGGCCGGACGTCCGGGCTGTGGCAGGGCCGTCGCGGCGTCCAGCAGGGCGCGAGCGTGCCATCGTCCCGCCACGTCCCGACGGCGCGGGAGACCAGCAGGGCGTCCTGGCTGCCGGGGTGGGCGGCGGTCCAAGAAGGAACGCCAGGCCCTGCCCCGCCTGCAGGTGATCGCCATGACCGACTATGCCGCCGAACTCGACGAACTCATTCAGAGCGTCACCGCGGACGGCAGCAAGGAAGGTACGAGGTCGGCGTGAACGACGAGACACGGCTGCGTATCCGGCATACCTTCGACCGCCTCCCGGCCAGCGGAAGAGCGCTCACGGACATCGACCGCGGGCTGATGGAGGCGTTCGAGCGGCTGATGCACGGGCTGCCCGAGCTCACCGACGGCAAGATCACGGTCGTGAATCTGTGCACGGAGGCCGGTGTCTCCCGCGCGTCCTACTACCGCTCGCCGGTGGCGCAGGCGGTGAAGGAGATCCTGGAAGCGCCGCAGACCCGCCGACCGGAACCGGAGGAACTGCGAGCGGAGGTATCCCGGCTGAAGAAGGCGGAGCGTGAGCTTCGCAGCGAGCACGCTGCCGAGATTCGGGAGTTGAAGGACACCGTGGCCACCTACGCCAACCAGATCCAGGTCCTGGCCTTGCGCAACGCCGAACTGGAGACAGAGAACGCCCGTCTCCTTGAACGGCTGCGGCAGTGGGGGGACAACATCGCGGTCCTGCCGGCCCCGAGTCCTCCTTTGCCCTGACCGGGCGCGTCACCTGCCCGTTCGCGTGGCCTTCAGCGGTGTGACTAATGTGTCGCGCGACAGGCATATGCGGCCCGCCACGGGGGACCTGCTCCTCCCAGAACGACAGGGGCGGGCCTTTGACCTGGCAGAGCACGTTTCGGGCGAGTGGGTATGCGAGCTATCTGGTGATGCGCGAGCTGGACGAGACGGCCGCTGGCGGCCCGATTGGGGCCCGCCTGGCCGCCTGGCGCCGCCGCCGGGGACTGACCTGGGATGACCTTGCCTCCAACACCGGTCTGGAGCCCGATTACCTCGCCGGGCTGGAGGCAGGCCGGGAGTGGATGGACCGCCGCGGCCGACTGGCGGCGCTGGCCACAGCCTTGCGGCTGGATGTCGCGGACCTGACCGGTCAGCCCTACCCGCCACGCGGGGAGGAGCACGCGGCGGTGCGGGCGGTCGCCTTCCACCTGCGGCGCCGCCTGGTCCACCGACAAGCTGACACGGCCCCCGGCGTGCTGCTGGAAGACCTGGCGGAACGGACCCGGGCTGCCGCACGGGCCAATGCCGCGGGCGATGAGCACCATCTCGCGCTCGCGCTGCCGGAGCTGATCGAGGCGGCCGACCGCGCGATGGCCGCCGCTGCGGGGCCAGGGCGGGAGGAGGCGGTGCGGCTGCGCGTGGACGCGCATGTGCTGGGCGCCGGGCTGCTGCGTCGGCTGGGCTACAAGGACCTGGCGTGGATGCTGCTGCACCGGGCTCGTCCCGGCACGCTCGAACCGCTGCCGGTGCTGGTCGAGGAGGTGCGGCTGCTGATCGATCTCGGCCTGCCGGAGTACGCGCTGGCCCGCGCCGAACGCGCCGAGGACGCCGGAGCCGACTGGCAACTGCCGGCGCTGGCCGCCGTCGCCCAGGCTATGGCCGGGCACCGCCCGGAGGCCGAACAACTCCTTGCCACCGCCGCCGAACGGGCCACCGACGCACGGGAGTCGTCCCTGGTGGTCGCAGCCCGCGCCGCTGTCGCCGCCGAGTACGGCGACGCGGGCGAGGCCGCCGACCACGCCCGCGCGGCGGACCAGGAAGCCCTCAGCAGCGCGGGCCGCTCCGGTCTGCTGCTGGTCGCCGCAGCGGCCGAGGCCCGCCAGGACCGCGCCGACCAGGCCGCCGCCCGGCTCGTCGAGGCCGAAGCTGTGGCACCGCTGCGGCTGCGGCTGGACCCCTTCGCCCGGGACCTGGTCGCCGCGCTCATTGACCGCACCACCGTTCAGGCCGCGGCGGTCCGGGATCTGGCCGAGCGGGCCGGGCTGCGGTGATGCCGCTCGTCTTGGCGGGAAAGACCCCTGGGGGCGGCAGGCTCGCCCTACGCTACGGCTGAGGCACGGGAGTTGAGGCGGGGGCGATGGACGAAGAGCAGGCCAGGCGGATCGGCGAGCGCCTGCGGTCGGCCCGCCGCCAGCGCGGGATGAGCCTGCGCAACCTCGCGGGCCTGGCCGGGGTGTCGGTCGGCTACCTGTCGATGGTGGAGAACGGCCGGCGGCTGCTGGATCGCTCCAGCCACATCACCGCCTTCGCCGAGGCCCTGCAGATCGCCCCGTCCGAGCTGACCGGCCAGCCCTTCGCCCCGGCAGACCCGCATGCGAGCGCGGCGCATGAGGCGATCCCAGCCCTGCGGCTGACGCTGATGGGGATCACCATGGCCACCCCGCCGGACCGCCGCCCGCCCCGGGTTCCGGCGGCGGTGCTGGCCGAGCGGGTGGAGAAGGCAAACCGGCTCTACCACGCGGCCGAATACGGCACCCTCGCCGCCGGGCTGCCCGCCCTGCTGTCCGACCTGCACGCCGCTGCCGAGGCCGCCATCGGTGCCGCCCGGCACCCGTTGCTGAAGCTGCTGGCGGACGCCTACCACCCGGCCTGCACGCTGCTGCTGAAGAACCTCGGCTACACCGACCTGGCGTTCATCGCCGTCACCCGGGCGTCCGAAGCGATCGCGGAACTGGATGATCCGGTCTACTCCGCTCTCTCCGGCTTCTTCCACACCCATGTGCTGATGTCGGCCGGCAGCCCCACTCAGGCCCTGGCCCAGGCCACCGCCGCGGCCAACACCCTGGAAGCCCATCTGACGAGCCTGGCCGCGCACGCTCTGCTCGGCGAACTCCACCTGATCTCCGCCACCTCGCTGACCCAGGACCGGCAACGGCCCGGGAAGGCCCGCGCCTCAGAAGTCCGCGGCCACCTCGCCGAGGCCGCGAACCTCGCCGGCCGCACCGGCGAGACGCGCGCCTGGCACCTGAACTTCGGCCCCACCAACGTCGGCATCCACAAGGTGAGCCTCAACACCGACCTGGGCCTGCACGGCGAGGCCGTCACCGCCGGGGACGGGGTACATCCCGAGGCCCTGGAACACGCTCCGGGGAGGCAGGCAGCCTTCCACGCCGATCTGGGCCGGTCCCTGTCCCATCTGCGCGGCCGGGAGGCCGATGCGGTCGCAGCCCTGCTGACCGCCGAACAGATCGCCCCCCAGCGCATCCACGCCAACGCGCCGGTGAGGAACACCGTCGAGTTCCTCACCGACCGGCAGCTGCCCGCCCACACCGCCCGGGACCTGCTGGGCCTGGCCCACCGCATCGGCCTGCCACTCTGACCGGCGGCGCCTCTTCGCCCGGCTGGGGACATAAGCCCGTACGCGTCACAGTCGTACGCGGCTGAGTACCTTCGCCCGTACACACCTCAGCGCGGAGTCCGTACGCGACGGAGCACGTTGCTTCGTACACGAACGATCCGTGCGGCGGTGCTTCGTCGGCCCTGAACCGGTTCGGGGGTCCATGGGTTCACGACGGTGAACACCCCTGCGTGCCGGGGCCCTTACCTTCGGTCACGGTCCGGGCGGTTGCCGCCCGGAGAGAGGGTGAGCTGCGCGATGTCCAGCACTGCGATGCACCACGACCTCCAGGTGATCTCCACGGCCGAGCACGTCCCGCTGGCCCGGCGCGAGACCGTCAACGTCCTCGCGAGCTGGGGTATGTCCGAGCAGGTCGTGGACACCGCGTGCCTGATCATCAGCGAGCTCGTGACCAACGTGGTGCGGCACGCGGCCGTGCTCTCGCCCACCGCCACGGTCACCTTCACCGTCGAGGACGAGGCCGAGCTGGTGCTGGCCGTCGCGGATGCCCACCCGTTCAAGCCGAAGCCTCTGCCGGCTGCCCACGACTTTGGGGGCCGCGGCCTGTTCCTGGTCAACGCCCTGGTGAAGGAGGTCCATGGCCGGGCCGAGGTCGTCCCGGACCCGGCTACTGGCGGCAAGCGGATCGTCATCCGCCTGCCCCTGGTCCCCGTCCCCGCCTGATCCATCGCACTTCCGCGCAAAACCTCCGCAGGCGAACTCCCGTCACAAGAAAGGGACATGCTGATTCACCAACGCCGGTACTGACCTCGCCGGTGACCCTGGCGGCAGGCACGCCCCTGAGGCCCCACGGCCCGACGAAACACACCCGCTGTCGGACCGCCTTCGGCGTCCGGACGACAGCAGCACCCGAACGACACCCCGAGAGTGCCAAGAGAGAAGGGGCTCCGCGTGTTCATCGACATCCCTAGCGAACTCGAAGCCGCTCTGATCGACCGTTTTCTCCCGCCCTGGGAGCTGGACGGTTCGTTCCTGGCGCGGTCCACCATGGAGGAGTACCGGACGGAGCTGACAGTCACGCCGCGGTTCGAGGAGACCGCCGCGACGCTGCACCACGCGCTGGCCGGGGAGGGTGACGGATACGCCGTGCTGCGCCTGGGGAACCTCGCCAAGGCGCTGGGGGTTGACGACGACCGGTTCCTGCGGCTGGCGACGGGCTTCGCGGCCGAGGTGGCTGTCCCCTTCTCGCCCTTCCCGCGCTGGCCCCTCTGGAAGGACATCGGGGTCAAGGTCGACAAGGACCCCGGGAAGTCCAGCGGCATCGGGTACAACGCCTTTCACATGGACCTGGTGAACGGAACCTTGCCCCCGGACTACACCACGCTCCTGTGCGTTCGCCCCGACCCGCTCGGCGGCGGCCCCAGCATCCTCTCCGACGCACACGCTGCGGTGGCGCGGCTGTCGGAGGACAGCCGCGCCCTGCTGGCTGAGTCGGCCTACCACTACGGGACCTTCTTCGACCTGTTCGGCGTGGGCGAGGAGTACAAGCCGTTCCCGATCTTGGATGGCTCCGACCCGGGCGAGGGGTTCGTCCGGTTCACCGCCAAAATGCTGGAGCGGTCCCAGCTCAGCCAGGCTCACGCCGACGCCGCCGGGGAGCTCGCCGAGGAGCTCGTCCGAGGGCAGGTCTCCTTCATGCTCCAGCCCGGGGACTACCTCATCGTGAATCAGCGCCGCTTCCTGCACGGCCGGGAGGCGCTCCACAGCGGTCAGGAGAACGTCCCGGTCGCCGACCGGCGGCTGCTCCTCCAGCTGTTCCTGCGTGCGAGGGCCGGCGACGGCTCGGCCGCGTAGCCGGCGGACGGCACCGGTGACCCACCGAGTCCCACGCCCGGGTCCCGCCCCCGAGCACGCCGCACGGCCACGGGGCGGGACCCGGTCGGGCACCCCCGGAAACAGTCGCGCACCAGGCTCCCTGGGCCCGTGCGCGGAGCTAGATGCGAGAGTTGCGCAGCGACTGCCACACAGCTCCGGCCAGCGCCCGCGTCGACCGGGGAACCGACAGATGCTCGTGCTCGCGGTACAGGGCCCAGTTGTATTGCACGAGCGACAGCTTGTTGGAGGACAACGATCCCGCCTGGTGGGCCCTGTACACCGCAAGCGGCTCATCCAGGCCGCGGGCGTCAGCGCCGTCCCGCATGATCGACAGCCAGAGGGCGTAGTCCTGGCGCTTACGCATCTCCGGCATCAGCCTCGTGCCCAGGACATTGCGGTCGTACATAGCGGTGAGGGCACCGATGTGGTCTCGGACCAGCATCGCGCGGTAGTCCACGTGCTCCCGCGCACGGACCACCCGCCCGTTCGGGACCCAGTCGGTGCTCTCGCCGTCGTAGTCGGCGTCCATCTTGAAGTACGAGGCGAACGTCAACGGCGCAGTGCCCTCCGCAGCGAAGGCGAGCTGCTTCTCGGTCTTCTCCGGAAGCCACATGTCATCGCTGTCCAGGAAAGCGATGTAGTCCCCGCGGGCCCGCTTGATCGCGAGGTTGCGGGCCCGGCCGGCACCGCCCCGCTCGGGTGCCGACTCCGGCAGGACGCGCTCGTCCTGCTCAGCGAACTCGCGGAGCAGGTCCATGGAGCCATCGGAGGACTGGTCGTCGGTGACCAGAAGCTCCAGGTCGCTGTGGGTCTGCGTGAGCACCGATCGGACGGCTGCGCCGAGCGTGGCGGCCGAGTTGTAGACGGGCATCACGACGGACACCAGGGGCACTGCGCTTCTCCTTGCTCGGTCAGGAACGACGGTCCATTCAAACACTGGAATCACTAGGAGCTGTCATGCATGTTGTTGTCGCTGGTCAGGGCTATGTGGGGCTGCCGCTGGCGGTGCGCGCCGCCGAGGTGGGCCACCGAGTCGTCGGCTACGACGTGGACACGGACCGCATCAAGCGGCTCACCGTCGGTGATTCGTACGTGAGGGACGTGGACTCCTCGCGGCTCCGCGAGGTGCTGGACTCCGGGGCCTACTCCGCGACCGCCGACACTGCCGCTCTGGCCGGCTTCGACATCGCGGTGATCACTGTGCCGACTCCGCTGACCGAGGGCGTGCCCGATCTGACCTACATCGAGTCCTGCGCCCGGACCCTGGGCAAGCACCTTCGCCCTGGCGCGACGGTGGTCCTGGAGTCCACGAGCTATCCCGGCACCACCGAGGAGCTGCTGCTGCCGATCCTGGAAGAGGTGTCGGGCCTCAAGGGTGGGGTGGACTTCCTGGCCGGATTCAGTCCCGAGCGGATCGGAAACAAGCGGTGGTCGTTCGACGGGACGCCGAAGTTGGTGTCCGGAATCAACGCCACATCACTCGATGTGATCAAGGGTTTCTACGACGGCATCTTTCAGACCACGGTGCCGATGTCCGGGACGAAGGTCGCCGAGCTGGCCAAGCTGATCGAGAACACCTTCCGATTCGTCAACATCTCCATGGTCAACGAGATGGCGATGCTGGCCGCTTCCCTCGGTGTGAACATCTGGGAGGCGATCGACGCCGCCGCGACCAAGCCCTTCGGATTCACGCGGTTCACCCCGGGGCCGGGAGTCGGCGGGCACTGCCTGCCCGTTGACCCGATGTTCCTCTCGTGGAAGGCCCAGCAGGAGCTCGGCGTCCCCTTCCGGTTCGCGGAACTCGCCGCCGACGTGAACCGCCACATGCCCGACTACGTCGTTCGGCGTGTCGTGGAAGGACTCGACAAGCGCGGGCTGCCCGCCAGGGGATCTCGGGTTCTGCTGCTCGGCCTGACCTACAAGTTCAACGCCACCGACCTGCGCAATTCCCCTTCGACTCGTGTCGTCGAACTTCTCATCGACCTCGGCGCCGACGTGCGCGGCGCCGAACCCAACGTCCCGAGCGACGCCAAGCTGGACGTGCCCAGGGTCGATGCGACTCCAGACGAGGTAGCGGCTGCTGATGCGGTGGTTCTTCTCATGGACCACCCGCGATTCGACCTCCCGATGATCGAGCAATGCGCGACCTATGTTCTCGACTGCCGAAACCGCTTGTCAGGAGCGAATGTCGAGACCCTGTAGCTCCCGAACTCCCCTGGCCCGCTGCAGACTTCAACCCCAGGAGTTCCCTTGCGTGACGAATGGGAGAACGCCCACACGGACTACACCCGGCCCGCGCAGCGCCCGGCCCCGGCCTCGCTGGCCGAGAGCGAGGGCGAATGGCGCCGCTACCTGGAAGGTGACACCCCCAACGGCTGGCTGATCCAGCACAGTGCGATGACCGACGCGCTCGTCAGCGGCCGACCCATGTACCTGCTGCACACCACCAAGGACATCGCCGCCATCCGCACCAGCGGCGAGCTGCACGTCTCCACCGGTTGCCTGGTCGGGGCCCTGTACTGCTCCCCTCTGGCCCGTCAGCGCGAGGGACTGCGCCCGCACAACCTCGGGGCCTACCTGATGCAGACGAAGCCCAACACCACACCCGTGATCTTCGAGGTCATCCCGGACGCTCCGATCCCCACCAAGGGCGTGGACTATCTGCACCTCGGGGCCATTCACCTGCGCACCTACCTGCGCTACCAGAGCTTTCTCACCCTGGCCGAGAGCGACCAGCTTGACCATGCCGTGGCGGCCGGGCTGGGCGCCGCGGCCGTGTTCCTAGACACGGCTCTGCGCAACGCAGCCGGCCGCGCCACGGCGGCTCCCGAGTTCATCGACCAGTTGGCCGCTGCCGTGCCTGCCGTGCCGTTCCTCGGATACCTGTACTTCGAGGTGCTGTCCGAGTACCTGATGCTCCACTCCACGACTCCAGAGACCAAGAACTACGCCCAGGCCGGGGAGCTGAACAATTGGCTGTACAAGCGACTCGCGTTCGCCGCCGTGGACGGCATGCACCAGTTGTTCGACCTGGCCCGCTTCCACCCGCGCCACCAGCAGCTCGTCCAGCTCATCGAGGGTGTGGAACCGGCGCTCGCCCCGGGGGCTGCCGAGTACGTACGGCGGCGGCTGTCCCACCTGCTCGCCCGGACCGCGCTGCACCCGTCCCAAGACGCGGCGTCGGTCAGCTTCCGGGGCACTGATCTCAGCACGCTCCGGCACGTCGCGCCGGGCCTGATCGGTCAGATGGTCTTCCGTGAGATCCGGTACATGCGTCGCTACAAGCAGCTTTACCACTGCTTCGAGAAGGCCAAGGCGCTGGAGGCATGGAACTACTGGAACCACGAGGGCATCCCCACGCCGTTCAACGGCATCCTTCCCAAGGGCGAGATCGGGATACACCCCGTCTACCCGCGGTCAGCCGTCAGAGCGTGGACGGCTCAGCAGGACAACAGAGGTCTCCTGCACCCGGTCCAGGAGGTGAACGCCGTCCTCACGCCACACCTGGCGTCGTGGTGGGCGCCACCTCGCAACCGCAGCCGGAAGGCCACCACCGATCCGCGGATCACGGTGGACCGTAGTGCCTCGCTTCCCGCCCGCCACCTATCGATCAAGGGGAACTCCGCATGACCACGAAACCCCTGACCATCCTCACCGGAATCAACCGCACGTCCGAGCCCTCGTCCGGGAGCCTAATCCTCGTCAACGACCTCTACCGTGCCATGCCTGACACCCATACGATCTACCTCGGCCGGACGCCGGTCGATCAGGCGTGGAAGGCCGCGTTCGATCACCTGATCCCCCTCTCCACTACGAAACGCCCCCAGGGCCCCGGCTTCGCCGACTACGTGGACGAGCTGACGCGTGAGGTCGGTGCGCTCGTCGAGAAGATCCAGCCGAACGTCATTCACGCTCAGTACCTTGGGTTCGCTCTCAGTCTGGCCTTCAGCAGAACCGCCGGCAGCATCCCGATCGTCGCCATCGCCCACGGTCCCGACGTGATGGCGGCCGAACGCAGCCCATCGGAACGCGAGGGCATGAATGAAGTCGCTGCCGCAAGCGCCGCGATCGTCGCCCCGACCTCCGCCCTCGCCGACCACATCGACCGTCTCACCGGACGCCGATTCACTGATCGACTCACCATCATCCCGTGGGGTATCCGGTTGAGCGATGCCCAGGTACGCGATCAACCGCCTACTGGAATCGGACCGCTGTCTCTGGTGCATGCCGGTCGCCTGGACGACAACAAATCCACGATCACCGCCATCGAAGCCCTCGCTTTAACCGATCAGCCGCACCACTTGACCGTGATCGGCAAAGGAACGCTACGGGAGGGTCTGGAACAGCGGGCTCTCGAACTCGGGCTGCGGGACCGGGTTCGGTTCGATCCGTTCGTGTCCCGCACCGAACTGTGGCGCCGCCTGCCGAACTTCGACGCCTTCGTCTTCACAACCAGAGGTCTGGAGGCTTTCGGGCTCGTCCTCATTGAGGCCCAAGCCCACGGACTTCCGGTTGCCTACTCCGATCTTCCCGGTGCGAGGGACATCCTCGGGAGCACTGGTGTTCCCTACACTCCTGGCGACCCGCGCTCGCTGGCCGTGGTCCTGGACGACATGAGCCGGGACTTCCACCGGCGCCAGGCCCTGACCAAGGCGGCTCTCAATAACGCGCGCGGATACGACATCACGACCACCGGCCGCCAGCTACGCGAGCTGACGCTCTGCGTTACGAAGTCGTACGCACCGAAGCCATTATCGCCACCCTGACGACTTGCGCGTTGCTGCCTGGCCGACGACCTCGTCATGCGGCCAGGCAGCAGCGCAGTCTTGAGACACTCCCGGACTGGAACAGGTTGACAGACGGCATAACGGCAGTGCTCATCCACTGGCACCAGGACGGAGCCGGGTCCTGCGCATTCGTCAGCAGCGTCGCCTCGGCCGCCTTCAGGTCCTGGTCATGCGCCGGCGTTTCCCATCGCGGCGTGTGCACGGGCCCGGCGCAGATGGAGCACCGACTGGGCCACGGGGTGCTTCGTGTGAATGAGGGCCTGGCTCAGCGGCTCCACGGCCGACTCTGGCTTCCCGAGCCAGATCGCTTGATACGCGAAGTCTGACAAGACCCCCGAGCCCTGGTCTCGGTCCCGGACAGTGTGTGCGTTGGACAGTGCGGCGTTCCACAGCTTCCCGGCCGCGCAGTGCTGGCCCTGGTCGAACCTGTACCAGCCGCATGTACTGGCGAGCGACGACGCCAGCAGGTGCAGACGGCACCCCGTCGGCTCGTTGTAGCGGCCTGCCTCCAGCAGGTCCATGGCCGTGTCCAAGTGCGCTTCGGCCAGCTTGATCATGTGCTGGCGCTTCTCCGTTGGGAGCGACGACAACTTCGCGCCGGTCTGCTCCAGCCAGCTCATCAGCTCCTCGTCGACACGGGTGCCGCCGTCTGCGGCAGCTGTGAGGCGTTCGGGTTCCAGGTCGGCCCACTGCGAGGCGAGCCCCGCCAGGGCGAGTGCGCTGTAGGTCAGGAAGGTTCGACGTTCGCGGTCCATCACGGCTCTCTGTGCATCTCGAAGGGCGTGGACGGTGTACGCCGACCCGAGCGGCACCGGGTCCTCGCGGCCAGGCAGCCAGTGAGGCCACGGATCCCGCTCGAGGTCGGAGATCGGTACGTCGAACGCGTCAGCGATGAGGAGCTGCGATTCGACGTCGGGCTTCTTCCGGTCGTTCTCCCACCGACTGACGGCCGCCTTGTCCGCCCCGCACCGAAGCCCCTCTGGACGCATCCGTGCGGCCTTGTGCATCCGGGTTACCAGATCGCTCTGCGACCAACCGCGCAGGAACCGCGCATATGCGAGGGGATGCCGGATCGGTTCGTCCACGGAATCAACCCCATCATCGACAGCTGCCCCGAGGGTAGCGAGTGTGCGTCCGGGACAACCCCGGGACAACACCCAATACCTGGATGAGGCACGGAAGTTGGGCTGTACTCGTCATCCCCGGAAGCGTTCGACGCAGACCCGGACACCCCCCGCACACAAAGCGACGCGCCGCCGTACTCCCGCGCGCCCAGAGAGAACCCCAAGAAGGGACTTCCTACGTGGATCGCTGCTTACCCCGTCGCGAACGGCTGCTGACGTCATCCAGGCCCCTGCCGGACTTCGACGTCGTGGCCGCGAGCGGACCCTGGCTCCACTGTGCTGACGGCCGCCGGATCTTCGACGGATCGAGCGGACTCATCTGCGTGAACGTGGGACAAGGCAGCCCCAAGGTCTTCTCCCGCATCGAGCAGCAGTTCCCCCGCTCCTAGTTCGCAGGCGCCGCCGTCGTGCGGCCCCACACCCAACTGGAGCTGATGGGCCGCCTGTGCCTTGCGGTGGGACGTCCCGAGGACTCCGTCGCGCTGATCACCTGCGGGACGCTCGGCGTAGAGATCGCCGTCGGGCTGGCCCGCAACATCGCGCGCGTCCGCGGGGGGAAGTGGCTTCACGTTCGTCCTGGCGCCGGGCCGGGACCCGCAGCCGTTGCACGCACCGGCTCCACGAGATGTACCACGTCAACGAGATCGAGGACGAGCTACTCCGCAGCCGGCTACACCAGTGTGGGCGCGGTCCTGGTGTCCCCCGAGATCGCACCGCTGCTCCGCCACGACAGCGCAGACCCCCTGCCCGCGATGGGGACCATGGCCACCCACCCCCTCCAGGCGGCGGCCTGCCTCGGTGTCCTGGACGAGCTCGAATCCATGGACTTCGGTGCTTTCACGGCTCGCGGACCGCACCTGGGACCGGCGCATGCGCGAGATCGTCCGTCCCGACCTGCTGATCCTCGACGACTTCGCCATGCGTCAGATGACAGCCCCGCAAGCCGACGACCTCTATGAACTCATCTCCGAGCGGCAGGGCCGGTCCGTGATCATCACCAGCAACCGGGCACCCAGCGAGTGGTATCCGCTCTTTAGCAGCTCGATGGCGCTCCTGCCTCGTTGCCCTTGCCGCGTGAGAGGCTACCCGGCGACACCAGGAGAGGGATGGAGAGCTGGCGGGATGAGGTTCGAGGGCGAAGTCTGGCGACTGATGCGGCAGGAGGACCTGCTCGGCGAGATCGTGATCGACGAGGCCGACTTTCCATGGTTGAACGGCCGCTTCGTTCCAACGCCGACGTTCGGAGATGTGAAGCCGTGGTTCGACGAGTCGTTGGCTCTGCTGGAGGCGGAGGAGTACGAGCGGTTCGACGACTCCTACGACCAGATCGCGGACACCTTGTCGCTGGTGGCCCCGTCAGGTCCGGTCGCGGAGTTTCTTCTGCACATCAGTGACGGCCGTGCTTGGTTCAGGTGGAGTGACGAACCATTCGATGAGGTCTGAGCCCGCCAGACCTTGGGGAATTGCGTGACCACAGCCCCTGGGGAATTCCACCGTCGTCGACACGAGCCTTCGCCCGACTCAAGTCCTGGCGCATCATGCGACGAGCACGCTGCTCCACCCGCCGCATCAGCCGCACCGTCCAAGCCATCCACGTACTACTGACCTGCGACTATTCAGGATGAAAGAAGTTCACTGACACCAAACCGGAACATCGCACAGGGAAGCGGCGTGATAGCGTTTGCATACAAGCTGTATGCGATGTCTGGGGGTTGCCGTGCCGTCCGGTCGGGAAAGGGCGTACGCGTATCTCAAGGACACGGTGCTGACGGATCCCGAGATGCAGGGGGTCTTCCTGTCGGAGCAGGAACTCGCCGACCGGATCGGTGTCTCCCGTACACCGATCCGGGAGGCTCTGCTGCAGCTCGCGGCCGAGGACCTGGTCGAGCTCGTGCCCAAGCGCGGCGCCCGGGTGGCGCCGTTGGCGGGGCGGGAGATCCGGGAGCTGATGGAGTTGCGGGGCATCGTCGAGCGGTACGCCGCCCAGCAGCTCGTCTCCCGGGGAGGAGCGCCGGTCGCGGAGCTGCGGTGCCTGCTGGAACGGCAGCGCGAACTCACCGGGGAGGACCAGGCCCGGGAGTTCATCGCCGTGGACCACCAGTTCCACTCGGCGCTGGTGTCCGCCGTCGGCAACACTCTCCTGGATCGGCACTACGACGGTCTGCGAAGCCGTCAGGTTCGCGCCGGAGTGGTGGCCCTCTTCAACCGGCAGGGGCGTCAGGAAGCCGTACTGGAAGAACACGGGGCCATCCTGGACGCCCTGGCCGCCGGTGACGCCGAGGCGGCGTGTGCCGCCATCGACCACCATCTGGGGTCGACGCTCAAGGTACTGCTCGCGGGCTAGACGCTCCGGCGGCTGGACCCGCATGGTGGAACGGCCTGACCACCTGTGCATCAGATCTTCCCCGGCGCTTGGGCCACTCCGGCGACGCCCTCGTGGGCTTGCCGGCCGCCGTACCGGGGTCGCGTCTGCCTCGGTCCGTCGATCACTGCCTGCCGGGGTCAGGGTAGGTGATCACCAGCATGGTGACACCGTCCTGCGACGTCCAGGGGCCGTGCGGCATCCCGGGAGGGCGGCACGCATACATGCCCGCGGTGAAGGTCCGGCCCAGTGTCAGGTCGTGCAGCGTTCCCTCGACGAGGTAGACCTCCTCCCAGAAGTCGTGGTGTACCACGCCCTGTGCCGAGGTGTCGGTGCCCGGAGCCCAGCGGACGAGCGCGGTACGGCACCCGCGCCCGGGGTCATCGGCCAGGACCCGCTCCTCGACGCCCGGGCCGGCGCCGACCGGGGTGCTCCACGGTCCGCCGGGGAGGTGGAACTCCAGCTCGGGCTTGCTCACCGCCACACCTCCGGACGCCGGTTGGCCAGCACGGAGGTCTTCTGCCGGACCGCGGTGACCTCGTCGATGTCCAGGTCGGCCAGTAGCAGTTCGGGCTCGGCACCGAGGGAGTTGCGGACCGTGCCGTCGGGTCCGACGACCTGGCTGTGCCCGATGCCCGTCGGCAAGTGGCCCGCCGGAGTACCCGGGCAGGCCTGGTCGACGGCGGCGACCCATACGGTGGCGTCCAGCGCACGGGCCCGCACCAGCAGCTCCCATTGCGCGAGCTTGCCAGGCCCGGCGCCCCAGGAGGCGGCCAGCAGCGTGCCGACGGCTCCGGCGTCGGCGTGGGCCCGGAACAGTTCCGGGAAGCGCACGTCATAGCAGGTGGCGAGGCCCAGCCGGGTGCCGTCCACGTCGATCACCGTCGGGGTGGAGCCCTGGGCGACGGTCTCGGACTCGCGGTAGCCGAAGGCGTCGTACAGATGGATCTTGTCGTACGACGCCTCGACACCGGCCCCGGTGGCCAGCAGGGTGTTCGCCACCCTGCCGCCGGGAGCCGGGGTGAACATGCCGGCTACGACCACCGTGGAGGTGGCCCGGGCGATCTGCCGTACCCCGTCGGCCCAGGGACCGTCCAGGGGCTCGGCTACCGGGGCCAGCGGGGTGCCGAAACAGGCCATCGACGCCTCCGGGAAGACTACGACGCGGGCTCCAGCGTCCGCTGCGCGCTGGGTCCATTCCTCGATGAGCCGGAGGTTCTTCTCAGGATCGGGACCGGTGATGAACTGGCTCAGGGCGATCCGCACGGTGCGGTTCCTCCTCTGCGGGACGGGGTCGGGGGAATTCACAGGGAAACGGACGGGGGGAGGACGCCGATCAGGAAGGTGGCCGCGCCGATGAGGACCAGCGTGGCCATCAGCACCTTCTCGCGGCCGATCACATCACCGAGGCGACCGAAGACGACCCCGCCGAGCGGACGCGATACATAGCCGACCGCACAGCTGGAGAACGCCAGGAGCGCTGCGGTGAGCGGGTCCTCCGAGGGAAAGAACAGCTTGCCCAAGACCAGGGCAGCCGCCGCGGAGTAGACGGCGAAGTCGTACCGCTCCAAGGTCGTGCCGGTCAGGCTCGCGGCGAAGGCCCGGCCGACACCGGAGTGCCTGTCGTATGCCCTCGCGTCGCCGTTCGAGGTGTCGTGCATGGTTCTCATCCTTGCTCGGGGACATCGACCCTCTGGCATACTTCTTGTATACAGGTCGTATGCGCAAGTCCTGCGCGAGAACTCGACCACGGAGAATGCCGGCCGTGGTCCCTCACCCGATCTGCGGGAGTGCCCTCATGGCCGTACTGACCTTCGAACTGCCCGACGGATCGACGCGCGAGGTCGACGTCGTCCAGGTCCTCAACGCCGGGTACGCCGGACGCAGTCAGGAGGACGTCGCCGCGCACGTCGCAGAGCTCGCCGAGCTGGGCGTGCCCGGCCCGTCCGTGACGCCGGCCCTCTACCCCGTCTCCCCATATCTGGCCCAACAGACCGACCGGGTCCTGGCACAGCATGCGCGCACCTCCGGGGAGGCGGAGTGGGCGCTCGTGGTGACGGACGGCGGGGAGCTCCTGCTGACGGCCGCCTGCGACCATACCGACCGTGACCTCGAGGTGCACGGCGTGGCCTGGAGCAAGAACGCCGGCCCCGACGTCCTCGCCCGGCGCGCCTGGCTCCTGGCCGACGTCGAGTCCCGCATCGACGAACTCACCCTGCGCGCCTGGGTCACGCACGGCGACCAGCGGACCGAGATCCAGCGCGGCACCCTCGCCGAACTCCTCACCCCCGCGTACTGGGTCGACGTCCTGCGCTCACGCGGCGCGCTCACACCCGGCACCGTCCTGATCTCCGGCACCATCCCCATGGCCCCTGGCGTCGACCAGTTCGCAGGCGGCTGGAGCGTGGAACTGGGGGACCCCGCCACCGGGAACACCATCCGCCTCAACTACGACGTCCAGCCGATGCCGGCTCCCATCGGCTGACACGACCGCTCGCCTGTCAGGCAGAGAGACATCTCACGTGCCCAAGAAGTCACGCCGCGACCGCGAGATCGGCTGAGGAGGAGGTGAAGGCCTGTTGCTCGTCGAAGGGCTGCCGCGTATGCAGGCAGTGGTGGAGTTGGCCGATCACGCGATTGAACAGATGCCGCTGGGCCCGGGCAGCGAATGCCGGGCCAAGCCCTCGAACGCACTGCAAACCGCCGTCTTGGCTGGCCTGCGGTACGTCCCTACGCTCAAGGCCCGTGACGACCATGGTAGCCACCCCGCCACCGCTTGGGCAGGTCCCAGCTGTCCGCACTAACGACCTCGTGCACGGTTGGCTGTGGCACGTCGAGGTGCGTGGACTGTCGGTGTTCACGCTCGAAGGCTGCGGCCGAGGGTAGCGGTCTGCTGGTGTGAGAGCAGACTGGCGACGGCTTGGACGATGTCACTCATGTGTTCGCGTCGGCCATGGTGGCGGGCGAGAGCCCGCCAGTTTTTCAGGTGTGCAATGCCGTGCTCGACGCGGATGCGCCGCGAGGAATGGGCCTTGCGTTGCTGCTCGTGCCGCTCCTCGTACCAGGCAGGAGCGTTCTTCTTGAACTTGCGATGTGGTGGTCTCAGCACGCGTCCGCCGGTCTGCGCGCCCATGCCCTCGTAGCCAGCATCCGCGAGGATCTCCATGAACGGGCCGTCGGCCAGGAGCTGGGCCAGTCCCAGCTGCCGGGCCTGGGTGATGTCGGCGCAACTACCCGGCCGGACAGGGCTGCAGAACAGCATGCGTCCCTCGGCGTCCGTGAGGACCATGGACTTCACCGCGTTCTGCTTGGTCTTTCCGGAGACGAATTTGTCCCGGTCCTGGCGGCCTGCGGCCGGGCGTCGCACACGGATCTCCGTGCCATCGATGATGCCGGTCCCGCTGGCGCCCAGGTACTCGATGACCTCGGCGAGAGTGCGCAGTCGGATGCCCCGGGCGACGGTGCAGCCCCGTTGCGCCAGCAGAGGCCGTACCTCGCCGATGGCACGGGTGACGGTGGAACGGTCCACGCCGAACCAGCAGGCCAGCACGTCGTGCGTGGCGCCATGGCGCAGACTGACCAGCGTGGCCAACAGCCGATCGATGAAGACGAACTTGTGCCTCGCTCCGGCTCCGACCGCCCGCTGCCGTGGCCGAGCGGTGAGCCGAGCCTGATGCTGCTCGCGCCACAACGGCGCTACCTCGGCGACAAGTGCAGCGAACACCGTCGGCGACAACCCCGTGACCCGGTACTCCGCCACGATCAACTCACGCGCCCCAACCCCCATCCATGCCCAATTCAACGAGCTACCGAGCCGCCGAGTACGGCCAACCGTGCACGAGGTCGTTAGTCCGGTCGGTTGGGGAGGGCCGCTGTTACTCACTTTCGGGTGACGATGCCTCAGGGACCGAGGTGCCGGATCGGTATCGGCACACCAGACAGGCCAGTGACGGTACGGCCCGCTTCCCTGACAAACGGCCAGTCCGGCGCGTCAGAGGCATACATGGACATTGCAGTGGAGAGTCACAGAAATATGCTGAACTCGTAATGACGCACACATCTCCCCCACGATTCGGGCGCACGGGCTGCACAGTGTGAGTGCGCGGCCAGCCGGCCGCCACCCGCACAACGCACCACCACCGGCCTGCGGCGTTTCTTACGCCGGCAGGTTCGTACCGGGGGGTGCCATGGACTCCTGTAGGGGGATCCTCGTGACCGTTTCCGCATCCGTGCGTCGCATGACCGCCGTTGCCGCCGTAGCGGCCGCCGCCGTGGCCACTGTGGCGCTGCCGGCCGCGGCCGCCGACCACCACCCGGGCCGCCACCACAGCACCGTCTACATCAGCGCCGTTCAGTACGACTCGCCGGGACGCGACGACCGCTCCAACCGCTCCCTGAACAGGGAGTGGGTGGACATCACCAACAACAGCCGCCGCGCGGTCAACCTCGACGGCTGGACCCTCTCGGACGAGGACGGCCACACCTACACCTTCGACCACTACCGCCTCCAGGGCCGCTCCACCGTCCGCGTCCACACCGGCACCGGCCACGACACCCGCACCGACGTGTTCCAGGACCGCCGCCACTACGTCTGGAACAACGACTACGACACCGCAACCCTGCGCAACGACCACGACCGCTTCGTCGACGAATACTCCTGGGGCCAGCACCGCATCCGCCACTGACCCCACCTCACCCCCTCGCCGGTGAACGCCTCATCGTCGTTCACCGGCAACCGGTGGGTGTGGCACGCGCCCAGGCGCGTGCCACACCCACCGGGCCGTCGACACGCGGCACCTCGCCCCTTGGTCGCCGCCGACAGGCCGCAGCGATGAACCTGGCGGCCTCGCCACCCAGGCAAGCAAAGCTGAACTGTCCGTCAGGTGAGACCGAGCCGGCTGAGCGCGGTGGTCCAATCGGAGACGATGGCCTGCTGCGCGGCTTTGAGGGTGACCTTCCCGGAGCAGACCGCGGTGTGCAGCTTCGTCTCCACCGGGTCCTTCTTGTTGTTCACCCCGCTGCCCGGCTGGTGGCCCGGATCGGCCGGCTCGACCCAGAGGTTGCGGGCATCGTTCGGGTCACCGCCAAGCTGGAGGGAGATGAGGTGGTCATACTCCGCGTCCCCGAGGCTGCCTGTGTAACCGTACGAGGCGGCATTCAGCTGCTTCTCCTTACGGGTGATGGACTCCGGCGGCCGGATGTTCTTGGTGTAGCCGCCCTTGCGGCAGATCGTCGAGCCCAGGTTCGCCTGCGTCACAGCCGGCGAAGTTGCACCCGGTGTGCACGCCGGGTCCTCGAGGGGCTCACCCTTCTCGTACCGGAAGTGGCAACGGCCCGCAGGCGGCTGCTGCTGCACCGTGTACGTCGTCTGCGGTCCCGCACCCACCGGAATCTGCGCCGTCCCCGCAGGTACGGCCGTCCCCGACGCCCCCGCCGCCGACGCTCCACCCCTGTCCGAGACACCCGCCCCGGAATGCGAACCGGATGAACAGCCCGCCACCAGCAGGCAGACGAGCAGCATCCTCGGCGCAGCCCGGCGAATGGAACCCATGACAACCCCTCACGAACAAGCAACAACTAGGCAGATACTCCCCCACCCAGACACCCTTCTACCGCTCGACTTGAGACGCAAAGGAGACACGTACCGACCAGCCGGGGAGGGTGCACCGGATCCGAGCCCGGCTCATGGATCTTGGATACTGCTGCGGGCGGCCGCCCACATCACGCCCCACTGACCGTCACCGAACCACACAGGCACAGCACTACGTCACGCCCGGCTCGGCCCCCAAGACCCCTGGCACACCATCAACGACAGTGGACTACAGCCCGAGTCCATCGACGACATCTCACCCGCGTTGGTGAGCGCGCCAAGATCGAGATCCGATTCACCGACGGAACCATCCCCGCAGGTGCGGGGGGGGCGGAGCTGTTGGCGGAGAGGCACCCGCGGCCCGCAGGCACCACCCCACCATCGTCCCTGCCATCAGCACCACCAGGACGTGACCGTTCACCAGCCGAGTCCCTTCACCGGGAGGGAGCGGGCCCGTTGCCCCTCCCTCACCCTTCCGGGACGGCCGGCAGCAGGACCGGCAAAGAATCTTTCCGCTCTCTTGTTCTTGCGAGGTCTTCGCCGATCGCCTCGCACAGCGGTGCCAGGGCGCGGGGCAGCGCGTGGGGCGCCGTCCTCGGCGGCCGGTTCCAGACAGAGCTCGACACCGGCTTCACCATGGCCGGTGAACCCTTGGGGGCCGACCCGTCACTCCTTTCGATTCCGCACCGCGAGCACGGCGCCGGCGAGCGCGGCGATCCCGCCGCCGATCATGGGTACCACCTGCATCGACGCTTTGTGGTCCACGGCGTAGAACCCCAGCCAGACGAAGGCCACCCCGAACCCCACCACGATCGCCTGCTCAAGCAGCCGAAACCCGTAGCCCGCCCACTGGTCGAGGCGTTCGCGGCGCAGTTGGCTCTCGACGAGGTCCCGTCGCCAGGCGAGGTGGTCCGGGTCGATCTCCTGCCACTTGCGCGCCTCGTCGGCTGCGGGGAAGGACGGCACCATCGAGGCGGGCGCCTCGGCAGGCGGTGTCTCCTGGTCAGACATCACTCGTCCCCCTGCCCCTGCCCCTGCCCCTGCCCCTGCCCCTGCCCCTGCCCCTGCCCCTGCCCCTGCCTGATGATGCGGCTGCCACCCGCTGGTCGACCGTCAGCAGTACCTCGTCCACGCCCTGTTCGGCGGCAGTACGGCGTCGGTCACGCTCCTCGTCGGTCCACGGTTCGGGTGGTGCAAGCGATCGGACGTAGCTCCGCCATAGGGGTACCTTGGGGGAGCGCCGGTGTGCGAGGGCCATGCGTGCTTGTACAGCGAGGACGCAGACTCCGAGGGCGAAGACCACCCAGGGCAGCAGAGTCACGAAGAAGCCCGAGACGTCAGACGCACTGACGTGCGCCAGTGCCAAGGCGCCTGCCATCGCGAGGACCAGCCCGAGCCCCCACTCGACCACGCCGACGAGGTAATTGACCGTCGCCCTGCGCTGCAACACACGGGATCGCAACAGACGGGGTCGCGTCGTGGAGGCTCCCGCCGCGCTGGCGCTGGCACCCGAGTACGTCTCCCTTTCGCCCCAGCCGAGCTCCCGCCGCGCCGCGGCCACCGTCAGCCGCCTGTCAGGGTCCTTGACCAGGAGCCCCTCGATGAGCCGTTCAAGCCTGCCGCTGTGCCCCAGTGGCGGCGGCTCCTCCATCACGACGGCCCCGAGGGTCGCCACGACGCTCTCCCGGTGGAAGGGCGCGTGCCCTGCGACGAGGTGGTAGAGCGTCGCCCCCAGCGAGAACAGGTCACTGCTCGGCATCCGGAGACCGCCGTGCAGGACCTCGGGGGCGCTGTAGTCCGCCGTGGCGAAGCTCTCATCGTCGTCCCGGGTGGTCTCGAAGTCCGCCCATGCCAGTGCGCCTGTTCCGGGAAGCAGGACCCACCGGGATTGATCTAGGCGGATGTTGGCGGGCCGTACATCTCCGTGGACAACCCCGGCCTCGTGTATGGCCTCCAGCGCGGCAAGCACAACCCTCGCGACCTCCCGCGTCTCCCCGGTAGACATCCGGCCGCCGACCAAGAAGTCGGCGAGGGACGGGCCGGCGACAAAGGGCGCGACAGCCCACACCACACCGCCTGCCTCCACGACGTCGTCCACAGGGATGACGTAGGGATGGCCCCGCAGCCTTCTTGCGGCCGCGCGCAGGGCCCCTGCCACCCACTGCGTCCTCTCCGCATCTGCCGCCCCGACTTCCTCGATCGTCACCTCCTTGTGCAGTTCCTCGTCGTAGGCCGTCCACACGCGCCTGTACCTGCCGGATCCGATCTGACTGCGGACCCGATAGCGCCCACCGAGCACCCGCCCAGGCTGCATCCTCTGCACCACGGCCCCCCTCCCGTACGGCCGAAGACGCCGTACCCACCGTCCCGCGTCGGCAAGCCCCCGCCACCAGTTTCACCATCTCCTGGCTTCGTTCACGTGAAGTAGCAGTGATTGGTCATCGCTTTGGGCAGCAGCTGACGATCTTGCGTGCTGCGGATGTTCACCAGAGATGACGTCGCCCAGCGGCGATGAGGATCGTTGAAACTGGGTCTGGCCGCAGCTTCGTGAGAGAACTTGGAGCGCCCTGCCCTGGCAACAGGGTTGAGTAGAAAGCCTCGGCCCCCACGTCTCCGCGCGACTACCGTGCTGCTGGCAGATCGTCGTGACCAACGAAGGGAGCTGAGTCGTGCTGACCACTACGCACCCGCCGTAGGTGCCTCTGGAAAGCCCAGGGGGCCTACGGCGGGTCTCGATGTCCCGAACTGTCCGCACGACTCCCAGGCGATTCCGCGTCCAAGAGGGCGCATCGGAGTCCATGTCGCTGTACGACCTGCGCTA
Source organism: Streptomyces sp. BK340 (assembly GCF_007827595.1). GTDB lineage: Bacteria > Actinomycetota > Actinomycetes > Streptomycetales > Streptomycetaceae > Streptomyces. The sequence goes on from NZ_VISR01000020.1 coordinate 75,009, forward strand.
TGCGACTGCTGAACTGGCCCAAGCCGTCCGCGAAGACGGTCGCCCCGCCCCGGCGAAGACGCTGCGCCGGCTCACCTCTTGGCAGTGGATGGTGCTCTACTGCAGGAAGGGCTCGTTTTCCGCCGAGATCGCCACGACTGAGGGCCGCGCCCGGCTTCAGAGTCGACTCGAAGCCCAGCGGATCCGCGCACTGCACCGCGCCGGCCACGAACTTGACGACGCGGACATACCGCCGGTCCGCCACCGTCATGGTGTGCTCTGGAATGCCTGGTAGAGGCGAAGCGCCCAGGATTGACCGGCACTCGCGAGCGTAGGAAGTGCGCACTGGTGGTGTCCCTCCGCCCGGAGGGCCGCCAAGCAGGAGCCTGCGCAGCCATCCGGCCTTGGCGGGCGCTTCGGTCCGCGCCCGGGTGCTGGCGAGGCGGTAGTACAGAGCCCCCCGCTCGCCGCATTGACCTCAACTGACCGAAGCGGCTCCAGCAGGCGCACAGGCCTCCCGGTATGCCCGATGGACAACCGCCTGGGGGTATCGGATCGCAGTCCGGGCTCGAGCCAGCGCTTTCGCCGTTCCTGTCCCACGTGCTCGCGGGCACAGGCACCATGGTTTGTGCCAGGGCGAGTTGACCAGTTCCTCGGTGCGGCGCTATCTGACGGTGGCCGCGGCGATGCAGTCGCGGAAGGGGCCACATGATTGTGCTGGGGTGGGTCGTCGCAGTGACGGCCCTGGGAGTGCGGTGGGTTCTCTGGCGGCTTGTCCGGCACCCCGGGGGCTGCACGTACGCGTTTCACAAGGAGCACCAGGAGGCACGCAGCGCTCCGGAAGATGCTCGCAGCGCCGTGCGCGGGCTGCGCAGAACAGCTCGTCGTGAAAGATGGCGGGCGTCGGCTGGGGGGAAGCGGGCGGAATGGGTGTACCGGCGCCGGGTCCGCCGGGCCGAGTCCGAGCTGGAGCAGCTGGGCGCGACGTACCGTGGTGCACGTGTCGAGAAGCCGGGTGACAGGCCGGCCCCACGGCTGCTCTTCCAGGACCGCATCGCCTCCACCGGGCTCGCCGTGCGGCCGGTTCGCCCGCCCGGAACTGTGTGGGTCGGCTTCGCCCCGGCTATCGGCGTGCGCGATCCCGACCTGCCCGAGCAGACCGTGACCATCGCCTTCGGGCCCGGGAGGCCGGACACGCCCCTCGTCTTCTCCGACGGACCGCGTCAATCCCCCCACCGCTACAGTGACGGATCGCTGTGCATGTGGTGTCCGGGCGATCCCCCTGAGCAGTGTTGGGACCGACGGCGCGACGGCCCGATCGTGCTCCTGGGACTGGTGCTCGCCCACCTGATGCGCGAGGAATGGTGGCGCCGGACCGGTGGGTGAGCCGACCCAGAAGCCCCGCACACCACCACCGCCACTGCCAGCACCCCGGAGGCCGCCGCATGACCCGCTCCCCTCTCGCGCTAACACCCACCATGCACACCACCGCCTCCGGAGGCGGAACCGGGCTACTGCTGGCCATGGTGGTGTCCGGCGTGTTCCTCGGCGCGCTGATCACCGTCACCATCAATATCTGGCTCAGCCGCCGCAAGAGCCACGAGGAAGAACGCAACCGCCCCCGAGCCGCCTTTCTTCGCCGATGACTTCGCGGTCCACAGCGCGTACAAGGAGTTGCCGTACGCGATCCGGCGGCGGCGCGCCGACCAGCTCGCCGAGGAACGTATCCGGCTATCGGAAACCCTCCGGGAGATCCAGTCTGACCTGGCCTACCACCAGGCATGGACCCTCCTGGAATCACCCGCGGTCGGAGCCGCTTTCCAGAACCTGGTCGACCATGGCATGCCGTCGCTGGCGCAGCGATGAGGGAAGCCTGGGCTGCTCCCCCGCTGGACAACGACGCCGGCATGAATATCCCGCCTTCCGTGATCGACCTCAGGGGCCTGCGCGAGCATGAGACCGCATACCTGGAAGCCGTCGCCACCCACCTGAAAGACCTCAAACCGCGGTGGAGCGTGTAGGCCAGGCTCCCGCACATTGAGAGACTTCGCCGCTGCGCCGGGGCGGGCTCCGTCTTCGTTCCTGCGGGCCGGGGACGGTGCTGGCGGCGACTCTTTCGCTACGTTTGGCGGGAAGGGGCTATGTGTGAGGCGGTCCAGCCGCGTGTAGAGGGCGCGCACGAGTCGGGCGCACGAGCGCTTCGTACGGGGCGCGGTCCAGGGGGAGTTCGGCTTCAATCAGGCTGTGGGGGTCGTGGAGCACGGCATGGGTACCGCTCACCGGTGCCCTGCCGCGTCGCTCGGGGCCTGGAGGGCGAGGAAGCGGGCGTAGCCGCGGTTGGCGCGGGCCAACAGTGCCAGGGAGGGCTGGTTAAAGGCCGCGGCCTTCCGGCTGGGGGCCGGCGGTCGTGGGTGCGCTCATGAGCACCGCCTCCGCTGCTGGGTGCGTCGGTGTCGTTCGGCGCTACGGAGAGATCCACTCGGCCTCCGGCACCGATCCGGTCCAGTCCGGTGCCCCCTGATGCTCGACGGTGTCCAGGACTGCCGCCAGCAAGACGCGGACCGGTTCGAGGGAGTCCACTTCCAGCCCTCTGCCCTGCCCTGAACATCTTGAGATGCGTGGCACCAACTAGGTACCATCGGAAGATGCCATCACTGAACGTGTCCTTCTCCGACGAGGAAATGGAAGGCGTCCGCGCCGCCGCTGCGGCGGAGGGTAAGAGCCTGAAGCAGTACCTGCACGATCTCGGTGTACGCGAGATGCACCGCAAGCGGTTCGTCGCTGGCGCCGCCGCCTGGGCCGACAGGCTGCGTAGCGAGTTCGACGAGGCGTTCCCCGAGGAGGTCCCGCCTTCTCGGCGCGGCGACGGGATTGCTGCTGCCTGATGGTTGTGCACATCGATGTCTCCTGGTTGCTCGATGTCCAGGAGGCCGCCCTCGGGCACGAAGACGTGACGGTGACCGACTACTCGGCGTTGGTGGCGGCCGTGGCGCGGCACAAGACCAGAATGCCGACGCTCGAAGCATCCGACCCGGACAACGCCTGGCGCGCCGCCGCGCTCCTGCACACGATCGTGCGCCTCGAGCCGCTCCCCCACCGCAACAGCCTTTTCGCCGCTTTCGTTACTGCTCAGTACATGGATCAGTCCGGCGAGGGCATCGATCCGCCTTACGGCGCGCTGTCCGACCTCGTCAGAAAAGTCCGGGACACCCGCCTGAGCGTCTACGCCGTCGCCGACATCCTCCGCTCCTGGCGCATCTGATCCAGACAGGCCCCGGTCGGCGGGTGACGCGCTGGGGTGCCTGCCACGGAGGAAAGGGGCCGACGCGGTCTCCGATGTCATGTGCGAGATCGGCCGGGCCGACGGACTCTCCAGCACGTCCTTGGTCGCGCACCAGCTGACGGCACTGGAGCGCAGGGGTTTCCTGCGCCGCGACCCGCACCGCCCACGTCCCCTCTTCCTTGTAGGGAGGTGGCCGCCAATCCGGGTTGGGCTGGGGCCGTTCAGTCGGAACCGCGTTTTGTCGGTGCCTTGAGTGAACCCGGGGCGCCTGCCCGGCCGTTGTGTCTTTATGGGTGGGCAGAGCGTCCATCCATAAGGGGGCGATCGGTTTCGACTGCTTGTGTGGAGCCTGGAGAAGCGTGCCGAGGGATGCGGTGACGGCCTCGTAAATCTGACCACCGCAAACGATGAATGCCGACAATGAGCCGGCCGTGCGTGACACCTACTCCCTCGCTGCCTGACAGCGGCTGGGTGGTGTGACCACTGTCAGCCCGGGAAGCCTCCGGCCCGGGATCTGGCATCAGCAAGGAGGATCCACTTCCGGACCCGGCTGCGGGGCCCGGAAGGACACTCCACAGCAGCTGGGCCGACCGGCAGCGGGTCCGCACGACCGCCGGAGGCCGAGAAAAACGACACGCGGACTGCGCACGGAGAAGAACTGGCAAAGCCCTGCAGGACCCGGGTTCGATTCCCGGCGCCTCCACGTGCGGGCCGGACTGTACCTTTCCGGCTCTTCCCACAGCCCGGCCCGGCTGTGGATTGTTGCCGATCACCCAGCCCGGCCCGCCTCCCCCTTCCGGCGATCAAGCGCACCTGAACTCACGCCTCGTCGCGCACAAGGCGACGAGAGGTTTACTGGCACCTGCCTCCTAAGCACAGGGGTGCCAGCGTGGATGCGACAGAAGTGGAGACGGCGATGTCCGTGCATGAGCTCGCTTGCCATTCAGAGGCTCCCGCTGAACGCGTCGCAAGAGCCGGATGGGATGCGAGCCTGTCCACGTACTTCGCACACATATTCGACGAGGATTCCGACGGTGAGACCATCGAGGTGGTCCGGGTTGGAGCAACCCCGTATGAGGTCCTGGATCCAGACGTCGTAGTCGATGCGGTGCGGCCGTACGCTCTCATCCCCAAGGGATTTGAGGATGCCCTCGCGGCAGATTCTGTTGCAGAAGGCGAAAGCTTCATCGGACGTCCTGGCACACGCATTGTCACCGAGCTGGCCAGTCACGCCGGTGTGATGCCGGACGGAGCGGACGCAGCCGGTGATCCCTTCATCATCGTCTACCGCCTGGCGTGAGCTGGGCGCGGGGACGTTCGAGGTACTCCGTGGCGGCCGAATCGTCCAACGCAAGCGCATCGTGCACGTGTGCAGGACAGCTTTGGAGGCAGAGGGGCGATCCTCACCCCGGGACGGCGTGCAGCAGGTAATCCGTGGAGGCTGTGGAGTTGGAGTGCAGCAGCAAAGCGGCCAGAGGCGTTGTCGGTTTCGAGGGCTGCAACGTGACGGCCTCGCGGTCGCGTACGAGGCTGAGCGGCCCGAGAAGGCCGAACCCGGTCAATGCTCTGCCTTCGTGACGGGAATCTCTGTCAATCGTCCGTGCTGGTCTGCTTCTTGTTCTGATACGAAATCCACGACGCCCCGGCTCCCGTCCGCCTGGTTGCCCATCCGGTCACCCGACTGACCGGCTGATGTCCCCTGCGACGTGCTGCCGGGGCGGGTGGAGGCCCGGGTCAGGGCCACCGCGGCGACGACCGTGAAGCCGCCGAGGAGGGTGTTCCAGCCGACCGGTTCGGCGAACAAGACGACACCGAGGGCGGTCGACCAGAGCGGGGTGACATAGGTGACGGCGGCGGCGACTGTGGCCCCGGCAGTGCGGACCAGGTTCAGGTTGAGGATGTAGGCGAAACCCGTGCCGACGGAGCCGAGTACCAGTAGGGCGGTGGCTGGACCGGCCCCCGGCCAGTGCGGGACGCCTGCGGCGAGCGGGGCGACCAGCGCCAATTCGGCACCGCCGCAGGTGATCTGGACGGCGGACAGGCCGGTCGCGGAGTGTGGGCGAGCGGAGAGATGGAGGCGCAGGTAGGCGAAGCCGGCCCCGTAGCAGCAAGTCGCGGCCAGGCAGGCAAGGCCGCCCGTTGTCCCCTTGGAGCCGAAGCCGTGCCACACCCCCAGAACGGTCAGCACGCCGGCGAAGCCGAGGGCGAGCCCCACGAGGCGGCGCGGGCCGGGGTGCCGCTCCTCGGGTACGGTGGCGGCCGCGAAGACCAGGGTGAACAGCGGGGTGGTCGCGTTCATCACCCCGGCCAGAACCGAGCCGACCCGGGTCTCGCCGTACGAGAACAGAACGAACGGCACGGCGTTGAGCAGCGCTGCTGCCACCGCCGAGTGGCCCCAGGTGGCGAGGTCGCGCGGGGCTGGTTCGCGACGCAGCACGAGGATCGCCCAGAGCGCCGTCGCCCCGAAGACACAGCGCCAGCACGCCACCCAGAGCGGCGGTACCCCCGCGTCGACCGCCACCTTGATCAGCGCGAAGCTCGCACCCCAGATCGCCGACAGAGTCATGAATCCTGGCCACCACCGCCGCACCCCGATCACCCGCCCTCTCCCTCGCTCGTTTCGCCGTCCACCCCGCCACCCGGTCTTTCACCGGTCTCGCGTGACAGAGCGTGGCCCGTGGGCGGAACATGAGTCCAACAAGTGATACCGCTCTATCGATGAGGAAGTCTCATGACATCGGAGGTCAACCTCGCCCAGCTCCGGGCGCTGATCGCGGTCGCCGACGCGGGCGGGTTCGGCGCGGCCGCGACCGACCTGGGAATCAGTCAGTCCGCCGTCTCGCATGCGGTCGCCGCACTGGAGCGCGCCCTCGGCGCTCCCGTCCTGCACCGCACCACTCCGGCACGGCCGACGCCGCTGGGCGAGCAGATCCTGCCGCACGCCCGGACGGCGCTGGCCTCTGCCGCGGCCGTCTGCAGCATCGCCACCCAGCACTCGGGCGGCCTCACTGGGGCCGTCCGGCTCGCCGCGCCGACCACCGTCTGCCAGGGGCTGCTGCCCGCCCTGCTGCAGGACTGGCGGGCCGCCCACCCTCGGCTCACCGTCCGGGTATTCGAGGGTGAGGACGACGAGCTTGCCGCCTGGCTGGAGGCGGGAACGGTGGACGCCGCCGTGCTGGTGGACGCCGACGCGGTGCCGCCGGGGGCGGTGCCGCTCGGCACGGACTCGTTGCACGCACTGCTGCGCCGAGACCACCCGCTGGCCGGGCAGGAGACGGTCGACGTGGCCGATCTGGAGGACGACGACTTCCTGCTCGCCGAGGGGGGCTGCGAGCGCAGCATCCGCGACGCCTACCGGCGGGCCGGCGTACGGTTTGCGCCCCGGCACCGGATCCGCGATCTGAACACGCTGATCAGCATGGTGCACGCGGGCGTCGGGGTCTCTGTGGTGCCCGCGCTGGCGCAGCCGATGCTTCCCGCCGACTGCGCCCTCGTACCGATCCGCCCCGCCGCCCATCGCGCACTCACCCTCACCGGACCGGCCGGCCGGCCGTGGTCTCCAGCAGTGGGCGGGCTACTGGCAGCCGTCCGCACGGCGGGCATCAGGGTCTGACACGGCAGTTGTAGTTCGGGCGGCTTGCCTCGACGGACGCGGGCGCATCGCCTGGCGCACCGCACCCGATCCGACGGTGTCCACCGTCGATCGCGGCGCCCGACACATCCGCAAGAATCGCACCCGCCACCAAGACGGCTTGAAGGGACGCGTCTTCTTCGAGCCGGAGGGCGGGCTGTTCACTGTCGACGCTGTCACCGGCGGCTACGGTCCCGGCAACCACGAAGCGGCCGTTGCCCGTGATCTGCTGGACGGCAAGGCCGGCGAGTCAACTGTGCTCGGCGACTCCGCCCACGGCACCGGGGAGCTGCGCGAACAGTTGCAGGGGCCGCGGGCCACGGCCTGGTCATCAAGCCACTGCCGTTGCGGCTGGCCGTCCCAGGTGGCTTCACCATGGACGGCTTCCGCATCGACCCAGCCGTCGGCGCCGCGGCCTGCCCGGCCGGACGTACCGCCGTCCTCGGCTGCTCCCGCGACGGGTTCAGACACGGGATCGACGCCGGCGAAGGCGGCAACACCCGTGGCGGAGTTCTCCTCGCCCTCGCAGTCCACCCGAGTGCGGTGTGCGGGCGCCCTCCGCGCCTGAGCATCCGGTAGCGCAGCTCTCGCGCCGTGGATCCTGCTTCGATCGCCGTCGCATCGAACCCCGGAACGCCACTGTGTGCGCCGGTCCGTCGCCGTCAGTGTGAGGCTGTGGCAGAGGACGGCGGCGGCATCTCCTGGCGGCGCTCCGTGGCGGCGCCTGAGTGACTGCTCGGCTGCGCTGTGGTGCTGGCGGTTTCTCAGCCCTGCGGTGGCAAGGATGTGGCGTCGTCGGAACCGGGGTGGGCCAGGGCGTCAAACGCCCGCCGTAGCCCTCGGATCTGGTCCTCGAGGCGGTCTACCGAAACCCTGTTTGTGGTGTCCGTCGGCGTCTCTCCGAGGCCTTGGGTGATCGCCGCTACCCCTTCCTCTACTGCCGCAAGCCGGGCGCGGAGCTCGGCCAGAACCTCGGTCGGGTCCGCACCGGGGCTGTCCTGAAGCTTAAGGCGCAGTTGGGCTGCCTGGTCCTGGAGCTGGATGTTCTTCAGGTGGAGCTCGACGTAGACGGAGACTTTCGCCCGCAGCACCCATGGGTCGAACGGCTTGGAGGCGTATTCGACTGCGCCCGCTGCATAGCCGCGGTAGGCGTGGTGCGGACCGTGGTGGATCGCGGTGAGGAAGATGATCGGGATGTCTCGGGACCGTTCACGCCGCTTGATGTGCGCGGCGGTCGCGAAGCCGTCCATGCCCGGCATCTGGACGTCCAGCAGAATGACCGCAAAGTCGTCCGTGAGTAGTGCTTTGAGGGCTTCTTCCCCCGAAGTTGCCGTCACCAGGGTCTGGTCGAGCGCGGGCAGGACTGCCTGCAGCGCGAGGAGATTCTCCGGCCGGTCATCGACGATGAGGATCTTGGCTTTGCTCTGGGGGGCACGCAGTTGAGGTAGGGGGCGACGTTGCTCGCTCGTCCGACTCGGCGCGGGTGTCTGTACGGGCCGCTCTGGCAGGGGCGGGGCGGCGGAACCCAGGTCGGTGCCGGGGTGGGGCGTAGCGCGCCGGATGTGCTGTTTGATCAGCTCAAGTCCGGCGTGCGAGTCGAAGACGGCTTCGAGGGGGTGTCCGAGGGCGGCTTCAGTATCGTGCAGGGCCTCATCGAGTGCGTCGTGCGGCGTGGTGGCGTCGTCAGTCATCGCTCGCCTCCCCGGTCGCGGCGAGAAGTCGGGCCCGGGCCTGGTGGATGAGATTGCGTACGGTGCTCGCGGAGACTCCCATGTCGGCGGCGGCCTCGGCGGTGGAACAGCCTGCCAAGTGAACGAGGACAAGAGCCTGTCGCTGTCGCTCGCTCAGTTATCCAACCGCCTCCATCATGCCCTGGTAGGTCTCTTTGAGCACCACATGGTCTTCGAGGAGAATACGATCGTCCGTGGGCTCGCTGTCTTCCAGCACGACGTGGCGGGAGTGGCGGCGGCGGGCGAACAACACGTGGCGGACCGCCGTTTTGATCAGCCATCCCTTCCAGTTGACGATCTCGTTGAGGTGCAGTTTCTGCATGTGCTCCCAGGCCTTGATGAAGGCGTGCTGAGTGGCATCCCAGCCATCCGCGGTGCACCCGGCCGCGGCCAGAGTGGCCTTGCGCAGCACGACGCGGTGATAGGCCGCGTAGAGGTCTTCGATCTGTTTCTCCCAGACGGCCTCGCGCTGTGGCGGGTCGGGCGGGGGTTCGTCAGCTGTCGCGCTCATCGATGCTCCCGGCTGCCGGGGGAAGGGTGATCTCCCATTCCGCGGTTGCCCTCCCCTGGCTGTCCACCGACTTGAAGCGCACTTGTGTGCCGTCACGCCCCTGCTTCAGGACGGCCGTCACCGCAGTCCAGCGGGCACGTTCCCGCAGCCGGTATGCGACCGCAGCCCCTATCGTGCCGAGCACAGGCAGCAGTGTGAAGACCGCCAGCCCCGTCTGCTCACCCATCCCGATCACCGCTCTGTTGACGACAACTACGCACACCTCATGGAGCGTTGGGAGCACGAAACCGTCTAGGCCGCGGCAGGTTCTACAGATCACGACGTCCGCCTCGCTCATCTGGTGACCGCGGTGATCCGCGGGAGCGCGCGGCTCCCAGGCAAGGCCGGTGGCCGGCCTGCGCTCTTCTCCCAGCCCGTGACCCACCGGGGTCGGCTCGACCCCCGCACCATCCCCGCTGTCCTGCCCGAGCACTGGGCGGCTTTGCTGGACGATCTCGACGCGCCGAGACGGCAGCTACGACGGGACGCAGCGTCCGCCTCGTCCAGATGGCCACCGGCCGCTCCCGCCGCTCTGCCGCCCTCTGCCTCGAAATCTCCTGGGCTCGCTGCAGTCCACCGCCGTCACCGTCCGCGCCTGGCAGAAAGAACCAGGCAACGCCGGGGCGTGTCGGAAGGCCCTGCACTGGGTCGCCGGAATCGCTGTCACCGAAGGCCACGGCTGGGAGGGGACGCCCCGGGCCGGCCAGGTGGTGTGTGGAAAGTGCTGGTTGTGTCATGGCAGGCGATCACGGCGGGTGCATGACGGGGCTGTGCTGCAATGGGTGAGTGAAGTTTGAGCATGACAACATGGTCGGTGTCCGTCTGGCTGTGTCGCTGGTGAATCTTGAGGCGGGTGGTTCGTGGCGGGCCGAGGCGTTGGAGCAGGTGCTTGAGCGTCATGCGATTCGGCGTGCGCGCGTCACCGGTTCGGCCGGCGAGGAGATCAGGGCGTGGTCGCGGCGGCTGCGATGTGTTTTCGAGGCTGCCTCGCAGGACGAACGGTGCGAGACGATCAATGCCCTGCTCGCCGACGGTACCGGAAAGGTCTATCTGACCACGCACGACGGGTTGCGGCCGCATCTGCACTTCACGCCGGACGGCCAGGACGTGCAGAGCCGTCTGCGGGCCGTGACCGCGGGAGGGCTGGCCATCTTCGCCTGGAGGCCGAGGGCCGGCGCCTGGGGGTGTGCGCGTTGGATTCGTGCCGGACGGCCTTCGCCGACACCAGCCGTAATGGTCGCCGCGCCTATTGCAGTGCTCGCTGCGCCAACACGGATGCGGTCCGCCGCCACCGTACGCAGCAGGGCTGACAGCGGCTGGCAGCGGGCCGAGGGCCCGCAGCCGTCAGACGGGGAGCAGGCACATGACCAGCGGGACGGTCGCGATGCCCAGGAGGGTCTGTGTCGCGGTGATGCCCGCCATCATCGGTGCGTCCCCGCCCAGTTGTCGGGCCATGATGTACGACGACGATGCCGTGGGCAGGGCCTGAAAGAGCACGGCGACGAGCAGTGCCGACGACCCGAGGCCGAGCGGCTGGGCCAGCAGGAAGGTCACGGCCGGCATGAGAACGAACTTCATGGCCGAGGACGTGAGAATCGAGCCCGTCCACGCGCGCGCCTGGCCGAAGCGCAGCGCGGCGCCGATGCACAGCAGTCCCAGCGGCATCGAAGCGGCTCCCAGCGCCCGGAGTGCCGGCTCGATGCCCGGTGACAGACGCAGGTGAAGAGCCTGGAGGAGGCCGCCTGCCACGCACGCGAGGATGAGCGGGTTGGTCAACAGCTGCCGGATGATGCCCGTCAGACTTAGAGCGTGTCTCTTTGGTGAGCTGGTCAGTTGATCGGACGTGCCCATCCGGTTAGTGATCACTGATGCGATGTGGGTCCGGATCAAGCCGCTGATGCCGGCCGACCCGGTCCGCGGTCGGCGATGGGCCGACCACCGCCGCACCCTTGAGGCCATTGCGTGGAAGTACCGCACCTGTTCGCCCTGGCGGGACCTGCCAGAGGAGCTTGGCTCCTTCCAGACAGCGCACAAGCGTCTCATCAGGTGGGCCGTCGACGGCACCTGGGCACGGATCCTTGCCGCTGTCCTCGCCAGCGCCGACGCTGATGACGACGTGGAGTGGACGGTCTCGGTGGACTCCACCATCTGTCGGGCCCATCAGCACGCGGCTGGCGCTGTGAAAAGGGGGCTGATCAACGGTCCGAACCCGACGATCACGCACTCGGCCGTTCTCGTGGCGGCCTGACTACGAAAGTACATCTGGCCAGTGATAACCGGGCACGGCCGTTGGCCTTCTACGTCACAGCTGGTCAGGCGGGTGATGCTCCGGCATTCGAGGCCGTCATGGCCAGAATCCGCGTCCCGCGACGCGGCCTCGGCAGGCCCAGGACTCGACCGGAGACCGTCCTCGCGGACCGTGCCTATTCTTCGCGCGCGATCCGCAGCCATCTCCGGCGGCGAGGCATCCGCGCCGTCATCCCGCAGCCTGCCGACCAGGTCGGACACCGTCTGCGGAGAGGGCGAGCCGGAGGCCGGCCACCAGGTTTCGACGCGGAGGCATACAAGCAGCGCAACGCCGTCGAACGGTGCATCAGCCGCTTGAAGCAGTGGCGTGGTCTGGCCATGCGCACGGACAAACTTGCCTTGGCCTACGAGGCTGCTCTGCACCTGGCGGCCATCCTGATCTGGTCCCGCTCGACGCAGTGATCAGAGCAGCTCGTGCACGACCAGTCGCGACTGCTTCCCCGAAAAGGCTCTTCGTAGGGCTCGAGCCTCACGATTCCGGGCAGCGAAGACTCCTTGCTTGTCCACGTGCACGACCAGGACGTCGTAGCTGTCGATGACCTCGGAGACGCCCCGTGTCTGGATGGTGTCCCGCCAGGCTTCCGTGTTCCGGCCGAACCACTCCGGCAGTCCGCAAGGCTCACCCACGGCGTTCCAGAAGTCATCAAGCGTCTCGATCGGCCTACCTCGCAGGTCAACCACCAGTTCCGACTCCTTGGCCATAACGACAGAGTAATCGGCCCTGTTCCAAGGCGTCAGGGCTCCAAAGAGACAGGGCCTAGGCGGGCGTCGCCGAACCGGGCGAAGACCAGCACGCACAGCACGTTGACCGTGGGCACGATCGCCGCGTTGCAGACCGCGGCCATGGCCACGCCCTGCGTGCCGTACAGGCCGGAGGCGATGGCCACGCCGATGTAGTTGTTGAATCGGATGCTGCCCTGGAAGACCGAGGTGAAGCCGCCTGCGGGCAGCCGCATCAGGGGCCTCAGTGCGATGACCAGCGCGGCAATCCCCACGGTGGAAGCGACCAGGACCGCTGTCAGGGTTCTCACCGGAAGGCCGTGGGGGGGGGCGGCCGTCGCCAGGCCGTGCAGGAACAGGGCCGGCAACAGCACCCGGTAGCCGAGGCTCTCGGCCCCGGACCAGAAGCTCTCGCCCTGGATCATCCACCGCTTGACGACGAAGCCGAGCCCGATCAGCAGGACGACCGGTATCAGTGCCTTGAGTGTCAGTGCGATCACGAGGCGACTGCGTCCAGGACGTCGACGACGGTGGGGCAGCCCTCTTCCAGCGTGATGATGCCGGTGGCGAAGGAGAGTCGCAGATGGTCCGGCGCTCCGAAGGCGCTGCCCGGCACCGTTGCGCATCCCGCGCACCCCACCGCTACCTGGGCGTCCGTGCATTCCAGTGCGCGATCCCGCTCCACCGCGTGCCGCACGGCCCGGCGCAGTTCGGGCAGCCCGTTGGCGGGGCTGTATCCCAGCACGCGGCTGGCCGCCTCCTGGGCTGCGGCAATGACATGAGCGGGCGGGGCGAAGTCGGGCTCACCGAGCGTGAGATCGACGAGGTTGCGGCCCTTGGCGCGCCGCTCGGCCGCACGGCGGGCCATCTCCAGGACGGGTGATCCGGCAGGCGCCGCCAGGCGACCGGTCACCGCGCATTCCTCCCCCAGGGGATCGGCAGCCGCGCACGGTGGAAGGTCACCTTGTGCCGCCGGCGCGGATGTCCAGGGGCACCGAGTATCGGGGAAGGCATGCGGACAGACTGATGTAACTGTGCGGGGCACTACAACCATTACATGGCAGGCTCAGGAGTCGTACGAAAGGGCCGGTCACAGTCGCCCCTCGAGCGCCATCCCGGCACCCCGGCGACCGGCCCCTACCTGAGAGCCGCACGCCGCCGGCGCGTCGCTGAGCATCGACACTGTCTGCCCAGACCGACCATCTCGCTCAGTCGCAGTTGCCAAGGACTGTCTGTTCTTCGTGACGGCAGGCTCCGGGCGGGTTTCGGTGGTGCGACTTTCCACCCGGGCGAGTGAGCGGAAAGTGGTGTCGTGCATGGGCCGTCCCGGCAGCCGGTACGAGATCACGAACCTGTCCATGATCTTCGAAGGGAAGGCCCGTGCGTCACCCCCGCCTCCTGGGCACAGCGGCTGCCGTGTCCTCAGCGTTCGCCGCTCTGCTCGCGCCCACCACCGCTCACGCTGCATCCCCCACACCCGCACACGCCATCTCCTCGCAGCGCCACGCTCCCGGGGACCCGATCACTCTGCCGGTCCGCGACGCCCTGGCGGCGCTGACTGTCCAGGACGAGAGCCGCGCCGGTTACAACCGTGACAAGTTCAAGTACTGGACCGACGCGGACAAGGACGGCTGTAACACGAGGGCGGAGGTGTTGTTGTCCGAGGCGGTCAACGCCCCTGAAGTCGGGCCTGGTTGCACCCTGACCGGCGGGTCTTGGTACAGCCCGTACGACGCCCAGTACTTCGACAGCGCCCGCAAACTCGACGTCGACCACCTGGTCCCTCTCGCTGAGGCCTGGGACTCCGGCGCCTCGACCTGGACAGCGAAGGAGCGCGAGCTCTACGCCAACGACCTCGACGACGAGCGCGCCCTGATCGCCGTCTCCGCCGCCTCCAACCGGTCCAAGGCCGACCAAGACCCGAGCACCTGGCTGCCTCCGTACGCCGGCTACTGGTGCACCTACCTCACCAACTGGGTCGCCGACAAAACCCGGTACCAGCTCACCATCGACCCCACCGAGCAGACCGCCCTCGCCGAACGCCTCGCCGCCTGCCCCAACCAGCCCATCACCGTCACCCTCACCCGGTAGACGGACGCCGACCCGGCCGCCCCCGGTGGTCAGCACGGGCGGCCAGGGTGCCCCGCCTTCACATGCCCCCTGCAGTGTCCCGGCACCGAGTGTCTGCGGGGCAGCGCTGAAGGGTCCCAGGCCGACTACGGCTCGGGACCCTTCGCCGAAGACGCAGGCCGCATGCCGGCTCGTCCGGTCAGCAGCTCCGCGCGTGGCACTGACCTGGCCGAGCAGCCAGCTGTCACCGGCCTGCTCGGGTGAACGAACCACCCGGACCACATACGGTCCACCGCTTGGCGCGGCCCGGGCGCGGTCAGTTGGTGCAGGTGTCGAGCATGGTCGACAGCGCAGACTTCTCCGCGTCCGTGGTGGTCAGCTTCCAGACGGACTTGATGTGCGTGTAGTCCTTGGCGTAGGTGCACCAGAAGACGTGGTTGGTGGGCTTCCAGTCAGCCGGCCCGCTGTCGGACTTGGAGGAGTTCGCGGACTCCGAGGCGATCAGCAGTTGGGGGTCCCCCAGGTCGTTGCCGAAGTCCTTGCGCTGGTCCGCGGTCCAGGTGTCGGCACCGGACCGCCAGGCTTCGGCCAGCGGGACCATGTGGTCGATCGTAGCCTGGGCGACGTTGGTGACGGTGGTGTCGTCGTAGACGGAGTACCAGGAACCGCTGGTGGGCTGGCAGCTGCCCGGCTTGTCCTGCACGTCTTTGCCGTCACGGGCCAGGACGGCCTGGCGGGTGGTGCAACCGTCCGGCTGGGTGGACCAGATGTCGAACTTGTCCCGGGCGTAGCCGTCCATCGAATGCGGAGCGGCCACGGTGAGCGCGGCCAGTTCTGCGCGTGCGGTTGCCGTCGAGGACGGCGCGGGCGGCTCCGCGAGGGCCGGGGCGGCACAGACGCCCATCAGGAGCAGGGTGGTTGCGGGCAGGCCATAGATGGCGTTGCGCATGAAGTCTCCAATAGGGGTGGGGGGTTGGAGATGCGCACATGAGGAAACCGCAGTCCCGGCATGCTTCACTACGCGCGTTGACCAGATGCGACAACTCCCCCACGCCGCCTTCACCCCACGGTCACCCGCCGCAGCTTCGACCGGCCCGGCACGCCGACCCGACGAGCGTCCTCTAGCTTCCACCAGGGCATGAGTTCGGCAAAGACCCTGACCAGGCTGGCCGACGCCCGTAACCAGCGCAGTCGGGGCCCGTTACCCCCGACATGGACGAACTCGCCGATCCCCTAAGGGCTCGCAGAGAATCAAGGTGTTGCTTCGCGTGATTCGGCTCGTTGTTGTGATACGAGCGTCTCCGATGAGGCCCGTGGTCAACTCGCTGTGAAGTTCGGGGTGTTGTTCCCGCATCTGGACGAGCGCCAGCGCCGGTTGATGATGGGAGCCGAGGCCCGGATCCTGGGGCACGGCGGTATCCGGGCGGTCGCGAGGGCAGCCCAGGTCAGCGAGACGACGGTCCGCAAAGGCGTGGACGAGCTGGACGCCGGCGACGAACCTCTGGGCCGGGTACGCAGGACCGGTGGTGGTCGGAAGAAGGCCGCGGACCTTGATCCGGGACTGCGGCCCGCGCTGCTGGCACTGGTGGAGCCAGACGAGCGAGGCGATCCGATGTCGCCGCTGCGCTGGACGGTGAAATCGACCAGGAGCCTCGCGGCCGAGCTCACCCGTCAGGGGCACAGGGTGAGCTCGGACACGGTCGGGGACCTGCTGCGTGAGGAGGGCTTCAGCCTGCAGGCCGGCGCCAAGACCATCGAAGGCAAGCAGCACCCCGACCGGGATGCCCAGTTCCGCTACATCAACGAGCAGGCCAGGGAGCACATGGGCGCAGGCCAGCCGGTGATCAGCGTGGACACGAAGAAGAAAGAACTCGTCGGCGACTACAAGAACGCGGGCCACCAGTGGCGGCCAGCCCGTGAGCCGGCCCTGGTCAAGACACACGACTTCCTGGACAGACAGGGACCGGGCAAGGCGATCCCGTGCGGCATCTACGACATCGCCGCGAACACCGGCTGGGTCAGTGTCGGCACGGATCACGACACCGCCGCGTTCGCTGTCGCCTCTATCCGCCGATGGTGGCAAGCCCGCGGCCGGCACGACTACCCGGCCGCGAGACGTCTGCTGATCACCGCGGACGCAGGAGGGTCCAACGGCTACCGCACCCGCGCCTGGAAAACTGAACTCGCAGCCATGGCCGCCGAGACGGGCTTGGAGATCACGGTATGCCACATGCCACCGGGCACCTCGAAGTGGAACAAGATCGAGCACCGGCTGTTCTCCCACATCTCCATGAATTGGCGCGGCCGCCCGCTGACCAGCCACGACGTCATCGTGAACAGCATCGCGGCGACCACCACCCGCACCGGGCTGACAGTCCACGCCGAACTCGACCCGGGCACCTACGACACCGGCATCAAAGTCACTGACAGCGATATTGACGCTCTGCCCATGCACCGGCACCGCTTCCACGGCGACTGGAACTACACCCTCCAACCTCAGCCTTCCGACACCACAAGCGTGGCCAAGAACCCGCGGTCAACTGGGAGCCCGTCACCCCCACCTTGCAGTGGGTGTCTGCGCAGCCCGGAGCTGACCGGCATGCCCGAACCGGTGTTGGACAAGGTCGTCGATCAACTGGACGAGTTACGGGAGCAAGGACGACGCCAAAAGCGAGGAGGCGAACGCATCCGCGCTCGTGGCGCAGGGGCCAAGGACAAGCTGACCACCGCCGCCAGGGTCCTGGCCACCGTGCTCTACCTGCGCAAACTCGGCACCCGAGACCTGCTCGCCCAGCTCTTCGGAGTCAACGGCAGCACCATCACCAGGGCCGTCCGCCAAGTCCAGCCCCTCCTGGCCGAGCACGGCTACACCATTCCATCCTCGGCAGCCAGGTTCCGGACGCCAGCTGATGTCACCGCCTTCCTCGCGAACAGCAGCCCCACAGCGATCAAATCAGCATGTTGATTCTCTGCGAGCCCTAACGAGCTCGTGCACGGTAGGCGGTGAGGTGTCGTGGGCCTCGGCGGGGCTTGGCGTTTCACATTGTTCGCGCCGGGGCCAGGTCGGCGGTCTGTTGGTGGGATAGCAGGGCGGCGACGGCCTGGACGGTGTCGCTCATGTGTTCGCGGCGGCCGAGGTGCCGGGCCAGTGCCCGCCAGTTCTTCAAATGCGCGATGCCGTGCTCGACGCGGATGCGTCGTGAGGAGTGCGCCTTACGTTGCCGCTCGTGCATCTCCTCGTACCAGTCCGGGGCGTTCTTCTTGAACTTGCGATGCGGTGGCGTCACCACGCGCCCGCCGGTCTGGGCGCCCAGACCCTGATAGCCGGCATCCGCGAGGATCTCCAGTGCGGACCCGCCGTCCAGGAGCCTGACCAGTCCTAATTGGCGGGCATGAGTGATGTCTGCGCAGCCGCCGTGCTGAGCCGGGCTGCAGAAGAGGACGCGGCCTTCGCCGTCCGTGACGACCATGGTTTTCACCGCGTTCTGCTTGCTCTTGCCGGAGATGAACTTGTCCCGGTCCTTGCGGCCGGCGGCCGGGCGCCTGACGCGGATCTCGGTTCCGTCGATGATGCCGGTCTTCCCGCTGGTTCCGATGTGGTCGACGACCTCGGCCAGTGTTCGCAGCCGCGCACCTGGGCTGATGGTGCACCCTCGCTCGGCGAGCAGTGGCCGCACCTCGCCGATGGCACGGGTAATGGTGGAGCGGTCCACACCGAACCAGCAGGCCAGCACGTCGTGAGTGACCCCATGGCGCAGATGCACAAGCGTCGCCAGGAGCCGGTCGACGAACACTAGCCGGTGCTTCGCACCCGCGCCCACAGCCCGCTTCCGCGGCCTGGACGCGAGCTTGGCCTGGTGTCGCTCGTGCCACAACGGTCCTACTTCGGCGACGAGTTCAGCGATCACGTCAGCCGACAGGCCGGTGATCCTTCGGTCGCTGATGATCGCTGCACGAGTCGTGCTCCCCATCACCCGACCATGATCGACGATCGAGAACTCGAGGCCTCACCGCCTACCGTGCACCAGCTCGTTAGCGGGCATGCCTGAACTCCACGAACCGCGACTGGCCTTGTTCACCCTCTCGGAAGCACACGCGTTGCTGGACGTCCTCCACCACTTCGGTGCGACCGACCACGACTGGGGAGCGCAAGCGCGGCACTTCGCGGCCGAACTCGCAGCCTGCGTCCCCTCACGCGACGCCTGACACTACGCCGAGGACTCGGGGCTGAAGCTGACCATCTGCGCCGCCGCCAGGATGGTGTGGGCTCGCCGGTCAGCGGCAGCCCAGCAGCCCGCGCGTGCTGAAGGCTGGGGCAGGTGAGCCTCCTGGAACGCGGTGGCGTTTGGCGTCATCCAAGGCGCCCAAGCTAGGCGATCACGGTGGCGGTCAGCCTTCGACTACCTGAATGTGCTGATTCAGCTCCTCGGCAATGCGCGTCGTGCCCCCACGCGCGGGCACGCGCCAGTCCACCTAGATGCCCGCTGCGACGGCGGGCTCCGAGCTGAAGCGGATCAGGTCCGGTGAGGGAAGGAAGGAGTCGCGGAACCAGGCGATGAAGACGGCCGCTTCATCGGCGGTACTGTCCCTGAGGACGACGATGTCGCGGCCTTAGTGGTCGAGCTTGGAAGTCCTTCGGGGGTTGACATCGGAGTCTGCTACGCGTACACGCCGACGCCTCGCGCGCGCAAGCCCGCCCGCAGTGACACCACGACGATGTTGGCCTGTCACCTGGAGTTGGCCTTGGCCTGTCCGGATGGAGCGGCTGAGGATGGGGGCCCAGGCTGCTTCGCCACAAGCAGGGCGTCGCTGCGAGCTGTCCCCTATGCAAAGGTTCCGGTCTTCGAGGCTGCGGCGGGGCCTCCACCCAGGAAGCGCTGCGGTGTCCAGCGTCGTCGCGGGTCACCATGTGGACAAGGCGTCGGCTGCTCGGCGACGCGCGACCAGATGAGGCGCCGACGCGCGGTCATCGTTCTTCGGCCTGTCAAGTCAGCCTGTTGCGAGTGGCGATCGCATCACCGAACGGTGAGTCGGCATTCGCACGCGGCTACGGCATGACGTTCGACCGCCGGTCGCGCGCGGGGCGTGCGCCTGCCGCGCATGTGCTTGGTGTGCGAGCGGCCCTCGCCCGTTCGGGTGATACGGCCCCGGGCGGATGGGTTCCTACCGTGTCAGAGAGGCAGATTCCATCGCCTACCTCCGGGAGGACCTGCTCCCGCACGAGGCTGCCTGTTTCCGGGAGGGAAGCTGCATGGCAGGACGTCCTCGCATGCCCGTAGGTATGCTCATCCCCCTGCTCGGCGCTGTCCTGGCCGCGGTCACCTGCCTGCAGGCGCCGGCCTGGGCTGACACGCCTCCGCCCGCGACAGCCGTCGCTGAGGTGCCGCAGGCCACCCGTCTGGTGGCGCTGAACAAGAGCGGCGAACTGGAAGCGTTCGCCCGTGTCGCCGGCGGCACCGTCTGGCACACCGGCCAGAGGGAACCCGGCGCCGACTGGAGTGACTGGAGCACGTTGGGTGGTGCCGCGGACACCGACCCGGTGGTGGCGACGAACGCGGACGGACGTCTGGAGGTCTTCACCACCCATGGCGGCATCGTCTCCACGATGGCGTCCACAACCACCGGTGACAGCACCTGGAGCACGACGTGGGTGACGCATGGTGGCAGCCTTGCCAATGCGACTGGGGTCACGGTCGCGGCGAACCAGGACGGACGCCTCCAGGTCTTCGGAGCGGGCAAGGACGGCACCCTGAAGTCGATGGTCCAGACGGCGCCCGGCAGCGTGTACGGGGAGAACTGGGACCCCTGGACTTCTATGGACGCCCCCACCGGCGTGAAGCTGGCCGGCCGGCCGGCTGTCGCGATGAACAGCAGCGGGCAGCTGCAGGTGTTCGACTGGGGCAACGACGGCCACTGCTGGACCCGCGTCCAGAACAAGGCGAACACGAAGAACTGGCGCCCCTGGAAGGCTCTTCCGACCCTGAGCGGCGGTGTCCAGAGCTACCCTGCCGTGGCGCGCAACCAGGACGGGCGGCTGCAGGTCTTCGTCCGGGACACGAAAGGCAACGTTTACTACGTCGCGCAGAACAAGGCTGGCCAGCAGCAGTGGGGAAGCTCCTGGACGCAATTGACGGGCCAGGGTACTCCTCTCGGTGGTGTGGCCACCGTTACCGACCTCAACGTGGCCGCCAACGCTGACGGACGTCTGGAGGTCTTCGCGCGCCAGTCCGACAACAGCCTTCTGCACACGATGCAGACCCAGCCCAGCAGCGTCGACTCGTGGAGCACACCAAGCAGTCTTGGCGGCGCGATGACCAACAGCTGGTCCGTTGCGGCCAACCGGGACGGCCGTCTGGAAGCCGTCGCCGTACAGGCAACCGGCGGTCTGGCGCACAGCGCGCAGGAAGAGTCCAACCCGCCCCCCAGCGACAAGTGGGCCGACTGGGAGATCCTCGGCTACGGCCCCGCTCCGTGCGCGGGCACCGGCACGACGGCCTGTCTGAGCGTGGTGAACGTGGCAACAGGCCACGCCCTGGCGCCCGAGGACACCACCGACCCCACCTCGGGGGTCGGTGCCACCCCCGTGAAGAACGGCGTCACCACCCCCCGGCAGCGGTGGTCAATGATCCGGGACAAGAGCGGGTTCTTCCAACTCAAGAACAGGGCCACCAACCGGTGCCTCGATTTCGTCCCGGATCAATACCTTCCTTCTTCCGTCGATTGGGACCGCACTCTCCAAGTGAAGTGCAACACCCGGACCCAACAGCGCTGGTACATCCAACCCTCCATCACACCGGGGGCGTACCTGATCCGGAACGTGGACAACGGCAGATGCCTCACGGAATTCCCCAGCCTGGACAGCACGGGCAACGACAGGGGCGAGCTCCCCAGCGAAACCGATCAATGCAATACCTCAGCGGCTGCCGACCAGTGGCGGCTGAGCATCTCCGGCACCGGCACCGCGCCGGGCCTGAGCGAGCTCGCGACGCGATACGCCCTGGCCTTGTGCGCCCAGGACAACAACTGCGGCTTCACCTGGACCGGCGATGAGAACGCCTACGTCGACCAGCACTCCTGCGTCAACGGCACCTTGACCTACAACGCCACCAAGGCCGAGCAGGAGGTGGAGATCAGCGTCGCCGACAGCGCCGGCTGGGAGAACACTGTCGGCGGTTCCCTGACCGTAGGGTATGAAGCCGGAGTCAGTGTCGAAGTCTTCGAAGCCAAGGTCAGCACGGCCATCGAGGCCCACTACGATCACGCTTGGAACGGCAGCACGACGACGACGGTCGACGGCCACATCAAGATTCCGCCAGGAGAGTACGGCTGGCTGGGAAAAGGCAGAGTCGTCAAGGAAGTCACCGGCACCTGGACCTTCAACCAGAACGAAAGCAACTTCACCTGGACCGAACCCGGGCAGAGCACCGTCCCTGCCGTAGACGGTACCGACGGAGTCAACAGCACCGCTGTCGTCCTCAACAGTTCGAACGTGCCGCCCAACAACTGCTGACTCCCGCAAACGGGACCCGACCAGCGTGAGCCCGGCGGCGGCCGCGCTCGTGTTCAGGGGCTGCAGCCCCTGAACACGAGCGCAGTGCAAAGTGCTACTTCAAACTCCCTTGCGGGCGAATGGCCCTCGACCGGCTGCCGGACGGCTGGAGCGCCAAGGCCCCGGAGATCGCCCACTGAGCTGCCCGCACGGCTGGCCCCGCCCGCGCCCGTCCCCCGGCGCGGCCGGGGCCAGCCGTCGTTCATTGGCTCCACTCGTACGACTCGCCGTCGTCCCCGACGCGGTGCTCATCGCTGAGCAGGTCGTTCAGCTGGCCCTCGATGGGCTCCACCGTGTCGTCCGTGGCCTCATGAGGCGTCTCGGCCGTGAGCCAGGCCTGCGCGCCGGACGGCTGGCCCGGCTCACCGGTGAGCAGCAGCCTGGTGTGTTCCGGCGGTGGGGCACGACCGCCGTCGTGCCGGGCGGGCCGGGGACCGGGCACGGCAAGCTACGGGCTGTCGTGATCCACTTCCTTCGATCGGTCCTCCCCCTCATGCCCGTTGCCCCGGCCCGCCCGATATCTCCGACCGCCTCCGAGCGTGAGCGGCTGAAGAAGATGGCCTACGGCCACAAGACCCAGTACCGGCTGCGTCTGCGGGCACAGGTGGTTCTGCACGCGGCACGTGGACGCTCCAACGCGCGCATCGCTCGGGAGACCGGCCTGCATCTGGACACGGTGCGCAGGTGGCGAGGCCGATTCGCCGAGCAGGGCCTGGCCGGGCTGACCGACCGCCACCGCCCCGGTCGCCCTTCCACGTTCACCGCGCTGCAGACCGCCCAGGTGAAGGCGCTGGCCTGCCAGATACCCGTCGAGACCGGCGTGCCGCTGTCGCGCTGGTCGTGCCCGGAGCTGGCCAGGGAGGCCATCGCCCGGGGCATCGCTACGCTTATGTCAGCCTCCACCGTGCGCCGCTGGCTCGCCGAGGACGCGCTCAAGCCCTGGCAGCACCGCTCATGGATCTTCATCACCGACCCCGACTTCCGCGCGAGGGCCGGGCGCGTCCTGGACCTGTACGCCCGCACCTGGCAGGGCCAACCGCTCGGTGAGGACGAGTACGTGATCAGCGCGGACGAGAAGACCTCCATCCAGGCCCGCTGCCGCTGCCATCCAACCCTCGCCCCCGGCCAGGCCCGCGCGATGCGCGTGAACCACACCTACGGTCGCGGAGGCGCCTTGACGTACCTGGCCGCCTACGACGTCCACTACGCAAAAGTGTTCGGCCGTACCGAGCCCAGGACCGGGATCGTACCGTTCATGACCCTGGTCGCCCAGGTCATGAGCCAGGAGCCCTATGCCAGCGCGAAGCGCGTGTTCTGGATCGTCGACAACGGCTCCTCCCACCGAGGCACGAAGGCCGCCGACCGGCTGATCACCGCGTTCCCGAACGCGGTGATGGTACACACACCCATCCACGCTTCATGGTTGAACCAGGTGGAGATCTACTTCTCCGTCGCCCAGCGCAAGGTCGTCTCGCCCAACGACTTCACCGACCTCGCCCAGGTCGGGGACCGGCTCCGAGCCTTCGAAGACCGCTACAACGCCACGGCACAGCCGTTCCAGTGGAAGTTCACTACCTCCGACCTGGACGATCTGCTGGCCAGGCTCGACCGGCACACCGCCGATCACCCGGAAGAATTCTCTCTCCGCCTCACCGCGTGACCAACCCCCGAAGGACTTCCGGCGCCGACCACTTAGTTGATCAGCGGCTGGAGGTCAACGCCCCGACAGGGTCGTGGACAGCCCCTCCCCGTGGCCACATCAGACCAGGCCGGAAAATCGCATGCGAGTACGGGAAGCACCCACCGACCTCGCCACCGCCCTGCCCCCGTTCACCTCACCCGTCGTCCACATGTTTGCCCTGCCGTGCACTCTGCGCGCCGTAGCCCATGGCCTCATCTCATCTGCCGGCCTGCTGCGCAGCATCCGCCCGCGTGGGCACACAGAGATCTGGGTGGAAATGTTCCACTGAAGGCTGGCTTCAGCCCCCGGACCTCAGGTCCATACCCGTGGAGGCGCAACTGCTCGCCCCACGTTTCTGGGTCAAGTACTTGGCCGCAGAACACACTGCCGCCCCACCCCGCTGCCCTGTCCACCACTTCACCGTCGGCACTGCGGCTGCTCGCACTCGTCCCGGCCACGCACGCCAGTGACCCACGTTGTGCACATCGTCGACATGGACGTGCTCACCCGCCGGGGCGGGAGTTCTCCTTGCCAAACCGCAGAGCTGCTCCGACCAGCTGGTTACCGTGCACGCGCCGGCGGCCTGGCGCCATGGCGGGACAGCGACGAGGTGCCCTGGGACCGTTCGCGCAGCACATCAGGGTGCGGGTTTGCACTGCACGATCCGCGACAAGGGCATCCGGTCGCGCAGCTCCCGCACGCGGGCCTGACATCAAAGTGCTGTTCGCACAGCAAACAATGGGCTTCCCGCCCGTATTATTCGCTGCACCACGCATGGTGCCCGGGTGCCTGACCTGCCGCAACGACCTGCAAAGGGCTTCAGCCCGGGCACGAAACCAAGGGGAGACTGATGTCTGAAAACACGACAGCCGGCACAGAGTTGACTTCGCAGTACACCAGCCAGGTGGCCGGCGACCTCGAACGCAACCTCAAAGAGCAGGAGCGGATCACCGCGGAACTCACCGCACTGCAGCAGCAGTTGGCTGCACTGCAGCATGACCACACCGTGCTGGTGAGCATCCAGCAGGCCATCGGTGTCCCGGCAACAGCCCCTGAGCCTGCCGTCGCCGACAGCACCTCGGTTCCCGCCCCCAGGAAGAAGACGACGAAGGCGTCTGGCACTGGCCAGCCGGCGAAGGCAGCCACTGCACAACGCCCCAGGGCCAAGAAGCAGCCCGGCACGAAGCCCGCCGGCAAGAAGACGGCAGTGAACAGTACGCGGCCCACCCTGGTCAACCTCATCCACAGCCACCTCACCGAGCAGAGCGAACCCCGCTCCGCGGCTGAGGTGGCCGAGGCACTCGGCCACGCGCACCCCGACCGCACCATCGCAACCACGGTCGTGCGCACCACACTCGAAAACCTCGTGGCCAAGAGCCTGGCCCAGCGCGCCAAACAGGGCTCCTCCGTCTTCTACACCGCTGCCCCTGTGCCGGAGCCGACAGCACCCACAGGCGAGGCCGAGCCCGTAACTGCCGGTTAGGCCTCGTGGCTGTTCAGGCCCGTGCCAGCACGCTCGCCTGCCGTCTGGTGCTAGTCAACGCGCCCGGATGCAGGCGTCGCAGCTATCGCTCTGTCGAAGCACCGACGCCTCTTGATCCGGTGCGGGCTGTACCTGGATGAGGTACCGCTCGGTGATCTCGTTTGAGGCAAAGTCGATGGCGGTGTCCGGCCACGGGCATGGATACGCAGCGGGTGGTCGTCCTGGGCCGTGGGGAGGTGACGGGTAACTCTTCGTCGAGGTCGTTCATCAGACCTCGCGCCGTGAGTTGTGCCGGTACCGAGTGCAGTGACACTTCGACGATCTCTTCCCACTCAATGCCTTCTGGCTGCGGGGCTTGCGTGTGGAAGGTGAGGTGTTGTCGACATCGCCGGTGTGAAGGCTGGTGAGGACCATTGCGATGTTGTCTTCGACCTGGACGAGACCGTTGCGCTCGCCGGGCAGTCGGGGGCCTGCCCGCCCTCGTAGACGGGGAGCCCCCCGGCGTTGATCACGTCCAGGGCCGCCGCTAGGAACCTCCTGGAACTGATAGCCACCCTGTCGATGCTGCACCGCCGGCTCGACGGGACCTCAGCCCATGATCTGCGGTGTGGGGCCCGGATCTCACTGACCGGGCCCCACTAGCCAGGAGGAACTGGCACATCGGCACGCGCAAGCCTATGTCCTGGCGCCAGCGATGAGGCCTGGAGACGTGAATGATCACGGACAGATCTGGGAGTCCGGGGCGGTCCCACGCGACGTGCGATCGGAGCGCGGGACCGCCGAGCCCTGCTGTCCTGTAAGAGCCGGGCATAGAAACCATACGAAATCACGCCATCCTTCGCACGTTCATCGGCAGGTCGGGCGGCAGACGATTCGCGGTGGGGACAACTGATCGTGGTGAGTCCGGTCAGCTCACAGCCCCATGCCGACCGGGTACCGCCGGTGGCACGGTCAGCGCCGAACAGCGCGGTGACCTCATCCTGTCGGCGTTCGTACTCAACCGAACAACAAACAGGCTTCGGCCAGCGAAGGGGGTATGTGGAACAACTTCTCAGAGGCTGTTGTCGTTCCGATCTTGAGGGGTGTGGACCGAACGGGAGTTTCGATCGGGTGAGCTAGCCTGTCCGCCGTGAACCACGCCCCCGAGCCGCTGAACTGCCCTGACTGCGGGCGCGTGATGAAGAGCCTGGGCCTTGTCCTGTCTCTCCGCGATGAGGACAAGCAGCGTGTGTGCCGACACGCCTGGAAGTGCCCGGAGGGTCACACCTGGTGGCACTGGGCGGATCGGCCGGCTGAGCCCCTGGATGTCTGCCCCTACTCCCAGCTGTTCCGGCGATGACGGCGACCTGCTGTCGCCTGCCCGCGGCCTTCGGCTCACGAGCTCGGTGGCTGTCGCCGGCCCGATCCTGATCGGTATCGGTCGGCCGGAGTCTCAATCGGGTGACTGCGGCGGCCGGCGCGCATGAGAACAGGGCCTCTTGGTAGCTCAAAGGGTGTCTACGCCAAAAAGCTGTCCAGGAGGCCCTGTTGTCGCAGTTCTACGACATCATGTGGGTGGAGTCCACTTCGATCACCCTTGCGTGTGACTGCCTGGCTCACCGGTTCGGGAACGCCGGCGACCACCCGGTGCGCGAGCGCCGCTACCCGACCGACATGTCGGAGGCGGAGTGGGCGGTGGTGAGACCGTTGCTGCCGGTGCCGGGCTGGCTGCGCGGGCGGGGCGGGCAGCCGGAGGCGTACTGCCACCGCGCGATACTGGACGCGATCCGCTACCTGGTCGACAACGCCGTCAAGTGGCGGGCCATGCCGGCCGACTTCCCGCCGTGGGACCGGGTCTACGCTTTCTTCCGCCGCTGGCGCGACCACGGCATGGTCAAGGAGTTCCACGACCGCCTCCGCCGCAAGGTCCGCGAGCAGGCAGGGCGGGCCCCGGAGCCGAGCGCGGGGGTCATCGACTCACAGTCGGTCAAGGCGGACGCCGTCGTCTGCGCCAGCACCCGCGGCTTCGACGGCGGCAAGCTCATCAACGGCCGCAAGCGGCACGCCGTGGTCGACACCCTCGGCCTCCTGCTCACGGTGATGGTCACCAGCGCGGATGTCGGGGACCGTGCGGCGGCCCAAGTCCTGCTGGCCCAGGTCGCCGCCGCGCATCACCTGCTGGCCCTGGTCTGGGCCGACGGCGGTTACACCGGCAGCCTTGCGGATCTGGACGGCCGGACCCCGCGCACCAGCTTTGAACACCGTCGGATCAACCTCCCACCCGTGCTCGCCGAGCCACTGCGCCAAGACCGCAGAGTCCTCGCTGCTCGCATCGCGCGGCCACTCGTACGTACTGACGGCGTCCCCCACTCCGTGAACGGATCGTCCGGTCGATCCTGCCGCCAGGTACTGACATTGATGCTGATACTCAGGTTCCGGTGGTCGTGGCTCGGGCACTGACTGACGCCCTGCTGGATTGTCCTCAAGCTGTTCTGTCTGACCACCGGGACCTGTTCTCATGGCTCCGGCCGGGCGGAACATGACCTGATAGGAGCCTGGCCGGTAGCCTCGTCAATGTCCTGTCTGCGCCCCCGGCCGGTGCCGTCCACCGGCTGGAAGGCATCATCGGCATGACATCAGCGGTCGCAGCGGACACCGCGGACCAGCACGTGTTGGGCGGGGTCGACTCCCACGCTGACACCCCCTCCACGTCGCAGTCATCAGCGACAACGGCGGCCATCTCGCGGACGCCGAGTTCACCACTACCGCCGCCGGATACGCGGCGGCCCTGGCCTTCCTGAACGCCCACGGCCAGGTGATCGCGATCGGCGTGGAAGGCACCTCGTCCTACGGAGCCGGCTTCACCAGCGCCGCGCGCTCACATGGGCACCTGGTCGTCGAGGTCAACCGGCCCGACCGGGCCGAACGCCGCCGCGTCGGAAAGTCCGACCCCATCGACGCCTACGCCGCCGCCCGCGCGGCCTTGTCCGGACGGGCCTCCAGCACCCCGAAGGACGACACCGTCGCCGGCATACGCGCCTTGCACAACGCCGCCCGCTCCGCCGTCAAGGCCCGGACCGCCGCCCTCAACCAGATCACCCACATCCTCTTCACCGGGCCCGAAACCATCCGCGCCAGATTCAGGCACCTCACAGGGACGGACCGCACCGATGCCCTGGCACGGCTGCGGCCGGTTGGGGACGCGGTCCACGTCGCTGTCCTCTCCGCGCTCAAGAGCCTCGCCCGGCGCGTCAAGGAACTGACCGCCGAGCACGAAGAGCTGACCCGGGCCCTGGACAGCGAGGTCACAGCCTGCAATCCCGGTCTGCGGGCTGCCTACGGGGTCGGCCCCGACACCGCCGCCCAGCTGCTGATCACGGCGGGCGGCAACCCCGGGCGCATGCGGACCGAGGCCTCCTTTGCCGCCCTATGCGGAGCCGCACCGGTCCCCGCCTCCAGCGGCAAAACCAACCGGCACCGCCTTTCCCGGGGCGGTGACCGGGACGCGAACGCGGCCCTCTACCGCATTGCCCTGGTCCGCATGGCCGGAGACTCCCGCACCCGCGAGTACGTCGCTCGTCAGACCGCCGCCGGCCGGACGAAGAAGGAGATCATCCGGCTCTTGAAACGGGCCATCGTCCGGGAGATGTTCCGCTGCCTGACCACCACGGTCACCGTCCCGGACATCGCGGACCTGCGGCCCCTACGGCAGTCCAAGAACATCACGCTCACCGCCGCCGCCCGCCACTTCGGACTCTGGCCGACCGCCATCTCCAACCTGGAACGCGGCCTTCGCCGCGACGACGAGCTCGCCAGCACCTACCGGAACTGGCTCAACGCCGCTTGATCACACGCGAGGTCACACCACGTCCGGCACGTTCGGCCGCCGACGGCCCTCGGCGGAGACACCCGCGAGCCGACCAGCGCGAACGAAGTCGCCGTACTCGTCCTGGACGACGCCCTCGTTGACCCACTGGCCCCGCTCGGCTCCGGCACGCTGCTCGGCAATCTGCAGCGCGGCCAGCGGGTCCTCAGCCGTGCCCAGGAGCAGGCCGAACTCGCTGGCCTCGTCGTCTGGATCGAACGGCGGGAACTCGCCCAAGTCCAAGAAGCTCTCGCTGCCGACATCCTCGACTGCGTGGAGATAGACCTCAAACGGCCCCTTCGTCGCACAAACCTCGACATAGCGCACACCAGGCCGCTCGGCCGAGCCGCACGGCCCAAGGAACTGCTCGACCGAACGACCCCGCCGCAAGGCCCCAAGAATGAACGACTCCGCCAAGTACCGCACCCGGCCACAATAAGGCGCTCAGCCCGCCCTCAGGGCTTGACGATCAATAGGAGCATCAGCCCCGTCTAGGTGCTTTCGGATCGGTGCCCGCCTGTGACTGGTCGCGGTAGTTGTCACCTGGTCGCGCAGACCGTCACCACCCCTCGACCAACTGGTGACAAATAGCGTGACCAGCGCGAGGCGTAGCAGCAGCTCGCGGTGCGTTCTCGGTGACAACTACCGCGACCAGTCACACCGTTCTGGGTCAACTCGTGCCGCGCTCGGCGGTGACAGTGGGAGGCTTGGCGTCGTGAATTCGAGGAGATATCTCGGGCAGGCCGCTATGGAGGCCGCTGTCCTTCCCTCCCGGGCGGCCTACCTGATTGCGGCCGGCAGCGAGGCCGGGTTCCGGATCGCGGTGATGCAAGCCAGCATTCGGTGGGGCGGTATGACCGAGCCCATCGTCGAGGCCTCGACATCGGGTCTGTCCGAGCAGCACGAGCAGGCCGTCCGAATCGCTGGCGTCGAGGCGCTCGTCAATGTCGATGCTGATCCTCTGGCTGCTGAGGAGATCGCGGAGAGTCTGAGGCTGCCCGTCGTCGCGCTGGCGGACATGCGGAAATACGCGGTGGCGTTCACCTGCTCCCCGGACGGGGTCAGGGAGTTCACGGATCGGTCGTATCCTCCGATCGCGGCGAGCCTCGATGGGCCGCTGTGGCAGTTGGCTGTGGCCGGCGGCGTGGACCCGGGCCAGCGTGAGCATGCCCGGGTCAGTGAGCGACAGGACGAGTTCGGCCGATACCAGCTGCAGAGCGACACCAGGATCCAGGGCACGGTCGACCAGTTCGGCGAGTACCGGAGCACCACCCCGGGGCACACGCCGCTGGTCCTGTGGGTCGCCGAGGAAGACGGGTTGGCGGACAGCCTCGACTTCTGGAACACCCGAGCCCTGCGGCCGGTGGACACGATCGACATGCCGATGCTCCTACTGCCCGGCGCCAATGTGGTCAGGCACTGGCTGGATTTCCCCAAGCAGGTGGCGCATCTCCTCGCGTCCCGCCCGGGCCGGTTCGCTCCCGACGTCGCCCTCGTCAGCCGCTCGGCATCGCCGGGGCAACTACGGGAACTTGCCTCTGCGCTCGGCTTGGACGCCACCAACGAGGAGCCGCGGGCCGGAGTGCGCATCCCCGCACCGCCCGCTCGAACCGCCCCGTTCACCTTCCGGACGGACCTGGACCCGTGGGACTGGGTGACCCTCGAACGCCACTACGGAGTCCCGACGTCCTTCGACGTGCAGGTCTTCGCCGACGGGCCGAGCACTCTGCGCTTCGCCCAGCCCGTCCGGTTCAACGGGCACGCCGGGGCCCTCGTGAGGTTCTGGGGTGAGCCCCTGCTCGGCCTGCCCGCACGCCCGTCCATCGCCCGGCTCGTCCACCCCGACGCCCAGTGGCGGGACGGCAAGCTGCAGCTCGCGTTCCTCCCCATCAGCCATCAGCTGGCCGTCCAGATGACGTTCCCCCTGCTACCGCAGGCCACCGAGCAGCTGCTGGACGACGTAACCGTCACGCACCAGCTGTCCTCGGCCGGCCGCCTGGGCGCGGCCCTGACCGAGCGCGCCGACAGCTCCGCGCTGCTCGAGCCGGGTATCTACGAGGCGGCCATCGCCCTGACCACACCGCGGTCCAAGGAGCTGATGAAAAGGCTGCAGGAGCTGCGGGCCGACGGCAGCCCGGACGCCGACCTCGCCGAACTGGCCGCCGCGTGGGGCGGCCGGTCCGAACGCCGCTATCTGCCCGCCAACAAACTGCCCAACGTACGGGCGGAGGACCAGGCGGCTGCGCTGGAACGACTGTGCGCCCTCGGCTGGGCCGAGCGCGGCCTGGAGAGCACCTGCCCCTCGTGCGCCAGCCGCTCCTTCGTGCCGCTCAACCAGACCAGCGGCTCCCCTCGGTGCCCCGGCTGCGGAGCCGTGTCCGCGTACCAGTCCGGCAGCGTGCCGCCCGCCGTGCACTACCGGCTCGACAGCTTCACCGACCGAGCCAGTGACAACGGCCTGCTGCCGCATCTGCTCGTCATCGCCGAGCTGTGCCGACGCAAGCCCCGCTCCCACTTCCTCCCCGGCACCGACGTCACCTTCGGCGACGGCCGCCAGGAGGAGGTGGACATCTTCGGGATCTGGGACGGGAAGGTCCTCTCCGGGGAGGTGAAGACCTCAGCCTCGGAGTTCGACGAGGCACAGCTCCGACGGGACGTCGCGCTGAGCCAGCGGCTCGGAGCCGACGTCCACCTGCTCGCCTCGGTCACCCCGGTCGGACAGGAAGTCCGGGACACCGCGCGAGAACTGTGCGAAGCGGTTGGGCTGGAGCTGGAGGTCCTGGACCAAGCCGCCCTTCGCCCGCCCGCCCACAAGGCGGCTCCCGCGACCGCCGCCGACGGCCTCGGCTGGCTGCGCACCGCGACCGCCGACCTGGCCTCGCTGATGGAGAAGGGCAGGCCCATCAACCGCGGCCAGGTGGCGCAGATCCTCAAGACCGCGTCCGGCGGCGGCGCCCCGGTCCTCGGCCACATCGAGGCCCTCTCATGGGCGCTGAGCGAGCACGGGGACGGGGCCGCGGAGCTGCTGCGCGGCCTTCTCGACGCCCTCGACACCACGATCCGCGAGCACGACGCCGCCAAACAGAAGGAGTAGAGCCCGCTCGGCGGCTACCAACCGCCGAGCGGGCGCAGGCCAGCCGGATGGCACAGGTACAACCCTCGCATAGCACGCCGCCATGGCCGCGAGGCGCTACCACCCAGAGCTAGTGCATCCGTTCAAATCAGCCAGTTGACGGCCTGGGGGGGGACGATTCGCGTGACCACCCCGGTCTGGTAACAACTGTCTCGACCAACTGGTGACAGATAGCGTCACCAGCGCAAGGCGAAGCCGCAGCTCGCGGCGCGTTCTCGGTGACAACTACCGCGACCAGTCACGCCGCCAGCCCTACGAACGTCAGAGCCTTCGACCGGGGCTTCGAAGACTGAGCCGCCAGCCTCAATCAGCGCCCGGTGACGCGATCAACCGGTTGGTCAGCTCCACCGTGGCGAGGTACCACCAGAAGATCCAGTCCAGAAACGCTTCGTCATAGTCGCCGCGCTGGTCTGCCTTGCGGTGGCGCAGATTGTAGCGGTTGGCAACTTCGAACAGGGCGCCTTCGTCAGGCTTGCCAACCTGGTCTTTGATCAGGGTGCGGCGTTCCTCGAGGATACCCGCGAGGGTGACGATCGCCGATCGCTTGCTCTCGGCTGTCGTGTCGCGTCCCCGGAAGAGCGCGATGGCGTGGCGGATCCGGGGGGTGACGCCCGGGGCGCTCGTTGAGTGCGCGGTGCACCAGTGTGCGACGGGCGTCGTCGGTGATGGCGACCAAGCGCCCGAGATCCTCGCCTTCGGCGGCGAGTTCGTACTCGATGCCGGCCTCACGCAGCAGCTGGTTGACCTTCCACCGGTACAAGAGGCGTGCCGGGCCGTTGTGGAACTCCGAGTGGTGCCACCCGCACATGTTCCAGTCGTGGAAACGGCGCATGCGGGGGCGGCTGACCAGGTCGTGGAACACCTCGCTCAGGCCGTAGAAGGTGTCCTCGTTCCACGTCTCCGGGGCCAGGGGCCGCAGGTGAGGGATGCCGAGGCGCCGGCCGATCACCTCGGAGGCCTCCGGAGATCATGGGGGTCGTCGACGCATTCCTCGCCGAACACTTCGACGGGGTAGCCGTTGTCGGCGAACTCGTTGATGATTCGTGCGAAGTTCGCGCCGGGTGTCCCGTGGCGTGCTGCCGTCGTGCGAGAGGTCGCTGCGACCAGTAGGGCCGGGGGCGGCCGCGTGCCTGATCTCGGCTGCACGGCTGACGAGCTCGGTGAACCACTCCCGCTGGTCTGCCCCGGTCCGCCTGCCCCAGCCGGGGGTGGTTGTTGCCCAGGGGTCGTCCGTGGGCACAGTGTGGTTGGGCAGGTCCTCGAAGTCGGCAACCGCCGTGGTGCCGGCCAGGGCCTCCCTCATGAGCCATATCGCCCGGCCCTCCCAAGAGGAGCGCGAGGACCGAAGGATGCGCTGGCCCTCGGACACGAACAGCGTTGCGGGCCGGAGGAGTTCGTAGTTACTCAGGTCCGGACTCACCGCAACATCATCACCCATCAGTGATGTGTCCCAGCCCCGAGTGACGGATTCCCTATCAGTCCCCGATGAGCTGCTCGAACTGCGGACATCCGACGGCATGCCACTCCCTGACGAGGATCTCCCCGTCAACGACCACGACTTCCGCGTGCCATGGCAGGCACTCGTGGCACACCTGAGTCGCCAACCCCTACAGCGAGCCACCCTTCCGTCCGTATGGTCCGGCACGGCAGGATCCATCTCATGAGACTTCTGGTCATGGGCGGGACGTGGTTTCTGGGCAAGCACATCGCGGAGGGCGCACTGGCGCGGGGATGGGAGGTCACCACCTTCAACCGGGGGCTCTCCGGCCGCGACGTGGATGGCGTGGAGGCTGTCCACGGGGACCGGACGAACCGCATCGACTTGGAGCGCCTTGCCTGGCAAGGACCGTGGGACGCAGTGATCGACACATCGAGCTCCGAACTCCCGCCGCGTGACGTCCTGGCGGCCGCGACCGCACTACGCCCGGCCGCCCGTCGATGGGTGCACATCTCCACCGTGTCCGTGTACGAGGGATGGCCGCACCAGCCGCTCTCCGACACGTCGCCGCTGCTCGAATGCCCGCCGGACGCCGATGAGTCGTACGGCTACACCGGTGCGGACGGCTCACCCACCCAGTACGGATTCCAGAAGGCCGGCGGGGAGCGCGCCGTGACGGAAGTGTTCGGTGGCGCCGCTGTGTTGCTGCGCCCGGGCGTGATCCTGGGCCCCGGTGAGTACGTCGGCCGACTGCCGTGGTGGCTGGAGCGTGCCAAGCGGGGCGGCCGCATCCTCGCCCCCGCCCCGGCCGAACAGCGCATCCAACCTGTTGACGTGCGTGACGTGGCGCGGTTCGCCCTCGACCAGGCGGCTGGCTCGGCGAGCGGCGGTTTCAACGTCACTCACCCCGAGGGCATCACGTTCCGCAGCTTTCTCGAGGCGTGCCTTGCTGAGACGGGCGGTGCCGGGGCACCGGCGTGGGTCGATCCCGCGGTGCTGATCGAGCAGGGCGTGAAGCAGTGGACGGAGCTGCCCCTGTGGCGCACTCATGCCGGAGTGTGGGCTGTCGACTCCAGCCGCGCCGTGGCGATGGGGCTTCAGTGCCGGCCGCTCGCCGAAACGGTCCGGGACACGTGGCGGTGGTGGGCCGGGGACGGGCGTCCCGTGGACCACCCGCGGTGGGCGGAGCACGGGATCGCCCCGGAGAAGGAAGCGAAGATGCTCGCCTCTCTGTAGGTCAGCTCTCGATCGCGAGGAACCCGATGCGCGGGCCGATGCGGTGCGGCGGGGAGACGCGGTTGAAGTCCTCGATCCGCTCCACCAGCGCTGTGGGGACATGGGCGCCGTGGTACTCGGGCCGGGCCAGGTGCTGCCGGATGCGGGCCGTACGGACGACGATGCCCGTCTGACGGTGCTCCGCCGGGACGTCCCACACCGGACGCAGGGCTTCGGCCGCGCCGTCCACGTCGTCGGCCAGGAGGCGTGCGAGCGCGAGGTCCGCGGCCGCTCCCGCCCGCACGTGGGCCGACTGCTCCTCACTCGGGCGCTGCCCGATGAGTTCCAGGGCGCGCCGCGCATCGGCTTCGGCCTGTACGGCGTCGCCGATGAGCAGGGCCGTGGTGCTGGTGGACATGGCCAGCCGTTCTAGGGGGAAGGCGAACTCACCGCCTACCCCGTCGTGCAGGTCGTCCCGGCGGTCCTGGCCGTCCTGCGCGGACAGCAGGATCGCTTGCCGGGCTGAGGTCACGTCGCCAAGGTGCGCGTGCGCCCGGGCTTTGATGGCCTGATGCCGCCGCTGAGCCATGTCCCCGAGGCCACCGTAGGACAGAGCGCGGGTGGCCTTCGCTAGAGCGTCGGTGGGGTTGCCCGTGTGGTACGCGATGTAGGCCAAGGTGCCGTCGGCGAAGGCCTGGAGCGGTGTGAATCGGGTGGTTTCGCCGAACACGGCGGCCGTACGCGCCAGGCTGCGGGCGCTTGGGAAGTACCCGAGATCGAACGCGGCGACCGAGAGAAGGGCGGCGGTCTGCCCGTTCAGGATCATGAGTTCTTGCTGCTGGACGGGAACCTGCGTCCGATCCCGCTGACGCTCGATCGTCAGGCGCAGCCTGTCGGCTTCTTCGTAGGACTCGCCTGGTGACTTCAGGTGGTACCGCTGAGCGATGGCTGTCACCTGGTCTCGCAGTTCATCGATGGTGTTGTCGGAGATGGACGCTGAAGCAGTCGCGTCGGCGCCCTCAAGGGCTTCTTCTGCGGTCATTCCAACTCGCTCTTCCAGGTCATTCGCGGGTGCCTGGGGATCGTTCTGCGGTGGCGGCCCGAACAGCTGGTGAGCTGTGTATTCCGGCCACATCGTCTCAAGAATTCGGCAGGTGGCAGGGCCGGGCAACGTTCGTAACCTGCCGCCGGTCCACCGCCGGAACTACGACTCGCCGCAGGTCGGGTTGTTGGGGCTGTTCCCGAACAGCCGGACACCGACCTCGATGAACCGCTCCTCGAACTGGCGGTAGACAAGTCTGTCCCGATCACACAGCCACGCGAGCAGCGTTCTCGGCTCAGCAGTTCTCATACCGCCCCCAGTCCGCGGCGCCGCAGTCAGCCGGCCTACGAATCGATCCCTTCTCCGGGAAGGGGATACCGCCGTTGCTCGCCGCGGCAACCCAGCCCGCACAGAAGCCACTTCAAAGCTACCCCGAGGCCACCTGTGTCGCCTGGAAGTGACGGAGAGGCCACGTGGCAGGCCATGGCGAGGCCACGTGCAGTGGGTGAACTCTGATCGCCTACTTCGCTGAGAGTGCACAACCGAGCACAGAAACTGGGAGTCTCCCCGTGAACCCTCCAACGCAGCAGCCCGCTTTATGCATAA
This sequence comes from Streptomyces sp. BK340, assembly GCF_007827595.1. Classification (GTDB taxonomy): domain Bacteria; phylum Actinomycetota; class Actinomycetes; order Streptomycetales; family Streptomycetaceae; genus Streptomyces. The sequence goes on from NZ_VISR01000020.1 coordinate 111,270, forward strand.
GAGGCGTGGAGACTCCCACGCCCGAGGCCTGGGTGTGTCCCCCTCCCGGTGCCGAGAACGCCGCAGCCGCCGGACACCCGGTGCACTCCGCCCTGGTCCTTGTGTCTCTCGAACCGGATTACCCCAGCTTCAAGTGGGAAACCAGGCTGGTGGCGAATGAGGCGGCTGGCGCCAACGCTCGGTTCAGGGCACGTCCTCGGCTGACGGTGGCCGGCTGGCCTGGGGATGTGGACGTGGCCGCTCGCATCGCCGACAAGCTCGTGAGTAACGCGGCCGCACACGGCAAGCCCTTCGGCAACGGCTGTGTCGCCTTGCGGCTGACGGTGCTCCCGAAGACGGAAGACCTCCTGATCGAGGTGGACGACGCAGATCCCGTCTTCCCCAATTTCGATGCGGTGAACTCCGACGCTCACCCCGCAGGCAGCGGCCTGGGCTGGGTGAAGAGATCTGGGGCCCACCTGTTCTGGGAGGAGAAGCGGGACGCCGGTGACGCGGTCGTCGGCAAGACGGTCAAGGCACTCGTTCCTCTGGCCAAGGAGGCAGCAGCATGAGCCTCATGCGGCCCCGCGACCCGGTATCCGCAGCCCTGGGCACGTTGTGGGCGGCCGGCCACGTCGCCGCCATCACCCTGCTCGGCATCCAGGTGTACGACGACACCGCCGGCCCCCAGGCGGCCGCGGCCGCGCCGGACACCCCACTGCCCTGCCCCGATCTGCCGTCCGAGCTGGGCGACGTATAGACCGGCGTCGGCCGTGGGCGCTCCCCCCGTCGTTCATGGCCGACGCCCTCCTCTTCCACCCCGTCACCGACAGAGAGAGTCATGTCCGAACTCCTCATGCACAAGGGCCGTCCCGTCCCCTACATCACCGCGTGGAGCGGCGAGCAGGTACTGCAGCCGCCCGTCATCGTCGTGGGCGGAGGCATCGCCTATGCCGGCCCCACGCCGGGTCGCGGATCTGCCGGGCTGCTGTGGAAGCCCTGGGCAATCAATCAGGGGGTAGGAGAACCGCTCTGGAAAGTCGTGCACGGACCGCGGCAGCGCCGCGCCATGCGGAAGTTCCTGTGCCAGGTGTGCGGCGGACCGGCGGACCGCGACAAGCGGGGATGGCTGTGGCTGCTGGAAGACCACCGGGACGAAGGACCGAAGTGGCCCCATGGGGAGATGACCGTGCACCCGCCGGTGTGCCGTTCATGCGCACCCGTCGCCGCCCGCCTGTGCCCGCATCTGCGGCGCGAGGGAGTCGTACCGGTACGGGTCGGCGACGTCATCCTCGACGCCGTCTACGGACAGCGCTTCTACACCGGCCCGCTCGGGCTGGTGGGCGGGGAGATGGACGTGTTCCTCATGACCAGCTGGCGCGCACGATGGGTGGTCGGGGGCCAGCTGGCCGCCTCGCTCGCCCGGTGCACGGTCCTGGACCCGGCCGAGGTCGGCATCGAGACCCCGGCGCCCCGAGAGGCGGTAGGCCGATGACCGCCGCCGTGGCGTCGGCCGCATCGGTGCAGATCAACGTCGACCTGATACGGCGCACGTACAGCACCGTGCTGGGCGAGCCCCGGATCGGCCGCCCGGACCTGGGAAGCGACGAGCAGCGTGCGCACCTGGCGGGGCTCCTCCGCGGTCAACTCCGGGTGCTTGTCCTGAACATCGAAGGCCAGGTCACCGTACTGCGCGGGGAGACTCGTCACACCGCCATGCACGTCATCACCCGTGCACGTGAGGCCTTGGCCGTGGGCTTCGCCGACGCCCGAGATCCCGAACACCTCCACGACCTGGCAACCCTCACCCGATCGCTCCTCACCCTGCACGATCTGGCCGCGCGATCCCTGCCTCTTTCCACCGCGCCAAGTGGCTCAGGCCAGCAATTGCTTCCGCCTCAGCTCGTTGGCGCAACGGGCCCCCTGACAGAGCGACACAGCGCCAGACCCCCGCACCGTCCCGGCGTGAGTGACCCTCCCGGGGCGGTGCAGGATGCCAGGCCGCCGGTCGTCGGCTCTCCGCGTTGCCCTGCCACCGCATCCGCCGCACACCTCGCCGGCCAGGACGCCCCCGAGGCACGGACTGTACGCCTGTCGACGTCGACGCGTTGACGGCCCTCGCCGCATAGACCCCGTCCGGCGGTCCGGTTGCCCTCTCCCCTCCACCTGGGCCCGGACCGTCGGACGGCTCCACCCACCCATCCCCCGACATGGAGAGTGCCTTGCTCACAGCACCGACATTCCGGGCTATGCCGGACTTGGCGATCGTCGATCGTGCGGCCCGCTCCCTCGGGGCTGTTGGTGCCGTTGAGGACAGCGACCGTGCCATCGTCGTGGAGGGATTGGACGGGCCGCCCCGCTACTACCTGCAGCACGGGTTCGGCTACCAGTGCCACGCCCGTGAGCACCCCCACCTGTACCGCCAGCACGGCCGGGCCCGCATCGGCTGGGAGGCGGAGATCGGAACCGGCCCCGCATGATCTTCAGTACCTGGCCCGCGCTGCTTGTCCTCGATGTCGAGGGCAACGGCACTGCTCCGCCCGACCTCGTTGAGGTGGCCGCCCTGCCGATCCGGGACGGCCGCCCCGACAAGACCACCGCGAGGGCGTGGCTGACCCGCCCGAACCGGCCCGTCACGCAGTGGGCGACCCGGGTGCACGGCCTGTCCAACAGCGACTTGGCGGACAAGCCCGCCTGGTCGGAGATCGCCGAGGAGGTGCACGGCTTCCTCGGGACCGCCTGGATCTGCGCGCACAACGCCGACACGGACTACCGCGTGGTCTTGGCCCGCCTGCCGTCGTGGCAGCCGGCCGGAGTGCTGGCACTCTTCGCCTGGCCAGAAAGGCCTTCCCGGGCCTGGACGGCTACAGCCTGGATGACCTCATCAAGCACATCCAGCCCGACCTGAGCGAGGCCCCCGCGCAGCGGCACCGGGCCACCTTCGACGCGTACGCCACGGCCCAGCTCCTCATCGCCATGGCCTCCCGATACGAGACCTGGGACCAGCTGGTCGCCGCGGCCGTGCCGCCCAGCCTGCCCGGCGCCCCCGAACCTGAAAGGGACTCAACCCTGTGGTGACCTCCCCGCCGATCCGCATGGGCGTGCTCGGCACCCACTCCACCGGCAAGACAACGCTCCTCAAGCGCATCGAGATGGAGCTGCGTGGCCACGGCCTCACCGTGGCCCGCACCGGCCGGCTCGGCCAGCGCGCGGCGAAGGCCGGCCTGCCAGAAATGCAGCACCACATCGAACGGTCGACCGAATGGATCATCACGCAGGGCATCGCCGACGAGACCAGCGTGCTCGCCCTGGGCGCCGAGGTCGTCGTTGCCGACCGGGCCTCCTACGACGCCATCGCCTACTGGTACGCCGAGCTGGAGTTCCGCGGCGACACGGCACCCCCTCTGGAGCGCGAACGCCTGCACGCACTCGCCTCCACCCAACTTCCGAAGTACGACCTGCTGTTCGCGACCGTGCTCGACGAGAGCGTGGCCGTCAACACGGGCCACGACTACGACCCCCGCTACCGGCGCCTCGTCGACCAGCACACGCACCACCTCCTGGCCGAGGACAACATCCCCACCAGCGCGTGACCAGCGACCCCGACAGCCCGGCCCACACCGTCGAGGTCGCCGTCCAGCACTGCCTGAAGGAGGCCCACACATGACACCCCCGCCGCCGGCAGGCACCATCACCATCGCGGGCAAGACCGTGTCCCGGCTCGGGTTCGGCACGATGCGTCTGACCGGCCCCGGCATCTGGGGCGACCCCGTCGACCGTGAGACGACGCTCAGCGTGCTCCGCCAGGCCGTGCACACCCACGGGATCAGCCACATCGACACCTCCGACGCCTACGGCCCCCACACGGTCGAGCAACTCGTCCGGGACGCCCTGTACCCGTACCCGGAACACGTACTGATCGCCACGAAGGTCGGCTTGGTCCGTCCCCCGCCGGGACAGTGGAGGCCGCTGGGCAACCCGTTCTACTTTCGCGCCTGCGTCGAGGCGAGCATTCGCCGCCTGCGGATGTAACGCCTGGAGCTGTGCTACCTGCACCGCATCGACCCCGAAGTGGCGCTCGACGACCAGATCGTCGTCCCGCAGGCCATGCAGCAGGAGGGGAAGATCGGGCACATCGGCCTGTCGAAGGTCACGCCCGAAGACCTCCGCCTGGTCGTCAGCATCAGCCCGTCGCCGCAGTACAGAACGTCCTCAACACCCAAGACCGCTACGACCCCACCGTGGAGTTCTGCCGGGAACTGGACATCCCCTACGTGGCCTACCGGCCCCTCGACGCCGGCGCACTGGCCCGAGCGCACGGACCGCAGGCACCGCTGAACTGGCTCCTCAACTACGGGCCCCACATCGCGCCCATCCCCAGCACCAGCAAGCCCCGCCATCTCAACGAGATCGTCTCGGCCGTCCAAGGCGGCCCTGCCTGATGCCTGCCGCCGCTGCCACACCACCCTCCAAGCATCACGCCGCCTACGAGAACTGGCGTCCCCCGGTGGTCGGCGTCGCCCTCCTCGTCCCAGTCGGAACCGACTGCCTCGCCGTCGCCGACCTGCAAGGAACGCTCATGCTGCCCGCCGGCGCCGTGCACACCGGGCAGGCGCCGGAAGATGCCGCCCAACACGTCCTCTCCGGCCCTGCCTGCGGGATGCAGTTTGTGCGTCGCGTCGCGGTCGATTGGGTGCAGATGCGGCGTATGGACGTCATCACACACGTCCTGGCAGCTGCGCCCACCACCCGCGACATGGTGGAACGGCTGGTCTACCGCGACCCACGCGCCACCATCCGCGTCATGCCCACTCTCCGACTCATCGACCAGACGTGGCCCACCATCCAGACCCGCATCCTGGTCGGCCTGCAGGGCCTCGCCACGGGCCAGATCGCCTGTATTGAGGCGGGCACAGTGCAGCAGCAGCCCTGCGGCTCCAACAGGAGAGGACGCTCAAGCGGGAGGTCGCTCCATCAACGGGGTATGCATTGGCTCCAGCGATAGCCGCGAGACGAAACCTGTGAATGGTGAGGGCTCCATGCCGCAGTGGCACTTTCCGGACGGTGATGGCGTTCCAGCGTGTCAGCTTGTAGAGGGGACCTTGGCTCCCATCGTCCTTCTCGACGCGCAGCTGCGTCATCTGTACGTCAATCCGGCATGGGTCAAGGTCAGTGGCCTGCCCGCCTCGGCGTTCCTGGGACGAACGCTCGGGGAAGTGCTACCGGATCTCCAGAGGCCGGACGACGTTCTGTGCGAGGTGCTCGCGGATGGGCAACCTCGGGAAGCGACCATCTCAGGAACGACAGGGGTCTCCTCGCCTCTGGGGCAACGGCTCTGGCGAGCGGTCTATCACCGCGTGGATCTGCCCGGACTAGGTCCGTGTCTGTGCGGGATCAGCGTGGAGATCAGTAATCTGCGCCGCTATCTGGACGATCTGGAGACCGCGCATCAGCGGCTGGCCCTGCTGGATGCCGCGGCCACGCGCGTCGGCACCACGCTCGACATCGAAACTACGTGCCAGGAGCTGGTCGACCTCCTGGCTCCCTCATTGACCGACGTGGCCGCGGTGGCAATCGTCGAAGAGGAGTTCACCGGCGCTCCCCCGCCTCCTCCCGGGTTCCTGCGGCTGCGCAAGACGAGGGGGGTGGCGCCCCCTGGGATGGAATGGTTGCTGCGCCAGCTGGGCGGACCAGGACCATATGTTGACGTTCCCCGCGGCGTCGCCACACGGCGTTGCCTGGACACCGGGCGACCGTGGCTGGGCAACCTGGCCTCGGACGAGCTGTTCCAGAAGGTGACCGTAGACCCCGAACGAACCAAGCTCTTCCGAGCGGCCGGCGTCCACTCACTTCTCATCGCTCCCCTGATCACGGCCGGCCGCCCGGTCGGCGTCATCTTTTTGGGAAGGGCCGGCGCATCGCGCCTCTTCAACGACGACGACCTCGTGACGCTCCAGGCGCTGGCCGACCGGGCCGCACTCTCCATCGACAGCGCGCGCCGCTACAGCTACGAACACACCATGGCTCTGGAACTCCAGCGGGCCCTGCTGTCCGAACCCAGGACCCCCCACCCTGCTGTGGAAGTGGCTGCCCGCTACATCCCCTCCGGCCACAGTGTCCTCGTCGGTGGGGACTGGTACGACTCGATTCCCCTGCCGGACTCTCGCACCTTGCTGGTCATGGGCGACGTGATGGGCCACGGATTCCAGGCCGCTGTCGCCATGAGCCAGTACCGCTCACTGCTCCGCACCATTGCCACTTCCGGCACGGCCGTCGACAAGGTCCTCAGCGAGTTCGACCGTCAGGTCGCGGAACTGGGCCTTGACCGCCTGGCCACCTGCCTTCTCGCGGTCATGGATCCGCGGGCGGGCACCTGCACAGCGGCCAGCGCAGGGCATCTGCCGCCGGCCGTCCTGCGACCGAGCGGCGGCGTCGAGGTCTTGTGGCTCCCGGTCGGCCCACCCATCGGCACCGGAGTCGGTGGCTACCAATCGCTCACCGTACGCGTGGACCACGGCGCCACGCTGCTCCTCTACACCGACGGACTGGTGGAAAGACGCGGCACAGACATCGACGTCTCGGTACAGGCGCTCGAGGCGCTGAGCCTGCCGGCGGACGGCCCTCTGGACGCCATGCTCGACACGTTCCTGGCCCGCCTGGCCAACGGTGCGTACGAGGATGACGTCGCCATCCTCGCCGCCCGCCGGCGCGCCGAGAATGAGTGACCCGCGCCATTCAAGAACTCTCGGGAGACGCTCTGTCTTTCACCTTCATGGGCCCGACCACTCGCGCCGTCCGTCAGTCCACCGGCCAACACCACACCCAAGTTCACCAAATGGGGTTCTGGATCGCTTTCCGTGACGCGTGTACGGTGGGTGATCTTTGCTGGGAGACCAGTGGGACCGAGGGGGGCCTCAGGTGCAGACGACGGGGCAGCCGCGCCGGATTGAGTGCTGTGCAGCGCGCAGGAACAGTGCGACGTAGAAGGCCGTGTCCAGGTCCTTGGTCCACGGTCCTGTTCGAGTAGTGGCCAGTTCCTTTGCTTGGTGCCTGAACCATGTGCTCAGGTCGAGGTTGTCGCATGTTGCCGGGGTTTCGGCTGGCAGATCGATGGCTGCCGCCAACTTCTCGGCGAGTGGTAGTACCTGAGGAGCGCCGGCCACCATGGACTCGTGGTCGTCGGATTCGATGGGCAACCAGATCTCCTCATCGAGCGAGAAGGGCACGAGCACGGTCCAGCCGCAGAGGATCTCCGATTCCTCCCGTGACAGGTGCGTCTGACACAAGGTGAGAAACCCGGTCATATCGGGGGTCAGCTTTTCCTCGAAGGCTTGTCCTGAGCCAGGTGCGAAGGCCGTCTCGGCGGGGACGTCCTCGTAGGGCGGCAGACCCCGCCGCTTGAGTTCAGCATTGAGTGCCGAAGCAACTTCACCCCATCCGTCCTCCTCGTCACCGAACCATTCCTCCGCGCCGACGCTCACCAGATAGACACCCATGTCGGGAAGCTATCGCGCGCATCTGACATCGATCAGTGAGCCAGCAGGACTCGCTTGCGGAGCAGTGCGAAGCCGGCACGTCCGAACATCTGGCGCTTGAGCATCTTGATCCGGTTGACGTGTCCTTCGACGACGCCGGAGCTCCAGGGCAGGGTGAGTCCGGCGATGACGGCATCGCGGTCCCGGTCGATGCCGGCCGCGAGAGTGTGGAGGCTGGGCAGGTCGTCCTGGCGGACGGCGTCGAGCCACTGCGGGAGCCGTTCGCCCTGGCGCTCGGTGAGCATCTGGGCGAAGGACCGGACGTGACCGGTCAGGGCATCGAGTTCGGGGCAGCTGGCCAGGACGGCCTTGAGCCGGAGCTGTTCGGTCTCGGTCAGCGTCTCGGGTCGGCTGAGAATCCATCTCGTCACCACGCGGGGTGCCGGCGGCTGCGCGGTGACCGGCCGTGGCGAGGTCCGCTTCGCCCGCAGGTAGGCGCTGACCCGGCCGTAGCTGCCTCGATAGCCCAAGGGAACGATCTCCTCCCAGAGCTTCCAAGCGTTGGTGCAGCCCTCGTCCCAGCGTTCGTCCAGGTAGGGCTTGTACTCATCGAGGACGGAGGTCCTGTTGTGCTGCCACTGACCACGAAAGAGGTCTTCCGGCTTCGCAGCGTCGGCGAGGCTCTTGACCGTGCGGTGGGTCATGTTCAGTCGGCGCCCGATGGAACGGCGGCTGTGACCGGCTTCCAGCAGCGCGTGGACCGTGGCGTGCCTGGCTCGGACACGGTTGGCGAACCGCTCGCTCCGCCATGGAGATTCCGCCTTCTCCTCGGGCGGCGCCGGTTCGTCGGCCTTCCCCTCGCGATCGGGGACCAGGACGCGAAGGCACTGGCGGTGGCGGGCGACAGCCCGCTCAGCAGCCTCCCCGAGGTTGTGCCACAAATGCCAGCGGTCGGCGACCTGCGTCGCCTGGGGCGCCCCGGCTGTGGCGCCTTCCGCGAAGAACGGCGCGCGGTCCCGGCAGACGATCTCGATCCCGGGTCGCTTCGCCAGCCATGCGGCCAGGCTGGACGCCTCCCGGTCAGGCAGCAGATCCACCGGCCGACGCGTCTCGACGTCGACGAGCACCGTGCCGTAGACCCGTCCTTTGCGTGTGGCGTACTCATCAACACCCCCCACCCGCGGGGCCGGGACCTCGGGCTCGGGCAAGGCACCGAGCAGCCGCAACACCGCGCTGCGGCTGATGGACACCCCGAAGGCCCTCGCCAAGCGGGCACCGGCCCGGCCGGCGAGGGCGAGACCCACCGCGGCGAGACTCGACCGCAACCGCTCCGTCCACCTGCTGTGCCGCCGAGTCAGCCCCGGCAACTGCTCAACGAACGTCCGCCGAGCACACGAAGACTCCGGACAGAAGAACCGCCGAACTCGCAGTTGCAGGACCACCAGACGTCCCCCACTCGGCACATCCGCAGGAAACCGCAGGTAAGAGCTGTGCACCCGGGTCGACTCACTCCCACAGCCCGGGCATGCCGCCCCGGCCGCCGTACTGCAGACGTCGATGCGTATCGCCTCGTGGCTCACCTCCAGCGACAGCACCGACACGTCCGCGATGGACGGTAACAGCAGGCCCTCCAGGCGGGGCGAGGTCTCTTCCACGACGCCGCACTGTCGACCACACCAAGATCGGCCCCGGTTATTTTCAGGCAACTTCCCGAAGCCTGATCCGAGTGGCAGCCGTCACTCAGCGTGCGCGCGTCACGGAAAGAGAGCCAGAACCCCAAATGGGACTGCACGCACGGCAACTTTCACACCACCAACCTCACCGCACGCGGCTCCCTCGTCGACTGGGAAGGATTGGACCTGGCCCCCGCGGCTACGACATCGCCCTGCTCTACGCCTACGTCCAACTCGCCCCGTGCACCGCCGCACACATGCATCACCAGTTCGTCCCGCTACTCGACAGCGCCTCCGGACGGGCTACGCTGCTGATGGCCTGCGCCAAGCTGCTGCAATCCTCATCCCGCTGCGACCATCCCGACCTCACACCCAGACTCTGGATCTGGCCGACAGATCCGCGGTTGCTTGAGCTTCACGGCGTGCGCCTGATCTCACAGATCAGGCTTGGCCCACACATCAATCGATTGGGCATCGTTGTTGGCTCAAACAGCTATAAACTCCCGCTGCACTGCACCACTTCAAAGGGGGGTTTCTTTGCGCGCACGTCTTGCTGTCCCGGCCCTGGCTGTCGCCCTGGCCAGCGTCCTCTTCAGTGCACCAACTGCTTCGGCGGCGGCATTGCCGTCCACCAACACGGCCCACCGCTGCATCCAGCACACCACCGGGGTGTGCGGCTGGACGCACCACCAAAGGCCGAAGGACAAGTACGAGACGGCGAAGTGCAAGGATGCTTCCCTGTCGTACTCGCGGCACTCGCAGGGCACGTGCTCGCACCACCACGGCGTCAAGTACTGGTTCAAGTAGATCGCCTCAACGCAGGTCGCCTCCTCCCGCTCGTTGAGAAGGTGACCTGCCTGGACCCACTGCCGGCCCGAGTTCCGCAACTTCCTGAGCTTCCAGGAGACAGTCTCGGTGAGCGAGGCAACGCGGTCATCCTGGTGCGTGTCAGAGGCGCATCAGGTCGGCGTCAGAGGCTCCTGCCAATGTTGTTCACGTGAACGGCGCGGGTCACCCGATGCCGGGAGCAGGGAGAGGTGCCCGGAGTGGTCGATCGGGGACCAGCGAGCACGCCTCAAGGTCGGGCCTCACAAGGCTCACGCAGGTTCGAATCCTGCCCTCTCCGCCAGGCAGGATGCCGCAGCACTGGGCGCCGGCATCCCCCGATTCGCACTCTGTACGCACTTCTGTGAAGCCCGGTGGGTGTCTCTGTCCTTGCCCGGATCACAGACCACTTCGAGGGCCTGGTCACGTCGGCGCTCTATGGGGTGGAGGTGGACACCGTCACAGAGTCCACGGTCGACGACTCGGCCGTGTTCGCTCGCAAGATCACCCACTTTCGAAGCTACCTGAGTGCCTGCGCCGGGGTGTTCCGCACCAGTGACGTCGTCGACCTGTCCGGCCGGTTGGTCCACGTACAAGGACCCGCTGCACGCAGCGGCTTCGGAATCGAGCTGAGCCCGTGGTCGGCAGCCGAGTCCTTCCTCGCCAACCTGACCCGCTGAGCCATGGGCACGGCGTCCATGGCCTGCGTTCACGGCTGACGGAATCCCTGCCTGTACCCCTGGCGACTCTTCCGCATCTCGCGCAGTCCTGAATTGCGGCGTCTTCTTGCGGCATCGGGGCCCGGACCACGCTTGCAGCTGTGTGGGAGCACGTTTGGCGCATGGTCTGGGCGCCTGCCACCGAGCCTGGCGCCGGTCCGATCACTGCGATGCGGCACCCGCCGGCCTGGCAACGCCGCCCCAACCTCGATCAGGAAGCAGGCGCCGCCCAGGCACCTTGATGCACCGTCCGAGCACGCCAAAGGCCCGTACTTCCTTCCGTCCGCTCGGAGGAAGTACGGGCCATTTTGCGCTTTGCCCCTGCCAGGGACGTTAAACCGACTGCTGCTCCTGTTGGGCCGGTACCAGGTCGGCGTACTCGATGGGTTGTTCGTCCACCCTCATGCGAGCCGCCCGCCTGGAGCAGGGGCGGCCTGCAGAGTGCGTCGAGAGTACGGTCAGCGCGGCGGCTCGAGTAGGTAGTCACTGAACTGGCTATCAGCCTGGTGGCGTTTGCGCCGGTGTGCGCTGAATGGATTTTCAAGCGACGGCGCACGCTGTATCAGGACGCTTTACCAGCAACATCGGTCGCGTTCTGTCAAATGTGCTCAGCATTTTGCATAACCGGGCCGGCTGCAGCCAGAAAGGTGATGTCGGTCTTGGTTTTCACCCACTGATGCGGCGACTTACCCGTTATTGCCTCACTCTGATGGCCGAGTGAGGCAGCCGCACGCTAATGTCGCGCCGGAGACGGGTCCCGGCCCCGAGGGTGGCACCGAAAGACCTGGACCCCTCCGCACTTTGACCAGCCGTCAATTCGCTGAGGAAACAGATGACTGATCCCCGCATCGTCACCGGCACCGTGGTGTCCGGGACGCCCCTGGACGGTAGCAATACCGACGGGAATTACGCACGCCTGCGTGCCTTCGCTGTCACGCTGAGCTTGGGCCCACTTGTCGTACTTGCTCTGTCCTTCGTTCTGTCGCGCTCCGACTGGCCTGCCGCCGCGTGCGTTGCGTTCGCGATGACCGCTGCGGCCACGGCCCGCGCGTCCCGCATCGAATTCCTGTGGGCGCAGCTGGACTGAACCTGCCGCAAGGGGGTGGTGCTGGGCAGCGTCAGCGCGTTCCGGCACCACCTGGCCATGCCGATGGCAGGGCACCGTGCGACCGGAGCAAGGTCAGGAGAGGACTGTGTGTGATGGATCGTGGATCGCAGGTAGACACGTGTGTGGTGTGTGCGGGTCCTTTGGTGCAGAACACGGGTGCAGGCCGGCGCCGCCGGTACTGCGGCACCGCATGCCGCCGTCGGGCGCAGCGGCAGCGGCAGGCGCGCCGGAGTGCGGTCGCTGAACAACAAGGCCCGTTGGGGCGCGCGGTGGCCACGGAAGTCCACCGGCTGGCTGCGCAACTTCTGGACAGTGAGCTGCGCCAGGAGGAGCTGGCCACGCTGCTGGAACGCGCCGAGGCGATCCGCCGTGAGCTGGATATGTACACCGCGGCTGCGGTCCAGGACGCCCGGCACCGGGGTGAGAAATGGGAGGCCGTGGCCCGGGCCGCGCACGTCGCGCCGGAGACGGCACGGGCCCGATGGGGACCGGAGCGGGTGGCGCGAATGATGGTCTTGCACGCCAACGACAAGCGGGCCGCTCCCGCCCGGTGGCGTTCGGCACGGCCGGTGCCTGCCGCCGAGGCGTGCGAGGACACGGCCGTCGATCAGAGCGAGCACGCTGCCAGTCCGGTCAGCCAGCTGGCATCGGCGCTGACACAGCTGCAGGTCAGCAGTGGCAGGACAATCCGGGAAATCGCCGACCTCACCATGCTGTCGCCGTCGTTCATTTCTCGGGTCCTGTCCGGAGACCGCCTGCCGACCTGGGACCTGGTGTGCGCACTGAGCGACATCTTCTGCTCGGACCCTGCCGAGTTGCGGGTCCTGTTCGAAGCCGCGCACGGCGTGACGGCACCGCAACGCCAGCCGGTCACCGCGGCGATCGAGCAGCTGCACGCGGCCGTGCGGGGACTGTACCTGGCGGCCAAGTCACCCTCGGCGGACCAGATCGAGGTTCTGAGTGCCAAGGCCGTCTCAGTCACAGCAGCCCGCCGCATGCTGGCGGGCGTCGACGTTCCGGAATGGGATGTACTGTCTGCTCTCGTCTGCGCGCTGGGGGGCCGACCCGCGGAAGTCAAACCCCTGTGGGAGGCCGTGCACTATGCATTTTTGATGTGCGACGACCCGCGGCTGCCGGACGGCACGACGCACATCGCCCCACTGGGAGAGTGCTAATGACCGGGCACAGAATTCCGTCCCACCTCACTGAGCGGAGGACTCACACCGGCGTGCGTCGTGTTCCGCGTCCTGGCCGCGGCACGCTTCGGGCTGAGCGCGCCGCCGTGACTGCTTTCGCCGCCTTTCGTGAGCGTCACTATGAACCGTATCTGCAGTACGCGGCGCTGCGGATCGGCCAAGACTGCGCGGCCGAGACGGCGGTCGCTGCAGCATTCACCGAGCTGGCGGTGTCGTGGACCGTGGTCCTTGGCAGCACGATTCCAGCTGCTGTCGCCTGGGACATTCTGCACGACCACATCGATCACGCGGTCGGCGTGAAGACGCAGACCTCAGCGCCAGGGAGAGCAGCGAGATCCCTACAGCTGGATGCACACGTGTTGCACCGCAGGCTGCGGCTCAGTTCAGAACGTGTTGCCGAGGTACTGGGGGTAGCGCGCGAGGATCTTGTCGGTCTGCTGCCTTCCTCCGCCGCTCCGTTGGAGTGATAACCGGCCACTTCACGGCGCGTCGATGTGACTGATGTCACTATACTGTGCCATCTCGGCGCCGGGTGGCGGTGTGCGGGCAGGAGGGGGACACGGGTGAGCTTGCCGTACGGAGTGGATGTCTCGGTTCCGAGTGTGGCTCGGATGTACGACAGTCTGCTGGGCGGCCGGGACAATTTCCCCGCCGACCGTGCAGCCTGCGGCGAACTCCTCAAACACGTGCCCAGCATGACGGAACTCGCCTTGAACAACAGGCAGTTCCTGCGCCGGGTCGTGCACACGCTGGCCGCCGATTACGGCATCCGTCAGTTCATCGATCACGGATCGGGGCTGCCCACCCAGGACAATGTCCACGAGATCGCGCAGCGCGTCGACCCCGCAAGCCGGATCGTGTACGTCGACAATGACCCCAGTGTCCGTGCCATGGGGAGTGTTCTGCTGGAGAGCAATGAGCGCACCGCCGTGCTCCAGGCGGACATGCGCGATACCGCGGAGATCTTCGAGAGCGATCCTGTGCGCCGGCTCATCGATCTCGATGAGCCGGTGGCTGCTCTGTTCGTATCCGTGCTGCACTGCATTCCCGACAGCAGTCGGCCTGGCGAGCTGATTGCCAAGGTCGCGGACAGGTTGCCGTCTGGCAGCATGATGGTGGTCTGCCAACTCGTCAGCGACTCGTCCGAGATCCGCGACTTTGTCACCGGCTTCATGGACGAACAGACCCAAGGGCACTGGGGGCGCGTGCGGGAAAGGGCGGACGTCGCGGCCTTCTGTGCACCCCTGGAGCTGGTGGAGCCGGGTCTGACAGAAGTCTCAGCCTGGCGGCCCGTCCATGACGATGTCCCGGCCCAGCTCACCTGGGAATGGGAAGAGTACGGGGGCGTGGGCTTCGTGCGCCGCTGAGCGGCACAGACGCGCGGCAGCGGGTCAGCGTCACCGCCAGGCTTCCAGTGCCTCCTGCAGCAGCAATGGAGTCTGCTCTACAGGGCTTGCCACTCCACACAGGTGGTTGAGAACAGCCTGGTACCGCTCGGACTCCGACGGCTTCTCGCGGTAGACAGCGCCCTCATATTGCTCCAGGTACACCATGTCGGGCAGGTATTCGGGGGTGAAGAACCGCAGGTGCACGATCGGGTGCCCGATCGCGCCGGCCGCCCCCACCGACAGGGGGGCGATCTGCAGGCGCAGCCGGTAGCGCAGGTCCTCCAGCAGGGCGAGCAGATGCTTGATCTGTCGGTACATGACGCCGGGGCTGCCGACGGTGCGCCTGAAGACTTCGGAGTCCATCACTGCCAGCAGCGTTGGCGGGTCGGTTTCCCGGCGCAGCATGTTGATGCGCTGCACGCGCAGGCTCACACGGTCTGCGATCTCCTTAGCCGGCAGGGTCGGGTGGGTTGCCCGGCTGACGATCTGGGCGTATTCCTCGGTCTGCAGCCAACCCGGCACCAGCTGCGGCTCGTAGGAAAGAATGCGCCGAGCCGCCGGCTCCATGGCCAGCAGCGGCCGCAGGGAGGTCGGTGCGGCGTGAGCATACGGCTGCCACACCTCGGGTTTGCCCGCTTCCAGCATGAGCACGGTGATCCGCTGCCGCTCGGCGGGATCGCGCACGCCGTACGCATCCAGCAACCGCTCCACTTCGGCCGGCTTGAGCGGGGTGAGACCAGTCTCCAGGCGACTGATGGTCGATTCAGAGGCATCGATGCAGCGGGCGGCCTGCCGAGGGGCGATCCGGGCGTGATCACGACAGCGCCGCAGATGCCCCGCGAGCGCCCTTCGATGAGCGCTTGCACCCCACTCCGGCCGGTGCGGGAATCCGAGAATAGAAGGCGCCTTTTGCTCGGCTGCCATACCAGGCACTCCTATCGAACTGTTCAGGGAGCCCAAGCATGGCAGCCGCAACGCACTAGTGTCAGGAAGTGGCCATATCTCTACCGTGGGTTACGAGAGGGTGAAGTCAAACTCCCCCTCCTTGACCCCCGCGAAGAATGCGGCGATCTCCTCCCGCGTGTAGATGAGGGCCGGTCCCTGAGGGAAGCGGGAGTTACGCACCGCCACGCCTCCATCAGGAAGGGAAGCGACCTCCACACAGTTCCCGTTCCCCCCACTGTGGCGGCTCTTGCACCATGCGACGTCCTCGATCACGTCCGCGCCGACACCGTTTTCCACGCGCTCCATGCCTACCACGCCCCTCCGAGTCATTCCTTAGCCGGCCTTAAGTTGGAGCATCGGCCGACCAGGTGTACGAATAGTGCCGTCCTGCAATTGCAGGACGGCACTTGCAAGAACGATGAACAGGCCGGAATAGTGACGGTCAAGACGGCACGCCAGAAATGAAACGGCAACCAGGTCCCGGGGGACGGACGATGACGTCACGTCACAACGACAACATTCAGCCATTGCCCGCACCCAGACCGGCCAGTGCCCGGCAGCAACCCCTGTTCCTCGGCGAACCACCGGCGTTCACTTCCAATCTGGCCGTCCGTACGGGCCTGGGCAGCACCCCGTTCGCCGCACGCCGCATTCCCGCCACCACCGACTGTTGCTATGTCGCGCGCCAGTTCACCCGACAAACCCTGTACAGCTGGAACCTGATCGGCATCTGTGACGACACCGTCCAGGTCGCCTCCGAACTCGTCGCGAACGCAGTTCGCCACGGCCGGTCACGCACCCTTCGCCAGGACAACCCACAGGCCGCCGTCTGGCTCGCACTCGCCCTGCGCCCACACACGCTCCTCTGCGTAGTTCGCGATCCCAGCCGACGCCGCCCCCTGCTCGTCTTCCCTGCGCTCATGGCCGAAGACAACCGCGGACTGCCCATCGTCAACGCCCTCAGCAACACATGGGGTTGGACAGCAGACACCCGCGCCAGGGGAAAGTCCGTCTGGGCCCGGCTCTCACTCCCCGACGACTGAGCTGACGTCGGCAGGACGGAAGCTGACGATGCCGCACGAGCCATGACAGGTCCCGCGATGGAGTCTTCCGTGTACAACACCGAACATCGCCGCCCGGCACAGCGTTACGCTCAGCCCTGAGATTCTGGGCAGTGACCGAGGGTTCAATGAGGACTGCCTGCCCACTCCAGATGGGGCTGCACAATGTCGCCCCGTCAAACACCAACGCAACCACGGCCTACCACGGCGGCGTTCGAACGCAATCGTGTGCTGACCAGGCTGATAGCCGCACGGTAGCGGCCAGGCTTCTTGTCCTAGCGGGTGGCGATGCTCCGACACTGCTTGAGGCGAGGGACGCAGCCTTCGACGACGTTTCGGCGCTTGCGGACAGCCTTGTCGAACACGCAGTGGCATTCGCCTCGCCGCGCCGGCCTACGAGTTGGTCGACGCGCTCGGGGATGGCCGCGAGCCCCCATGAGTGTCGGTGAGGCCACCTGGAGTGTGCCGTCACTGATTTTCAGGTCGAACTCGACGTGCTCGATGTCGGTGAAGCTGACCCTTTCCAGCTGGCCGGCGCGGCGGCCGCTGTCCTGGAAGTAGACCTCCCTGAGTGCTTCGGCGGTGATCTGCTGGAGTTGTTGGTCGGTGGCGCCTTGCTGCTGGGCGCGAAGAGGCGGGCGTCGTCGGTGGTGCCGATCGGGGCGGTGTAGCCGATCCGGGCGCGGGTGTCGATGACGATGCCGTCGGTGGTCGCCGCCTTTCGGCGGGCCTTGGCGCGGATCTGCGGCTGCCACCGCTTCTTCACCTCGTTCTCCAGGCGGGCGGCGAGGTCGGGGCGCGGTTTTTTGATCTGGGCTTTGACGTAGCGTTCGACGGTGCGCTGGGAGATCCGCAGCATCTGGGCGACGGCCCTGGTGGTCCCCAGTTGTTTGACCAGGTAGCGCATCTGCGCGGGCGCGGTCTTGGGTGCCGGGCGGGTGAACGACTTCTGCACGGCGGCGTCCAGGCCGTTGCCGAACAGGCTCATCGTCCTCTCCTACTCTCCGTTGTCGATGTCGGTGACGGTGCCGTCCTTGATGTACCGCGCGAGGTTGAGCTCCGGGGCGTCGAACCGCTCGCGGACCTCCTCGCCCCACAGGACGCTCTGGGTGCCTTCGTGCTTGACCAGGCCCGGGTTGACGCCGAGCTTGAAGCCGCCGGGCAGCGGCTTTCCGTCCCGGTAGGGCAGGAAGTCCAGCGGCGAGGCGCCGCCGGCCGCGTACACGACGCAGTCGGACAGGATCGCGATGGGGTACTGCCCGGTGAACGCCGCATGCTTGACGATCTTGCGGTGCAGGTTGATCCGCGTGCGGGAGATGACCGCGGCGTGGATGTCCGGCCGCCAGCCCTCACCCCGGGTGCGCTCGCGCAGCTTGCCCAGCCCGCCCTTGACCGTTGCCTTGATCGCCGAGACGACGATCGCCAGCTCCGGGTCGCGTTCGTTGTAGCCGTACATCGCCGCCAGGAAGCCGGCCGGCGGCAGGTCCGCGTCCACACCGAGGTCGGCCATCGTGGCGAGGTAGGCGTCGCGCAGCCGGTTGTACCAGCCGTCCAGGTAGCGGCCGTTGTCATACCGCACGTAGGCCTCGACCGGCGCGACGTGGTAGCCCAGCTCCACCGCGTACGCCTCGGTCGGCGTCGCGTACCGGGCCGGCCCCGTCGGACGTTCGCCCTTCGGCGTGAACGGGGAGGGCGGCATGCTGCCGTCCAGCTCCACCCACTCCTCGCCGACCTTTACCTTCGACAGGTCGATGTGGGAAAGGTCCACCAGCCAAGAGCCGGGCAGCTTCGCATTGTACACCGGCGCCTTGACGTGCGTCGGCTCGCCGAGACCGACGACCAGGCCTGATCGGAATGGACTCTCCCGTGGCACCGCGCTGTTCGATGGGTGGAAGTGCTGGAACAACGTCCAGTGGCCCTTGGAGACCGCTTCGACGGCTTCGCCGGTCAGCCTTGTGGCGGTCTGCTCGTCGATCGCATATGCGGGACCAGCGATCCCGGCTGCCCAGCCACTCGCACGCCCCGTATGGACTTCGGCTGTGTCCGCGTCGGGTCACGCATTGCAAGGGCAATAGACAGTACTGGCATCCAGGTTCGGGGTGATCTTTCCGTATCTCGATGGGCGGCAACGGTCCTACCGGCTTCTGCGGGGTGTTCAAGTCCCCTTCCGGAGGCTCGGGCAGGCGCTCTTGCCCAGGGGGCGACTTATCTCAGATAGGCATCCAAGCAGCCAGAAAGCCCCACTGGCTGTGCAAACCTTGGCTACTCTCCGATCATGGCTCTTCTCGGTCGCCGTAGGGACACGGTCCCTCGACTCGCCCCCGAACTCGACGATACCGACCTCGGCAAGGTTCGCAAACGGCTGGTGGACCCTGCTGCCTCCAACGGCCGCACCATCACCATCGCAATGATCGAGCAGCTTCTGCGCGCATCGGGGAGGGACTGGGACCGCAGGGCCCACCGCACGGCGCTACTGGCGGAGTCGACCACTCCGGCCTTTCAGCGGTCGTGGGCGGAGGAGCGAGTCCAGGACCCGGACGCCCAGTTGCTGTTCGCCTGGGGGGTGCTACGGCGCACGCTGTACGAAGAGAGCCCTGATCCCAACGAGGCCGGAGAGGCACTCGACGCCTCCATGCGAGCCTCCTCACTACGGCCCGAGGATCCCAACCCCTGGGTGGTGCGCCTTGGTCTGCTGCGCCTGTGGCGCCGTCCTGCCGAGGAAGTCTTTCCGCTCTGGCGGGAGATCGTCCAGCGTGATCGGTGGCATCGCGAGGCCCACCTCCAGATGCTCCGCTACCTGTCTCCCAGGGAGTGCGGATCCCGTGCTCAGGTGGTCGAGTTCGTCGACCAGGTGCGCCACTCGGCACCACCCGCCACGCCTGCAGCGGGAATTGAACTTGTGGCGTTGGTTGACCTCTACCGTGCGAATCTCGAGTACGGAGGGGTGGAGGCTATCACCGCTGGCCATCTGTGGACCCGCGTCGACGCCAGGGCCACGCTGGACAACGCGCTGGCGGAGTGGCCACGCCAGGGGTATCTGAATCATGCCGCCGCCGTCGCAGATCTCAACATGCTGGCCTACGCGCTCGTCCAGGCGAAGCGCACCAAGCAGGCCAGTGAGGTGTTCGGGGCCATCCGCGGTCTCGTCACGGCGTACCCCTGGAATCTCGAGAACGACGACCCTGTGGAGACGTTCACAAACTGGCAGCAGCGGGCAAAGGGCTGACACGCGCCTGCCAGCCCCCTTGGGCGTTCGTCCTCCTGCACGAAAGCGAGCGGTGGCCGGGGGCGTCACGGGTTCTCGGCCACCGCTCGCTTTCGCACACGCTCAGGAGATCAACGGGCGCCGTCGGGACGCGGGGACAACCGCGGCATCAACATGCCCAGGATCAGGCAGCCCGGCACTGTCAGAGCCAGCCATGTGGCTGTCTTCGCGTCACCGCCAATGAGGGTGGTGAAGTTGCCGATGATGAGCCAGATGGCACCGGCAATCCCGATGGCACCCAGTGCCGGGGCGATCAGAGTATTCCAGGCCCGGGTATCGGCCGACTGTTCCCGTCGGAAGTAAACGATTACCGACACGGAAGTCAGCAAGTACAACGCCATGATGGCCAGCACCGCGAGACCACTGAACCAGGCGAAGAGGGAGAGCACCGGGTCCTCGCCGGTCAGCGCGAAGGGGAATACCAGCAGCGCCGCCAAGCAGGTCTGGACCAGGCCGGCGAACCAGGGCGACTGCCTGCCGTTGAGGCTGCTCAGCTTCCGCGGCAGCAACGCTTCCCGGCCGAGGGAGAAGAGGTAGCGGTTGGCGGAGTTGTGGAAGGCCAGGATGCTGGCAAAGAGGGAGGTGGCCAGCAGAATCGGCAGCAGGTCGCCGCTCCACGTGCCGAGTTCGGCTGAGATTGGGGCGGCGACGAATCCGGCCGCATCTCCTGAAGCCAGCGCTTCCGTGGCCTCAGCAACACTCGAGGACGCACCGTGCGCAGAGATTAGCATCCAGGAAGTGAAGGCGAAGAAGGCCGTGATGAGCACGACCGCCAGGTACGTCGCGCGAGGTACGGTCTTGTGCGGATCGCGTGCCTCCTCACTGTAGATCGCCGTCGCCTCGAAGCCGAACATCGACGCCACGGCGAACATCAGCGCCACGCCGGGCGTTCCATGGAGAATCGCAGACGGAGAGAACGACGCGCCGGGATTCAAGCCCTCGGGGCCGCCACCCTTGAGGAACAGGACCAGACTGAAGACCAGCAGGAGACTGGTCTCGGCCAGCACGAACACCGCCAGCACCTTGGCACCCATGTCGACACCGGCCGCACCGAGGGCCTGCACGATCAGCATGGTGACCAGAGTGATCAGCCACCAGGGGACGTCGATGCCCAGATATTGGGCCGCGAGGCCGCTCGTGACGGCACCGAAAAGGCCATAAACTGCGGCCTGGACGGTGTGATACGCCAGAAGCGCAACGGCTGCACTGCCCGCAGCCATCGTGCCGCCGAGGCCCTTGCCGATGTACGAGTAGAAGGCGCCCGCATCGACGACGTGGCGGCCCATGGCCACGTAACCGACCGAGAAGAGCAGCACGACCGCGCCGGCCGCCACATACATAGCCGGAACGCCGGGTCCGTCGCCGATGGCGATGGCGACCGGGGCCGCACCCGCGATGCCGGTTAGCGGAGCCTGCGCGGAGAAGACGAAGAACAGGATGCCCAGAACACCGAGGGCGTTCTGCTTGAGAGGGCCCTGCGTCTCGTAAGCGTCACCTGCGGCCTGCCGTCTTCGCCTTACGCCTGTATCCATGCCTTACCTGCCGACGGATCGAGTAGTGGAGGGTTGTTTCTGTCCAAACGAGATCATGATCAGTTACTGATGCATGCTTGACAAGAGGCGCGGTGCAGCAAAGGGCGACTGACGGTGCGCCCACCCGCACGCCCTCCCCCGGCTGGTTAACGGCAGTTGGCTGGGACGGTGACCCTGGTCAACCTCAAGGGAAACCTGTCCCGGGCCCGCCATTACGGAGGCCGTGCCCAGCTGGGCACGGCCTCCGTCGCTCGCATACCGGGTAGTGATCCAGACCCATGTCGGTCACAGTGCCCCAGTCGGCCTCGTGAACCAGGAGACCAAGCCGACGGTCGCACAGATCGAGATCGACGGACCGGAATCCGACCGACACGGCGTACTGTGTGGCGGGGCGGTCGCCCTCTGCCGCATACACCACCGGCGACAGCGGGGATCAGCTGAGCGAACGGCTCACACCAGATCGTCGAGGCGTGCCATGGAAGACTTCACACGCTGACCCCGGGCCGAGTACAAGTTCCACGTCGTGGGCGCCGACAGGATAGGCATGCATCCCGCAGTCGGCCGCCGCACAGCGGCCCACGCAAGCCATGACCTCGGCTACCCCGCCCACGCAGGCGCGCCTGCCGCGGCAGCGGTTTCACGACTCAGCGGTCGCCTGCCATGCGCCGACGACGGTGAGAACGGGAAGTTCGGGTACCGCAAGCACGTCAACTCGCCCCGCCTGCGTGCCACCGCACGACGACCTTGCCCAACTTGCCGGAGGCGTTCCTCGGTACGGCAGGCACGATGGTCAGCCGTCTCGGCAGCATGGAGCGGGCCAGGCGTCCCGCCGCCCAGGCGTGCACGGACTCCATCGTGATCGGCGTCGTGTCGTCCATGCTGATCACTGCCGCCACGGTCTCCCCCACTGTTCGTCGGGCACTTGGACGACCACGGCGTCACCCACTCCCGGCATGGCGGACGGAGCGCGCCGGGTCACCACTACCCCGAAGGCTTTCGGATGACCGGAAGCCGGACGCCTTCGGCAGGATCTCACTCTCGACCCCCATCTCTCGTCGACAGGCAGCGGTTTGAGGTTGCTTCGAATTCGAATTAAGCAGTATCGTCTCCTCGACTGCTTCGAACTCGAAGCAGTTTGGGTGCGGGTTCGCTGGTAGGCCAACGAAGGCCATGTCGGCCAAAGACACCTTGAGGAGCAACACCGTCGGCAAGGGAGCCACACTTCAGGGACGCATGGCGTCGAGGTTCCGGCAGGCCATCACAGCAAACCTGCGTTGGCGGCCGGCCTCACCGGAGTCAGCCCGCAACCGAACAAGCCGCTAGTTCACACATTCGCTGCTCGTCCAGCTTGCCCTCCGTCAGACCCACGGCGTCGGGATCGTGCGGCCCCTCGCCCGCACCTGAGGCCAGCACGCAACACACGCGGCGAGAGCCGCTTCTCAGAGAGCCCCTGTCATGCCCTTCCTCAAAATCTCGGCCGGCGCTGCCGCATTGGCGGCCGTCGCGGCCCTGTCCGCCTGCTCTTCCGGCGGTGTCGACGCGACCAACTCCTCATCCAGCCTGGCTGTACATCCAAGGATGTACACCTTCACTTCCGATGCCAACGGGTTCGATACCCAGACGCACTTCCTCGACACGGGCAAGAGCGTGGTCGCCTTCGACGCCCAGTTCACGCCTGCCTACGCACGCAAGGCCCTGGCGTATCTGAAGACGAAGACGACTCATCCCGTGAAATACGTCGTGGTCACCCACCCCAATCCCGACAAGTTCCAAGGCTTGCCAGTCTTCACCGACGCTGGGGCCACGTCGCTGGCCTCCGATGCCACAGCCCGAGCAGTGAAGTCGGTCTGGACGTACAAGAAGCACTACTTCGTCGACATCGCCAAGACCTTCACCTCCGCCAACTATCCGCCTCTACCTGCAGTGCAACAGACTTTCCACGACCGTCGCACCCTCACGGTCGACGGGGTCCGCATTGAGCTGACGGTGCTCAAGCATCCGGGCATATCGACCACGCAAACGATCGCCGCCATCCCCGCGCTGCACGACGTCGTGGTCGGCGACCTCGTCCACCATGACGCCCACGCCTGGCTGGAAGGCGGGATCGCCAACGGCCGTCCTGTTCCCACCATCGATGGCTGGAAGGATGACCTCGACCAGGTTCAGCAGCTGACGGGCAAGGACTGGACTGTCTACGCCGGCCGCGGCCCATCGGCCTCGGTGGGCAAGGCGGTCACCCAGGAGAAGTCCTACCTGAGCGTTGCCGATCACGATGCGGCTAACCTCGTGAAACCCCTTGACCGCCGCGAGAGGCGGGCAGCCATGGCCGACCCCTCAGCGCTGGTCCAGCAACTCTCGAAGGAACTGCAGTCCCAGTTCCCGACGTATCAATTCCCCTACATGATCACCTACGGGGCCTACGGCCTAATCGATCAGCATCTGGCCGAGTAACAACGGAGGGGTGTCCCGTCCAAAAGTCCGGACACCCCTCTCAAGCTCGTCCCCGCCGATCCGTCTCTCCAGCCCACCAACGGCGTAACCGGGACATCTGTCCCTGAGTCCTTCAAGCGCCACGGCCTTGTGCCGTGCGCAGAGTACGAACCCGACGTGGTGGCCAGGGTGTCGGTGTGAGCCCTGCCCCGAGTTGCGTGGAGTCCGGATAGCTGACTTCGCGCTACAGGTGTTGCGCACAGCTCGTACTCGTCAGGGGTCAGCCTCTCAAGGGCAGACTTCCCGGGACTGAGGATGCTGGCTGGGGTGTGACGTACCGCCAGTGGGGTTGAGCCACCGGCGGCCTCCGACAGGCCGATGATCGGCCGTCCGGTCTCCGGAGAACGCAGTAGGACGGTGATGTCGTTGCGCACCATGTGTCGAGGTCCGGGTCGGCGTGCTACGGCGCGCTCCCCGCGCCTGGCTGGAGCGTGCTGACGCTCAGGATGCCGACCGTCCCGGCGCAGGCAGTCGAGCTGTAGGCGACGTAGATCGGGGTTGTCTGACCCGGCGGGTAGACCTGCAGGTATTGCGCGACGGTCGGGTGGCACTGCTCCTCGGGATAGTTGCCTGCGTTTGTGATCCGTAGCAGCGCGTTGCCGGTGGCCCCCGGCGCCAGCGTCACCAGCGTGGGGGGTGTGATGGTGCTGCGGGTGGCGGCCGGGCCGATCTGACGGACGGGGCTGCCCCCGGCGAGCGACACCCCTGGATAGCCGTACAGGGTGCAGGCGCTCTTGGAGATGTTGGTGAAGTCGATTACTTGGTAGACGCTGCCAGCGGCGCCCTGACTGACACCCGATCTGGCGTTCAGATAGCGGGTTGGGCAGGGGGCAGCGGTACCCCTATGTGTGGTGCCGGTCGGCGCCTCGGCGCCGGAGCTCGTACTGCTGGCCCGAGCTCTAGCCGTCGTGGCAGGCGCCGTCGTAGCTGGCACGCCCCAAGTAGCCGGTGCGTCGGAAACCGTGGCTGCGGCGGTGCCATCGGAGGAGGAGCTGCCCGAGCCCGCGCTGCAGCCGGTGGCGATCAACGCGATGCAGGCGAGTGCGGTAGCGGGGAGTGCTCGCCGGAGTATGAGTGAAGCTGACAACGCGGTTGCCCTTCTGCTGCGCGGAGCGGCTCATTGGCCGTGTAACACTCATGACGCCGCGCGTGCGGCACCGGTTGTACCAGACACGTCCCGGCGGTTTCACTGTTGTGTCCCGACCGCTCGGCGCCCAGACCGTCTTGCCGGACGATCCCCACCGAGGCCGCCCACCCGATCATCGACGCCCTGCGCGGCGACCGCCCGCCCCTTCCGCGTCCAGACCTCGCAGTGGGCTTCGCGACTTCGTCTCCACCACAATCGCCGACCTCGACGGCTCCGCCGTCCAGGCCCTCACCCGCGCGTGGGTCTGCTGAACCACCCCTTCTCGGAAACCGTGGGTGCGCTTTCCGTAGGGTCGGCGGAGCTGCTACGGGAGCGGAACACATCCTCCCAACGGCTGGAGTGGACGCGTGGGTCCTGCCCGGCCCTGTGGGCTTTCGCTCCAGGGCCGGGCAGGATTCGGGATGCTCAGCAGTCCGGGATGACGGAACCGCTGTTGTCCTTGGCTTGGTCGTTGCCCCAGCGTGCGAGGTAGTAGGCGGAGACCCACTGGCCGGCGGGTCCGATGTCAGGGTCGGTCTTCAGCCACCAGTGGTTGTAACTGCTGCCGTTGATGATCTCGCGGCCCCAGACCTTGCAGTAGACGTAGTTGGTGCCCTTGTTGAGGGTCCCTGTGCTGGTAGTGCTGGTCGGGGATCCGTAGACGGGCGCGTCGGCGAGGGTGTCGACGTAGTACTTGGTGCTGTTCGCCGGCGGTGTGTTCTTGGCGCCAGGGTAAAGGCGGATGGCACCGTAGTAGTCACCGTGCGAGGACAGTGCGGCCACCTGCACAAAGCCTCCGGAGTAAGGCGCCTCGACGATGTAGCCCTGGCCGAGGTACATCGCCACGTGGTGAATACCGGAGGGTGAGTCGCCGAAGTACACCAGGTCACCAGGGAGCAGTGGGGCCGTCCCGTCACTCCGGGTAAAGCGGGCGACCGCTCGGCTGGAGGTCCACTGGACGCGGGTCGTTCCGTTGATGACGTCCTCGCCCACCGCGAGGTAGTACGCGTAGCGCACCATGCCGGAGCAGTCCAGGCCGCGGACGTGGCAGTCGTTCGGGGCGCCGTTGGCGGGGTCGCACAGTCCGTACGTGGGCCCGGGCTGTGCGGCGTGGCCGCCGCCCCACGAGTAGGGCGTGCCGATCAGGCCGCAGGCGGACTTCACCGCTGCGGTGGCCTGCGGCGCGGCGCCGGGGGAGAGAACTCCGCAGGAGGGGACCGCCGCGGCCGGCTGGGCGACGCCGCCGAAGCAGACAACGAGGGAGGCCAGTAGTGCGAGAAGTGCGGCCCACCGCGAGACAGGTATGGCCTGGCGCGGAAGTGGGGTGATGCGCGTAGACATAGAGAAACCCTGGGTCTGTGTGCCACAAGTGGCGGAAGAGGATGGGGACTTCGTGGAGCGAATTAAAGCATCGGTCCATCCTCAGCTGACAGCCCCTCACACGAGTAATCGGAGATGGCCCACCAAGTTTTCCTCTTCTGTACGCCTGTCAGCCCGATCCGCTCCGCCAAAGTGCACCGCGCGTCATGCAAATACATGACATCGCGACAGACTTGTGCAGTCCAAACACAGTTCGAGGAAGCACACGAGTACGGCGAGACTGGCAATGCTTTCCAGAACGAGGAAACACCTCTCCTCGCCGGGGCTTCTCCATCGCCAGGCAGCCGCGACAACAAGTCTGATGAAGCGTCCTGACAAACAGCTGTAGGACGACGCCCCTCACCGCCTACGATGCTCGACCGAGGGCGCCAGGTGCACCTGCATGCGGGTCCAGGGTGTGGTTGCGGCGGAGGTTCAGCTGGCAGGAGACCGCGGATCTCGGCTGGTCTGAAGGCCACGCGGCCGGGCATGTCGTCGTCGAAACTCCCCCTTTCCGCGTTCCTGGGTGGCCATGGCAGAGAGGAACGGGGGGCGAGCAAGGCGAGGATGATGTGCCAGTACCAGCCGGTGTAACGGAGCACCGGTTGGGCCCAGAGACGTGATCGGCATGTAGACGCCTCAGGCACGCAACGCGTCAAGCAACGGCGGCGAGTTCGGTGGGGAACGCGCGGGTATTCGTCAACATGCCCGTCCCGGCCCCGCCTTGGCAGGGAGGCGGTAGATGCGACCCGTGACCGCCCTGCCGTAAGGAGCAGTCCGGAGCATAAACAACGTGGTATCGAACCAAGTTAACAAGCTCGGTCGCTCACCACCGAGTAGTTGACTTGCGCGACTGCCAGGTCCGGCCCCGCATCCGGAACGCCGGCGGCCTTCAACTGCGATGACTGAGCAGGGGCAGTTCGAGGAAGGAGTCGACCAGCTGGTGGGCCCGCAGGCGGGCATCACGGGACTCTTCGCGCGTGCGCAACAGCAGTTGCTCCGTCGAGAGGCCGAGCTGTCGGGCCTGAGTATCGCCCCCATGGGCGAGCCACGCCGCAAGCGTCTCGGGGGTGAGTTCCGGGTGGAACTGCACGCCCATGCTGCGGCCATGGACGAATGCCTGGGAGGCAACGGCGTTACGGGCGATCTCCCGGGAACCGGGGGGGAGCACCCACCGATCGCCGTGGAACTGGAACCAGGGGCCCTCCTGGACAAGGCCAGGCACTTCGCTGTGGATCTCGGTCCATCCGAGTTCGAACCGTGGAGACCGCTCGACCCCGCCGCCGAGCGCGGTCGCCAGTGCCTGGCCGCCGAAACAGATACCCAGAATCGGCACGCCCGCGGCATGTGCGGACCTCAGGAACCTCAGCTCCGGCTCGACCCACGGTCCGATCAGATCGCTGTGGTCGACGGACCACGGAGCGCCGAGGGCAACGACAAGATCGAAATCCTCGGCTACAGGAAAGGCGCATGTCACGCCCGGGTCGGTGAAGCGATCTTCGGGTACGACGATCAACTCACGCAGTTCGTATCCTCGTTCTGCCAGCCGCTCTCCCACATAACCGGGCGTGGAGAGGTGGTCGTGCTTGATGATCAGAGCCCGCAACGGTCGCCTCCTTTGCTTCCGGCGTCGGCCCGTCCGTGGTCAGGAACGCGCAAGGTCTTCCAGTTGGGCGTGCACGTGGTCCACATGGAACTCGGACTGGGGCTTCATGAGCACGCTGTGCAGGATCCGGCACCAGCGGCTGCGATCTTCGTGTGACGAACCGTCATTGCCTCGGCGGTGACGCGCAATGTGCTGAGGTGCACAGGGTCTTCAGTGTCGTTCATGCCGAGATACAGGATCCGGGAGCTCGCCTCATCATTCCGGGAGAGGTTGGCACTTGTCCGAGGCCATGGCGCGTCGGGGCGAGAGCTGGAAAGGGAGCCACAGTGCCGACCGCCCGCGAGCGTTCGCGCAGGGCGAGCGCCTTGTGGATCGGGTTGACGGCACCGAGGCCGGTGGTGGCCGCGGTGAGTACGACGCCGCCGATCCAGACATGCTTGGGATACCTTGACGTGGCGTCCGTCCGGGGTGACGTATTCGTCGCCTTCGCGGATGGCCTCGAAGACCGCGCCGTCGAGAAGAACCCTGCGGTGCTCAGGCATGGAGGGGCTCCTCGTCATGGTGTGGGTCGGCGTGATGGTGGATGTCGTGGCGGGTGGCGTTGCGCAACCGCGGGGTGGTCCACCCGTTGGCGGGCCGGTCGAACCACAGGTGGACCTGTCCGGTGCCCGCCGAGTTCTCGTACTCGCTGAACAGGCGCCCGCGGGCGGTCAGCCGCTCCTCGCCGAGAGCTCCGGCCATCATCAGGTAGTGGCCGAAGCGAGCCTCGGGCTTGTGCTTCAGGAACTCCGGCATGGTCTCCAGTACCCGGTCGTGGCGGCCTTGCACGAACCAGGCGATGCGTTCGAGGTCGGCCTCACGCGCTTCGGGGGTGAAGATGTGCTTCGGGTCGCTGGCTTCATGGTCGCGGATCTCGCGCAGTGGCCAGAAGGTGTGCGACAGGGCCCCGGAGGCGATGAGCAGCACCTTGCGGTCGGTGCCGGCGACGGCATCACCGAGCGCGCGGCCGAGGCGCAGATGGTCCTCGGTGTCTCCGGTCTGGCACACGCTGATGGAAACCCAGCGCTTGCCCTCGACGCCGAGGTATTTCCAGAGGTTGACCGTGGCGTAGCCGATCGGCAGGTATGGGTCCTCGATCGCGGTGATCCAGGTGCCGTGCTGGTCCGCCCTGGCGGCGATCGTGTGGGCGAGCTCGGGGTCGCCGAGGAAGTCGTAGGGGATGCGGGACATGCCGCGTGGCAGTTCCTCCGAGGTGAACAGTCCTGCCCGGCGGGCCTGCGCGGTAACCACGAACTCGACCGTGGTCGCCCAGTGCGAGTCGAGTAGCACCACGGTGTCGTAGTCGACCGTTTCGAAGACCTCACGGTGCAACCGCTCGAGGCCGGCGACGAGGGTGGTGTCTTGGCCGTGGTTGAGCTTCCGGCGGGTGTCCTCGGGGAGCATGATGGTGGGGAGGTGGGCGATCAGTCCCGCCCCGACGATGTCACCCACGTGCGTGCCATCCCTTCTGCGCCGTCACGGCGTTCATCACGTCGCCGTAGAAGTGGAAGCTCCAGGTGCCGCCCTCGCGCCCGGCGTCGGCCCGACGGGAGCCTCCGAAAGGCACCTGGAGGTCACGGTCGAAGAAACAGTTGTTCCGGGTGTCAGCGACGAGCTCCTCGCTGACGCACGCGGCTCGGTTAGGGTCTCCGGTGGCGAGGGCGGCGGCGAGGCCGATGCGGGTGCCGTTGACCAGCTGGATCGCTTCCTCCTCGGCGTCGAAGGTCTGCAGGGGCAGTGCGTGGCCGGAGACCTCCTCTGTGAGGATCGCCGCGTCGGGGGCGGCGTCGGTGAGGAGGATCGGGCGGTAGTAGAGGCCGCCGACTTCGGTGACGTCGCCGACGACTCTCGTGCCGGTCACGCCTGTGTCACGCCGTGGGGACATGGTCAGCCTCCCACTTTCGTTTGGTCACAAACAAGCTAAGCCGACCAGGGGCGTCCATCAAGCCCCGTGTCGCTATCTTGTTTGAACCCAAATGTATTCAGGTGCATCTATCGCACCTGCATCCCATGAAGAGTGGCCGACCCTCGCGGCCGTCTGACGCCGCCGACCCAGCACCTCATCGACAGGCCGATGCCCCCTGCCAGACCGGTATCTTCCCCGTAATATCACCTCGCGAAGGATATGTCCTGGCCGAAGTCACCAACGCGGGCGCCGACAAGGTCGACCGCGATGTCACAGCCACCCGTCGCGATAGGATCACGGCCCCTGGCCCCGCCTGCCACCGACCAAACCTGCCCGGATCCTCCAGCGCCTCCCCCGT
This sequence comes from Streptomyces sp. BK340, assembly GCF_007827595.1. Classification (GTDB taxonomy): domain Bacteria; phylum Actinomycetota; class Actinomycetes; order Streptomycetales; family Streptomycetaceae; genus Streptomyces. The sequence goes on from NZ_VISR01000020.1 coordinate 141,320, forward strand.
CGGCGAGCACCTGGCCGGAGCACTGCTCCCGCGGAACCCGCTGCGGTCCGATGCCCCGCCCACTCTGCGCCACCTGCGCGCGGCAGGCATCGAACGACTACTGATGCTCACCAGCGACCGATCCACACCAGCTCACGAAGATGGCCGCCGTCATCGACCCGGATGAGGTACGCGGCTAACTCGGTCCCGCCGACAAGGTCGCTGCCGTACGCGCCGAACGCGAGCACACAGTCACCGTGATGGTCGGCGGCGTCAACGACGCCCCCGCCGACATCGGCGTCACCATGGGCGCCCGCGGCTCCACCGCCTCCTCCGAAGCCGCTGACATCGTCCTGACCACCGACCGCGTCGACCGCCCCGCTGACGTGGTCACCATGGCCCAACGGGCCCGGCACATCGCTGTCCAAAGCGCCCTCGGCGGTATTGCCGATGTCCCTGGCCGCCATGGCCGCAGCTGGCCTGCTCCCGCCTGCCGCCGGAGGCCTGCTCCAGCAGGGCATCGGCGCCGCGGTCATCCTCAGCGCCCTGCGCGCCTTGCGGGTCGACCAGACTGCGCGACCGGCTCTCTCCCCCGCCGCGGAAGCCCTCATCCACCGCTTCGCGGTCAAACACGACGTTCTCGGCTAGGAGTGTCCTGAAGATCTTGGAATCGCGCCCGGCTTGCGCCAGTTCATGGCGATTGACATTTACCGGCAATCCAGGGCGAGCCGGGCGGCCGGAGCAAGATCTTCATCAGTCTTCTAGAAGGCTCATGAAGATCTTGGGGTTCTGGCCCCGCCGCGTGAGCGGCGGGGCCAGACTCGTTTCGTGGTGATGGGGGAATGGGCCGGACAGACGGTCGGGCCGGATGTGTGGGAGACCTGCCGGGAGTTGATCCCGGCCGGGAGCGTGTTCGCGTTTCTGGCCGAGCACCGTGGTGCGCTGTTCCCGGCGGAGATGTTCGCGGACATGTACCCGTCGGCGAACGGACGACCGAGCATGCCGCCGCAGATCCTGGTCGCGGCGGTCACGCTGCAGGCCCTGCACGGGCTATCGGACTTCGAGACGGTCCAGGAACTGCAGTGTGACCTGCGATGGAAGGCCGCGTGCGGGCTGGGCCTGAACGACATGGCGTTCGATGCGTCGCTGCTGGCCTACTTCCGCCGCCGTCTGGCCCGCTCCACCCGCCCTAACCGCGTCTTCGAGGCGGTGCGCGAGGTGGTGAAGGCCACCGGTGTCCTCAAGGGCAAGCACCAGCGGGCCTTGGACTCCACCGTGCTGGACGACGCGGTCGCCACCCAGGACACCGTCACCCAGATCATCGCCGCCGTCCGCGCGGTGATCTGCGAAGTCCCCCACGCCGCCGAGGTCGCTGCCGTTGAGTGCACCGCGCATGACTACACCGATCCCGGCAAACCCCGCATCGCCTGGAATGACGAGCAGGCCCGCGCCGACCTCGTGGACGCCTTGGTCACCGATGCCCTGCGGCTGCTGGGCCACCTGCCCGAGCAGGAACTGGGCGAGAAGGCGGCGAACGCCGTCGGCCTGCTGGCGCTGGTCGCCGGGCAGGACGTGGAGCCGGCCGAGGACTCCGACGGCCGCGACGGACGCTGGCGCATCAGCCGGGGGACCGCTCCGGGCCGCGTCGTGTCCACCGTCGACCCCGAATCCCGCCACATCCACAAGACTCGCACCCACCAGCAGGACGGATACAAAGCCCACCTGGCCATCGAGCCCGAGACCGGCTTATACACCGCCGTGGCTCTGCGGCCCGGCGCCGGAGCCGAGCACCACGAGGCCGCTGTCGGCCTGGGTCTGCTGGCCGACGAGGAGAGCCTGGTGGAGGCCTTCGGCGACACCGCCTACTCCGCCGGCGACCTGCGCCAGGCCCTGCACCAGGCGGGGCACCGGCTGTTCTTCAAGCCCGCCCCGCTGAGGCCCGCCGTCCCCGGCGGCTTCACCCTGGACGACTTCGACATCGACACCGCCGCCGCCACGGTCACCTGCCCCGCCAGGCACACCGTTGCCCTCTCGCAGGCCGGCGGACAGCACAACCAGCGCAAGGCGGCCTTCGGGAACCTGTGCACCGGATGCCCCCTCCGCCAGCGGTGCACGAAGGCCCAGGCCGGCCGCATTCTGACCATCCGCCCCCACCACGACCTGCAAACGGCCGCCCGCCGCCAGGCCGCCACCGACCCCGACTGGCAAGCCGACTACCGCCGCTGGCGACCACCGGTCGAACGCGCCGTCGCCTGGCTCGTTCACCACGGCAACCGCAGACTCCGCTACCGCGGCACCATCAACAACGACACCTGGCTCCACACCCGAGCCGCCGCCCTCAGCCTCCGCCGACTGATCAACCTCGGACTCACCCGCACCGGCGGCAACTGGCAACTCGCCCCGGCCACCGCATAGCGAAGAGGGGCTGCCCGGCCTCCGGCCGGACAGCCCCTCACCAAGATCTTCATGAGCCTTCTAGTAGGACTCCGTTAGGTTGCTCTGGCTCTTGAGTTTGGGCTGGTGGCGGATGTTCTGGGCAGGGGGCGGTGGCAGGTGGTGCAGGTGCCGGTCCAGCAGTTCAGCAGGTCCTGGATGGCGTCGAGGATCTGGTAGAGGGTGAGCCCGCTGTATCGGCTTTTGGGGCCAGTCGCTGTTCGGTGAGGAACGCGTGGGCTGCGGTGACCAGGGTGACGTGGTGATGCCACCCGGCCCAGGATCGTCCCTCGAAGTGGTCCAGGCCCAGGCCGTGCTTGAGTTCCCGGTAGTCGTGCTCGATGCGCCAGCGGATCTTGGCGAGTCGGACCAGTTCAGCCAGCGGGGTGTCGGCGGGCAGGTTGGACAGCCAGTAGTCGATGGGTGCTTCGGCGCCTTCGGGCCATTCGGCCAGCAGCGTGACCTCGGGCAGGACACCGTCCCAGTGGCCGTCTTCGGCGGTGGCGGCGGCCTGGGCCAGGCGGCGGGCCCGGACCCCGGCCGGCCGCGCCCGCAGTGCCAGAAAGCGTGAGCGCATCGGTCCGCGGGAGCCTTCCCGCCAGGTTGCCTCGGTGAACGCCTGCCGTCCGTGACCAACGGCTAAAACGGACACAGAGGACGGCTTGTCCCGGTAGCGGGGCTGCGGCCTGCGACCGTTCCCGGACCACGCCGGGCTGGTAGGCCGCGCGTCGTGCGGGTGGACGGTTACGTCCGAACGGACCGCCACGACATATCCGATGCCCCGCGCGCTCAGGCCGTCGCGGAAGTCGGCGTTTTGCCCGTAGCCGGCGTCGGCCACCACCACCGGCGGCACCAGACCCCACCCGGCCAGCTCGTCGAGAGTGTCCAGGGCCAGGCGCCACTTCTCCCGGTGCCCCACCTCTGGCGGTATCCCGGTCTTCTGCCGCCGTGGCGCATCGTGCGCCCACTCCTCGGGCACGAACAACCGCCACTGCAGCGGACAGGAGGCGGTGTCGGAGACCGCGTGCACGCTCACCGCGACCTGGCAGTTGGCCTGCTTGCCCAGCGCTCCGCAGTACTGGGGAGCGACCGCCACCGACATCTTCCCGTCCTTGGGGAACGAGACGTCATCGACCGCCCAGGCATCCGGGCCGATCTGCGGCACCATCCGCTCCGCGATCCGCCGCCGCACCGGCAGCGGGTCCCAGGTCGACTGGTTCACGAACTGCTGCAGGTTCTGCTCGTTGCCGTCCGGCAGCCGCTCCGCCATCGGCTGGATCGATTTGCGCCGCCCGTCCAGCATCAGCCCCCGCAGATAGCAGTCACCCTTCGCCCGCTGATCCTTGCGCGGCACCGACGCGAAGACGTCAGCCACGAATAACGCCAACTTCGCCCGAGCACGGTTCACTTCATGTGCATCCACACCACCAACATGCCCCCAAACACGACAGCGAGACAGACCTAACGGAGTCCTACTAGTCGGCATTGTCACCCGCCGTGCCCTGCTCCGGGTATTCCTGCGCTCCGACGAGGAGATTCGGCACGCCGTGCAGCGCGAGGTGTTCGCCGACGTACTCTGGCTCAGCGCGCACATCGCCGAAGCCGCCGTGCACGACGATGTGATCACGCTCACCGGACAGCTGGAGCGTCGCAGCGACACCGCCCTCGCGGTCGGTCTGACGCACCGAATGGACGGTGTCGTCGACGCCGTGGACCACCTCACCTAGCGCTTCGACGACAGGCACACACAGCCTGCCGGACCGGCCGACCGCCGCGTGCCCGACACATGGCTGGGCCGACCGTTTGTAACTAAAGCGCACACCATCCCTTGGCTTGATCGACTGAGAGGCAACTGAGAGTTGGCTGTGCCAGGCTGGCGCGCAACTTACCCCCTCAGGAGCTCTGAATGAGTCTGATCAACGGTCTGCCCAGCCATGTCCTGCTGGTCCATGTGGTTGTCGTGCTGATACCCCTGACCGCTCTGGCTCTGGTCGCGGCCGCGCTGTGGCCGCGCGCCGCCCGGCGGCTGGGTCCGCTGCTGCCCCTGCTCGCACTCGTCGCCCTGGTCAGCGTGCCGCTGACCACGCACGCCGGCGAGTGGCTGGAGCGGCACGTGGACGACGATGCCCTGGTACGCCGGCACACCGAGCTGGGCGATGGCCTGCTGCCGTGGGCGTTGGGCCTGTTCGTGCTGGCGGCGGTCGTGTGGTGGACGGGGCGGCGCGCTCCGGCGGAGCCTGGGCAGGGCGGCGGCACGCGCTGGTCCGCACTGCCCGTACGGATCGTCGTGGGCGTGCTCTCGCTGGCCGTTGCGGCAGGGGCGGTGGTGGACGTCTACCGGATCGGCGATTCCGGGGCGAAGGCAGCCTGGCACGACGCCTACTCGAAGACGGCGACAGGATCAGAAGGCGGCTCCTGAACCGGCGCGGGCCCGTTTGCCCGCGTCGAGAGGCAGACCGCGCCAGTTGTGCCAGCGCAGGTCAACGAGGCCTCGGAAGAGGCCGCGGTCGAAGAGGATACTGGCGTGGTCGCTCTCGACCACGAACTCGCTGTCGATGACGGTGTCTAGACGCCGAGGAAGTTGAACAGGTGCCACGGCGACCCGGTGCCGGACGATCTCGTCCTCGCCGCGTTCGACAAGGGTGTCGATCGCGGCGGCGACGGACGGGGACAGCCCCGTCCGAGTGAGGCGTCGGCGACCCCGACGGCGTACGCGACCAGGCAGCCGGTCCAGCTCCCACGCCACCTCCAGGGCCTCGCCCAGTCCACGCGGGCGGAACTCGTCCAGCCGGGCCAGCCGACGGGCGTCCTGTTCGAGGCGTTGGATGCGGCCGGGTAACTGGCCGTGTGTGCGCTGATCATTCGAGTACGACGGTCAGGTCCATGTGGTCCCACATCTGGATCAGCCGCCCGGATCGAGGTCGCACTCCGCCATGACGATGCCGAGAAGGAAGGGCCCCTCCACTACCCGTTCACGCAGTCGGGACAGTACGGCGCGGCCGACACCGTCGGCGTGCCGGGACGGGTCACCGACCGCGATGATCGCGACTCGCGTAGAGGTGCGCATGATGTGCCTCCCTCCACTGCGGGTACCTCCAGCCCGCGGTGCGACGGACGGGACCCATGGACCGAAGGTACCCGGGCGGCCGCGCGGCCGTCGGGCATGCAGCGGCCTGGTGGGACGTACTGCCGGTCGCTCTGGTCATCTGCGACGGCGATGGTCGGATCCTGCAGTGGGCGATGGCCGCCGAGGCGCTGCTCGGCTACCGGGCCGATGAGGTCCTCAGCCGGTCCGTCACCGACTTTCTGCTCTCCGAGGACCGACGCGCTGTCCCTGCTCTGGGGGAGACGGTCGCCTCTGGGCGCAGCGTGATCGGATCCTTTCTGGTACGGCACAAGAACGGCTCCCTGGTGCCACTCGAGGTGTGGGGGTGCCCGGCAGCCGGAGCGGACGACAGAGGCTGGGGCATGATCTGGCTCGCTGCCGACGCCCGCGCCGCCCAGCGTGCCCGAGGAGCCGACGCCTTGCTGGACGGACTGTTCGCCCGCTCGCCCGTTGGCCTGGCCGTCTTCGACACCGAGCTCCGTTTCGAGCAGGTCAACCCTGCGTTGGAGGCGATGAACGGCGTACCGGCCGCCGCGCATGCCGGTCGGCGGCTGGGGGAGGTCCTGCCCGGGGTCAACACCGAGCAGATGGAAGCGGCGATGCGCCGGGTGCTGGACACCGGCGAGGCGGTGGTGAATTTCCGGCGCATCGGCCGCACTCCGGCCAACCCAGACCAGGACCGGGTCTGGTCCTGCTCCTACTTCCGCCTGGATGACCCGGGCGGCCGCCCACTGGGCGTCAGCGCCTCGATCATCGACATCACCACCGACCAGGACGACGTGGACACCGCACGCGGGCGGGCGCGACTGGATCTGCTCAACGAAGCCGCGCTGCGGGTCGGCACCACCTTGGACGTCACCCGCACAGGGCAAGAGCTCGCCGACCTCGCCGTACCCCGTCTGGCCGACATCGCCACCGTCGACGTACTCGCAGAGGTCACCGAGGCCGCCGACCCTCTGACAGGCCTGTTCGCCGGCGCGGTCATGCGCCGACTCGGCAAGGCCCCGGCCTACGGCATGCCAGCCGCCGATGTCCTCGCCCCCGTAGGCGGTCCCCTGCGCTTCCCAGCCGGCGCCCCCTACGCCCAGGCACTCATCGACCGCCACCCCTACCTCCTGGAACGCTTCGACACCCAGACGCTGGCCCGCGCCGCCCGCCACACCCCCACCCCGGGCCGACTGGACCGCCTGGGCGTGCACTCGATGCTGATGGTCCCCCTCGTCGCCCGCGGCATGGTTCTTGGCATGTCCACCCTGCTGCGCGGCCCAGGCAGCCCCGCCTTCGACACCTCCGACCTCAGCCTCGCTTGCGACCTCACTGCCCGCGCCGCACTGAGCATCGACAACGCCCGGCTCTACCATCGCGAACACGACACGGCACTGATCCTGCAGCGCAGCATGCTCCCCCGCCACCTGCACCCGCCGGACGGCATGGAGATCGCCCACCGCTACAGGCCGGCTACACCTGCCTGTACGCCGTCTGCGACGCCAGAACCGGCCGCTGCCGACTCGCCCGCGCCAGCCACCCCCCGCCTGTCCTCATCACCCCGGACGGCACCGCACGCCTGCTCGACCTGCCTCCCGGTGCCCCTCTCGGCATCGGCGACATCCCCTACACCGCCACCGACATCACCTTGGAACCAGGCAGCACCCTCGTACTCTTCACCGACGGCCTGATCGAAACCAGAGGCGGCGACCTAGACCAGCGCCTGACCGAACTCACCGACCTGCTCACCGGCACCACCCACAAGCTGGACCAGTTGTGCGACACCCTGATCAGCCGCCTTGCCCCCACTCCGGCCGAGGACGACATCGCCATCCTTGCCGCCCGCATCTGTCCTCCGAACTGACGACCGGGCAAGGGGCGAGCGGCGAGCGGCGAGCGGCGAGCGGCTGATGCTGACCTTTTGCTGACCAAGAGCAGTGGCGCAGGCCGTTGACCTGCGGGAACAAGAGCGGTATGGGATATGCGGTGGAATTTCCCTTTCGCTCTGGGCACCAAGGAGATCGCCCCCGCTCTGGAGGCAGGTTGCGCCGTCGTGCTCAAGCCGTCCGAACAAACACTGCAATCGGCACCCCGACTGGGGCACCTCGCCGCCGTGGCTGGCATATCCCCGACGGCGCCCTCAACGTGACCACGGGGCAGGGCCGAGCTGCGGGGCAGGCGCTCGACCTACAGGGACGTCGACATGCTCACCTTCACCGGCTCCATCGCCGAGCGGGTCGTCGACATGGTCGTCAGGCGGGGTCCGCGCCTTGCATGTGACCGACCGTCTCGCCCCGGCCACCGAGATTGGGACCTATCGCCACCGCACGCCAGCACGACAGCCGTGCGCACACAGCGGAGCCGACCGGCAGGCCATCCAGCCCCATCATGTTGGGCTCCGCCTCCATCCCACCACGTTCGACCACGCTCCACGGTTTGGCCCCTCGGGGTCCATCAGCACCCCGAGGACACATCCCAGAACCCCGCCCACCAGACCTCGTCACCACACTGATCAAAGCAGCGCGCTGACCAGGAAAAGCGCCCCGATGATAAAATTCACAGGGCTCGACAAAAGAAATACCGCCTCCGTTCCATACGGCCGCGGAGTTCCCAGGGCCACGGCACAGCCGATCGCCCCGAGTCGCGGAGTGGGTGTGCCGCATGTACGACGTGATGTTCCACGACGCCTTCGGCGATCATCCCCAGCCGGGTGACGAAGCGTACGCCGTCCTCGACGCACAGGGTGCGCTGACGAACTGGGGCACCGGCGCCCAACGCCTTCTCGGCTATACGCCGGATGAGGTGCGCGGACGGCACGGAAGCGATCTCCTGTACAGCGCTGCGGACGCCTCTCGTTTGGTCGAGCGCTGTCAGGAGACAGAAACACCCATCCTGGAGCGCGCAGTCCTGCGCCACCGGGACGGCAGTCGGATCGAGGTCGGCCTGCTGGCGCATCGCCTCGCGTCCACCGACGGTCGGATGCAGTGGTTGATACGCGCCGAGACCGCTGATGTCTTGCGCCGGAGGAATTTCGGCAGGGCACTGCTGCGGGGCCTGTTTACCGAATCACCTTTCCTTATCGATGTCTTCGATACCCGACTGCGGTTTGTCGCGCAGAATGACGTGCAGCGTCAGGCGGCGGGTTTTGTGGACAAGGATTTCTCGGGCCGCACGATGCGGGAAGTGGCTCCAGCCGGCCTGTTGGATATGACAGCCTTCGAGGAACGGCAACGGCAGGTCCTGGTGACCGGTGAGGCGATGGTCGCCACGGAGGTACACGGCCGGGTTCCCGACGATCCGGATCGGGATCATGTCTGGTCGGAGACGATCGTTCCGCTCCGAAGCGACTCCGGGGAGGTGATCGGACTCACCCATGCGGTGTTCGACGTAACCGAAAGGGTCCGCGCTCGGGAGCGGCTGGCATTGGTCAACGATGCAAGTGCGGCGATCGGCAGCACTCTCGACGTTCTGCACACCGCTCAGGAGCTGACGGACGTAGCTGTGCCACTCTTCGCCGACCACGCCTATGTCGACCTTTTGGACCCTGTCTTCAGGGGTGAGGAGCCAGTGGCCGGTCCCGTTGCTGGAGATGCGGCCCTGCGTCGTGCGGCAAGTTCGTCGATACCCGGGGGTCCCGCCGAGACCGTGGTCGCTACGGGAGACATCGACTCATTCACTTCGGCACCGGGCTCTCCTTTCGCCCGGGCCCTGGCCAGCGGCAAATCAGTGCTGCTGACAGGCGAGGAAGTGCTCGCCGAGCTGACCCACGTCGATCCCCGCCGAGCCGCACTGGCGCGTGGGTACGGGGTTCATTCGTGGTTGTTGGTCCCGATGTCCGCGCGAGGTGCCGTACTGGGTGCCGTTGCCTTCGTACGAATCAAGCGGACGTATTCATTCGAGGCAGACGACATACTGCTGGCCGAGGAGTTCGTGGCGCGTGCCGCCGTGTGCATCGACAACGCGAGGCGGTACACGCAGGAGAGGTCTACGGCTTTGGCCTTGCAACGCAGCCTCCTTCCTCAGCGGTTGCCTGTGCTCAACGCCGTGGAAGTGGCCTCACGGTACCTTCCGGCCGACGGCCATTCGGTTCTGGGGGGTGCCTGGTTCGACGTGATCCCGCTGTCAGGCGCACGGGTTGCGTTGGTGGCCGGAGATGTCGTGGGAAACGGTTTGCACTCGGCGGTAACCATGGGGCGGCTGCGCACGGCGGTCCGCACGCTCGCGGACCTGGATCTGTCGCCCGATGAGCTGCTCACGCACCTGGATGACCAGGTCAGCCGGCTCTCTGACGAACGCGTGGACAAGCCCGTCATCGGAGCCGCTGGCTCCACGTGCGTGTACGCGGTCTTCGACCCGGTCACCAGGCGATGCGCGATCGCCCGGGCCGGCCATCCGCCACCCGCACGGGTATCGACGGATGGAAGGGTGGAGTTTCTCGAACTGCCCGGCAGCGGCTCCCCGCTCGGTCATGGCGGGGCTCCCTTCGAGTGCGGCGAGGTGACACTCACCGAAGGAGAACTACTCGTCCTGTGCAGCGACGGCTTGGAACAGCCCACAGGCACCGGCCACGCGTGGCTCCGCGAGGCCCTGTCCGATTCCCACCTCACGACATCCATCTGGCTCGACGGAGTCTGCGACACGGTCATCCGTCACCTGCCGTCGCCCCGTCCGCAGGATGACCTGGCGCTACTCGTGGCGCGGGTACACGGGCTGGCGCCGGACCGGGTCATTACCTGGGAGTTGGCAGCGGAGCCCGAAATGGTCGGTGAAGCACGTGTGCTGGCAACGCAGAAACTGTCCGAGTGGGGCCTGCAGGAACTCGAGTTCACGACTGAACTGATCATCAGTGAACTGGTCACCAACGCCATCCGATATGGAAGTCCACCGATCCAGTTGCGGCTGATCCGCGATCGAAGCCTGATCTGTGAAGTCACCGACGCCAGCAGCACCTCACCACACATCCGTCGCGCCTTGGAGACGGACGAAGGAGGCCGCGGACTGTTCATGGTTTCTCAGTTTGCCCAGCTCTGGGGCACCCGATACCACGCCCGCGGCAAGACCATTTGGGCCGAACAGCCTCTCGTGTGATCTCAGTCCCGTTGCACCGTAGCGGGTTCCAAGCGGTTCACTGAACTTCCGCATCTCTTCATCCGCCGCATCGGAGCGTGTCCATCCGGGACGGACTGCGTCGACACACAGCCCGTATGGGCCGTGGCCGGGGCGATACACCGGGTGCGCATCATCGCGCCGGCCTTCGACGCGCCATAAGCCACATCGCGACGCGGACTCCCGTCGCTGCGGCCAGCCCAGCGACGCGGCGCGGATACCACAGCCCGCACTCGTGACCAGCACGATGGACACGTGCACGTCCCCAACCTGTTCTGACTGCCATCAGCTCGGGATCCCGCCCACGTCCGCAAGGCGCGAGGTTCCGTCGTCGCCGATGCGTGCCTGCCGACGGCCGACGACAAGAGCGATGACCACAGCCGCGGCGAACCAGGAGAGCGCGGCGTAGGCCGCGTAGAGCGTGGGCGCGGGAAGCCTGTACACCGAGTCGAAGAGAGCTCCGGCGGTCAGCAGGGCGCCCACCGTGCAGCACAGCCACACCAGCGGGCGGGACACCTGTCCGCGCAGACCGCGAGGTGCGCCGACAGCCATCATGAGGTAGATGGCGGCGAGGCAGAAGATGCCGAAGGTCGAGAACCAGGAATAGACGGCCAGGTACGCGGGGGCGCCGGGGAGCGCCAGCAGTTTCGGGAAGAAGCCGGACATCGCGATGACGGCCACGTAGACGACGCCGATGAGCACCGTGCTGCCAGCGGGAGTGCCCTGCCTGGCGCTGACCGAGGCAAGGGGCCGGGGCAGCCAGCCGTCACGGGCCATGGTCAGCACACCTCTCGTCGCGGACACGGCGACGCCGATGTAGACGGCAACCATATCGAGGAAGATCACGAGTTCGACGAGGCGTCCCCAGGTAGTGGATCCGTACCCGTCCGTTCCGCCTCCGGCGAGCCTGTTCAGCGGAGCTCCAGCCGCCTGCGTCATTGCGGAGAGGTCGAAGTGGAAGCCGGCAACCTGTGCATAGGTGCCGATCAGAAAGAAGACTGCCGCGGCGAGAACGGAGAAGAACACGGCCTTGGGGATGTGGCGGTGCGGGTCCTTCGCTTCCTCAGCCAGGTTGGCCGCTGCCTCGAAGCCCGTAAAGAGCAGCACTCCGTAAAGCACGGCGAACAGGATGCCGCTCCAGCCGTCATGCGCGGTGCCGGGGTTGAAAGCCTTGGCGCTGTTGTCGTGTCCCACCGCGACGATCACGTAGATGAAGAAGACGAGCAGGACGCCGACCGAGATGAGGGAGAGCACGAGTTGGGTGCGCACGGAGAACTCGACACCGACATGGACCACGGCGACCAGACCTGCCAGGAGCAGTAGCTGCCAGCCCCAGACGGGAAGCGGTTCGATGTGGAATTCCGCCAGTAGATTGTCGTGCAGGTAGCCGCCAACAAGAGGGCCGATCGCGGCGCCCAGCAGGAGCACGCCGGCGTAGTACATGAGGCCGGCGGCCGCACCAGCGCGGCGGCCGAGGCCGAGAGTCACATAGTTGTACAGCGAACCGGCGACCTTCACCCGACGTGCGTACGCGGAGACGATCCAGCCCAGGGCGAGCATGCCGACGGTGGCGAGCAGTACCGCGAGCGGGGCTGCGACGCCTGCTCCACGGCCGGCCGCGTTCACACCGATGAGCAGGGGCAACAGGATCGACACGGAGAAGACCGGCCCCATGAAGCCCACGGACTGGGCAACCACGTCGATCAGTGAGAGGCCGTGGCGTCTGGGTTCTGAGGAGGATGCGGGCGGCTGGCTCATGGGTGCGCTCCATCCGGAAACTCGCCGTCCCGGCGCGCTCCGGCAGATGGTGCCACGGCCAAGTCTGCCAGGAGCCATGGAACGGCGGGAAGGGGTGAGGGATGAGGATGTGCGGGGGTGCCTCGGCCAAAGGCCCGGTCGGACGGGTGGGAATCCCGTCCGGGATTCCCTTGGGGTCCGTACGATATCCACCGGACGTACCCCCTCACGGGATGTCCACGCAGGCAAAGGCCCGCCCGGTCGCGGTATCACGGCCAGCGGGTCACGGAGCGGCCGGGCGGGCCAGGGAAGAGGATCTGGGCCAGGTGGGGCTAGTCTAGGTGCGCGGCCGACGGCCGGAACGACGAGGAGCGGGCTCCGCGCCGCCCAAGAGCTCCTGCCGGCGCTCCTCGCCATACTCTTCGAGCTGGGCAACGACGGCCCGCGGCCCGTCCGCGAGCCGCAGATACTCCTCATCAGCGCCGAGCCGGGAGGCCACAAACACTTCCTCGTCATGGAACGCCGGGAAGAGCCGCTCCACCAGCCCCCGCGACTCCAATGTGTGTGCGACGCAGGTCAGCGTCCTCTTGGTGATCCAAGTCTCCTCCGCTACAGACCAGGTCTCCGACTCACCCCAGAGCCACAGCACCCACAGCACCCCGAACCCGGTTCAGGTCACTTCGGACGCCGCAGCTGGAAGCCGCTCAGCTTCTCCTGAACTGCCTGCTCGGTCTCAATGATGGATCGCAGGCCGGACACCGGATTCCCCCTTACTTTCGAATGGTGTACGCACCCGCCACCAGGACGTTCCTTTGCTGCCCGATGCAACCCCGGCGGCAGCTCCGGGCCCGGCAAGGCCGAAGGAAGCGGAGGCGAATGCGGAGGGCCGCACCCCGCTCCTGCGGAGCGGCCACAAACGTCATATCGCTTGGACTCAAGCAACCACTCCAGCATGACCTTGATCGCAAAGGCACAATGGTGGCTGGGTGAAATGTCTAGACACATCGCGACTTCCTGTCGGCCTCCGAGGAGCGACCAGTGAGCGCTGAAAAAACCGCAGAGATCCACCAGAAGATCGAGGCACTCGCCGCCCAAGGGGTCGATGTCGTACGCGTCGCCTACCCCGACCTGATCGGCTCCGACCGAGGTCGGGACATCCTGCTGCATCACCTGCCCAGCGCGATCGGCCACGGGCTCGCCTTCTGCCGGGCCATCTACCACACCGCCGCCAAGGGCGAACACTCCGACATACCCGGCGGCCTCGACACCGGCATGCCCGACATCGCCGTACGCCCCGATATGGCCACCCTGGTCCGGCTCCCCTGGGAACCCGGGGTCGCCTGGTGCATCGGTGACGCCCGAGATCCGAAGACCGGTCTGCCCGCACCCGAATCGCCCCGGGACCTGTTGCGCCAGGTCACCGGCCGGCTGCGGCAGACTGGGCTGACGGCCGTGGTCGGCCCCGAGCTGGAGTACGTCCTGCTGGATCCGGACCCGGATTCACCCACCGGCTGGCGCCGCTACGCCGACGCACCCGGCAATGTCTACACCGTCGGCCGCAAGGGCGACCCGGACGGTCACCTCCTGCGAACCCTGCGCCACCTGCACGACCTGGGCATAGGGGTCAGCGGTGGCAACCGGGAGTTCGACGGCGGTCAGTTCGAGATCAACCTCGACCACTCCGAGGCTTTGGACGCCGCCGACCGCGCCTTCAGTTTCAAGGCCGCGGTCAAGGAACTCGCCCGGACCGAGGGCCGCTTGGCCACTTTCATGGCCAAGCCACTCAACGACGGTGGCGGCTCCGGCTTTCACTTGCACCTGTCCGTCGTCGACGACGAGCGCAACGTCTTCGACGACCCGGACCAACCGCACGGGCTCTCCGCCGCCGCCCGTCACGCCGTCGCCGGACTGGTCGACCACGCCCCCGCGCTCGCCGCCCTGTTCAACCCCACCATCAATTCGTACAAGCGCTTCGGTCCCGACACCACTGCCCCATGGCTGATCGACTGGGGCCTGGACAACCGAGCCGCCATGGTGCGCATCCCTCCGGAGCGCGGCGCCAACGCCCGCCTCGAGATCCGGCTCGGCGACGCCACCGCCAACCCGTACCTCGCCATCGCCGGTCTGGTCGCCGCCATCCACCTCGGCATCAGCGACGCGGCCGAGCCCCCGGCCCCGATGAGCGGCTACGGATACGACCCCGCCGCAGCCCCCAGGCTACCGACCCACCTCGGTGAGGCACTGGAAGCCCTGGAAGCCGACGACCGGCTCACCGACGTCCTCGGCACGTCCTTCATCGAGGCGTTCGTTACCTTCAAGCGCGACGAACTGGCCCGCTTCCACAGCTATGTGACCGACTGGGAGTTCCGCGAGTACGCCCAACTGCTCTGACCCCTGCCCCACCCGCGCACGCGGAGATACCCGTACGGCACCGCCAGGAGTTCAGGTTGTGTTCGTGCGCCGCTCAGTGAGCTCTTTCCAACCTGCTGGCCGGGTTGGGTAGTTGGCCTGACAGACGGGTGAATCCCCTGGTAGATGGGTTTTCGACCAAGAGAACCGTCTCCACCAGAGGCTTCGCGTGCTTGCTTACCCGTCCGGCGTCGACGTGTCCAGCTCTGCCCTGCGCTTCCTCTCCGCCCGTCTGAGGGAACGCCGCCGCGCCCGCGGCACCCGTTGGCGGCGCCTGAGCGCGGGACGGCAGGCTCTGCCGGCGGCGAGGCCGCCCGCCGCCGACATCCGGCGTGCGGCCTCGCCGCTGGTTGAGAGGTGCCGCGATCACCACCCAGCCGGTACGCCTAGATCGACGCACGCGCGTCGCCCGAGGACCCGACCGGGTATATGGCGCGTATCGTCGCGTTCCTCGACGAACAAGCCCCGCGGCACTCCCGGTTCACCGAACGGCTAGAGATCTTTAACGGCTGAGGTTACGGCGGAGGGAAGTCGAGCCCGGTCTTGGCGATGAGTCCCTCGATGAGGCGGGAGCGGTACTGCACTTGTTTCAGCCGCGTCTTCACCAGCGCGGTGAGCTGGTCGAGGCTGTGTTTGGTGAGGTTGGCCAGCGACCGCTTCAGGTGCGACCACACGCCCTCGACGGGTTGAGCTCGGGTGCATACGGCGGCAGCTGGTAGACGGTCAGCCATAATCGGGCGGCGATCAGCTCACGCATGGTGCGGCTGACGTGCGTGTTCAAGTTGTCCCACACCAGCACGATCGGGCCGCCGAGCTGCTGGTGCGCGGCATCCAGCAAGCGGGCGTAATCGGTCTCGGTGAAGCCCTTCCGCCGGTCCTTGGCGGGACCACGGTCGAGGTGGATGCGGTAGATCAGCCGTGGCCGGTGGCCGGCTTTGGTGCAGATCAGCGCCGCCATCGACACACGTTTGGTGCCTGCTGCGGTGACCCGCACCACCGGGGTGTGTCCCCGGCGGCCCCAGGTGCGGCCCTTGGGCGGCCTCAGGCCCTGGCCGGCTTCGTCCTCGAAGCAGAGCCAGGCGCCCAAGTCCGCCGCCCTCTTTTTATGACGGGCCACTGCTCGTTTGTCCAGGCGGCGATCTTCGCCTCATCCCGCTCGGTGGCCTTGCGGGTCGGGACCTGCACGCTCCAGCCGATGCGGTGCAGCAGCAGATCCAGTCCGGCCAGGGTGTACTCGACACCGAACCGGCGGCGCACGATCTCGGCGATCCTCGCCAGCGTCCAGCACTGGTCAGGCCAACCGGAGACGGCCGGGCCGGCATCCAACATCGTCTCCAGAACCCGGAGTTGTGTCGGGTCGAGCTTGCATCGGGCACCACCGGGCCCCTTGGAGGCCGGGGCCTGCCGGCCTCCTGAACCCAACGCCCGCCGCCAGCGGTTGGCCGACATCCGGGTCACCCTGAACTGCCGGGCCACCTCCCGGTCACTGGCCCCCGCTTCGATCAGGTCGGCAGCCGCGAGCCGGACTTGCTCACGCCGATCCCGCTCCTCGGCCGTCAGTCCACCGCCATCGGGATACCTCATCCTCCTGACATAGCGCAGCCCACGACAGCCGTCACGACCCGCCGTAACCCACACCGTTAAAGATCTCTAGACCTTCGAGCAGTTCCCCCACAGGGCCGCCAGGGCTGCCGGGATCTTTTTGGCGCAACCGCTGTCGGGGTTGGTGTCGCTGGCGAGGAACTTCCAATCGCTATCCAGGGGGCGCACGAGGTACTGCCTCAAGGAGCCCTCGTCCTGGCTTGCGACCCTCTCGGCCTCGGTGGCGTCGGCGGTCGGCTCGAACACCGCAGCCGCGTACTCGACACCGCGGCACTCGCCGTAGTAGAACGTGCCGGCCTTGGGCCTGATGTGCTCCCGGTGCGGATTGCTCATGACTTTGTACAAGCTGGTCACTTCGTCCTTGTCCGGGGCTGACGCGGTGAGTGACCTGCAGCCGCCGGTGGAGCCGTTCGCAGCGCCGCCGCCGGACTGGGTGCCGCCGCCCGACTTGGTGCCGCCGCCGGACTTGGTGCCACTCGCGGACGAAGTGCCACTCGCGGAGGTGGAAGCGGATGCGCTGCCCGGTGTCGCGGCGCCTCCCTCGGACGCCGTGGCGGCGGACGGGGAGGATCCCGCGTCGCTCGACCCGTTCGACGAGCAGCCGGTGAGCAGGGTGACGCCCACGGTGAAGACGGCTGCGACCGTGCCGACGGAACGGCGGGACAGGTGGCTCTGACGTATCAACTCAAACCTCACAACTAAGCGGATGCAACGGCCCGCGCACGGAGGCGGGGCCAGGTACCGCGGCGCCTCGGACACGGACCATGATCAACAACCTAGACGAGCCCTCCGGCCCGCCGAACGTTTCGGAAGGAACTTGAGTAGTGGAATGAGTAGTTCCCCCCACTACTGCTGATCCGCGCCGACCGGGTTCTCGCCGGGCCGCCGGACAGCCCCTGGCAACCGCCGATCGGCCTGAGGGGCCCACTCGCCCCGGCAGCCCGGCCGGTCCACGGGAGACCACACTCGAACCGGGCGATTGCGTCCTGCTCTGCACCGACGGAGCCGTGGAAGCCTGCGACACGGACGGCGAGGCGGTCACCCCCACGCCGCCTCCGCACAGCGGTACGGAATTTCGCGCTGCCGGGCCAGGACCAGGTGGAGCGTCCAGCAGCAGACGCAAGCGGCGCCGCCGACGCGGTATGCGTTGGAGGCGCCCACGAGTGTGCCCACGGGCAGACCCGCCAGCAGCGTCGGCCGAAGCCTGGCGTCCGTGGTGGCGCGAATGCCGAGGAAGGCGAAGCCGACGGTCAGCAGCAGGGTCACCACGCCCTGGAGCAGGGCGTACCGGGCGGAGCGACGGATGCCCTCGTCGGGGCGTCGGCGGGTGTCCTTCAGAGCGGGGTGCATACGGTCGCCCACGAAGAGGAACGCGTAACCGACGGCGCATAGGCGGAAGGGCAGGGGCACACAGGTCAGAAAGGTCTCCACGCCTGTCACCATGGTGACTCTCAGCAGCACAGTGGCGATCAACGCCTTGCGCGCGTCCATCCCTGCCCAGAAACAGCACAGACCCAGCGGCTCAAGGAGATCGCCTTGTGGCGGCCGGCCCTCCACCTGCTTCGGCCCCGGCTCGGGCCGCAACGGCTCGATGAGCGACCACAGTTCATGCGAAACGCACCACTGCCTTGACTGACGCCTTCACACCACGAGACCTACGAGCGGAAGGACGAATCCACGGCACATGCGGCCATGGAAAGCAAGCTCCGGACGAGCAGGTGATTCCTTTCGGCCGCAAGGACGGTCGCATTACGACTAATATGATGATCTTTGATGAATCAAGGTCTTTCAGTGACCGAGCCACGTAGGGTTCGCAAGCGGTTCGGGTAACGCTGCATGTCACCCGACCGAAGGAGTTCTTTCACTGGGGAGCGGGCGTCTTGTCGGGCTTCACGCACGGAACGACGCGGCCGAAGCCCGCGCGAAGTGACGGCCCGCCGGGACTGGAGGGGAAGTTCATGGCTGACATCGATCTCGGACTGGCGTCGGACTGGGATGAGGGCGACACCCATGGCCGTATCAAGCTGCAGCAGAACCAGGTCTACCCTGCCTCGCCCAAGAAGGACGTGCTCATCAGCTCACCGTGCAGCATCGAGCTGTCGGTGAACACGAACTACTCGACCTCTCAGGAGGCGGACAAGATCATCTTCACGACTTACCACGGCTCCACGAAGAAGATCACCCCGGTACTCGACTCCGACGGCAACCTGCAAATCGCCGGTCGCCTGACCACGGAGCAGAAGGACCTGTCGTACTAGGAAACGACACAGGTCACTCATCCTGGGCCGGTGTGCCATAGGGGCCTCTGACAGCGGTGAAGTGGTACCTCACCGACACCGGCAGCATCGCCATCGGTGAGTTCCGGGAAGGCATCACAAGGGTCAAGGCATTCACGTCTGCCTGATGGCCCGGTGGGGGCGGTGGCAGGTTCTGCCGCCGCCCCCACCGGCATTTCCGGGTGGTCGGGCGGGCGAAGTCCGCAGCCGGCTGGACCCCCACGTCCGGCTGGTCCGGAAGACATCTCAGAAGTCGTCGTCTGTACCGCCTCCGACCACGCTGCCGGTCATGTCACCGACAGCACCCTGACAAGGCTGGTACCGGCCCGTCGACGAGAGCTCCTTCTTCCACAACCTCATCGGCCCTCAGCAGCATGCCGTCCGTAACACCCTCTGAGGCCGTGGGGGCCTCCATGAAGGTGCCGGGCAGGCCGTATCAGGGGACCAGCACCAACTTGCCCGTCAGATGGCCCTCTTCACCCATGACATGGGCACGGACGGCCTCGGACAGAGGCAGCGCCTCCTGGACATGAGCGCGCAACACCCCCTTGCGGGCCAGGTCGGCGACGGCCGTCATGCCCGTGTGGTCGTGCTCGACCAGCATGGCGGCGTAACGGACACCACGGCGGGCGGCTGCGGCCAGCTCCGCCTCAGCGGCGCCTGGCAGGAGGGCGACCAGGGTGCCGCTGGGGCGCAGCACGTCCAGGGTGCGGATGCGGGTGTCGTCCGTCAGGGGCACGAGTGCGGTGTCGACGTCCCGGACGACGTCGCGGAAGTCGGTGGTGCGGTAGTCGACGACGTCGTCGGCGCCGAGGGAGCGCACGAAGTCGTGCTTGGCCTCGCTGGCCGTACCGGTGACACGGGCCCCAAGATGTTTGGCCAGCTGCACGGCGAGGTGGCCGACGCCCCCGGCAGCGGCATGGATCAGCACATGCTGGCCGGGCTGGACGTCGGCGGTGTCGACCAGAGCCTGGTAGGCCGTGAGGGCGGCGAGCGGCAGGGCCGCCGCCTGGACGTGGTCGATCTCGGCCGGCTTGCGGGCGAAGGCGCGGGCCGGGCCGACGGTGTACTCGGCGTGGGAACCCACCCCGTGCGGGTAGGGCAGCATGCCGAACACCTCGTCACCGGGCTCGAACAGGGTGACCCCGAAGCCCGTTTTCTCCACCGTGCCGGACAGGTCCCACCCGAGGATCTGCGGGGGCCGCTCGAACCATACCCGGCGGGCCCGATTCTTCCAGTCGGTGGGGTTGACGCCCGCGGCCCGTACCCGCACGAGGATCTGCCCGGGACCGGGCTCGGGCACCGGCAGTTCGACCTCCTCGAGGACCTCCGGGCCTCCGTAGACGTCCTGCTGGCTGATCGCGCGCATGGTGCTCCTGCTCGTCGTCGGACGGGGGCGGTCAGGTCACCGTAGAACCTCGGCGGATCGGCTGGGTGGTGGCAGTGACACCAGGATCAGCACCCACCTGTCTGCCTTTTCGGACCGGCAGCACTATCGAGTAATGATCCAGTCACTGACAGAGACACTGCGGTCACACGGAGACCGAGAGGGGATCATCTTCCATGGAAAGAGCACGAGTTACCGGACGCTGCTGACTGGCGTCGGGAAGTGGCAGGCCCGGCTGGAGGAGCACGGGATCCGCGCAGGAAAGGTCGTCGCGCTGGAGTCGGCCTACTCGCCGCAGGCCTGCGCCGCGCTCGTCGCACTCATCGAGGCCGGCGCGATCATCGTCCCGCTGGTCACGCTGCCGGAGGCCAAGCGGGCCGAGTTCCATGAGATCGCCGAGGTCGAGGCGGTCATCGCGCTCGACGGGACGGAGAGCGGCTGGAACATCACCGGCACGGGACGTACGGCGGGCCACGAGTTGTTCACCGCGCTGCGCCGGGAGGGACGGCCGGGTCTGGTCCTGTTCAGCTCGGGCACCACGGGGCGCAGCAAGGCCTCCGTCCTGGACTTCACCAAGGTTCTCGCCCGCTACCAGGGCGGCCGCCCCGCGCGGACGCTCTCCTTCCTCAACCTCGACCACATCGGCGGTGTGAACACGCTCCTGCACACGCTGGTGCACGGTGGTGCGGTGGTCACCGTGGCCGAGCGCACCCCGGACAGCGTCTTCGCGGCGATCGACGCGCACCGGGTGGAGGTGCTGCCGACCACGCCGACCTTTCTCACCATGGCTGTGGTCTCGGGTGCTTACAGGCGGCACGACCTCTCCTCGCTGCGTCTGGTGACGTACGGTACGGAGCCTATGCCGGAGCAGACCCTGCTCGCCTTCCACGACGCGATGCCGGGCGTCCGTCTGAAGCAGACCTATGGCCTGTCCGAGCTGGGCATATTGCCGACCCGGTCCAAGGACGACTCCTCTTTGTGGATCAAGCTCGGCGGCAGCGGTTTCGACTACAAGATCGTCGACAGGGTTCTGTGGGTCCGCTCCGAGATGGCCATGCTCGGCTATCTCAACGCGCCCGCTCCGTTCGACGAGGAGGGCTACTTCAACACCCAGGACGTGGTGGTGCGCGAGGGCGAGTACCTGAAGATTCTCGGCCGCCGCTCGGAGATCATCAACGTGGGCGGCGAGAAAGTCTACCCGGCCGAGGTCGAGAATGTCGTCCTCGAGGTGGACAACATCGCGGATGTCACCGTCTCCGGCCGGCGCAGCCCGGTGACCGGGATGGTTGTCCAGGCCACGGTCAAGCTGGTACGTCCGGAGGACGAGCAGGCTGTGTCGGACCGTGTCCAGGAGCATTGCGCCGACCGGCTGGAGGCCTACAAGGTCCCGCTCGTCGTCCTGGTCTCCGAGGCCGAGCAGCACTCGGACCGTTTCAAGAAGGCCAGGAGCGCGGCATGACGGACGTGGCGCTGGTCAGCGGCGGCAGCCGCGGGCTCGGCCGGACGCTCGTCACCCGACTGCTGGCCGCGGGCTGGAGAGTGGCCACTTTCAGCCGGACCGCCAGCGACTTCGTCCAGGAGACGCTCGAGGGCAGCCCGGGCCGGTTCTTCTGGACGGAGGCCGACCTGCACCGGCCAGACAGCGTGCGTGCGGCGGCGAAGGCGGCGATCGGGCACTTCGGCCAGGTCGACTTGCTGGTGAACAACGCGGGCGTGCTGGATCAGGGCCTGTTCGTGACGATGCCGCCGGAACAGGCCGAGGCCCTCATCACCGCAAACCTGACATCGCCCGTGGCGCTGTCCCAAGTGGCCGCCCGGAGCATGGTGGCCTCGGGCGGTGGCCAGATCATCAACATCTCCTCAGTCAACGCCGTCCGCGGCTACCGGGGTGTGGCCGCCTATAGCGCGGCCAAAGCGGGCCTGGACGGTCTAACGCAGAGCCTGGCCCGCGAGCTCGGACCCGCCAGCATCCGGGTCAACACGGTTGTGCCAGGCTTCTTCGACTCCGACATGACCGAGGGCGTCACCTCGGAATACCGCGAGCGCATTCAGCGCCGCACCCCGCTCGGGCGGATCGGCGACCGTGAGGAGATCGCCGACGCCGTGCTCTTCCTGGCTTCGCCGCTGGCCGGTTTCGTCACCGGCCAGCGGCTCGTCATCGACGGAGGAATCACATGCTGACCACAGACGTACAGCCCGCGGTCGTCAAGGAAATCACTGCCCTCCTGGATGAGGACGCCGTCGACGAACTCGGCGAGGTCACCTCCGAGACGGAGCTGAGTGCGCTCGGCCTCAACTCCCTCGCCTTCGCCCGGCTGATCATCAAGCTGGAGACCCTGCTTGGTGCCGACCCCTTCGGCGGGGGCGGGGACTTCATTGCCCTGCGTACCGTCGGCGCCCTGGCCCAGGCGTACGAACAGGCGCTGAGCAATCATGCGGGGGTCTGAACCATGACGATGCTGCCCCTGCTGCACCTGCCCTCGGTCGATGACTACCTCGGCCCCGCCGAGAGCCGCTTCTTCGCCGCCGGTTACCGACGGGCTGAACACACGCTCCACGACGTTCGAATAACCACGCGGGAGCGACCGGGTGTCACCGCGGTCGCCTCCCTCGCCTACCCTCGTGACTGGTCGAGGAAGAAGACCTCGACCGACCTGTTCCCACATGTCAGCACCGTCGACATGCTGGTGATCGGGCTCCAGCTGTGCGAGGCGTACCTGGTGCACGTCCACCGGCTCGGCGCCGCCGAGCGCCGCCTGGCCCGGGTCAGGAAGATCACTCTGAAAGCGGGGATCACCCCGCAGGAGGAGCTGACGGGCCTGTCCGCCGGAGCCGAACTCCGCCGTACGCAAATGGATCCCGGCGCCGTGGGCGGTCGTGTGTCGACGTTCAGCGCGCGCGTGGGCGTGATGACGGCCCGGTACGAGATCGAGCACGCCTCTTGGGGCGAGGGCGTCGCGGACGGCACGTACACCTCACTGGAGGACGTCCTCGGCTCGGCCGGCACCCGCTACTACGGCGATGGCTTCAAGCTCCGCAAGCACACGGTCGATGACGTCCTGGCCAACGTGGCCGAGCTGGCCGCCACCGCGACCGTCGCCACCCAGACCCTGCCGGGTTTCGACGCGGTCGTCGACGGCCTCGAAGGGCAGCGCCTCGCCGGTGAGATGTCAGCCGTCGACTGTTTCGTCACGAACCTGCAGCTCATCCAGGTGCTTCTGTACGAGCTGGATGGCATCAGCCGCCAGGACAGCAACACCCTGTGGATGCAGCAGACCGTCCTGACCGCCGTTGGCCCGGGGCATCCCGCGACCGGGGCTGCCACCGCGCACGCCGCCATATCCGGCACGGAGTTGGTGCCGCTGCGCGGCGGCCTGTGGCGCGACGTCACGATCAGCGGCCGCTTGGGCGGTTTCGAGATGCAGGGCTCCTTCGCCCACGAACTCCCGCTGCACGCCGCCGCGCTCGCCGCCGCCGGCCAGACCCCGAGGGCCTGACTTGACTTCCTCCCCCGCCTAAAGGCGGGGGATTCCAGCGGTTGCCCGCTGGGGTTCCTGTTTCATCGACGACCGCCCCGTCCGGGAGGACTCCCGTTGAGGTCTTACACCGTCTCCGCAGGCAGACGCCGCCAGCCCGGCGGCCAGGATGTTGCGTGCCGCGTTCACATCACGGTCATGCACGGTGCCGCACTCGCACGTCCATTCTCGGACGTTCAGCGGCAGTTTCCCGCGGACCGTGCCGCAGGTTCCGCACAGCTTCGAGCTGGGGAAGAAGCGGTCGATCACGACGAGTTCGCGCCCGTACCAGGCGCACTTGTACTCCAGCATCATGCGCAGGTCCGTCCAGGCCGCGTCCGAGATGGCGCGCGCGAGCGTGCCGTTCTTCAGCAGGTTGCGGACGGTGAGGTCCTCGATCACGACCGTTTGGTTCTCACGGACGAGCCGAGTCGACAGCTTGTGCAGGAAGTCACGGCGCCGGTCAGCGATCCGCGCATGCACGCGCGCGACGCGCTGACGGGCCTTCTCCTGGTTCGCCGAGGCCTTCGCCTTCCGCGACAGCTCCCGCTGCGCCTTCACCAGGCGGGCGCGGTCACGCCGCTCATGCTTCGGGTTGGCGATCTTCTCCCCGGTGGACAGGGTCACCAGCGACGTGATCCCGGCGTCGACGCCGACCACCTTGTCGGTGGCAGGGGTTGGGGCGATGGCGTCTTCGCAGAGCAGGGACACGAACCAGCGGCCGGCCGCGTCGCGGGACACGGTGACCGTCGTGGGCTCGGCACCCTGCGGCAGCGGACGCGACCAGCGGATGTCCAGCGGCTTCGCCATCTTCGCCAGCGTCAGCCGCCCGCCGTGCCACGTAAAGGCGCTGCGGGTGTACTCCGCCGATGCCCGGGACTTCTTCCGGCTCTTGTACCGGGGGTACTGGGACCGCTTGGCGAAGAAGTTCCCGAACGCCGTCTGAAGGTGGCGCAGCGCCTGCTGCAGCGGAACGGAGGACACCTCCGCCAGGAAGGCGAGTTCCCCGGTCTTCTTCCACTGCGTCAGCGCGGCCGACGACTGCACGTAGGAGATACGGCGCTGCTCGCCGTACCAAGCGCGGGTGCGCTCCTCCAGCGCCTTGTTGTACACGAGGCGGACACAGCCGAACGTGCGCGACAGCTCAGCTGCCTGCTCGCCCGTGGGATAGAAGCGGTACTTGAAAGCCCGCTTCACCGTCTGCGCCATGCCTCACATTCTATCAACTCCCGTGTGAGGGGCGGAAATCGGCCGGTAGATGGTGGACGCCGGTCCGCCCTGGCTGCGAACCGGCTTTCCCTGCCCTGCTCCGCAGGAGCTTCGCTTCCTTCCCGGCCTGAAGGCCGGGGTATCCACGAAGGAGAGCCCCGATGAAGATCTCCGTATCCGGCACCTACTCCGCGGGCAAGACCTCGACGGTCATGGCCCTGTCCCACTACCTGGGCCTGCCCCGCGCGCTGGCCAGGACGATCCGCGAGATCCTGCCGGAGGCCGTGCCGGGCAAGGCGCTCGCCGAGGTCACCCCCGCCGAGTTCCTGCACCTGATGCTGCGCCGGCACTGCGGGCGTGCGGTCGCGGAGGCCAGGCTCGGCGACTCGTTCCTGTCCGACGGTTCCTCCCTTCAGGAGTGGCTTTACGGCGCAGCCCGCGTCGTGCACGGCATGAACCCCAACGCCACCGCCGCCAACGAGGGCGGCCTCGCTCCCGAGGTCAGTGCCGGGATGCGCTTCTTCGGCGAGGTGGTCGACGAGTACGGCAAGGCCTTCCGGCGGCACGTCAAGGAGACCTACGACGTGTTCATCCACCTCGAACACGAGCTGGAGATCGTCTCGGACGGCCACCGTCCCATGAACAAGGGTTTTCGCGACACCATTGACCGCATGCTCCTGGAGACCGTCGAGGAGCTGGGGATCCCGCTGCACCGGGTCAGTGGCTCCATGCCCGAGCGCATGGAGAAGATCACCGCCGTCCTCGGCCTCACTCCCGTGATGAGCATCGGGCAGGCCTTCGAACTCAGCATGCGGGAGTACGACGCGCAGGACTTCCGCCTGGAGACCGAGCGGGTCTCCTCCACCACCGGCGTGTGAGAAACGGGAACGGCGATGCACCGTAGAACCATCCTCTTTTCCGCCGCGACGCTGACGGCCGGCCTCCGCCTGGGCGTGGACGGTGGCACTGCCCACGCCGCCGACGCGGTCGCCGGTCCGGACGAATCGACGCTGCACGAGCGGTCGCTGACCGGTCGGAAGCTGCGTCAGCGGGCCGCCGAACGGGACTACCCCACGGCGTGGCCGGAGCACCCGGTGAACGGCGACGAGTCCATCCCGTCGAAGATCGGCACCTACACGAAAGGGCTGCCGCACAACGATCTCGGCGAGGTCGACCTCACGGCATACGCCCGGCTGCGGCTGGCCCTCGCCTCCGGAAAGCCCGCCGACTTCGAGGCCATCCCCATAGCGGGTGAGCGCAAACTGCTCGGCCCGCAGGGCGGCCTCGCCTACGACCTTGCCGGGCCCGACCCCTTCAAGCTGGTCGTCCCGCCCGCGCCTCGCCTGAACAGTGCACACGTTGCTGCGGAGATGGCGGAACTGTACTGGCTGGCGCTACTGCGTGATGTGAAGTTCACCGACTTCGAGGACTCGGCGCTGGCGGCCGCCGCGGCCGACGACCTTTCGGCGTACTCCGACATCCGCATGCCCAAGCAGGGCGGGAGGATCACCCCGCTGACGCTCTTTCGCGGGAACACCCCGGCTGACCTGTCCGGGCCGTTCGTCTCGCAGTTCCTGCTCCAGCCCGTCCAGTACGGCACACTGCGCGTGCCGCAGCTGCACGACACTGTCCAGCCGGGAGCGGACTACGGCACGGAGTTCGGGGAGTGGCTCGCTCTGCAGCGCGGTGCGGCACGCTCCACCCAGCGGGACTTCACCGGCACCCGCTATCTGCAGACACCCCGCGACCTGGCGCACTACACCCACTTCGACGTCCTGTACCAGGCGTACCTCAATGCCGCGCTAATCATGCTGGGGCTGCCGCAGGCCCAGGTCCAGGACGCGGGCAATCCCTACCTGGCCTCCAAGAACCAGATGGGCTTTCCCACGTACGGGACGCCGCATCTGGTCTCGCTGCTGGCCGAGGTCGCCGTCAGGGCGATCAAGCACACCGAGTACCAGCAGTTCTTCGTCCACCGGCGGGTGCGGCCCGAGGCCTTGGGTGGACGGATCGAGGTGCACTTGCGGCGCAGCCCCGGGCGGTACGCCGGGCTGCTCCATGACGAGATCCTGCACTCGCAGGCGCTGGAGCGGACTCTGGCGGCGAAGGGTTCCTACCTGCTGCCGTTGTCATTCCCTGAGGGCTCGCCGATGAGCCCGTCGTACCAGAGCGGACACTCAACCGTCGCGGGCGCGTGCACGACGGTGCTCAAGGCCTGGTTCAACGAGGCGTACGTGCTGTCGAACCCGGTCGTGCCGAGCGCCGACGGCAAGTCCCTGGTGCCGTACACGGGTTCGGACAAGGGCTCCCTCACCATCGGCGGCGAGCTCAACAAGCTCGCGGCCAACATCGGCGCGGGGCGCGCCTCCTCGGGCGTCCACTACCGCACGGACAACACCGCGGCCTACGAACTCGGCGAGACGATCGCCCTGGAGCTCCTGCGGGAGCAGAAGGCCCTGTTCAACGAGGGTGGCACGTTCTCTGTCACCTGCTTCGACGGAACCACCGTCACCATCTGATCGAGCGAACAAGAGGAAGACAATGCAAAAGACACAGCTCGGAAGCCAGGGCCTGGAGGTCTCGGCAGTCGGCCTGGGATGCATGGGCATGACCTTCGGCTACGGCTCTGTCGAGGAATCGCGTTCGATCGCCACGATCGAACGGGCCCTGGAGCTGGGAGTCGACTTCCTCGACTCCGCGGACCACTACGGCCCGGAGACCAACGAGTCTCTGCTCGGGCGGGCGATCGCCGGCCGACGCGACCAGGTGGTGCTGGCCACCAAGTTCGGCAGCTACTCCACCGAGAACCCCCCGCGGATCCCGGACGGCCGCCCCGAGACCGTGCGCTGGGCCGTCGAGGGCTCCCTCAAGCGCCTCGGCACCGACTACATCGACCTCTACTACCAGCACCGAGTCGACCCCCAGGTACCCGTCGAGGAGACCGTCGGCGTGATGGCCGAGCTGGTGGCCGAGGGCAAGGTGGGCTACATCGGCCTGTGCGAGGCGTCGGCGCAGACGATCCGGCGCGCCCACGCTGTGCACCCGCTGACGGCCGTGCAGACCGAGTACTCCCTGTGGACGCGGGACGCCGAGGACGAGGTCCTGCCGACCGTCAAGGAGTTGGGGATCGGCTTCGTGCCGTACAGCCCGCTGGGCCGCGGCTTCCTCACCGGGACGATCGCCTCTCTCGACAGCCTCGCCGCGAACGACTTCCGGCGGATCGCCCCGCGCTTCCAGGGCGACAACCTCTCGGCCAACCGCAAGCTGCTCGGCCAGCTCCAGGAGATCGCGGCGGAGCGGGGCGCGACGCCCGCACAGGTGGCACTCGCGTGGGTGCTGCGCTCTGCCGAGGGCATCGTGCCGATTCCCGGCACCACCCGGCCGGAGCGGGTGGACGAGAACACCGCTGCGCTGGACATCGCCCTGAGTGACGCAGAGCTCGAAGAGCTGTCCGCGATATTCGCCCCGGGCTCCGCCGTCGGCGACCGCTACCCCGCGGCGATGATGGCCACCCTCAACGGCTGACGCGGCAAGACGGGGCGCCCCCTCCAGGGAGGCGCCCCGCAGCGCCGGGCCAGGCGTGGGCTGATCCCCGGGTGTCCATGCTGGTCCGAGGTTTCCGGGCTGGGAAGCCATCCCGTGCCAGTACTGCGCCCCGATCCGGGCGCCAGTGCCCCCGTTCAAGACACGGGAACGCAGCTCGCCGCCGGCGAAGAAGGCGACCAGGGAATTCCGGTCGGTCTTGCGGTACCCGAGGATGTCGTACGTGGCCTGGTCGGCGATGACCAGGTTCCCGTGCGGGTCCAGCAGCCACGGCACGGACGTGTCTCGTGGTGGCCAACGCCGATGGCAAACAGCCACAGGATTTGCGAGTCTGCCGCTCTCTGGTCAGACAGGACAGGGTGTATGCAGATGCGCATACACTGGTGCATACTCATGATATGGCTGACACCAGCGTACGGATCAACACCACCACGCGAGACCGCCTCATGGCGCTCGCCAAGGCCCGCGGCCTGAGTCTCGCCGCCTACCTCGACGACCTCTCCCGGCAGGAAGAACACCAGGCGCTGCTCGGCCGGGCAACCGCTGCCTTCGACGCCGCCCTCGAGCGTCCCGGCTTCGCCGAGGCCTTCGACGAGGCCTTCGGCGGCATGCCAGACTCACCTAGCGCCGGCCACGGCCCGACCCACCAGGCGGCCTGACCTTGGATCTGCATATCGACATCCGGTGGCTTCTCGACCGGCAAGAACGCATTCTGGGCAAAGAGCTACAAGTCCGCGACTACTCCGCCCTGGTCGCGGCCGTCGCCCGGCACCGGGTGAACACACCCCACCTGGACGTGGACAACCCCGACAGTTTCTGGAGGGCGGCCGCACTGCTCGACACGATTGTGCTGCAGCGCCCGCTGCCGGCCCGTAATGAGTTGTACGGGTATGCGGTCGCCGTGGCCTATGTCGAAGCCTCCGGCGCAACCGTCGTCGCCGATCAACAGCACTGGATCCAACTCGTCGAGGACATCAAGGCGCTACGGCTGACCACCTTCGACATCGCCGACCGGCTTCGATCTTGGCAGCCGTGACCATCCCCATTCAGTCAGGCGACGTGCCGGTTGTGCCGATATGGACATGCTGCAGCTGATGCGTCTGCTCTGGTCTCTCTGATCGAAACGTCCACAGCGAGAGGTCGCTGCGACGATCCGCTGGCCGCGCCGTCGGTCTGGCGACCGACGCCGACACCCGCCTGATCGCCGAAGCCATATTCGGTGCGGACGAAGACTGACGTGCCCAGCCTCCCCGGGAGCGCACGTCACTGTCGACCACGTCGAGACGGCGGCTGAACTCGGCACGACGCCCTCGCTCCGTGTCCACGTCAGACTCGGCGATCTCGCCCCCGACGACCTGGGGGTCCAGGCGGTCTCGGACCACGTCGACACGGACGACCGCACCACGGACACAACGGCAGCGGCCCCGAAACCGGCAGGCGGCCCGGACACGGAGAGCATCTTGGGATACGAGAGCCAGCTCCTCTCGACCGCGGGGGCCCCTCGGCTGCACGATACGCATCCTCCCCTCCCTCCGCCTGCTCGCGTCGGGCGCGGAACTTGGCCCGGTGGCGACACTGTCGGAGGAGACAAGAAGGGCGCCTGGGAGCTGATGCGGTGAGGGTTCCGCCCCTTCAACGCTGCGCGGGGCTCCGTTGATACGTGTGCGCGCAAGTGCCCCAAACTGCGTCCTATCTATGGCCACCACGCGGTCGTGTCTTTCGGTGTGTGCGAAGATCCAAACACAGCATCACAACACCGCCATACCCCCTCGCGCAGGCATCGGTGGAGGCACCAGCATCGCGGTCATGCGCAAAACCCTCACCACTGCCGTATCCCTCGTGGCCTTACTCACGACGCTCACGGCATGCAGCAGCAACTCCCCCAGCCAGCACAGTTCGGATGGGAAAGCCTCCACCCTTGTCAGCATGCCTATCACCGCCGATTGCGCCTTTAGGCGCGTCTCGGCCGCAGTCTCGTCCGCGAGGGGGCCCGGCTTCGTAACGGCCGCGATCGACCCGAACCACCTGCTCGGCCGTCCCCACCAGTACACGTCCAAGGTCACCTTCGACGACAGTCGGGTCCCGGCCGACCAGATCAGGGGCATGGACAAGGGCGACGTCGGTCGCGGTGGCGCCATCGAGGTGTTCGGCAGCCCGGCCGACGCAAATGCCCGTGCCAGGTACATCCAGGCGGTCTTGAAGTCGATGCCACCACTCGCCGAGTACGACTACGTGCACGGGAGGGTCCTCGTACGCGTCTCGCACTACCTCACGCCGAAGCAGGCCGCCGCGTACAAGACAGCCGCCGGCGAACTGGACTGAGGCCGGGAATGAAGCAATCCCTTACCGCTGGTGCCGCCGTGTTCGCCGCGCTGATACTGGCTGGTTGCTCCGGCAGCGGCCCCAGTGCCGACGACAAGAAGTACGCGGAGGCCGTCACCGCCGCCGATCCCGCCGACTTCAGTGACATCCCCACCGACAAGCTTGCGCACGCGCTCGGCTCCGAGGGCGACGAGTTGTGCGGCCAGTTGAAGAGGGGCTCGTTCGAGGCTGCGGCGGCGTATGCGAAGACCGAGTTCTCCGACACGGAGACGGCCGCGCTCATCTCGGCCGCGGTGCTCGTCTACTGCCCTGATCAGAAGAGCAAGATCCCTAAGGGGTGAGGCTCATACTGGCGGCGGGAGGTCATGAACGCTGTGTGGCGCGAACTGGAGGCGGCCGCGTCTGGAAAATGCTCGAGCTGCACCGCGAAGTCATCGGCAAGTGCGCCGAGTGCAGGCGGGGCTGCGCCCGTGCCAGAGCCTCCTCTTCTTCCTCGCCGGCCGTCGGGGACGATCCCATGGTTGTGCTGTCCGCGGCGGCAGGCCCGTGACTCGTGTACAGGACGGTGCTCTTCTGCTTTGAGTCTTCGACTGCGCTCTTCGCGACGAGCCGGTCAAGGGTGTTGCACGATGGTGGTGTCCCGAGCGTGCTCGGGGAGTGCTTCCTCCAACTCGCTGGTGGCCTGCGCAGCCATGCGCGGTTCCCGGGGGTGCTTGTCCAGGATCTGCTTGAGGAGATCGTCCAGTGATGGCGCGGCGGCCTGGTTCGCTGCCGACTTGTGGCCCGGTGAGCTGCGGCCCGGGGCTTCGCACGGGGCCGTGGACGGTGTGACCTGGCGGGCGTTCCGTGCGGCGGGCAGCGTAGGGTCGTTGCGGATATCGAGGGGGAAGCCATGACCGTCGAGGGATGGGTGGAGAGCGCTGCCTGCCGCCATGCCGACCCGGACGAACTGTTTGTCCAGGGGGCCCAGCAGAACCGGGCCAAGACGCTTTGCCATGGATGCTCAGTGCGCACCGAATGCCTGGCCGA
Source organism: Streptomyces sp. BK340 (assembly GCF_007827595.1). GTDB lineage: Bacteria > Actinomycetota > Actinomycetes > Streptomycetales > Streptomycetaceae > Streptomyces. Next base: position 172,958 of record NZ_VISR01000020.1, read on the forward strand.
AGCCCTCGACAGTCGCATTGAGTTCGGCGTGTGGGGCGGTATGACGGAGCGCGAGCGCCGGAACCTGCTGCGTCGCAGACCCGATGTCGCATCGTGGCGAGCACTGCTCGGCGAAGCACGCCAGGCGTTCGAACACCCCGCGGTCAGCTGACCGGTGCAGCTGCCAAGTACGCTGCCGGGGGCCTTTTCGCGAGCGGCTGCCCCGGGGCCCCGTGGTGCGGCCTGCCGATCATTGAGGACTGATACGAGTCTCCGACCCTAGTCTGCCGGAGGCTTGGTAGTGCCGGGGTCCGGACGCGCAGCGGTGGACAGGCTCGCTGGAGCGGCTGGTGATGGCACACATTGACTGAGGTGTACGAGGCGGAAGCTTGCTGGCGGTCGGGAGGCGCAGCCACGTTGGCGGCATGGGGTGTTCGTGGGGGCTGGCCGTGCTGCGGACGGTCGGGCATGTGCGGGGGTGGTTGGGCCTGTTCGCGTGGCGTCGCTCGTGGCAACCGGGTGCACCCTGTTCACGGCAGGCGCATGGGCGCCAGAACCTGACGGCCTTTTTCGTGATGCGCGGCGGGATGACAGTCTTCCTGGTCATCCCAGTGCTGGCGGCTGTCTACCTCAACTCCCTTGACTGGCAAGACGTGTCCTACGTGGGAGCTGGCCGACGGTCGGCCCGGCGAGGACGCGGCAGTTGTGCGGACCTGATCTGCCGCCGAAGACGCCTGCTACTGCGACTACGCCAGGATGATGATCCTAGAGGAGGGCGAGTAGTGCGGTCGTGCTCGCGCAGCGGATCGGATCGGATCGGATTGTGGGAGGATCACTCTGCTGACGCCCTTCCGCGGGAACCCCCGGGCCGACCTGGCCGGACCGTTCGTCTCGCAGTTCCTGCTCCAGCCCGTCCAGTACGGCACACTGCGTGTGCCGCAACTGCACGACACCATCTCGCGGGGCGCCCCCCTACTGGGGGCACCCCGCAACGCCAGGTCAGGTGTAGGCAGAGCGGAGGATCCCCCGGGTGTCAACGCCTGTTTCCTGCTCGGGCCGGGGATTGTACAGCACAATCAGCAGGTCCGGGAACTGGGGAATACGCATCCGGGTGACATCGAAGTGCAGCACCCCGAGGTCGGGATGGTCGACGACCTTGACGTTGACACCCTCGGCCTGTACATCGTGCCGTAACCACAGCTCTGCGAACTCCGTGCTGATCTTCACGAGTTCACTGACGACGATCTCGTAACCGAGGTCTCCGGGCCGGGTGGCCATCCCGTATCGGTATTGCGCCACGATCCGGGGCGCCAGTTCCCCCCAGTTCAGGACACGGGAACGCAGCTCGGTACTGGTGAAGAAGGTGACGAGGGAGTTCCGGTCGGTCTTGCGGTACCCGAGGATGTCGTACGTGGCCTGGTTGGCGATGACCAGGTTCCAGTACGGGTCGAACACGAACGCCGGGTAGGGGAGGTTGTTCTCCGTCAGATGTGTCAGCATGACATCCACCTTGAGCGGCTCGAAGCTCAGTGGCAGGGGCGGATTGAGACCGGCCTGCACATATAGATAGGTACGCTCGGCCTGGTCAAGGCGGAGCACCTTGGTGATGGCGTCCAGCACCTGCGGAGACACCGAGATGTTCCGGCCCTGTTCGAGCCACTGGTACCAGGAGGCGCTGACCCCGGCAAGAAAGGCCACTTCCTCCCGCCGCAGTCCGGGAGTCCTGCGACGGCCGTAGTCCGGGATCCCGACGTCCTCCGGAGTCAGCCGGCCGCGCCGGTTGACCAGGAAGTCCCGCAACTCTCTGCGCCGACGGCCCTCGGCCGCCAAGCACCGGCCGGAAACCGCCGCACCAGACCCGGACGGCTCCGCCGCCGACGACGCTCCCGATACGTGCGCAGGGGATTCCGCCCCCGAATTCCCGCTTACCGCATGCACGATCTGCACCCCCTTCCGGCCGCACTCCCCAGCGGCCCGCGTCTCGTGCGATCCCAGCCCTCCGTACGGAAAGACGTGGGAACCGGTACTCGCAGGTGAAGCCCCCTTGTTTGCGTGTGAGCGAGCTGGCGAATCCACAGCGCGCTGCCGAAGACACACGCAAGGCTTTCCTTGACCGCGGCCGCCCTTGTCGCGGGGATCAGCTCGTACGGGTCGCCGTTCTTGAGAACACATCCGGCAATCCCGCCGCGCACGGCCCGGTCGGCGTGGTCGTCGGTGCCCGACGACGTCAGGGCGACGAGACAGGTTCCAGGCACCATGCCGCGTAACGCCCGTGGTGTCCCTCCTGAGGTGGCGCCGATCATGCCGCTGTTGATGAGCAGCACGTTCGGCTTGTGTACCATCACCAACATCGTCGCCTCGCCCCCACAAGTGGCTCGGCGGCCAAGTGAATGTCGGGCGCCTGGTGCAGGATGACGCGGATGCCGTTACGGGTCAGCACCTCGTTGTCTGCGACGACGATACAGATCATGTCACTGTGCCTCCGTCCGAGCCCCGAAGCGGACTGACGTGCGAGAGTCCCGTGGCCAACCGAGCGAGGCGAGCGGTTACGGTCGTCGAAGATCTGTACACGTTGGACCTGTCTGTAGTTCACACAGGTTCCACGGGTAGGGGGACCGGTCGGGTTCACAGATCCATCCCGCGGCGTGTCTGTCCGGCGCGCCGTCGTCATACAGCGTCCATGTCAGGCGCCGTTCATCGTGAGGGTGTGCCAGGCGTCGCCAGAAGACGTGGTCGGGTGCCCAGCCCTGGGTAAGCAGAGTGGCCCCGATTCGGTCGCCGTTGCCCGCAGCAACCCGCTCTGCGGAGTGGACGACGTGGGCCAGGCAGGGGAGGTTCAGGCAGCGGGTGAGAGCCGCCGAGGTGAGCGCTGTGGTTACGCCGCTGCAACGGGGCCTGTTCGCGTGCTCGACCAAGGCGTCGATCAGTTCCACGGCCCAACGGTCGGTGGCTTCGTCCTGCGCGGCGCACAGCACTGGGGCGTAGCCCACCGCAGTGCCGTCCAGCCGGGCCAGGTAGGGAAGCAGCCCAGAGCGCTCAGGCGCCCTCCTGAGCTAGCAGGGTGGCGGTGTCCCAGTCGGCGGAGTGACCGGTCCGCGCTGCCCTCGACCATGGCCCGGCCAGCCGTTCGGTGATCCGGTCGTCGTCCAGCGCTGCATGGGCGGGACTGATCACGACGCCGTGCAGGGTCAGGGCAGCGGAGGTGGCAACGTTCGGGCCCGCGGGATGGATCACTAGCTGATGGTGCGCTGCCAGGGCTCGCTCAGCCGGACGGTCCCGGGCGCCCGGAGGACCACCGCTGTCGCTGCGGGTTCCAGGGCATGCGCCTGCTCGGCGAGGTGTGTAAGCCAAGCAGCTCGGTCAGCAGTTCCTCGTCGCAGTACTCGACCGGAAGCTGACGCTCGTTCGGCAACGGGCTTCGTGTACGCCGACGACGTAGCGGTGGCCCCGAGCACGCTCCACGAGTACAGCGGCGGCTTCGGCGAAGGAGCGCTGGGAGGCGGGCGCTGCGGGGTTCACGTGGCTTCTGGGCGGACCACGGTGACAAAGTTCGCCAGTACCTCGGCGGCCGCCCGCTGCACGTCGGTGGCCGACACAGCGGCGACATCGGCAAGCTCCCGGGTGATGTCCCAACGCCTGGGGTGGTGCAGGGCCCGAGAGGCGAGCAGCCGGACGTGCTCCAGCGGTGTCTCCTTGTCCAGGATCAGGTTCGTCCGGGCGTGCCGCAGCGCCGCCTGCAGATGGCGGTCGGTAGGCCCCTGGTGCGCCAGCCGGGACAGTTCGTGGGTGACGATGTCCACCGCTTTGGGGCCGTTGCCTCTCTCCACGCCGATCAGCACCCGCCAGGCGCCGGCTTCGGTGTAGCCGCGGTCCCATGCCTGGAACGAGTAGGCCAGACCTGCTGCGACCCGCAGCTCCTGGTACAGCACCGAGTAGGCGCTGCCGCCAAGCAGGTTGGCCAGTACGGCGTACCGATGGCGGTTGGCGTCGGCCAGGCCGTGCGAGCGGCCGCCGACGGCCACCCAGCCGGAGGAGTTGGGCCAGGCAGGCTGGCTGGCGCGGACCGCGCCGAGCGGCACCGGGGCCGGTGGCGCGGATTCGGCACGACGCCCGGTCGGCAGGCCCGCCAGCGCCCGGGGCAGCCGCGGTCCGACCACGGCCAGCGCCATCGGGGCGGTCAGGAACCGTTCACGGTGGCCGCGGACGACCGCGTCGAGATCGAGACTGGTGATCTCGGGCACGGTTCCGCCGACCGGGCGGCCGAGGGGGTGGTCGGCGAAGATCGCGCCGAGGAAGGCATCCTGGACCACGTCCGCGGGGTCGGCCTCAGCGGCAGCGAGCTCTTGCAGCACTGCCGAGCGCTCGGCCTCCAGCGTGGCCGCATCCAGAACTGGGCTGAGCAGGCTGCGCAGCAGGAGGTCGGCGACCTCGTCCGCGTCCTCGGCGGCAACCTGGGCGTAGAACAGCATGTGTTCCAGACCTGTCTCGGCGTTGGCGCTGCCGCCCAGGCTCTCGATGTGCTGGACCAGCGGGCCGGTATCGCCGACGGGGGCCGCCATCAGCAGGTGATCGAGCATGTGGGCTAGGCCGCCGCGGCCGGCCGGATCATGGCGCGCCCCGTACGCTATGGCGACGCAGATGCTCGTCGTTCGCAGCTGTTCGTCGAGCGCGTGGACCAGATGTATCTGATCGGCAAAGGTCATCGGGTTTCCTTGGGGTGGTGCGAGAGTCAGGTTGCCGAACGGTGAAGTTCCTGTTCGGCAAGCTCCGTGAGTCGGTGGACGAGCGTCGCGGGGGGTGTGGCCGCCAATCCCGCGTGGTCCTGACGGCGGAGCGCGGCGCCAGCGGCGAAGCGGCCGCAGAACAGGGCGTCCGCCAGCCGGCCGGCGGCGAGCAGCGCGTGGGCGTCGGCGAGTGTTCGGTGGTCGGTCCCGGGCGACGCTGCCTTCCGCAGCGTCGCCCGGACCCCTGCCTCGCTCGACTCCGCCACCTGCCACGCCTCACACAGCACCTCCCACAGGTCCAGCCGGCCGATCGTCCGGAGGTCCGCGGGGACCCATTTGGGCTTGTGGTAGCGCACTGGCTGGTTGGCCAGCGCCGCCACGGTCAGTGCAAAGGCGGCCGACCGGATCCCCGACCAGCCTGGCCTGCCGCCGCGCCGCGGATTCCGCACCGCTCGTAGCACCCTGTCCAAGTGCGCGGCCAGCAGCGCGGGCGGCACTGACTGCTGTGCGGCGCGGTCGGCCAGTCGGCGTGCCTGGCCCTGGTTATCCAGCAGAGGCAGGCCGGTGAACTGCGCGGCCAGTCCCAGCCGGTGCAGGACGGTAGGGAAGAGGTTCGCTGAGGACAGCGACGGGTGCTGAGCGGCGGTCAGCCACTCGGCCTCGTCGAGCGAAAGGTACTCGACGAGCACCTCCACGCCGTTGCGGATAAATCGCGGCCGGTGCCGACCGTCGGCCAACGACCCCGCGCTGTGTACGACCAGCAGGTTGAGGTCGGAGTCGGGGCACGCACGATTGCGCCCCACCGAGCCGGTGACCAGCACCGCGGCGGTGCCTGGTGCGCGCCCGAGTGACACGGCGAGCTGCCAGGCGACGTCGATCCGGCGCACGCTGTCGGCGGTGCCGGGGAAGTCGTCCACCTCGCACCGTCGGCCGGCCTGCAAAGCTCGAGCTGCGCGTTCAGCTTCGAGTCCGCCGGTTAGGGTCGCCACCGCGCGCCGTCGGCCAGCCAGTTCGAGGAACGGATGGGTCAGCACCGCTGCGGGATCCGTACCAGCCTTCCTCAACCGGCGCCCCGGGGAGGTCTGTTCCGGCGGGACACCGAACCAGGTCAGGGTGTCGTGCATCGCCTCGGCCACGCCGTTGCTCAGGTGTATTCCGTTGTTGGTGCGGTGTACCGGCTCGCCGGTCGTTCCGCGCAGCGGAAACAGGCCGGCCAAGGCATCGCCGCGCAGACTGCCCGGTAGTGCTTGGGCGGGATCGGTTACGCCACAGAACTCTTGGCTCACGCGCTTCCAGCTCAGCGCCTGTCTGCCGACGGCGGACACCAGGACGGCCACCGTGCTGTTCTCGGGGTGCTCCAGCTGGGCGAGCACCCCGGGCATGTGCGGATTCACCACGATGACCGGTTCGCCCCCGTTGAAGTCGGGATCCTGGAAGACGTTCACAGATAGACAGTCGCCGATCTCGTTGGGGCCGTCGACCGCTCCGCTGTCCAGTCCGCGCAGCTCGGCGGAGGCCGTGCTCCACTTCTCCAGCTGTCCCGGGGTGAGTCGTCCCTCGGCGAGCAGCCGGTAGGCGGGCACCACGTCGAGGTCATGCGGACGCGTGCCGAACCGGGCTTGGAACTCGGGTCGGTCGTAAACTCGCAGCAGAGTGATTCGTTCCTCCGCGGTGAGGGTCCCGCGCCGCGCCAGCTCGGTGTGCGGGTGGTAGTGAGCCGTCGCGGCCCCGCTGTCGATGATCTCCTGCCCCGGAAGCACTTTGGCCTGGTCGGCGCGGTAGCCGCACTCGGCCAGCCGGTCCGCCAGCTCACGTAGGGCCGAAGCAGTGACCGTCATGCCCGGTTTGAACAGGAGCACGCCGTCCGCCCCTGGTTGATCGTATGCGGCATGGGGGTGCCGCCAGCGGCCGCTGAGCAGGAGCGACTCCAGCCAGGGAGAGGCACAGGCTTCGGCATCCGGCACCCGGCGCAGGCTGCGGCGGAGCATGGCCGCCGCCCACCAGGTCGCGTCGCACGGCAACCGGCTGGGAATGGTCAGGGCCAGGTCGGGGCCGCTGCCGTCGAGCAGGATCACGGTTTCGGCCGGCCCGGTCGGGGTCACGCGGAGAGCACGGGTCTGGTCGGAGATCAGGTCTAGCAGGCGCCCGTAGTCCAGCTCGCCCGAGATCGTGAGCCGGGTCACAGTCCGACCAGCTCTTCCTGCGTTCCGCTCATCGCGCGTCCTGCGTGGGCCAGGAACTCCTCGATGGCGTCTTCGCCGTGGGCGGCCGAGAGGAACCAGTTGTGCATCGGGGGGACGAAGCAGCCCTCGACCACCAGATTTCCTGCGAAACGCCGCATCTCGAAGTACTCGTCTTCACCGTCCACTGTGACGTGCGGCATGGCTGCCGGCCCGGTCATCTCGACACCCTGGTCCAGCAACACGGTGCAGCACGCCGCGTCATCCAGGAGGATGGTGGGCCCATCGCCGTCCAGCCAGCTCAGCGCTTGATCGACGCACCACCAGAACTCGTCCGGGCCCTGGCGCTTCCAGGTGAACACGGGGACGCCGAGCCGGTCGCCACCTGGTCCCGCCGCCACCGCGGCGGCTGCAGGATCCTGGGTCGGCAACACGTTGGAGCCTGTCCAGCGGACCTGGGCGCCGAGCTGGACCAGTGTTTCGATCAGCACTGTCCTCTGAACGGTCGTGCGGACAGTACCGGTGATCCTGGCACGGGCCAACGGAGCGCTCACGGCGTAACACGCGCGCAGCGCCATCAGGACCGGCATCTCGTGTTCCGCCAGTCGGATCGCATTACGGCCCTGTGCTGCGAGCGAGAAATCCCGCCCCCGGAAATCCGGATCGGTACGGCGGTCGTTGTGAAAGGTGTGCGGCTTCCGGGCGGAGGCATCCGGCCCCACGCTCGGAGTGGTAGAAGAGGTCATGCCCAGTCGTCCCTGCGTCTGCGGTCTTGCTTGGAGCATCGTTTTTATGGGACTGACTGCTCAAGGGTTTTCTCGTTTCCTGATTGAACAGGAAACGTGCCGGCCATGGGCGAACCGCCAGGCCGTCGTATGTGCTGCATGGGAAACGGTTCGAGAAGCCGGGCCGAAATTCCGCGGCGACACGATCGGCGTGGCCCAGTGCCGCGTTTCCTCCTCGAGGAAACCTATTGTCCGTACGGATTACCGTCGGCAAGACTCTTGAGCCAGGAGAACGCTGGCCCGAAAAATCCCGCGGAACCTGACAAACCCCTTGCCAGGAGAGGAAGGGTCCAAGACGCGTAACCACAAGGTGGGTCTCCGCCTGCGTCTGAGCAAGGCCAAGGTCAGCCGCAGAGTTGGCCGGCGGCGTGTGCCACGGGCGTTCTCACGTCCATGGCACACGCTTCCTTCTCGTTCCCCTGCTCCTACTGCCACGATCAGTAGGAGCCGACTGGCTCCTTGCCCGAGCCAAGGCGCGGTCTTTCAAGTGGGCTGGACGGACTGCAGTTGCCGTGCCGCAACAGGCTCAGGATCCTGGTGACGTCCGAGAGTTCGATGGACACAGCGTCCATGTTCAGACGGTCGGCGTGCGCGATGGCAAGGCGCAGGTTCAACTCCTCCGCCTTACACCACCGCCAGGCGTGCTCCGAGGTCGGAAAGCGGCCTGTTTCGACCACCGCTCCGTCGTGTTCTGGGCTCAACAGTACGCATAGTGCCTCCTGCGCGGTGCGCTGGTACCACTCCAGGAGTCGGCGGGAGCCCTCGTCGCACTTCTGCCGGTCTAGGGCGGCCAGCTCCGCCGCATAGACCCGCAGGAGACGGTGAACGCGGTAGCGGCCCCGGCTGGGCTGCTCTACCAGGTGCACCTGGTAGAGGGCGTCGAGTCGGCGCCAGGCGGTCGCCTCATCCGTGTCCAGCAGGAGGGCGGCCGCGGCCAGCGAAGTGCCGGTTTCGGCATGCCTGCCGAGAAGGCGGAAGGCATGGGCGACTTCGTCGTCCAGGGCCCGATACGACTGCTCGAACGCCGCTCTGATCGAAGCCCCCTCGTCGTTTCCGGCAGACAACAGATCAAGACAGACCGCATTGCTGCCCAACCCGTTCAAGACGCCTTGGGCTCCTGCCAGCAGGCTCTCCGCGGCGATCCGTAACGCTAGCGGCAAGTGTCCGCAGCGTCCCACCACCTCGGCCACGGTCGCAGGGGCTACGCCCAGCTGTCGCTGCCGCGTCACCTGGCGAAACAGCTCGCAGGACTCGTTCGTGGACAACGGCTGGAGGGTGACCCGGGTGGCCCCGTTCCTGGCGACCAGGCCCGGGAGACGGTCCCTGCTGCCGACCAGCACAAGACTGCCTGGCGCGCTGGGCAGTTGCGGACGTACCTGCTCGGCGGACACCGCGTTGTCGAGCACGACGAGCACCCGGCGCTTCGCCAGCAGAGTGCGATAGAGCGCTGCCCGTTCCACGGTCTCCTGCGGGATCTCTTCGGCCCTTATCCCGAGAGCCTGCAGGAAACCCGCGAGTACCTGCGCGGCATCCGCTGCAACGCCGCCGGGACGCAGATCGTAGAAGAGGACCCCGCCGGGGAACTGCTCGGCGACGCGGTGCGCCCACTGGAGCATGAGAGCTGTCTTTCCCACGCCTGCCATTCCGTCCACGACGATGACGGCCGCTGCTTCACGGCTCTTGGTGCGGAACCGATCGAAGGCAGCGTCCAGCGCGGCCAGCTGCATCGTCCGTCCGATAAAGGGGACGGTGGACATGGGCAGTTGGGCCGGCCTCTGGGGTTGCGCCCGCGGCGCACCCAGGCCAGCCTGGTAGGCAAGCAGCAACTCGCCGCCAGCGCCGAGGGCCTTGTCGCAGCTGCGTGCCAGCTGCGACGAGGCAGGCTTCTCGCCGTTCTCGACTTTACTCAGATGGCCCTTGCTGTAATGCACCAGGGTCGCCAGTGCCTGCAAGGACATCTTTCGGCCAGTCCGATGGGCATGCAGTTTGCTGCCGAATGGTGATCTGCCCTCGGTTGGCATGTGTTCCTGCAACGTGTCGTCTCCTGTCGTTTCCTACTACAGGAAACGGAAGGATCATCGCTGGCGGTTCCCCCTACGCTGGTGACGCATGGTCCGCTGACCCCTGTCGGCTCGCTTCGAGACGTCCAAAACGGGGAGTCAGCCCCTCAGTGCCGCCCTCTCCGAGCCGAGGTGATCCCCGCTCATGCCCAGTGACACCGCACCGTTCCTCACCGCGCCCTCGGGCCTTCTGTTCGTGCTCTCGGGCCCGTCGGGCACGGGAAAAACCTCCCTGGCCCAGGCCCTGGTTGAGGCCGACCCTGCACTGGGCCACGCCCGGTCGGTAACGACCCGGAAGCCGCGCCCCGGCTGGGGTGAGGAGCACTTCGACCACGTGAGCCGTGACGAGTTCCTCTGGATGGTCGCCGACGGTGAGTTCGCCCACTGGTTTCATCCGTCCTACGACGAGTACTGCGGAACACTCCGCACTCCGCTGGAGAGGGCCCTCTCCGCTGGGCGAGACCTGGTGTTCGACTACTGCCCTGAGGGGTACTTGAATCTGAAGCGTTGCTTCCCCGGGCAAACGGTCGGCGTCTTCGTGATGGCGCCCAGTGTGGAACTCATGGACCAGCGCTTGGCCGGCCGCGGAAGCGAGAATACCGAGGAGCGGGAACTACGGCACGCAAGGGCACTGCGCGACTTCAACTTCGTGGACCAGCACGACTATCACGTGGTCAATGACGAGTTCGGCCACACGCTGGAGACCTTGCGCGCGATTCGCCGGGCCGAGAAGGCTCGGTTGTGCCGCCAGCAACCGGTGCTGGATGCCTACGCACGCTACGCCGAGCCGACAATGCTGCGCTACCACCCGATGCCGGCACCTTCTTCGTGCCCTCCTGATCACGAGGGCAGCATCAGGAACTCCTGACGTGCTCCCTGGCCTGACGCCCACCGACCGGCACCCCCAGCCCGGGCTGGGGGTGCCGGTCGGTGGGCGTCTGCTGCCGGGGGCTGTCCGTATTCACTGCTGGGGCCGGCGGCCAGTGCACGCCGTCGCGTATGGCCAGGCATGATTCGGATTAGTCGGCCCTGCTCAAGACAGGCAACCTGCGGGCGGCAACATCCGGTCCGCTATGAAAACTTCAGGTGCCCGAGGTGCCGTTGCCGAGCCTGGCCCGGCAAGCCGGCGACCACAACATTCACCGTTGGGGTCGATCCAGGTCGATGATTGCCCCGGCCTGGCGGACATGGTCCCAGGCCATGGTGCGGGCCAGTCCGCAACGTTCGGTGACCTGTACCGTGGCCGTGTCGGGATCACCCCAGGCTTCCGGCTCGACCAGGCGGAACTCCGGACCGTACTTGGAACCCAGTTGCCTTGCGGCGGCCTGGTGCTGCACGCGGCAGGGCAGCGCATCACGCGGTCAGAGTGCAGCCGTCCGAGCACCTCAGGCGGCCCAACCCTGGGTGCCGGGTCTTCCTCTCGACTGGTGATCTATCCTCCGTGCCATGAATGCAGTCATTGCCTGTGTCGCTGGTCTCATGGCGGCCGGGAACCTGGTTCAGGTGATCATCGGTCGCCAGCTCATCAAGCCATCGGCGAGCAAGCGCTCTGCCTCCCAGCTCCGGCGCGAATCCGCGGCTGCCGCTGTTGCAATGATCGGTACTGCGCTGGCGGCGATGCATGTGTTCTGGGGACTGTTGCTGACCGTACGCCGGATGGCCTCGATGATCCTTACACGCAAACAAGCTGTCGCGAATTGAGAGCAGTTGGCGGCCCGCCCAGCCGCAGTGCGGATGGCGGCCTGGTCGTGGATCCGCTCCTGGTGGCTACGCCGTGCCGTACCTGCTGCATTCCGGCTGAGTGACGCTCGATTGCGAGATTGCAATCAGCAGGAGAGTACATGGGTAAAAAGGGATGGTTCGATGCTGGGGGCTTCTACGATGCCCTGGACGCCGCGCGGCTTACGCGAGGTCTCAACTGGAGGCAGATTGCTGCAGGTTCAGGAGTGAGCGCCTCCACGTTGACCCGAATGTCCCAGGGCAAACGGCTGGACGTGGACGGACTTGCGGCACTGTGCGCGTGGTCCGGCCTCGATGCGGGCGACTTTGTCCGCTCGGAGGACAAGGATCGTCCGGTAGCGGAACCACTGGCCATGATCTCCACTTATCTGCGCAACGACCGTAACCTCTGCACCGAGTCGGCCGCCGTGCTGGAGGCAGTCATCAAGATCACTTACGAGCGGCTGCGCCAAAAAGACTAAATATTTCCAGGTGCGACACGACAATGAGAGTGCAGGCCGAGCGTGGCCACTCCGCTCATGCGGCGGCAGTGGGACGACCGTGTTGTCCCCGATCTCTGAGTCTTCATCTGCAGCAATCGCGTTCGGCTGCGTCGGTGCCGTGGGCGGGCGGACGGTGCCCTTGAGTACAGGAGAAGCTCTGTCACGTTCGGCATCATCAGCTCACCGGATCGCCGCTCCTGCGGCCTGCATGATGGTCCTCCGCGGCCGCACCAAGTCTGAGCCGTACAACTCTGTCTCTGCCTGTGACCTCCCCGTACAACCGGTCCGCATGGTCACGAGCAGGCCATGCCCGGGCGCACTGTGTGAACCTCGATCTGTCGCCCGCCGTAGTCACATTGGGGCCCGAAACCCGGGCCAAGGCTGACAGGGAGGGCGCGGTGCAGGAGACGACGCATGCGGTCGAGCTGACGGAGGCTGCCATAGCCAAGGTCGGCGACCTGCTACGGCGGGAGGAGCCCGGGCTGGCGCTACAGGTTTCGGTGCAGCCGGGTGGCTGCTCGGGGCTGCGGTACCAGTTGTTCTTCACCGGCAAATACGCCAAGGCCCTCGTCAAGACTCTGGCAGAGCGGGATGGCGAAGGGCCCGCGGAGGAGGACGACGCGGAGACGGCGGCCCAACGGGCCGCTCTGGTCGCGGAGAATATGTCGGTGGTGTGGTTCGACCGCTTCGCGATGGTGATCGACCCGAAGAGCGGGCCGTATCTAGAGGGGGCAAGCATCGACTACCTGGACACCCTTCAGAAGTCGGGGTTCGTAATCGAGAACCCGAACGCGAATGGGTCCTGCGCCTGCGGCGACTCGTTCCAGTGACCACGCAGGCCTGGACAGCCGAGGTCCCGTTGGCCTGGCTTTGCGCGCAGGACGGCGCCGGCCGTCTACTCGCACGCAGCGAGGCGCCCTGGCCACCGGGCTCGTTCGAGTACCGCGCTGTGCACGATGTACTGGCCCTGACGCTACTGTTCGCCTGCCCGGTCGAAGCCTTGCCCGGAGTCGGCTCGACAGACCTCCGCGCGCTGCGTGCGGTAGTAGCCGACGACGTGGAATGGGCTGTCTGGTGCCAGGAGCGCCTTGACGTCGGCGCTTGGGATTTGCCGCCGACGGACAGGAAACCGGCTGGACGAGCTTTTCACTGGCTGGCGGCGAGCCGGTTGCTGGGCGGTTCCGTCGACGAGGCAACCGGAATCTGCGCGGCTGCGGCAGCATGCCGCGGGGCGGGCGTGAGCGTCGGTGTGGCGTTAGCCCGGCGTGTGCTCGCCCCGTGAATCCCACGGTGCCACGCCGGCCCGGGGCGGTCGCTCAATCGGCCGCGGTCCCCCCATTTCTGTCGTTCCCGGCTCAGACACAGCTTGTCAGCGGTGTGGGGGCTCCGCTGATGACCTCATGAGCTGCAGCGATGTGATCAGCGGGCGAGTCGTCCGACGCTGGCAGGTGGTGTGCAGCTGGCCAACGGCCTGGTGGCTGCCCGAATCGCTCATCGCAGGTACGACCCAGGCCGGAGGGCCGACGGAGGATCATGCGCCCGAGGATCCTGGTAGTTGAGGATGATCACGCCCTGCGGGACGTGCTGTACCGGGGGCTGTACGAAGAGGACTTCGACCCCGTTCTGGCCGCTGACGGCGCCACAGCTCTGTGGCTGGCGACTACCGACATCGCGGCGGCCGTCTTGGATATCGGCCTGCCCGACGCGGACGGACGAGACGTGTGCCAGGCCATGCGGGCGAATGGCTTCTTGGCCCCTGTGATCTTCCTGACCGCCCGGCACCAGCTCACCGACCGCCTGTCCGGCTTTTCCGCCGGAGGCGACGACTACCTGCTCAAACCCTTCCATCTCGCCGAACTCGCCGCCAGGCTGCGTGCAACGCTCAGACGGGCTGCCCCCCAACCCTGCGCCACCACCGGTGATCTGGTCCTGAACGCGGTGGATCACAGCCTGACCGTGAGCGGCGTCCGCGTGACTCTCTCCCCGACGGAGTTCCGGCTGCTGGCCACGCTCGTGGCTGCGGACGGGGCCCTCGTACGCCGTCGGGATCTGGTGCGGGTCGGCTGGCCCGAAGGCGCGCAGGTCAGCGACAACACCTTGGACCAGTACCTGAGCCGGCTGCGCCGCAAGCTGCGTGAGGCGGGCAGCCGACTCACGATCGGTACGGCCCGCAGGATCGGACACCGCCTGTCATGAAACGTGCCTTCCATGTGTTCCATCGCCTTGCCCCGCGCACCTTGCGCGGCAGCCTCTCCCTCGTGGCGCTGACCACTACCACCCTGCTGATGACGATCCTGACCGGGGTGTTCAACATGGTGATGGACCGGCACTTGCAGCACCAAGTGGACTACGAACTGCGGAACCGGGCAGCAGCCGTTGCGACGACCGTCGACACCAGCGGTCCCCGGGTCCGCATCCTGGAAACCGTCAACGACCGCCTTCTCGACGCGAACGTGTGGATCTATGACAGGACCCGTCTCCTGGAAAAGCCTCCGTCCGCCACAGTCCGCAGTCCGCTGACCCAGGCTGCCGACCGGCTGGCCGCGCAGCGGAAGCGTATATGTGCCACCGTCCACGGTCACCGGCCCGTCCGACTGTGCTCCCAGCACATCGCCGGCCGTGCAGCCGCCACCGTCGTCACTGCCCTGGACCTGGCTCCGTACCGGAGTTCGGCTGACACCCTGCTTCTGGGGTCGCTCATCCTGGATGTGGTGATGCTCGGCTGCACTTATGCCCTCACCCGGCTGTCCGTCGGCCGGGCACTGCGACCGGTGCGGACGATGACCGACCAGGCCACGCAGTGGAGCGCCGTGGGCTCCGCCGAGCGGTTCGGCACGGAGGATCAGCCCGCCGAACTCGTCCGCCTGGGTACCTCATTGGACGAACTTCTGGACCGCATACGCACGGTACTGCGCCACGAACAGCAGCTGACGGGAGAGCTGTCCCACGAACTGCGCACGCCGCTCGCCCGGATCATCATGGAACTCGACTGGTGCCGGGCCCGCCCGCGCACGGATGCCGAGACCCGCGCCGCCCATGAGGTGATCGCCGAGGCCGCGCAGTCCATGCGCACGATCTGCGACACGCTCCTCGACGACGCGCGCGAGAATGCGCGCAACCCGGCGACGGTGCCCGGCACAACCGACGTCGTGGCCGCCCTGGACCGCCTGCTCGAGCAACTTGATGCACCGGATCAGGTGAAATCCGCCTTGGAGCCCGGAGCCCCGATGCTGGAGGCGGGGGTCGCACCCGCTCTCCTCGAACGGATCCTCAGCCCGCTGATCGCCAACGCCGTCCGCTACGCCCGCTCCAGCGTGATCGTGTCCGCGCAGCGCCTGCCCGGTTCCGTGCGGATCGATGTCGTCGACGACGGCCCCGGCGTGCCCGAGACGTTCGTGGACGACCTGTTCCAGCCGGGCCGACGCGCCGACACAGGCGACGGACACGACGGCGCGGGCCTCGGGCTGCCGCTCGCGCGGCGCCTGGCCCGCGCCGTCGGGGGTGATGTCTCCTACGACCCCGGACACACGCCCGGGGCCAGATTCACGGTCAGTCTCCCTGCCGGGTGACCGAGTCCAGCCCCTCCCGGGCCTTTGCTTAGTACTGCAACGGTGCTTGCCGTGACTGGTGGCCAGTTGGGTCGTTGGTCTGGTTATGGGTGGGGACCTTGCTGATGTCAGGTTGTGGGCGGGTGAGCTCGAAGCGGTGCATGAGCGGTTTGTGCACCGGTTCAGCCGGGAGGAGCCGCGTCAGTCGGCGCTGGCCTATATGCGCGGGCTGGTCGCGCCGCTGGAGCGGAAGAACGGCTGGACGCTGGCGGAGGAGGCCGGTCATGGCGGTCCCGATCGCATCCACCGGCTGCTGAACCGGATCGACTGGGACGCCGACGAGGTTCTGAACGATGTGCGTGACTACGTCGTCGAGAACCTCGGTGACCGGGATGCCGTCCTGATCGTCGATGACACCGGCCTTCTGAAGAAGGGTGTCCGTTCGGCCGGGGTCCAGCGGCAGTACTCCGGCACCGCGGGACGCACCGAGAACTCCCAGATCGGGGTCTTCCTCGCCTACGCGACGGGCCGCGGACGCACGCTGATCGACCGGCGGTTGTATCTGCCCACGTCGTGGACCGATGACCGTGAGCGCTGCCGGCGGGCGGGCATCGACGACAGTGTCGCCTTCGAGACGAAGGTGGCGATGGCCAAGGCGATGGTCCGCCGGGCCATCGCCGAGAAGATCCCGTTCGGCTGGGTGACGGCGGACGCTGCTTACGGCTTCAGCAAGGGCTGGCGGTTCGAGCTGGAGCAGGCCGATGTCTTCCATGTCATGGCCACCACTCGGCACGACACGGTCGTCACCCGCTGGTCGATCGACCACCCCGTCCACGATCTGTTCCCCGCTCTGCCCCGGCAGAAGTGGAAACGCCGTTCCTGTGGTGAGGGAGCCCACGGCCGGCGGATCTATGACTGGGCCCGCGTTGAGGTGAGGCCCTGGCACCGCGAGGACCGCCGGCATTGGGTGATCGCCCGTCGCAGCGTGAGCAGGCCCGAGGAGATCTCCTACTACATCGCCTACTGTCCCG
>NZ_VISR01000021.1 GCF_007827595.1 Streptomyces sp. BK340
GCGGCCGGACAGTACAGCGCGAAGACAGCCCAGCAGGGCGTCAGTCAGACCCCGAGCCACGACCGCCGGAACCTGAGTATCAGCATCAATGTCAGACCTGCCTGGCATTCTCCGGGTATGGAGATGACGCTGCAGCTGGTGATCGACTGTGCTGACCCGCAGAGGCTGGTGAGCTTCTGGGCCGAGGCCCTGGGATACGTGCCAGAGCCTCCGCCAGGTGGGCACTCCACATGGCGGGAGTATTGGGCGGGCATGGGGGTGCCCGAGGAGGAGTTGCCCGCCGGTGCCGGGGAGACGGCGGAGTCGATCATCGATCCTGCGGGACAGGGGCCGCGGGTGTGGTTCCAGCAGGTCCCTGAGCCGAAGGTCACCAAGAACCGGATGCACCTCGACTTGAAGGTGGGCGGAGGGCGCGAGGTCCCGTTGGCGGTCCGCGCTCAGCGGGTCACAGCCATGGTGGAGCGCCTCACCGAGGCCGGTGCCACCGTGCTGCGGATCACGGATGAGCCGAGCATGGAGCACTACGCCGTCCTTCTGCAGGACCCCGAGGGCAACGAATTCTGCGTCGTATAGAACCCCGTCAGCAGTACTGGTCACAGCCGTTCGTTGATGACCGCGGCCAGTGCCGTCGCCTCGTGACGGACGGCGAGTTTGTCGTAGCGGTCGTCCCGGCGCGGTGCCGCTTCAGGCTTCAGGTGGGCAGGGTTGATGTCCCGGTGGTGGCCCCGGCTTCCTCTTCGGCATCCGCGCCCTGGCGTTGGTCATGATCTACGTCGTGCGCCACGGGAACTGACCGGGGAGGCTGCGGCTACGCCATTCGGACGCGGCTGGCTCGCGCACCCTGCCGCATCGCGGTGGTTTGGGATGCATGCTCATAGTTGGCCCCATGCTCGACCGCAGACGTTGTGCCGCGGCCCTCGCTGCGGTGCTGACCTGCTCGACGGTACTGGCCGGGCCGCACCTGAACGCGGCCGGCAGCACGCCGGCTCCTTCGGTGCCCGCTCCGAAGCTGGACTGGAGAGCCTGCGTCCAAGGCAGTCCGTTCGACTGCGCCACCGCCGTGGTGCCACTGGACTACAGGAAACCCGCCGGTCGCCACATCGAGCTGGCGGTGATCAAGCGGAAGGCGACGGGCCCCGGACGACGCATCGGCACCCTGTTCTTCAACCCCGGCGGACCCGGCGGGCCCGGCACCGTGCAGATGCCGCAGAACTACGCGTCCTTCCCGCACGAGGTGCGGGAGCGTTTCGACATCGTGAGCTGGGATCCGCGCGGAGTCGGCAACAGCACCGCGGTGAACTGCTTCGCGAATCCGCAAGAAGCCGCCGCATGGGACGCGGGCAAACCGGTCGGTGTCCCGGTCGGCGCACAGCAGCGGGCGTCCCTGATCGGCGCGTACCGGGATCTGGCCAAGCGCTGCGAACGGCGTGACCCCGAGTTGTTGCGCCATGTGTCGACCGCCGAGACCGCTCGCGACCTCGACCAGCTCCGCCGGGCGGTGAGCGAACCGCAACTCACCTACCTCGGAACCTCGTACGGCACGTTCCTGGGCGCCACCTACGCCAACCTGTTCCCCGCCAAGATCCGCGCCATGGCCCTGGACAGCAACATCGACCCGCAGGCCTGGACGAATCACGCGTCCGACGCGGCTCCCCGGTCCACGACGTTCCTGCGCATGGGCACGGACCGCGCGGCGGCAGCGGTCCTGGACCGGTTCCTGTCCCTGTGCGGCTCCACGACCACCGCCGGCTGCCCTTTCTCCGCCGGCGGCGCGCAGGCGACCCGGGGCAAGTTCGACCAGCTGATGCAGCGGCTACGGGCCCGCCCGGTGGGCGAGTGGACCTACGGCCGTACGGTCGCCGACGTGGTGAGCGGCCTCTACTTCCTCCGCCCCGGATGGACGAATCTCGCCGAAAGGCTCCAGAAGCTCTGGCAGGGCCAGGTGCCCGCGGCGGCCCCGCTCCCGTCTGCGCCGCCGGTCCCGCATCCGAATCCGTACCTGGGCGATGAACAGGCGAGTGCGGTGTTCTGCGGCGACAGTCCCAACCCGCGTGACCCGGCCGTCTATCCCGCCCTGGAGGAAGCCGCCGCCGCTCGTGCGGGCGATGCCGGACGGTACTGGACGTGGGCCGCCGCGGCATGCATCTCCTGGCCGGTCGTGGCGGCCGACCGTTACCGCGGCCCGTGGAACAGGCCGACGGCGCACCCCGTCCTGGTGATCGGCACCACCTATGACCCGGCCACTCCCTACGCGGACGCGCAGGCGATGGCCAGAGAACTGGCCGATGCCCGCCTGCTCACCCACGAGGGGTACGGTCACACCGCGCTGATAAACCCCAGCAGTTGTGTGCAGGCGTACGAGAGCCGCTACTTCGTCGACGGCACCCTCCCGCCGGCCGGAACGACCTGCCACCAGGACAAGCCCCCGTTCCCGGCACCCGTCCCCGTCGGCGGCATCGCCACCGGCAGCGGCGCGCTGACCGAGCCACAACGCGCCGGTCAAGGGGGAAGGATGAGCGAGCCGCAGCGTGGCCGGAACTTCTCGCCACATGGGGCAGCAGCCTGTTCCTCCTCCGGGACGAGGACGACTACGACTCCCAGCCGCCGGAGGGAACCGTGATGGCCTGTCTCTCGGAGGTTCGGGGTGCGCGTGCACCGTCGTGCACCGTTTTTCGGCGGCGGAGCGGCCGCGCAGGCACGGCGGGATGAAGCGGTGAGGCGGACCGGCGAGGGCGAGGAGACCGCGATACCCGCCGACTTGGAGTCGTACATGATCGACATGTGGCGCCGGCTCCGGACGTAAGAGCGCGGTTCGCCAGATGCAACCTCGACGGGGCTACGGGGTCTTCTCTCCGGCCTTTTGAGGTTCGTGCTTTCCCGCAGCCTTCGCCCCTTGCGAAGATCATTGCCATGACCATCCCGTTGCGCATCGACCGAATCCTCGGTGACCGTCCCTTCGCCGAGGTTGGTGAACCCACTCTCGCGGTCGACGACGAGCGGCGCCGCCTGCTGGCAGTGGCGGGCACACACACGGCGCTGGCGGGCATGCAGGAGTTCGGCAGCAGTGCACCGGTTGGCGTCTACGGCACCGACGATCTGGCCTGCCGAGCGCTTCTCCGTGCGCGGTACCCCGTGCACGCAATGGCCTTCCACCCCGTGCTGCCCCTCCTGGCTGTCGGTACGGGCAGCTACGACGGCGGCTACTTCTTCGAAGGGGAACTGCTCCTTCTGGATTTGGAGACGGGCATGCCCACGTCGCTCATCGAGCACGAGCTCGGCCGCCAGGTCCTGCGCCTGGAGTGGCTCAACGAACACGACCTTCGTGTGCTGATGGCACCGCCTGACGACTGGCAGGACAAGGACGCATGGGGCGAGGGGCACGTCACGGTGGTGAGTCGGCCCGACTGGAGGGCCGTATCGGCCAGATCGATCACCTCGTACGATCTGGCCGGACCACGAGTGACGGCTCCGCGCCCCGACGGCCGGGATGACGCCCGTCAGACGGTCTCCTCCCTGAGCGCGGACTGGGATCCGCGGTGCAACGTCCGCGCGGTCGAGGAGTTGTCCGACGGCAGGATCCTGGCAACGCTTGACGGGATCCGGCTGGAGTCCTGGCTGCCGTCGGGACAGCGGCAGTGGGCTGTTCCGGACGACGAGGGCGGCCGGGACCTTGTCATCGCGGCAGATGAGCAATCGGCCTGGGTCGGTCTGATGCGGCCCGAGTGGGGGAAGCTGCCTCAGGCCGTGGTCCGCCTCTCGCTGGAGGACGGGACACAGCTCGACCACCTCACTCCCTCCGCCCCGATGTCTCTGGTGCGCAGTGCTGACGGCATGCCAGCCCTCGCACCCGCAGGATCAGCCGGAGAGCGGAGCAGGCTCCGCATCCGGCGCGGCACCCGGATCTACTTCCGCGAGACCGTGCGCGCGGAGGGCGAGCGGAACCCCGAAGCGAGAGAAACGTGGCTCGTCGCAGCCGCCCTGGAGGCGATGCCGGCTGCCGAACGCCCGCGCGAGCCGACAGAGGCAGCAGCCAGACGGTTGTTCCCCTACTCCTGGATACCAGGTGAGACACACTTCGCCGGTCCTGGAGTAGAGACCACGGATGGTGCCCTCGTCCATGCCGGCACCGTCCACCACGGCCACGGGTTGCAGCCCGACGGCTCGTTCGTCGTACGACGTCAGCCGACGAATGGGCAGCCGGCCTGGGTCTTCCGGACGAACCGGAAGGCCACCGGCCTTGATTGCGACGCGGAGACCGTCTATGTCACTTACGACGACGGCGAGATCGTCGGGCTGAATCTTCATGACGGCACGGTGCGTTGGCGTCGGCACCTCACCGTAGCCGCGGTGCTCGCCGTACCGACGGCACTGGCCGTCGCCGAAGCTGGTCGGTTGCTCATCGGCACCAGCGACGGGCGGCTTCTGGATTGCTCGATCACATAGGGGGTCACAGCGTGGCTGTCCAGTCTGCCGATGCAACCGCACTGCTCCGACGGATCGACACCCCTGCGGATTCGAGGGACGAGCGGCCCGTGTCCGAGGTGCTGCGCCGCCGCCGCGGCTCGTGCAGCCAGCGGCTGGCGGTACTGGAGGCCGTGGCACGGGCGTCCGGGATGGCCACGCGGGTGCGTGGCCTGTTGGTGGACGGGAGGTTCTGGTATCCGCGCTTCCCGCAGATCCATCGGTTCGTCCCGCACCAAGTTGTGCTCGCATGGCCCGAGTTCCACCTTGACGAACTGTCACCAACGGAACACCTCACCGCGCCCTGGTCGACGGTCTCGGAACTCTTCAGCGGTGTCAACGAGCCGCGCGAAGGCAGCAGCGAGGGCTTCACCAACGCCGGCACGGAGACACTCTTCGAGGCATTGTCCAGGGCAGCGATCGACTGGGACGGCACGACGGTCTGCCCGGCCGCCGGCGCCGCCTGCGATCTCTCGGCCTATGTCCTGGCGGACCTCGGCCACTTCGACTCGCGTGACGAACTTTTCGCCCAGCACGGCCAGACCCTGTGCGGGATGGCGAGGCTCCTGGCCGAGCCCATCCTCAGTCGCCGTTCGGCGGGCATCCAGTCGCGTCCGACAGGTCTGCCCTCACAGTGATGGCATGCAGCTCCGCCGGTTTCGTCATTTCTCCTAAGGTATGGCGAGATACGAGAGGTGGAGGGGCGAGGAACGTGACGACGTGGGGGCTGGTCATCGAGACGACCATGGGTGCCGGGGAACGCAAACACACTGAGGCACACGTGGTGGCTCACATCACCGGGCCGCGCGAGGAGGCGCTCGCAGAGCTGGAACGGCGGGCGCGGAGCTATTCACCCGAGCATCCAAGAAGCCCCAAGCGCCGTCGGCTCCTGCGACAGAGTGACGGGTTCCGGCTCGTCATCGACGGGGCGTGGCAGTCGTTCGTCACTCGGTTCACGGTGGCGGAACTGCTGCAGGACTCCGATGCACCCACCGCACCGGAACCTGCAGCAGAAGGGCAAACCGTTCCGGTTGCCCGGCCGACCGAGGCGGTGGAGCAACCGGGCGAGCGGGACACGGACGGGGTGCCCATCAAGCCTGCGTGGCTGGGACGCGACGACCTGCCATGAGTGCCCGACCAGGCGATGGTTGCGCCGACGGGCGTGGTCAGAGCCTCGTCCACGGCGATGAAGGGCAGGATTCTGGAAGCGTCATTGCTCCCGGACCGGACGCCGATGCGGGGCGGCGGGCCGACGGCGGCAGGGCTGTTGGAGCGGCGCTTCACCCGACTGGCGTACGTCTCGCACGAGAAACCGAGGGACCTGTCGCCAGGCGCGCGGCTGGGGGTCCGCACGGGCGAGGCATGGCCGTACGCGGATGTGCTGTTGCTGTGTGGGGTGTTCTTATGAACCGCTCAGCTGCGCAAACGCTGCGAAATACGCGGAGAGGGCCGGTTCCTTAACCGGGCCGCTCGGTTTGCTCCCCTCCAGCTGGCGCCCCGCCGCCCCGCGATCCCCAGATCTCCCGGATCCCCCCGAAGGCCCTGACGCGCCGTACGACACACGCGGGTCGGCAAGGGGTGCATGGCTCCCGCGAAATCCCCGACAGGCGATTTGCCCGGAATATGCCACATGATGTTGTCGTCCCCCTCTCCCCCACCCACGAGGAGTACGACTGTGTCCGAAACGACCGAGGCCCCCGTCACGCCGTTCACCATCGGCGACCCGCTCGACTCCCCCTCTCATCCGGTCGAGGTACCGGACTTCGACGAGGAGTGGACCGTAGACAAGGGATTCACCTGGGTTTTCTACGGCGAGGACAACGACACCCTCACCCGGCCGGTGATCATCGCCGACGGTTTCAACCACGGCAAGAGCAAGCTCAAGGAGCTCTACGAGTTCCTCGAGGGCGAGGACTACCCCTTCATCAGCGAACTTCGCCGGCGTGGCATGGACGTGATCCTGCTCGGCTTCGACAACCGCACGGACTCCATCCTGACCAACACGAACGCGGTCGAGGGGGCCATCCGTGAGGCCATCGCCCGTCGCACGGGCAACGAGCGGCTGATCGTCGGCGGCTTCAGCATGGGCGGCCTCATCGCGCGCTACACCCTCGCCAGGATGGAGACCGACTTCCACGAGGACGAGCACCAGACAGGCGTGTACTTCTCGTTCGACACCCCGCACCGCGGTGCCTCCATCCCCGTCGGCGTCCAGGCGTTCGCGTACCTGCTCCCGTACGGCCTGGACCTCAAGCCCCATCCATTCGAGCAGCAGATGAACAGCCCGGCCGCGCGGCAGATGCTGTGGCAGCACTACGACAAGACCACCCAGAAGATCGGGGTGGCCCCTGAGCGCACAGCGCTGCTCAACGAGTTGGACCGGGTCGGCCAGTGGCCGCGGATCCCGCGCAAGCTGGCCGTCGCCAACGGCCGCGGCGACGGCATCGGGCTGCCCGACGTCGAGCCCGGCGAGGTCACGCTGCGGCTCGACGTCCGCTACCCCGGCACCACCTTCTACGCCCAGGCGCAGGGCGACGACGTGACGGTCGCCTACCTGAACCGGAAGTTCCCGCCGACCGAGCGGACCATCACGACCAGCGACTTCCCGGAGCTGGACGGCGCACCGGGCGGCACCCTCGCGACGTACCAGATCCTCGCCAACTCGATGATCGAGGCCAGCGGCGAGGCGGACCTGCGGCATCCGCACGTGTGCTTCGTCCCGTCCGTCAGCGCGGTCGACATCCTGGACTTCGGGCGGCAGGAGGACCTGTACGCGAGGGTCGACGGCCTTGACCCCTCCCAGAGCGGCGTGGACGAGTTCCGCTGCTCGTCCACGACGACCCCGCACACCCTTCCGACCGAGGAGCTGTGCACCTGGCTGATGGACCGGTTCTAGGTCGCGGTTCGTCTGGATCACCGGGCGGACCCGAAGAACATGCCTGCGTCGGGCTCGCCGGCCGGGGCCCCTTCCGGCGGGCCCCGGCCGCTTGCAGGTGAGCCCGCACGGTCGTGGAGTCCACCGGGACCACCCATTCGAGGCTCTCGTCGGCGTCGGCCTGGGCCATGACGGTCAGGCCGACCGTGGCGCCGGCAGTACGAGCGATTGCGAAGTCGCAGAGGCCTTCGGCGAACTAGCGAGTGGCGAGCCGCTCCAGCAGGGCGGCGCTTCGGGCCAGCAACTCCCGCTCCTCATCCGTGAGTTCGGCTTCGATGGCCTGCGCGAGCCAACCGACCCTGCGGCCGCGCTCCGCTTCGAGCACGGCCCGGCCCGCGTCCGACAGCTCGACCAGCGACTTCCGGCCGTCCGTGGGATGCGCCCGGCGCGTGATGAGTTTCTGTTCCATGAGCAGTCCCACCGCCCGGGCCATCGACTGGGGGCGTACGCGCTGATCGGCGGCGAGATCACTGGTGGTCATGGCGCCGTCGCGGTCGAGTGCACCCAGCACGGCCACCTGGCCCAGCGGGATGCGGTCCTCGTGGTTGACGCGCCGGGTGAGCTTGCCCATCGCGGTGCGCAGTTCGGCGGCGATGGCGGCGGCTTCCGAGGTGGGCATAGGGCACTTTACCCCGTTGGTCAGCAGAGCTGTGCACCTGACCTGCACAGCAATGCTGTACAGCAAATCTGTACAGCTGAACTGAGCAGCATTGCTGTAGGGTTTGGCGTTGTCGGGCCCAGCGTCAGCGTTGTCGCAGCCGGGGCCACGGCATACGACAACGGGAAGGACCTCCCATGTCCGCAAAGGCAGTCGGAACCGTCGACGCCACCATCGAGACCGTCACCGCCCGCCGGATCATCGACAGCCGGGGAAACCCCACGGTCGAGGTCGATGTCTTCCTGGCCGACGGGTCCCTGGGGCGCGCGGCTGTGCCCTCCGGCGCCTCCACCGGTGCCCGGGAAGCCGTGGAACTGCGCGACGGAGACTCCGCGCGCTGGCACGGCAAGGGCGTCGACCGAGCGGTGGCCCACGTCAACGGGGAGATCGCGGCGTCCGTGCGCGGCCGGGACGCGGCTGACCAGGCGGGTCTCGACGCCTGGCTGGTCGCCCTCGACGGCACCACCACGAAGTCCCGGCTCGGCGCAAACGCGATCCTCGGCGTCTCCCTCGCCGCCGCCAAGGCCGCCGCGGCGGCCCACCACCAACCCCTCTACCGCTACCTCGGCGGCGCCGACGCCCACCTCCTGCCGCTGCCGATGATGAACATCGTCAACGGCGGTGCCCACGCCGACAATCCGCTGGATTTCCAGGAGTTCATGATCGCGCCCGTGGGCGCGGACACCTTCGCCGAAGCCGTCCGCATGGGCAGCGAGGTCTTCCACACCCTGCGCCGCGATCTGCTGGCCGCCGGGCACTCCACGGGCGTCGGCGACGAGGGGGGCTTCGCGCCCGCGCTGCGCACCGCAGAGGAGGCGCTCGACTTCGTGATGACCGCCATCCAGCGCACCGGCTACCGCCCCGGTACTGACATCGGCCTGGTCATGGACCCGGCGTCGTCGGAGTTCTTCCGCGACGGGATGTACGACTACGCGGGCGAGGGGGTGCGCCGCACCCCCTCCGAGCACGCCGACTACCTGGCCAAGCTCATCGACGCCTACCCGGTCGTCTCCGTCGAGGACCCGATGGCGGAGAACGACCTGGCCGGCTGGCGCGAGCTGACCGCCCGCGTCGGCGACCGCTGTCAGCTCACCGGCGACGACGTGTTCTGCACCGACGAGACACTGCTGCGCGAGGGCATCCGCACCGGCGTCGGCAACTCGGTCCTGGTCAAGGTCAATCAGATCGGGACTCTGACCGAGGCACTGGCCACAGTGGCAACGGCCCACCAGGCGGGCTGGACGGCTGTCATGTCGCACCGTTCGGGCGAAACGGAGGACACCACCATCGCGGATCTGGCGGTGGCGACCGGCTGCGGTCAGATCAAGACCGGCTCCCTCTCCCGCTCCGACCGCACGGCGAAGTACAACCAACTGATCAGGATCGAAGAGGAGTTGGGTGACTCGGCTCGCTTCGCGGGCCGCTCCGTACTGTGGCGGGGGTGAACCGCCGGCAGAGGTAGAGACCACGTGGGCCCCAGGTTGATCGGGGGCCGCTCGTGTGCCGGGGAGAGAATTGGGTGATGCCGGCGTCGTTCGCCTGAGATTCGACTGTCGGCACCGGTGGCCCTGGTCTGTCAGACGGCTCGGAGTCGAGGCGTTGAGGAAGGAGACCTGGCCGCGGGTTAGGGCACCGTGGCAGAGCCCGGCCTGTCGGCGCATCTGGTGGCAGCGCGGGCATGCGGCTGCTGGGCCGGCCGGGCCTTCCTCCTCTCTCCGTGAACCCGGTCGTGGTGCACACGGCCGCGGAGAACCCGGCCTGCTGCGTGGTGCCTGCCATCCCGGAGTAGTAGTGAGGGTCTCGTCGAGGGTCGGCTGGTGCCGAGTCGAGCGAGAGCGCCGGAACGGGCCCCGGGAGCGTACGAAGAGCGTACGCAAAGGCACCGTTGCACACCGCGAGGGCGGGTACCCGGCGTAAGAGCGGCGGCGACCATCGCCGGCTCACAAAGGCGATTGCTCCCGATGAGTCGCACAACCCCCCGTGCCCCCTCCACGTGGAGCGGGTGGCATTCGGTCGACATGGGCTGTGCGCGGGCGCGGGCGCAAGGAGAGCGCCTGTCGCCCGATCGCCTGATCAGGATGGGTTCTGGTGATGTCTCGACCTTCCCGTCGGCTACACCGTCGACCTGCCACATCGGTTTTCGCCCCCGGATCCGCCGGCCTGATGGCAGCCGCATTCTCACGCGGCGGCGGGCCTGGGATCTAGACCATCAAGGCCACCGCCATTGCGATCAGGCCGACTGCGATCAATGCCACCACCAGCATGATCAGTACGAGTGGCATGGCTGCCCATCCCTTGCGCAGCTCAGGCTCCGGGAAGGAGATACCAGAGGTGGTACTCCCCTCGGCGGGTGGGGTTTCACCAGGGGGTATCCCGCCACCCAGTCTGAGCCCCGCGGTTCGTCTCGGCTCGGCATGAGGGCTCGTCATGTGCTTGCTCCTCTCGGCTCTCTTCCCCGGCAAGCCGGGGCCTGTCGGCCTTGGGCTCGCCGAGCTGGTCGATCGTGCCGTGAGGCGGTGGGCCTTTGGACACAATTGGTCGAGTCGGGCTTCCAGGTTCCGGACGATCGCCCGGCGGTCGACGTACTTGATCTCAAGCTTTTCCAGGACTTCCGGCTCGCCGGCATCCAGAGAGCTGCTCTGCTGCTCCAGAGCCCCCCACCGGCGAGCGGTGGTGGGCCACCGGTGGTTCGCCATCCTGTCGTGTCACTGTCCTCACCTCCGCCACAGCACGCGAGGCACATGCCGAGTTCCCGGTCCCTCACCGGAGTAACAGACCCGCGCGGTGGGCCTCTACGCCACGAGGCCGGGGCCCTGGCGCGCCCGCCCCGGGCCAGTCAGGATCCAAGAGCGGTCTCTCAACGGACGAGCGCCTTGCGCAGCCCGGGCTTCGCTGCATCGGCCCATGCGGCCGGCAGTTCCCGTTCACACCGGTCCGCCTCGGCTTGCTCCTGGCCGTACAACAGGCCCCAGGTGAGGGCGTTCTCTCCCGCCGCATGCGCCGCAAGGCCCAGGTTCCGCAGGGCGTCGCGCGCAACGACGCTGTCCTGATGCTCGCCAAGCAACCTCTGTACGGCTTTGACGCGCTTGCCGAGCCGTTTGGCGGGTTTGCCGAGCGAGGCGCGCGCCGGTTCTGTGGAGTAGCGCGTCTTCTTGGCCGCCTTGCGGGCCTGGTGGAGGGCCGCATCGCGTTCCGTCCCCGGGGAGAGTTCCAGCGCGTGTGCCACCCGGCCAGCCAGCCGGGCATACTCCTTGAGTATCGCCTTGACCATCACCTTCTCCGGCTTGCGAGCGGCTTTGCGACGCAGCGGAGGCTGCTGCGTGAGCCCGGCCAACGAACCCAGTAGGGCCAGGTAACGGGGTGAGAGCAGGGCGTCGAGGGTGCGCTGCCGCGCCTCCGAGGCGCGGGCCACGTTCCACACCTGCAACCGGGCGCCGACGGGCCCGAGGACCAGCTCACGGGGCGAGGCGCCGATGCGCGCGCTCAGCCGTTCCACCAGGACCTCCTGGTCGCGTTCCGCACCCAGTTCCCCGCCCAGCCACTTGAGCTCCTCACGGATCGGATCGGTGACCTCACGGTCAAGCACCGACCGGTAGGAACGCAGTGTGCAACGCAGTCGCCGGCAGGTCACGCGCATCTTGTGCACGGAGTCGGGGCGGCCTCGGCGTACCGCCGGATCGACGTTCACCATGGTGTGCACCTGCGCGTCCACGTACTTGAGGACCTCGTCGGCGGCTGAGCCGGGTTGACGCCCTCGGCAGGCCTGTCCGGCGGGCGTGATGCTCCCGTACCCGTTTCCTCCAGTGCCCGGCTCAGCTTGGATGAATGGCCGGCACGTTCGATGCCGTTCTTGCGTAGAGTCTTGTCGACGATTCCGAGCAGCAGGGGATCAGCGTCCTCGGCGAGCTCGACCTCCATCTCAGTCCATGAGGCCTGTGTGGCCGTGCCGAGGAGGGATTCGGCGTCGACCTTGTCGAGACTCAGCTCTGCGAGGACCGAGCCTCCAGAATCGACCAGGTGCCACGTGCTTCGGGTGGACCGGATACGGACCACTTGCCTCAGTTCTGCCCCTCGGGTGCGGGAAAGGGCCAGGTCGTGCAGGGTTTCCGGAACCTCGTCGGACAACGGCGCCTGCACCTCCTCCCGGCTGTCCCCGGACTCGGGCAGTTTGAGGTGCCAGCCCGCATCAAGCCCGCCGGTGCGTCGGCGGAGCGCTGCCGAGGCCGTGGCCAGGCGCAGGTCGACCGTGTCGTAGTACACGGCGTCCAGTTCGTCGAGGCCCTTCTCGACGACCGACACGATGCCGTCCACACCGGTGAGGTCCGGCAGCCACTGTGTGTCATCGGCCGACGGGGCTTCGTATTTTCGTTCTGTCTCCCGCTTCGATTGGGTCATACCGGGCGCGTGCACGCCACGGCGCGGTTCAAACGTCTGTGAAGCGTCGTCCCTGCGGTGAGCGAGCCGCCTGGTAGGGCGCAATACCAGGTCATCAGTGCTGCGGGCGCCATTCGAAGAGCAGGATGGTCACGTCGTCCCGCAGTTGCTTGCGCTGGTAGTCGAGGATGGCGTGGATGAGCAGCCGTAGCACCTCGGCCGGGCGCTCGCCGGCGGCGTTGGAGCGGATGATGAAGTCGGTGAACCGGTCGAGGCCGAACTCCGCCCCGTCTTCGTCACGCGCCTCCACGACACCGTCGGTGTAGAGCAGGACGCAATCGCCCGGTTCCAATGTCGTCTCGTGGACCTGCCGGGCTGCCGGGGCGAGCGGACCGGCCAGGCCGATCGGCGGCTGTGGAGGACTGTCCAGTGCCCCGGGGACGACCCGTTCGGCACGGATCAGCAGCGGTGGAGGGTGACCGCAATTGACCCAGCGCAGCACTCCGGTCTCGGCGTCGAGCCGACACAGCACACCGGTGCAGAAGTGGTCGGGCGCCCACCGGGCGAGCGCCTGGTCGACGGAGCCTACGACGTCGGCCGTGTCTCCACCGCCGCGGCGGGCGTTGCGCGCCGCAGCCATGGCGACCGAGGTGGTCAGGCCGGCGGTCAGATCATGGCCCATGGCGTCGAGGATCATGGTGTGCAGGATGTTCTTGACCACCGAGTGGTCGAAGGCGTCGCCGGCGACGTCGTAGGCCGGTTCCAGGACCGCGGTCGAGACGCATCTGGTGCTGCCGATGGTGTGGGGTGGCAGGAAGGCCCGCAGCATCTCCGTGGGCAACCGCATGGTCGCGGTGCGGGTGCGGGCGGCGAGCCAGTCGCTGTAGGCACGCTTGGAGGTGATCAGCATGGCGAACAGATGGCCCAGCATCCGGGTGCGGCGCATCCGTGCTCCGTCGAGTGAGGCGGTCCTCACCTCCAGCACGCCCAGCCGCTCCGCACCGTCGACCAGAGGCGTCCAGACGATCAACCCCTCGTCGGCCTCGGCCACGCGCGGGGAGACCGTTCGGTACGCCCAGCCGGCCGACGAGCGGTCCACCGGCAGCGGATCCAGGGTCTCGTCGAGCGGGATGAGCAACCGTTGCTGCAGGTCGACGAGGTAGATCAGCGCAGTGCCCAGACCGAGGGCCGAGGCGCACCGGTTCGCCAGGGCCGGCAGTTCGACCGGCAGAGCAGTCTGCGCCTCGATGATCAGCTCTTCCAGCCGATGCTCGTCGACGGCGGTGTCGGGGCCGGAGGACGCGTGCGGTGGGTCCGGCACGGGGATCACCCCTTCCGCGCCCAGTGTCACACCGATCCCGTCCTGTCTCACATCAGGAACGACGGGGACCAGCCACTGCTTTACGCAGGACTCCCTGAACCACGCCGGTCCTCGACGTGGACGACGTGCAGTTCGGTGCCATCCCGGTGGCGCTTGGCACGTCCGAAAAGCCCGACAGCGATATCCGACTGGTCTTGAGGCTCATCAGGGCCGACATAGGTGAGGACGTCGTGGTGATGGCCGGTGACGACCCCTCCCTCGACGTCCGTCGGGTTGATCACCCCGAAGTCTCCTGCCGAAGATCCGGCATGCGCCGGGCCGAACTTCTTCAGGAGGTCGATGGCCTGTTCAGCAAGCTCCCCTTCCGGAGTCGTCAGCACGACACAAGTGCCATGCTCGAACAGCACCCACGACTTGCGAGGGTCGGCGAGAAGCCGCTGCCAGACGTCTATCAGTGTTTCGGTGTTCACTCCGATCATCATGCCGCAGAGCGCCGACACAGGGCGACGATCGTCAGAAGGCTACGGCGAGTTCAGCAACACCGCGGCGCAGTGCGGCAGATGGACCGCAAGCGGACGTCAGGGGCCTTGGCTTTCCGGAGGAGGCCGGCGATGGCGCCCGGCGGAGGATGGCTGCTACTTCAGGCCGATTGCAGCGCAGCCCGCTTCGTACTTCGGGGTGCAGATGTCCTTGACGGAGTAGACGCCGTCCTCGATCACCGTGTCCTTGATGGTGTCCCTCGTGAGGGCAACCACCGGCACGAGCATCGCGGGGATCTTCTTCTCCGTCGGGCTGTCGACCGTGTCGCGGGTCAGCGCGTCGAACCGGATGTCGCTGCCCTGGACCTTGTAAACCGCCATCTCCGCGGCATGGGTGGCCTCGTCCAGGAACGACTTGTAGACAGTCATGTACTGCTCGCCCGAGACGACCCGTTGCACCGCGTCCAAGTTCGCGTCCTGCCCAGTCACCGGGGGGATCCTGGTGGCGCCCGCCTCCTTCAGCGCGTCGATGACGGCGCCCGCCATGCCGTCGTTGGCCGAGTAGACGGCGGCGATGTTGTCGACGCCGATGGCCTGGATCGCCTTCTTCATGTGCGCCTTGGCGACCTCCGGCGACCATTTGTCGGTGTCGTACTGTTCGGCGATCTGGACCTTGTTCTGGAGTTCGCCGAGGGCGCCGTCCTTGAACTTCGCCGTGTTCGGGTCCGCGGGGTCGCCGTTCATCATGACGATCTTGCTGGTTGCCGCCTTGCTGCCGAGTGCCGCGATGATGGCTCGGCCCTGGACCTCGCCGACGAGTTCGTTGTCGTGCGAGACGTAGGCGTCGATGGGGCCCTGCGCGAGCCGGTCGTAGGCGATGACCGGTATGCCGGCGTCCTTCGCCTTCTGGACTTCCGGCGCGATGGCCTTGGCGTCCAGCGGGTCCACCAGAACGATGTCGGCTTTGGCATCCACCATCTGCTGGAACTGCCGGCTCTGAGTGGCCGGGCTCGCCTCGGCGTTTGCGTAGACGACCTTGCCCTTGCCGTGTGTGAGGGAGGCGATCTCCTTCTTGATGATGGGGTAGTCGAACTTCTCGAAGCGCGCCGTGTCCTTGTCGGGCAGGAGCAGTCCCACCGTGATGTCGTCGCCCTTCTTCGGGGATGAGGGGCTGCCGCTCCCGCCGGCGTTGTCGAAGGCGCCGCACGCGGTGAGTGCGAGAGCCGATGCGGAGGCGGTCAGGGCTATCGCGAGATGACGTGCAGAGGTCCTGTAGGTGGTGTGAGCGCTCAAGTCAGGTGCCTTCCGAATGAGGGAGCATCATGGCAACCCAGTGACGGAAGCAAACGCGGAAACAACAAGAGACGTCAAGACGTAAGGACAACAAGACAGTTAAAGCCTGCCGCTCACATCGTCCCACGATGACTGGCCGGGCATCGGTTCCCGCAGGTCAGAACGAATCCTGCATCCGGCGTACGGGCGGCCTACGAAGAACCGCGTGACCGCGCGCGACGTGGCAGCAACCGGCGTGCAGGCAGGCCGCGGAGAACGGGGCAGCGAGCAGCTTGCGGCACGCGGCTCAGATGACGCTGCGGATCGCCGCCTCGAACCCTTCCACGTGCCCCTCCGCCAGCGCCGCGGCCTTCTCCGCGTCGCCGTCCATGATGGCGCGCAGCAGGGGCCCGTGCTCGTGCACGTGACCCGCGAGGCCCGGCAACCGGTCGAGGAACAGGCACCAGATCCGCGTGGCCAGGTTGTCGTACCGGATCAGCGTGTCTTCGAGGTAGGGATTGCGAGTCGCCGCGTAGATGGCGCGGTGCAGGGTCATGTCGAGCCGGATCAGGTCCGCGCCGGCGCCGGACGCGTCCGCCAGCTCGGCCAGCAACCGGTCGAGGACGGCGCGGTCGGTTTCACCGGCTCGCCGCGCCGCCAGGCCCGCGGCGAGGGGCTCCAGCTGCCTGCGGACTTCCGAGATGTGTCCGAGATCGGCGATCTGCACCTCGGTGGCGAAGGTTCCGCGCCGGGGGTAGGCGACGATGAGGCTCTCGCGCTCCAGGCGTTTGAGGGCCTCTCGGACCGGAGTGCGCCCGAAGCCGAGTTCGGCGGCGATCCGCTCGTCGTTGATGGGCTCGCCGGGGCGGATCTGGAGGGTCACCAGACGGTCCGAGATGGCGCGGTAGGCCTGGTCGGCCAGCGTTCCACTGCCCTGACCAGCACTCTGACCGGCGACGGTCGACGAATCCACGCGAAACCCTCCCTTGACGCGAGCCGATCCGTCCTCTTAGCGTATCGCAACAGCAGGTTGATATATCAGTTGCCTTTCAGCCGGTCTCCAGGGAGTTCTCATGACTGCCCACGCCCCCGACCAGCAAGCGGCCCGTTCCGCGGTTCTCAGTGCTCAGCTCGATGACTTCGACCCCGAGATCGCCACGGCGATCGACGCGGAGCTGGCCCGGCAGCGCGGCACCCTGGAGATGATCGCGAGCGAGAACTTCGCGCCGCTCGCGGTCATGCAGGCCCAGGGCTCGGTCCTGACCAACAAGTACGCAGAGGGCTATCCCGGACGCCGCTACTACGGCGGCTGCGAGCACGTCGACGCCGTCGAGCAGATCGCGATCGACCGCGTCAAGGCGCTGTTCGGCGCCGAGGCCGCCAATGTGCAGCCCCACTCCGGCGCCCAGGCCAACGCGGCCGTGATGGCGGCCCTGCTGCAGCCCGGTGACACCATCCTGGGGCTGGACCTGGCACACGGCGGCCACCTCACCCACGGCATGCGGCTCAACTTCTCCGGGCGCCTGTACCAGGTGGCGGCCTACCAGGTCGGCGAGCACGACCACCGCATCGACATGGCCCAGGTCCGCAAGCTCGCCCACGAGCACCGGCCGAAGCTGATCGTGGCCGGCTGGTCGGCGTACCCCCGCCACCTCGACTTCGCGGAGTTCCGCCGTATCGCGGACGAGGTCGGCGCCTACCTGATGGTCGACATGGCGCACTTCGCCGGCCTGGTCGCGGCCGGTCTTCACCCCTCCCCCGTACCGCACGCGCACGTGGTGACCACCACCACCCACAAGACCCTCGGCGGTCCCCGCGGCGGCGTGATCCTCTCCACCGCCGAACTCGCCAAGAAGATCAATTCCTCGGTCTTCCCCGGCCAGCAGGGCGGCCCCCTCGAACACGTCATCGCGGCGAAGGCCGTGGCCTTCAAGATGGCCGCCCAGCCCGAGTTCGCCGAGCGTCAGGCCCGCACCCTGGAAGGGGCGGCGATCCTGGCCGAGCGGCTGCTGGCCGACGACACCAGGGCGGCCGGGATCAGCGTGCTGACCGGCGGCACCGACGTGCACCTGGTCCTGGTGGACCTGCGCCACTCCGAACTCGACGGCAAGCAGGCCGAGGACCGGCTGCACCGGGTCGGCATCACCGTCAACCGCAACGCCGTCCCCTTCGACCCGCGCCCGCCGATGGTCAGTTCCGGTGTCCGCATCGGCACCCCGGCCCTGGCCGCCCGGGGCTTCGGCGCGGCGGAGTTCACGGAGGTCGCCGACATCGTCGCCACGGCCTTCCTGCCCGGCTTCGACGACCGGGTCGCCGCCGAGCTGCGCCGACGCGTCCAGGTCCTGACCGACCGCTTCCCGCTCTACCCCGTCGACCCGCAGCTCGTGGCCGAGGAGGCTGCTCAGTGATGCACCGCGACACCGCTCCCGCCACGCCCGGCGACGTCCTCCCCGACCACCCCGAGTTCCTCTGGCGCAACCCCGACCCCAAGCGGTCGTACGACGTCGTCATCGTCGGCGGCGGCGGACACGGCCTGGCCACCGCCTACTACCTGGCCAAGAACCACGGAATCACCAATGTCGCCGTGCTGGAGAAGGGCTGGCTCGCGGGCGGCAACATGGCCCGCAACACCACGATCATCCGCTCCAACTACCTCTGGGACGAGAGCTCCGGCATCTACGAGCACTCGCTCAAGCTCTGGGAGAGCCTCGAAGAGGACCTCGACTACCCGATCCTCTTCAGCCAGCGCGGCGTGCTCAACCTGGCCCACACCTTGCAGGACATCCGCGACAGCAAGCGCCGTGTGTACGCCAACCAGCTCAACGGCATCGACGCCGAGTGGCTGGAGCCGGACGAGGTGGCCAAGGTCTGTCCCATCGTCAACATCTCCCCCGACGTGCGCTATCCGGTGCTCGGCGCCACCTACCAGCCGCGCGCGGGCATCGCCAAGCACGACTACGTCGCCTGGGGTTTCGCCCGCAGGGCCGACGCGTACGGCATCGATCTGATCCAGGACTGCGAGGTCACCGGCCTCGACATCGTCGACGGCCGGGTGCGCGGGGTGCAGACCACCCGCGGGCCCATCGCGGCCGGCAAGGTCGCGCTCGCGGCGGCCGGGCACTCCTCCGTGCTGGCCGGCATGGCCGGGCTGCGGCTCCCGCTGCAGAGCCACCCGTTGCAGGCCCTGGTGTCCGAGCTCCTCGAACCGGTGCACCCGACCGTGGTGATGTCGAACGCCGTCCATGTGTACGTCTCCCAGGCGCACAAGGGCGAGCTTGTCATGGGTGCCGGCATCGACAGCTACAACGGGTACGGGCAGCGCGGCGCGTTCCACATCCTGGAGCGCCAGATGGCGGCCGCCCTGGAGCTCTTCCCCGTCTTCGCCCGTGCCCACATGCTGCGTACCTGGGCCGGCATCGTCGACACCACTCCGGACGCCTCCCCCATCGTCGGACTGACGCCCGTTGCGGACCTCTACCTCAACTGCGGCTGGGGCACCGGCGGTTTCAAGGCCACACCGGGCGTCGGCTGGTGCTTCGCGCACACCGTCGCCACCGGCGAACCGCACCCCTACAACGCGCCCTTCACCCTCGACCGCTTCACCACCGGTGCCCTGGTCGACGAGCACGGCGCAGCCGCCGTCGCCCACTAGCCGAGGAGTACCGACATGCAGCTCATCACCTGCCCCTGGTGCGGTGACCGCGAGGAGATCGAGTTCCACTACGGCGGTCAGGCGCACGTCGCCCACCCCGAGGACCCCTACGCGATCGACGACGAGCAGTGGGCCCAGTACGTCTTCTTCCGTGACAACCCCAAGGGCCCGTTCGCCGAACGGTGGGTGCACTCGGCCGGCTGCCGGCGCTGGTTCAACGCCGTGCGCGACACCGTCTCCCACGAGTTCCTCGCCGTGTACGAGATCGGCGCCGAGCGCCCTTCCATCCCGTCGAGCACCGCACCCGCCGTACCGCAGACGCGGGCGAAGGGCCAGGAGGCCAGCCGATGAACACTCCCTTCCGCGCCCCCGGCCACGGTCACGTCGACCGCGACACCAGCCTCTCCTTCACCTTCGACGGCACCGCCTACACCGGCCACCCCGGCGACACCCTCGCCTCGGCCCTGCTGGCCAACGGCGTGCACCACGTGGCCAACGGCATCAAGTACGGCCGCCCGCGCGGATTCCTGGCCGCCGGAGCCGAAGAACCCAACGCGCTCGTGCAGATCGAGTTCCCCTTCCCCGAGCCCATGCTCACGGCCACCACGGTGGAGCTGTACGACGGCCTGGTCGCCCGGGGTCTGTCCGGCCAGGGCAGGCTGAGCAGCGAGCCGGACACCGCCCGCTACGACACCGTGCACGCCCACTGCGACGTCCTGGTCGTCGGCGCGGGCCCTGCGGGACTGACCGCCGCCCTGGCATCGGCCCGGGCCGGAGCCCGGGTGATCCTCGTCGACGAACTCCCGCAGCCGGGCGGGTCGTTGCTCGGCAGCCAGGAACTGATCGACGGCGCACCGGCGCTCTCGTGGGTCAGCGAGGCCGTAGCGGAGCTCGGCGGCATCGGGGACGTACAGATCCTGCAGCGCACCACCGCCTTCGGCCACTACGACGACGGACTCGTACTGGCCCTGGAAAAGCGCACCGACCACCTCGGTGCAGCGGCGCCCGCCCATGTGTCACGGCAGCGGATCTGGCGGATCCGCGCCCGCCAGGTCGTGTACGCCACCGGCGCCTACGAGCGCCCGGTCGCCTTCGACAACAACGACCGCCCCGGGATCATGCTGGCCGGCTCGGCCCGCACCTACCTCAACCGCTTCGGCGTCCTGCCCGGCCGACAGGCCGTCGTGTTCACCACGAACGACAGCGCCTACCCGGCCGCACTCGAACTGGCCGACGCGGGCGTGCGGATCGCCGCGGTGATCGACGCACGCGAGGAGGTGCCGGAGCACTGGCGCACCGCCTGCGACGAGCGTGGCATCGGCATCCGCGCCGGCCATGTGGTCACCGGCACCAGCGGCATCGAGCGCGTCACCCGAGCCCATGTCGCCCCCTTCGGCCAGGGGAACCTCGGCGAGCGGCAGGGCGTCGACTGCGATCTGCTGCTGGTATCGGGCGGCTGGAACCCCGCGGTGGCTCTGTTCAGCCAGGCCCGCGGCACCCTGCGCTACGACGACGCGATCGGCGCCTTCGTCCCCGCCGACGCGCCCGGCAACGTCCGTACGGCGGGGGCGGTCGGCGGTACGTTCACCCTCTCCGGCTGTCTCGCGGACGGCGTGGAGGCGGCCGGTCAGGCTCTGTCGGCCCTCGGCCGGACCGGTCGGACGATCGCCCTGCCGACCACCGCCCCGCTCCCGGCCGGAGCGCCGACCCGGGTGCTCTGGCGGGTGCCGAGCCCCGAGGACGGTCACGACGGTCCGGAAGGCGCGTTGCAGTTCGTCGACCTCCAGCGCGACGCGGCCGTCTCCGACGTGCTGCGGGCGACCGGAGCGGGCCTGAGGTCGGTGGAGCACGTCAAGCGGTACACGACGATCGGCACCGCCCACGACCAGGGCCGTACCTCGGGCGTGATGACCTCGGGCATCGTCGCCGAGGCGCTGGGCGTGGATGTCGCCGACCTCGGCACCACCCGCTTCCGGCCGCCCGCCGTGCCGGTCTCCTTCGCCGCCCTCGCCGGCCGCAACCGCGGCGAACTGTTCGACCCGGTCCGGGTGACCGCGATCCACCCCTGGCATGTCGAGCAGGGCGCCCTGTTCGAGAACGTCGGCCAGTGGAAGCGCCCCTGGTACTACCCGCGGGCCGGGGAGACCATGGAGGAGGCCGTACTGCGCGAGTGCCGGGCCGCCCGCACCGGCGTCGCGATGATGGACGGCTCCACGCTCGGCAAGATCAATGTGCAGGGCCCGGACGCCGGCGTGCTGCTGGACCGGCTCTACACGAACCTGATGAGCACCCTCAAGGTGGGCCGGGTCCGCTACGGCGTGATGTGCGGCGTCGACGGCATGGCGATCGACGACGGCACGGTGATCCGGGTGGCCGAACAGGAGTTCCTGCTGACCACGACCACCGGCAACGCGGCCAAGATCCTCGAATGGATGGAGGAGTGGCTGCAGACGGAGTGGCCCGACCTGCGTGTGCACCTCACCTCCGTCACCGAGCACTGGGTGACGATCCCGCTGGTCGGGCCCCACTCCCGCGACGTGCTGGCCCTGGTGGCCCCGGGCCTGGACGTGAGCAACGACGCCTTCCCCTTCATGTCCTGGCAGGACACCACCGTGGCCGGGGTGGCGGCTCGTGTGTGCCGGATCAGCTTCTCCGGTGAACTCGCCTACGAGATCAACGTGCCCGCCTGGTACGGCATCACCGTGTGGAAGGCCCTCTACACGGCCGGCGAGGCGTTCGGCATCACGGCGTACGGCACCGAGACGATGCATGTGCTGCGCGCCGAGAAGGCCTACCCGATCATCGGGCAGGACACCGACGGCACCATCACCCCGCAGGACCTGGGCATGTCGTGGGTCGTCTCGAAGAAGAAGCCGGACTTCGTGGGCAAGCGGTCCTTCAACCGCGCGGAGAACCAGCGCGACGACCGCAAACAACTGGTCGGCCTGCTGCCGACCGACGAGCGCGTACTTCTTCCCGAAGGCGCCCAGATCATCGCCACCAGCGACATCCCGGAGCCTCCGGTACCCATGCTGGGCCACGTCACTTCCAGCTACCGAAGCGACGCCCTGCAGCGGACGTTCGCCCTGGCCCTGGTGCGCTCCGGAACCCGGCGCATCGGCGAAACCCTCTACGTCCCGCTGGACGGCCGGACCGTCCCCGTGACCGTGACCGACCCCGTGCTCTTCGACAAGGAGGGAGCTCGCCGTGACGGTTGAGACACCCGCTCGCTTCAGCCCGCTCGTCGAGTCGCAGAACGCCCTCGCACAGCTGCCGACCGGAATCCAGGTGCGGGAACTGCCCTGTCTGACCCAGCTCACCCTCCGCCTGGAGCCCGGCGGCGCGGCGGCGAAGGCCGTCGAGTCCTGCCTGGGCGTCACCCTGCCGGGCCCCCTGCGCGCCGAACTGGCTGGTGACGTCCAGGTGTTGTGGATGGGCCCGGACGAATGGCTGCTGGTGGCCCCCGACGGCCGGCAGGACGACCTCCTGGCGCGGCTGCGCTCGGCGATCGGTGACGAGTTCGCCACCGTCACCGACGTCTCGGCACAGCGCACCACGCTGGCCCTGTCCGGGCACCTCGTCCGCAAGGTGCTGGCCCAGGGCTGTGCGGTCGACCTGGATCCGCGGGTGACTCCCGTCGGCTCCTGCCTGACCACGCTGCTGGCGCAGGCACCGGTCACCCTCGTGGTGCGAGGCGAAGCTGCCTCCGGTGTCTGGCTGCTGGTCCGCTCCTCGTTCGCCTCCTACCTGGCTTCGTGGCTGGTCGACGCCTGCACGGAATACCGGGAAAGCACCTGATGAGCATCAGCGTCTTCGACATGTTCAAGGTCGGCATCGGCCCCTCCAGCTCCCACACCGTCGGCCCCATGCGTGCGGCGCTGTCCTTCGCGTACGGCCTGGAGCAGGACGGTTTGCTGGAGGCGACGAGCCGCGTACATGTCGAGCTGTTCGGCTCGCTGGGCGCCACCGGTCACGGGCACGGCAGTGTGAAGGCCGTCGTCCTGGGGCTGGAGGGTGAGGCCCCCGAACTCGTCGACCCTGCCATCGCGGAGCCGACGATGGACCGGATCCGGGAAACGCGCGGCCTGCGGCTGCTGGGCAAGCACACCATCGCCTTCCAGGCCGACGCCGACGTCGTCCTGCACCGCAGCAAGCGGCTGGCCTTCCACGCGAACGCCATGACCTTCGAGGCCACCGCCCGCGACGGCGGCTGCCTGGCCAGGCGCACCTACTACTCCGTCGGCGGCGGTTTCGTCGTGGACGAGAGAGGGGACGACAGTGCGGCCGACGGCTCGCGGATCGTCCCGGACAGCACACCGGTGCGCTATCCGTTCGGCACCGGAGCCGAGCTGCTGGCGCATACCCGGGCCACCGGGCTGCCGATCAGCTCGATCATGATGGCGAACGAACTGGCCTGGCGCACCGAGGACGAGGTCCGCGCCGGCCTGCTGCACATCTGGTCGGTGATGCAGGAGTGCGTACGCCGGGGCTGCGGCCAGGACGGGGTGCTGCCCGGCGGGCTGAAGGTCCGCCGTCGGGCGGCCGCCTTGCACCGTAAGCTGCTGATGTCCGAGGCCGAGACCGACTCCCTGCACGCCATGGAGTGGGTCACCTTGTACGCCCTGGCGGTCAACGAGGAGAACGCGGCGGGCGGCAGGGTGGTGACCGCCCCGACCAACGGGGCGGCCGGCATCGTCCCGGCGGTCCTGCACTACTACGAACGCTTCGTACGCGGCGCCGGGCCGGACGGAATCGTCCGCTTCCTGCTGACCGCGGCCGCCATCGGTGTGCTGTTCAAGGAGAACGCCTCGATCTCCGGCGCCGAGGTCGGGTGCCAGGGCGAGGTCGGCTCCGCCTGCTCGATGGCGGCGGCGGGCCTGGCCGAAGTCCTCGGCGGAACCCCGGAGCAGGTGGAGAACGCGGCGGAGATCGGCATCGAGCACAACCTCGGCCTGACCTGTGACCCGGTCGGCGGCCTGGTCCAGATCCCGTGCATCGAACGCAACGCGGTGGCCTCTCTGAAGGCCATCACCGCGGCGCGGATGGCCCTGCACGGGGACGGCACCCACCACGTGTCCCTCGACCAGGCGATCAAGACCATGCGGGAGACGGGAGCCGACATGAAGGACAAGTACAGGGAGACCGCCCGCGGTGGTCTCGCCCTCAACGTCGTCGAGTGCTGAGGAGCCCGACATGAAGAACGAGTTCGTCCTCACCCTCAGTTGCCCCGAGCGCCCCGGCATCCTCCACGCCGTGACGTCGTTCCTGCTCCGCCACGGCTGCGACATCACCGAGCACCAGCAGTTCGACGACGCCGACCACGGCATCGTGTTCCTGCGCACCGGTTTCGCCGCCCCCGGCACCGAAGTGACCCTGGACCGTCTGCGGGACACCTTCGCGCCCGTGGCCGCCGAGTGGGGAATGGACTGGCAGCTCAGGGACTCCGCACGCAAGCCGCGCGTGCTCGTGATGGTGTCCAAGTTCGACCACTGCCTGGCCGACCTGCTCTACCGGTGGCGCAGCAAGGATCTGGACGCCGAGATCGTCCTGGTGGCCTCCAACCATCCCGACCTGGAGCCGCTGGCGACGGCCGAGGGCGTGCCGTTCGAGCACGTCCCCGTCACGGCCGACACCAAGCCGCAGGCCGAAGCCCGGCTGCTCGCTCTGGTCGAGGAACACCGCGTCGACCTCGTCGTCCTCGCCCGCTACATGCAGGTGCTCTCCGACGACCTGTGCAAGCGGCTCGAAGGCAGGGCCATCAACATCCACCACTCCTTCCTGCCGAGCTTCGCCGGAGCCAAGCCGTACCACCAGGCCCACCGCCGCGGGGTGAAACTGGTGGGCGCGACCGCCCACTACGTCACGGCCGATCTGGACGAGGGACCGATCATCGAGCAGGAGATCATCCGGGTCGATCACCGTGCCGGCGCCGACCGGCTCGTCACCGTCGGCCGCGACGCCGAACGCCTGGCACTGGCCCGCGCCGTCAACTGGCACTGCCAGGGCCGTGTCCTGATCCACGGCAACC
Organism: Streptomyces sp. BK340; assembly: GCF_007827595.1. Classification (GTDB taxonomy): domain Bacteria; phylum Actinomycetota; class Actinomycetes; order Streptomycetales; family Streptomycetaceae; genus Streptomyces. Next base: position 25,181 of record NZ_VISR01000021.1, read on the forward strand.
GGACCGTGGTCTTCAGCTGATCCCGACGCCCCTCCCCCGGGGCTTCGCGGACGGCCGCAGGCATACGCGACGGCAAGGCGACCGGATCGGGATGACCGGCGTGGCTCGGGAGACTGTGACCACACACGGTCGCTGCTGGGGCGGCAAGTGGCCGGTCAGCGCACCAGCAGGTCGATCACGCCTGTCAGGCCCTCCTCACCACTGCCCTCGGCCAGGCGGCGGCGCATCAGCTCGAAGTAGGGGCTGAGCAACTCCGGGCTGACACCCTGCTGCTCGGCGGTACTCAGGAAGGTCGGCGTGCCGGCCACCTGCATGGCGAGATGGGAGACGACACCCTTGGTGTAGTCGCCGCTCCTCAGATGGTCGGCGGTCTGGTGCACTGCCGGGGCCATCGCCACGAGCCAGTCGGCAAGCAGCGGGGCGAGCGACACGGGGTCGATGTCCTCCTTGCGGATCAGGGCGAAGGCGTGCGCGGCTCCGGCGAACATCCCGTACATGGCGCTGAGCAGGGCCACGTCGTACAGGGCTGCGAAGCCCGCGTCCTCGCCGACGTAGGCAGTGCCGGCCGGGACGCCCAGGGTCTCTTCGTGTCGCTCGAACAGCTCTCGCGAGCCGCTGTAGAAAACGTAACCGCCGGCTTCCGGGACGCCGATCATCGGGGGGACAGCCATGATCCCGCCGTCCAGGTACCGGGCGCCGCACACACCTGTGGGATCGACACTGCGATGGAGGTGATCGGCGGCAAGTGGAAAGTGCTGATCCTCTGGGCGCTCCACGAGCACCCCTACCGCCGCTTCGGCGAGTTGCGTCGGCTGCTTCCGGGGATCACCGAGAAGGTGCTGGCATCCCACCTACGTGAGATGGAAGCGGACGGCATCGTCCACCGCGTCTCCTACGACGAGGTGCCGCCCCGCGTCGAGTACTCGCTGACCGAGGACGGCATACGCCTCAACGGCGCACTCCAGCCGCTGGCCGCTTGGGGACGCGAGCGGCCGAACGCTCGAGCGCTGCAGGGGAGGGCAGATTAGCGGCGAGCTTGTCGTATGCGGCGGAGAAAGGCGTTGAAGGGACAATGATCAAGCTGGTAACTTGCGGTTGACCGTGACACCGCCCGAGGAGGTGAGACCCGTGAACGCTGTATCGACGTGGGTGCTCCCCCTATCTCTCACGGCCGGCGATTGACGTAGGTGTCGCCGGGAGCGCCTCGACAACAAGGCACTCCCGAAGGGCAACACCTGTGCACTCTCTCCAGTTCACCGCCGAGTCGTCGTCGAACGGCGTGATCGAGCGCGACTTCACCGTGAGCGAGGTCCCCGGCGTCCTCTGGTCGCCGGCCTCCGGCGCCGATCGCGCGCCCTTGGTCCTGATGGGCCACGGCGGCGGCAATCACAAGAAGCATCCGGCGATGTCGGGCCGGGCCCGGCGCCTGGTGACCGGTTGCGGCTTCCATGCCGCGGTCATCGACGCGCCCGGACACGGTGACCGGCCGCGCACGGCACACGACGAGGCAGAGATCGCCGAGCTGTTCCGGGCGAGGGCGGCCGGCGAGCCGGAAGGCCCGATCGTCGTCCGCTACAACGCCCACCTGGCTCAGCTCGCCGTACCCGAGTACCTGGCGACGCTCGACGCTCTGCAGGGGCTTCCCGAGATCGGCACCGACGGGCCGGTCGGCTACTGGGGCATCAACATGGGCACCGCGATCGGCATTCCGTTCGTCGCGGCCGAACCCAGGATCACCGCCGCGGTCTTCGGGCAGCACTGGCCCGATGTCCTGGCCGAGAGGGCGAAGCAGATCACCATCCCGATCGAGTTCGACATGCAGTGGGACGACGAGCACATCTCGCGCGAGGAGGGTCTCGCGCTGTTCGACGCCTTCGCCTCGAAGGAGAAGTCGTTGCACGTGAACTCGGGCAAGCACAAGGAGCTGCCCCGGTTCGAGGTCGACAGCGCGGTCAGGTTCTTCGCCCGGCATCTCGGCGGAGCGGTCACCGCGTCGGCCTGACGTGAGCGGTAGGGGAGGCGGCGGCCCAGGCGCACGGTCCCGGAAGTCGAGGCGTACAACTCCCGGGCGGCGCTGGGCAGCCGCGTTCGGCTCAGGGCACGGGCCTTCGGCGCCAGAACGCCGCGCCGTGCTTCCGCTCCCGATCGATCCGGCCAGGCCCGGCCAGGCCTTCGGGTGATGCTGTCAGCGGTGGCTGGCAACATGTCCGTATGACTCGCAAGGATCTTGACGCTCTGTTCGCTTCCCCCGCGGCCCTGCTCGCCGTCGGCCCCGAGGGCGTTCGGGACCTGCCCGCCACAGGTGGTGGAGCGGGCCGCGAGGCCTACGCCCAGGCCGTCACGATCCTCGACGGGGCCGAGGTGTCCCGGGCTGAGTTCGCCTCGTGGCTGCACTTCGGCGCGAAGGTCCTGGGCCACGACGCCTACGCCGGCCTGGTCGCCGAAGCCGCGCCGGGCATGCCGTGGCGAACCGTCTGGGCGTGGTGGCGGCCGGTCGGCGCCTACCGGGCGAAGCCGAACTTGAGCGGGGACGCCGGTGTCGAGGTCCACGAGGCGCCGGACGGCCGTCTTCTGCTGAAGCTGTGGTCGCAGTGGACCCAGGCGCACTGGCTCGATCCGGCCACCGGCATACGCGTGCCTGCCCCCGCGGACGGCGAGTTCACAGAGCGGCCCTACGACGCCCCGGTCGAGGGGCCGGTCCTCTTCGACCCGGACGACGACCAAGGCCTCCACCAGCCCGACACCTGGGAGGAGCCCGTGCCCCTCGGCGGCGACCGAGTCATGTTCTTCGAGCCGCGCGGCGTCGTGGTCCTGGAGCGCAATGGCGCGGCGACCGACGGGCCGACGGACTCCGGAGCCGTCTCCTGGGGCGAGGGCGGCCCATGGTTCACAGGGCCGACGGCAGCCGAAGTCCCTCTGGACGCCGCCCGCCTCGAGGAGGCGTTCGATACGGACGGGATGGTGCTGCTGACCCAGGATCAACTGCCCGCCGCGCTGACTCACGTGCCCACACGAGAGCTGGCCGTCACCGCGGGGCTGCCGAAGTGGTTCGCCGCAGGAGTCGCCACGTTCACCCTGGCCTGGAGCGACGGGAAAGCGCACGGTCTGGAGCCCGATGAGAACGGCCTGCTGCACCTGGGCACCTTCGAGCTGGCGTACGCCGACACCGGCCGGGTGCTCGTCCATCCCGAGACGGGCACGGTGTCGATGGTTCGCAACGGCCAGGGGCCGTTCCCCTTCGCCCGGGACACCGAGACCTTCGTGCGGCTGCTGGAGACCGTGTACCGATTCATGGGCGCCTGCTGGAACCCGTACCCCGGCGAGTACGGCGAGCGGGACTTCCTGAGTGAAGTTGCCGCCCTCGAACCGCTCTCAGTGGACGAGGAGACGCCCGCGCACAGCGTCTGGGAGCACCTGTTCGCAGCCATCGTCGAACTCAGCCCGTGGGGCTTCTGACACCGGACGCCCCGGCACGGGACGGCCGGGCGGGGACGCCGGCCCGAGCATGGTGTGCAGCAGGTGACCATGTGATGCCGGGGCTCTCGGGTCACACGGCTCTCTCGACTAGAGCCTGTTTCTGGAGTGGATCACGTATTGATGTACTGACCCGGGAGGGCCATATGCTGCACTCGTATGAAGGATCTTGGTAGTCAGATCGCGTACTGGGACGGCGTGGGTGCGACGAAGACGTTCACCCATCCAGTGAATCTCAGCTGGCTGGCGGGGGTGGACCGGGACGCTCGGGTCCTGGACTACGGCTGTGGATACGGTCGTGTCATGGCCGAACTGAGCGAGCACGGCTTCCGCGATGTCTCCGGTGTGGACTTGTCTCCCGCACTCATCGAGCGGGGCCGCCAGTTTCGTTCCGACCTGCGCTTCGCTGTCCTGGAGTCCCCACCGGACCTGATTGACGCCTCGGGGAGCTTCGATGTCGTCCTGCTGTTCGCAGTGCTGACGTGTATCCCCGACACCCATGCTCAGCGGGCGCTGGTCCGCGAGCTCAACCGCGTCCTCGCGCCTGGTGGGCTCCTGTACGTCAGCGACATGGTCCTACAGGACGATGAGCGAAACCACAGCCGCTACGCGGCCTACGCCCGGCAATTCGGCACACCGTACGGGGTGTTCGCCACGGACGACGGTGCGGTGTGCCGACACCACGACATGGCGGAGCTGCGCGCTCTGCTGTCGGATTTCGACCTGGTGGACGAGCGCGGGATCGAGGTGGCCACGATGAACGGCCACCTGTCGCAGGCGGTGCAGCTGCTGGCCCGCAAGCGATAACGGTCACAGCCACGCATGGCGCTGTAGTTCAAGCCTATGACGGCGCCGTACCCAGGACTCCGCCGTCCGGCCCATCAAGACCACCGGTCATGACGCCGAAAGAGATCGAGCGGAGTCGCCCTTCCGCGCGTTCCCGGCATGACTCTGCGCTCACGCAGCCCCGATACCTGCAGTGCCGTCCCTCGGCGGCCGAGGCCCACAGGAGACCCTGCATGCCCGTACGCCTGCCCATGACCACCACCGCTGCCGTTGCCGCCGCGCTCCTGCTCACTGCGCTCACCGGCGCGGCTCCTGCCGCAGCCGACCATGCTCGCGGCAGTGCACTGCTGGACAGGGTGACCTTCGGTGACCCGTACGCCAACTGCACCATCGGTGCCAGGTCCCCCGGCAGCGTCGTCTACCCCGGCACCGAGGTCGAGCCGTACCTCTCCGTCGATCCGCGTGATCCGAAGCGCGTGGTCACCGTGTTCCAGCAGGACCGTTGGTCAGACGGCGGCGCGCGCGGACTGGCGGCCGGCTGGACGAAGGACGGCCGGACCTTCCACGAGAACACGCTGCCCTTCAGCGCGTGCGCGCCGGGCGGCGCGGACTACGAGCGGGCCACCGACCCCTGGGTAAGCACCGGGCCGGACGGCACCGTCTACGCCAGTGGGGAAGGCGTCGACTTCACGAAGAGCACGCGCAGCGCCCTCCTGGCCGTCACGTCCCACAACGGCGGCCGCACCTGGGAGAACCTCACCACCACGCACGTCGACGAAGAGCCGTTCTTCAACGACAAGCCCTCGATCACCGCCGACCCGATCCACCGGGGCACGGCCTACCAGGTCTGGGACCGCCTCGACAACAATCCTCCAGGACCGAGTTCGATCGACGGTCCGGGCTACATCTCCCTCACCCGGGACGGGGGCCGTACCTGGAGCCACGCACGCCTGTTCGTGGACACCAGCACCGTGCCCAACACGCAGACCATCGGCCATGTGATCGTCGTCAACCCGCGCACCGGCACGCTGTACGACTTCTTCGACTGGATCACTTCCTCCGACGACCTGAGCACCGTCACCGAGGCCCACTACGCCGTGGTGACCTCAACCGACGGCGGCAGGTCCTGGAGTGCTCCGACCACCGTGGCCCGGGACACCTCTGTGCCGGAGGTCGATCCGAACGACCCCGCCAAGACGCTGCGCGCGGCATCCACACTCCCCAGCCCCGCCATCGATCCCAGGACCGGCGCGCTGTACATGGCCTACGAGGGCTCGGACTTCTCCGACGGCGCGTACAACTCGGTCCAATTGGTGCGCTCCACCGACGGCGGGCGCACCTGGAGCCGGACTCCGGCGCTCATCAGCCCCAAGGGCGTGCCTGCCTTCTCACCGTCGATCGCCGTCGACAAGCGGGGCACGGTCGCGCTCACCTACTACGACCTGCGCTTCCTCAAGCCCGGCAACACAACCACACTGCCCACCGCCTATCAGCTGGCCACCCTTCCGGACGGTGACCCGGGCCGCCGCTCAGAGCGACGCATCTCCCGGATCTTCGACTGGCTGCAGGCGCCCAACGCCGGGGGCTATTTCCTCGGAGACTACCAGGGTCTGGCCGCCGCCGGCAACGGGGTACGGGCAGTGCTGACCGAGACCAACTCCGGCGCTCCGCACAACCGCACGGACGTGTACAGCGGTAGCCTGCGTACGCGCTGACGGTACAGGAGCTGGTGAGGGCGGGCGTGCAGGCAGTGCCGTCCGGGGCATCTCACACCCCGGTGCGACCGGCTCCTCGGCGACACCGGCTCCGGATCCGGCCGGCTTCTGGTGGCCCCGGCCCCGGAGCCGGGCGACGCCCCAGCCGAATCACCTGCCTGGGAGGGATGCCTGCCGGGCAAGGAACTCCTCGAACGCCGCCTTCTGCTTCGGATCCATGAAGCCCTGGCGGACTGTGCGGGCCTGCTCCTGGAGCCAGTGCGCTTCGTCGGGGTCCAGCAGCTCGGCGACCACCACGCCTTGGCGAGCAACCGCCGTGCGCCCTCCTACGCGACGACGAAAAAGCGTGAACGCACCGAATTCCGCCGGGTGGCCCAGTTCCGGCTCCTCCCCCACAGCTTGCTCCTCTTCCTCTTCCTCAGCGACACTCGTCGGGTAGGCGGAGGGTGCCCAATGCTCCCAGAGCGCCAACGTGGCCGCGGGCACCAGCACCGCGCGTTCCGCCTCTTCACGCCCCTCCCACATGAACGTGACAGAGACGGGCTCGCCGATCACCTCGGCCAACCCGAGCACCTTCTCCATCTCATCGTTGATCGGGTACCCCACCACTACATCGATCTGTATGCCCATGGTGCCCGAGGCTACTGACCGCTTCCGACAAGCCAGTCCAAGGCGGGGCATCTTCCTCACGCCACCCAGACCGCCAACGTCCGCTCGATGCGCCTCGCGGCGAAGCTGCAGGCGGCTAGCGTGTCCGGATGCCGACTGTGAATCTGCGTCATTCGGTCCGCGCGATCATCCTCGACGAGGACGAGCGAATCCTTCTCTGTCGGTTCGCGATTCCGGAGCCGGCAGGAACCGTGGTGTGGGCGACTCCCGGCGGCGGAATCGAGCCGGGCGAGACGCCGCTTGCCGCGCTGAGGCGCGAACTCCAGGAAGAGGTCGGTCTTGCCGTCCCAACCGATCCACCGCACGTCTGGCACCAGGAAGTCGTAGCCCCTGGGCACGCCAAGGGCTACGACGGCGTCATCAACGACTACTTCCTCGTACGCACTCCCCCGTTCGAGCCACGCGGAGCCCTGTCCGACGACCAGCTCGCCGCGGAGAACATCAGCGGTCTGCGGTGGTGGCACCCGCGCGAGATCGCTTCCTATGACGGAACCGACCTGTTCTCCCCTCGTGACCTCGCGACCTTCTTGACAGCATTGATCACCGCTGGTGCTCCGTCTGCGCCCATCCACCTAGGTCTGTGAACAGACACTCTCTTCCTGGGGCGTGGAGGACCCGCTTCTGCGCCAGGCGCCGGACACGTAGTGCTGGGGCCTCGCATGCACCCGCGGCAGATGTGGGACCCCGGAAGCGCCGTATGCTGCACTCGTATGAAGGATCTTGGTAGTCAGATCGCGTTGCGGCCCGAACTCTCTGCCGGCTCGGGACCCATGACTTCCTGGACCTCCAGGAAACAGCCCCGGTCAACGGGGCGACGTGCTCGTCATGAGCCTGATGCACACGGCCGGCCCGTACGCCTGACCAGCTGACTGCGCCGTATGAGCCAACCAGCCACCACGCGAGGAGATCGATCATTGTTCCGATGGTCCGCCGCCCTGAACCAGGCCGGCGTCAGCGATCAGGAGATGCGGCGCGCCTACGACGTCCAGCGCAAGCTCGTACGGAGCTACCGCCGTGAGGAGTACCTCGCCGCTCGCCTGCTGCTTCCCGCCGGACTTCGCCCGTACGTCCTGGCCGCAGTTGCCTTCATGCACGAAACGGACCGTCGCATCGACCTCGGAGACGTCAGTGCTCGGAACGAGGCTCTCCGCTCCTGGAACAGCGAGGTGAGGGCGGTCCTGGACGGCGCGAAAACCGACCAGGACACGCTCCGCGCCCTGGAAGACACGGTGCGGCGCCATGCGCAGATGGCCGAGCGTGTGCGCGACTTCCTTGACGGAACTCCCGTCGAGGCGGCCTGGCGCGGCTTCGAGAGCGAGGCCGAGTTGCAGACTTACGTGGACCGCTACTCGATGCCGGCCCTGATGCTCACGGCCTGCCTCATAGGCCCACTTCCAGGGGCTGCACAGTACGAGGCGTTCGAGCAAGGGTGCCGCAAGCTCATCGAGGCGATGCAGCGCATCGACTTCCTGGCCGACTTGCCCGAGGACCTGCAGCAGGGTCATATCGGCGTTCCCCGGGACGAGCTGCTGCGTCGGGGGCTGGACGTTGAGGATCTTCGTGAGCGGCCCGAGGCATGCATGCCCGCGATGGAGAAGGTGGTGAACGCCCAAGCGGCTCTTGCTGATCAAGTGTTCTCGCAGGCGCGGGAGCTGCCCGCGCTCGTGGAGCCGCACTATCGCCCGTTCCTGCGCGCCCTGATGGCCGTCCAGAGACTGCGTCTTCAGGCGGTCGAGGCCGCTGGTGGCTCTGTCCTCAAGAACGGGGCGCGCCCAGCCGCTTCAGCGACTCTGAGGATCCTCTGGCAGGAGTATCGGGCGTTCAGGAAGCTTCAGCGCTGAGGCGTAGAAGCAGTGCGCGGACTCCGTGCGCTCGCTGACCCTCAACGGTGCTGCAGACGTCCTGGCAACGCCAGGCAGAGCCACGTCAGGGCGGCGTCAGTGGGGTCTGCCAATGTTGTTCACGTGAACGGCGCGGGTCACTCCGAAGCCGGGAGCAGGGAGAGGTGCCCGGAGTGGTTGATCGGGGACCAGCGAGCACGCCTCAAGGTCGGGCCTCACGAGGCCCACGCAGGTTCGAATCCTGCCCTCTCCGCCAGTAAGTCCAACGAGGCGATGGGGGCGGCGGCGTACTACACGTGCGGCTTCGCGGGTTGTTTCGTCAGTCCGAGTTGGCCCACAGCAGCACTCCCGGCCCATCCGGCGTGATCACCGGGCTCCATGACTCATCAGCGTCACGGATTCGGCTGTCGTCCAGTCTCAAGGAATGCCGCTCCTCAGCGTGTCCGTCGAATGACCAGAAGAACCAGAGGTCTCCCACCGGCGGCACGGCGGATTCCGCACTGTTCTGCGTCCTGTGCGTTGCCTTAGCGTTCCGACGCCAGTCGCCACCATTACTCAGGAGGGGACACGTGCGCAGCTTCAGGCGAATGACCGCAACCGCCGCAGCCTCCCTGACTCTGGCCGCCGGCCTTATCGGGCCAGCTGCCGGAGCACACGCAGCAACTACCGACTACGCGTGCCGCGGCTCGGACGTGCATGCCGACGGCCTGTACGTGCACACCTGCATCAACTGGTACATGGGCCAGAGCAACCCCGTCCGGGGCACAGCGAGCACCCACGGCAGCAACAACACGTCCATCACGCTGTGCGTCCACCTCCTCAACCAAAATCTGCAAGAGGTGGCCGGCTCGAAGAGATGCAGCACGGTCTCGGGGTCGTCCGGGTTCGTTCAGGGCACGTCGGTGAACCAGCCCTGCGACGGCACGAATTACTACGCCGAGTCGTGGTTCACCTCTCCGACCTACTACTACGGCGGCATGGGCCCTGGCGTCGTGTGCTGAGCGTGGAGAAGTTGACGTGCCGTGACGGGACGCTCTGACGCGACTGGAGGCAGCGGACTCAGCCAGCCTTCGACCAAGTCGCCACAAGGGCTCGCCGATCCGGAAAGCGGGGACCGGAGACCATCTCCTGGGTGACCTCACCGTTGAGCCAGCACACTCGCTCGGGGCCGCCGTCGCCGGTGTCGAACAGGCAACACACTCCGCCGCTTGCGGCGGTGAGGTCGGTGAATGCCCTCCTGATGTTGCGCGACCGCGCGAACAAGCGGCTCATCCCCGACGTCGCCGCCCAGCACTCCAGCGACGCGTAACCGGGGTGCAGGAGGGACTCGAACCGGATCGCCGCGTAGACGTAACCGATCTGGATGCGCCCGTCCGCGTCGGGTTCAGGGCCGCCCCTCTTCGTGTACTCGCGCAGTGCGTCATCGACGTCGAACATGAGGGATGTGTCGAGCCTCAGCGTGCTGCTCGTGGAGCAGTCGACCGGCTCGCTCTTGAAGTGGGACGTGAACGGGAGGACGAGCCGCTCACCGCCGGGCAGGGTGACCTCGAGCGGCGGCACGCGAGGGGCCGGTGGCGCCAGCGCGGCCAGATTGGCCAGTGCCTTGGCAACGTTCCGGGGACGCAGGTAGACGTCGTAGCCGTAGGTCAGCCCCATTCTTCCCCCTCTGCCGGTTCGAACCGCAGCTTCTCATGCCCCGCCCCGGGGAGCCTGCCGATCTCCCAGGGGGTAGCGCCGATCAGGTGCCATAGTCGTTTGCCGGTACCGGCGTCGGCCGGGTGCACCTGAGGCGACCGGCGATGCATCGAGAGGTTGTTCAAGCCGCGGTCAACGTGCGCGCTTGTCGATGAGTGCGGCCAGACCGTCCAGAATGCGCTGCAGCCCGAACTCCCATGCCTGATCGTGCCCGTCTGATTCGGCCACTGAGGCGAGGGCCGCGGCGAGCGAGGGAAATCGCTCGCCGTGTGCCTGCATCAGATCGGCGAGCACGGCGCCCAGTTGGGCCTCGGGGTTGCCCGCGGGGCCCGCTGCACGCATCTGCTGGGTGATGCCGCGTACGTGACTCACCAGCAGAACGGCCGCGTCCATCCGTTCGGCACCGCTCAGCCCAGTTCCGTCCAGAGCCGAGATGGCGTGCTCCAGCCAGGACAGCTCTCCAGGCCCCGGGGTCCGCGGCCCGACGGTGGCGTCCAGCGCCCAGGGGTGACGGCGAAATACGGTGATCAGCTGGCGGGCCCATTCCTCCATCTGCTCTCGCCAGCCACCGCGCCGCGCTTCTGCGCTCGGGTACGGGCCGATCGCGGCGTCCACCATCAGAGCGACCAGTTCCGCCTTGCCCGGCACGTACCGGTACAGCGCCATCTTGGTCACGCCGAGTCGCATGGCGACGCGCTGCATGGACACCTCGGCCAACCCCTCCGAGTCGGCGATCTCGGTCCCGGCCTGCGCGATGCGATCGAGGTCGAGTTTCGGTCGGGGACCCCGCGCGGGCTTGGGATGCGGACCCCACAACAGCCGCACCACCTCGGCGTGTTCGCCGCCCATGTCTGCCGCCCTTCCTTCCCCGTTCTTGCCGAACCAACTGTGTCCAGGGTACACAGTAATTATGAGTGTCCGCAGGACACAGTTTCTGGAGCGGAGGAACCTGTGAACAGAAACGTACTCATCTCCGGCGCGAGTACCGCCGGCCCAGCGCTCGCCTACTGGCTGGGACGCCACGGCTTCAGACCCACCGTGGTCGAACTCGCCCCACACCTGCGTCAGGGCGGCCAGGCCGTCGACTTCCGTGGTGAAGCGCATCTGACCGTGCTGGAGCGCATGGGCCTGATCCCCGAGCTACGCCGCATCCAGACCGGCGGCAGCCCGATGCGATTCGTCGACGAAGTCAGCCGCACCCTGCTGCATCTGCCGGCCGAGTTCGCCGGCGGCGACATAGAGGTACTTCGCGGAGACCTGGCCCGAGTGCTGTACGAACACAGCCTCCCGTACACCGAGTACATCTTCGGCGACTCGATCACCAGCCTCGCCGAGACGTCCTCCTGCGTGCGGGTCGGCTTCCAACACGGGGCATCACGCGACTTCGACCTGGTCATCGGGGCGGACGGACTGCATTCGAACGTCCGTCGTCTCGCCTTCGGCCCGGAGGAGGACTATGTGAGCCACCTCGGCTATTACGCCGCCACCTGGCAGTTGCCCAACGACCTGGGCCTGGAAAAGGGGTCGATCGGCTACACCGCCCCGGGTCGGTTCGCCTCCGTCGGCGCCGACCACCGGGACCCGGCCAGGGCGGGGGCGTTCTTCGTATTCGCCTCGCCGCAGCTGTCGTACGACCGCCACGACCCGGAACAGCAGAAGCGTCTCATCCGCAACGCGTTCTCCGGCCTCGGCTGGGAGGTGCCCCACCTTCTCGGCACGCTGCACCAGGCTCAGGACCCGTATTTCGACTCGATAAGCCGGGCGGACGTGGATACCTGGTCCACAGGGCGAGTGTGCCTGGTCGGCGACGCCGCCTGCGGAGCCACGATCGGCGGCATGGGCACGGGGACTGCGGTGGTCGCCGCCTATGTGCTGGCCGGTGAACTCGCACGAGCCCAGGGCGACCACCGGGTGGCCTTCGCCCGGTACGAGAGCAGGCTCCGCAAGTACGCCAAGGGCTGTCAGGCAGGCGGTGACCGCACCGGGAAGTTCTTCGCACCCGGCACCGCCGCCGGCATACGCTTCCGCAACACCCTGTTGTCCCGTCCGTTGTTCCTGAACGCAATGCTCAGGCTCGGGGAGAGAGTCAGCAGCACCGTGGTCCTGCCCGACTATCCAGCCGACCCCACCCGCGTCGGCCGATGACGCGAAGGCCAAGGTCCAGAGGTGTTCCGGTGTACAGCGGGAACAGCCGGCCGGGCCGAGACTGTTGCACCGTCAAGGACACCGGCGCCACGCGAGCGGGGAACACGGAGACCAACAGGCCGTCCGGACGTGACCCGGGGCCTTCGGGTCCGCGGTTCCCCCTCATCCGGGATCTGATATTGAGGGACGACCGCCCATACGTCCGCCGCACAGTCGGACCTAGGCCTTTTTCACACAGGAGGACTGTTTTATGAATGACCGGCCCTTGACGCTCATGGCGGTGCACGCCCACCCCGACGACGAGGCCACCGGCACAGGAGGTGTCCTCGCACGGTATGCGGCGGAGGGCATTCGCACGGTCCTGGTGACCTGCACCGACGGCGGTTGCGGTGACGGACCGGGGGGTGTCAAGCCGGGCGATCCCGGGCACGATCCGACGGCCGTCGCGTCGATGCGGCGTCAGGAACTCGAGGCAAGCTGCGAAGTCCTGAAGGTCAGTCATCTGGAGATGCTGGACTACGCCGACTCCGGGATGATGGGCTGGCCCACCAATGACGCCCCCGGCTCCTTCTGGCAGACACCTGTGGAGGAGGGCGCTGCGAGGCTTGCGGAACTCTTGCGACGCTACCAGCCCGATGTGGTCGTCACCTACGACGAGAACGGCTTCTACGGCCACCCCGACCACATCCAGGCCAACCGCATCACGATGGCGGCACTGGCGATGACCGCGCTGACACCGAAGGTGTACTGGACGACGGCGCCCCGCTCGATGATGCAGCGGTTCGGGGAGGTCATGCGCGAGTTCGGCGCGGACGCGCGGGAGCCGGATCCCGCCGAGACCGCCGCGATGGCCGAGATCGGACTCCCCGACGAGGAGATCACCACCTGGGTGGACACGAGCGCGTTCGGCGGCCAGAAGTTCGATGCGCTGGCCGCACATGCGAGCCAGGGCGAGAACATCTTCTTCCTCAAGATGGGCCGGGAGAGGTTCACCGAGTTGATGGGCGTCGAGACTTTCGTACGTGTCCAGGACACCACCGGAGCGGCCGTGCCCGAGAACGACCTCTTCGCCGGACTGCGCTGATCCACTCGCACAACCGGGCAGGGCTGCCGAGCGGGAACGCTCGGCACGCCCTCGGCTCCGGGAGGCGTCTGGGATCTCGGGGTCGAGCCGCTGATCGCCCGCCGGGTAACCGAGCACGGCTCCGGACTCGCCGGCCCCGTCCACCTTGATGGAGCCGTAGACGAAGCCGTCCAACTCCACCACGTCCGGCCAGCTGTGCTCGTTGTCGCGATGAACCCGCCGGAGAAGTCGAGCGTCGAGGCCACGGCGTTGTCCAGGGCGAGCGCCACTCCGCGCTGGCTGGGGCGTTCCAGGCGTGCACCTCGCATGTGCAGTCCGCCTGGCAGCTGTGCCCCCATGAGACGGACTTCACCGTGCGTGACGAATCCGTCCTGGCAGTAGACGCCGCCCTCCGCGACGAGCCCGCCGGCGGACACCGCCCATTCCTCGGGTGCGGTGATCTCGGCGCCGCCGAGGTTCACGGCGCCGCGCACGTGGGCGTTGATGAGCGACAAGGCAGTGACCCTGCGGTGGAAGCGCGAGGCAGTGCCGCCTTCCAGGCGAGAGCCGCGCAGGTCGAGGCGTCCCGATATCCGTGCGCCCGCGAGCCTCAGACACGCGACGGCGCTCGGCTGCGCGATGTTGGCACCCTGGAGAAGCGCCACGATCACGGCGGCCCGAACCGTCCGCCCGGGGCCCCCTATCCCCGCCTCGGCAACAGGGTCGTCCTCGCGCGCACCCGCACGCAGGTCCACGTGGCATCCCTCGGGGAACGCATCCCACAGCTCGTCTCGCCCGACCACGTGTGGCACCGTGTGGGCGGGCAGACCGTCACGGGCGCAGGTCCAGGGTGATGTGCGGGGACAGTGCGCTCAGGAAGTCGGGCGCGTCGAAGACCTCGCCGGCTGAGGCCACGCCGACCGTCCTGGTCCGGCCGGTGAGGATGCGGTGGACCGCTTCCACCGCGAGCGGTGCGGTGACGGCGTAGATGTCCTGTCCCCGGGCCACGGCGCGCCGTTCGGTGTCGCCGGAGCGTACGACGACGTCGACGAGGAAGGTCTGTGCGGAGCGCCCGTATTCGTCGACCGCGGTGGGGGCCGGTGTGTCCGGGGCCACGACACCGCCGGCTGCTTCGGTCGTCATGTAGGTACGCACTTCGGGGATGGACAGATGGCTGGGGATGGTGACGACGTCGGCCATCGTGAACTCGGCCATGACAGCCCTCGGGCCCATCGGGTCGGGGAAGGGCCACTTCAGGGTGGGCAGTTCATCGTCGTGGTACTCCAACTGCCCGTTCGTGAAGCGGACACGGCGGCCACCACGCCGCTCGGCGGAGACCTTGCCCGCGGCACGCGTCCCCTCCGTGGGCTCCCAGCTGTTGAGACCGTACGCGATGTGTGCCTCGTCGGCCTCGGTCCAGTCGCCCATCGCGGCCGTGGCCAGGAGGTCGCCGAGGCCGCCGTAGAAGGCCATCGCGGGGACGATCACCGCGCCCGTCTCGTGGGCGCGGTCCGCAAAGTGCGCGAAGGTGTCGGCGTTGGCCTCGATCTCGGCCGCCACATCGACGTACGGGATCCCAGCGCGCAGGGCTGCTTCGATCACAGGAGCGGCCGTTGTTGCGAAGGACCCCGCACAGTTGATGACGGCTGCCACGCCGTCCAGCGCGCGCTCGAGCGAGACCGAGTCGTCGACCGACGCAGGACGGACGTCGAGTCCGGGGTACTCGTCCGCCAGCGCCTGCAGCTTGTGGACATCGCGCCCGGCCAGGACCGGGACGAATCCGCGCTCCTGGAGGTGTGCCACAACGAACCGGCCGGTGTGCCCGTATGCGCCGTACACCGTCACCGTCTGCCCCGTTGCCATGACTTCTCTCCCGTGTTCCGAACCGATCGACTGCGACCATCCTGACGTGTTTGAACTGTCAACCATGAGTGTCTGGAACGACATGTGCCGTACAGTTTCAGACATGAAAGCTGTCGCGTTGGCCGTCACCGACGGGATGCTGCACTTCGAACTGTCCGTGGCCCACGAGGTCTTCGGCTCCGCCCCGGCGGCGGTCACCGTCCCCTGGTACGACCTCACGGTCTGCGGGCCGGACATCGTGCCCTTCGGCCGGTTCCGCCTGGAGCCCGACCACGGCCTCGACCACCTCCAGAACGCCGACACCGTGATCGTCCCCGGCTGGGCCGACATCGACGTGAACCCACCCGCCGAACTCGTTGACGCGCTGCGCGCGGCCCACGACGCGGGCGCCCGCGTGGCCTCTCTGTGCACCGGCGCGTTCGTCCTGGCCGAAGCCGGCCTGCTGGACGGGAAGCGCGCCACCACCCACTGGGCGCACACCGAGGTCCTGGCCACCCGATACCCCGAGGCGCAGGTCGACCCGGACGTGCTCTACGTGGACAACGGGAGCGTTCTGACCTCCGCAGGCAAGGCCGCTGCGCTGGACCTGTGCCTGCACCTGGTCCGCCTCGACCACGGCTCGTCGGTCGCCAACGCCGTCGCCCGCCGCCTGGTCGTCCCACCGCACCGGTCCGGCGGCCAGGCCCAGTTCGTCACCGCCCCGGTGCCCTCTCAGGACGACCACCCGCTCACCGCCCTGTTCCCCTGGATCATCGAGCGGCTCGACCAACCGCTGACCGTGGAGGACCTGGCCCGCCAGGCCCGGATGAGCTCACGCCACCTGGGCCGTCACTTCCGCGCGGCAACCGGCACCACTCCCCTGCAATGGCTGCTGGCCCAGCGGATCCGCCACGCCCAGGAGCTGCTGGAGAAGACTGACGACGGCATCGACACCATCGCGGCGGCCACCGGCATGGGCACCGCCACGACGCTGCGCCGTCACTTCAACCGCACCCTCGGCGTCCCCCCGGACACCTATCGCCGCACCTTCCGCTCACGCACCCACCAGTCCCCCGACGTCAGCAACCGCGCCGCCTGAAGTGTCCTGCCCAGCTACCTGTGCCGTATCGAACTCATCTCCGGTGAACCACAGTTGCGGACGACGGCCTTCAACACGAGCGCTGCTCGGTGCGCATCAGCAGCGGTCCTGGAATGAGCGTGGTGAAAGCACGGGGGCGGACGGTGTGGGACGGGTCCGGGCTCAGGCGCCAGCGGGGCAGGACGGTGGCCAGGGTGAGGTGGACTTCGGCGAGGCTGAACGCATTGCCGATGCACTTGTGGGGGCCCGCGCCGAAAGGCAGGAAGGCGCAGCCGGTGCCGGTGTAGGACAGCTCTGCCTCGGGTCGGTCCGGATCGAAGTCGTCCGGGCGGGGGTGGTGGCCGGGTGCATGGTGGAGGGCGTAGGGGCTGTAGAAGACGTAGGCGCCCGCCGGGATTCTGTGTCCGCCGAGTTGAGCGTCGGTAGCGGCACGGCGTGGGGTGAGCCAGGCCGGTGGGTACAGCCGCAGGGCCTCGGCGACGACCCGGCGCAGAAGGCCGAGGTGGGGCAGGTCGTCCAGGGTGGGGAGCTTGTCACCGAGTTCGTGGCGGAGTTCGGTGTGGAGGCGTTGGTCGATGTCGGGGTGCGTCCCCAGGAGGTGCAGGGTCCAGGCGAGGAGAGCGGCGGTGGTGTCTGTGCCCGCGAGGAGGAGGGTCATGACCTCGTCGTGGATCTGCTGTTGGGGCAGGGGCCGGCCGGTGTGTTCGTCCCGGGCGGCGAGCAACGCGGTCAGCAGGTCGGGGCTGGGGGTGGAGTCGTTGCGGCGGTCGTCGATGAGCTGCGCCACCAGGGCGTGCAATCGGCGTACGGCGGTGGTGTAGGCACGGTTTTCGCGGGTGGGCAGTGCGTGGAGCCAGGGCATGGGCAGCGCAGCGCGCTTGCCGACGCCTGCGAAGGCGACAGGCAGGTGTGTGGTGATCTCGTGGACCGCGTCGTCGGGCAGGCGTGCCGAGTACAGGCAGCGGGTCAGGGCGGTGGCGGCGATCCGGTACATCTCCCGGTCGATGCGCAGGCGCCGGCCGTGGCGCCAAGTGGTGCTGCGTTCCTCGGCGACAGCGGTCATGATCTGGGCGTAGTGCTCCATGCGGTGGGGATGGAACAGCGGCTGGAGCGTGCGGCGCTGTCGCATGTGCGTTTCGCCCTCGCTCGTACCCAGGCCGTTGCCCACCAGGACGCGCACGGTCTCGTACAGCGGGCTTCCGGTCTTGGTGAACTCACGGTTGCGTACGACGAGCAACTCGTGGACCAACCTGGGATCGCTGACCAGGTATCCCGGGATCGGGCCCAGCCGGAGGGCGACCAGGTCGGCCTGTCCGCGGAGGGAGTCGAGGAATCGCAGAGGACGGAAACGCAGTTGCCAGGCATGTCCGAGCAGGGGAAGACCCCCGGGGGCAGTGGCCAACGTCGCGGGGCGGTCCCGGGGCTCGATATCAGTGGTGAAAGGCCCGGCAGTCATCGTCGAAGTGCCCTTTCTGTGCATCGTTCACTGGGTACGCCGCCGAGTTGGGACGCCGCGCCGTGGGACACGGTCTGACGAAGACCATCACCCTCCGCAGCCACCTCGAAAGGTGCCCGGCACAGCGCACAGGCGCACGTGCAGGGGCACCGCGTGCCGATCGGACGCCTTCGCCCAGCCGCGCTCCCGATAATGCGCGGTGCGCGGCCTCCGTTTGAGCGGCGAGCGAATCGGTCCGAAGAAGGACCATGGCGCCGTAATACCGGCTCGGCCCAATGCCTCGCCCGGGCGTGAGAGCCTCACGCACGTGGCTACTCAAACCGAGGTGGGGACGCTGCACCAGCGCGGCTGGCGAACGGCCTTCACGGTCGCTGAGAGAGTGAACGCCTGGGCTGCCCTGGTGAACGTCATCGAGCACGGCTACGGCGACGACATCCGACCTGTGGTGGTGGCGACACCCTCGCATCCTCACCGGAGACCTCGGGCGTTCCCTTCGCTCGGCCGCGGCCACCGGCACCGACCCGGACACAGCATCCCGCTTCGCGCAGGACACCGACTTGAGTTCTCATCCGCCGACAGAAACGTCGGAGGAAGGCACTTGCAGGGCCACATCACCCCTTGACCTCAACCAAGCTTGAGTTCCTACGTTCCTTCCAGAGCCGCAGGAACTGACCAGCGGTGCCTTTTCAGGGAGGTTCGCAGTGACCGAGCACGCAACCCACATCGAGATCCCCGACCGCTACCGCTATGCCGTGATCCCGCACATCATGGTCGGCGACGCCGCCGCGGCGATCGATTTCTACCAGCGGGCGTTCGGCGCCCGTCAGGACTTCAGGATCGACGCTCCGGGCGGGGGGATTCTGCACGCGGAGATCACCATCGGACGGTCGACCCTGATGCTGGGCGACGCCGGCGTGGGCGAGGCGGAGGCCGCCTCCTTCGCCGCGCCGACCTCACTCGGCGGAGGTACGTCCGTCACGCTGCACGTCTTCGTGGCGGACGTCGACAGCCTGGCAGAGCGCGCGGAAGCCGCCGGCGCTGAGATCATCCAGCCGCCGAAGGACATGTTCCACGGTGACCGCACCGTCATCCTGAAGGACCCTTCCGGTCACATCTGGGTATTTCTGACCCACGTGGAAGACGTCTCGCAGGAGGAGCTTCTGCGCCGCCTGTCCGCCGCCGGGTGACTGGACCCCGCACGCACGGTGATCCGCGTCGTGGACGGGCCGGACGCCAAGCGTGCGGCACGCGCGCTGGATCTCGTTGCGGGTGAGTGGGATCAGCTCCGGGCCCTTCGCCGGCGGTTGCAGGGCGCAAGAGCCTTTGCCTGGACCGATTACCGCAGCCTGATCCGGGCCGCCCACCAGCGGCTCGGTGGCCCCATCGTGCTGGTCTGGGACAATCCCAATACTCATCTGACTCCCGGGATGAGGCAATTCATCTGTGGCGAGATCCGCTCCCGAGCCGGGTTGACCCTCGACCTTGTGCAGGGCCCAGAGTGCTGGGTGTGGAGAACGACATGCGCAGCATTGGCGAGATGGCCCGCGACAGCGGTCTGGGCGTGAGCACCCTGCGGTTCTACGACCGTGCCGGTGTGCTGGTCCCGGCCTGGGTGGATCCGGTGAGCGGTTACCGCTGGTACGAACCCGAGCAACTCGAAGAGGCACTGTTGCTGGCCCGCTTGCGCCGGGCCGGCATGCCACTGCCGGACATCAGGCTCGTGCTGGCCAGCTGGTCCGGCGCAGACACCGATCTGGTCCGAAAACTGCTCATGGCGCACCTGTGCCGCCTGGAACAGGGACTGTCCGATGCCCGCAGCGAGTTCTCCGCGCTCCGAGCACTACTCGATCACCGGGAGAATGCCATGACTTCGCTCCGCATCGCCACCGTCCGGCTGTCAAGCGCCGCACCCGAGCTGGCAGCCGCGCTGGACGCGGTCCGTTTCGCGGCGAGTACCGACCCTGAACTGCCGATGCTCGGCGGGGTCCTGTTCGACATCGAGGGCGAGAGACTCCACGTCGTGGCTACTGACCGCTACCGAATGGCTGTCGCGCAGGCCGGTATCGCCGGGCACGACGGGAGCCGAGTGCAGGTCATCGTGCCCACCCCGCTCGTCGACGCGATGCGGGCGCTGTTGGACGGCGAGGGACCAGTACGGCTGTCGGTCGACGGTGACCGCGTGACGCTGGAGGCGGAAGACAGGCAGGCAGCCGGTGCGTGCCTCGACCACGGCTTCCCCGACTACCGTCGTCTCCTCCCCCGGGCCACAGGGCGACGCGCCGTCGTCGAGGTGGCGGCCTTCCGGAAGGCCCTGGAGACCGGTCCTGTCCGTTCCGCTGAGGCCGGCGCGCCCGACCTCAGCGTGATCAGGGTCGAGGATGGCGGCACGGCTACCCTTTGCACAGACGGTGACGCAGACCCGAACCACGTCGCCGTCAACCGTGAGTACCTGCTGGACGCGCTGGCCGCCGGGGGCCGGGACCGACTGATTCTTGAGCTCGGCACCCCCACAGTGCCGATCGCGATCCGCCGGCCCGACGACGAGAGCACCTTCTCGATCCTGATGCCGGTCCGCCTGGAGGACTGACGGACCACTCACCGTGATCCGACTCGCCCGGACCAAGTCGGAGGCAGCCGGGTGCGGGTGCTCACGCGCCGAGTCGGCAGCCGAAGCCGTCGGCACAGCCGCCTGCGTCGGCTGCGAGGCCGCGGTGGACGTCCCCAGCGCCACCACGGACACACACGCGAGCACCCCGGCTACGACCTCGCCCCGCCGCCGAGGCGTGTTCACCCCGGCGGATAAGGAAGCAATCTTGCCCTTGTCTCGTGTACGGAACAACATGCTTACTCCACCCTGTCGTTGATCGGTGACCGATGCACCAGAAACGCTGGGGAGCAGCTGCCAACGTTCCTTTGACGGCCGCTGTGACGACGTGATGGAACCTAAATGGGTTGGTCGGACCGGCACCCACTGGTACCGTCTGGGCAGCCGTGAGAGAACGCGAGGAGGTGAGACCCATGAAGGCTGTATCGGTGTGGGTGCTCCCCCTTTTCGTCACGGTGGGCGGTTGACTTAGGTGTCGCCGGGAGCGCCTCGGACAAGGCACTCCCGAGAGGCAACACCTATGAACTTTGCGCATTCCACTCCGGGCACACCCAACCACGCGGTCGTGGTCACGCGGACTTCGGACATGCAGTGGGCCGCCGTGGAGGACGATCAGGCGATCGGCCGTGGCGACGCCTCACGTCGACCCGACGGGCGGCTCTTCATCAGTGTCGACGCGTGGCACGGCGCGGTCTTCGACCGCATCGCCGATGCGATGCTGGCGGACCTGAAGGCACCGCTCTACACCGTCGTCGACGAGGCCGACCACGACTCGAGGTCCGCCTGGGAGCGGGCCGGCTTCGCCGCTGTACGACGCGAGTGGGGCTATGACGTGACCACCGACCCACAGGTCACCGGGCTCGGTTCGGTTCGGCCCCCGTCGGGCGTGACGATCGTGCCCGCCGGTGAGGCGGAGGAACGCCCGCTGCGCGCCCTGGACCGCATCATCCGCGACGAGGTCGAAGCCGCCGTCGGATGGCAGACGATGCCGGCGGAGGTGCTGCCACGGCCGGCGGGTACCACCGTGGTCGATCCGTCCAAGTACGCGGTCGCGCGGCACTCCGACCAGTACGTGGGGCTCGTCCGGGTGGCACCGCTGACCCGGCAGCCACGGATCGGGCTGATCGCGGTCCGAGCCGACTGGCAACGCCACGGCATCGCCCGGGCGCTGCTGGCCCACGCTCTGGGTTCGCTGCACCGCTCCGGGACCACGTCGGCGTGGGCTGAGGTGAACGAGTCCAACGCGGCGGCTACCGCGCTCTTCGAGAGCATCGGTGCCCGGCGCGCAGCCGGCACCCTGGAGCTCGTCCGCAGCTGATGTTCCCTCATGTCGCGCAGAGCGACCGTGCCGAGCGCGCACCGCGTTCGTTTCCCACCGAATACACCGTCACAGAACAGGAGAAGTGAGAGACCATGACAAAAACATCAGGGGGTGTGGAAGTCGAAGGCACAGTCGTCGAATGCCTTCGCAATGCCACCTTCAAGGTGGAACTCGAGAACGGGCACACAGTGCTCGCTCACATCAGCGGGAAGATCCGGAAGAACTACATCAAGATCCTCCCCTACGACCGGGTGCTCGTGGAACTCAGCCCCTACGACCTGACCCGCGGACGGATCCGCTACAGGTACAGGGCGTAGCGGAAGGACCCTGCCGGGTCCACCCGGAGGGACGAGTCCGCGCTCCGCCCGGTCTTCACACCGGGTCGGCCCACTTCCGGGTCCGCCTCCGAACGCGCCCGTCCCGCAAGGGAACCGCAAGCCTCGGGTAGGACTGCCGACTTCGATGGTCGTGGCCGCAGACGGAGAGGGTGCCGGTGGCGGGGCGGACGATGCCGGTAGGCGAGCCGGCGCGGGCGGACTCCCGCCGCTGCGGGAAGCGGCGGGAGTCGCCGGTTGGGTCAGTCGTGGAACTGGTTCGCCGGGACCTGGAGCCCGTAGTGCTCGCGCAGGGTCGTGCCCTCGTACTCCTCGCGGAACAACCCCTTGCCCCGCAGGATCGGCAGTACGTGCTCGACGAAGGCCGCGAGGCCCGACGGCAGGGCGGGCGCCATGATGTTGAACCCGTCCGCGGCACCGCCCTCGAACCAGGCGATGATCGTGTCTGCGACCTGTTCGGGCGTGCCGACGAACTCGAAGTGGCCGCGCCCGCCACCGAGCCGGGAGATGATCTGCCGGACCGTCAGCCGCTCGCGCACCGCGAGATCGATGATGAGGTCGGAACGGCTCTGCGAGCCCTCCAGCTTGGGCCTGGCGAGGATGAAGTCCGGCAGGGGCGCGTCGAGTTCGAAGACCGTGGGCTCGGTCTCGAACACGGCGGCCAGCTGGCGCAGTCCATACTCCGGGACGCGCAGTTCGTCGAACTCCTGCGCAAGTGCCCGGGCCTCCTCCTCGGTCGACCCGATGTACGGGACGATGCCCGGCAGGACGATGACGCCCTCCGGGTCGCGCCCCGCAGTCCTGGTCCGCGCTTTGATGTCGGCGTAGAAAGCGGACGCGCGCTCATAGGTCGTGTGCGCGGTGAAGATCGCCTCGGCGTGACGGGCCGCGAAGTCCTTGCCGTCCTCGGAGGAGCCCGCCTGGACGAGCAGCGGGTAGCCCTGCGGCGGACGCTCGACGTTGAGCGGGCCGGCCACCTTGAAGTACCTGCCCTGGTGGCCGATCCGGTGCAGGCGCGCGGGGTCGGCGTAGCGGCCCGTGGTCCTGTCCGCCTCGACGGCCTCGGACTCCCAGCTGTCCCACAGCGCCTTGGCGATCTTCAGGAACTCGTCGGCGCGGGCGTAGCGCTCGGCGTGGTCGGGGCGGTCATCCAGGCCGAAGTTGGCCGCCTCGTCCGCCCCTGCCGAGGTGACGATGTTCCAGCCGGCGCGGCCACCGCTGACGTGGTCGACGGACGCGAGCCGGCGGGCGAGGTTGTACGGCTCGTTGTACGTCGACGATACGGTCGCGATGAGGCCGATCCTGCTGGTCGCCTGGGACAGCGCGGTCAGCAGTGTCAACGGCTCGAGCTGGCCCGGCGGCCGGAACTCGCCGGTGCCGATGAGAGCCGGGCCGTCCGCGAGGAACAGCGAGTCGAACTTGGCGCTCTCGGCCAGCTGTGCCAGCTCGATCCAGTGCCGCAGATCGAAGTCCGCCCGGGGATTGCTGTGCGGTAGCCGCCACGCTGCCTCGTGGTGGCCCGCCTCCATGAGGAAGGCGTTGAGATGGAGCTGTCGCCGTCTCGGGCTCATGGGTTCTCTCCTTTACGTTTCGAGGTGGACGGCGAGGCTCAGTCGACCTTGAGCTTCGAGCTGTCGTAGCCGGCCGGGAGCAGGTTGTCGGTGATCGACGCGACGTCGACCTTCTTGGTGATCTGCCCCGCCGCCAGAAAGGCGTCGGCGAGCTTCTGCTCCAGCGCGATGTCCGACTGCTCGACGGGAGTCACCCGGTTCGAGTAAGCAGCCAGGGACGTCTTGGCGTCGGCCAGCGGGATGCCTTGCTCCTGCGAGAGCGCCTGCGCGTACTTGTCGGGGTTCTTGACCGCCCAGGCAAATTCTCGCGAGAGCCTCTCCAGGACGTCCGTGAGAGCCGCGCGCTTGGCCTTGTCGTTCAGCGACGTGACGCTTGCGACGTAGTAGCTGCTCGTCTGGTCGATCGGCGGGAGACCCTTCACCAGGATCCGGGCGCCGTTCTTGACCGCGATCGCCGACTGCGGGTTCCAGATCGACCAGGCGTCCACCTTGCCGGTGTTGAACGCCGTGGCGGCGGCCGCCGGGTCGAGGAAGACCAGCTTCACGTCCTTGGGGGTGAGACCGACGCTCTTCAGTGCGTTCAGGGCCAGACCATGAGCCGAACTGCCCTGCGGAACAGCGATCCTTCTGCCCTTGAGGTCGGCGGCCGTCTTCAGCTGCGAGCCCTTCGGCACGATGATGTTCTCCACCGCCTGGTCGGGCGTGAGCGAGCGATTGACGGCGACGACCTTGAAGCCGTACTCCTTGGCGGCCCCGGTGATCGGCGGTACATCACCGACGCTGCCCAGGTCGATGTCGCCCGACGCGGCAGCCTGCACGAGCGGCGGGCCGTAGGTGAAGCGGGCGAACCTGACCTTGTAGGAGGCGTTGTCGAACACTCCGGTCAGCTTCGCCAGGGCCTGGCTGCCGTCACCGCCGTTGTCGCCGATGGTGAAGGTGTACTTGCTCCACTCGGGGTGCTTGGCGGTGCTCGCCGCGCCGGCGTTGCTCAGTGGTGCGGCGGTGTCCGACTCCGATCCGCAGGCGACGAGGGTGCCCGCCAGGGCGAGCAGGCCGACGGTGCCGATGACTTTGGTGGTTCTGGTACGCATGTCTGTCGTGCCTTCTGTGCTGGGTGAGGGTGTTCGGGCAGGTCAGTGCTGGCCGGCGAGGCCGAGGTCTTCCAGGAGGCGGGCGCGCAGTTCCTCGCGGGCGACACTCGCTTCGCGGTCCGTGGCTGAGAGGTGGACCTCGTGCGAGGTGCCGATACGGCCGTTGCTCATGACGACGATGCGGTCCCCCAGGGCGATCGCCTCGTCGACGTCGTGGGTGACGAGCAACATGGCGGCGTGGTGCTTGGTCCGCAGCCTGCGTACGAGGTCGTGCATGCGCAGTCGTGTGATGGCGTCGAGTGCGGCGAACGGCTCGTCCAGCAAGACGAGTTCGGGCTCCGAGACCAGTGCCCGCGCGAGCGACACCCGCTGGGCCTCGCCGCCGGAGAGCTCCTTGGGCCATGCCTTCTCACGGCCCGCGAGCC
The DNA here is from genome assembly GCF_007827595.1 of Streptomyces sp. BK340. Taxonomy (GTDB): domain Bacteria; phylum Actinomycetota; class Actinomycetes; order Streptomycetales; family Streptomycetaceae; genus Streptomyces. The sequence goes on from NZ_VISR01000021.1 coordinate 50,314, forward strand.
CGACCTCGGCGAGCACGTCGCGGGCCCGCTGTTCCGCGTCGGGTCCGTGCAGGCCGAGCGTGACGTTGCGCAGGACGCGCTGCCACGGCAGCAGCCGGTCGGCCTGGAAGACGATCGCCCGCTTCGCCGGGACCTCCACGCGCCCTCCGTCGGGCCGGTCCAGTCCGGCGAGCAGACGCAGGAGGGTGCTCTTGCCGCAGCCGGAGGGGCCGAGCAGGATCACCAACTCCTCGTCGGCGATGGCGAGGTCGAGCTGGTCGAGCACCACTCGGTCGCCGAACTGACGGACCACCTGCTCGACGACGACCCCGGTCCGCCGACCGGGCTCCGTCGCAATTGCGCTGCTCATGACGCCTCATAACTGGGTCGCCACCGCAGCAGCACCCGCTCGAGAACCCGGACGAACTGGTCGGCGAGCAGACCGAGGAGCGAGTAGATCACCAGCCCCACGAAGACCTGGTTGGTCTGCAGGTAGGTCTGCCCCTGAGTGATGAGAAAGCCGAGTCCCTTGTCGGCGTTGACCGTTTCGGCTGCGACGAGGCCCAGGACGCTGTACGCGAGAGAGGACCGGAGACCGACGAGGAACCCCGGCAGGGCCCCGGGCACCAGCACGCGCGTCACCAGGCGCCAGGTACCCGCGCCCGTTGCGCGTGCCATCTCGATCAGCCGCTGGTCGACGCCCCGGATCGCGGCGAACAGGTTGAGGTAGATCGGGACGCCGGCTCCGAAGGAGATCAGCAGCACCTTCGTGAGCTCGTCGATGCCGAACCACACGATCATCAGCGGCAGCACCGCAAGGAGGGGGATCGTGTTGAGCACCTGCACGACGCCGTTGAACAGGTACTCACCGCTGCGCAGCAGCCCGCCGAGCACACCGGTGACGATGCCTGCTGTCAGGCCGATCGCGAGACCGATGCCGGCCCGTTGCAGCGAGATGGCCAGATCCGGGCCGAGGACGCCCTGTTGCCACAGATCGGCGGCGGACTTCACGATCGCGGTCGGTGCCGGAGCGTAGGTCTTCGCCAGCACTCCGGCCCTGGCGAGGACCTCCCAGGCGATGAGGATCACGACCGGCGTCGTGTAGATGCCCAATGGCCAGCGCAGTCGCTCGCGGAGTGTGCTGATCGGCGTCCGGCGGCGGGCGTCGCGCGGCAGGAACACCTCGCGTTCCCGCGCGCCCGTCTTCTCGGCGTCGGGGCCCTTGGTGAGGGCCGGCGCCAGGATGCGTACCTCGGTCATGCCGCCACCGCCGGCGCGCCGCTGTAGTGCGAGGCGTCCCCGACGAGCTGCTCGCTGCGACGGCCGTCGGCACCGACCGGTGTGTCTCCCGCGACCGTCACCCGGTTGAGGCGGCGCGGGTGGTCGTCGTAGTTGTCCACTCCGTAGTGCTGGGTGATCCGGTTGTCGAAGATCAGCAGCTGGTTGGGGGACCAGGTCCAGCGCAGGATGTTCTCCGGGCGCGTCACGTACGACTGGAAGATGCGCAGCAGGTCGGCCGACTCGCTGCTCGACAGGCCGACGATCCGCTTGGCGAACCCGCCGATGAACAGCCCGCGTTCGCCTGTCAGCGGATGCACCCGCACGACCGGGTGCTCGGCCTCGTAGGGCGTCGCGACGAAGATCCGGTCGTACTCCTGCCGCTGCTGCGTCGTGGCGTCGGGGCGGGCGTAGTCGTACTGGTTGGTGTGCACGACGCGCAGCGAGTCCGCGAGGGACCGCAGCGGTTCGGGCAGGTCGCGGTAGGCAGCGCCGGCGTTCGCGACGAGCGTCTCGCCGCCGTAGGGCGTGGTCACGATGGACCTGAGCGTCGTGAGCTGCGGCGGGTTGACCACGAAGGTGACGTCCGTGTGCCACTCGTCGGCCTTGGACGTCTCGCTGTCGACGGCGAGCACGTGGGTCGTACCGTCGGCAGCCGGCACGTTCGGATGGGCGGTGGTGAGTTCGCCGAACCATCGGGCCACGCGTTCCTGACCGGCGTTGTCGAGGTCGACGTCGTCGAAGACGATCGCCTTGTGCTCGTTGAGCGCGTCACGGAGTGCCGTGACCGTCGAGGGATCGGGCGGCGCCGTGAGGTCGACGCCCTCGACGACCGCACCGACGCGGCCGGTGAGCTTACGGATGGACAGAGACATGGGGCGGTCCTTCTCGGGGGAAGCGGGCGCACCACCGGGTGCTGAGGGGTGGAGGGTGGGAGTGAACGATCGACAGGCGGGCCGATCACCGGGTATGCGGATGCGGTGCGGTCGCGGCGCAGGGGCGACCGACGGCTACGCGGACAGCACCCGAGGCAGATCGAGCCGCCGGTCGGACGGCGCTGACCCGCCGAACCTGATGGCACGCTGCTTGGTCGGCCCTAACCGGCTGACGGCTCGACTGTCTTCAGCGACCGCTCCGGCCTGCTCGAACAGCCTCCTTGCCCGTGCGATCCCCGGTTCCGCGGACACTTCTCCCCACAGCCGGGATGGAGAGATGTGCGGCGGAGCCGGAGAAAGAGGAGTTCAGGAGGCGGATACGGCGATCCCACAGAACAGCACCGCATTACGGGCGGCTTCGCACCGCCTGTGCCCGGCGCACCGTCGGTGCACACCGGCTGCTGCTGGGGACCACTTGCCGGATCAGCGACAACAAAACGCGCTGGAGACGTGCGCCAGATCGATGTGGCGCCGCCGAGTCAGGTCCACGCGCGGGTTCATGAAACGGGAGTTCAGCAGACGTCCACCACGTCGGTCAAGAACTTCCGGACAGGTCTTGCATTGCGGACAGGGAGAGCTGACGACGGGCCTCGCCGAGACGTATGACTTCCGGGCGATCGCCAAGTCGGCATTGGTCCACGAACACCTCCGGATCCGGTTGGTGCGTCCCCTTCGCCCATCACTGAACCGAGAGCGCCTCCGGCGAGCGGCGTCCCCTGGCACGAACCTCCTTCGTGGAGACCCGGGGCTCTCGGCTTCCAGCCCGACACAACGGTTGAGGTGGACACCGCGTGCGTGCATATGGGTTCAAGTCGAATGGCGGCCCTGAGGTCCTGGAGGAGATCCAGACGCCTACCCCGGTGCCAGGTCCGGACAGGTGCTGATCGAGGTCGCGTACGCCGGGGTGAACTTCGCCGAGGTGCAGCACCGGCGTGGCGAGTTCGGCGGGCCCGACGGCCACGGGCGGCTACGACGTGCCCGGCCTGGAGGTCTCCGGCAAGGTCGTCGCGCTCGGCACCGGGGCGAGAGGACCGGCTGTCGGCGAGCGTGTCGCCGCCTACCTTCCGGCTTTCGGCGGCGCCGAGTTCGCCGTGGCGGACAAGGACTTCGTCCGGCCGGTGGGCGCGCTCCCCTTGGCACACGCGGCGGGAGTGCCATGCGTGTGTCCGACGGCCTACGGGGTGCTGGCGGACGCAGGACGGCTGCGCGACGGCGAGACCGTGCTGATCCATGCCGCCGCGGGCGGAATCGGATCGGCCGCAGCTCGGATCGCACGCGCGCTCGGCGCGAACCTCGTCCTGGGCACAGTGGGCTCCGCCGAGAAGCGCGAACTGGCCGGCGCTCTTGGCTACGACGCGTTGTTCGACCGCGAAGGCTTCGCGGCCTCGATCTTGGAAGTAACCGGGGGACGCGGGGTCGACCTGGTGCTGGACCCGGTCGGCGGGCCGGTGCGGCGGGCGAGTCTGGAGGTGCTGGCCCCATTCGGCCGGGTCGTGGTCTACGGGGACTTCGGACGCCACGACGACTGGACGGCGGACGTCTGGGATCTGTGGAAGAACAGCCGCAGCGTCGCCGGGTACAACATCGGAACATGCCCGCTGGCACTCGCCGAGAACCGGCTCCAGGTGGCGATCGAAGCCGGCGAGCAGATCCCCCATCAGCGGAAGCCGGTCGCGCAGTGAGGGCTTCACCTTGCCCCGGATCACCTGGTACGGAGCCGCAGCCGGGCGCCGATACCGCTTTCGCCGGCCGACCAAGCCGCGGAACGAGACCGCCGATCACGTCCGACGCATGGTGTAGGCCGTGCGCATCGCTGCGGTGGTCCGGTACAGCACGCACTGGCGGAGTGGCCCTTCGGGCACGCTTGGATCCTCGAAGTCGTCGGCCGGGTCGCGGGTCATGCCGATACGGCGCATCACCGCCTGGGAACGAAGGTTGTTGACGGTTGTCGACGCAACCACTTCCGTCAGTCCCAGGGTCTCGAAGCCGAAAGCCAGGCAGGCCAGGGCAGCCTCGGTGGCGTAACCGTGGCCCCACACCGCACGCGCCAGTCGCCAACCGATGTCCACCCCCGCGAACGGCATGTCCTCGCCCACCTCGTCCAAGCCGACACGACCGATGAACTCGCCGGACTCCCGCGCTTCCAGCGCCCACCACCCAAAGCCCCGCTCGTCGAACGCGGCCTGCATCTCCGCCACCACGGCATCGCTTTGCTCACGCGTCAGCAACTCCCCCAGATGCTCTCGGACTTCGGGATCGGCGTTCATAGCCGCCCACGGTGCGAGGTCGGACTCCCGCCACCGGCGCAGGAGGAGACGGTCAGTACGCAGTTCGGGCATGCGGCTCAGCCAACCCGGTCGAGACCGGGGTGTCGATCGGTTATTTCGCGTCGCTTACCGGCTTCCTGACGGCCAGCGGAGCTCCAGTCTCCGGACCCGCTGCACACAGCCAGGTCGTCCATGACCGGGACGTCGACCGGGGCACCGTCGAGGCCATGCCGGCTCCGATGAACAAGGACGACCTCTCAGCGTGATGGAACAGATGAAGGACTGCGTGATCACTCCGATGAGTTCACCCTCTTCGAACGGTCTACCCAGCGACACGACCGTTCTCCACAGGAGTGCCATGTCCACCATCCAGCCAGTGATAGTGACCGCCGACCAGGACGTTCTGCTCGGCTTCTATACGAAACTGTTCGGCGCCGAGGAGATCTTCCGGGTACCGGCGGAAGGCCCGGCCTTCTACCTCGGCTTGCGCATCGGCGACACCGACCTCGGGCTGGTGGCCAAGACGGACCCGCTGACCGGGGCGGCACCGCGGATCCTGCTCAGCATCGGTGTCGAGGACGTCGACGAGACTCTCGGCCGGGTGGCGGCACTGGGCGGTTCGGTCCGCGGCGGCCCCAACGACATGCCGTGGGGACAGCGCGTCGCCCACATCCAGGACCCCGACGGCAACCCGTTGAACATCACCCAGCCGATCCCGGCCCGGTGATGCCGCTCCGAGGTGTTTGTACTGGTCGTGGGCCGCCTGAGGTGGAGATCAAATTCCTGTAGCGGCCCCGTCCGTCCCCTCGCCTCCAGCCGCTCCAGCCGTCGCTGCTGCCTCACCACCCACCGCCGCACCCGGTCAAGGTCAGGCACGCCGCCATGGCCCGCGTGCAGCCGCTCGGGTCCCAGGTCGAACATGCGCCGGAGACCGGCCCGGACGTGGAAAGGCGGCAGCGGCGCCAGCAGCCTGCCCAGCCTCCCGGTCGGCAGGTAGGGCTCGCGCACCCGGCCGCTGGTGTACTGGCCAAGATCGGCGGCACCGTGCTCGCCCGGGTCGATGTGGCAGCGCCCTGGGGCATCGAGTCTCCGAAGCTGCCGATCGCCGTCTTCCACACCGTCGTCGACGGCTCCTGCCGGCTGCGCCGCCCGGGGGCCCAGCCGATCCGGCTCGCCACTGGTGATCTGGTCCTGCTGCCCGTCGGCGCCGGCCACGTCATGTCCGGCGCACCGAGCCGGCCGGCGACCGCCTACGACGACCTCGTCGCCGCACACCCCGGACACCGGGAGTCGGAGGTCCATATCCCCGGCCCTGGGCCCCGTACCCAGATCATCTGCGGCGGCTACCGCTTCGACGGACGTGTCTCCCGCCCGCTGCTCACCCTCCCACCGGTGCTGGTCCTGCCCGCTGCCGCCGGCGAAGCACACGAGCGGAGCGAACTCGACGACACCCTCAGGATGCTCAGAGCCGAGCTTGCCGAGCCCCGGCCCGGTTCCCGGACGGTCGTCGACCGGCTGACCGACGTGCTGTTCGTCCACATCGTGCGTCGGTGGACCGCAGAGCAGGGCGATCACGGCGCCTCCTGGGTCCTGGGCCTGCGAGACCCGCAGGTGGCTGCCGCTATCTCACTCCTGCACGAGGGCCCGGCGCAGCCCTGGACCGTCGAGGAACTGGCACACCGGGTCGGCGTCTCCCGCGCCACGCTCTCCCGGCGCTTCACGGAACTTGTCGGCGAGCCACCACTGGCCTACCTCACCCGCCGGCGCCTGGAACTGGCCGGCCGACGCCTCCGTGACACCGCCGACGCGCTGCCGTCCGTGGCCAGGAGCGTTGGCTACACCTCGGTATCGGCGTTCTCCCGGGCCTTCACGCGTCAATGGGGAACACCGCCGAGCCGCCACCGCACCGACCATCACCTGCCATGAGCTTCAGCGCTCCGCCCGCAGTGAGGCCGGCTTGCCTGCCCGGACATCACCTAGTGAACGATGTGCGTGGCTGCCCCGTCCTCGGGGTTCCCGTACTTCGAGATCAACTGGGCATCGCTCATGCGGTCGACTTCTTCGCTTCGTTGGACGGGAAAGATCACGTGGGTGTCCTTGTCCGTCCAGTACTCGATGACGCGATGTGTGTCGGTGGCTCGGCTCATGCTGTGCTCCCTCGCTGCGCGTGGAGCTCAGGCTGCATCTGTGCAGGCCGAGGGTCAATGGGAGTAAGGGCTTCCGTTTCAGCAATCGGAGGAGTAGGTTCCGCTTACCCCGCGTCGGCGTCCTTGGGGACGCCGGCCCGCCGGTCCCGGGGCGGCGGGCCACGCGGGGGCTAAGCTCCACCCGCTCTGCCCAGACCAGCGGCAGACGGCGTGGCACGGCGGCTGCACCTGGCACGGCGCGCATCAGCGGCCCGTCAGCGGCCCGTCAGCGCCCCGTCAGTGATTCCTGCCAGTCTTTTCCACGCGAAGGCAACGGGGCACCACCCCGGGGCCAGGAGCGAGGAGAGGTGCCCGGAGTGGTTGATCGGGGACCAGTGAGCACGCCTCAAGGTCGGATCCTTCGGGGTCCACGCAGGTTCGAATCCTGCCCTCTCCGCCGGATGACCGGTCCAGCCGGCCGCGGTGCGTCCGAGAGAGGTGAGACCGAGATCGAAACAGCTGACGTCGAAGGCGAGATCCTCGGAATCATCCCTGCGGAGAACGCCCTCTAGTTCTCGCAGAACGATCGTCTCCTCGGGGTCTTCGGCAGCCTCTTCGTCATCACCCAGTACCTGCAGTTCACCCTGCACTACCGTCCGCTGACCGCGGGCCTGCCATGCTCGGGATGTGCACGGTCATGTTCATCGCGCCGGTGGCACCGAAGCTGGTGCAGCGGTTCGGGCTGGGACCGGTGTCCGCGCTCGGCCCGTTGATGGTCGCCGTGTCCATGGCGGTCCTGGCGTTCGGAGACTCCCCGTCGAGCCTGCGGATTCTCGTCTCGCTCGGAATCCTCGGCTTCGGTATCGGTTTCGGCGCCCCTACCTCGGTCGACTCGGTCGTAGGTGCTGGTCCGCCGGAGCAGTCGGGCGCGGGTTCGGCGGTCGCCGACGTCGCGATGAACCTCGGCGGAGCCCTGGGCATCGCCATCATGGGTGCCGCGGCGAGCACGACGTCGACGGGGGCGCTGAACGACGTGCCACCACCGATGATCGCCGGCGTGTGCGTGGCCGCATCCGGTTCGCTCGTCGTGGCCGTGATCCTTCCCCGCGGCCGCGTGCAGGCGGTGGCACCGGCCGGGGCCGAGCAGGCGAAGACGCCGCTCGTCGCCGACAAGGCTTGAGCCTCAGCCGCACGAAACCACGCAATGCCCCGTGCCTCGATCGTCGGCATCGAGGCACGGCGGATGGGAGCACGCCCCGGCTGCATTTCGCCGGGCTGTACCTTGCCGGGGCGGCCGGGGCAGGTCAGAGGCCGCCGGTGTTGAGCAGCCGGTTGGGAGTGTCGGAGCGGATGCCGCGCAGGACACCGCGGGTGGCCGCGTGGTCGAGCCAGACGTGGACCTCGTTGGCCGTGGCGTGGGGGTGTGCCGACAGGTACAACGCGATCACTCCTGTCGCATGCGGCGCGGCCCAGGACGTCGCGCCGTCGGTCTCCGTGGTCGTGCCGCCGCCCGCAAGGGCGGCGGTCACCTTCTGCCCGGGGGCGTACAGGTCCACGCACCGTCCGTAGCCCGATCCGTAGGAGTCGGTGTCGCTCCACGCGCGGTCGTTCGAGGTGGAGGCCGCCACGACGATCGTGCCGGGGACGCCGGCCGGGGAGTGTTTGCAGGCGTCGTCATGGAAGTTACCGGCCGACACCACCGTCGGGATCCCCGCGCCGACCATCTTCTTCACGGCGGACTCCACGGCCGCCGACCGGTGGTCGAAGTTGAGGGACATGTTGACCACCGCAGGCTTCTGCGCGTGCGCGGTGACCCAATTGACCGACTTCACCACGGCCGCCTCGGCCGCCGCCGGGGAGCCACCGCCCTCGCTCTCGCACAGGACACCCTGGACCCGTACGAGGTCCGCCTTGGGCGCCACCCCGTACTTCGCCCCGCCGATGATGCCCGCGACGAACGTGCCGTGGCCCATCCCGGCCTCGTTGAAGCAGTCACCGGAGTCCTTCGGGCCCACGAAGTCGGCGCCGAGGTGGGCGCGTCCGCCGAACTCCTTGTGGGCGATGTCCATTCCGGTGTCGATCACGTAGACGTGCACGCCCTTGCCCGTGGCGGTGGTGGTGAGTTTCCCGTTCAGCGGCCGCGACCGCTGGTCCAGGATGTCCAGGTTCCACGGCACGTGCCGGGTGATGGGAGACACGCCGGTCTGCGCGGTCTGGGACAACTTCCCCACGCTGCCGAGAGAGTTCGGCGCCGAACCGGACGGCGCGGCGTCCCCGGAGAGTGCGACGGACTCCCCCTTCACGTGCCCGGGGAGCTTCCCACCACTCCCCCCGGCCGCCGCGCCGGCTTCCCCACCGCAGGCCGTAACCCCGAGCACCGTCGCCATGGCCACCACCAGGAGACCGGTCTTCCTCACGTTCCGCGTCACAACGCCCCCCACATCCCTGCTTCGTACACAATCAGCGCACAAGACGAGCACAGGGGGCGGGCGGTTCCAGCGGGGCGTGCCGATGGGTCGGCTCATGCACTCACCGGAAACCTGTGCGAGGGATTCTTCGACCGGATCGGACGACTGGTGGCTGCCCGTGAACGGTGGTTCGACTCCGCCGGTCGACAAGGGCGGGAGCGGAACCGAGGTCGCGTGCACATATCACCGGAGCCACCGGCACGATGGTGGGGGGACACGAGACCGGAACTGTCTGCTGACATGCTGACAACTACCCTCAGCAACAGATCAGTTCAGGTGCGACCGAGGAGTATCGGGTCTGGCCCGCCGGCGAGGCTGCAGTGAAGTGGGAGCGCGAGCAGTGGGCGATCTTCACCAGGTGGAACGCGATCGACGCCCGCTATGACGAACTGGCCGTGCTGTTGGCGGCGCACTGTGGCATCCGAGCAGATGAAGCCACCATTTCCCGGTCTGGAAGCGCGGCAAGAAGTTTGTGACGGTCACTTGCACCGCTCTTTATGCAGACCTCGCCGAAGTACTGACTGCCGCTGTTGTCCGAGGCGGGGCGATGTCGGTCTGCTGGAGTTCCGCCAGGAGCTGGTTCCGCCCGGCCAGAAGCTCGGTCAGGATGCGGCGGGCCGAGCGCAGGAGTTCGGCCACGTCGCCGCCGGCGAGTTCGTACTTGACGGTGGATCCCTCTCGCGTGGATACGACGATGCCTGCACGACGCAGGACCGCCAGCTGCTGCGAGAGACTCGAAGGCTCGATTTCGATGTCGGCGAGCAGGTCCCGCACCGGGACCGGGCCGTGCTGCAGCAGTTCCAGGACCCTGATTCGCGCCGGGTGTCCGAGCATTCGGAAGAACTCTGCCTTGGCTTGGTAGAGAGGGACCTGCATAGCACGCTTCCTGCCTGTCGAGGTGTCTTCTCGTGTCGCGGTGGCGCCCTGAGGACGCCACCGCGATCCGTGTCGTGCCTGGTCATTCTTCTCGGTCCGGACTCCCCTCGTTCATGAGTTGTCATCCTCTCCATGTGATGGCTTGAAGAAGTTTTCAACTCATGGGCGCATGTCAGCCCGGTCCTTTGGGGGCGGCCTAGACCTCGAGTTGCTCTTCGATCCGCTTGAGCTGATGGCGGGCCATGGCCAGGTTCGAGCGGTCCTTGTCGATGACGACGTAGACGAACAGGCCGTTGCCGCTGCGGCCGGTCACCAGCCGGATGATGTGGTACTGCCCCTCCAGCGTGATCAGGATGTCCTCGATCTGGCTCTTGAGGCCCAGATGCTCCATCGTGCGAACCTTGGCGCGGATCACGTCCGTGTTCCCGGCCGCGGCGACCGTCAGGTCCAGGTCTCGGCCACCGCCCAAGGTACCGAGGGCCATGCCGCTGGTGTAGTCGACGACGGCCGCCCCCTGTGCCCCCTCGATCCCGGTCATCATTTCCTTCAGGGCCACTTCCACACTCGCCATCGGCGCTTCCCCTTGGTTGTCGGTTGCGGCGGGCTCCGGTTCCTCACCCGCCCGCAACCGCACCGTAAGCGCGCCGGCACAGCGAGCGATAAGTCTGCCCGAAAGCGACCCAAGATGATCGGACAGCCACCCAATGCGCTTGTCGGATGATCGGAAGTGATGAGCTGTTCGGAGCCTGAGGAGGACGGAGGAGTGGCGAAGTCGGTGGCAGGATGGCGGCATGGTGACGAATCAGCCGTGGGCCGGGCTTCACGGTGATCTGCAAACGGCAAAGGCGCTGGTCTACGACGCCAGTGAGTTCGCTTGCTCGCTGCCGGTGCCGGAACTCGAAAGCGCCGAGTACGCAGCCTGCGCGTTCACTCTCGATGGCCGCTCGATCCGGTTTCGCGTGGCCAAGACCACCCCGACGAAAGTCGGCCAGTTCGTCACCGTGTGGCAGCGGTCCGAGAAAGGGCCGATCCGCCCCTTCGACACCGACGACAACGTGGACCTCTTCGTCATCAGCAGCCGCCACGAGGACGGCTTCGGACAGTTCGTGTTCCCTGGCGAGGTGCTGTGCGAACACGGCATCGTCTCCCGCGCCGGCGCGGGCGGGAAGCGCGGCTTCCGCGTGTACCCGCCGTGGGTGACCACGACCAGCCGACAGGCCCGCATCACGCAGGCATGGCAGGTGAACTACTTTCTCCACCTCGACCAGGACGGACCCGCCGACCTGACCCGCGCCCAAGGCCTCTACCACCCGCTCCCGCATCAGCAGTAGGGGCGGACAGAGGTGATACGTCCCTGAACGGGCGGCCACCGCGTTCGGACACTGGGAACACGAGCACTCGCTGTTCCCCCGCGGCCCAACCCTCCCCCCTCCCCGGCTCCACAAAGCCCCCACCCGGAGACCGGCTGCTCACGCTTCTTCCCCGTCCCGACCATCGGCACCGGTTCCGGCGCCGAGGCACCATCGCGCCGCGGCCTCAAGTTGCGGCAAGGTCAGCCCGGTCTCCCGGACCAGCTGTTCATTGCTCAGCCCCATGCGGTGCTGCTGCATCGCCCGATCGATCTTCGCCACCCACAGTTCCTCTGTGACGTAGGGCCGCTCGCCGTACTGCCGCTGGAGCTCGGCCAGGTGATCCGCGCAACAGACGGTCACGGTGCGCATGCCGTCCTGCCGGGGGTCAAACGGGTGAGCGAACGACGAGTCCTTCACCTGCTCGTTCACGGCTTGCTCAGGGGCGATGGATGCCCGGCAAAGGTCGCAGAACGCACGAGGCGCAGACACACCTCCGAGACCGTCGTCCACCACTGACTCCTCCGGCGGCTTCATGGACAACCTGCCGAGAGTCACACACGGGTTGAACCCCCGAGGAGCTGCTCGACCGGTACCTCTTCGATGCCGGCGCCGGCGGTCCGGCAGAACCGGGTACCGACGGGCCGTGCACCCTGAACGTCTCTCTTTCTCCTCATGCCTCGTCCGGTGAAGACGCCGTTCGGTCGCCTGCACCTTCCTCCCGGACGGACTGCTGCCCTGGCATCCCATCGGAACCTGCACGGTCGGAGCGAAGCGAGGCCACGGCCGCGCACACCGCCTGCTGGACGGCGTCGGACATCGGCCGGCCCCGAACCGCAGTCACCAATTCCTCAGCGACCACGGCGAGTTCGGCGTCCGTGTAGTGGGAGGCCGTGACCAGCGCCCGCCACGCCTCCCCGGCACTGAGGCTGTACGTCGCCATCAGCACCCCGATGGCCTGATCGATCACGGGGCGCGTGTGCACGGGCCGACGAAGCTGAACGACCTCGCGCGGGTCATCGTCACCGAACGGGCCATCCTCCGCGGGTGTTGCTGTCGGCACGCCGGGGACGCATGCCGGATGGTCCGGGGCTCGCTGCCGAAGCGTGAACAGCGGCCAAGTACCTGTGACGCCCAGCAGGCGCTGCACCAGGGGGCTGGCAGCATGGATGGTCACCGTTTTGCCCGCCGCCAGCGCCCGGTGCCGTGCGGCCAGGAAGCAGCTCAAGCCGGAGCAGTCGCAGAAGGCTGTCCCGCTCAGGTCGAGATCCACACCGTGGGTGCTGCGCTCCACGGCGTCCTGCAGCGCGGCTTCGAGTGCCGTCTGCACGCTGATGTCGATCTCGCCGCGAATCGTCACACGGACGCGCCCCCCGCGGGGCGACACGTCGATCAGGAGATTCTGCGGCGCTGCACCGGCCACGGCAGAGCAGCTCCTCACTGGTGATCCGCTCACCATCTCAGCCCCCCTGGCCCGCTGCCTGGGAAGGTTCAGCTCCCACATGGCCGCCTCCTGCACCGGCGCCCACTGTCTCCGTATTCAGGTTCGGCTCACCGTCCTAGCCTGTCAAGGAATACGGGAAATTTATTTCACCCTTTTGGATGCGCGAATGGTACGTCCTATACTGGGCCCATGGGAGAAGTGCCTGAGCCACACACCGGGTGGACGTTCCTCACGAACCACGCCCGGGTCCTCGCTGCGATCGCGAGCAACAGCCGGCCCCGCGTCCGCGACATCGCCGCGCACTGCAGACTCACCGAACGCGCGGTCCAGAAGATCATTTCTGACCTGGAGGCGGACGGATACCTCGCCCACAACCGCGAAGGCCGGTCCAACGTCTACCAGATCCAGCCTGGAACCATCCTGCGCCACCCGGCAGAGGCGGCCCTGACCGTGGCGGACCTGCTCTCCCTCCTCGTCCAGCACGACGCCAAGCACACCTGAGGGACCAGAGGGGCCGGTGACAGCCCGACTCAGGTGAGCAACCGTCGCCGTATCCGGGTCGGCGGCCCGCCGGGATTTGTGGTTCGGCCAAGGCGGCCGACCCGGGCGGCCAGGCGCAACTGTTCGTCTGCGTGTGGCCGCGCAGCAACGCGGGCGCGGCGACTCGTGCGCAGGCGCGGCTTGCGCAGTCGATGGCGCCGGACGTCGGTCCGCCTCCCCGGCCACCCTGGATTCGCAGCCGACGCCCCGTCCGTCATTGCGGCGCCCAGCGCTTGGGCGGTGCGGTGCTACGCCGGTCCGGTGGCCGCCGACCGCAGGGGCAAGGCGTTCATGACCGGTACTGAGATCGCAGTCGTGGTCGGCGTGCTCGTCCCCGCCACCGGGGTGGGCGTGCCGCACGCCGGTGCCTCAGCCTGACCGGGTCGCTCACCAGGTTCTTCCCCGCGTACGTCGCCGTCACAGTACGCATGGCCTGGCTGCGGGTACCCGCTACAAAGAGCGGCGGGGACCCGCCCCGCCTCACCGCGAACCGACGAAGGCAACACGTGATGAACGATCGATCACACTCCGGCACACAGCAGTCCCAGGACTCCCGCGGCACCGACTTGGCCCTGCTGGGCATCTACCTCAACGACCACCTGCTCGGCGCCACCGCCGGTACCGAGAGGGCCCGCCATCTGGTGCGCTCGACCCATGACTCGGCGCTCGCCGAAGCTCTCGGCCCCGTCAGCGCCGAGATCGACCAGGACCGCAAGGCTCTGCTCGGCATCATGCACAACCTCGGCGTCCCGGTACGCCGGTACAAGATCTGCGCGGGCTGGACGGCCGAGAAGATGGCCAGGCTGAAGGGCAACGGCCGCTTCGTACGGCGCTCGCCGCTCAGCACCTTCTTGGAGCTGGAGGCGCTGCGGACAGCCGTGGAAGGCAAGGTGGCCGGATGGGAGACGCTGCGCGGCCTCGCACCGTCCGAGAAGCGCTTGGACGCCCAGCAACTCGACACGCTCCTCGAACGGGCCCACCGGCAGCAGGACGTCGTGGAGGAATGGCATGCCCGAAAGGCCGGGACAACGTTGCGCAAAGGCTGAGGGTACGAAGGGCCGAAGCGAGCAGTTGCGGGGACAATGTCTTGATCATGGTGTTGGTCAACGCATCTGGCGCAGAGTCTGAGGGTGACAGACGACCGCGCCTTCAGGGAGTTCTCGGTGGCGGCGAGGTGAAGCCGGCACAGGTCATGCAGTGGGAGCGATGCGTTCGGTGTGTTCGTGGGACCAGCGGGCGAGGTCGATCGCGACGTGGTCGAACTCATGCTCTGCGTTGTGCCGATGGGCCGCCGCCAGGAGTTCTCGCTCCAGGACCCGTTCACCGTGTACAGGGCGCGCAGGATGACCGTGATGCCGTTCCTCCGGGCAGGCGGCTCCTCCGGCTTGCTCGACAAGGGGCAGCCGGGCTGGCGGTCTCGGTGCTGCGGCCGGCCCGTGCCGCAGCACCTCGCAGACCGACACCTCCACCCACAACTCAGGCGCGGCGGCGTTCACTGTGGGCGGCCCATCGGAGGCTGCGACGCCCAGTGCTGTCAGCCACGGAACTCACGCCCTCGTGTGGGCGCGTGGGCATGTATGCCCACGCGTCGCGCGTCACAGGGTCGAGCCGGGATCTCCGGGCCGGATGCGGCCGCGCCAGCCAACGCTGTCTCCGCCACCGCTCTCGACGTAGTCCTTGAATCGGCGCAGATCGCCATTCACCCGCCGGTCGATCATGCCCAGCGCGTCCGCACCCCTCTCAGCGACGCCGGTGGGCTCGATGTCCATCGTGAGTTCAACGCGCGTGTGCATGTCGTCGATCCGCTCGAACCGCACCGATCCGCGCTGGCGGATGTCCCCAGCGACGGACCGCCAGGTGATCCGGTCGTCCGGCAGCTGGTCGACGATCTCCGTGTCGAACTCACGCCGGACCCCGCCGATGCTGGTGGTCCAGTGATTGTGCCGGTCGTCGAGTTGCCTGACTTCCTCGACGCCTTCCATGAAGTTGGGGAACTCCTCGAACTGCGTCCACTGACCGTACGCCACGCCGAGCGGGACTTCGACGTCGACCGCCTTCTTGACCGTACTCATGGCTCCCTCCTTGTCAGTTCATCGCCGGGACCAGGAGCGCCGGCCCCGGCGCATGTGCCGGATACACCGAGTACCCGGGAAAGCGGAGCGAAGACCTTCGAGGGTCTCAAGGCACCCCGACACACGGGTCGTACTGGCTCGAGATCGCGCCGGGCGGCGCCCCCCGCTCCCCCACCGTCCGGCGGCGTCTCCGTCGATGTCGCGGAGGTCGGCGGCGGCACCGCGGGGCTCAGCACCCGCCCGGGAGCTCGTTCGGCGTGGCCGCGAAGTCGCCGTGCTGGAAGCCGACCGGATCGTCGCCGGGGGGCACCGGGCACACGACGGCCGAGCTGACCGCACAGCACACCCTCGTGTACGCCCCCCGCCGCCGACAGCGGCCGGCTCCAAGCCGTCTCGGCCCGCTGTACCCACCTCGGCTGTCTCGTCGGCTTCAACCGCGCGAAGCAGGCATGCGCGGAGCAGGCAAGGGAGTGCCCGTGCCACGGCTTCCGCTTCGCCCCCGACGGCCGCATTACCCAGGGCCCCGCCGTGCGGCCGCTGGGGAAGGCGCGGCATCCGAGCAGCAAGGCCGGAAACCGGGTACCCGGTCGGACAGCCGCTGACCATGAGGGCCGCAGGGCCCCGTCGCGCAGAGGAGTCTAGTCATGTCCACGAGTGAGGGCCGGACGGGCACCGGCATGGACCGAGCAGCCGTGTTCGATGTGGACGGAACTCTCGTCGACACCAACCATCTGCACGTGGTGACCTGGTGGGAGGCCTTCCACCAGGCCGGACACCTGGTACCGACGCACGCGATACACCGGGCGGTCGGACTCGGCTCCGACGATCTCGTCGCCCATCTGCTGGGCGGCCGATCGACCTTGGCCGACGGCGAAGCGGACGACCTCAGCACCGCCCACAAGGTGCTCTACGCACAGTACTTCGAGCGCCTGACCGCACTTCCGGGCGCGGCACACCTGCTGCGGAAACTGGCCGGTGACGGCTGGAAAGTGGTCCTGGCCACGTCGGCCAGTGGTGAGGAGTTGTCCGCGCTGAGGCGCGCGATCGACGCGGACGACGCCATCACGGCGACTGCGAGCGCCGACGACGTCGCCGAGGGCAAACCGGCGCCCGAGCCCGTCGAGCGGGCACTGGAACTGGCCGGCGCATCGGCGGAGCGTGCCGTGTTCGTCGGCGACACGGTGTGGGACATGCGGGCGGGCAGTCGTGCGGGGGTCCGGTGCGTGGCGCTGCTCTGCGGAGGCATTCCCCGTACGGACCTGGAGGAGGCCGGCGCGGAGGCCGTCTACGACGACCCGGCCGATCTGCTCGCCTCGCTGCCGCGGAGTCCTCTGGCCTGACGGGAAACTCGTGCCCCGGTCATCGTTACGTCCGCTGGCCACGGGTACCCGGGTGACGCGGCCGGATCGCTTCCGGCACACACGACATCATCCGCATACGGCGTTCGGAGCAGGACCGTGAAAGCCCTCGTCATCAACTGCGCGCTGGGGAAGTTCCCCGAACCTGCCCGGACCGAGTCGCCGACAGCCGCGGTTGTCGTCACGCGGTTTTCCGAGCACGAGGTGGAGAAGGAGACGGCGCACGCCCTCAACCTCGACTCACCCCCGGCAAGGGCGTTGAAGGTCTCCGGCCGGCGAGAGGCGCCACGATGACTGTCCAGTCCCTGACCAGCGCTCCCCGGTTCCGCTGCTGGATCCCGCCGGGGGTCTACCGCCCGCAGACCGACACCCGGCTGCTCGGCCGGGCCATGCGCCGGGAGCGGATCACCAGCCGTACCGAGGTCCTGGATCTCGGTACCGGCAGCGGTGTACTCGCGGTGGAGGCGGCCCGGATGGGCGCTCGGGTCACCGCGGTCGACATCTCCTGGCAGGCGCTTGCCGCCGCCTGGTGCAACGCCCTGGTGAACGGGCAGACCGTGCGCGTACGCCACGGTGACCTGACGTCCGCCGTCCAGGGCCGTCGTTTCGACCTAGTGGTCACCAATCCGCCGTACGTGCCGGCTCCGGGTGACATTCCGCCCCGGGGCCGTGCCAGGGCCTGGGACGCCGGCACCGACGGCCGCCTCCTGATCGACCGCATCTGTTCGGCGGCCCCGGCAGTGCTGCGCCCGACGACGGGGATACTGCTGATGGTGCACTCGCAGGTCAGCGGCGTCGGGGAGACGCTGGCCCGGCTCCGGGCGGCCGGACTGCGCGCGCAGGTCGTCGACCGGGCCCGACTGCCCTTCGGCCGCGTGCTGCGCTCCCGGCTCGCCTGGCTGCGCGAGCGCGGTCTGGTGGCGGATCGCACAACCGAGGAGCTGGTGGTGATCCGTGCCGTACAGCCCTGAACGCCCTCGCCGGATCCGTGTCCAGCGCGACGGCCCTCTCCTGGTGGAGGGACCGGTCGAAGTGGTGGGCGAGGACGGTGAGGTGACTGTGTCGCGACGCTTCACGGTGGCCGTCTGCACCTGTCGCCGTACCCGGATGCCGCCCTGGTGCGACACCAGCCACCGTTGCCGCACCAAGCTGGACGCTGTGGACGAGGTGGACGAGGTGGACGAGGTGGACGACACACCATGACCGACGCCCTCTCGCGCCGGCGGCCGGCGCCGCTGCCCGATCCGCGCGGTCCGCTCTCCGCCGCGGTCGGAGACGCACTGCGCGGACCGGAACGGTGCCTGCCACCGCCCACCACAGACGCCTATGGCGACGATCTGCAACTCACCTTGTACGTCCTCTACGAGCTCCACTACCAGGGCTTCGCCGGTGTACCGGACGACCGCGAATGGGACCCCGAACTCCTCTCCCTGCGCGCCGCGTTGGAGGATCGCTTCCTCGGCGCACTGCGTGCCGACGTGCCGATCGACGCGTCCGACACCGCCGAACGGGCACTGGACGAACTCCAGCTCGAACCGGTCGGTGACGACGGCAGCAGTGTCTCGCACTTCCTCCGCAACCACGGCACCCTCGATCACTTCCGTGAGTACGCGGCGCTGCGTTCGCTGTACCACCTCAAGGAGGCGGATCCGCACGCCTGGGTCATCCCCAGGCTGCGCGGGCGGGCCAAGGCAGCCATGGTCGCCGTGGAATTCGACGAGTTCGGCGCGGGCCGCGCAGACGCGATCCACGCCGAACTGTTCGCCGACCTCATGACGGACCTGGATCTGGACCCCTCATACGGCCACTACGTCGACGCCGCGCCGGCCGAGGCTCTGGCCACCGTCAACATGATGTCTCTCTTCGGTCTGCACCGGGCTTTGCGCGGTGCACTCGTCGGCCATTTCGCGGCGGTCGAGGTGACCTCGTCCCCAGCCTCCCGGCGCCTGGCCGAGGCGTTGCGGCGGATGGATGCCGGCCCGGCGGCGGTGCGGTTCTACACCGAGCACGTCGAAGCGGACGCGGTGCATGAGCAGGTCGTACGGCACGAGGTCGTGGCCGGCCTCCTGGCGAGCGAACCTCGGCTGGACGCCGACGTGCTGTTCGGTATCCGCGCGACCGGCCATCTGGAGGGCCGGCTGGCCACCCGGCTGCTGGCAGCTTGGCGGGAAGGAGAGACGGCACTGCGCACCGGCCGCATCACGACGGCGCATCCGGGCGCGCTGGGCTCTTGAGAGCAAGCGCGGTCGCGGCTCGGGCCGCTCGACGGCCTGATCCGGCGGTCGGCCCTGGTCCAGGAACACCCCTGCGCCCCGAGCGGCTGCACCGAGGCCGTCTCACTGCGCCGGGCCCGCAAGGTCTACTCGGAGGCTCTCGGCGAGTGGATCACCGGCCGCTGTCCCAGGCCTCGCTACCCGGTGATCTTCGTCGGACCAGCCAACGCCCCCTGATACCTCTGGCCGCATAGGGGGGTGACGCCTCGGGTACCCGTCCTGCCGGGGGCCTCCCAGGGAAGGGCAGTGGCCATGGACGGCATGGTGCGATGTGGCGCAGGAGGTGCCGGCGGGCTCCGGGTCGTGGTCGTCGGGGCGACCGGCAATGTCGGTACGAGTGTGGTGGAAGCCCTGCGAAGCCATCCCGCGGTGGAGTCGGTCCTCGGACTGGCCCGCAGGGTTCCGAACTGGAATCCCGACGGGACGCGTTGGGCGGCGGCGGACATCGACCCGAACGGCGACGATCTGGTCCACCACTTCACCGGTGCGGACGCGGTCGTCCATCTGGCCTGGAAATTCCAGCCCACGCATGCCCCCGTGACGACGTGGCGGACCAACGTGCTGGGCAGTATCCGGGTGTGCGAGGCCGTGGCGGAGGCCGGGGTGCCCGCACTCATCCACGCATCGTCCGTAGGTGCCTACTCACCGGGCCCGAAGGACCGCCCGGTCGACGAGTCCTGGCCGACCCATGGCTGGCCCCAAGCGGCGTACTGCCGGGAAAAGGCCTACATGGAGAGGTACCTGGACGCGTACGAGCTCGACCATCGGAATGTGCGGGTCGTGCGCATGCGTCCGGGATTCCTGTTCAAACGGGAGTCAGCGTCGCAGCAGCGCAGGATCTTCGCGGGGACGCTGATTCCCGCGCACCTGATGCGGCCGCCGTTCGTCCCGGCGGTCCCGGATCTGCCGGGGCTGGTGTTCCAGGCCCTGCACACCGACGACGCCGCGGCCGCGTATGCACAGGCAGTCGTCGGCCGTGTGCGCGGCGCGTTCAACCTCGCCGCCGAGCCGCCCCTGGACGCGGCTGAGCTCGCCCGGGTCCTCGCGGCGCGGCCGCTGCGCCTCCCGCTGCCGCCGGTCCGCGCCGCTCTCTCAGCGGCCTGGCGACTTCGGCTGGTACCCGCCTCTCCGGACCTGTTCGACGCTGTCCTGCGACTGCCGTTGATGGACTGCTCGCGCGCGCGGTCTGAACTGGGCTGGCGGCCGCGGTACTCGGCCTCGGAAGCGGTCCAGGAGTTTCTCGGCGGACTGCGTGAACGGGCAGGCATGGACACCGCGCCGCTCGCCGCATGAACCGGCCGGGTGGCGATGCGGTTCGAGCGATCCCTTGCTTGCTCCGGGGGGCAGATATGCCGGAGTTGCCTGATGTCGAGGGCTCTGGCGATGCACTGAACACCTGTAGCCGTGGCCGGTGCGTCCGGCGGGTCGACGTGTGCGACACGGGCGTACCGGGCGGCCGCGTTGCGTCCTGCGCAGGGTCACCGCGAAACGGCTGCGACCGGAGTCGGAGGGGCGGCGGCGCGGCCCTCGTCCGGCACTTCGGCATGACCGGGTCGTCCTGCGCCTGGGCGACGAACGGCAGCTGCGGCACCGCGACCGGCGCAAGCTCACCGCTACGATGCCGACCCGGCGTGCCCGCACTGACTCGGCGACCTCAGTCATGAGTGGTCGAGCCACCGGATTGCCGCCTAGGATCTACCCCCGTGATCGCTGATCTGCAGTGCGTGGTGCTGGACTGCTCCGACCCCGGTGAACTCGCCGAGTTCTACCAGTCGCTCCTAGGCGGCACCGTCGACCAGCCGGACCGTCGGTGGGCGCTCAGTGACGACTGGGCCACGTTGCACACGGCGTCCGGCCTCGTTCTGGCCTTCCAGCGGGTGGCGGAGTACCAGCCGCCGCTGTGGCCGGACCCGAGCCGGCCACAACAGTTCCACCTGGATTTCGGTGTCGCCGACCTGGACCGCGCTCAAGAACAGGTGTTGGCCCAGGGGGCCAGGGTGCTGGACGACGGTACGGACGGCCGGAGTTGGCGGACCTACAGCGACCCCGCAGGTCATCCGTTCTGCCTGGTCCGTCACTGAAGAAGAGGCCGCGGGATACGACGCTCAGCGTCATGAGGACCGGAGCCAGCTCAGCCACCGCCTTTCCTCACGTTGCAGAGATCACGACAGTTCGGCGCTGTCGACGCTGAGCACTTCCATGAGCTGAGGCCGGTGCAGGCAGGCGATGGCTTCGAGCAGGTCGGGGTGGCGGAGCAGGACGGCGGCTTCGGCGTCCCGGTCACCGGGGTCGGTCAGCCGCTGCAGGCCTCCGGCTTCGCCGTGATGCTCGGTCGCGGTGAGGGCCTGATGGGCGCGTGCGGCCAGCACGGGGTCGGCCAGGAGGCAAGCTGCCCAGCTGACGACGGTTTCGTCGACCCAGGTTCGCCAGGCGGTGTCGTCAGGGTGCGGGTCGCATCCGGTGAGCCAGTCCAGGCGGTGGGACCCGCTCGGTGCGAGCAGATGAA
Source organism: Streptomyces sp. BK340 (assembly GCF_007827595.1). Taxonomy (GTDB): domain Bacteria; phylum Actinomycetota; class Actinomycetes; order Streptomycetales; family Streptomycetaceae; genus Streptomyces. The sequence continues at coordinate 71,785 of NZ_VISR01000021.1, forward strand.
GCAGCTGCACGTCGAGGCTGGTGGGGTAGCGCAGGGCAGCGGCGAGCATGGTGGCCTGCCGGGCCTGGGCCTCGGCGAGAGCCCGGCTGAGCGCGCCTGGGGGCGCGGGGTAGGCGGCCAGGAGCCAGCGGGTGGAGGCGGCTATGACAGGTGTCAGATCGTTGGGCACGGCGGTCGGTCCCTTGGGAGCGTGCTCGCCTGTGTCCGGGTGAGCGGTTCCCGCGAGCTGTTTCGCGGAGCCGCGCTGCCCCGCTCGTGCCAACAGCCTAGGCAGCCGATCCGGAACGCGGAATGACCCGCGTCACAGCGTGACGTAGGGCTCCGGGGTCGCACTGAGCGTGTGCGGAAGGACCCCGGAGCCGGCGGTGGGGGTCAGGACTTGCCGCGGCCGGTGACGAAGTCGCGGGCACGGTCCACCAGACCCGCACCCGGAGCGAGGAGCTTGTTCGCCGGAGGGGTGTCGGGGGCGGAGGGGTGTGGCCGGGTGGGGGCCATGGCCTTGGCCCGGCGGATCTTGTCCCCGAGCTCGTCGAGCGCCTCGGAGGAGCAGGCCTGGCGCAGCATCGGGAAGAGGTTGTTCTCCTCGTCCCGAACATGGGCGGACACCTCGTCCATGAGCTGGTGCAGCAGCGGGCTCATCTGGGCGTCGTCGGCGTCCGTCTTCTCGAGCTGCTTGAGAAGGTTCTCGACCCGGCCGTGATCCGCGAGCTCCTTGTCGGCGAGCCGGTCACCGCCCTCGACGTGCTCGCGCACCGCCGGGTACAGGTACTGCTCCTCGGCGACCGAGTGACGCACCAGCTCGATGGTGACCTCGTCCACGAGATCACGCAGCGCTTGCCCTCCGCCGGTCATCGCCTCGATCCGGCCGAACATCTCCTCGACCTCACGATGGTCGGTCATCAGTTCCTCGAGTGCATTTCCGCCATGTCCCATTGCGTATCCGCCTTTCGTTGATTTCATGCTGGATCCGTCCCGCCCAGCAGACAGGTGTTCCCGCCCTGTGGCGACGGTGCGCGGCCCTGCGCGTGATCCACTCAGTCGGACGAACGGCATCGCTCACTGGCCCAGAGCGGCGGCCTCAGGCGCCTTCGACCACCGCACCTGGCCCGCTCCTTGTTCACCGTCCGCGCTGCGATTTCCTCGGCCCGCCTGGTCGACTCGCCACGGTCCTCGGCGCTCTCCTTGATGTGTTCGTACTGCCGCTCCCGCTTGGAGCTCGATCCGGCCGGCACGGTGTCTCCGCCTTTCCTGAGCATGGCAATCCCTGGTCTCGGTGGGCAGCGACGCAGCCGCAAGGACGGCCCACACCACAAGACATCGCTGACCTCAAGGCGCGGCGGAGCGAGGCGACCGCGAGGGGTTGCTGTGGGTTGGACATCTGAAGCCCGCTCCCGTCGGCCTTTGCTCAGAGCGAGTTCCCCGAGGGAGCCGACCCACGCACACTGCAGCACACACTCTCGCGAGGCGGCGCCTGTGGCATCAGTCGACGGTGGAACCGTCATCGAACACGAATGGCAGGCGCGAAGACGCCACCGCAACCTGTTCCGCCACGCTCGGTCACCCGGAGACTCACGGCCTGGTGATCCTTCTCGTGACGATGGTGCTCCTGATGGCCGCCATCACCTTCGTCGGCCGGCTCAACGACAGGGTCGGCCGTAAGCCGCTCCTCATGGGCGGAATGGCGGGCTTCTTCTTCTCGCTCCCGGCGTTCCTGCTGCTGCGGCAGGGGAGCATCGCGGCCGTGGCCGTGGGCATGCTGATGCTCGGCCTCTCGCTGGTGTGCCTGCTGGGCACCATGTCCGCGCTGCCCTCACTCTTCCCCACCGAGGCCCGGTACGGCGGGCTGGCCATCGGCTGCAACCTGGCGACCTCTCTCTTCGGCGGCACCACCCCCCTGGTCGTCACCGGCCTGATCAGCGCGACCGGCACGGACAGCCGGCCGCGCGCCGGGATGACGGCATGCACCGGACCCAGGAGGTCCAGCCGACGAAGTCCGGCGCCGGTTCGGGGTGTTGACCTGGTCGTTCGGACGTATCGGGGGCCTGTCGGTCCGATGTAGGCGGCTTGTCGGCGGGATCCGGCACCTTTCCATCAGGTCCTGCCGGGTCCCCGCCCGGCAGGCGTCCGACAGGCAAGGAGCCACCATGAGCAATGACGTCACGATCATCGGCGCCGGACTCGGCGGCCTGACTCTCGCCCGCGTCCTGCACGTCCATGGAATCCCGGCCACGGTCTACGAGGCAGAATCCTCCCCGAGGGCGCGGGCGCAGGGCGGGATGCTCGACATCCATGACTACAACGGCCAGGCAGCACTCCAGGCGGCGGGCCTGATGGACGAGTTCCGCGGTCTGGTCCTGGAGGGCCGCGAGGCGACACGGTTCCTCGCGCCGGACGGGACCGTTCTGGTCGACGTGCCCGACGACGGCACGGGCGGCCGCCCCGAAGTGCAGCGCGGTGAGCTGCGGCAGATCCTGCTCGACTCGCTCCCGGCCGGCACCGTCCGGTGGGGCCACAAGGTCAGCAGTGCCCGTGCTCTGGGCGGGGGCCGCCACGAGGTGTCCTTCGCCGACGGCGCCACCGTGGTCACGAGTCTGCTGGTCGGCGCGGACGGCGCATGGTCCCGGGTCCGACCGCTGCTCTCCGAGGCCCAACCCGAGTACACCGGCCGGTCGTTCGTCGAGACCTACCTGTTCGACGGCGACACCCGGCACCCGGCCACCGCGAAGACGGTCGGCGACGGTTCGCTGTTCGCACTCGCGCCGGGCAAGGGGATCCAGGCCCACCGGGAGCGAGGCGGAACCCTCCACACCTACGTGGCGCTCACCAGGCCGGTGGAGTGGTTCGCCGGCATCGACTTCACCGACTCCGCCACGGCGACCGCAGGGATCGCGCGGGAGTTCGACGGCTGGGCACCGGAGCTCACTGCACTGATCACCGACAGCGACACCACGCCGGTCCTGCGTCCCCTCCACACCCTGCCGATCGAGCACCGGTGGGACCGGTCGCCGGGGGTGACGCTGCTCGGCGACGCCGCGCATCTCGCCGCCCCGAACGGCGAAGGCGCCAACCTGGCCATGTACGACGGCGCCGAACTCGGTAGGGCCATCGCCGCGCACCCCGACGACATCGAGACCGCGCTGAGCGGATACGAGCAGGCCATGTTCCGCCGCAGCGCCGCGGCCGCCGCCGAAGGCGCCCAGCTCAACGACCTGCTCTTCGGCGACGACGCGCCCCACGGCCTGATCGCCAGGTTCGGGCAGGGCCGGTGAGCTGCTCGAGGGACGGCCGCAGGAACGCCAACAACTCAGCATTTACATCCGTTTCAGGAAGGTGATCTTCGTGCATGACGTAGTGATCGTGGGCGCGGGCCCGGTTGGCCTGTTCCTGGCCTGCGAGCTCGGCCTCTCTGACTGCTCCGTCCTTGTGCTCGAGCAGGAGCCGGAGCTGCATTCACCGCGAACGGCACTCCCCCTCGGCCTGCGGGGCCTGACCGCCACGACGGTCGAATCGTTCTACCGCCGTGGAATGCTGCAGGAGTTACTGGCGGCGTCCGGCGTCGACGGCTATCCCGACTCGCCGGACGAGCCGGCGCCCCCTCGTCAGGTCGGCCACTTCGCCGGCATGGTGCTCGATCCGGCCGACGTCGACGTCGCCGCCCTGCCGTTCCGGCTTCCCGGCCCGGCGATGGAAGGCGTGCTGACGTACCTGGAGGCGGTCGAGCGGATGCTGTCCGAGCGGGCGGCGAAGCTGGGCGTGGAGATCAGGCGCGGCGTCAGGGTCTCCGGTGTCACGCAGAACGAGGAGACCGTGGTCGCGCACGCCGGTGAGCACGAGTACGCGGCGCGCTGGCTCGTGGGCTGCGACGGCGGACGCAGCACGGTGCGCAAGCTCGCGGGCTTCGACTTCGTCGGCACCGAGCCGCAGTTCATCGGCTACACCATGTTCGCCACCGTCGCCGATCCCGGGAAACTGCGCCCCGGGTTCAACCTGACGCCGACGGGCCTGTACGTGCAAATGCCCATGCAAGGGCATATCGCCATGATGGAGTTCGACGCAGGCACGTTCGATCGCTCGCAGTCGCCGAGTCGCGAACACCTCGAGGCGGTTCTGCGCCGTGTGTCCGGCACCGATGTGACGCTCAGTGATGTCCATCTGGCCTCGACCTATACCGATCGGGCGATGCAGACGACGACGTACCGGCAGAGGCGTGTACTGCTTGCGGGCGATGCCGCCCACATTCACTCTCCCATGGGAGGACAGGGCCTCAACGTAGGCATCGGTGACGCCCTGAACCTGGGATGGAAGCTCGCGGCGACCGTGCGCGGGGACGCGCCGGAGGGGCTTCTCGACACCTACAACCGTGAGCGTCATCCTATCGGCGCATGGGTGCTCGACTGGACGCGCGCACAGGTGGCGACCCTGCGGCCGGACCAGCACGGCCAGGCGGTTCAGGCGCTGATCCGAGACCTGATCGGGACCCGTGACGGAACGACGTACGTGTTCGAGAAACTGTCCGGATCGTCTGTCCGCTACGACCTCGGCAGCGAGCAGCCGCTGGTCGGCCGCAACGCCCCGGAGCTTCGTCTCGAGGACGGCACCCGCCTCGGCGACCTGATGCAGGAAGGGCGAGGAGTCGCACTTGACTTCACCACCGACCGCCGGCTGCACGACTCGGCGAAGTGCTGGGACAGGCGGATCCGCTACGCAGCCGGGCCGGCCCGCAACGACCTCGGACTCGGTGCCGTGCTCGTCCGGCCTGACGGCATCGTCGCCTGGGCAGGCGACAGCGCCTTTGATCGTGAAGCGTTCGAGCGGGCCGCCGGCCGCTGGTTCGGCAGTCCGGCGCTGTAGGGAGCTGCCCGGCGCGGGTGGCGTCCAGCGGCACGCCCTCGACGACCCGGCCGACCGTGGCGTCTACGACTCGGTGGTGCGCCACTTCAACGGCCACGCCCTCGCCCGTCTCGCCCCTGACACCGGCGTCCCCGGCGTCGGCCACGGGGTGAAGGCGCAGATGCCGACGACGTATCAATTGAGGCGGCGCAGGGCGTCGTGGGTGAGGTCGGCGAGGGTGGGGTAGCCGTCGACGGCCATGAGCAGGTCGGCCTCGGCCAGGAGGGAACGCAGGACATGGACGACGCCGTCGGTGCCGGCCAGCGTCAGTCCGTAGAGGTAGGGGCGGCCGATGCCCACGGCGGTGGCGCCCAGGGCGAGGGCCTTGACGACGTCCGCTCCGGTGCGGACGCCGGAGTCGAACAGGACGGGCAGGCCCTCGGCGGCCTCGACCACCTCCGGCAGCGCGTTGAGCGCGGGCAGGCCGCCGTTGGCCTGCCGACCACCGTGGTTGGAGCAGTAGATGCCGTCCACTCCGCCGTCCTTGGCGCGACGGACGTCGTCGGGGTGGCAGATGCCCTTGAGGATCAGCGGGAGGCCGGTGATGGACCGCAGCCAGGGCAGGTCGTCCCAGGTGAGGGGGTTGCCGAACGTCTTCGCCCAGTGCATTACCGCCGCGGCCGGGTCGTCTTCGGGCGCCTTTTCGAGCCTGGAGCGGAAGACCGGGTCGCTGGTGTAGTTGGCCAGGCAGTGGCCGCGCAGCTGCGGGAAGTTGCTCACGGCCAGGTCACGGGGCCGCCAGCCGGTGATCCAGGTGTCGAGGGTGACCACGAGGGCCTGGAAGCCTGCGGCCTCGGCCCGGTGGACCAGGCTCTGGGCCAGCTCACGGTCGGTCGGGGTGTAGAGCTGGAAGAAGCCCGGGGTGCCGCCGAACTCGGCCGCGACCTGCTCCATCGGATCGACGGTGAGGGTGGAGGCGATCATCGGCACGCCGGTGCGGGCTGCGGCGCGGGCCGTGGCGAGGTCACCGTGGCCGTCCTGGGCACACAGACCGACCACGCCGACCGGGGCCATGAACAGTGGCGTGGGCAGCCGCGTCCCGAACAGGTCGACGGACAGGTCCCGCTGGGTGGGGCTGACCATCATGCGCGGGACAAGGCCCCACTGCTCGAACGCGCTGACGTTGGCTCGCTGGGTGTACTCGTCGCCCGCCCCGCCGGCCACATAGGAGCGCACCGCGGGCGGTATCGCCGCCTCCGCCAGAGGCTGCAGCTCGTCGCAGGTCACGGGCAGCCCCGGCACCACGCCCCGCAGCCCGTCCAGGTAGATCTCGTCCTGGTACTCGGCGAAAGCCACGATCCGGCCCTCCTTGATGCCACGCCCGCCTGGTGCGGACCCTTGCAGTCCACATCGGGAGGGCGACGCGCGAAAGCCGCCGAACGCGGGATTCTGGCTCGTCCGGCGTGCCACGGCCTCATGTCCCCTGACGCCACGGGCACCGCACTTGCCGAAGCGGAAAGGGTCGGTCTGTATCGATGTGCGGCTCACCGCAGCGGCCCGTCCCCATCTGCAGCCGCGGCCAGGAATAGCCGCGGGACCGGCCCGTGTTGCCGCAGGCATGACGACGAATGCGCCGCGGCCCGAGGTACTGCGATACACCGCCTTCTCCAGCACCCCTGACGGCGGAAACCCCGCCGGCGTCGTTCTCGATGCCACGGCCCTGGACGACAGCGACATGCTGGCTGTCGCAGCCGACCTCGGCTACTCGGAGTCCGCGTTCCTGACCGCGCCCCCGGAGGGCCTCGGCGGCCAGGAGGGACGTGCGTACAGCATCCGTTACTTCAGCCCCAAGGCCGAGGTGCCGTTCTGCGGGCACGCCACCATCGCGACCGCCGTCGCGCTCGCCGAGCGGACAGGCCCAGGGCAGCTGGTATTCGCCACGCGTGCCGGCGTCGTGCCGGTGGAGGTGGCCGAGGAAGGCGGGGCGGTCAGGGCCACACTCACCAGTGTCGAGCCGCACATCGAGGAGATCGCCGACACCGACCTCACGGAGGCGCTCGCCGCGCTCGGCTGGCCGGCTGCCGATCTCGACCCGGCCTTCCCGCCCCGGATCGCGTTCGCCGGTGCCCGCCATCTCGTTCTCGCGGCGGCGACACGCGCGCGCCTCGCAGATCTCGCGTACGACTTCACGCGCCTCGAAGCCCTGATGCACCACTTGGACCTGACCACGGTCCAGTTGGTGTGGCGAGAGTCGGCCGCCGTCTTCCATGTCCGCGACCCGTTCCCCGTCGGCGGCGTCGTCGAGGACCCGGCAACCGGCGCCGCGGCCGCCGCGTTCGGTGCGTACGCCCGTGAGCTCGGCCTGGTCCCCGAGGACGCCGTCCTCACCCTGCATCAGGGCGAGGACCTGGGCCGCCCCGGCGAACTCACGGTGACGCTGCGCGCGGGTGACCCGCGGGTCCGCGTCAGCGGCACGGGAGCTCGCATCAGCTGAAGCGCCGGTCCGAGCGAGCACTCAGGACGGCTGGTGGGTCTCGTGTCGAAGTCTCCGACGGCGGCGGTGTCAGCGGAGGGAAACCGTTGCGGGACGGTGGACAGGCCCTGTCGTGTGCCCAGCCACAGCTTGCCGCCCTCGGCGTGGTCCTCGATCGTGTTGTCCGTGCTGAACGCGGTCAGTTGCTGCTCACGGGCTGGTGCGCCGTTCCGGCCGAACGGGCCGTAAAGCACCGCACGGAGGTCGAAGTCCTCGGCGTTGCGCATGAACAGGTCCGGGTGTCCGTCGCCGTCGAAGTCGCCGGCGGTGATGTCCTCACCGACGAACGAGTTCGCCGGTGCCGGGACTCGGATCGCGCCCGTGCCGGAGACGCCCGTTCCGCTGCCCCGGAGGATGATCACGGAACCGCTGATGTTGTTCGCCGACCGGTGTTCGTCGTCACCACGGCCAGGTCGGTCAGGCCGTCACCGTCCAGGTCGCGGGGGATCAGCGCGTAGCCGAGGCCGTGGTTGTCGCCGGAGGTGCCGGGCACGCCCGGGGTGTCCTGGGTGATGATCGTGGTACGTGCCGGGGCGAGGCCGGCCGCCGAGCCGTAGCTGATCGCGACGTAGCCCGCCCAGGGGTGACCGCCCACCCTGGCTGCGGGGGCGGCGACGGCGAGGTCCTGGTAGCCGTCGCCGTCGAAGTCCTCGCGCACGGTGGTTGCGCCCTCCCGGGCGAACGCCGTGTCGCCGGCGAGCGGCACGGTGAACGCCCCGATCAGCGCGGCAGCTGCGGCGACGGTCACGGTGACGGCCGGTCTGCGGATGCCCACGGTTCCTCCTTGAAGCGCGAGCGATGGCGAAGCACGAGCGCACGCGGCTGGGGATTCGACTGTGAGACCCGCGGCAACGGCCGTTGGTGGTGCGGTGAGATCATCAGGACACGGTGACGGCCGGCGGGGTCCACCGGTGGGCGCGGGGCGTCGCGCTGGGGATGCCGTAGTCCTTCTTGAGCTGTTCGGGGATGGCGTAGTGCATGACGCGTCCGCGGGTGAGGGAGGACAGTTCCAGCACGGTGGTGAGGTGGCCGAGGCGGTCCAGGGCCCAGGCGCCGAGCGGGGACCGGTCCTCGATGGTCTCCAGGACGCCGAGGAGATGGGGTACGGCCTTGACGACGGTGTCCCACGGTGTCTGCGGTACGCGGAGCCAGTCGGCGCAGGTGTCGCCGACGAGGTAGCGGATCAGGGCGGAGACGATCGGGTCGAAGAAGGTGCCGGGTACCACTTCTTCGTAGAGGTCGATGAGCTGGCGGGTCAGGTGGGCGCCCTCCTCGGAGGGGCCCATGTGCCTGACCATGTACCGGTCGAGGAAGTGGCGGGCCTCGTCGAGGCTCTTGGGGACGGCGTCCTGGTCGACGCCCAGCATGGCGCCGACGACACGCCAGGCGTAGTAGTAGGCCTCCGCGCCTTCCTGTGACATGTGGATGCCGAGGCGGTGCAGGCTGTCCAGCACGAGCATGGAGAAGAACATCTGCCCGCCGATCATGTCCTCCTGGTTGATCGGCGTGCCGAGTGCGTCGGTGTCCCACCGGTCCTCGCGCCTGAGGTGGTGGCGGATGGAGGCGTGCAGGAGGCGGACCTTCTGTGCGGCGGGGATGAAGCGGCTGCCGGCTTCGAAGGCGTCGGGCTGCATCAGGTAGACGGTGAACTGGCCTGTCTCCGCCATCCGCTTGGACGGGTATTTCAGCCCATGGGTGGCGGACAGCAGCTTCGCCACGTGCGGGACGACGTAGCAGGCCGGCATGGAGGCGAAGGACAGGGCGGTGGAGATGTGCACGTTGTTGTCGATGAAGAACAGCCGGGCCTTCTCCATCTCGGCCCAGTCCACCCACGCCGGCGGGACACGAGTGGCCTCGAGGTAGTCCCTGGCTACGTCGGGCAGCCCCTCCGGAAGGGGTGCGCCTGCCGTGGAGACGTAGCGCATCAGGGTGTTGAAGGTGCCCACCTCGCCGCGTTCGAAGAGCGCGGCCACGGTGGCGTCGGCGAGTTCGTCACCGACGTTCCGCAGGGCGTCCATCGATGCTTCGGTGCAGGTCATGAAGGGGCTCCTTGTCTTTCGCGGGGTCGTCCGCGAGCGGCCGGAGGGGGCTGATGTCGGTCAGGTCGCGGTCGGCTCAGGTCTGTGCGGCGGCGGTGCACGGGTCAGGACAGACGGTTCGTCGCCGACTGCGCCAGCGAGGTCAGCGCGCCGACGGCGTGCGCCGGTACGTCCAGCTCGTGCAGAACGTCCAGTGACTGCTCGACCCGGGCGCTGATCAGGGCCTCGATGCGGTCGGGTGCCTTCAGCCGGCGCATCACCTCGCGGACCGTGTCCAGGGCATCCGCGTCCAGGCCGGGGCGGCCCAGCAGGGTGCGCAGCCGTTCACGGTCGTTGTCACCGGCGAGGCGCCAGGTCTCTGCCAGTAGGGCGGTGGGCCGGTGTCCGCGCACGTCGTCGGCGCTGGCCTTGCCGGTGCGTTCCGGGTCTCCGAACAAGCCGAGCAAGTCGTCGCGAAGCTGGAAAGCCTCGCCCAGCGGCAGCCCGTACGCGGAGTAGCCCTCGCGCAGCCGCCCGCCGGCCCCGGCCAGGGCGCCACCGATCAGCAGGGGTTGCTCGACGGTGTACTTGGCGGTCTTGTACCGGATCACCTTCAGGGACGCCTCGGTGTCCGGGCCGACTCCGGTGCGCAGGATTTCGAGGCACTCCCCCGCGATCAGTTCGCGGGCCATCACCGCCCACAACGGACGGGCCCGGGCGAGGTAGGCGGCCGGCAGGCCGCTCGTGGCGAACAGGTGTCCGGCCAGCGCAGTCAGCAGGTCTCCCACCAACATCGCCAGCGACCGCGCGGCGGCATCGGCGTGCGGACGGTGCCGTACGGCACCGCGCAGGACGACGTGTGCGGTGGGGCGCCCGTGCCGCAACGGGCTCTCGTCGATCAGGTCGTCGTGCACGACCGCTGCGGCATGCACCAGCTCCATGGACGCCGCCGCCCGCACCAGCGCGTCGCTGTCCGGCTGGCCCACCGCACGCCAGCCCCAGTAGCAGAACGCCGCGCGTAATCGTTTTCCGTCGGCGACCGCAGCCTCGAGCTGATCTGCCACCGGGCCCAGCAGCGGATCGACCGCGGCGAACCGGTCGGCCTCCCCGGCGACGAACCGATGCAATACCTCGTCGACGCGGGTCTTGAACGCCGCCGGCTCCCACCGGTCAGACATCGTCCGCCGCTCGTCGAGCCAGGGCGTGCCGGGCGAGGATCTCCAGGTGAGCCGGGGGTACAGCCGCGTACCGGTCCAACACGAGGCGCCCACGCGCCATGAGATCCTGCTCCGCCTGCGCCGCCAACTCCGCGGCGTCCGAGCGGCGCAGCAGGCCCCGCACCGTTCCCACGGCCGCATCCAACGTGGTCACCGCCAGATCGGCCAGCCCGGCCACCAGCAGCACCGCGTGCTCGTCCAGCCCCCTTCGCGGTCCCGATCCCGATGCTCGCGTCACGCTCTTCCCCCCACCCACAACACGTCCGGACGGCGTCGGTCACGCGCCGCTTCTCCGAGCATCGCGCCGGACCGGGTGCGAGAGCGGAAGAACTCACGATCGAGCGATCACATCGATTGACCGTACGGATCACCGCTGCTCGGACATGCGAAGATCCCTGAATGACCGATCTACGTGTCCGCTCCGCCTCCGCGGCCGACTTGGCCGCCCTGGTCCGCCTCCGCGACGAGGCGGCACGCTGGATGCTCGCCCGCGGCATCACCGGGCAGTGGCTGCCGGGAGAGTTGGACGAGGAGCACTTCCGCCGGGTGATGGCGCACGGCGAAGTCTGGCTCGCGGAGCTCGGCGGGCGGATCGCCGGCGCCTGGGAGCTGTGGTGGGAGGACGAAGACGCCTGGGGCCCGCAGCCGCCCGTGGCCGGATACGTACACCGCCTCATGGTGGACAGGGATGTCGCCGCACCCGGCACGGGGAGGCTGCTGCTGGACGCCGCCGAAGAGCGAGTGGCCGCGGTGGGACGATCATGCGTGCGCCTGGACTGCTTGGCCGGCAATACACAGCTCAACGCCTATTACCGGCATGCCGGTTACCGCGTCGTGGGCGGCAAGGAGGGCAAGCCGCAGCCGAGCGGGACGCCCAAGTCCTTCACGCTGATGGAGAAGGAGCTCCGCCGGAAGGCAGGGTAGGGCCCGCCTCGGGCCCGCACCTACCCGCGTTGGCGAGGCATCAAGCCATCTGGTGCAACTGCGGCAGCAGATGAGGGCGCTGAGGAAGAGCCGCATCAGCTCCGTTCGAGCGTGAGCAGCGGCTCGGCGAATACGGGCGCCGGGGCGCCGGGGTCTTCGGCGACAGCCTTCTCCAGCCGGTGGAAGCCGGCCTCCAGCTCGTCGGGAGTGAGCTGTGCGAAGAAGGAGAGGGTGCGCAGGTGCAGCCGTTCGAGCATGGCGCCGCGGGTGCCCGAGGACGGCTCGGTGACCGTGCCGAAGCTCGCGACGCGCCAGCCGGCCGACGTGAACGTCGCGATCACTTCGTGCAGTGGCTGAAATATCGAGGCGTCCGCCTCGTAGCCGCGGGGGAAGTACTCCAGCCACCACGGCCGGGGATGGTGGTCGCTGAAGTTCGTGCGCAGGAGCAGCCGCCCTCCGGTCCTGACCACTCTGGCCAGCTCCCGGGCTGCCTGAGGCTTGTCCTGGACGTGGTGCCAGGACAAGCCCATGAGGGCGTAGTCGGCGCTGTCGGACGGCACGGGTATCTCCTCGGCGGTGCCTGGGAGATACCGCACATCGGGATGCTGGGACTGCGTCTGTGCAACCTCGCGCATACGAACCGACGGCTCGACGCCGATCACCGGCCCGAATGCCTGTGCCAGCGCGGGGGTGAACCTGCCCGTCCCCGAGCCGACGTCCAGCCCCGCCAGCGGACGCCGTTCGGGCAGCGCCGCTTCGAAGGCGCTCATCCATACCTGCAGTTGCTGCTGCGTCAGCGCGCGGCCGCGCGCGTAGTCCTGATGCTGCTCCGAGTCGTAGTCGATCGTCCTCATGACTTCTCCCCGCGTTGGCCGGGCGACCTCAAGTGCCGCACCGATATATCGAGTTGATACATCGGAACGATATGTGGCATCGCGTCACCCCACAAGGCAAGGACACTTTGTTTCAGGCGATACCGTATTGAGTGAAGTAGTCTGTCCTCATGGCCGCAGACGTTCCCCACCAGCCCACCGCCTCGCGCGCGACCGACCGCCCCGGGGACACCTCGCCTTTCGGTCTCGGTCTGCTGCTGCGCCGGGCGCACTGGCGCGCGGCCGCGGTGATGGCAGAGGCACTTCGACCGCTCGGCATCGAGTTGCGGCATTTCGCGGTGCTGATCGAGCTGGTCAATCACGGGCCCACGGTGCAGCGGGATCTGGCGTCGGCGACAGGGTCGGACAAGGCGGGGATCATGCGCGTGGTGGACGACCTGGAGCGGAAGGGGCTGGCCGTACGCAAGACCGTTCCAGGGGACCGGCGTGTGCGCGCAGTGGAGATCACACCTCAGGGGCTGGAGCTCTTCGATGCAGCCCATGTGGCGGCGGAGCCGCTGGCTGAGCGTCTGGTCGCCGAACTGGGGCCCGGCGAGTCCGAGCAACTGACGGATCTGCTGACCCGGCTTGCCTATCCGGCGGACGACGAGGCGTAAGCGCGCGGGCGCGCCGGCCGCCTGTGGCGTAGACGCACCCGGTTCCATACGGCCTCCGCGGCGAACCCGGCAATGAGGGCCGGAGCCAACGTCACCAGTGACCCCCACCCCGATGGCGTGACCTTCTGGAGTGAGGTTGTCACGCAGCGCACACAGCACGGGATGATTTGCACCTCGAGATAGTTACACTCGATACGGTATTGAGTGATACTGTATTGAACGTAATGAAGGTGGGCCCGTTCGGCAGATGGAGGCGGGCGGTCATGGACGTCTACGAAGCGGTCACGAGTCGACGGGCGGTGCGCGCGTTCACCGACCGGCCCGTGCCGAGGGAAACGCTGGAGCGGGTACTGTCCGCGGCGGCCTGGGCGCCGTCCGGATCGAACATCCAGCCATGGCACACCTACGTGCTGACCGGCGCACCGCTGGCCGAACTCAAGAAGCGCGCCGGCGAACGTCTGGCCGCGGGCGACCCCTGGGACACGCCGGAGTACGAGATGTATCCGCCCGAGTTGAAGTCTCCCTACCGCGAGCGCCGGTTCGCCTTCGGCGAGCAGCGCTACGGCGCGCTCGGCATCGCACGTGAGGACGTGGAGGCGCGCCAGCGGGCGGCCGCCGCGAACTGGGACTGCTTCGGCGCGCCCGCCGCCCTGTTCTGCTACATCGACAGGGACATGGGCTTGCCCCAATGGGCTGATGCCGGCATGTATCTGCAGACCGTCATGCTGCTGCTCCGCGCCGAAGGGCTGCACAGCTGCACGCAGATGGCCTGGGCGAAGTACCACAAGACCGTGGCGGAAGTCCTGTCACCCCCGGACGGACTCGTCCTCTTCTGCGGCATGTCGATCGGGTTCGAAGACGTCACAGCGGGGGACGCCCGCATAGGCCGGGCGCCGCTCGACGAGACGGTCACATTTGTCGACGGCTTCTAAAGCCGTCCCTCCTTGTTCGACCGACGAGCCGTTTCATTCCGCACCCACGTAGCGGTTCGTATGTCATATTTCGCACACAATCTCCATGAAAGGTATGTCATGAAGATCGCAGTCATCGGCGGTACCGGACTGATCGGGTCGCAGGTCGTCAAGAACCTGGCCGCCGCCGGGCACGAGGCGGTACCGCACTCGAAGTCCACCGGCGTCGACGTCATCAGCGGCCAGGGACTGGACGAGGCGGTGGCGGGCGCCGACGTCGTCGTCAACCTGACGAACTCACCGACCTTCGACGAAGCCTCCCCGGCCTTCTTCCAGACCTCGATGGACAACCTCCTGGCCGCGGCCCGCAAGGGCGGCGTCGGCCACGTCGTCATCCTCTCGATCGTCGGCACGGACCAGGTGCCGGAGCTGGACTACTACCGCGCCAAGACTCTTCAGGAGAACCTCCTCGCGGCCGGAGCGATCCCCTACTCGATCGTCCGGGCCACGCAGTTCATGGACTTCATCGATGCGGTCCTGTCCTGGACCGCCGACGCCGACACCGTCCGGCTCCCGGCCACCCCGATCCAGCCCATCGCCTCCAAGGACGTGGCCGCCGCAGTGGCGGAGGTCGCTGCGGGCGCCCCGCTGAACGGCATCCGCAACATCGCAGGCCCCGAGATCTTCACTCTGGACGAGCTGGGCCGGATCACCCTGTCCCACAAGGGCGACCACCGTACCGTCGTCACCGACCCCAGTGCCGGCATGTTCGCCGTCGTCAAGGGTGACGTCCTCACCGACAAGGACGCCCACCTCGCCCCCACCCGCTACACCGACTGGCTCTCCTGACATCCCGGCCTGCCAGGACGCCCACGCGGCCGCTGTCTGCAGGCTTGAATCGACAGACACGGGAGTCGTGATCAGCGGAAAGGACCAGGGGCAACGGCACTACGCAGTGCCGTTGCCCCTGGTCCTTGCGCGTCCTGGCTTCGTCAAGCGGATCCAGGCCGCTGCGACAGCGCGGGACTCGCCCGCTGGAGTCACGTGTCCGGCTCCAGCTCCCCTTGCCGGAGCGGAAAGGGAGGTCAGCCGCCGCCCGGCGTGGCCGGCTCATCCGATTCTGGCGAGCCGCTCGCTGGAAGATGATCCTCCGCCCACAAGAACAAGACGGCCAGGGGGATGAGGAATGCGTTGCCGTGCGGTGAGAGCGCGTAGCGGCCTCGCGACGACAGCCCGGGCGGGGCGTCCTGGGCGACCAGGTCGATCGCGGTCAGTTCCTGGAGGCGCTGGGTGAGCATGCGGTCGCTGATGCCGGGGACGCGCTTACGAATCTGCGCGAAGTCGGCCGGACCTTTGGCCAAAGCCATGAGGATCAGGCCGTTCCAGCGCCTGCTGAGCAGAGCGAAGGCCCGAGTGATGGCCGGAGAACCATCGGTCGACTGCGGATGTTCGGACCGGCGTGCCGACTGGGGGTGTTGTGGGGTGGTCATGGTGTGTGTCCGTTCCGGTACGGCGCGAGGCGTCGCGGTTCAACACCTCGCGCAGTCAGGGAGCAGCCGTGCGTCAGCGCCTCATGCACCTTCGGCACCGGGCCGAAGTGCTTGGCACGCGCACAAGGCGCTCGGCATCAGCCGTCATCGTCATGGCGACGGGCGTGGGCGTGCGCGTGACGCCGAACCGGCAGAGCGTCGCCGGCCCCCGGCAGGGCCGGGAGCAATTCCCCGGAAGCCGTCGCGCTGGTCTTCGCGCCGCGGGCTTCCCCGGTGACCCAGTGGCCGCACATGACTGCCGTGAGCCCGCAGACGCTCCACAGAGCGAGGATGGCAAGGTGGCCCGCACCGGCGTTGCCGTCGAAGTACGCGGTGTCGCGGAGCAGGCTGGCTCCGGCGCCGGGGGGCAGCCACTGGCCGATGTGGCCCACGCCCTTGGGGAGCATCTCCGGAGCAGAAGTGGCGCCGGAGAAGGCGTTCCCGACGAAGACCATGAGCCCGGCGCTCAGCCCAAGGCCCGCCGGCCCGAGGAGTCGGATCACGCCGGCAGCGGCGGCGCTGACGGAGAGCAGGTCGAGCGACAGGATCGCCCACGTGGCCACGTGATTGCGGGGCAGCGCCCCCAGGAATCCCTGGGCCACGAGATAGACGCCCAGGGCCGCGACGGCGCATGCGACGACAAGTGTCAGCACTCGGTGCAGCGGGCGTGCCAGGCCGCGAGCCATCGAGACAAACGCCCCGATCAGGATGCCGCAGATCGTGAGCGGGAAGACCGATGAGCTGAACACCACACCCCGGGGGTCCGCTGCCGAGACGGGCACCACGTCGACCGCCTTCACAACGACCTTCACCGAGGAATCAGCACCGGCGGCTCCCTGCCGAGCGGCCTTCTGCTGGGCGGCCTTCTGCTGGGCAGCCTTCTGCCGGGCAGCCTTCTGCCGGGCGGCTGCCCGTCTGTGGGCCTTCGCCGGGTCATGCGCCTCGGCGGCCTGCTGCTCGGCGATCTGCCGGGTGGCCTTGTCGGCCAGCTGTTGTCCGACATCGGTCAAGAGCTGGGCCACGGAAGGGCCGGCGGCGGTGGCCTTCAGCACGGTGATGCTGTGGCCGGAGACGGCGAAGGCGCCGTAGACATCGCGGTTCTTGATCGCCGACCGCGCGGCCTGCTGGTCGGGATAGAGGTGGAAGTCGAACGCGCCGGGCTTCGCACGGGTCAGTCCCTCCACCGCGTGCTGGCCGGCCGCCCCGGTCCCCACGATCCCGACCGGGACGTCGCGCGGCGAGATCCGCCCCGCCGGCCAGGCGAAAGCCAGCACCGCCAGAGTGATCACTACTGGCAGCGCCACGGCGGCAACGGCCACTTCCCGCCACGCCCGGCGCCCTGACAAGGGGTTCCTCACAACCCACTCTCCCACAAAAAAGAACGATCGTTTTCTTGGATCTCAGTCTCACCTGCAGCGCGGGCAAGCGTCAACACGAATGTTCGTTTTCTTTGTTAGGCTGATCTCATGCCCAAGGTCACTCAGCAGCACATGGACGCCCGCCGCGAGCAGATCCTGGACGCGGCGCGCCGTTGCTTCCTCCGTGATGGTTTCCACTCCACGTCCATGCAGGACCTGTTCGCGGAGGCGGGGCTGTCCGCGGGCGCCGTGTATCGGCACTTCACCAGCAAGGACGAGATGATCCTCGCGATCGCCGAGGAGAACATGCGCGATGTCCTCGACATCACGCTCGACGTCGCCACGAACCAGCAGGGCCAATCCATCGGGGAGGCCTTGGCGGAACTGCTCGACGTGATTCGGACCAAGTCCGCCGAGGAGGACGTGGCCGGACTCGCGGTCCTGGTCTGGGGAGAGGCCATGCGCAACCGCTCGCTGGCGCGCAGGCTCGACGATCTCATGGGCCGCATACGCGCGAATCTGATCACCATGGTGCGTTACCAGCAAGAACAGGGCAGCCTGCCCGTGAACGTGACGGCTGAGGCGATCGCTTCGACGATGCTCTCCGTCCTCCCCGGCTACATCCTCCAAGTGGCTTTGCTCCAGCCCGCTGTTGTGGCCGAGGTACCTGACGCGGTGCGGGCGCTGTGGCCGGGGCCGGCCGGTGAACGCTGAGCGGTCTCTCCGTGAGCCGGGCGGGACGGCAGGCGGTGATCTCCGACGTGCGGCCGGGCCGGGCCGCCGAGACGAAGCTCGTGGCAGTGGGCGGGTGCAGTGGCCGACGTGGCGCCCACGGCCGCAGGCGGACAGCGCGGGCGTCGTGGCAGTACCGGACCCCCGGCGGCCGCGGCGCCGTTGGCGGACTTCTCGCGCGTGACGTCGCCCGAGCTGGGCCTCAGCCGTGCGCCGCCCCGAGGTCGCGGGCTCCGGAGACGCCGCTTAGCGTGGGAGGCAAGGCGCGTCCGGGCAGGCACGCACGGCAGGCGCGAGGTCAGGCGATCCCTCGTGAGGTTTCCCAGTGGGTACCGTCTCGTTCCTTCTCATCGTCGTCGTTCTGACAGCATTGGCCTTCGACTTCACCAACGGGTTCCACGACACCGCCAATTCGATGGCGACGTCGGTGGCCACCGGTGCGCTGAGACCGCGCGTCGCGGTCGCGGTCGCCGGTGTGCTCAACCTGGCGGGCGCGTTCCTGTCCACGGCTGTCGCGAAGACCATCTCCGGCGGCATCGTGAACGACTCGAAGGTGTCCCTGGTCATGATCTTCGCCGGTCTCGTCGGCGCACTCCTCTGGAATCTGATGACTTGGCTCGCCGGGCTGCCGTCGAGTTCGTCGCACGCTTTGTTCGGGGGGCTGATCGGTGCCGTCTGGGTCGGTGCCGGCGGATCCGCCGTGCAGTTCGGGGTGATCGTGGAGAAGATCGTGATCCCAGCCGTCCTCTCGCCGATCGTCGCCGGGCTCGTGGCCGTGCTGGCGACCTTCCTGGCGTACGTCATCACCAGGCGGACGGCGCCCGATCGGGCGCGGAGCGGATTCCGCAGGGGGCAGGTCGGTTCGGCATCGTTGGTCGCACTGGCGCACGGCACCAACGACGCGCAGAAGACCATGGGCGTCATCACTCTGGCTCTCATCTCCGCCGGGGTACTGCCCCACGGCTCCGGGCCGCCCTGGTGGGTGGTGCTCACCGCCGGTCTGGCGATCGCGCTCGGCACGTACATGGGTGGCTGGCGGATCATCCGCACCATGGGCAGGGGCCTCACGGACATCGAGGCGCCACAGGGCTTCGCTGCCGAGACCAGCGCCACGGCAGTGATTCTCGCGTCCTCCCACATGGGCTTTCCTCTGTCGACCACGCAGGTGTGCACCGGCAGCATCCTCGGCGCGGGCCTGGGGCGCAAACTGGCGGAGGTACGGTGGGGCACAGCCGGGCGCATCGCCCTGTCTTGGCTGCTGACACTGCCCGCGGCGGCGGCCGTCGGCGGCGCGGCGGCCTGGATCGCGGATCACGGAACTCTCGGTGTGGCCCTGGTGGCGGCCGCGGCCGTCGGCTCGGCGACCGGATTCTGGGCCTTGTCGCGCCGCCACCCCGTGACTGCCGACAACGTCAATGAACTGCCCGCCGCGCTGCCCCGCCACGCGGAGAACCCCGCGGCGTGAGCGGGGCGGCCGTCCGGTCCACAGGCAGAGGGAGGCCACCGATGCACATCGACTGGAGTGCTTTCGCCGGCGTCTTCGGTGTGAGCCTCGGTATCACGCTGCTCACCGTCGTGCTGTTCTCTCTCGGCGTCGCCACCTGGCCCGGCGGCACCGGTGGGGAGCGGACGCGACGTGCCGGCCGGCCGATCGGCACGGCCGTGGCGGTGCTGTGCTTCTGCGCGTGCCTGGCTGTCGCCGCCTACGGGATCGCCCTGATCGTCGGCGCCTGACAGGGGAGTGTCCCTTCCGGGTGCCGGCATGGGGGCCGGTAGCGCAGGAGCCTGCGGTGCCGGTGATCACGGACGGGAGCGGTGCTTCGCGCCGGCGCGCCTATGATGCGTTCAGGTCAGGCATCGGTGTGCAGCCGTTCTCTTGGGGGATTCTCTGCGTCAGATCAATTGGGCCCGGGACCTGCCGTTGCGTTACGCGCTGGTCGAGGAGGAGTGGGACGGCGAACAGACGCTGTGGGCCCGCTTCGCCGACCTTGAGGGGCTGTTCGCGGAGGGCCCGCCCGCGAAGGAGACGCTGACCATCATCGGGTGCAAGCCCGCTGGGCGGCTTCGCAAGGCCGTCGAACGGTGCAGCCTCTCCCCCGTGCCGCTCGGCGACCTGGAACTCGTGGTCGAGAACGCGGCAGCCGGCACCCAGGACGAGTGGCCCGACGACCACTGGTGGTCGCTGGCCGATGTCCTGGTGGTCGACGCCAGAGCCGGGGCAGACGATGACGCGCTCGTGGACGTCGTCGTCGAGGCCGTGGTGTACGACGGGCCAGCGGCCTGCGAACCCGCCGCCGCCGACGTGCGCGTCTTCAACGGGGTCTCCGGCGACCCGATCGGACGTGCCCGGCGGGTGGAGGGCCTGTACCGGAAGCGCCCCGACCCCGATCCCCTGCATCTCATCGGCTGCGAGCCCTCACCGCCGTTGCTGTCCCGGCTGGTGCGACCCCGGCACGGTGGGGACGGCAGCCCCGTGGAGCTGTGGGCGCTGGACCGTGCGGGGCGACCGATCCTCGTCCAGGAGAAGTTGGAACTCCGCATCGACGAGTGCCGCCCCTCCGCCCTCGGCGGCACTCTGATCGACATAACCCTCCAGCACGGCTCGGACAACCGACGGCCGCCGGGAGCCCGGTCGGTCTGGGACGCCTGGTACGAGGGCCGTCCCCGTGAGCGCAACGGGTGGGCGCGGTTCCCGGCCGACGGCCGGCACGAGTGGCTGCGGTTCACCGAGCCGCACATGGGCCCGGAGGCACCCGGTACGGTGTGCCGGCTGGACGGGCGGTACGTGACCGACGTCCCCGGGTTGATGTGCGCCCTGGGCGAGGCCATCGCCGGTCCGGGGTACCACTTCAACCAGTGTTGGGCGGTGCTGCGGGGTTGCCCGTGCGGCGGCAACCTTCTCCGGGCGCCCTTCACCTTGGTGTGGCACGACGCGGACGTCGCCCGTGAGGCGCTCGCCTCCATCAGCGTGGACAGCGCCGGGGAACTCACCTACTACGAGAGTGTCGTCCGCTTCCTGCAAGGGCTCGGCGTCACAGTCCTGCCACGCTGACTTGATCCTTCCTCGCCGGCGCGGTGTAGAGCAGAGGCTCAGGCCTGAGGGAGCCGGTCGAGGAAGCCGAGGACGGAGGTGATCCGGCCGTCCTCGGCCAGGGTCACCACGTCCGAGCCGGCGACCGGAGCGGACCCGTCGGCGGTGGACACCAGCTCCCACCGGAAACGGGCGATGTGATGGTTGCCGTCCACGTCACCGGCCGGCCTGAACTCGAAGCCCGGGAACTGCTCCTGCGCGCCCCGGATCACCGCGGCGATCTCGTCATGACCGCGCACGTCGGCCAGCGGGTCGGTGTACGTGCCCTCCTCGGACCACGCCACGGCAACCGCCTTGGCCAGAGCGTCGGCGTCGGTGGCGTTCCACGCCTCGAAGCAACGGGTGACAGCAGCAACGTAGATCGACATGACGGGACTCCCGTTCCGGTGAAGTGGTGTGCCAGTCAAGGCAGTCGACTCAGGCTTCGGGCCGGAGTGCGCCGGCCCGAAACCCGATGACCCCACCATGCCGCGCCCCACCCGGACCGCGCGATTACCCCCCGGGTAATGGATCACCGCCCCGACACGGAGTACGCCGGTACGTGCAGTGGAGAGCCCCCAGCCCGGTTGCTCCGATGCCGGCCGCGTACGCCGCGTGCCGTCCCTCAACGCCGCCGTCCCCCTCACCGCTCGCCCGCGGGTGTGACCAGGAGGCCACCGACGAAGGTGTGGGTGGGGTTGAGGTCGCGCAGGGTGTCGCCGTCGCAGAGGGCGGGGTCCTGGTCCCAGACGGCCCCCCCGTCCAGGGGGCCGACCGGCCGGCTCCCGCGAGCTGGGCCGTATCCGCCCCGACCAGGTCATCGGGGTCCACCTCAACATGATTCCCGGGGCGGGTCCGAAGCCTGCGCGGCAGCATCTGACGAGGCGGGCATCGGCTGCACCTCGCGGTGTGCCGGTCGGCGTCTGATCCGCCACCGGGCCCCCTGCCGCAGGACGTGCGCACGGGCCGGCTGCCGGTCTTGACCGGTCGCGGGCGGTGATCCGATCGTGAACGCCCTGGACGTCGAGTGCTGTTGAGGGGAGTACACGGATGAAGGTCTTCATCTCGTCGGACATGGAAGGCACGGCGGGGGTGGTCGACTGGGACCAGTGCCGGCCGTCGGGCTCCGGGTACGCCTACTACCGGGAGTTGTTGGAGCAGGAGGTCAACGCGGCGATCGAGGGCGCGGCGGCGGCCGGCGCACAGCAGTTCCTGGTCAACGACTCGCACTCGGCGATGTCCAATCTGCGGCCGGACCGCCTGGCGCACCGGGCACGCCATCTGTCCGGCCGGCACAAGCCGCTGTACATGATGCAGGGGCTCGACGAGTCGTTCGACGCGGTCTTCTTCGTCTCGTACCACGGATCCATGTCCGGCGCCCCGGCCACGCTGTCGCACACCTACAACCCGCGTGCCATCGCCGAGGTCCGGCTGAACGGCGTGCCGACCGGGGAGGCCGGGATCAATGCCCTGGTCGCGCTGGGGCATCGGGTACCGGTCGTACTGATCACCGGCGACGACGTCACCGCCGCGCAGATCGAGCCGTTCTGCCCCGGTGTCCGGGCGGCGGTGGTGAAGACGTCGGTCTCCCGTTTCGCCGCCGACAGCCTGCACCCGGAGCAGGCTCGTGAGGTCATCAGGGAGGCCGCCGGTGCCGCGGTGCGGTGGCTGGCGGACGCCCGACTGCCGGCGATCGCTCTGCCGGCCACCCTGACCGTCCGTTTCCGCAACGCCGACCTTGCCGAGATGGTGACCTGGATCAACGGTGTGGTCCGTGCGGACGAAGTCACCGTCCGCCTGAGCGACGACGACCCCGTCCGCCTGTACCGCACCTTCGTCACGATGGTCCTGCTCACGCGGGGCATCGACGAGTAGCTCGCAGCTCGGTGATCAGGCCGATCGAGACGGCCTTGAGCCGGTGAGTGTCCGGACTGTCCGTGGACTCCCGTGCGGACAGCGGGACTTCAGATCTGGCAGATCCCCCGCTCGTAGTCGACCGTGGCGGACTCCTTGGAGTAGGACCACTGCGGGCTCAGCAGCTGGGTGTCGAGCTGCCGGGCGGCGCCGGGGCTCTCCACGATGTACCCGAAGTCCTGCAACCACGCCGGGTAGAGGTTCTTCGAGCCGATGTAGAACGCGGAACCGTCCACCGAGACCAGCTTGTGGTGCTGGGCGTAGGGGTGTCCGTCGGCCCACTTCGCGCTCGGGGAGCCGCGGAAGGACGCGAGCTGCAGGTTGGAGCAGAGCGCCGCCGTGGCGCTGTGCTCGTCACCGGTGACCTGGGTGAGCCGGCTGCGCAGTACGTCGCTGATCTCGGAGAGGGACTTGATCTGCGAGTAGCCTCCGCTGCCGACCGCGCCGCGGTTGGCAGGGTCGCTGACGACGATGCGCACCTTGACGCCTGCCGCGAGCTTCGCGGCGAGGGCGTCGTAGACACGGGTGTCGTAGCGGGGCAGCGGCGGGCAGGTCGCGTTGAGGTCCTGCTGCGAGATCTCGATGTGGCTGCTCGCGCTGGAGATCAGCGAACGCAGCGCGCTCTCTTCGGGATTGACCGTGTCGTAGTCGCGGTCGGCGTTGGTGTTGTCGTGCAGCCCTACCCCGCACCGGGTGCCGGACGTGGACGGCAGGGCCGGATGCCAGGTCGAGGCGGGATCGGCGTCCTTGATGCCCACGCCGAGACCGCCGACGGCGATCACCGGTACGTCGCCGGTGGCCGGGACGGCCCGCTGGTTCGTGTCCCGCTCCATGGTCGCCATGCAGCCCGCTCCGCCGGAGGTGGCGTACCAGACGCTGGCGATGTTGCTCCGGTTGCGGCAGGTCCAGCTCCACAGCTGGTCCAGGTACCGGCCGGCCGTGCCGGCGGCGGGGCCGGTCAGGGCGAGGTCGACGTCGGTGACCGGGTGGGCGGTGTCGAGGTAGTCGCCCTTCCAGTCGTTGATGCCGCCGGTGATCGCGGACTCCCCGTCCACGACCAGGAGCTTGGAGTGGTTCCACGAGAGCGCGGTCTTCGACGTGGTCATCGAGGCGACGTTGAGCGTGACGGCGTCGGCCGCCGGCCCGAGTTTGCTGCGCAGGTCGTCCCGGTACTTCGAGGGCAGCACGTTCATGTGGTACAGGGGTGCGGCCCCGACGAGGACGCGGACCTTGAGCTTGTGGCCGGAGGCCACGGAGGACTTCAGACCGTCGACGATGGCGTCCTGGAAGGCACCGTCCGGGAAGGGCGCGAGAGTTGAGATGTCGACGGTCCGCGTCGCCCGCGAGATGTTGTCGGTCATCTTCGCCAGTAGCCGCCTGGTGCCGACGCGGTCCTTGCAGTCTGCGTCGCCCCAGCAGCCGGGCGTCTGGAGCAGCCAGCCGGCGGGGTCGCCGTCCGCGGCGTCGAGCCGGTTGCCGCTCGTCCGCTCCCACACGTCCCCTTCGAGGCCGGGCGAGACCTCACGCAACGCGCTTTCCACGGCGTCGAGATGAGGGGTCGCCGAGTCGGCGGCGGTGGCGGGTGCGGCGGGCAGCACGGCCAGGGAGAGCGCCGATATCAGCGTGACGCGTGCCAGACGGTTTAAGCGGGAGGAATTGATCACCAGCAGAAGTTACCAGGCAGTACATCCCCCGTATGACCACAGTTCAGGGAACCAGAGGTTCCGGTCGCCGTCCGCACCGGAGTCCGGTCCACCCCTCCCCCACCAGCCGACCGGCACATGGCCGGTCTCCGGCGGACGCTTCTCCAGGACGACGCAACAGCCGGCGTCGCATCGGCCGGCGTGGGACGTGCGACCGCAAGCGTGAGGGGCCCCATCAGAGACACGTCAGCCCGCCGTCAGTGGGGTCTGCCACTGTTGTTCACGTGAACGGCGCGGGTCACCCCGAAGCCGGGAGCAGGGAGAGGTGCCCGGAGTGGTTGATCGGGGACCAGCGAGCACGCCTCAAGGTCGGGCCTCACGAGGCCCACGCAGGTTCGAATCCTGCCCTCTCCGCAGGTACGTCTCCGGATACGTCGCTCATGCCCTGCCGGGCGGCGTCCACGGCTTCGCGGCAGGCGACGGTCCGTCCCAGGCGCTGCGGAACTTCTCCTTCAGGCTTTTGGGCGGGGCTTCCTTCTCCTCCCGTGAATGCATGAGCCGCGCCGTGGTCACTCGTACATGGCACTCCCGGTGCCGCTGCCTCACCAGCACCACCCAGGCACCGTCCGAGGTGAGGAGGGCATGCCGCGCCGGCTCGTCTCCCGGTCGGGCATGCCGGGCGAGAACCTGTGGCACGTGGTGCAGGGCCGCATCCTCGGCCGCTGCCGCAGCCTGTGCCTCGTCGCCCTCGATGTGGTGAGTACCCACCAGCATCCAGCGATGCAGCTTCAGTTCCACGCCTTCGACGCGCTCTGTCAGTCGCGTGTCCTCTTCGATGAGGACGTACCACTCATCAGTCATGGGCGGTGCCTACCTGTCTTGCCGATCCGGACGGGCTGACGAGCGGTCGTACGAGCCTCACCGAGGTGACCAGCGCAGACGCTCTTCAACCGGCAAGATGAGCGCGCCGGTTGTTCAGCCCCGTGAATCCTGACATGTGGATCATCAGCAGCAGGTACCAGGGGCCCGGAACCATGTGGCCGAGGGGCCGGGTTGCGGACCGGGTCGGTGTTTCGGCCGCTGGTGAACGCCGATCCTCCGGCAGGGTCGGACCGCTTATCCTCCGGCCATGGTTGAGCAACGCATCGTCGACGTCGGCGAGGTTCGGCTGGCTTGTCGGATGTGGGGTGCCCCGGATGCTCCGCCGCTCATGCTGCTGCATGCGATGGGCGAGAACGCCGCCGACTGGGAGGCGGTTGCTCCGGCCTTCGCCCGGAGCCGACGGGTGTACGCCCTCGATCTTCGCGGTCACGGCCGAAGCGACTGGCCGGGAGACTACTCGCTGGAACTCATGCAGGCCGATGTGCTCGGGTTCCTGGACGCACTGGCACTTGGCTCAGTGGATCTGATCGGGCACTCCATGGGCGGGGTCGTCGCCTACCTGCTCGCTCAGGACTGTCCGCAACGGGTGACCCGACTCGTCCTGGAGGACGTTCCCGTCCCGCGGCCCCGGGAGCGGACCACCCCGACCAGGCCGGACGGCGCCCTGACCTTCGACTGGGAGATGGTGCCGGCCGTCCGGCGGCAGATCGACACGCCTGATCCCAGGTGGCTGCAGCGGCTCAGCCGGATCAGCGCCAAGACCCTCGTGATTGCCGGCGGTCCACACAGCCATGTTTCCCAGGACGGGGTCGCCGAGCTCGCCCGCCGCATTCCCGGCGCACGAGCGGTCACCATCGCGGTAGGACACCTGATCCACCACGCGGCCCCGGAGGCGTTCACCGAGACGGTTTCGGCGTTCCTGGAGGAGCACGTCCGTCCTGCTGTCCGATCATGAGGGGGCACGGGACATGACGTCAGGAGAGGTGGACGGGTGCCGCGACAACCGCCGGCGCATGCGACCCGAGACGGCCATGAGCACCATCGGCGCGAGTACCGTCATCAAGCCCCGGTCCTGTCGTCCTGTCGGCGCACCATCTCGGTGATCCACAGCATTGCAGGCGATCCGGCGCGTCTTTCATCTCCGCCTCGATGACGTCGAGCAGTCCCGCGAGGTCGAGGCCCTCGGGCTTCTTCGCCACGCGTTCGGTGGTCAGCGCCCGGCCGGCACTCGCGACCACCGGATCCGGATCTGCAAGACCAGAGTCAGCCGCTTCGCGAGCGCGCGAGGCTTGCTGAGGTTCACGCCGTGATCGTCACCGTGTTTCTCGTTCACCGCGCGTGCCTTGGGGTCCTCGAGCTCGCCCGGCTCGGCCATCACCTCGGCCAGCGTCGTTCGGCCACCTCAGCTTCCTCTCCACCATGGGCGAGATTCAGCCTACGGCGCAGGCCGGTCTTCGGCCGTACAGGCCTGGCCAACCCGGTCAGGGACGTCATCGGCGCCATGGAAGCGGGTGGAAGCGGCTCGGGTTCAGCCGGTCCGAGGACCACGGCCGAGGGGCCGGTACCGGACGATGCGCCGTCCAGTACCGGCCCCTGGGCAGGGCTTCGGCGCTCAGTACCAGAGCTGGTACTTGTTGCCGTCGTTGCACTCGTGCATGTAGACGGAGCTGCCGTTGCTGTCGAGGCACTCGTGGGTCTGCCGGTTACGCAGCTTCCAGTTGCCGCCCCCGGCGCTGATCTCGTCCCAGCGCTGGTAGTTGTTGCCGCTGCACGGCTCCATGTAGGCGTCGTGGTCGGTGTAGGCCGTCAGACAGTAGCCGGTGTCCGCCAAGCTCTTCTCGAGCCAGCTGCCGTCGCTCAGGTGCACGTCGTGCCACCGGGTGAAGGTGTCCGAGTCCCAGCCGACCGTGACGTCGTCCGGGTGGTCGTTGGCCCACTTTATCTGCAGGGCGTTGCCCGACTCGCGGTGCACCCAGTGCACGTCGCCGTCGGCGTGCGCCGCCGTGGACATGGTCAGCGCCAGGACCGGTGCGAGCGCGGCGGTTCCGAGAACCTTGGCTATGCGGGCGGTGTTGATGCGCATGGGTAATCCCCCTGTGTGTCGTTGTTCGTGGTCGGAAAGGTGTACGGGAAAGAACCGACGGCTCAGTACCAGAGCTGGTACTTGTTGTCGTTGTTCCAGCCCCCCGGGCCGAGGTATACGCTCCTGCCGTTGCTGTCGAGCCAGCGACCGGTCTGCTTGTGCTGGAGCTTCCAGGAGGAGCCGGTCCAGCGCTCGTACCAGCGCTGCCAGTCGTTGTTCGCCTGGCAGGGCTCCATGTACACGTCGTCGTTGGAGTAGGCCGTCAGGCAGTAACCGCGCCAGGACTGGGCCTGCGGCTTCATCAGCCAGGTGTCGTCGTTGCTGTTGTACTGCTCGTACCAGCCGTAGCCGACGTCGCACCCGTTCATGCCCACGTCGTACGGCTGGCCTGCGCCGTTGATGACGAGGGCCAGGCAGTTGTCGGACGGCCGATGGTGCCAGGTCACATTGCCGTCGGCGGACGCGGTGCCCGCACTGGCCAGAGTGAGTGCCCCAACCGCGACCGCGGTCACAACTGCCTTACGGGCATGCTTGATTGACATGGGTTCCCCCGGAGACTCTGGTCGATTCGGTGGCGAGCGTAGTGGGCCGTTCGCGCTCCGTAGGGCTCCCCCGACCGTCCCACGCCGTCTCGGGACAGCGCGTCCCGCACCCTGGAGCGTCCCGCGCCTCCGAACGATCCCTTGTCCCGGATCGTCCCGCACCGCCGACCGTCCCGTGTCCCGGATCGTCCCGCGTCGTCTCGGGACGGCGCGTCGCGCGTCCCGGGACACCGTGGGACGGAACCTGCCCGCCCTGGCAGCAGTTGATGTCGGGAACGAAATGCACCGCCGAGTTCACCACGACCCGGCCGAAGCAGTCGCCGGAGGACAGGAAGGGGTCACCGAGCCGGAACCAGGAGCGGCCCGCCGTCGCCATCGGCCGCTCCGACCCTCCTCACGGTCGCGAACTCCTGCGGTGCATGGGTGGCCGGTCGAGGACTTCGACGTACATGATCCGGCCGTCCACGACATCCAGGCACAGCATGCCCCGCGAGGGCAGGAGCGGCACGCAGCGGTGGCCGGCGCCGTACGGCTGCCCCTGCGGATGTGGTGCGGTCTGGAAGCTCTGACAGAACTCGTCGCCGCAGCCGCACTCTTCGACCAGACGAAGATCCCAGGCGCAGATGGCCAGCTCGCGTTCTCCTTCGGTCTCCAGGAGAGTGATCAGCTCTGCGACGAGATCCGGGAAGACTTCGCGGACGAGGGGGTGGTCCTGCTCCATGAGCGGAGGGTAGCTGGAGGCGTGATGCAGAGCGCCGGAGATCAATTGCGGGACAGGCCTCGGCCGGCTGCACGCGGCAGCACCGACCTGGTGTCGGTGCCCGGGGATACGCTCCCGGCTTCGTCGGCCCGCACTCGTCGGGTCGCGCGTGACGAGGGGGGGCATGAGTTTCCACATGCATCTGCGCGCTGTCCGGAACTCCGAGGTCCGGCTCGATTACGGCCGGCTGGAGGAGTTCATGGGGCCGCCTGGGACTGGGACGTCCATCGATCGTCCTCCACCACCCGGACGAAGAGGAACCGCCTTTCGTTCTGCCGGCCGTACGTGCACCTGTGTCCGCCCAGGGCCGCCGCCGGTACCCGAGTGCACACTTCCACCCGGACGCCGTGTCCGGGTATTTTTCTGCGTGAATGGGCGGTATCGCCGCCGTCCGTCGCTAGGTCCTGTCGTCAAATTCCCGTCGTCGCCCGAAGGGCGGCCTCGCGGCGTCTGGTGCGTGCTCTCGGCGTGCCGGGCGGAAGTCCTCGTACTGGACGTACTTGGGCTTTCGCCCGGTGCGGCGAGAGTGCGTGCCAGGCGTCGTGGGGCAGACGGGAATTTGACGACAGGGCCTAGGGTCGTCGCACCAGCCACCGTCATGCCGTCCCAGAAACCGGGACGGCGGCCGGCCGACAGCCTTGAGGAGCCCGTATGCAGTACTACGACCTCGGCAGCCACGGCCGGCGCGTGACGACGTCGTCCTCCGAGGCGCAGACGTGGTTCGACCGTGGGCTGAACTGGACGTACGCCTTCAATCACGAGGAGGCGGTCCGCTGCTTCGAGGCCGCTGCCGCGGCGGATCCCGACTGTGCCATGGCGGACTGGGGCGTGGCCTACGCGCTCGGCCCCAACTACAACAAGCCCTGGGAGGCCTTCGACGAGCTGGACCTGGGGCGGAGCGTGGAACGAGCGCACGCCGCCGTACAGCGCGCCCACGCGAAGGCGGCCGGCGCCACCCCGGTCGAGCAGGCGCTCATCGACGCATTGCACGCTCGCTATCCGAGGGCCCAGTCCCCCGACGCCGACGACTGTTCCGTGTGGAGCGCCGCCTACGCCGACAGCATGGGCTCCGTGCACCGACTCGCGCCCGAAGATCTCGACGTGGCCACCCTGTACGCCGACGCCCTGATGAACCTCACACCCTGGCAGCTGTGGGACATCGGCACGGGCAGGCCGGCCCCGGGTTCGCGGACCACCGAGGCCAAGGCGGTACTCGATCGGGCGATGGCCGCAGAGGCGGGCGCGCGGCACCCGGGCCTGCTTCACATGTACATCCATCTGCTGGAGATGTCCCCGACCCCCGAGGCCGCTCTGCCGGTGGGCGACCGGCTGCGGGGCCTGGTGCCGGACGCGGGACATCTCCAGCACATGCCGTCCCACCTGGAAGTGCTCTGCGGCGACTACCGCCGCGTGGTCTCCGACAACGCCGCCGCGATCGCGGCCGACGAGAAGTTCCACGCCCGGGCCGGGGCGATGAACTTCTACACCCTGTACCGGTGTCACAACTACCACTTCAAGATCTACGGCGCGATGTTCCTCGGCCGCTTCCAGGACGCGATGGACACCGCGGGCCGGCTCGAGGCGGCCGTGCCCGAGGAACTGCTGCGCGTGACCAGCCCGCCCATGGCCGACTGGCTGGAGGGCTTCCTTGCGATGCGGGTGCACGTGCTCATCCGCTTCGGCCGCTGGGATGACGTCCTGCGCCTGCCCATGCCCGCCGACGCGCAACTGTACTGCGTGACCACGGCGATGCTGCGGTACGCGCGCGGAGTCGCACTCTCCGCCACCGGCCGGATCGACGAAGCGGACGCGGAACGTGCACTCTTCCGCGAGGCGGCCGCACTGGTCCCGCAGACGCGAACGCTGTTCAACAACACCTGCACGGACATTCTGGCGATCGCCGCGCAGATGCTGGACGGAGAGCTCGCCTACCGCAAGGGGAAGCACGAAACGGCGTTCGCGGCACTGCGCCGGTCGATCGAACTGGACGACGGCCTTCCGTACGACGAGCCGTGGGGGTGGATGCAACCCACCCGGCATGCATACGGCGCGCTGCTTCTCGAACAGGGCCTGGTCGCGGATGCCGAGGCCGTGTACCGCGCCGACCTCGGACTCGACGACACGCTGCCGCGCCCGCTGCAGCACCCGGGCAACGTCTGGGCCCTGCACGGCCTCCACGAATGCCTCGTCCGGCTCGGCAAGCAGGCAGAGGCGCTGATCGTGGCCCAGCAGCTGAAGATCGCCGCGGCGATGGCGGACGTGCCGATCGAGGCGTCCTGCTTCTGCCGTCTGGAGACCGGTACGGGTTCCGTGTCCGGGGACGGTTGCTGTACCGAGGAGCGGTGACCGAGGCCGGCCGGGCACTCGTGCGAGTGCGTCCGACGATGCGGGCGGTCCCGCTCCAGCAGAGCACGCATCGGCTGCGTCCTCTGCCAGTCGGTGTGACGTGATGTTGGGCGATCGGAGGGGCACCCAGCCAACTTCTTTGTGCCATCTGCCAGTACGGCGGCCGGACAAGGGCAAAGCAGACTCTCTGCCAAGACCGCGGCCCGGCGAGCCTCTGCTTCCGGAGGGCCGGCGCGGCGCCACGGATGTCTTCGGTGTCGACATCTCCGCAGAGATGATCGCCGCCGCGCGGGAGTTCGAGCAGCGTGACCCGCTGGGTGTCCGTTACGAGGTCGGTGACGTGGCCGAACTGCGGTCTCTGAGCGGCGATTCGACGCGGCGCTGGGAGTGCAGTGCCTCAACTACGCTGCGGACACGGCGAAGATGGAGCGGATGTGCCGCAACATCCACCGGAGCCTGGTGCCGGGTGGAGAGTTCTTCGTGTTCGCCCAGAAGCCCGACTATCGGTTCGACTGCCCGTCGCTGGACAAGTACGGATTTCTCTGCGAGCCGACCGGCGAGGAGATCGAGACGGGTCCGCGGGTGCGGGTCACGGCTCTCCTCGACCCGCGGCCGATCAGCATCGTCTGCGCGGTCCCGCGCCGCGAGGTCTACGAGGGGTGTCTGCGGGCGGCCGGGTTCAGTGACGTGAAGTGGGTTCCGCTGCAGGTGTCCGAAGCCGGCATCCACGAGTACGGCGAGGTCTTCTGGGCAGACCTCCTCGCGCACCCGCCGCTGGAGATGCTGCGCTGCCGCGCCTGATCGGCCAAGTGGCGGGACCTCACCTCGGGACGCTGTGCGTTCAGCGGGCGTTTACGCATGTCACAGCAGGTAGTTGACGGGCTGTCACGCCTCGCGGACGTACGCCGAAGCCCCCGTCCCGTGCCCGCCATCAAGGCAGCGTCAAGACTTCACCCCTTACCGACCTCAGCCGGATAAACGTTCACTCAAGGGAGCCCTCGGTCGGGCAAAGAGGTCTACTCGCATAGATGATCCCGGTGCTGTCATGCTCACGATCGCCCGGAATTCTGCCGGGCACCACACCGGGAGACCCCCACATGTCCCGAATACCGCGCGCCCTGGTGACCAGCCTCTCCACCCTCGCCCTCGCCGGGGCGGGCCTCACCGTCACCACCGGTTCCGCGCACGCCGCGAGCTGCAGCCAGGCCTACCTCCCCCTGCCCGACCCGGTCTGTACGCCCGGCGACCTCAACCCCGACGTCACCCAGGACACCATCGACTCGACCATCTGCGTCTCCGGCTGGACCGCGACCGTACGGCCCTCCACCTCGTACACCAACGCGCTGAAGAAGAAGCAGATCGCCGAGTACGGCTACTCCGACACCAGTCTCTCGGACTACGAGGAGGATCACTTCGTTCCGCTCGAACTCGGCGGCGCGCCCAAGAGCGAGGAGAACCTCTGGCCCGAGCCGCACTCCGGCGACGGCACCTCCGCCCAGAAGGACACCGTCGAGAACAAGCTGAAGAAGGCCGTCTGCGCCGGTCAGGTCAGCCTTGACGACGCGCAGAACGCCATCGTCACCGACTGGACCACCGCGCTCTCCAGCCTCGGTCTGGGCTGAGCCGTCGCCCTGTAGGGGGCCGGCGCCCTCCCCTGGAGTGGCCGGCTCCCTACCGCTCCGCACACAGAGGCAGGTCAGACAGGGCACGATCCGGAAGCGGTACCCCCGTGGGCCACAATGCCCCCATGACCGATGATCAGTCCCGGATTCCCGCCCGTCCGCTGCTGCGTGGCCCCGAGGACGGGGAACTCATAGACGTCGCCGGGGTCGCACACTTCT
The DNA here is from genome assembly GCF_007827595.1 of Streptomyces sp. BK340. Lineage (GTDB taxonomy): Bacteria > Actinomycetota > Actinomycetes > Streptomycetales > Streptomycetaceae > Streptomyces. The sequence continues at coordinate 104,407 of NZ_VISR01000021.1, forward strand.
TCCGGCTCACCGGCGAGCACACGGGCGGGCACTTCGCCTTCGAGGAGTTCAGCCTCGCCCCTGGCACCGTCGGTGCCAGGCCGCACGTACATGAAGGCCACGACGAGTACTTCTACGTCCTCGAAGGCGAGTTGACGCTCCACACCGGGGACGGCGAGGTGACCGCCGGTCCCGGGCATCTGCTGGCCGCCACCCGCGGCACCCCGCACGGCTTCCGCAATGCAGGACCGGTCCTCGCCCGCGCTCTGTGCCTCTACACCCCCGCCGGTTACGAAAACTACTTCCGTGACGTCCACGCCGCCGTGAGCGCCGGGGCCGAAGCGACCGATGAGCTCCTGGCCGAGTTCCGAGGCCGTTACCGGACCAGCTCCTTCCAGGCTTCCGCCGACAGGCCATGAGGCGTGTCTCTTCGGGGCTGATCATCCCGGCTCGAGGCGTCCACAAGCCCGGGCAGAGTCAGCTGTCGGGGACGCCTTCGGAGAGTCCCTCGGCGAACTCCCACCAGGCGAGGGGGAGCCAGTCGCCGTCCACGAAGGCGTCGACGGACGAGCCGCGGCCACTGATGGCCACCGGCGTTCCCGGCGGGTACATGGTGCCCGAGATGCCGGGCACCGGGACGAGCAAGGTCCCGCAACGCTGATTCACTTTCCTCGTCCTCCCATTCGACCCGAGGTTGAAATCGGAATTTAATTGACAATAGCTGGCCCGTTTCATGTTCCTCTACAGGGGGACCATGAGAGTTGGGTCACGTGAGGCGAACGGCCGCGACCTTCCTACTGCCCGTTCGCACCAGGCTACGTTCGGTTGACGGCTGTTTGGCCTCCGGCAGCGAGCACGCACCGCTCATCGGAGGTGTCATATGAAGGCTGTCGTCTACAAGGGACCGTTCGAGGTAGCGGTGGAAGAGGTGCAGAAGCCTCGACTCCAGCACCCGAACGAGGTGATCGTACGGGTGACGTCCACCGCCATATGCGGCTCTGACCTGCACATGTACGAGGGCCGCACCGCCGCCGAACCCGGCATCGTGTTCGGTCACGAGAACATGGGGATCATCGAGGAGATCGGCGACGGGGTCACCTCTCTGAAGAAGGGCGACCGCGTGGTCATGCCCTTCAATGTCGCCTGCGGTTTCTGCAAGAACTGTGTGGCCGACTACACCGGATTCTGCCTCACCGTGAATCCGGGCTTCGCCGGTGGCGCATACGGCTATGTGGCGATGGGGCCATGGACCGGGGGCCAGGCCGAATACCTGCGCGTACCGTACGCCGACTTCAACTGTCTGAAGTTGCCGGAAGGCACCGAGCACGAGACCGATTTCATTCTGCTCGCCGACATCTTCCCGACCGGCTATCACGGCAACGAACTCGCCCAGGTCTCCCCGGGTGAGAGTGTCGTGGTGTACGGCGGCGGGCCCGTCGGACTCATGGCCGCCTACTCGGCCATGATCCGCGGCGCGTCGAGGGTGTTCGTCGTCGACCGGGTGCTCGAGCGGCTGCAGAAGGCCGAGGAGATCGGTGCGATTCCGATCAACTTCGCCGAAGGCAACCCGGTCGAGCAGATCAAGGAGCAGACGAACGGCGAGGGCACGGACAAGGGCATAGACGCGGTCGGCTACCAGGCCATGGCCAGGGGCGAGAACCGTGAGGAGCCCGCGGCCGTGCTGAACTCGATCATCGAGACCGTCCGGCCGACCGGAGCGCTGGGCATACCCGGCCTCTACGTGCCGGCCGACCCGGGCGGACCGGACGAGCAGGCCAAGCACGGCCGGCTCATGGTCTCGATCGGCAAGCTCTTCGAGAAGGGGCTGCGTATGGGCACCGGGCAGTGCAACGTGAAGCGCTACAACCGGCAGCTGCGCGACCTCATCATCTCGGGGCGTGCCCGGCCGAGCTTCGTCGTCTCCCACGAGCTGCCACTGGCAGACGCGCCCACGGCGTACGACAAGTTCGACAAGCGCATCGAGGGCTACACCAAGGTGGTTCTGCACCCGGGGCAGTAGCTCTTCCGCGGCGGCGTCCGCCGACCGGGGCCGGGCCCGGGTCGGCGGACGCCGCCTTGCCGCGCCTGCGAGCACGCATCGACACGGCGCCGTCGTCCTTGCGGCCGGGTTCAGCGGAGCACCACGACGTGCTCGCCGCGCGGCAGCAGCTCGCCCACGACGGGAGCGCCGGGGATTTCGCCGGCCACCAGCAGGCCGCCTGAGGTCTGTGCGTCGGCCAGGAGCAGCGCCTCGTCCTCGCTCACCGCCGACAGGTCGGCGTGGGGACGCACCCAGGCGAGATTGCGCCGGGTTCCGCCGCTGACGTGCCCCTCGCTGAGCGCCTGCCGGGCGCCGTCGAGGTAGGGCACGGCGTTCGCGTCGATCAGTGCCGTGACCCCGCTCGACCGCGCGAGCTTGTAGGCATGGCCGAGCAGCCCGAACCCGGTGACGTCCGTCGCGCAGGTGACCCCGGCGGCCAGTGCCGCTTCGGCCGCCTCGCGGTTGAGCCGTGTCATGGTCTCGACCGCGTGCGGGAACACCTCGCCGGTGGCCTTGTGCCTGCTGTTCAGCACGCCGATGCCGAGCGGCTTGGTCAGGGACAGCGGCACACCCGGTTCTCCGGCGTCGCTGCGCAGCAGGCGGTCCGGGTCGACCAGGCCGGTGACCGCCATGCCGTACTTGGGCTCGGGGTCGTCCACGCTGTGGCCGCCGGCGACGTGGCAGCCGGCGGCCGCGGCCACGTCCAGGCCGCCGCGCAGCACCTCGCGGGCCAGGTCGAGCGGGAGGACATCCCGCGGCCAGGCCAGCAGGTTCACCGCGAGGAGGGGCCGGCCGCCCGTGGCGTACACGTCCGACAGCGCGTTCGCAGCGGCGATGCGGCCCCAGTCGTACGGGTCGTCGACCACGGGTGTGAAGAAGTCGGTCGTCGCCAGCACCCCCGTGCCGTCCGGCAGCCGTACGACGGAGGCGTCGTCGCCGTCGTCCAGGCCGACCAGCAGTTCGCCCCCGGGGTCACGCACCGGCACGGCCGCCGCCAGGCCCCGCAGTACTTCCTCCAGCTCACCCGGCGGGATCTTGCAGGCGCATCCGCCGCCGTGCGCGTACTGGGTGAGGCGCACGGATGCGCTGGGCGCCGTGGGTGAGGTCATGCGGGTCATGATTCCGGATGCGTTCCGTTAGCGCGTGGATACGGCTTTTGCGAGGATGGCCGCGTGGCGCGTGGAGGCGTGTCCGGCCTGGTGACCGGCCCGGTCTTCAAAACCGTTGAACGGCAGGAGCTGCCGTTGGCGGGTTCGATTCCCGTCCGCCTCCGCCGTCCACGCCCCGCTGGATGGGCTCTGTGAGCGGAAGGGGTGCCATGAGCGATCCTCGCCGCCGCATCCCCGGCACCGATGCCGTCCTGGCCGAGCCGCGCATAGCCACCGCCGTCCGGACGCTGGGGCGCCCTCTGGTGAAGGCGGCCGTCGCGGAGGCCCAGCGCCGCGCGCGGGCCGGCGAGATCGCTCCCGAGGACGTGGTGGAGGCGGCGGTCGGCGGGCTGCCCGAACGGGCCAGCGGCCTGCGGCCGGTGATCAACGCCACCGGTGTGCTGGTGCACACCAATCTCGGTCGCGCGCCGCTGTCGGTCGCCGCCCGGGACGCCGTGACGGCCGCGTCCGGATGCACGGACGTCGAGTTCGACCTTGCCGAAGGCCGCCGGGCCCGCCGCGGACGCGGGGCGCTGGCCGCGCTGGCCGAGGCCGTGCCCGATGCCGGAGCGGTGCACGTGGTGAACAACAACGCGGCCGCGCTGCTCCTGTGCGCCCTTGTGATGGCTCAAGGACGGGAGATCGTGATCAGCCGGGGCGAGCTGGTCGAGATCGGCGACGGGTTCCGCATTCCGGAGCTGCTGGCCTCCACCGGTGCACGGCTGCGCGAGGTCGGCACCACCAATCGCACCCAGGCGCGGGACTACGCCGAGGCCGTCGGCCCTGACACAGGCTTCCTGCTCAAGGTCCACGCGTCCAACTTCCGGATCAGCGGTTTCACAGCGGCGGCGGACGTGACCGAGCTGGCGGCGCTGGGCCCCCCGGTGGTGGTGGACATCGGTTCCGGTCTGCTCGGCCCGCACCCGACGCTCCCCCGGGAGCCGGACGCCGCCACCGCGCTGCGCGCCGGGGCGGCGCTCGTGACGGCCAGCGGGGACAAGCTGCTCGGCGGTCCGCAGGCCGGGCTGCTGCTGGGTGAAGCGGGGCTGGTGGAGCGGCTGCGCCGGCATCCCGCGGCCCGGGCCCTGCGGGTGGACAAGCTGACCCTGGCCGCGTTGGAAGCGACCCTGCGCGGTCCGGAGCCGCCCGTACGTGCCGCGCTGGCCGCCGACGAGAGCGCCCTGCGCGAGCGCGCCGCCCTGCTGGTCGAGCGGCTGCGGGCCGAGGGAGTACCGGCGGAGGTACTGCGCACGGAGGCGGTCGTGGGCGGTGGCGGCGCGCCCGGCGAGACCCTGCCCAGCGCGGCCGTCGGCCTCCCCGCGTCGTACGGCCCGTCGCTGCGCACCGGCGCGGTCCCGGTGATCGGCAGGGTGGAGCGTGGACGGTGCCTGCTGGATCTGCGCACGGTCGGGGCCGAGCAGGAGCAGGCGGTGCTGGAGGCCGTACTCGCCGCACGACGGTCGCACACGAGCGGCGGACGCCCGGGTGGAGACGACCGCGGAAGCGAGCGGCCGTGTACGTGATCGCGACCGCCGGCCATGTCGATCACGGCAAGTCGACGCTGGTGAAGCTGCTCACCGGGATGGAGCCGGACCGCTGGGAGCAGGAGCGCCGTCGCGGCCTGACCATCGACCTGGGTTTCGCCTGGACGACCCTCCCCGGCGGAGCGGAGGTGGCGTTCGTCGACGTGCCGGGCCACGAGCGGTTCGTGCCCAACATGCTGGCCGGTATCGGCCCGGTCCCCGCCGTGCTGTTCGTGGTGGCCGCCGACGAGGGCTGGATGCCGCAATCGGCCGAGCATCTGCAGGCGCTGGACGCGCTGGGCGTGCGGCATGCGCTGCTCGCCGTGACACGTTGCGACCTGGCCGACCCGGAACCGGCCCGGCGACAGGCGCTGGGCCGCATGGCGGCGACCGGCCTGGGACCGGTCGAGTCGGTGACGGTGAGCGGGCGCACCGGCGAGGGCCTGGACCGGCTGCACGACGGACTGCTGCGGCTGGTGGGAGGCCTGCCACCGGCCGATCCGGACGCCGACGTGCGGTTGTGGGCGGACCGCTCGTTCAGCGTCGTCGGCGCCGGCACGGTGGTCACCGGAACGCTGACGGCCGGCACTCTGCGCAGGGGTGCGGAGCTTCAGCTGGCGTCCACCGGGGCGGTGGTGCGGGTGCGCGGCCTGCAGACGCTGGGCCGGGACCTGCCCGAGGTCCGTGCCGTGGCCCGCGTGGCGGTCAATCTGCGGGGCGTCGAGCACCGGGCGATCGGGCGCGGCGACGCGCTCCTCACTCCGGGCCGCTGGCTGATGACCGCCGAGGTCGACGTGGCGCTGCGCGGTGCCGGCGGCAGCGGGAGTGAGGCCGGCGAGCGCAGTGACCTCCCTCGCGAGCTCGTGCTGCATGTGGGCTCCGCGTCCGTCTCGGCCCGGGTCCGGCCGCTGGGGGCGGGCAGCGCCCGGCTGCGGCTGGCCCGGCCCCTGCCGCTGCGCGTCGGCGACCGCGCGTTGCTGCGCGATCCCGGCCGGCACCGTATCGCCGCCGGTGTCGACGTACTCGACGTGGCGCCGCCCGGGCTGAGTCGGCGCGGAGCCGCACGGTTGCGAGCCGTGGAGCTGGCCGCTCTGGCCGATGCGTCGCCACGGGCGGTGGCCGAGGCGATGCTGCGTCGGCGGCGCTTCGCGACCGCGGACGAGTTCCAGGCCATGGGGCTGCCCGAGGTGGGCGATCCCGTGGGTGACGGCCGAAGGGTTCATCCGGGCGCGTGGCGCGAGTCGGTCGTCTCCCTGCGTGCCCTGATCGACGAGTGGCGCGACGAGCATCCGCTGGAGTCAGGCATGCCCGTGGAGGCGGTACGACGACGGCTGCGGCTGCCCGCTGCCGGTGTCGTGGAACGGCTTGCCGGTGCGGCAGGGCTGCCGGTGGTGGAGGGGCGGGTGTGTGCGCCGGGCAGCCTCGCGGTGCTTCCCGGACCTGTCGAGGCGGCGGTGGCCGCGCTGACCGTCGAGTTGCGCGCCGCCCCGTTCGCGGCGCCGGACGCCGCGAGGATGGCGGAACTGCACCTCGGGGCAAGGGAGTTGGCTGCCGCGGTGCGGGCCGGCCGCCTGCTGAAGGTGGCCGAGGGCGTCTTCCTGCTTCCCGACGGTGACAGGCGGGCCGCCGTAGTACTCGCGCAACTGCCCCAGCCGTTCACCCTCAGTCAGGCGCGGCAGGCGTTGCGCACCACGCGACGGGTCGCGGTGCCCCTGCTGGAGCTGCTCGACCACCGGGGCGTCACCGAGCGGCTCGCGGACGGCACCCACCGTGTGCGAACCGCGTCGGCCTGATCGGACTTCGACATGCCCCGGGCGGGTCCCGGCGTTACGTTGGCTGCGACGGCGCAGGGGCACGAGGCGGGAGATCGCCATGGGCCTGTGGCAGTGGATCAACGGCTGGCCGGTGTACCGGCAGCTCACCGGCGACGATGCGCTGGGCCGGGGAAGCGCGGCGCGCTCGCGCGGCACCGAGCGGCTGTCCGCCCGTACCGAGCAGGCCGACAGGGTCGTGCGGTCCGTGTGCCCGTACTGCGCCGTGGGCTGCGGCCAGAAGGTCTACGTCAAGGACGAGAAGGTCGTCCAGATCGAGGGTGACCCGGACTCCCCCGTCTCGCGCGGCCGGCTGTGTCCGAAGGGCGCGGCCAGCAAGCAGTTGGTGACCGGTCCCGGCCGGATCAGCGCCGTCCTGCACCGGGCGCCGTACGGCACGGGGTGGGAGCGGATCCCGCTCGACCGGGCGATGGACATGATCGCCGACCGGGTCATCGCAACCCGTCGGCAGACCTGGCAGGACACGCATCACGGTGTTCCGGTCCGGCGCACGCTCGGCATCGCCTCGCTCGGCGGAGCGACGCTGGACAACGAAGAGAACTACCTGATGAAGAAGCTCTACACGGCGCTGGGCGCGATCCAGATCGAGAACCAGGCGCGGATTTGACACTCCGCCACGGTTCCCGGTCTGGGGACCTCGTTCGGCCGTGGCGGAGCCACGACGTTTCAGCAGGATCTGGCCGAGGCCGACTGCATCGTCATCCAGGGCTCGAACATGGCCGAGTGCCATCCGGTCGGCTTCCAGTGGGTGATGGAGGCCAAGGAACGGGGCGCCACGATCATCAACGTCGACCCCCGCTTCACCCGCACCAGTGCGCTGGCGGACGTCCACGTGCCGCTGCGGGCCGGGACGGACATCGTCTTCCTCGGCGCCCTGATCAACCATGTGCTGAGCAACGACAAGGACTTCCGCGAGTACGTGGTCGCCTACACCAACGCCCCGGCGATCCTGCGCGAGGACTTCGCCGACACCGAGGACCTGGACGGGCTGTTCTCCGGCTTCGACCCGGAGAGCCGGCACTACGAGACCAGCAGCTGGATGTACGAGGGCGCGCAGATCTCGGCCGCGGCCGGTGACCGGGACCGGTGGACGGCGGCGGAGGACGAGGGCGAGCAGGGCACGGCCGCCCAGCAGCACGGTGGCAGGGAGGCTCACGAGGCCTCCCGCGCGCAGTCGTACGGCGCCGGCGGCCCCGCCGTGAGCGGGAAAGCGGCAATGGATCCGACCTTGCGGCACCCCCGCTGCGTGTACCAGGTGCTCAAGCGGCACTTCGCCCGCTACACGCCGGAGCTGGTCGAGGACGTCTGCGGGGTCCCCCGCGAGCTGTTCGCCCGGGTGGCCGAAGCGATCACCGCCAACTCGGGACGCGAACGCACCACGGCGCTGTGCTACTCCGTGGGCTGGACCCAGCACACCGTCGGGGTGCAGTACATCCGTACCGCATCCATCCTGCAGGCGCTGCTGGGCAACATCGGGCGGCCGGGCGGCGGCATCATGGCCCTGCGCGGACACGCCAGCATCCAGGGCTCCTCGGACGTCCCCACGCTGTTCGACCTGCTGCCCGGCTACATCCCCATGCCGCACGCCCACCAGCACGAGAACCTGGACGCGTTCGTGGCCGCGGACAGCGGCACGACCGGTTTCTGGGGCAACATGCGCGCGTACCTGGTGAGCCTGCTCAAGGCATGGTGGGGAGAGGGGGCCACGGCGGAGAACGACTACCGGTTCGACTGGCTGCCCCGGCTGACCGGCGACCACGGCACCTACCGGACGGTGCTGAACCAGCTCTCGGGCGAGTGCAAGGGGTACTTCCTCGTCGGCGAGAACCCGGCGGTCGGTTCGGCCAACGGCAAGCTGCAGCGCCTCGGCATGGCGAACCTGGACTGGCTGGTGGTGCGGGACCTGCGCCTCATCGAGAGCGCGACCTTCTGGCTGGACGGGCCCGAGATCGAGACCGGTGAGCTGCGCACCGAGGAGATCCCGACGGAGGTGTTCTTCCTGCCGGCCGCGGCGCACACGGAGAAGGACGGCAGCTTCACCAACACCCAGCGGCTGTTGCAGTGGCACGACACGGCGGTCACCCCGCCCGGGGACGCCCGCAGCGACCTGTGGTTCTACCACCACCTGGGGCGGATCATCAGGGAGAAGCTCGCCGGATCCACCGAACCGCGCGACCGGCCGCTGCTCGACCTCACCTGGGACTACCCGACGTCGGGCCCGCTGGCCGAGCCGAGCGCCGACGCCGTACTGGCCGAGATCAACGGGTACGGACAGGACGGGCAGCCCCTGTCGTCGTACACCCAGCTGCGGGACGACGGCTCCACCTCCTGCGGTGTCTGGATCTACTGCGGGGTCCACGCCGACGGACACAACCACGCGGCGAACCGCCGACCGGGCGACGAACAGAGCCGGGTCGCCCCCGACTGGGGCTGGGCATGGCCCGCCAACCGCCGCATCCTCTACAACCGGGCGTCGGCCGACCCCGAGGGCAGACCGTGGAGCGAGCGCAAGCGGTATGTGTGGTGGGACGCCGGACAAGGCCGGTGGACCGGGGAGGACGTCCCGGACTTCGAGGCGGACAAGCCACCCGACTACCGGCCGCCGCCGGGCGCGAGGGCCCAGGACGCCCTGGCCGGCACCGACCCGTTCATCATGCAGAGCGACGGCCGCGCCTGGCTGTTCGCGCCGGCCGGGCTGGCGGACGGCCCGCTGCCCGCGCACTACGAGCCGTACGAGTCGCCGGTGGACAACCCGCTGTACGGCCGGCAGACGAACCCGGCGCTGCAGGCCTACGACCGCCCGGCCAACCGCTACCACCCGGCCTGCAGCGAGGTGTATCCGTACGCGTTCACCACCTTCCGGCTCACCGAGCACCACACCGCCGGCGGCATGAGCCGTACCCTGCCCTATCTCTCCGAGCTGCAACCGGAGTTCTTCTGCGAGGTCTCCCCCGAACTCGCCGCGGAGCGCGGTCTGGAACACCTGGGCTGGGCGACCATCACCACGGCCCGTACGGCGGTCGAGGCGAGGGTGCTGGTGACCGACCGGATCAGACCGCTGCGGGTGCGGGGCCGCACCATCCACCAGGTGGGACTGCCCTACCACTGGGGTCCGAACGGCCTGTCGACGGGGGACTCGGCGAACGACCTGCTGTCCGTCGTCCTCGACCCGAACGTACGCATCCAGGAGTCCAAGGCGGCGACCTGCGACATCCGGCCCGGCAGGCGTCCACGGGGCCCGGCGCTGCGCGCCCACGTGGCGGCCTACCGGCGGCGAGCCGGCCTCCCCGAGGACACCCCGCCGGACGCGGGAGAGGGGCAGCGATGACTTCCGACCGCAACAGGCTGTCCGGCCCACTGGCCGACCCCGCCGCGGACGCCGGTTACCCGGACACCCACCCGCCCCGGATGGGCTTCTTCACGGACACCTCCGTCTGCATCGGCTGCAAGGCGTGCCAAGTGGCGTGCAAGGAGTGGAACCTCCTGCCGGCCGAAACCGAGGAACTCGACCTCCTGGGGCAGTCGTTCGACAACACGGGCGCACTGAGCGCCGACAACTGGCGGCACGTGGCGTTCGTCGAGCAGAAGGTGGCACCGGACCGGCAGCCGGTAGACCTGGGCATGCCGGCCGTAGGGCCGCCGCCCGGGCACGACACGGGCTCCGGGGACGGCCAGGTGCGCTGGCTGATGTCCAGTGACGTGTGCAAGCACTGCACCCACGCCGCCTGCCTGGACGTCTGCCCGACCGGGTCGTTGTTCCGCACCGAGTTCGGGACCGTGGTGGTGCAGGAGGACATCTGCAACGGCTGCGGATACTGCGTGCCGGCGTGCCCGTACGGCGTGATCGACATCCGCCCGGGCGACGGCCGGGCCTTCAAGTGCACGCTGTGCTACGACCGTTTGGGGGCGGGCCGGGAACCGGCCTGCGCGCAGGCCTGCCCGACCGACTCCATCCAGTTCGGCCCGCTGGAGGAGCTGCGCGAGCGGGCCGACCGTCGAGTGGCGGAGCTGCACGAGCGCGGGGTCGACCGGGCACGGCTGTACGGCCGGGATCCGGAGGACGGCGTCGGCGGTGACGGCGCGTTCTTCCTCCTGCTGGACGAGCCCGAGGTGTACGGGCTGCCGCCGGACCCGGTGGTCACCACTCATGACCTGTCGTCGATGTGGCGGCACGCGGCGACGGCCGCGGTCGGAGTGGCAGTGAGCGTGGCGCTGTCCTTCCTGGGGCGGGGAACATGGGAGAGGACGAGGCCGTGACGGGGCGCGGTGCGCGGGAACGGCCGATGGTTCCGCGCGCGCAGTTCCGGTCGTACTACGGCCGGCCCATCCTCAAGCGTCCCACCTGGAAGGTGCCGGACGTTCCGGGGTACCTCTTCCTCGGAGGCACAGCCGGTGCGTCGGCGACGATGGCGGCGGTGGCCGAACTGACCGGGCGTCGGGATCTGGCCGGGGCGGGCCGGCAGGTCGCTGCTGCCGCATCGGTGGCGAGCGTCGCCGCCCTGGTCCATGACCTCGGCCGTCCCGAGCGCTTCACGCACATGCTGCGCGTCTTCAAGCCCACGTCACCGCTGTCGGTGGGCTCCTGGATCCTCGCGCCGTTCTCGACGCTCGCCACCGCCGCGGCGGCCTCGCAGGTCACTGGAAGGCTGCCCGGGCCCGGCCGCGTCGCCGGAATCGGATCCGCCGTCCTGGGGCCGGCGATGTGCACGTACACCGCGGTCCTGCTCTCCGACACAGCGGTTCCGGCATGGCACGAGGCGTACCCGGAACTGCCGTACGTCTTCGCGGGCAGCGCGCTGACCAGCGCCGCGGGTGCGGCACTGCTCTGCGCGCCCCGTGCGGACCACGGTCCGCCGATCCGGATGGGCCTGCTCGGCGCGTGCATGGAACTCGCCGCGGTACGCCGCATCGAGCGACGGCTCGGGCTGGTCGGTGAGCCCTATGTGACGGGGCGGCCCGGGCGGCTGCTGACCCTGAGCAAGGCGCTGGTCGTGGCCGGAGCCGGCCTGTCGCTTCTTCCGGGGCGTCGGGCGGCTCCGCTACTGGCGGGAGGCGCGTACCTGGCAGCGGGACTGTGCACCCGGTTCGGAGTTTTCGCCGCGGGCATCGCGTCCGCTCAGGACCCGGTGTACGTGGTGACTCCGCAGCGGCAGCGCCTCGGGACCGAGGGTTCTGACGGCACCTAGCCCGTGTCCGGGGCCCCCTCGGCAGCTGCCCCGACAACCCCCTCGCGCAAGGAGTCACGACTCATGGTTACCGCTGTGCCAACACCCTGGAAGGCAAGCCCGTCTCCGTCGGCGGCGCATCCCGCAGTCCCGGTGCGCTGATCAGCCGTACCCTGTCCGACGCCGGTGCCCGTGTGGCCGTGCACTACAACAGTGAATCGTCCGCGGCCAAGGCCCAGGCCGTCGTGGACGAGATCACGGCCCAGGGCGGCGAGGCGTTCTCAGCGGACCGAGGACGGCGGCAAGATCCTCGCCGTCGTCACCTCGCTGCTGGCCGGCTACACCGGCCTGTACTCGCTCTAAGCCGGCAGCAAGGCACCGGTCGAGGACTTCGCGCGCGCCCTGTCCAAGGAACTCTTCGGCCGGAACGTCTCCGTCAACACCATCGCTCCCGGGCCGATGGACACCGGCTTCTTCTATCCGCCCGAGACCGGCGACTCCGTCGCCTACCTGAAGGCCCGGCCATGAACGGCGACCTCACCGAGATCGAGTACATCGTCCCCTGGGTGAAGTTCTGCCTCACCGACGGCTGGTGGGCCAACGGCCAGGTGTTCTTCGTCAACGGAGGCTTCACCACCCGCTGAACACAGGGAAGTTCATGCCACGGGGTTGTCGCGCAGCCACGCCAGGACCTGCTGGGCATGCGCGTCGGGCGGGAAGACCGGGTAGAAGACATGCTCGATCACCCCGTCACGGATGACGAGGGTCAGCCGCTTGAACAGCGTCATCCCGTCGACGTCGAACGTGGGCAGGCCGAGAGCCGCGGCCAGGCTCAGCCGAGGATCGGAGAGCATGGCGAACGGCAGACGGAGCCGTTCGACGACCTCGCGCTGATAGGTGGTGTCCTGGCTGGACAGGCCGAAGACCCGCTGCGCGCCGGCCGCGAGAAGCTCTTGGTGGTGGTCCCTGAAGTCACAGGCTTCGGTGGTGCAGCCCCGGGCTCCGGGGATGGAGTCCCAGCCGTCGGGGAGGTCGGTGTCCGGGCGGCCCGTGAGCGGGTACACGTAGACGATCGTGCGGCCTGGGCCAAGGGTGTCGAGGCGGACCATATCGCCTGTGGTGTTCGCCAGTTCGAGGTGGGGTGCCTTCAGGTCGCGAAGGTGGTCGGCCGCGCCGTCGTCCTCCGGGACGGGCAGGTCCGGAGGCAGGCGGTGGAAGTCGGTCATGGTGTGCTCTCCGTCGTCGGGCGCCGGGCTGCTGCTGTTGCGATGGGCGGCCTGTCTCAGATGCCGTATCAGGGTCGCTCGGCGGCCGGCCAGGGCCTCGATCCGCTCGGTCAGCTCGTCGATGGCCTCGCGATAGCCGGCCAGTGACGCCGGACAGTCGTCGGCGTGCTGCTGTCCGGACGCCAGGCACTCAAGGAAAGGGCGTGTGCGCTCGACCGGGATGCCGAGGCTGCCGAGAGTCCGGATCTCACGCACCATCCGCACGTCGTCCTCGTCGTAGTCCCGGTACCCGTTGGCGAGCCGGCGCGGCGTGATCAATCCGAGCGATTCGTAGTAACGCACCGCTTTGATTGTCACGCCGGCGCGTCTGGCCAGCTCGCCGATCTTCATGCCGCTCATCTCCACGAACGCTAGACCTTGACCTCGAGGGCAAGGTCAAGCCGCTCTCCGGGCTGGAGGGCGATCAGTCCGGCCGTCGTCTCGGCGAAGCCGCAGGCATCGAAGTAGAACGGACGCAGGTGGTCCTCGAAGTCGACGTGAAGCCACGCGCACTTCGCGGCACGGGCTTCTTCGGCTGCGATCGCGACGAGCCTGGCGCCGACTCCTTGTGCCCGGCAGTGCCGGGCGACCACCGTGTCCAGGATGAACGCGTGAGTTCCGCCGTCCCAGACCACGTTGACGAAGCCGACCAGCGAGCCGTCTTCCCACGCACAGACCCAGCCGAGGCTGTGGCGTTCAAGTCGCGCTCGCCAGTCGGTGTGACCGACCGGGTGACCGAAGCCTTCGGCGTGCAGCTCGTTCAGGGAGGCGTTGTCGACATCGGGCCGCCACTCGTACTTGATCGTCACGTACCGATCGTACGCTTCACCGGCCGACAGTCACCTCGCGGTCCTGTTTCTCATGCATGGACAGCCGCCTCCGAGATCGCCGACGCCGCCGCCATGATGCTCAGTTGGGGATTCACCTGAGGGCAGCTGGGGAGCACGGAGGCGTCCGCGAGCAGTACTCCTTGTACGCCTCGGAGTCTGCCCCAAGGGTCGGCCGGGAAGCGGTGCGGGTCCGCTCCTGCGGCTGCCGTTCCGGTGGGGTGGTAGGCCGAGAGGTGGAGGTGGCGTGCGCTCGTGCCCGCCAGCACGGCGTCCAGTTCCGTGAGGCTGCGTACTCGGGGTGCGCGGGGGATGCCGGTGAGGACTTCCTCGGCTCCTGCGGCGAACAGCAGCTCTCCCATGGCGCGCACGGCCCTCAGCAAGCGGCCCGCGTCGCGGCGGTCCAGGCCGTAGCGGATCAGCGTGCGGTCGCGGCCGAGGACGCGACCGGAGGGGCGGTCGGCGATCATCGCGCCGAGCGTGGCGAGCCGGTCGGCGGTCTCCAGTTCGCGGCGCAGCTCGGCACCCAGCCCGGGGAGGACGAAGGAGCCCATGCCGGGCGGGGTGGCGGTGGCCTCGATGAGGATGCCCTGCGAGTGGTGCTCCTCGACTCCGACGCTCTGCAGCACGCCTTCCCAGGCGGTGACCGGTTCGGCGAAGCGTCCGGCGACGCTCGTGGCCGGGTGGACGCTGAGATTGCCGCCGAGGCGGGGATGCCGGCCCAGGCCGGAGCGGCGTAGGAGTGGCGGGGACTGCAGCGCGCCCGCGGCGACGACGACCAGGGGCGCGAGGATCTCGAAGGCGCCGCTCTCCCCGAAGCGTGCGCGTACCCCTGCCGTGCGCGGGCCTCCGGGCCGGTCCGTGTCGACGAGGATGCGCTCGGCTCGGGCTCCGGTGACGATACGCGCCCCCGCGGCGCAGGCCTCGGGCAGCACGGACAGCTGGACGCTCTGTTTGGCGCCGGTCGGACACCCCACCACGCACTGGCAGGAGCCCTGGCAGCCGGGCGCGTTGCGGCGCAGCGGCGCGGCCTGCCAGCCGAGCTCGCGCGCTCCGTCGAGCGCGCTGCGGCCGTTGTTGCCGAGGACGTCGACGGGTTGGGTGGCCACCCGCAGGGTGCGCTCGGCCTCGTCCAGACACCGGTCGAATCCGTCGGCGGGCGTGAATCCGAAGTCCTTGCTCCAGCGGGCCAGGACGTGCCCCGGAGTGCGGTAGCAGGTACCGGAGTTGACGACCGTGGTGCCGCCGACGGCGCGGCCCGTGGGCAGCAGCAGCGGTGGGTTGCCGACGACGACGGTGGCCCCGCCGTCCCGGTAGAGGTCGGTGAATCGGTCCAGTGGCGTGCGTCGGCCGAACGACTCGGTGGAGTGGTGCTGCCCCTCCTCCAGGACGACGACGTCCAGCCCGGCCCGGGCCAGCGTCCGTGCGGCCGTCGCCCCGCCGGCGCCCGAGCCGATGACGACTGCGTCGGCGGTGGAGCGCGCGGGCCAGGCGGGCGCGGGTGTCAGGTCGAGCGGCGGATCCTGGCGGGTGAGGCCGCGCGGTGCGGGACCGTCCTGGAGCATCCGCTCGGTCCCGGCGGCCAGGAGGACGGGCACCTTCAGTACGTCGAGGAGTGGGAGAAGGGCGGGTCGTGCGGCCAGTTCGGCCAGCACGGATTCCCGTTCGGGCGGGGTGAGTGCGCCGAGCGTGCGTCCGGTGCGTGTCATGGCGTAGGCGTCCACGCCGCGCGCTGCCGCCCGTAGGCCGGCCCGCGCGGCGAGCGGCATCGTGGTGAGGACCGTCTCCAGCCTGGCGGGGACCCGACGGGGCCAGTCGGCTGTGCCGTCGTCGGCGATCAGGGCGGACACGAGGCCGGTGAGCGTCATCGTGTGCCCACCTCCGCGTGGGCCGTGCCCTCCAGCGACCACTCGGCCTCGGTCCGCCAGCCGCCGAACCACCACCGTTCCAGCAGGACGTGCGCGTCGGCGCGTTCGCTGTTGCGGCAGGTCGCGTGTTGGCCGTCGGGGTCGGTGTAGTCGAGGGCGAGGGTACGGTCCGCCCGCTGGGTGACCTCGACCCGGATCCGGCGCAGGCCGGCGCGGCCGGTGACCTTCCAGGTGGGCAGGGCGATGTCGGCGCGGAAGCGCCCCGCTCCGGCCCAGCCGGCGGCCGGCCGCTCGGGGCGGCGCGGCCAGGTGCGGCCCTGCCTGCGCAGCCGGAGGAAGACCATGGGGGGAAGCCTGCGCAGGCCCGGGCGCATGGAGACGGCGGCGACGATCTCCAGGACGTCTCCCCCGCCGAGGTCGGCGTGCAGCCAGGCCCAGCGGCGGGCGTTGCCATGGCCGTAGATGCGGGCGGAGGCGCCCGGGGCGGCGGTGAGGGTCAGCGTGGTGTCGTCGTGGGTGAAGGTGCCGTCGTAGGTGGCCCTGGCCGCGGGGAGCATCTGAGCGGCAGGCAGCAGGGGCCGGCGCCAGGACCAGCGGGGGAAGGTGAACAGCGGTTCGTCCGTGGGGCGTTCGGTCAGGTCCCAGCGCAGGGCGCCGCCCTCGGCCGCTCCGGACAGGTGTCCGGGCCGGACTTCGACCCCGTCGGCGCTGAAGCCGGCGTCGTCGGGAATCCACTTGGCGGGGCCGAAGCGGGCGTGCCGCACGGGTCCGTCCTTGGGGAAGACCGCGGCCCACCCGTGCGCGTACGGCTCGGATCCGTCGGCCGGCGCGGTCAGTTCGTGGTGCAGCCACAGTCCGCTGCCGGTGGCCGGGTCGGTGACGGTGGAGTACCAGACCTCCGTTCGGCCCCGCTCACCGCGCCAGCGGGGCGCGAGGAACGTGCCGGGATCCTGATGCCGTGGGAAGCGGAAACTGGCCAGGAAAGGGAGGAGTTGTGTGCCGAGGGGGAAGCGGAGGGTGCCGGTGCCGATCCGCACCCCGTCTTCCTGAAGGGTGTACGGCAGGACGGTCATCGAGACCACGGGCCTGCGCGGGGTGACGGACTTCCAGCCGTCGAGGGTGAGCCGGCGGCCTTCGGCGGTGAAGGCGATGCGGTAGCGGATCCGGCGTCGCGCGAGCGGCGAGATCTCCAACTCCCCTTCGGCGCAGGGGTCGTCTGCCCAGCCCGCGATCCGTATCCGGCCGGTGGCGCGGGCCTCGGTCGTACCGAGGAGGCGGAGAAGACGGTCGGCCGAGACGGTCAGATCGAGGCGGACCCGGCGTGCCCGGTCCTCCTCGTCGAGTCGCAGCGTGCCGAGCATCGTCTCGCGGAAGGCGCTGCCACGAGCGGGTGAGGCGGTGTTCGTTGTCGTGCGTGAGGTCGTCTGCCCGCTCATGCGAGACCCTCCAGCATGATCCGCTCGGTTGCCGTCAGGTACTGCTCGGCCGCCCGCCGGGCGGCGGTCCCGTCTCCGCACGCCACCGCCTCGACCACCGGCTCCAGGCGTCCGCGGGCCGCCCCGGCGTCCGTGAACGGGCCCCGGAGTGCGGCCCGCACCGGCATATAGGCGTTGAAGAGGGTGTTGGTCAGCAGGACGTAGACGCGGTTGCCGGTGGCGCGGGCCAGGGCGCGGTGGACCTCGATGTCCGCGAGCTGTACGGCATCGGCGTCCGCCGCGTCCCCCACCACCGCCAGCAGCGCGCGCAGCTCGGCTCGCTGCCGGTCGGTCGCCCGCGCCGCGGCCCGCTCGGCGATCAACGCGCCGATGCTGTGCCGTACTTCGAAGACCTCGCCGATCCAGTCGGGGCTGTGCCGTACGAGCATGGGCAGCAGGTCGGCGCCGCCCAGCCGCAGGTAGTCCCGCACGCGGGTGCCGACGCCGTGCCGGGTCTCCAGCAGGCCGGCCTGCATCAGGCGGCCGAAGGCGTGCTTGAGGGTGGTGCGGGTGACGCCGTAACCGTCGGCGAGCGTGCGCTCGGGGGGCAGGTAACTGCCTGCCGGGTGGCGCCCGGCGAGGATGTCCTCACGCAGTCGGCTCTCCAGAACATCGACGATGGTCTCGCGGGGCAGTGCCTCCACGCCGTCCTCCCGAGTGGCTCAGTGGATGATCCACTCAACCAATATGTGTTCGTGGAGTCAATGGTCCAAGGGCCACGGATCGGGGTTCGCATCGCCCAACTCGGCCCAGGAAGCGGGTGGATGGAGCCTGCGTGACCTCCACCCGCTTCCTGGGCCGAACCTCCGTCAAGACGTGGCGGCTGTGCCTCAGTTGCCGTCGTGGACCGCGGTGAGGCCGTTGAACACTCCGACGTAGGCGGTGCCGTCGGGGCCGAGGGTGATCGGGGCCCAGTTGTTGTCGTAGTTGATGCCGGTGCCCACCAGCTGCTTGAAGCGGGTCGCGCCCGTGCGGAAGTCGACGGCGGTCAGGTACCAGGCGTCGATGCCCAGCGGGTTCGGGTCCTTGGTGTACAGATACAGCAGGCCGTCGGCGGTGGAGAGCTTGGGCACCGTGGAGGGTGAGCGTTCGGCGCTCTCCCACACGGTGTCGCAGCCGCTGCCGTCCCTGCGGACGTCGATGCGGGTGACTCCGCCGACGACGCTGCGTCCGAAGGTGAGCGAGCTGATGTTCTCGTAGCCGTAGTTGTTCTCGACCACGAGGCTGTCGCCCCAGCTGATCAGGGAGTTGTCCGTGGTGGAGGCACCGGACCCGAAGACGGGGATCTCGCAGACCAGGCGGCGGTCGGCGGGGACGTCGGCGCCCCGCCGGTAGACCAGGACGTGCATGCGGTCGTCGGCGTTGTCGGTGATGGCGACGTACTTTCCGCCCTCGCCGAAGATGTCCGGTGTGGTGCCGGAGCCCTGGTTGACCGAGCCGGGTTTGGTCCCGGTTCCGCGGTCGTAGGTCTGCCGCCAGACCATCTCGGGTGTGCCGTCGGCCGAGGCGCGGAAGTCGTACAGAGCGTGGTCGGAGACGATGGCGACGCCGTCCTCGGCGACCGAGAAGGAGTTCTGGATCTCCTCGCCGGTGAGCTGGACGGACCGGATGGTGCCGATGGCGGGGTCGACGGTGCCGACACGGCCCTGCCAGGTGACCCACCAGATGCGGCCGGTCCAGTCCGGCACGACGGACGTGACCGGGTCGCATTCGCCGCTGGGGTGCAGGTTGGTCCAGGTGACGCAGTCGTGGGGTACGTGACCGCCGAGGTCCCAGTCGTCGGTGGCGCTGAAGCTCCAGGTTCCGTCCGGGGCCTGTCGGTGCGCCAGGCGCAGCAGGTGCTGGCGGGAGTCTGCGAGCACCAGCCGGTCCTGGTCGTCGAGGTACGAGTAGGCGCCGCCGGACGTGTCCTTGAAGATCCGGGAGAAGTCGAGACGGGTGATCGCCTCGACGGTGGAGGGACGTTGCGGCAGCTTGTACTCGGCGAGGGTCACGAGAGTGCGCGGGTCGAGCAGCTTGACCAGAAAGCCCGTGAAGGTCCCGCAGACGGTGACGACGCGGCCCTCCCGGTCGAAAGTGGCGTTGGCGCACTCGCCACCGAGCGGCGCCATCCGTTCGCTGCTGACCTGGGGATGTCTGCCGAGCGGGCCGTTCCACGGGTAGGTGGCGCTGCCCCAGGCATCGGCGTGCATGCCGCTGCGGCCGTTGGCCGCGAGAAACGGGTGCTGCGGGGGCTGCTTGCCGGGGAGGGGCCGGGCGGCGGCGGGGGCGCCTTGGTAGGCGTCGACCAGCCGGTGGCCGGGGGCCCTGGGTATCGGCTCGGCCTGCGCGGGCCGGGGCCCGGTGACGGCTGCGGCCGCCGCCAGGGTGAGGGCGACCGCCAGGGCACGGCTGAGTCTCCTGCGGGACATGCGGCTCCTCGGGTGCGTACGACAGTGGTCGCGCCGACGGCGACCATAGGAGCGCCGTGCCGAGCAGTCCACAGAAAGGTGAGGATTGTTCATGATCCTGCAATGACCTGCGCGGGGGCTTGTTGTCGGCCGCGCGGAGGGCGGGACGGGGGCAGACGGCGCGGGTCGCGATCACCACGCCACGGCGTCGAACAGAGCCGCCGGGTCCGGTTCCCGGCCGTGGTTCAGGGTCTGCTCGGCCCAGATGACCTTGCCCTGCGCCGCGTAGCGGGTGCCCCAGCGGTCCGCGAACTGGGAGACCAGGAACAGGCCGCGGCCGCCTTCGTCGGTGGTGGCCGCACGCCGCAGCCGGGGTGAGGTGTTGCTGCCGTCCGACACCTCGCAGACCAGAGTGCTGCCCAGCAGGATCCTGACCCGCACGGGCGGAGCGCCGTACCGGATCGCGTTGGTGAGCAGCTCGCTGAGGATCAGTTCCGTGCCGAACGCCGACTCCTGCAGTCCCCAGTCGTACAGGCGGCGGCTGACGTCCGTACGCACCCGGGACACGGCCTGCGTATCGGAGGGCACGTCCCAGGTCGCCACCTGGGACGGGTCGAGCAGCCGGGTCCGGGCGACGAGCAGCGCCACGTCATCACCCGGTTTCTCGGGCAGCAGTGCCTCCATGAGGGCGCGGCAGGTCTCCTCCGGCGTCTGGTCCGCGTGGGCGATGGTCGAGCGGAGCAGGCCCAGGCCCTCGTCGACGTCCCGGGACCGGTTCTCGATCAGGCCGTCCGTGAACAGGACCAGCCGGCTGCCCTCCGACAGGGCCAGCTCGCCGGCCTCGAAGGGGTGTCCACCCACCCCCAGGGGCGGCGACAGGGGGAGGCCGGGCATGGTGACCGTGCCGTGTTCGTCGACGACGGCCGGTGCGAGGTGGCCGGCCCGGGCGACGGTGCAGCGCCCGCCGACCGGGTCGTAGATGGCGTAGAGGCAGGTGGCGCCGGTGAGCGGTGCACGGTCGTCGTCGGCGTTCGCCGTCTGGGTGTCCAGGCGGGTCACCATCTCGTCGAGACGGCTCAGCAGTTCGTCCGGGGCCAGGTCCAGGGAGGAGAAGTTCAGCACGGCGGTCCGCAGGCGTGCCATGGTCACGGCGGCGTGCAGCCCGTGCCCGACGACGTCGCCGACGGTCAGCGCCACCCGGAAGCCGGGCAGGGGGATGACGTCGAACCAGTCGCCGCCCACACCGGACTGCGCCGGCAGGTAGCGGGAGGCGATCTCCAGTGCGTCCTGGTGCGGCAGGTCCAGGGGCAGCAGGCTGCGCTGGAGCGTCACGGCCATGGCGTGCTCGCGGGCGTACCGGCGCGCGTTGTCGATCGCGACGGCCGCCCGGGCGACCAGTTCCTCGGCCACGGCGACGTCCTCCTCCTCGAACCGGGCGGAGCCGGCGCCGCGCCAGAAGTTGGCCATGCCGAGGACGGTCCCCCGGGCCCGCAGAGGGACCGTGACCAGTGAGTGGATGCCGTAGTCGAGGGCCCGTCGTGCTCCTTCCGGATCCTGGGCCCGCCAGTCCTGGGCGGTGTGCAGGTCGCGCACCAGGACGGCCTTGCCGCGCTGCAGCGCGGCCACCATCGGTGTGTCCGCCACCACGAACCGGATCAGGTCTCCCACCGGCTGCAACGGATGTCCGGCCCGTGATTCGCTGAGCGCGGTGCGCCGCATGCGCAGTACGGCACCGGTGGGTTCCTCGCCGCGCAGCACGGAGTCGAGGACTTCCACGGTGACGACGTCGGCCATGCGCGGGACCGCCACCTCCGCGAGCTCCTCGGCCGTACGCCGTACGTCGAGTGTGGTGCCGATCCGCGTGCCGGCCTCGTACAGGAACGACAGCCGGCCCCGCGCCACCTCGGCCTGCCCGGACAGGGCTCTCAGCTCCGTGGTGTCCCGGAAGGTGGCCACCAGGCCCTGCGCGCCGTCGTACGGTGCGATGTGCCGCGTGTTCACCGCCAGCAGCCGGTCCCCGGCCGGCATCACCTCGTCGGAGACGGCCTCGCCCGACGCCAGCAGGCGTCTCAGGCCGGACCCCAGTCCCAGGTCCGTCACGTGCCGCTGGTCGGCGTCCTCGGGCAGGTCCAGCAGCCGGTGTGCCTCGTCGTTGGCGAGCAGCAGTCGCCCGTCGCCGCCGACGATCAGGACTCCCTCGCGCACCGCGTGCAGCACGGCGTCGTGGTGCTCGTACATCTGGGTCATCTCGGCGGGCCCGAGTCCGTGGGTCTGCCGCAGCAGCCGCCTGCTGACGAGAGCCGCACCGCCGGTCGCGAGCACGAGTGCCCCCGCCGCCGCGCCGAGCAGGAGCGGAAGCTGCTGGCTCAGCACGTGGCCCAGGGTCTCGTACTCGATGCCGGCGCTGACCATGCCGATCACGCGTCTGCTCGCATCCGTCACGGGGACGACCGCGCGCACGGCGTCGGCCGGCCGGCCGTGGAAGGTCTCCGTGAACGTCTCCCCCGCGGCGGCTCGGCCGACGCCCTGTGCTTTCGTCCCGATCAGGGCGGGGTCGGGGTCGGTGAGCCGGACCCCGTGTTCGTCCAGGACGGTGACGAAGTCGACGCCGGATCCCAGCATCGCCCGCTCCGCCGGAGCCTGCAGCCGTGCCGAGGGATCCGGTGACTGCAGCGCGAGTACGGTGCCGGGTGCGTGCGCGAACGCCTCCGCCGCGGCCAGTGAACGGTCCTTGGCGTTGCGCTCGGCGTCGTACCGCCCCTGCACCACCAGTGCGGCCGCCGCCACCGCGACCAGCAGCAGCATGATGAGTGCCTGCAGCAGGAAGACCTGTGCGGCGAGCGTGCGGACACTCAGGGACGGCCGGAGGCGGCGTCCGTGCGACGGCCAGGGGCCGGTGCGGCCACGACGGGTACGGCGGGGCGGATCGGACGACCGCCCCGGGCCGTGCGGCGTCGCCGCTCTCCCCCGTGGCCGGCGGGAGCGTCCGCTCATGCCCCTTTTCTAACACTGCGGCAGCGTCCGCTCTAGGCGGGCGGCTCCTCGCCCGGTGGGGTCCGGCAGCGTATGGCGAGGGCCGCGATGTCGTCGTTGAGGCGTCCGCCGCTGTAGTGGAGCAGGTCCCGGTGAAGCCGGTCCAGCAGCTCACGGGGCGGCGCCGGGCCGAGCCGACGCATCCAGTCCGGCAGGGGGAAGAACGCGCCGTCGCGGTCCCTGGTCTCCGTTACGCCGTCCGTGTAGAGAAGCAACTGGTCGCCGTCGGAGAAGTTGACGGTGTCAACGATGTAGTGGTCGCCGATGTAGTGCTCGTCGAGGAGCGTCGCGAGGTTGAGGGGCGGCGAGGGCATGCTCGACTCGAGGACGCGGACCTCCCCGCGCTGCACGAGCAGGGGTGGCGGGTGCCCGCAGTTGAGAATTCTGATCTGCCCACCGCCGTACGGGATCTCGGCGATGAGCGCGGTGGCGAAGTGCTCGGGCTGGTCCGGGGCGGGGGAGGCAAGGCTGTGCCGGGCGATGCTGGCTTCCAGGCGGCGGATGATGCTCCTCAGGTCGGGCTGGTCGTACGCGTTCTCCCTGAAGCAGTTGATCACCGCCGAGGCCGCTCCCACCGCCTGCAGCCCCTTGCCGCGCACGTCACCGATGAGGAGCCGGACGCCGTACGGGGTGTCGGCCGCCTCGTAGAAGTCGCCGCCGATCCGGGCCTGCTCCTGGGCCGCCAGGTACAGCGACTCGATCTCGACGTCCTGGATACGGCGCGGCAGCGGGCGGAGCAGCACTTTCTGGGCCGCGTCCGCGACGAGCCGGACCTGGAAGAGCATCTCCTCGCGTTCGAGTCGCAGATGGCTGGCGTAGGCGGCCGCCAAGGTGACCGCGATGATCGCGGCACCCGTGTACGGCGTCCCCAGGTCGGAGTAGACGAGGCTGAGCCCGATCATGACCAGCAGGCAGAACGCCCCCAGCAGGATCGTCGGCACGACGGTCCACAACGCGGCCGCGAGGGCGGGTGCTGCGGGCAGGAGGCGGCTGAAGGCGATCTCCCTCGGCGTGGCGAAGGCCAGGCCGGCGATGAGGAGCGTCAGGATCACCGGTGACAGCATCACGGGGTCCCGTCGGCCGCCCAGCGGAGGGCGACGCTGGAGCCGTCCCGACCTGATCACAAAATGCATCTTAACGGGATGTTGCGGACAGCACGCCATGTAGAGGTGCACACGCGCGGTCGGTGATCAGCCGCTCGCAGCGGCAGGAGCCGGGGTGGCGGCGGGTACGGGGGAAAACCCCCGGAGGCCGGGTGGGGCAGCCCTCGTATCCGCCGGGTGGCTGGCAGGCTTCTTCGGGCCCTGGCCCGTCCCCAGAATTTTCGGCATGACGATTTCCCCTGATGCCTCCGTGGCGACCCGGGCCGCCGACGCGTGCGCCGGCACGCCCGACCCCGGCGCCGGCAGCGACTTCGCGAGACTGTCCCAGCGCATAGGCGAAGCCGGTCTGCTGAAGCGGCGCCCCGGTTACTACACGGTACGGCTCGGTCTCGTGGTCGGACTGTTCGTCGCGGGCTGGGGAGCCTTCTTCGCGCTCGGCGACACCTGGTGGCAACTGGCCGTGGCCGCGTTCCTGGCCCTCATGTTCGGGCAGGTCGCCCTGGTGGCGCACGACCTGGCACACCGGCAGGTCTTCCGGCGGCGTCGGCACAGCGAGATCTGGGGACGGCTGTTCGGCAACCTCGGCATAGGCATGAGTTACGGCTGGTGGATGAACAAGCACACCCGCCACCATGCCAATCCCAACCATGAGGAGCTGGACCCCGATGTCGCCCCGGACATCCTGGTGTGGTCCACCGAGCAGGCCCGCGCGAGCAGCGGCGTGGCCCGTCTCCTCGGTGGCCACCAGGCGCTGCTGTTCTTCCCGCTGCTGACCCTGGAGGGCTTCAATCTGCACGTCGCGAGCCTGCGGGCGCTGCGTTCGCCGTCCATGCGGAACCGGCGGCTCGAGGCCGCTCTGCTCCTGCTGCACATCGCGGGTCTGCTCACCGCCCTGTTCCTGGTGCTCTCACCGGGGAAGGCGGTGGCGTTCCTCGCCGTGAACCAGTGTCTGTTCGGCGTCTACCTGGGCTGCACCTTCGCCCCCAATCACAAGGGCATGCCCACGGTCACCGGTCCGCAGAGGCTCGACTTCCTGCGCCGCCAGGTGCTGACGTCCCGCAACGTGCGTGGCGGCCGGTTCACGGACGTGATGCTGGGTGGGCTCAACTACCAGATCGAGCACCATCTCTTCCCGAGCATGCCCACGGTCCACCTGCGGCGGGCCCAGGTGATCGTGCGGGAGTACTGCGCCGAGATCGGGGTGCCGTACCACGAGACGGGGCTGATCCGGTCCTACCGCGAAGCCCTGGCACACATGTACCGGGTGGGAGAGCCGATCCGGCGGCAGCGCAGGGCGTGATCGCGCCGGCCCGGCGCCCCCAGGTCGTGCACCCGGGGGCACCGAGCCGGTCGGGGCGGCTCGGCCGACGCCCTGCGGTCCGGTCGTCAGTGGGCGTGGTGGCCCCGGGTGAACGGTTCGAAGGTGTGGCTGAACTGCCAGGTGTCCTGGGCGATTCCGGAGCAGGAGTTGGCGCCGGCGGTGCCCACGCAGCCGCCGTTGTCGCGCTGCAGGGCCCAGAAGGAGAGGGTGTCGATCCCCTTGGCCTCGGCCCACTTCTCGACCGTGGCCGCGTTCTGCGTGGTGAAGGTCTCCTCGGGGCCGTAGTCGTCGACGCCGGGCATCTCGGTGACGCCGACCATGCTCCACAGCTTCGCCGGGCTCTTCTTCGGGTGGAGGGCGGCCAGTTGGCCGTACAGACCGGCGGCGGCGCTCTCGGTGTCCGCCGCCATGTCATGGGTGGCGCCGTCGTAGTAGTCGAACGTCATGATGTTCACGACGTCCACCCGGGCGTGGTTGTCGACGGCGTTCTGCAGCAGGGCCACGCCACTGGGCGCGAGGCCGGTGGTCGTCGTCGGCAGGGTGTAGGAGAACTGCAGGCTGTGGCCGGTGCGTTCGGCCCAGCGTTCGGCCTTGGCGACGGCCTTGTTCCGGCGGTCGATGCCCGCGGTGTCGGTGATGGAGTCGGCCTCCACGTCGAGGTCGATGCGCGTGATGCCATAGGTCCTGACGAGACTCTCGTACACCGCGGCGATGGCGTCGACGCTCGTGCAGCTGTCGGCGAGTTCGGTGCCGGTGGTGTCGGCACCGTAGCCGCCGAAGGAGGGGATGACATTGCCGCCGCGGGCCTGGATCGCGGCGATGTCGCCGCCGAAGACCGACGGGGAGATCGGCTGGGTCGTGTCGCCGTTCCAGTACGTCGCACAGGAGCCCGCGGCGGGCGTCTGGAGGAAGGCCATCGTGAGGTACTTGTTGCCCGACTCCGCGGCGAGCGCCGACGGGCTCTCGCCGGTCCACGTCTCCAGGTACGGGGCCGCGACATGGGCGGGCATGGGCCGGGCGTGGTGCGGGGACGGCTGCGACGAGGCGTGTGCTCCGCCTCCCCCGAGGACAACCAGCGCGGCCGACAAGGCAGTTGCGGTCATGCCGGACAGCAGCGCATGAACAGGACCGGTTCGTCGCATTGACGCTCCCATGGCGAAGTGAGCAGGCGGGGACAGCGGGAAGACCGCGAGGACGGATGTGCGTGAGGTCGAACCGGGTCCATAGTTGGACTAGACCAATTAACTGTCAAGGTTCTTTACAATCAACTGACCAAGCCTGCGCGGATGAACACCACGTGTGTGCCGGGCAGTTCGCTGCTGCCCGCGGCGCCGCGAGCACCGTCAGCTGCGGGACGCAGCCGAGGGAGCGGTCAGTCCTCCGCTTACAGGCCGGCCTTGTCGCATGCGCGGCGGAGCGCCGGGGGGCAGAGCTCCTCGATGGTGTAGAGGCGGTCCTTGATGAGCGTGCGCCGGATGTCGGCGACGGTCACCGCCTTGGGAGTGAGCAGGACGGTCGGAATGTTCTTGGTGGTGGGGCTGTCGACCGTCGTCATGGCGATGTCGCGCACGCTCTCGCCGCGCCCGAGGGCCACGGCCATGGCGGCGGCCTCCCCGGCTTCCGACGGGAAGGGCTTGTAGACCGTCATGAGCTGCTCGCCCTTGATGATGCGCTGCACGGCTTCGAGGTCGGCGTCCTGGCCGGTGACGGGAGGGAGATCGCGCACCTGCGCGCTCTTGAGGGCGGAGATGACACCGGCCGCCAGCGAGTCGTTGGCGGCGAGGACGCCGTCGATCCGCCCCGGGCCCATGGCGGCGATGGCGGCGGACATGTTGTTGTGGGCGGTGTCCGTGCTCCAGCCCGGTGTGTCGTACGACCGGCGGATGTTCACCTTGCCGGTGAGGACGGACAGCGCCCCCGCCCTGAACCAGGCCGCGTTCGGGTTGGTCGGATCGCCGTTCATCATGACGATGTTGCCGCCGTTCGCCTTGTCACCCATCGCCTTGAGGAGTGCCTCGGCCTGCAGCTTGCCGACCTTCGCGCCGTCGAAAGTGACGTAGCCCGAGATCGGCCCCTCGGCCAGCCGGTCGTAGGCGACGACCGGGACGCCCGCCGCGTGCGCCTGCTGGATCGAGGAGCGCAGCGCCTTGACGTCCGTGGCATCGATGATCACGACCTTGACCCCCCTCAGGACCATCGAGTTCATCTGTTGCTGCTGTCTCGTCACGTCGTTGTCCGCATTGGCGTACTCCAGGTCGCACCGGGGACACAGACTCTTCAGCCGCTTCTCGATCAGCGGCTTGTCGAAGTGCTCCCAGCGGGGCAGTGTCCGGCTCGGGAGCAGCAGCCCGACGGTGAAACCGTCCGCGCCCGTCTTGTCCTTGCCCGTGCAGGCGGCCACGGGCAGCGCCAGGAGCGGCGCCACGAGCACCGCGACGACATGCCGGGTACGGGCTCTCACAGCGGATCCTCCTGGTCCGTCCAGAGCCCCGGGCGCGGGCGATCCGGATCGGGCGGCGGTACGACGATCTCGCTCCACACCTGCTTGCCGCTGGCGACCGGCATCGAGCCGAACGACTCCGACATCGCCTCCACCAGCATCAGGCCGCGGCCGCCGGTCGACTCCCAGTCCACGATCACCGGCTTGGCGGGCGCGCGTGGGGAGGAGTCGCTCACACAGACCCGCACCCGGTCCCCGCGGAGCGTCAGGTCGACGCGGACCGTCCCCTGGGTGTGCACCAGGGCGTTGGTGACGAGTTCGGAGACGACCAGCAGCACCGAGTCGGCGACCTGCTCGATGTGCCAGCGGCGCAGCGTGCGCGAGGTGAAACGGCGGGCGTGCATGACGGCGTCCGGCAGCCGCCACACCGCCCAGCCGGCCCGTATCGGCCGGGTCTTCATGCCGTCGTAGCGCAGCAGCAACAGCGCCACGTCGTCCTCACGGCGGCCGACGTCACCGAGCAGTTCGTCGGCCACCCGGCCCGGGTCCGAGGGATCGGCGGCGGCGAGCGCGGCGCGGGTGCGCAGCATGCCCTCGTCCAGGGGCAGGTCGGCGGCCTCGACCAGACCGTCGGTGACCAGGGCGAGCAGCGTGCCGGGGGCCAGCGCGACCGACGTCATGGGGAACTCCGCCTCCGCGGAGATGCCCAGCGGGAGCGAGCCCTCGACCTGCACCTCCTCGGTACTGCCGTCGGGATGCCGTACCAGCGGTGCGAGATGTCCGGCGCGGACGAACAGGGTGTTGCCCTGCTCCATGTCCAGTTCGGCGTAGCAGCAGGTGGCGAACAGGTCGGTCTCCATGCCGACGAGGAGCCGGTTGGCGTGGGAGACGACCACGTCGGGCGGGTGGCCCTCCACCGCGTACGCCCTGACCGCGGTGCGCATCTGCCCCATGATCGTCGCCGCGCCCGCGCTGTGCCCCTGCACGTCTCCGATGACCAGTGCCACCCGGTCCTCGGAGAGGGCGATGACGTCGTACCAGTCGCCGCCCACCTGCAGCCCGCGCCGGGCCGGCAGATAGCGGGCGACGGCCGTCCCGCCGGACAGCTCGGGCAGGCGCCGGGGCAGCAGACTGCGCTGCAGCATCGTGGCGAGTTCCTGCTCGGCGTCGTGTGCGTGGGCACGCTTGAGGGCCTGCCCGACCAGCGCCGCGGTGGCGGTCAGCAGGGAGCGTTCCTCGGGGGCGAACTCGTGCGGCCGGTCCCAGCCGATCAGGCACAGGCCCGCCGGCCGCCCCTTGGCGGGCAGCGGCAGGACGGCGAGACCTCCGGGACCGATGCCGTTCAGTCCGGGTTCGAGGGCGGTGCCGGCGGGCCACAGGTCCATGCGCCCGTCCCGCAGCGCCAGCCGCAGGGTGGGCAGCGCGCTGACGGGTGCGTCGGGCCACTGCGAGCGCCACTCGCTGCGCCACGCCTCGGGCCAGGCGTCGGGCTCCGGCGGGTCGAGCACGGTGACCATGAGCCGGTCGTCCTGCAGCTCGGCGAGCGCGACCCGGTCGGCGCCGAGCGGCTCCCGGAGGGCGGTGACCACCACCTGGCTGACGTCGGCGACCGTGGTGGCGTCGTCGAGTGCGGCGGTCAGCCACTGGATCCTGGAGACGTCGTCCGTGCTCCGGGGCAGGACCGAGGTCGCCGTCACCACACCCAGCACCTGGTCGGGCCGGTCGTCGCCGCCGGGGAGCACCCGGCAGCTCAGGCTCAGCCAGCGCATCTCACCGGTCGGGCGGCGGACCCGGAACTCCAGCACCCGGCCGCCGAGCGCGTGGGCGGACGGCTCCAGGACCGACATCAGTGCGTGCATGTCCTCCGGGAGGGTGTGTGCGAGCAGGGTGTCCGCCTTGCCGTCGAACTCGTCCGGCGTGATGCCGACCATGTCGAGGAGAGCCTCGTCCGCATCGACCAGGCCGGTGTCCGGCACCAGGGCGAACGAGCCCACGCGCAGCTGCCGCAGCGCGGGACCCAGCGGGGCGGGCGTGGTGCCCCCGACCGACGTCTTGAGCTGGCCGGCGACCGCGTCGGCGTACCCCTCCAGGAAGCGCTGCTGCTCGGGCTCGAAGCCGTCCGGGCACATGCCCACGGCGACGAGACAGCCCAGCCGCCGGCCCTCCGCGCGCAGCGGCAGTGTGCCCAGTGACGTCTCGGCGCGCGGCGCGGTCGGGCCGCCGTCGGGGAAGGAGGCGAGTGCCGTGGGATTCAGCCACAGGGGACGGCCGGTGCGCAGGGCCTGGGCCGCGGGTGAGCCACCGGAGACGACCAGGCGCTCGGGCAGCCCGTACTCGGAAGCGGGCCGGCCGGCCGTCTCCACCAGCAGAAGCTCTTCCGACCCGGCACCGAGCACATAGACCGCTGCCAGCGCCGCTCCGGCGTACGTCAGTACGCGCGCACTCGCGGTGGCCTCGGGCACCGGCGGCGGGCCGGCGCCGGCGGGGTCGGCGTCGGTTGCCCGCAGCTGTGCGACACCGGCCCGGGCACTGCCGTCATGAGGCATGTCCGCACCCACCTCCCGTCCAGGCCGAGGTGCCGACAGGGTGTGACGAGGGCCTTAGACCAGAATCGCATATGCGGACCGACCGGACAGGTCGACGGCGTGCCGGCCGGGTTCGCGGATCACTGCGGCCGGTGTCACACTGACGACGTGGTCGTCCTCGCGGCCAGCCCGTTCAGAGAGGTCTCTCCGATGAAGACCTTCATGGGGAACGCGGCCATGGCGATGGCCGTCGTCTCGGCGATGTTTGCCGTAGCGGCCTGCGGAACGGACGCCGGGAACGCCGCGGCCCGGGGGAACTCGCCGAAGATCGGTGTGCTGCTGCCGGACTCCACCACCGCGCGCTGGGAGACCCAGGACAGGCCGCTGCTCGAGAAGACGGTCAAGGACCTGTGCCACGACTGCGTGATCGAGCACGCCAACGCCAAGAACGACGTGGCCATCCAGCAGGAGCAGATGGACTCGATGATCACCGAGGGGGTCGACGCCATCCTGCTCGTGCCCGTGGACGCCAAGTCGATGCGCCCCTCGGTCCAGAAGGCGCATGAGGCGGGCATCCCGGTCATCGCCTACGACCGGCTCGCCGAGGGCCCGATCTCGGGATACGTCTCCTTCGACGGGAAGGAGGTGGGCAGACTCCAGGGCCGAGCGCTGTTGCAGGGCCTGGGCGACAAGGCGCACGGCGGCCAGATCGTCATGATGAACGGCGATCTCGCCGACCCCAACGCGGTCGCGTTCAAGGAGGGCGCCCTGTCCGTGCTCAGAGGGAAGGTGAAGATCGGCAAGTCGTACGACACGCTCCAGTGGCGGCCCGAGGTGGCCAACATGAACATGAGCGGTGCCATCGCCGCACTCGGCGCCGAGAACATCCAGGGGGTCTACGCCGCCAACGACGGCCTCGCCGGCGGGAGCATCTCCGCGCTCAAGGCGAACAAGGTCCGCCCACTGCCCCCCGTCACCGGCCAGGACGCCGAACTCGCCGCCGTGCGGCGTATCGTCAAGGGTGATCAGTACCAGACGGTCTACAAGCCGTTCACCCCCGAGGCCTCCTCCGCCGCCGCCATGGCCGTGGCCGCGGCCCGCGGTGAGAGCCTCGACCGGATCGCCACGGGCAAGGTGAGGACCCGCAGCGGGACGGAGGTGCCGGCCGTCATGCTCACCCCCGTGTCCGTGATCGCCTCCAACATCAAGAGCACCCTGGTGAAGGACGGCGTGTACTCGGTCCGGCAGATCTGCACCCCCCGGCTCGCGGCCGCCTGCAAGAAGGCCGGGCTCACCTGACAGCGCGGTTCCCCGACCGCGACCGTGCCCCGGGAAGGAGATGGTTCTCGTGCCGGCTCCCCCCTTGCTGGCGCTCCACGGCGTGTGCAAGCGCTTCGGTGTCGTGGATGTCCTGACCGACATCGAGCTGGAGATCCACGCCGGCCAGGTGCTCGCTCTCATGGGCGACAACGGGGCCGGCAAGTCCACCCTGGTCAAAGTGATCTCCGGCGTCGCCCCCGCGGACAAGGGCACCATCGAGTGGGAGGGCCGCCCCGTCCACATCAGACGCCCCCATGACGCCCGCGCCCTGGGCATCGCCACCGTCTACCAGGACCTGGCGCTGTGCGGGAACCTCGACGTCGTCGGCAATCTCTTCCTCGGCCGGGAGATCCGCAGGTTCGGGTTCCTCGACGAGGTGGAGATGGAGCGCCGCAGCAGACACCTGCTGGAACGGCTGACCCGGGGCATCCCCGATCTGCGCGGCCCCGTCGTCTCCCTGTCCAGCGGCCAGCGGCAGACCGTCGCCATCGCGCGCTCCCTCCTCGGTGAACCGCGGGTCCTGCTGCTGGACGAACCGACCGCCGCGCTGGGGATCGAGCAGACCGCCGAGGTCCTGGACCTCGTGGACCGGCTGCGCGACCGCGGTCTGGGCGTGCTGCTCATCAGCCACAACCTGGGAGACGTCAAAGCCCTCGCGGACCGGGCCGCCGTGCTGCGGCTGGGGCGCAACAACGGGTTCTACGACGTGAACACCGCTTCTCAGGAACAGATCATCTCCTCCATCACCGGTGCCACGGAGAACGTGCCCCGCCGGATGGCTCACCAGGAGTCGGGGTGGTGAAAGGGATGCACGACATGGCGGACCACACGCGAACCGAATCCTCCGCACCCACCGCCGAGGCCCCCCGGCCGCACCCCATGCGGGCGGTCACCCGGGCCATGGAGCGCGGGGCCGCCGTCGTCGGTCACAAGCTGCGCGCCGGCGAACTGGGCTCGCTCCCCGTCATCCTGGTCCTGGTCCTGGTCTGGATCATCTTCCAGTCCCTCAACCAGAACTTCCTCTCCCCCCGGAACCTGTCCAATCTCAGCGTGGACATCGTGGGTACGGGTCTGATCGCGGTCGGCATCGTCTTCGTGCTGCTCCTCGGTGAACTCGACCTGTCGGTGGGCTCGATCAGCGGCCTCGCGGCGGCGGTGTTCGCCGTCCTGAACGTGAACCGGGGCATGCCGGAATGGCTGGCGCTCATCGTCGCGCTGCTCTCCGGAACCGTGGCGGGGACCATCCAGGGCTTCTCCTTCGCCAAGGTCCGGGTCCCGGCGTTCGTCGTCACCCTCGCCGGGCTGCTGACCTGGAACGGCGTCATGCTCGCCGTCCTCGGGACGAGCGGCACCGTCAACCTCGACGAGAACGGGCTCGTCGCCAAGCTGACCAGCTACTACTTCACCAACGACGCCGCCGCCTACGGCCTGGCGGCCCTCGGCACGGCCATGGTCCTCCTCGGGTTCCACCTGGACCGACGGCGCCGCAGGGCCGTCGGCATGCCGTACCGCTCCGTCCGGAGCATCGCGGCACGTACGGCGGTACTGGCGGTGATCACCTTCGCCGCCGCGTACGTGCTCAACCAGTTCCAGGGTCTGCCGCTCGCCCTGCTGATCTTCCTCGTGGTGGTGGCCGGCCTCGACGTCCTGCTCCGGCGCACGCACTACGGACGGCAGGTCTACGCCCTGGGAGGCGGGGTCGAAGCGGCCCGCCGGGCCAGTCTCAGTGTGCTGCGGGTACAGACCGCGGTGCTCGCGATATCGGGCACCATGGCCGCGCTGGGCGGCCTGTTCCTGGCCTCCCGCATCACCTCGGTGAGCCAGGGTTCGGGCTCGGGGGTACTGCTGCTCAACGCCATCGCGGCCGCCGTGATCGGCGGCACCAGCCTGTTCGGGGGGCGCGGTACGACGTGGTCCGCGGTGCTCGGCATCCTGGTCATCCAGTCGATCGCGTCGGGCATGGCGCTCACCGACACGCCCACCGCCGCGCAGCTCGTGATCACGGGCGGGGTGCTGTTCGCCGCGGTGGTCATCGACTCGCTGTCGCGCCGCTCGCAGGAGGCACACGGCCGGGCATGACGCGAGCTGCGCCGAACGGTCAGCGCCTTCGGTGCCGGACCGTCAGAGGACGGTTTCCTCCTCCGGGACGACGACCTGGTCGACCATGTGCTGGATCTTCTCGGTCGGCAGGGCGACCGCCAGGGCCCAGTAGTAGACGAGGAGGCTGAACGCAGCGACTACGCCGATGTCCCACCAGAGCGGGAACCAGGGGTGCTTGAGGGGCCCGAAGTCGCTGAGGAAAACGATGAGGCCCATGCCGACGAGGTAGACGGGCAGCCACTGTGCTGCGCGCAGGTCGAGCTGGGGCGTGATCGGGTTCATCTTGAACACGCGGTTGGCGATCAGGATGACGTAGCCGATGAGGATGGCGACGCCGAGCTTCCAGTCGGTGTCCCACCCGGACCACAGGATCAGCAGGTTGGCCACGACGAAGGCCAGCGGCGACATCCAGCTGCCGCCGGGCAGCCGGTAGGGGCGGTGGGCGTCGGGCAGCCGGTTGCGGAACACGCCGAAGGACAGCGGGGCACCGGCGTACATGAGCACGCTGGCGCTGGTGATCAGCCCGACCAGGGAGCGCCAACTCGGGAAGGGCAGGAAGCAGATGCAGCCGATGACGAACGCGGTGATCAGGCCGACCCACGGGACGCCGCGCCGGTTGGTGGCCTCGAACGCGGTGGGCACGTAGCCGTTGCGGCTGAGGCCGTACGAGACCCGGGAGGAGCCGGTGATGTAGATCAGACCGGTACCGGCCGGTGAGATCACGGCGTCCAGGTAGAGGATCGTCGCCAGCCAGCCGAGGCCGATGAGCGTGGCGACCTGGGCGAATGGTCCGCTCAGCGCGGTGAACGCGG
This sequence comes from Streptomyces sp. BK340, assembly GCF_007827595.1. Lineage (GTDB taxonomy): Bacteria > Actinomycetota > Actinomycetes > Streptomycetales > Streptomycetaceae > Streptomyces. Next base: position 138,574 of record NZ_VISR01000021.1, read on the forward strand.
AGGTGGCCCAGTGGCTGCCGATCTGGGACGCGGGCAGGGCCGCGAGGAAGCTCACCTGCAGCAGGATGTAGATGATGATGCCGAGGACGATGGATCCGATCACGGCGCGCGGGATGTCGCGCTTGGGGTTGGAGCTCTCGCCGGCGAGTTGGTCGGCCTGCTCGAAGCCGAGCAGGGCGAAGATGATGCCGCTGGTGGAGACGGCGGACAGGATGCCCTTGGCCCCGTAGGGGTTGAATCCGTCGGCCGCGGTGAAGTTGCCGGTGTGGAACTGGGCGACGGCCAGCACGAAGATCGTCACCAGCGGGACGCCGACCTTCCACCATGTGGCCGCGCTGTTGGTGCGGGCCAGCAGACGGATGCTCAGGAAGTTGACGGCCGTGATGACCGCCATCAGAGCGACAGCGACGGCGATGCCGGCCGGGGTCAGGACGTGCTCGCCGCCCTGGATCTTCTCCCAGCCGCTCGCCCAGGAGTAGTGCTGGGCGTAGGTGATCATCGCCAGCACCTCGATGGGCGCCACGGTGGCCGCCTGCAGCCAGGAGAACCAGCCGAAAGAGGCCCCGGCGGCGCCGCCGAAGGCGTAGTGCGGGAAGCGGGCGGTGCCGCCGGAGACCGGATACATGCCGCCGAGTTCGGCGTGCACCAGCGCCAGGATCAGGATGGCGAGGCCGCCGATGGCCCAGGAGATGATCGCCGCGGGGCCGGCCGCCGCCAGTGCCGTCTGAGCACCGAACAGCCACCCGGATCCGATGATCGACCCCTCCGAGGCCCAGATGAGCCCGATGAAGCCGATCTCGCGCCGCAGCCCGGGGTGGTGGGTTCCTGAGGCAGGTGCCGTTTCCGATGTGGCCATGCCCCACACCCCCTCAGTAGGTGATGCTCACCACCATCGTGCCACGGTGTGGCCCCACCGGCGGTTGGGTGCGACGCCGAGGACTTGGCGGTGCGGCGGGCGTCAGATCACTGCCCTGCGGTGGCCCTCCGCTGTGCCTGGTCGAACTCGGACAGGGGGTCGCCGCCGGCCTGCCAGGGCCACCCGGTGACGGCGCCGCCGATGGCCTCGAACACCGGACGGGCCTCGTGGCGCCGGTCGGCGGCCATCAGCGCGTAGGCGAGGACGTTGAGGTCGGCCAGCGTCTTGGCATGGCGCAGGAACCCCGGCTGCACCCAGGTCACGGCCACGCGGTCGAGTGCCTGGGCGGCCATCGCCTGGGACCAGTGGTTCCGCGCCACCAGTGCTTCGAATCCGCCCCGGCCGAGGACGGACTGGTACTGCAGGACCTGGGCGGTGAGTTCCGTGACCGCGCAGGGCGCGTTGGCCGGCATGCGGGCGCACAGGGCGTCCACGAAGTCCAGGACCTGGATGCGGGAGCCCGCTTCCTCGGGGGTGAGATAGCCGAGCATGCTCAGGTAGGCCTCGCGGTTCCAGCGGTCACGCGCGAGTACCTCGTTCCACACGCCGAACACCTGGGACTGCTCCCAGCGTTGCAGGCGGGCCAGCCCCAGCAGCACCACCCAGGGAGTGGGGTCCTCGGGGACGATGTCGGCGGCACGGAGACAGGCGTCCGTGGCGTCACCGGTGTCCTCCGGGCGCCCCTGCGAGCGTGCGCGTGCCAGCTGGGTCCACGCGTGCAGCACGAGCGCGCTCGCGTTGCGCGGCTCGCGCGTGGCCCAGGACCGCGGCAGATGCGAGTCGGCCAGGAAGTCCGCCAGGGTGCTCAGGCGGTGCGTCCGGCGGTCCCAGTCACCCGGTTCCTGGTCCAGGAGCCGGGTGATCTGCGCCGCGCACAGGTCCGTCGTCGCGATCGTTCCGGTCCTCGTGGTCGCCAGCAGGGACTTCAGCAGCCTGCCCAGGTCCTGGTCGTCGAGTTCCGGGGCGAGGCGTACCCGCTTGCGGCGACTTGAAAGAAAAGCCATGTCGGGAGGCTAGAGGCGGCCAGGAATAACGCAAGGTTTCAGCCAAGATCGTTATGGATTACACGAATCACCAGGGTCATCGCGTACCTGGCTCAGGCGGTCAGTTCCGTCTGGGCGGCCGGCGCTGAGACGAGGGGATGGCGGATGTACCACTCGGTGGAGAGGAGCCGCTTCCGAGCCTCCCGGGGAAGACCGGCGACGAGGCCGGGTACGGCTCCGCGTTCCACCTCGGTGCGATGAGCCAGTACGGCGGCGACCTTCTGCTCCGTCCAGGGGCCGACGTCGACGGTCGCGGTGACCTGTTCGTCCGGAACGCTGTAGACGGCCTTGTGCACGCCGACCGCGTCCCTCAGCGCCGGCACGGCCGAGTCCGGGTGCGTGGCCAGGTAGAGGGCACACGGTTGCCAGGGGGCACCCGCATCGGGGTAGAGCCGGTCGAGCCCGGCCGCCTGGGCCGCGAGCACGGCCACCCGGTGAGTGTGCACGTGGTCCGGATGGCCCGTCAGCCCGCCGTACGCGTCGTGGGTGACCATGATCGCCGGGCGGAACTCCCGGATGTGGGCCACCAACCGCTCCACCGCCTCGTCCAGCGGAGCGTCGCAGAACCGCGCACGCCCCGGGGCCGATCGAGGCACCCGCGCATCGGCGTAGCCGAGCATCCGTGGCGCGTCGGCCCCGAGGATGCGCAGCGCGTCGGCCAACTCCGTGGCGCGCGGGGTGCCGGCCGCCCAGGTCGATGTGACAACTCCGACGCGGGCACCCGCAGCCGCGTGACGGGCGAGCACTCCCCCCGCGAACAGCGACTCGTCATCCGGATGAGCGAAGACCGCGAGCAGGCTCGGCACGGGCATGGGGGGGCCGCCTTCCGGGGAGGGGGCTGGATCATAGACCGGGGGGCGGGGTCTGCCTGTGGTCAACTGGCGGGATGCCGCAACTCAGTCCCGTCGTAAGCCATTTGCAGGGGCCGCCACCACCCCGATAACGCCGATCCCTCCGTCGCGGCGGGACCGCCCGAACTCGCCGCGACCGCGTGCCCCCGCTCCCAAGCCATCAGCAGCCGCTCTCCGCCGTCCGCGCCCTCGGCGAGCCGGATGACGACCTTCTCGTCGCTGCCGTACAGCCCGACCCAGTCGCGCCAGGTGCGGCGGGCGGTCGCACCGTCGGCCCACTCCCCCGTGACCGCCGGGCCGCCGGCCACGAACTGGAGGTGGACCAGGTGCGTCGTCACGGCAGCGGCTCCAGGGCGCGAGCCCGGCGGCGCAGCTCCACCCGCGCCGCCGGGGTTCCGGCCGGGCCGGACCAGTAGGGGTGCCACAACAGCCGCCCGGACAGTGCCAGCAAGCGGCGGCGCAGGGCGGTGGGGTGCACCGGGTGCGGCGCGGCGAGTGCTGCGTATGTGCGGTGCCAGTCCGCCTGGAGCCGCAGGAGGTCGGGCGGGAAGGGAACGTGCTCCATGCCTTCGATTAGGCCACATGTTCGATTTCTGAGCCAAGCCGACACGTGTCTGCGCTGCTGCGACTGAGCGCTTCCGCCGAGCAGGCGCCCAGCCCGTCCGTCACCGTCAGTGCGGCCAAGAGCGCCGCCGGATGCGCCTGCCAGCACTGAACTGCCGATCGGCCGTGGTCGATTCCGGCATCGGTCGGGCGGGCCTCGGCGACGAAGGCCGTCCGGGCCAGGCCCCTTCCGGGAGCTGATCACCAGAGCGTAATCTGCATGCCGCGCACAGGATCTGCACGCCACGGTCGGGGGGAGACCGCATGCAGCACCGTTCGACGCCACTCGCCAGGAGTCTGGGTGCGGCGGCCCTGCTGTCGGCAGCCGTCGCATGGGGCACGGCCTCGATCCAGGAATACGCCGACGGCCCACGCCCGGACGTTCTCCTGCCGCTGGCCCTGGCGGCGGTGTTCGTCGTGGGCTGGCTGCCGGCCGCTCGGTCGGCGCCCCTCGTGAAGCCGCTGCCGACGACTGCTCCTCCCCGGGATACGGTCCCCGGCAAGCGCGCACGAGCCGCCGGCGGTGAACGTCCTGCCCGCCGGTGATCCGGCGCGCGGCTTCTTCGCGGAGCTGGCCGCGCTCCACGCCGAGGGCGGTGGCCCGGCGGCGGGCCGCCGGTTCGCGCAGACGGTGCGCGGCGAGGGGACGTATCGCTGGCCGGACGACCTGTGGCAGCGGTTCCTCAGCAACCAGGACCATCTCTTCGGATCCGAGTGGCCGGGCTTCGTCGCCTTCCAGCCCGACGAGGCCGCGCTGGGGGCGGCGCCCTTCCCGATCGTGCTCGGCGCCGGTGCCGAGGACCGCGGGCTGTACTACGCGCGGCCCTCCGTCGAGATCGCCCGTCGGATCGGGTCGCCCTGGACCGAGTTTCCCGGCATCCACATGGAGTTCCTCCGCGGCCTGGTGGCGTTCGCCGCCGCGCTGCGGACGCTGGCGACCGGGATGCACACCGGCGGGGGCCGGGTGCCGGAGCTGTGGGAGGTCAGTCCACCGGCACCGAGTCCGGCAGGCCCAGCGCCGCGGACACCTGGCGCCAGATGGCCGTGAGGGCGCCGTCCAGGGTGACCGTCGGGTCGCGGAGCATGAGGCGGATGCCGTAGCCGTCGCTCAGGGACAGGACGAGTGTGCTGAGGCCGTCCACGTCGGTCGGTGTGAACTCGCCGGACTCGATGCCGCGTCGTACCGCGTCGGCCACCCAGGTGTGCAGCTGCGCGTACAGGTCGACGGCGAAGGTCCGGGTGGTCTCGTCACGCAGGGCCCGGGCCCACAGTTCCTGCCACAGCCGCCAGTCCTGGCGCAGTTCGGGATCGGTCGGCAGCAGGCTGCGCAGGGTGCGGGCCAGGATGACGGCCGCCGGAGCCGTGTCCGCGTCGCGGTCGACGTCGAGGGCGGTGTTGGCGAAGGAGTGGGTCATCGCCTCGGTGAACAGCTTCTCGCGCGTGTCGAAGTGGTAGTGCAACAGCGCCGTGGACACACCGGCGCGCTCGGCGACCATGCGCATGCGGATCTTCTCGAAGCCGATCTCCGCGATGACCTCGCACGCCGCGGTCAGGATGCGCTCGCGTGTGTCTGCCGTGCGCACCTTCGTGGACACCCTGCGGCTCCCCTCGTTCGGTGGTCGTACGCCGTGACCATTTTCCCTCATCGCGGCCTCGCCGGTGCCGCGGCCTCACGTCGGTGTTCTTCGTACACGTGGAAGCCCCGGCCGGACTTCCGTCCCAGCAGACCGGCCTCCACCATCCGGGAGAGCAGCGGTGGGGGTGAGTACTGCGGCTCGCGGAACTCGGCGTACAGGGATTCGGCGATGGCGCGGGTGGTGTCCAGGCCGATCAGGTCCGTCAGGGCGAGCGGGCCGAGCGGGTGCGCGCAGCCCAGGACCATCCCGCGGTCGATGTCCTCGGCCGTCGCGCTGCCCGACTCCAGCATGCGGACGGCCGCGAGGAGGTACGGGACGAGCAGCGCGTTGACGATGAATCCGGCCTTGTCCCGGGTCCGGACGACCTCCTTGCCGAGCCTGCCGGTCACGAAGTCCTCGGCCCGTGCCGTGGTGGTGGGCGAGGTCAGCAGCGACGGGACGAGTTCGACGAGCCGCAGGACCGGTACGGGGTTGAAGAAGTGCACGCCGACCACGCGGTCGGGGCGGGTGGTCGCGGTGGCGAGCCGGATGACCGGGATGGACGAGGTGTTGGTCGCGAGGATGGTGTGGTCACCGGTGATCACGGAGTCGAGGCGGGTGAAGACGTCGAGTTTGAGGCTCTCGTCCTCCGGCACCGCCTCGATCACCAGGTCGTGGTCGTGCAGGGCTTCGATCTGGTCGACCACGGTGATCAGGCCCGTGGCGGCCTCGCGTCGTGCGGCGTCGAGCCTGCCGTGTGCGACGGCCCGGTCGAGCGAGCGGGTGATGCGCAGCAGGCCCGCACGGGCCGCCTGCGTGTCGCGTTCCACGATCGTCACCGGCACGTCGGCGCGGGCGCAGACCTCCGCAATGCCGGCGCCCATCAGGCCGCAGCCGACGACCCCCACTCGCTCGATCCCGGTCATCCGTCTTCCTCTCCGATCTGTTGTGACGTACGGGTGTCAGGCGACGGGCAGGTCCAGAACCCCCGTGCCGCGCCGGATGAGTTCGTTGGCGATGATCAGCCGCTGGATCTCGGAGGTGCCCTCCCAGATGCGGTCCACGCGCAGCTCGCGGTAGAGCCGCTCGACGGCGTACGAGCGGTCGTACCCGCGGCCGCCGTGGATCTGCAGGCAGCGGTCGATCACCCGGCCCGACGCCTCGCTCGCCGCGAGCTTGGCGATGGCCGCCTTGGCGTGCAGCGTCTTGCGGTCCTCGGCCGAGGCCTGGTCGATCTCCCAGGCGACCTGGTGGGTGTAGGCGCGGTTGACGGCGATGTCCACGGCGCAGTCGGCGAGCATGCCCTGGATCAGCTGGTACGACGCGATCGGCGCCCCGAACTGCTCCCGCTCCACCGCCCAGTCACGGGACAGCTCCAGCGCCCGCTCGGCCGCGCCCGTCGTGCGGGCAGCGATCATCAGCCGCTCCTCGGTGAACCAGGAGCGGGTGATGTCGTACCCCTCGCCGATACCGCCGAGCAGGGCGTCCTCGCACACCTGGACGTCGCTGAAGGTGAACTCGGGGTGCTCGTAGACGAAGGTGTGCATGAAGCGCGGCACCCTCGTCATCTCGATGCCGGGGGTGTCCTTGTCGACGAGGAACAGGGTGGGCGCGCGGTCCGGGCCCACCGCGGCGAGCACGATCATGAAGTCGGCGTGGTCGCCGACGGTCACGAACCACTTCTCGCCGTTCAGCACCCAGCCGTGGTCGTTCTTCGTGGCCGTGGTGGCCAGGTTCTGCGGGTCCGAGCCCGCGCCGGGCTCGGTGACGGCGTAGCAGTCGCGCCGCTCGCCCCTGATCACCGGGACGAGGAAGCGCTCGCGCTGCTCCGGGGTGCAGAACCTCAGGGCGTTGGCGGGTCGCCACACCATGTCCCACAGGGCGCCGGTGAGCCGGCCCAGTTCCTCCTGCACGGTGACCTGCTCGGCGATGGTGAGTCCGGCGCCGCCCCACTCGGCCGGCATGTTCACGGCCTGGAGTCCGGCGTCGAGGACCGCGTCACGGATCTTGGCGTGGGCGCTCGCGGGGAGGCCGTTGTCCTCCTCGCACTGGAGCTCGTAGGCGGCGATGACGTCGGTGAGGGCGCGCGCGTCGGCCTTCAGCTGTGCCTGGCGCGGGGTGAGGCGGAAGTCCATGGAAGTCCTCGCTGTGGGGTGATCGGGGGTGGGCGGGTTTCAGTGCGTGGGCAGGGCCAGGGCGCGGGTGCCGCGCTTGATCAGCTCGTTGGCGATGATCAGTCGCTGGATCTCGGAGGTGCCCTCCCAGATCCGGTCGACGCGCAGCTCCCGGTACATGCGCTCGACGGGGTAGGTACGGTCGTAGCCGCGGCCGCCGAAGATCTGCAGACAGCGGTCGGCGACCCGGCCGGCGGCCTCGCTCGCGGCGAGCTTGGCGGTGGAGGCCTTCGCGTGCAGCGTCTTGCGGTCGGTGCCGGGCTGGTCGGCCTCCCAGGCGACCTGGTGGGTGTAGGCGCGGTTGACGGCGATGTCCACGGCGCAGTCGGCGAGCATGCCCTGGATCAGCTGGTACGACGCGATCGGCGCCCCGAACTGCTCCCGCTCCACAGCCCGGTCGCGGGCGAGCCGCAGGGCCCGCTCGGCTGCGCCGACGGTGCGTGCCGCGATCATCAGGCGTTCGTCGGTGAACCACTCCTTGGTCAGCTCGTAGCCGTTGCCGACGCCGCCGAGGACGTCCTCGTCGGCCACGAAGACGTCGGTGAAGGTGAATTCGGGGTGTCCGTTGACCGCGGAGTGCATGAAGTGCGGGACCCTGGTCATCTCGACTCCGGGCGCGGCCTTGTCCACGAAGAACAGCGTGGGCTGCCGCTCGGGGCCGGCGTCCGCCTGCACCAGCAGGAAGTCGGCGATGTCGCCGCAGGTGACGAACCACTTCTCCCCGTTGAGCAGCCAGCCGCCGTCGGTGCGGGTGGCCGTGGAGGTGCCGGAGGACGGGTCGGATCCCGCGCCCGGCTCGGTGACGGCGAACGCGTCGAACTTCTCCGCGCGGATCACCGGCAGCAGGTACTTCTCGCGCTGCCGCTCGTCGCCGTACGCCAGGACGTTGGCGGGCCGCCAGGGGATGTCCCAGAGGCAGTTGGTGACCTTGCCGAACTCCTCCTCGACGATGACCTGGTCGAGCAGGCTGAGGCCGGCGCCGCCCCACTCGGCGGGCATGTTGATGGCGTAGACGCCGGCGTCCCTGGCGGCGCGGGTCAGTTCGGTGACGAGCTCTTGCGGCAGGGGTCCGCCGGCCTGCTCGGACTGGTCCTCGTAGCGCATGAGCAGGCGCGCGTACTCGGCGGCGCGGCGTTTCAGGTCTGCCTGTTCGGGGGTGTAGCGCATGTCCATGGGTGCCTCTTCGGTCGGCGGGACGGCGTGCGGGACGGGTGGGGCTGTGGCGGGTCGTACGGTGGCGGTGGGGCGGTGGGCCGGTGGCGCTGGGCCGGTGCCCGGTCAGGCGAGTACGGCTCGGGAGTCCAGGGCGAGGACTCCGTGCGGGCCGACGAGCAGGGGGTTGACCTCGATCTCGGCGATCTCCGGGTGCGCGGCGGCGAACGTCGTGATCGTCTCGACGGCGGCCGCGGCCGCCTCGACGTCGACGGGCGGGCGGCCGCGCACCCCGTCGAGCAGGGCGGCGGTGCGCAGTCCGCGCAGCAGGCTCAGGGCACGGTCCGCGGGTACGGGGGCCAGGGTGAAGGCGACGTCGTGCAGAGCCTCGGCCAGCACTCCGCCCAGGCCGACCATGGCGACCGGGCCGAAGCGCGGGTCCCGGTTGACGCCGACGATCAGCTCGACACCGTCGGTCAGGTCCGCCATGGCCTCCACGGAATAGGAGGAGGCGCCGAGCCGGGCGTGCATCTCGCGGAAGGCGGCGAGCAGTTCGCCGGGTCCGGCCAGCCCCAGTGCCACGCCGCCCGCGTCGGACTTGTGCAGCAGGTGGAGGGCCTTGAGGACGTAGGGGCCGGTGAACTCCTCGGTCACGCACAGCAGTTCGGCCTCGTCGTGGATCTCCCGGGCGGCGGGGAAGGCGAGCCCGGCCGCTTCGAGGGCTCGCCGGGTCTGCAGATAGCCGCTCTCGCGCAGGGGTGACGCCGGAGGCGGAAGGGGCGTGATGCCGGTGCGGAGCGCGCGGGGTGCCGTCGCGGCGAGGGCGCGGGCGGCGTCCTCGGTGGCGGCGAAGACCGGGACACCGGCCCTGCTGAGGGTGCGGCAGCTGGGCGAGCCGGGGTACATCGACTGCACCACCAGGGGTTTCGCGGTGGCGCGGTACCGGGCGGCGATGAGACGCGCGGCCGCCCGTTCGCCGTCCGCGAGCACGGTGCCTCCGCCGCCGAGTCCGCCGTCGGAGGCCGCGTAGCCGCCGAAGTAGCCGGTCATCAGGACTGCGTCGACCTCCTCGGCCGCCAGCAGCGCGGCGACGGTCTCCGCGTACGAGCCGGGGTCCTGCTCCCCCATTCCTGCGAGGTCCACCGGGTTGGCGACGGCCGACTGCGCCCAGAGCGCCTCCCGGAGCTGTTGCCGCGTCGGCTCCTGAAGTTCGGGCACGGTCAGGCCGGCCGTCTCGACGGCGTCGGCGGCCACCACCCCGTGGCCGCCGCCGTCCGTGAGCACGGCGACCCGGCGGCCGGCCGACCGGCGGGCGCCCTGCAACGCGGTGAGGACGACGGTGAGTTCACGGGGTGTGGCGACCAGTTCCACACCGGCGTCGCGGCAGGCCGCGGTCACGACGTCGGCGGATGTGGTCAGCGCGCCGGTGTGCGACTGGGCGCTGCGTGCGGAGGCGTCGCCGCGACCGGCGGTGAGCAGCACCACGGGCTTCCCGGCGTCGGCGGCCGCCTCGGCGAAGGCGCGTCCGTCGGCGAAGTCCTCCGCGTAGACCGCGATGGCGTTCGTACCCTCGTGCCGGGCACAGTCGGCGAGCAGGTCGACGAGGGTGACGTCGGCCTGGTTGCCGAGCGAGACGAAGCGGGAGAAGCCGAGGCCGTGCGGGCCGAAGCGGAGCTGGAGTTCGAGGGCGAGGTTGCCGCTCTGGCTGAGCAGCGCGATGCCACCGGGTGTGAAGGTGTCGGAGGCCAGGAAGAGGTCGGTGGTGTTGTCGGCCAGGCCCAGGCAGTTGGGGCCGATCATCACGGCTCCGGCGGCGCGTACGCGTTCGGCGACGGCACGCTGGCGGCTGCGTCCCGCCTCGCCGGTCTCGGCGAACCCGGCAGTGATCGCGACGATCGCCCGGGCTCCGCACCGCAGCGCCTCGTCGACGGCGTCCTCGAAGCCGGCGGCGGGCACGGAGACCACCGCCAGGTCGACGGGCTCGCCGATCGCGCTCAGGCTGGGGGCGGCGGTACGGCCGAGCACCGTGCCGCCGCGGCGGTTGACCAGGTGGACGGGGCGGCGGCCGTTCGCGCGGACGGCCTGGGCGGCGATGGCATGGCCGTACTTGGCCGGGTCGTCGCTGGCTCCGACGACGGCGACGGAGACGGGGTCGAAGAGGGCCGACAGGTCACGTCCCATGTCACTTCACCAGCCGCAGGGCGGAGTTGGGGCAGGCGGAGACGGCTGCCAGAGCGGCGTCCTCGCCGCCCTGCGGGACCTCCTGCGCGCGCACCTGCGCGTAGCCCCACTCGTCGAGGTCGATCTGCTCGGGCGCGGGTTCCTGGCAGAGGCCGTAGCCCTGGCAGCGGGTTGAGTCCAGCAGGAGCTTCATGGTGCGGTCCTTTCGGTGCGGCGGGGTGCGGGTGCGTTGCGGGGGCGGGGGGTGCTTGCGGGTCAGGAAGCCGGATTCGGGCTCGGGTCCGGACGCGGCACCGCGGGCCGACCCGGGCTCAGCCGACCCGGTGGGCGGGAGTCAGGAGGCCGGATGTGGCTCAGGGCACCGGCACCGTGAACCGGCGCCCGTCCTCGGGTGTGGCGGTTTCGCAGGCGGCGCAGCGGGAGCGGCGGTGGGCTTCGACGTGTTCGGGGAAGTGGGCGAGCAGGGTGGCGACGACGCGGGCCGCGGCGTCGAGCAGCCCGCAGGCACCGCGGCCGGGCAGCTGACGCGACCAGCGGTGCAGCTTGCCGGCCGAGTCGTCGTCCGACCGGCCACGAGCGACGTCCGTGAGGGTGCGGGCCATCGCCCCCGTGCCGGCGACGCAGACCCCGCACTGCCGGGCGCTCTGCGCCGCGAGGTAGGCGGTTGCCTCGTTGGCGACGGCGACGGGGCAGTCCTCGGGGTGCAGGAAGTGCAGCGCCCCGCAGCCGAGGGCCCCGCCGGCCGCGCGCAGGCGGTCGTGGTCGAGGGGCAGGTCCGTCCAGCCGGGGCCGTGCAGGCCGCCGAAGAGGCCGCCCAGCAGGACCGCCTCGGCTCTGCCGTGCCGGCACAGGTCGGCGAGCACCTTCAGGTGCGTCCCGGCGGGCACCTCGGCCAGCGCGGACGCACCGCTGCCACCCGAGAGGGTCACCAGATGGGATCCGGCGACGGCGTCCGCGGCCTCGGGGCGCGAGTGGATCAGCGCGATGCGGGCCAGTGTCTCCACGTTGGCGACGAGGGTGGGCGCGCCACCGACACCGCTCTCGAAGGGGCGCGGGGGTTTCGCCGTGGGCAGCGCCGGACCACCGTCGATGCGCCGTACGACCGCGGTCTCCTCCCCCGCGACGTAGGTGTGCTCCGTGCGGACGACATCGATGCGCGGCGTGGGGGGACACTCGGCGAGTGCCTGGCGCACGGCCTGCTCGGCGGGGGCGTCGGAGAGGTACACGCAGCCGCGCTCGGCACCGGTCATGGCCGCGACCAGGCGGATGCCGTCCAGGACCAGGTGCGGCCGGTGCCGCAGCAGCCAGCGGTCCTTCACCGAGCCCGGCTCGCCCTCCTCGCCGTTGGCGACGACGACGGGCGGGCCCGGTGCGTCCCGGACTGCCTGGATCTTGACCGCGGCGGGGAAGCCGGCCCCGCCACGGCCGCGCAGCCCGACGGCGGCGATCCGGTCGAGCAACCGGCCGGGCGAGGTGAGCGGCGCGTAGCCGCCCGCGGCCAGGTACCGGGCGCCGTCCTCGCCGCCGCCGGACAGCCAGGCGCCGGACAGCAGCGGGGCGAGGAGGCCGGGCCGGCCGTCGGGAAGGAGGGAGAAGACGCCGGTCATGCGGTGCTCCTGGGGTCGGGGTGGCCGGCGGGGCCGATGTCGTCGCGGGCCCTCAGCCGCACCAGCGCCCTTTCCAGGTCACGTCGCTGCGTGGCCGTACGTACGTATCCGGCCCCGGGCAGGCCGATCAGCATGCGGTGGTGGTCGAGGACGACCTCGCCGGCCACCAGTGCCGGCCCCGGGTCGGCGGGGGCGGCTCCTGCCGCGGCCTCGACGACCAGGTCGGTCACCTCTCGCAGATAGCGGAGCCAGCCGGCTTGCGTGCCGCGCAGCACCAGCCGCTCGACCCGGTGCCGCTCGGCGGCGACCTTGGCCGCCGACGGGCGGTCGTCCGCGGGGGCTCGCAGGGCGGCCACCGCGGCGGGCAGTTCCTGTTCGGGCTCCGGCGTGAGACCGAGCCAGACGAGACTTCGGCGAGCGCTCATGCGTGCCTCCGGGGGCGCACCGTCTCCGGGTGGTCCGGAGCCGGGGTGGCGCGGCGACGGCGTGGACGGGGAGCTCCGGCACCGCGAGGAGAGGGGTGGGGAGCTGTGCGGGTGTCCGGCCGGGACCGGGCACGGCGTGGACGGTGACAGGGGGTGTCCGGACCGGTTCGAGGTGCCCGGTCGTCCGTCTACCACGACACTAACTAACTAATTAGTCAGCCCACAAGTCTTGACTTGATCTGGCCGTCGCCGCACTCTGACTAACCAATTAGTCAGCCGGATCCCGGCAGGTCCGGCCGCTTCACGTGACGTCGTACGTGACGCCGTACGTGACGCCCTGCCTGCCGCCCGTTCCGGGCACAGCCTCACCGCCCATCGCCGCCGTCGCGGCGCGGAGGAGGACCCCATGCACCCCTCGACCACCCGGGCAGCCGACGCCGTCTCCGCTGCCCCGCCGGAGCCGCCCCCCGAGCACCCCGGGGAAGCCCTGCCGGCCCGCTACTACACGGATCCGGCCCTGGCCGAGGCCGAGACCGAGCGCATCTTCGCCAGGTCCTGGCAGCTCGTCTGCCACGAGTCCGACCTCCCCGGACCGGGCGCGCGCCTCACCGCCACCGCCGCCGGCCGGGAGGTGCTGGTCGTCCGCACCGAGGACGGCGGTCTCGCCGCCCACCTCAACGTCTGCCGGCACCGCGGCACCCGCCTGGTCACCGCCCCGGAGCCATCCGGCAAGGCCATCCGCTGCCCGTACCACGGGTGGACCTACAAACTGGACGGGCGGCTCGTGGGTGCCCCCGAGGCGCGCCGGATCCCCTGCCTGGACAAGCCCCGGCTCGGACTGCACCCGGTCAATGTGGAGTCCTTCCTCGGGTTCGTCTTCGTCAACCTCGACATGGAGGCGACCCCGCTCGCGGAGAGCTGCGCCGGGCTCGCCGAGGCCGTCGGCCGCTACGCCGACCCCGGCCTGATCCCCGTCGGCAGGCACCGCATCCACGACCTGGCGGGCGGCGAGGAGCAGAACGCCAACTGGAAGGTGATCGTCGACAACTACCTCGAGGGCTACCACGTACCCGTGGCCCACCCCGCGCTCATGCGGCTGCTGGACTACCAGGCGTACACGGTGGACGTGCAGGAGAACTACGTCCTGTTCGAGTCCCCGCTGCGCGACAAGCCCTCCTCGAACTGGACCGAGCGGCTCTACCAGCGGCTCGCGACGCCGATGCCGGGGCTGACCGAGGCGGACCGGCGCGTGTGGCGGTACGCCGTGATCTATCCGAACACGCTCATCGACTTCTACCCTGACCACGTGCTCGCGTGGACCGCCCTGCCCACCGCCCAGGACCGGGCGGCGATTCCCGGCGGCTTCTACACACGGCACGGGGAGAGCGTCCGCACCCGGCTGGCCCGGCGGCTGAACATCCACATCGGCTGGGTCACCAACGACGAGGACGCCGAGCTGGTGGAACGCGTGCAGGCCGGCCTGCGCACGCCCGGCTTCGAGCCGGGGCCGCTGTCGCAGCGCGAGGCCGCCGTCGGCTGGTTCGCCCGCCGGGTCCGGGACGACCTGGAGGGGGACACCCCGTGACGTGCTCCCGCGCGCTGTACGCCGTACGCCTCCCGTCGGGGTTACCCCGCGTCCGCTGACGCACGCACCCTCCCCAGACCGGTCCTCCCTACGGAGTCAGGGCCTCCGTGAGCCGACCAGCCGGTCCCGCCCTGGAGTTGTGCCGTTCCTCGACGGAGAGGACGTTCCATGTCCCCCGAGGTACCACCGCCGACCCGACGCGCCGTGCTGCGGGCGGGAGCCTGCGGCCTGCTGGGCGCCGCGGCCGGCGGCTGCGGGTTCATGCCCGCCAGAACGCCCGACGCCCGACAGCTCGCCCCGGTCCGGGCGCGCGTCGACGGCGATCTCATCTACTTCAACTGGGCCGACTTCGTCGACCCGTCCTTGTTCAGGGGATTCGAGAAGGAGTACGGCGTCAAGGTCATCCAGTCGAACTTCGACTCGATGGAAGGCATGGTCGCCAAGCTCAACGCCGGCAACCGCTACGACATCGTCTTCCCCACGGCCAAATGGGCCCAGCGCCTGGTCCGCGGCGGCCGGCTGCGCCGGATCGACCACTCCCAGCTCACCAACGCGCACGCCATATTCGGTGCTTACGCGTACTTCGCGGACCCCTGGTACGACCCCGGCTCCGCACACACGGTCCCCTTCACCGCGTACAAGACCGGCATCGGCTGGCGCCGTGACAAGATCGGCGACCTGACCGGGTCCTGGAAGGACCTGTGGAGCGACAGGGCCAGGGGCAAGGTCTTCCTGCTGGACGACCGCGACGAGGTCCTCGGCATGGGCGCCCTCGAACTCGGCCTCGGCGTCAGCACCGGGGACCCCGGCGACCTCGACCGCATCACCTCCCTGCTGAGCACGCTTCGCCCGCGGCTGCGCGGCTTCTCCAGCGACAGCTACAACAACCTCCTCAACGGCAACGCGGTCATGACCCAGGCCTGGAGCGGTGACATGGCCGCCATGCTCAACCAGGCAAAGGACCCCTCCGTGTTCGGCTTCGAGGCTCCGCGGGAGGGCACGCCGATCAACTCCGACTGCTACGCCATCCCCTGGAACGCCCCGCATCCCGGCACCGCGATGCTGTTCATCGACTACATGCTCCGGCCGGAGAACGTGAAGAAGAACATCGAGTACATCGGCTACCCGATGCCGGTGGCCGGCTCCGAGAGGACCTACGCCGAGCTGGTCAAACCGTTCCCCCAGTGCCTCGTCACCGAGGACGACCTGAAGGCGGACCTGTTCTTCCGCAACGGCGGCCGCGCGGCGGAGGACGCCCGCGACACCGCCTGGACCCATGTGAAGGCGGGCTGAGCCATGGCACTGCTCCGCCCCTCGCGCACCCGCCGCCGGGACACCACCGGAAACCGGATGTGGGTCTGGTTCATGCTGCCCGGCACCCTCTGGATGACCGGATTCCTGATCGCCTCGCTGGTCCTGGTCGCGGTCCTCGCGGTCGGTACCACCGACGATCTCGGCAACCCGCGCTTCGGCTTCGACCTGGCCGGCGTACGTGCCCTCGCCGACCCCGCCTACACCGAGGTCCTGGCCCGCTCGCTCGGCTACGCCCTGCTGACCTGCGCGATCTGCCTGCTGATCGCCTACCCGGTGGCGTACACCATCGCCCTGCACGGCGGACGGTACAAACACGCGCTGATCGCCGCGATCGTGGTGCCGTTCTTCGCCAACTACCTGGTGCGGATGTACGGCTGGTCGGTGGTGCTCTCCGACGACGGGCCCGTGCTGCGCGCCCTGCGCGCGGTGGGGCTCGCCGACGGCAGCACGAAGATCCTCAACACCGGCGTCGGCGTGGTCGCGGGACTTGTCTACGGCTTCGTCGTCTTCATGATCATCCCGTTGTACGCGGCCCTGGAGCGGCTCGATGTCTCCCTCGTCGAGGCCGGCCGCGACCTGTACGCCGGCCCGGTCCGCACCTTCCTCTACGTCACCCTGCCCGCCACGAGGCAGGGCGCGGCGGCCGGACTCGTCCTGGTCTTCCTGCCCGCCATGGGCGACTTCGTCAGCGCACAGCTCATGGGAGGACCGGACCAGATCATGATCGGCAACCTCATCCAGGACAAGTTCTTCCAGGGCCAGAACTGGCCGCTGGGCTCCGCGCTCACCATGCTGCTGATGCTGGTCCTGCTGATCGGGATGTTCGGCTACCTGCGGCGCACCCGCAAGGACGAGGCGGAGGCCCGCCGATGACGCTGCTCGAGGTGCCCTCCACCACCGCCCCGGCCCGCCCGGCCGGCCGTGCCCGCAAGCGGCGCGGCCGCGCCGACCGCAGGCCCCGCATCCTCATCGCCGTCACCGGGCTCTTCTTCGCGCTGCTCTACCTGCCCATCGCCGTCGTGGCCCTGTTCTCGTTCAACTCCAAGAAGTCCCTGACCGTGTTCGGCGGGTTCAGCCTGCGCTGGTACCGGGCCTTCGTCCACGACGACGTCCTCATCTCGTCGTTGGGCACCAGCCTGCGGATCTCCCTGGTGGCGATGGCCGGTTCGGTCGTCCTCGGTGTGGCGCTGGCACTCGGCCTGGTCCGCTGCCGCACCCGGCTCGGTTCGCTGGCCGGACTGATCATGCTGGTGCCGCTGATCACGCCGGAGATCGTGACGGGCGTGGCGTCCATGCTGCTGTTCAAGGGCCTGGGCGTGGCCCTGTCCACCGGCACGGTGATGCTCGCCGAGATCACCTTCTCGATCTCCTACGTCACGGTCATCCTCCGGTCCCGGGTCGCCGCGCTGAACCCGGAGGTGGAGGAGGCCGCGATGGACCTCGGCGCCACCCGGTGGCAGGCGGTACGCCTGGTGACCCTGCCGGCCCTGCTCCCCGCCGTACTGGCCAGCGCCGTGCTGATCTTCGCGCTCGTCTTCGACGACTTCGTCCTCGCCTACTTCACCACCGGCGTCGACCCCCAGCCGCTGTCGGTGCGCATCTACTCGGCGATCCGCTTCGGGGTGCAGCCCACGATCAACGCGGTCGGCACGCTGATGCTGGCGGGATCCATCGCCCTGATCGCCCTGGCCCTGTTCATCCCGCGCCTCTTCGGCCGCCGCGGCGGCCTCGACATCCTCTCCGGAGAGTGATCCATGGACGCGACCCCCGCCGTCCGGCTCGACGGCGTCTCCAAGCAGTACGCCGACTCCTACGCCGTCCACCGGCTCGACCTGGACATCGAGTCCGGCCACTTCTTCTCCCTGCTGGGCCCCTCCGGCTGCGGCAAGACCACCTCCCTGCGCATGATCGGCGGGTTCAGCGACCCCACCGAGGGCTCGGTGCTGCTCGCCGGTGAGGACGTGACCGCGCTGCCGCCGAACCGGCGCAACGTCAACACGGTCTTCCAGAGTTACGCGCTGTTCGACCACCTCAGCGTCGCCGACAACGTGGCCTTCGGGCTGAAACGCAAGGGCGTCGCCAAGGCCGAGATGCGGCAGCGGGTCGGCGAGATGCTGGATCTGGTCCAGCTCGCCGGGCTGGCCGACCGCAGACCCCGTACCCTCTCCGGCGGCCAGCGGCAGCGCGTCGCGCTCGCCCGCGCGCTCGTCAACCGTCCCGCCGTCCTGCTCCTCGACGAGCCGCTGGCCGCCCTCGATCTGAAGCTGCGCCGGCAGATGCAGGTCGAGCTGAAGCAGATCCAGCGCGAGGTCGGCATCACCTTCGTCTTCGTCACGCACGACCAGGACGAGGCGCTGACCATGTCCGACCGGATCGCGGTCATGAACGAGGGCCGCATCGAGCAGTGCGGCACCCCCGAGGACGTCTACGAGCACCCCGCCACCCGCTTCGTCGCCTCCTTCATGGGCACCTCCAACCTGATGACCGGCACCTACCGGGGCGGTGAGGTCGCCCTGGAGCAGGGGCCCGCCCTGCCGGTCGGCGCCCGGAGCGGCATAGCGGACGGCACCGCCGTCAGCGTGTCCGTGCGCCCGGAGAAGATCTGGCTGTCGGACTTCGAACCGGGCATGTCGATGCTGACCGGCGTCATCCGCGAAACCGTGTACAGCGGCCCCACCACGACCTATCTGATCGAACTCGCCCCGGGCGTCACGCTGTCCGTGCTGGAGCAGAACACGGCCCGCGCGCGCATGGAGGACCGCTGGAGCGGCGGCGAGACGGTGGAGTTCGGCTGGCGGCCCGAACACTGCCTGGTCCTGGCCTGATCCCCGCCCGCCCCACTCACGAAAGCGAAGCTGATGCATCACGACGTGATCGTGCTCGGCGCGGGTCTGGCCGGGCTCGCCGCCGCCCGGGACCTGGCGGCCGCCGGCACCGACGTGCTCGTCCTGGAGGCCCGGGACCGCGTCGGCGGCCGGGTCGAGCAGACCCGCACGCCCGACGGCCGTACCGTCCAGCTGGGCGGCGAAGTGGTCGGCCGCGCCCACACCGCCTATCTGCAACTCGCCGGGGAACTGGGCCTGGAGCTGGTCGCCAGCTACGTCGCCGAACCCGGCCGTATCACCCGTTCCACACCCGAGGGTCTCTCGGCCGGCGAACCGCCGCACTGGTTCGGGCCCGGCGACATGACCCGGCACGAGCAGCTCGGCAAGGAGTTCGCCGAACTCGCCGCCACGGTCGACCCCGCAGACCCCTGGTCCCACCCGGACGCGATCGCCCTGGACCGGCTGTCCGTGGCCGACTGGCTGCGCTCCCGCCACGCCGCACCCGCGGTGGTGCGGCTGTGGGACCTGGGCCAACTGGCCCTGGCGGGAGGATCGTACGAGCGCATCTCGCTGCTGGCCGCGCTCCGCAAGAGCGCGGCGGTCCCCGGTACGGGCGACTACGACTACGACAACTGGGAGGGGCTGCGACTGGCGGCAGGGTCGGCCACCCTCGCCGAGGTCCTGGGCCGCGAGCTGGGGCCGCGCATACGCCTCGGCTCGCCCGTCGCCGCGCTGGACATACGCCCCGGCCACTGCACGGTACGCCTGGTCACCGGCGAAGTCCTCACCGCGGCGGCCGTGGTGAGTGCCCTGCCGGTGGGACCGCTGCGGTCGGTCGCGGTCACCGGGGTGAGTGACGCCCGCCTGGCCTCGCTGCACCGGCAACGACAGGCGACGGCCGCGAAGTTCGCCGCCGTGTACGACCGTCCCTTCTGGCGCGCCGACGGGCTCAACGGCCTGTCCGAGGCCGAGGGGGTTCTGGGCAGCACCTGGCCGCAGAACGAGGGCGTGCTGTCGGCGCTGGTCCCGCCCGAGCGCTACGGCGTCCTGCTCGGCACCCCGCCCCATCTGCGCACGCCCGAACTGCTCGCCGAGATGGCCGTGATGTTCGGCGAGGAGGCGCTGCGGCCGACCGCCTGCCATCTGCGGCTGTGGGGCACCGACCCGTGGACGCAGGGCTACGTCACCCAGTGGCCGCCGGGCGAGGTCATGGCGGTCGGCCCGCTGCACGGCACCCACGAGCCGCCGTTCTACGTCTGCGGCTCCGACCAGTGGGTCGCCGGGTACATGGAGGGCGCCGTCCGCACCGGGCGCGCCGCCGCCGAGGAGGTGCTGCGCCGTGGCTGACCACATCCGTCTCAACCACGTCGACGGCAAGGAGGTATCGGCCGCCTCCGGTGCCACCGTGCCGCTGGTCGAGCCGGCCACCGGACTCCTCCACGGCACGGCACCGCTCTCCGGCCGCGTGGACGTGGACCTGGCCTGCCGGGCGGCCGAGCGGGCCCTGCCCGGCTGGTCGGCCACGACTCCGGCACAGCGGCAGACCGCGCTGCTGCGCATCGCCGACGCCCTGGAGCGGGAGGCGGACGCGCTGGCGGACGCCGAGGTGACCGACACCGGCAAACCGCGCGCGCTCTTCCTGGCGGACGAACTGCCCGCGGTCCTGGACGTGTTGCGGTACTTCGCCGGGGCCGCCCGGAACCTGCCGGGCGCCGCCGCGGCCGAGTACACGCCGGGCCGTACCTCCGTCCTGCGGCGCGAACCGGTCGGCGTCTGCGCGCAGATCACCCCGTGGAACTACCCGCTGATGATGGCCGTCTGGAAGGTCGCCCCCGCGCTGGCCGCCGGCAACACCGTCGTCCTGAAACCGTCCGACACCACGCCGTCGTCGGCCACGCTCCTCGCCCGGCTGGCCGCCGAGCATCTGCCGCCCGGAGTGCTCAACGTGGTGTGCGGCGACCGCGACACCGGGCGCGCCCTCGTGGCCCACCCGGACGTGCGGCTCGTCGCCGTCACCGGCAGCGTCCGCGCCGGACAGGAGATCGCCGCGGCGGCGGCCGCCGACCTCAAGCGGCTGCACCTCGAACTCGGAGGCAACGCTCCGGTGTTGGTCCACGACGACGCCGATCTCGACGACGCGGTCGCGCAGTTGTCATCGCTGGCCTTCTACAACGCGGGGCAGGACTGCACTGCCGCCACCCGGATCCTCGTCCACCGCCGTGTGTACGAGATCTTCCTGGACGCCTTCGCCGACCGGGCCGCGCGGCTGCTGCCCGGCGGCCCGGGCGACGCGCGCGCCGACTTCGGCCCGCTCGCGAACGCCGCCCAGCTCGCCTCCGTGCGCGGCCTGCTGGAGCGGCTCCCGGACCACGCCGAGGTGGTCACCGGTGGCGGTGCCCTCGACCGTCCGGGCTACTTCCATGAGGCCACGGTGGTCGCCGGGGCCCGGCAGGAGGACGAGATCGTGCGCAGCGAGGTGTTCGGCCCGGTCGTCACCGTGCAGCCGTTCAGTGAGGAGTCCGAGGCTTTCCGTATGGCGAACGCCGTTCCCCAGGGACTGGCCGCGAGTGTCTGGACCCGCGACCACGACCGGGCGATGCGGGCGAGCCGGGCACTGCACACCGGCATCGTCTGGGTCAACACCCATGGCACGACAGTCTCGGAGATGCCACACGGCGGTGTGCGCCACTCCGGTTACGGCAGCGACCTCTCTCTGACCGGCCTGCTCGACTACACACAGGTCAAGCACGTCATGTTGTGAGGGTGGACAGGTGCCTGCCGAACGCCTCAGTTTCCTACCGGAGGCATCAGGATTCCCACACGACTGTGGCCGGATTGCGCATCTGACGGGTGTTCGAACATCGCGATACTCAGGGCTGGGCAATCCGCCCCAAACTCCCGCCTTCGGAGGCCACTGATGCCCCAGACCAGTGTTCAGACCGCGGCAGTGCTCGAAGCCTGGCTGTCCGGTGCCGAGAGCGCCTACGGCCAGCTCAACCCAGCCGGGCCGCTGTACGTCGGCGGCGCCGCCGCCGAGGCCGCGCTCACCGACCCGAGCGACTCCCTGTACGGCTTCTGTTCCAGCCCGAGCGGGTCGCACGGCAGCTGGTGCTGCTGATCGTCCACGGTGCCTTCGGGCCCCGGCCGGGGAACCGCGCGCTGCTCGCGCGGTTCCCCGCGTCTCGTTCGGTCGACTGGAAGAGAGGGTGGAAGGTGAGCGGATCGGCGCCGGACGGCGTGGACGAGTCCGAGTGGTTCGCCGGGCCTGTACGGAGCATGGCTCGGCCGTGGCGGGACGAGTTGGCAGGGCGTCTGGCGGCCGTGACCGCGCTGGACCGCAACGAGCGGGACGTGGTGCTGGAGGCGGGTCACACCGCCCTGGTCAGGTCGTTGCACGCCAAACTCTCCCGCCTCCTCCTGGTCGAACTCCACGCGCTGCGCCTGGCCGGCGGCGCCGGTCCGGACGCCGGGGGCACGGCCGACACGAGGACGTGGGCCGCGTTCGTCGAGCAGGCCGGTGCGGAGGGCTATCTCGACAAGCTGGCCGACCGGTACCCGTGTGCCGGCCGGCGGGTCGCCTCGGTGGCACGGATGTCGGTCGCGGCCGCGGCCGGGTTCGCGCAGCGGCTCGCCGCGGACCGGGCACTGCTGCACCCGCTGCTCGGGGGTCCGGCTGGGCCGATGCACGCCGTGACGTTCGGGGCGGGCGACAGCCACCGGGGCGGTCTGACGGTGAGCCGGGTCGACTTCGCCGGCGGCAGCGTCATGTACAAACCCCGGCCGTCCGAGGCGGACGTGGCTCTGGGCGCGCTGTTGACGGAGCTGTTCTCCGACTTCCCCGGCGCCCCGGCACCGGACGAACGGATCCGCGTGCCAGGGACGCTGGCGCGCGAGGGCTACGGCTGGGCCGAGTTCGTCCACCACCGGTACTGCGCGGACGACGCCGAACTCGCCTCTTTCTACCGCAACATGGGGCACTGGCTGGCCGTGCTGCGTTTCACCGGCGGCACCGACATGCATGCCGAGAACATGATCGCCGCAGGTCCGGTACCGGTGATCGTGGACGCCGAGACGCTCTTCGACTCCCCCGCGCCCTTCCCGCCCAGTGGCCGGGGTGACGCGGTGGACGTGGCAGCGGCGGCCATCCGCCGGACGGTGCTGCGCACCGGGCTGCTGCCCGTGCGCGGCACCGGGTTCGCGCTCGGCGGCGTGGACATCTCCGGGGTGGGGGCGCTGCCCGGCCAGCAGCCGCTGATCCCGAACCCGGTGATCGCGGACGGCGGCACCGCGGCGGCCCGCTTCCAGGTGGACCTGGTGGCGATGCCCACCGCCGGAAATCACCCGAGCCCGACCCCCGTGCTGAGCACGTACTGGGACCGGATCCTGGCCGGCTTCCGCGAGATGACCGCGCACCTGCTCCGGCCCGGCGCGGATCCGTACCGTCTGCTGGCCCGCTTCGAAGGCGCCCGGGCACGCCGGATCCTGCGACCGACCCAGGCGTACGTCGACATCGGCCGCATGCTGTGGCATCCGGCGTCGTTGCACGACGAGGCCTCGGCCGTCGAGCGGGCCCGGGACATCCTGCTGCGCAACGCCGAGGTGCTGCCCGGTGCGCCGACCGAGCACACGGCCGTCGACGGCGAGATCGCGGACCTCCTGGCCGGCGACGTGCCGATGTTCGGCTTCACCGTGGACGAGGCCGCCGTACGGAACACGGTCGAGGACTGGCGCACCGCCGACTTCGCGCTGGAGGAGTCGGTGATCCAGGACGCGCTGGTGGGCGCGTACCTGAACGAGCGGTCGCTGCCGGCGCGGGTGCAGGCCGCCGCCCATGAGCCGCACGCCCGTGACCGGGAGCGGCGCCGCCGGGAGCAGGCCGCGCGGATGGTGCGGCGGCTGTGCGACGGGGCGGTGCGCGGTGAGGACGGTACGGCGACCTGGATCAGCCCGGTCTTCACCCCTGCCGGATGGTCCATCAGGGTGCTGCCCGCCGACCTGTACACCGGGCAGGGCGGGGTGGTGCTGACGCTCGCGGAGTACGCGGCCGAGGTACGGGCCGGGCGGGCGGACGAGGTGCCCGGCGTCACCGAGACGTTCGACGGCGCGCTGCGCGTGCTGATGAGTACCGAGGACCGGACCCCCACCCCGTCGGCCGGGGCGTTCAGCGGCGCCGCGTCGCAGGTGTGGACGTGGCTGGCGTTGCACCGGGTGCTGGGTGAGAGCCGGCTGCTGGAGCGGGCCGCCGCGAGGGCGGTGCTGCTGGAGGGCCGTCTGGTCGAGGACGACGTCGAGGTGGATCTCCTCAACGGGGCGGCCGGTGGCATCGTCCCGCTGCTCAACCTGGCCGCGGCGACCGGGCAGGACCGCTGGCTCGCCGCGGCGGCGCACATCGGCCGCCGGCTGACGGGGCTGGCCACGGTCGACGCGAGCGGTGCCCGCTGGACGACCCGGCTCAACCCGGAGGGCATCGGCGGCTTCGCCCACGGAGCGACCGGCATCGGCTGGGCGCTGTCCCGGCTCGCCCTGAGCGAAGCCGGTTCCGCGGCCGAGCGCCACGACTGGGCCCGCCTGGCCGAACTGGCCTTCGCCTACCAGGAGTCCCTCTACCAGCCGAGCCACGGCAACTGGCTCGACGTCCGCATCGGCGCCGAGGAGGACTTCTTCACCAGCTGGTGCCACGGCAGCGCGGGCATCGGGACCGGCATGCTCGACCTGCACCGGCGCACCGGCGATCCGGCCCACCTCGACATGGCCCGCCGGGCCGCACAGGCCTGTGCGGCGGAGGGCTTCGGCTGGAGCCACACGCTGTGCCACGGCGATCTCGGCCTCTGGCAGTTCCTCACGTCCATGAACGTCGGCGACCCCGCCGACCTGGACGGCGAGATACTCACCAGCCTCGAACAACGCGGCCCGGTCGGCGGCCTGGCCCGCGAGGCGTTCTCCCCGAGCCTCATGTCGGGCCTCGCAGGAGTCGTCCACACGCTCCTGCGGATGCACGGGTCGGCATCCTTGCCGGATCCCCTGGTCCTCGACTGATCCAGGCGGGTCAATCGAGGACCAGGGCCAGCGCCTCCTTCAGGTTGTGCTCGGCGATGTCCGCCATCGCCGCCCGGTGGGGGAAGTCCCCGTCGAGCAGCCGCAGCGGACCCGTCGTGAGGGAGAGACGCCGGGCGAGCGTGTAGAGCGCGAGGCGGTTCTCGTCCAGGCCGTCCACCGCCAGTGGCCGGTAGGCGTCGTGCAGGCGGATCCGCAGGAAGACGTGCTCCCACTCGACGTCGAAGTACATCGAGCCCTCGATGTCGATCGCCACGGGGTACCCGGCCGCGTCGACCAGCACGTGGTCGGGCCCGAGTTCGCCGTGCAGGACCGCGTACTCGGCGCGGGGCCGCACAGCCGCCGCGAGATCCGCCAGCCGCTCCTCCAGCCGGCCGCGGGCCTCGGCGATCCGCGGATCGCGCGACGCGGCCTCGGCGAGGTCCCGCAGCGCGCGGTCCAGGACGACGTCCTCGCACGACGTCCCCTGTGACGTGCCGCCGCCGTCGACCACGGCCACCTTGCCGTACGTGGACGCCCGGTGCCGCCCCATCGCCTCCAGCGCCTCTCCGAGCCGCTCCATGACGGGGGCGGCGGCGCTCGGGTCCCGGGCGAGCAGGTGCTCCAGACTCTCGCCCGGGATGTCCTCGACGATCGCGAGTTCGGCGGGACCGTGGGTGCCCTCGCGGTCGACGAGACGGACGGCCGGGACGCGGACGCCGAGCGCGTCCAGCCGGGCGTGGGCGGCCTCGAAGAGGTCGAGCCCGAGGCCGGGCGAGAACGGGTCGGTGAGGTCGTCGTCGCCCTCGGCCGCCGGCCAGTGGTTCTCGGCGTCGTGCCAGAGGTAGGCGATCGCCGTCGTCGCGTCGTCCAGCACCAGGCGGTACACGCCCTTCCTGCTGCCGCCCGCGACCCGCTCGACCGCCTCCAGCCGCCGCCCGCCGCCCAGCGCGGCCCGGGCCGCCCCCGCCAACTGCTCCCGCGCCACTGCCCTGCCTGCCACGTCCCGCACCCGCCCCTCCGTCACGGCAACTCGTGCACCCTATGGGGGACGTCGGCGTGGAATCGAGTGAAATCAGCAGGCAGAAGACTGGTGTCAGCGGCCCGGTCCGGTGGTAGGCGCTGATTCTTGGGACATGCTTTACACGACACGTGCAACTGAGGCCCGGGTCCACACTGTCTGACAGGGAGTCGGGCCCGTCAGGGCCGAAGATCGAGAGAGTGGGGCGGGGCGTGGGACGGCGCAAGGGCAGCATAGGGATCGCACTGGTCACGGGTGCGATGCTGGTGGGCGTGACTGCCTGCGGCGGTGGGAGCGGCAGCGACAAGGCCGGTGGGGGCGACGCGAAGGCGCCGGGCAAGCCGAGCGCCAGCTCCTCTCCGTCGCCGACGAAGCCCGCGGGCCCGCCGATGCTGCTGGAGACGATCACCCCGCAGACGGGCAGCACGGTCGGTGTGGCCATGCCGATCTCGGTGGTCTTCACCAACCCGGTGGCGGCGAAGGCACGGGCTTCGGTCGAGAAGCACATGAAGGTGAGCGCCTCGCAGCCGGTGGCCGGCGCCTGGCACTGGTTCGGCGACAGGCGCGCGGACTGGCGCCCGAAGAACTACTGGCCCTCCGGTACGACGGTGAAGATCGACGCCGACATGAAGGGCGTCAGCAACGGCAACGGGCGCTACGGCGTGCGCGCCTACACGCACACCTTCAAGGTCGGCGACGACGTGCGCGCGGACGTCTCGGTGACCGGCCACACCATGAAGGTGAGCCGCAACGGCAAGGCGGTGCGCACCTTGTCGATCAACGCGGGCAGCCCTCAGTACCCGACGTGGAACGGCACCATGGCCGTCATCGACAAGCAGGAGAAGGTCCACATGACCTCCTGCAGCGTCGGCATCAGCTGCGACAAGGGCAGCCCCAACTACTACGACCTGACGCTGCCCTGGGACGTCCACCTGACCCAGTCCGGCACCTACGTGCACTTCTCGACGGGTGACCCCAACCCCGGCAGCGGCAGCGCCCGTGGCTCGCACGGCTGCGTCCACCTGTCCATGTCGGACGCCAAGTGGTTCTACGGCCAGGTCAAGCAGGGCGACCCCGTCACGATCACCGGCTCGACGCGTGCCAAGGCTTCGCCCGACAACGGCTACGCCGACTTCAACCTCGGATGGGACCAGTGGCTCGCGGGCAGCGCGTCCGGGGAGGGTTCGACCGCGACCCTGTGACGCACTGCGATGGCGTCGCGGTAGGCACTCGATGATGCCGACCGCGACGCCATCGGCGTGCGTGCCCTTCGGGCCGGGCGGAGACGTCCGGGTCCGTCCCCGCCCGATGTGGGTGCCGTCAGCCGCCGCCGGCGGTTTTGGGGAGTGCGCGGTGGGCGTACCAGGCCTCGAGAGCCTGGGCCCGGGTGCCTGCGGGGTTCTCGCGGTGCCAGGCACTGGTGAAGCGGTTGAACTCGAACTGCCCCTCGATCTCGCGGGGCCGGGCCGCGTCCGGGCGGGTGGCGTGCCAGTGGGCGACCGCGTCCGCCAGGGTCCTGCCGGGATTCCCGGCGATGAAGTCGCGCATGAAGGCGTCGAAGTGGAAGCCGGGGCCGATCGCCTCGATGAAGTACCTCCGCAGGATCTGGCTGCACCGCTGGCCGGCCGGGATCACGGTGCCGCCGTCGACGGGCTCCGCCAACTGCGCGGTCGCCGGGCGGCGGCGGGC
This sequence comes from Streptomyces sp. BK340, assembly GCF_007827595.1. Lineage (GTDB taxonomy): Bacteria > Actinomycetota > Actinomycetes > Streptomycetales > Streptomycetaceae > Streptomyces. The sequence goes on from NZ_VISR01000021.1 coordinate 165,609, forward strand.
CGGGGCGGCCGGCAGCGGCAGGCCGTCCAGCGCCGCGGCGAGGCGGGCGGTGACCGCCGCCTTGCCGCCGTGCCGCGCGACGCCCATCGTGCGGGCCAGGCCGGTGAGCTCGTCCAGCGTCCAGTACCAGCGCAGCAGCTCGGCACCGGTGAGGGCGGCCGTCAGAGGCGGCCTGGACTCGACAGATGTCGCACTGGTGTTCTGGTTCTCGTTCATGGCCGTCATTCTGCCGGACCGCGTCCCGTGCTCAGCCGTGCTGTCCGATGCCGTCCACCACCTGGATGTCCTGCAGACTCCTGGTCTCGTAGTACCAGTTGGCCTGCTTCCACTCGCCGTGCACCTTCCTCGGACTGCTCCCCTTGGTACGCAGGCCCAGGTAGTCGTACGTCTTGCGGTCGAAGAGGAACGTCCACTCCGTCTTGGGGTACGAGACGCCGACTGCGCTCCGGCCGGCCACGTCCACCGCGTCGTAGTCCAGGCGGATCCGGGGCAGCTTCGCCAGCGCTTCGAAGGCGGCGGCCTGCAGGCCGGGCGGCATCACACGCGGCCCCATGAGCAGCATGCATCCTTCGAAGAATGCGTACCTGTCGTTGTCGGGCGAGCCCGGCCGGCCCATCCTGAACCGGGCGAGGAGCTTGTCGGGGTCCGTCGGCATGGCCTTGAGCTTGGAGTAGACGGTGGGCGGCCAGCGCACCTCGTGCTCGCCGAGCGGCGGATCGTGGTGGATCTTCCCGTGCTCCTCCCGCAGGGAGGGCTTGGAACCGTCCACCGACATCCAGCTCTCGTCGGTCCACGTCCTGGTCCTCCCGCCCTTGACCGGCGTCCGCAGGATGTAGGTCCTGTAGTAGAAGTACTGGTCGTCGCGCGGCACGGGCAGATCGCTCCCCGCGGCGCGTGACCTGTCAGCGGCCTTCCGCAGCACTTCCGTCGCGCTGATCGCGCCCAGACGGGGCTTGTGGTCGTCCCCGGCATCGCGGGAAACCACGACGGTCGCACCCACTGCCGCCGCGGTCACGCCGACGAGCGCGGTACGGAACACGAGTCGCCGGCTCAGCACACCCCCACGGGACGCGCCGCCGCGGGACTCCTCGGCCATCGCGGCTCCGAGGCGGGCCCGGGCGGCGACTCGGGCGTCGTCGGACAGCCCGTGCTCGTCGGCTTCCCATCCGCGCACCATCGTCAGTTCATCCATGATCCGTCTCCTTCTGAGGCGCGGTCGAGGTGGTGAGATCCGGTGTCCCCAGTGCCCGCCGCAGCTTGGTGCGGGCCCTGTGCAGGCGGGAGCGCACGGTGCCGACGGGTACACCCAGGGCCTGCGCGGCCTCCGCGTAGTCGAGTTCTCCCCAGGCGATCATCAGCAGCACGTCCCGGTGGCGGGCGGGCAGTCCGGCGAGAGCGGCGGCCAGAGTGCCGTGCGTCCCGCCGCCGCTGAGCTTCTCGGTGATCCCGTCCTCGGGACCTTCGAGATCCCGGTCCGCGGACAGCGAGGCCATGCGCGACAGTGCCCGCAGCCGGCGCGCCTCGTCCCTGCGGTGACGGCCGATCAGGTTGGTGGCTATCCCGTACAGCCACGGTCGGGCGTGCGCGTGCGACAGGTCGTAGCGCCGACGACGCTGGAACGCGATCACGAACGTCTCCGCCATCAGGTCGTCGGCGGTGTCGGAGCCCAGACGTCGGGCGACGTAGCGGTGGATGTCGTCGGCGTAGCGGTCGAAGATCAGGGCGAACGCCTCGGGCGTCCGCCAGGACCGTTCGATCACCGAGCCGTCGGAGTCCGCGACCGCTTCCGTTGCCGTGGTGAGTGCGGCAGCGGTGCCCGGCAGGAGCGTCACGCCTCACCTCTGTGGTTCATTTCGTATCCCTCGAGAGCCGTGTTGTGGTCACCTCCTGTTCGCCGATTCCGTTTCCCGAGTTCCACCCCGCAGCGTGACCTGCCTCACATGCCGCGTCAGCCCTCGTTGGGCATCACCCTGGTCACCTTGCCCCGGGTGTCCGCCTGGAGGTAGCCGGTCTGGCTGTAGGCGTTGGTGAGGTAGACGGACATTCCGGCGGGGTCGCCGAAGGCGTTGCCCGGCAGGATCACCGTCAGGTAGCGGGTCGTGACGTGATCGACCTTCAGTTTCCGCTCGGCTTCGGCCAGCAGGGCCGGGACCTTGTCCCAGTCGAAGTCGTCCAGGCTGACGGGCTTCTCCCCATCGCTGAGCGTGTCGCTGATGATGCCCTTCTCGACGCCCTGACCGGGGCGATAGGTGTACGAGTCCTTCTTGGTGTCGCTGCCGTTCACCATCAGGTCGGCGGAGACGTAGTCCGGATACACGACGAAGGCCCCGAACCGGGTCCGTCCGGTCTGCTGCTTGAACGCGCTGATGGCGGTGCGGATGCCGGCCGGGGTCAGCAAGTTCCCCTTCGCACTCTCCGTGGCGCCGGTCGACTCCTTCGCCGACGGCGTGACGTCCGTGGCGGTCGAGCCCCCGCCCGACGGCGACTTGGGCGACTTGCCGGTGGAGTTGCCGGACGCGGTGGAACCGGATGCCTTGGAGTCTCCGTCGGGCAGCCCCGCCCAGACGAGAACCCCGGCGAGCACCACTCCGGCGACCGGCAGGCCCACCACCTTCCAGCGCCTGCCACGGTCCGGCCGCACCGGGACGGTGGCCGACGCAGGACGCGCGTCCTGCGGGCCCTGGGACGCCGTCGGGGCCCCGGGAGCGCCGTACGGCCCCCCGGACATCGCGGGCGCGGGACCGAAGCCCGTGGGTGCCGTGGCGGGCCCGGGAACGTACGGCGCCGACGGGGGGTGCAGCTGGTAGGACGTGGGCGACTCGGGCTCGCGAGCGACGTCGCCCAGCATCCGGTCGAGTTGCTCGGCATCGGGCCTCGCCGCGGGGTCCCGCACGAGGACCCGCGTCAGGGCGTCCTGCAGCGGACCGGCCTTGACCGGCGGGGGGATCTCCTCGCTGAGGACGGCCGCCAGAGTGGCCAGTGTCGTGCCGCGGCGCAGCGGGTGGTGGCCCTCCACGGCCGTGTAGAGCATCATCGCCAGCGACCACAGGTCCGAGGCGGGACCACCGTCCTTGCCGGAGACGCGTTCGGGCGCCATGTAGTCGGGGGTTCCGATGACCGACCCGGTGGCCGTGAGCGAGGTCGCCTCGCGGATCGCCGCGATACCGAAGTCCGTCAGCACCGGACGGCCGTCGGGACGCAGCAGGACGTTGGCCGGCTTCACGTCGCGGTGCTGGATGCCCACCTGGTGCGCGGCGCGCAGCGCGGCCAGCACCTCACGCCCGATCCGTGCCGCCTCCTGGGGGGACATCGGTCCGCGGGCCAGCCGGTCGGCCAGGGAGCCGCCGGTGACGAGTTCCATGACGATCCAGGGGTAGGTACCCGGACCTCCGTCGACCACATGATGGATGGTCACCACATTGGGGTGATCGATACGGGCCAGTGCGCGTGCTTCCCGCAGGACCCGCTCGCGCAGCATCCCGGCGGCCTGCGGATCGTACTCGGCGAGGTCGGGATCGGGCGGCCGAACCTCCTTGACGGCCACGCTCCGATGCAGCACCAGGTCCGTCGCGCGCCAGACCATGCCCATACCGCCACCGCCGAGCCGTGCTTCCAGCTCGAACCGCCCGTCGACAACCCGTCTACCGCTGTTGTCGCTTCCCTCACCGTTCATGCGCGCGAGCTTAGCGGGGGCCGGGATGCCTCCTTCGCCGCAGGGGGCCGGTACCCGATGCCTGTGCGGCCTGCGTTTCGACGACGCCCGGCATGCTCGTGTGAGCCCTGTGTGCGCCCCGCGTCGTGCGACAAGAATGCGCCATGCCTGTGAGCGGGTGACCGGTTCACGGCCCCGCTGCTCAACTACCCAGAAAGGCAGGTCGGCTGCGATGCTGTTGCGACTGCCCAGCTCCGTGTCCGAGACGCGGGAGTGTCTGGCCGAGGGGGCCGTGCCGATCGGCGGGGCGACGCTGGTGTGGGCCGACTGGCAGCGGGACGGGTTCCCCGAACTGGCCATGTCGCTGCGCAGCCTCCCGGAGGCCAACGTCGTCGGACGCGGGACGCTGGGCGCCGCCGTGGTGCTGAACCGGATCGACGACCGGGTCCCGGACGTCATACGCCTGGCCGCCGCCTCGGTGGGGACCGGCGCCGTACGCCGGACGGCGACGGTCGGCGGCAACCTCGTGGGCAGCACGCTGCGTTGCCTGCTGCCGGCGGCGCTCGTCCTGGACGCGCGGGCGTCGGTGCTGGGAGCCGAGGGTGTTCAGGAGATCGACCTGGCCGAGGCGACGGCCAAGCGGCCGCTGCTGCTGAGCATCCACTGGCGTGAGCCCGTCGCCACCGCCTATCGCAAACTGCCGGCCGAAGCCGGCGGAGCGCCGCCGCTCGTCGTCGCCGCGGCACTGCACACCGACGCCGGTGGGCAGCAGCTCCTCCGTGTCGCCGTGCGCGACGGGTACGACGTGGTCTGCGGCAGCGCCACGGGCGACAACGGCAGCGAGGAGGCGATGGGCGCGCTGCGGTGGACAGCGCTGGGTGATCTCCCGTCCGTCGCATGGGACATCATCGGCGAACAGGCGGCGGAGCTGCTGCGGCCCGCCGCCGGTCACTGAGCGGGCGGACAGCCCCGCGCGAGCAGCAGGAGGGCGTCGACCAGGTCCTCGGCGGGGCTGCCGGTGGCCAGACGCCGTAGTTGCAGCCCCATGACCACGGCGACCGTGGTGGCTGCGAGGCGTTCCGCGTCCGGCACACCCAGCGCGGTGAGGATCTGGGTGGCGAGCCGGTCGTAGGCGCGGAACGCCTCCGCCGCGGCCTCGCGCAGCCGCTCGTCGCGCCCGGCCTGGATGTACAGCTCGAACGGCGCGAGGTGGGCGCTGTCCAGTGCCGTGCCGCACGCGACCTGCCCGGCCAGGGACGCCGCGTCCTCGACTGCGATGCCCTCCGTCTGGCACTGGTCGGCCAGCTCGGTGAAGTACCGGGCCTCCTCGCGCACGAAGTGCAGCAGGCTCTCCCGCAGCAGATCGTGCTGGGTGTCGAAGTGGTACGTGACCGAGCCGAGTGACACTCCGGCTTCCTTGGCGATCCGCCGGTTGGTGACCGCCGCGACCCCGCCTTCGCCGATGATCTGCAGGACGGCTGTGATGATGCGCTGGCGCGTCGTGGCGGCGGGAGCGTCGTTCGGCATGCCCCGCATTCTTCCATCCGCGTCCGGGTGGACAGCCCCTCACACCCTCTCTATTGTTCGTTCGAACGAACAGTACGGGAGGATAGTCGTGCACATTGCTGGGGCAACTGTTCTGCTGACCGGGGTCACGGGCGGCATCGGCGGCGCGATCGCCGCGGAGATGTCCGCCCGCGGCGCGGACCTCATACTCACCGGCCGACGGCGCGAGGCACTGGAGCCACTCGCCGACCGCTACGGGGCGCGCACGATCCTGGCCGATCTCGGTGACCCCGACGATCTGGTGCGCCTCGCCGATGAGGCCGCCGGGACCGACATCCTCATCGCCAACGCCGCCCTGCCCTCCAGCGGCGACGTGCTCGACTACACGCCGGAGCAGATCGACCGGGCGCTCGCGGTGAACCTGCGCGCACCCGCGATGCTCGCGCGGTTGCTCGCCCCCGCCATGGTGACCGCCGGACGCGGGCACATCTGCTTCGTCGGGTCACTGTCGGGAATGGCGGCCACCAAGTCGTCGTCCATGTACACCGCGACGAAGTTCGGGCTCCGCGGCTTCTCGCTGGCCTTCCGTCAGGATCTGCACGGCACGGGCGTCGGTGTCTCCATCGTCCAGCCGGGATTCGTACGCGAGCTGGGGATGTTCGCGAACACCGGTTCGGCGACGCCCGGCGGGGTGCGGACCGTCGCGCCGGAGCAGGTCGTCAAGGGTGTGACCCGCGCGATCGAGCGCGATGTCGCCGAAGTCAACGTGGCGCCGCTCGAGTTGAAGTTCCTCACCAAGATCGCCTCCCAGTTCCCGGGCTTCGCGGAGCGCGTGCAGCGGCTGGCCGGGGCGGAGCAGACGGTCGAGACGATCGTGGCGTCCCAGAAGTCGAGCCGGTGAGCGTCCGGGGGGTGCCGCGCGCTCAGGTCGCGGGTGCGATCGTGACCTTGACGTGTTTCATCAGCGGCTGGTCGCTCTGTGTGCTGTAGTCGCCGAGCGCGCACAGCACGTTCATCTCCGGCATGTAGCCGGCCGCACAGCCACGGGGGATGTCGTAGGGGATGGCGAGGTATCCGTCGAGGTGACGGTGGCTGCCGTCCTTGGCGGTGCTGGTGATGTCCACCGGGTCGAACTCGAAGATGCCGCGCTCCCGCATGTCGTCCTCGTTCATGAAGACGAGTGTGCGCAGGTTCTTGACACCCCGGTAGCGGTCGTTTTCGGAGTAGATGGTCGTGTTCCACTGGTCGTGGGAGCGCATGGTGCCCAGGGCCAGGGTGCCCGGAGCGGGGACGACGTCGGGCAGCGGGGCGGCGGAGAACTCGGCGCGCCCCGAAGGGGTGAGGAAGACCAGTTCGCGGGCGGGCTGCTTGATGCGGAAGCCGAGCGGCAGGCGCACGCGCCGGTTGCAGTCCTCGAACCCGTCGAGCACCCGGGCCATGGTGTCGCGGATGCGGTCGTAGTCCTCGACGTACCACTCCCAGGGGGTGTCGCTGTCGGGGAGGGCGGCGCGGGCCATTCCCGCGATGACGGCGGGCTCGGACAGCAGGTGCTTCGAGGCGGGGCGCTTCATGCCGACCGAGAGGTGGACCATGCTCATCGAGTCCTCGACCGAGGTGGCCTGGAGGCCGCCGCGCTGCTGGTCCTTCTCGGTGCGGCCCAGGCACGGCAGGATCAGCGCCTGCCGGCCGTGGACCAGGTGGCTGCGGTTCAGCTTGGTGCTCACCTGGACCGTGAGGTCGCAGGAGCGCAGCGCCTCGTAGGTGTACGGGGTGTCGGGCGCGGCGAGGGCGAAGTTGCCGCCCATGCCGACGAACACCTTCACGTCGCCGCGGTGCATGGCCTGGATGGTGCCGACCGTGTCCAGGCCGTGCTCGCGGGGCGGGTCGATCCCGCAGATCCCGGCCAGCCGGTCCAGGAACTCCTCGCTGGGCCGGTGGTCGATACCGCAGGTCCGGTTGCCCTGGACGTTGCTGTGCCCGCGCACCGGTGACGGTCCCGCACCCTCGCGGCCCAGGTTGCCGCGCAGCAGCAGGAGGTTGACGATCTCCCGGACGGTGTCGACGCCGTGCTCGTGCTGACTGACGCCGAGGCACCAGCTGAAGATGGAGCGGTCGGCGTCGCGGTACACGCGCGCGGCCTTGAGGATCTCGTCCCGGCCGAGACCGGACTGGTGCTCGATCTCCGCCCAGGGGGTGGCCTCGCACAGGTCCCGGTACTCGTCGAAGTAGGCCGTGTACCGCTCGACGAACTCCCGGTCCACCGCCTTGGGATCGGTCCTGGCCTGCTCCAGGACCGCTTTGGCCATGCCGCGCAGCAGCGCCATGTCGCCGCCGACTCGCGGCTGCAGGTTCAGGGTGCTGGTCCGGGTCGTCTTGAAGAGGGCCATGTCCGTGAAGTCGTGCGGCACGATGGTGCGCGTGGCGGCCGCCTCGACCAGCGGATTGACATGCACGATCTGGGCACCGCGGCGGTACGCCTCGGCGAGGGCGGTGAGCATCCTGGGCGCGTTGGAGGCCGCGTTGACGCCCATGATGAACAGGGCGTCGGTGCTCTCCCAGTCCTTGAGGTCGACGGTCCCCTTGCCGGTGCCCAGGGACGCCTGCAGCGCGCGGCCGCTGGCCTCGTGGCACATGTTGGAGCAGTCGGGCAGGTTGTTCGTGCCCAGTTCGCGCGCCATCAGCTGGTAGAGGAAGGTGGCCTCGTTGCCGAGCCGGCCGGAGGTGTAGAACGACGCCTGGTTCGGGTCGTCCAGCTCGCGCAGGGCGCGGCCGGCCAGCTCGAAGGCGTCGTGCCAGCGGATCGGGACGTAGTGGTCCGACTCGGGGTCGTAGACCATCGGCTCGGTCAGCCGGCCCTGGTCCTCCAGGTCGAAGTCGCTCCAGCCGGACAGCTCCGTGACCGAGTGCGCGGCGAAGAAGTCGCGGCCGACCCGCTTGCCGGTCATCTCCCAGGTGACGTGCTTGATGCCGTTCTCGCAGATGTCCAGGTGGAGCCCTTTGGTGTCGTCGGGCCACGCACACCCCGGGCAGTCGAACCCGTCGCCCTCGTGGTTCATCCGCATGATCGCCCGCGGCCCGTCCAACAGGGCACCCTCGCGCATCAGCACCTGGCTCACGCTCTTGGCTGCGCCCCAGCCGGCGGCCGGGTGGTGGTACGGGTGGAACTCCGGCTCCTCCTTGGGCACCGGGCCCACCCGGGGCTCCCGGCGCTTCTGGTCGTGCTCGGAGATCGCCACGGCTCTCACCCCTTCGGCACCCGCAGGCCGGCGGTCGTCGCTCCTCCCCAGGCTATGCCGGGGGATCTTCCGAAGCACCTCGACTAACATGACCGAAAATCCATATTTTCGGTCAGTTCATTCCTCTCCCCCACGCCCGAGGAGCACACATGACCAGCGAGCCCGAGCCGATCAGTGAGGCGGCCCGTCAGGCGCTCGAAAGGGAACTCGCCGACGTCCGCAGCGAACGCGATTCGGTCGCGGCGACCCTGCGGGACAGTGACACGGTCGGCGACCTCGCGGACGGGGCCGACGAGTTGCGGCGCGCCGGTGACCTGGACCGCCTGGACGCCCGGATCGACGAGATCACCACGCGACTGCGGCAGGCGGCCGACGCGGGCCCGCCTCCCGCCGATGTGGTCGGGGTCGGCAGCACGGTCACCGTGCGCTTCGAGGACGGCACTGAGGACACGTTCCAGATCGGCGCGCTGGCGGACGTGCTGGACCCCGCGCTGATCACGGCCGACAGTCCGCTCGGGCACGCGCTGCTCGGCCACCGGGCCGGAGACTCGGTGAGCTACCGCGCGCCCGAGGGACAGCTGACCGCGGTGGTGGTGTCCCTCGGCGGAGGCTGATCCGGAGCCCGGTCCGGGCTCAGCGGGGAGCGGCGGGCGGGTCGTCGAGGAAGGTGACGGTCGGCACGTGGAACAGGCATCCGGTCATCGCGGTCGAGTAGTCGAGGATGCGGTCGTGCGCTGCCCGGCCGTCGCCGAGGAACATGTGCCTCAGCATCTGTTCGGTGACGTCCGGCGTACGTGCGTAGCCGATGAAGTACGTGCCGAACTCGCCCTTGCCGAGGTTGCCGAACGGCATGTTCTCGCGGATGATCCTGCGCTCGTCGCCGTGTTCGTCGGTGATGGTGTTGAGCGCCACGTGGGAGTCGGCGGGCTTGATGTCGTCGGGGAGTTCGACGTTGGCGAGCTTCGTCCGCCCGATGACCTTCTCCTGTTCGTCCGAGGACAGGGAGTTCCACGCCGTCATGTCGTGCAGGTACTTCTGCACGATCACATAGCTGCCCCCGGCGAAGTCTGGGTCCTCGTCGCCGACGAACACCTCGTCGGCCGCGACCGCCCCTTCGGCGTTCTCGCTTCCGTCGACGAACCCGAGCAGGTCGCGCTCGTCGAAGTACTTGAAGGCCTGGACCTCGTCCACCACCGTGACCGCGCCGCTCAGCCGCTCCAGGATCAGCCGGGCGAGTTCGAAGCACAGGTCCATGCGGCGGGCTCGCACATGGAAGAGGAGATCCCCCGGGGTGGCCGGGGCGCGGTGGCGGGCGCCGCGCAGTTCCACGAACGGATGCAGGTCCTGTGGGCGCGGTCCGCCGAAGAGCCGGTCCCAGGCCTCCGATCCGATGCCGACGACACAGGTGAGCCGGTCGTCGGGTGCGCGGAAGGCGACCGAGCGGCGCAGGCCGGAGACGTCCTGCAGCAGATCGCGGACGGTCTCCTCGTGGCCCGGCGCGATCGTGGCCACGAGGAAGACGGTGGCTCTGGCGGGCTCGACGACCACGGCCTGTGACTCGGGCACGAACCGGCCTCCTCCTGAGTTGGCTGCTCGTCCCATCCTGCTGTCTCCGGCGTGAAAGCGCGAGGAATTCAGCCGGTGACGAGTCCCGTGACGAGGTTGATGGCGGTGGCGAGAATGCTGGTGCCGAAGACGTACGACAGGAGGGTGTGCCGCAGCACGATCGCGCGGATGGCCGTGCTCGAGACGGAGGTGTCGGAGACCTGGTAGGTCATGCCGAGGTTGTAGCTGAAGTAGAAGAAGTCTCGGTACGCGGGCCGCTGGTCGGAGTTGAAGTCGATCCCACTGTCGGCGGTGCAGTAGAGGTAGGCGTAGCGGGTGGCGTACATCAGGTGCAGTGCGGCCCAGGCCATGAACACCCCCAAGAGCGCGAGCGCGGCACCGACATGGCCGGTGTCGGAGGCACCGAGCAGGAGCAGCAGCACGATCGCGACCAGTCCGCACGAAGCGACCGCCACGACCGCGAGTTCCTCGCCGAGGGGCCGGAAGTCCTCACGCCGGGCGTTGCGGTGGGTGGCCGCGGCGTCCATGGGCCACAGCACCGCCCAGCCCGCCACGACGAAGACCAGCTCCGTCACGGCGATCGCGGCCAGCGCACCCAGCAGCGCCCTGGCCGTCAGCCCGACGACCGCGCCGGCCGCGGCCCCGAGCGCCACCGAACCGGCCAGCCGGGGCACGGCGTCCAGCGGCAACCAGCTGCTCATGCGCCACCAGGGTAGTTCCGTCGCCGTCGGTCGGCCCGTCGGAGTGCCTCGCCCCGGGCAGGCGCGCGGCCGCATGCCGGCCTCGCACCGGGCCGGAGCGCTGGGTATACACCGAATATGCCGGGTTTGCGCCGACTTCCCCTTCCCGGGCGCGGGCACGGCCGGCGGAGCCCGGTCGCCGGCGCGGGGCGTGCGCTCTCCCCGCGCGGCGCGCTGACCCTGCACGAGGCGGACGGAGCGTTCCTGTTCGCGGTGCGGGCCGCCCTGGCCATGGGCCTGGTCGCCGTGCCGATCGTGGCGGCGGGACGGCCCGATCTCGCGGTCTACGCCATGCTGGGGTCCTTCACCACCACGTTCGGCCGCAATCTGCCCTACGCCCGGCGCGCCCGGGTCCTCGCGGTGGTGGCCGTGGCCATGACGGCGTGCGTGGGCTTCGGGTCGGCCCTCGCGGCCTGGTCCCGCCCCGGGGAGTCGGAGACCGGTGCCGCCGTGGTGGCGGTGGCGACGGCCCTGGTCGCGGGCGCGGCCAAATACGTCTGCGACGCCACCCGGCTCGGCGGGCTCGGCGCGGTGCTGCTCCTGTTCTCGTTCGCGGTGGCGGCCAACGCCTCCCCCACGTGGGCCGACGTGCTCCCCCGCACGGCGCTGGCGGCGGCGGGCTCCGCGCTGGCGTGGCTGCTGGCGGTCTCCGGCCGGTTCGTGCATCCCGAACGGCCGCAGCGCCTGGCGGTGGCCGTGGCCCTGCGCCGGCTCGCCGAGGTCCTGGAGGCCTCCGCATCGGGGGACGTACCGCGGCGGACCCGGCACGGGGCCACGGTCGCCGTCCTTCAGGCGTACCAGTGCCTTGGCTCTCCGCCGCCGGCCCGGACTCGTGGCACCGGGTCCGGCACCGACGCGGTCTTCCTGCGCCTGACCGACCTGTCCTGGGCCCTGCTGGTCGGCTCCGCCCGGTGTGCGCCCGGCGCCCCCGCCACGACGGCCGTGCACCTGCGCCGGCAGGCCGCCCTCCTCACCGACCGGCGCCGCCGGACCCCCGCTGTGCTGCGGGAGCTGCCGTTCCTTCCCGCGGCGTCTTCGTCGCCGCAGGCCCGGCACGGCGGGGCCGGACGCACGACGGGGTCGGCCGCGGCACGGCACGACGCCGCCGCGCTGCGTGCAACTGAGCTGCTCATCGGGCGCCCGGGTGGTCCCGACCACCTCGCCGTCCTGGCCGTTCCGGCGTTGCGGATGGCCCTCGGCACGGGCGTGGCGGGTCTGTCGGCCGTCCTGCTGCACCTGGAGCACGGCTACTGGGCGGCCATCTCGGCCGCCGCCGTCCTGCATTCGGTCAACCTGCGTACGACGGCCCAGCGTGCCGTGCAGCGCACCCTGGGCACGTTCGTCGGGCTGCTGATCGCGCTCGGTGTGCTGGCCGCACATCCGGAGCCCATGGCGCTCGCTCTGGTGATCGTGACCCTGGAGTTCCTGCTGGAGTTCCTGGTGGTCCGCAACTACGGCCTGGGCGTCGTCTTCCTGACGCCGATGGCGCTGCTGCTGAGCGACCTGGCGGCGCCCGCACCGGCCGGTGAGCTGGTCCTCGACCGGGTGCTGGGCAGCGTCCTGGGGATCGGCACGGGGCTGCTGTGCGCGCTGCTGGTGGTGCACGACCGCGCCGCGGTACGGGTGGAGCGTGCGCTGGCCGCGTGCGTGGCGGCCGCCGACCGGGCCGAACGGTCGCTGGGCCACGCCGCCGGACCGCCCGCCTCGCTCGTCCAGGTGCGTCTCGCGGTGGCGGTGGTGGAGCTGCGCGACGCGGACGACGCCGCCGCCGGTGAGCTGTGGCCGGCCGGGATCGACCCCGCCGAACTCGCGGCCGCGGAGAAACGCGCCTACGTTCTGCTCGAACGGCTGCATCACCAGCACTAGGGCGCTGCGCCGGCCGCGCCGTCGGGCATCGTGCAACCGACGGGAAATGGCGGGCGGGATGGGATTTTCCTCCACTGTCCTCGGGCTCGGGCGGACACCCGGACTGCCTCCCCTGACTCATCGATCACCGTGCACGGCATGACCCGTTCCCTCGCCCGCCGCGTCGCCGCCGAGGCTGTCGGGACCGGGCTGCTCGTGGTCGTCCTCGGCCTGCAGCGCACCGGCCGCGCCCGGCTGGTGCCGGCAGCGGTGGCCGCCTGCATCGGGTCCGCCTACTGGTTCACGTCCTCGACCGCCTTCGCCAACCCCGCGATGACCATCGGCCGCGTCGTCACCGACACCGCCGCCGGGATCGCACCCGCCTCCGCGGTCCCGTTCGTCGTGGCCCCACTGCTCGGGACCGTGCTCGGACTGGGCGCCGCCACGGCGTTGTTCGGGCCGTCCACCCGCACGGGAGACGACGCCGTCGCCCCGGCCGGACGGTCCGAGCCCGCCCCGCTGTGACGCGCCCGCTATGCGGGCGACCGGGCATGGCGCCTGACATGACGTCATAGGCGCGTTCCGCCCGCCGTGTTGCACCGTACGTGACACCCCGATCACGGAACTGCGAGACTGGCCGCGTCGACGGCCCCCGGGCGCGGGCAGCGAAGAGGTGAGGAGTCGGAGTGGTCGTACAGCACCGTGCTCTGCCGGCGGTTCCGGCACCCGCCGACGTGTGGCTGCTGGTGCGGCAGCGGCCGGCCGTGCTGCGCCGGTCCACCCACGAACTGGCGGCAGCGCTGGCCGACTCCCACGGCCCTCGCTTCGCGGTCTGGCACACCGACGAGCTGCTCTTCGGTGTCCAGGGCGGACACCTGGTGCTGCGTACGCTGGGCGGCGCCGACCTGCCCGCCCCTGAGGTGGTGTGCGTACGCCAGGTCGCCGGCCCCATGCACAGCGACCGCGAGGTGACCTTGTTACGGCACCTGGAGCGCATGGGCAGCACCCTGGTGAACACGGTCACCGCCCACCTCAAGTGCCGCAACAAGGTGTGGCAGTTGCAGGAACTCGCCCTGGCCGGGCTGCCGGTGCCCGACACCCTCTCCTACGCCACCGCTCCGCTCGAAGGCGTCGTGCGCAGCCCCCGCCTGAGGACGCCGTGCGTGGTCAAGTCCGTCAACGGCGCAAAGGGCGGGCAGGTCTTCCTCGCTCCCGACCCGCACCTGCTTCGCGAGGTGGCCGGCAGTCTCACCCGGGAGGCGCCGTTCCTCTTCCAGGAGCATGTGGCGCACTCGCACGGCCGTTCCCTGCGCGTGATCGTGGTCGACGGGGAACCGGTGGGCGCCGTACTGCACACCTCCAGCGACGGCACCCTCGCCTCCAACATCGCCAAGGGCGGCTCCGCCACCCTGTGCGCGGGCCGCTATCCGCAGGCGGAGAAGCTGGCGGTGCGCGCGGTCCGTGCCCTGGGCCTGGACATCGCCGGGGTGGACCTGCTGTTCACCTCCGATGACGCCTACTCGATCTGCGAGGTGAACGCCGTACCGGGCTGGCGCCCGGAGATGACCGCGATCACCCCTGCCATCGCAGCCTGCATCGCCGACCGCCTGTCCGCCCGCGGAAGTGCGGGCTGATCCTCGAGCCGGGCACCCAGCTCGAGGATCAGCCCCTGGGCCGGTCGGTTCACATGGCGGGCTCAGTGCACCGGAGCCGAGATCTCCCGCTTCAGGATCTTGCCGCTCGGGCCCATGGGCAGAGCGTCCACCAGCCACACCTGGCGGGGATACTTGTAGGCCGCCACCCGGTCCCGCACGTACTCCTGGAGTTCCTCGGGGCTCGCCTCGGCTCCCGGGCGCAGGACGACCGCGGCCGCGATCTCCTCGCCGAGCCGCTCGTCGGGCACGCCGAGGACGGCGGCGAGGGCGACGGCGGGGTGCTCGTGCAGGACCTCCTCGATCTCGCGCGGGTAGACGTTGTAGCCGCCGCGGATGATGAGGTCCTTCTTGCGGTCGACGATGTACAGGTAGCCGTCCTCGTCCTGCCGTGCCAGGTCGCCGGTGCGCAGCCAGCCGTCGGGTATCGCGGCGGCGGTCTCCTCGGGGCGGTTCCAGTAACCCTTCATCAGGTTCGGTCCGCGCACCGCGAGTTCGCCGACCTCGCCCGGGATGACGTCCCGGCCCTCGTCGTCCACCAGCCGCACCTCGACGTCCTGGATGGGGGTCCCGATCGATCCGGCCTTGCGCGGACGGTCGGGGTGGTTGAAGGAGACGACGGGGCTGGTCTCGGACATGCCGAAGCCCTCCAGCACCATGCAGCCGAAGCGCCGCTCGAAGCCGTGCAGGATCTCCACCGGCAGGGACGCACCGCCCGAGATGCACAGGCGCAGGGTGGACACGTCGGCCTCGTCGGCACCGGGGTGCTGGAGCAGCGCCGCGTACATGGTGGGCACGCCCTCGAAGACGGTCGCGCGGTGACGGGCGATGGCGTCGAGCACGGTCTGCGGATCGAACCGGGGTACGAGGACGAGCGCGGCGCCGCTGTGTACGGCGACGTTCATCGTGCAGGTCTGCCCGAAGATGTGGAACAGCGGCAGACAGCCCACGACGACGTCGTCGGTGGTCATCTGCTGCACGTTGACCACGTTGACCTCGGTGTTGTGGCGAAGTCCCGCGTGGGTGAGCGCCGCGCCCTTGGGACGGCCGGTGGTGCCGGAGGTGTAGAGCAGCACGGCGATGTCGTCGCCGGCGACGGTGGCGATCTCGTACTGCGGCTCCAGCCTCGCCAGCTCGGCGGCGAAGGCGGCGGGTTCGACCGGCATGTGGCGCACGGAGGCCGCGGCCGCGCCCTGGGCGCCCTCACCGGGTGCCTGGTGCCACTCGAAGAGCAGCACGGCTCCGGAGTCACGCAGGTGGTACTCGGTCTCCCGGGTCTTGAGCAGCGGGTTCATCGGTACGACGATGCCGCCGGCGCGCAGGATGCCGTAGTACAGGACGACGAACTCGGGCACGTTCGGCAGCATCAGCGCGACCCGGTCGCCGGGGCGCAGTCCCTCGGTGCGCAGCAGGGCGGCGGCCCGGGCACTCAGCCGGTCCAGCTCGGCGTAGGTGGTGGTCCCCGTCCCCAGCCGCAGGGCGGCGCTCTCGGGATGCCGGCCCGCCGTCTCCGCCAGGAATTCCGCCAGATTGGCCATGATGCCTCCTCGCACGCATGCGCGCCGGGTCCCCGCCGGCGCTCACGGCATCGTGGCGTCCAGGTCCGGGAGCGTCCATGGCCGGGCGGACAGCTCAGCCGGCCGGAGTTTGTCCCGGGGAACAAAGAGCACCCCGTACGCTGCAGGGATGAGCCTCTCGGACGTGAGTGCCGCCCTGCTGGGACGGCTGCCGGAACTGGGTGAGCGGATGGCGCGGCGCATCCGCGCCGAGGTCGAGTCCTACGCCGACGAGTCGCTGATCCCCTTCGCCTCGCTGCGGGAGTCCTGCACGGCCAACGCGGACCAGTTGCTGGGGCGTTTCGCGCTCGACGCGGAACCCGATGTGCGGCCCGCGGAGCAGACCGGCCGGCTCCGCGCCGAGCAGGGAGTGCCGCTCGCGGACACGCTGCACGCCTATCGGATCGGGTTCGGGTACCTCTGGTCACAGATGGTCGACGAGGCGCAGCGGCATCCGGATGTCACGGACGCCCAGCTGGTGGCGGGCTCTTCGGACATCTGGGCGCAGTTCGGCCGTTACGCGGAGGCTGTCGCGGCGGCCTACCGGGAGGCCAGTGCCGAGTTGGCGCTGCAGCGCGAGGCGCGCCGATCGGCGCTGGTCGAGGCCCTGTTCACGGGCGCGCTCGCGGACCGGACCACACTCTGGGAGACGGCACGGCAACTCGGTCTGCCGGAGCGGGGACCCTACGCGGTCGTGGCCGCCTCCGTGCCGGATCCGGGCGGGGAACCGCTGCCCGGTATCGAGGGGGCCCTGCGCCAGACCGGTGTGCAGTCGGCGTGGCGGCTGCTGCCGGGCGAGCAGATCGGGCTGCTCTCACTGGCTCATCCCGACGCCGAGACGGTGAGCCGCAGGGCGCTGCGGCACCATCAGGCACGGGTGGGGGTCAGCCCCCGGTTCGACTCGCTGAGCGACACACCGCAGGCGCTGCGCTTCGCCCGGCTGGCGCTGGCCGGGCTGCCGGGCGACGGGCCGGGCGTGGCCCGCTTCGACGACAGTCCGCTCGCCATGCTGGTGGCCGCCGCGCCTGCCGAGGCGGCACGCCTGGTCGAGGTCGTCCTGGGCCCGGTCCTGGAGCTGCCGGCGCCTGAGCGGGCACGCCTCCTGGAGACGCTCGGCCACTGGTTCACGGCGGGAGGCGTCGCCGCCGAGACGGCGAACCGGCTCTTCATCCACCCGAACACGGTGCGCTATCGACTCCGGCGGATAGAGAAGCTGACGGGCCGTTCGCTCTCCGATCCCGCCGCCCTGGTCGACCTGGGCACCGCCCTGCACGCGCTGCGGCTCGTTCCACGGTCGGGCGGCAGCCGCCACTGAAAGTGCCGGAAGAGCGCGTTCGGTCACGGCGCCACAATTCAGCCGCTCGAAAATTTCGGAGCCCTAAATGGGATTTTTCCGGAATTTCGGGGCACTCGCACAGGTGGAAACTTCCGAGACCGACAGGAGGCACATCATGGTCATCCTCGGCATCATCCTGCTCATTGTCGGCTTCCTCACCGGCATTTCGATCCTGTGGACCATCGGCATCATCCTGGTGGTGATCGGCGCGGTCCTGTGGATCATGGGCTCCATGGGTCATGCACTCGCAGGCCGCCGGCATTACTGGTGAGCGCAGACACTCCCCACTCGATCGAACGTGGTCATTCCTGGAGTTCCAGGAGCGACTTGAGCGTGGACAGTTCCGTGTCGACCAGGGCGATCTGCTCGTCGAAGAACTGGTCGCTGAAGCCCGGCGGCTGATAGAAGGTGATCATGAATTCGGCTCCGTCGCCGTTGGGGACGACGCGGGCGGGGACCCGCCGGGACGCGGTGTCGTCCAGAAAGTCGTGGTCCAGGATGCCGAACTCGGCGTCGGCGCGCAGGCGGAGCCGGGCCGGACCCACCGGGGTCGACATGGCCCACCAGTCGGGGTCCTCCGTGGGCTAGATCGACTTGACGTTGACGACGGCCCACTTCGACCAGTTCGCCGGGTCGGCCAGGAAGGCGAAGACGTCGGCCACGGGCCGGTCGATGCTCACGGTCCTGGTGCGGGAACGGGCGATCATGACGACTCCTCCATGGTGTCGTGCGGTGGGGCGGGGTGGGGTTCGCCCACGAGCCTGCGGATCCAGCTCTCCAGCTGGTCACGCTGCGGGGGCTCGAGCGAGCCGAAGAAGTAGGCGTCGTTCCGGTCGGCGAGGCCGGCCAGCACGGGGACCAGCGCACGGCCTTCGTCGGTGAGGACGAGCAGCACGGTCCGCCGGGAGGCCGGATCGGGCTCGCGGCGGATCAGTCCCTTGGCGACCAGGCGGTCCACGAGCCGCGAGACGGCCCCGGGATCGATGGCCATGTGCTGTGCCACCGCCTTGGTGGTGGCGTGACCGTGGGACACGCTCGCCATCACCCCCCACTGGGAGACGGTGACGCCGTGCCGCCCGATCTCGGCTTCGAAGCGGGCGTGGACCTCGTCCGAGAGCCGTCGCAGCCAGTAGCCGAGGTGGTCGTGCAGTCCGCGTGTCGCAGTCACACGTCCATCGTGATTGTCTAGGCAATCGTTGTCAAGACAATCGTCAGCTTGCGCGACGCCCCTGTCAGTCAGGGCCGTGTGGGGGCTCGCCCACCGGGGCGGCGGGAGTCAGCGTCCGGCGGCAGAAGGACGGCGTCCGGCGCTAGAGGCGCACCGACATCTCCACCGTCACGTCGTCGCCCTCGGCGAGGCCCTGCGGCTTGCGCACGGCGTTCTTGAGCGGCAGCAGGTAGGAGCCGTCCTTCGGGAAGAGCGACGTCGTGAAGGTCACCTCGCCGATGCGCGCCTCGACCGGAATCACGCCCCAGCCGTACGTGGCCGCAGCGGCCACCTCGCGGATGTCGGCGGACTCCTCGTCCGGCACGGCGACGAAGTAGTAGGGCGACGGCCCACGCCATTCGATCACGTGACCGGCGAAGGTGAGGTCCATGAAGGCGGTCCCGTTTCTCGCGGTGGGGAGGTCGTGCTCAGCGTACCTGCGCCGCCCCGGCCCCAACGTCCCTCGAAATCAGGTCCCTTGAAACGTCCCTTGAAATCGGCTCGGCCGGGCCGTGGGGAAGGGCACCTGCCGGTACGGCGTCGCATCGTGCCCGGAACACCCCTCCCTTTCCGCCCGGCGTCAGAGCTTGGCGCCGAAGTCCTGGGTCCACCAGGGACCACCGGAACCCTTGTGGACGCCCACGCCGATCTCCTTGAACGAGCAGTTGAGGATGTTGGCACGGTGGCCGGGGCTGTTCATCCAGGAGTCCATCACGGACTGCGGGGTCTGCTGGCCCATCGCGATGTTCTCCCCGTACGTGGACCAGCGGTAGCCCGCGGCGGTGATGCGCTGACCGGGGTCGGCGCCGTCCGGATTGGTGTGGTCGAAGAAGTTGCGGGCGGCCATGTCGTCGGAGTGGGCCTGCGCGGCCTTCTCCAGTTGCGCGTTCTCGGTGAGCGGTCCGCAACCGGCGGCCGCGCGCTCCTTGTTCACCAGCGCGACCACCTGCGCCACATCGCCCGCGGGTGCGGACTGCGCCTGCGGTGTGCTGGGCGCGGTCCGCGGGGGCCGGGTGGACTGCCGCGGAGTCGGCGTGGCCTTCTTCGTCGGGTGAGTCTTCTTGGAACTGCTCGCCTTCTTCGAGGCCGACGGGGACGGCGACGGGGAGGCCGGCTTCGAGGTCTCGACGACGCGGGGTGCCGAGAGGTCCACCACGGGATCGCCGGCGACCCGCGCGGCGGTCGCCCCCTCGTTGCCCGACCCGGAGTCCGTCCCGAAGTACCAGAAGCCACCGCCCGCGACGCAGGCCGCCACGACGGCGCCGCCGACGGCCCGGCGTCGGACGCGCCGGCGCCGGCGGACCTCGCCCCGGGAAGCCGACCGGCCACGCGCGGCGCGGCGGCCTTCCGCCGGGCCCGCTGCGGCGTGGTCCGCCGCCCCGTCCAGCCGGGACGCCGAGCCGGCCAGGGCCATCCCGCCCGCGGTGTGCCCCATCTTCGCCAGCAGCACGGTCGACACCGCGACCAGGCCCAGACCGGCCAACAGGCCCTCGGCGGGCATCAGACCGGTCCACAGTCCTGAGCAGTGCACGCAGCCGCGGGCGTGCCTGGCTATTCGCTTGCGCCACAGTGCGGAGGGCCGGCCGTCCCAGGAGGCCAGCACACCCTGCAGCTCCGTGCACGGCGGCTGTGCGTCCAGCGCCCGCACCACCACGCGGGCCGCCTCCAACTGCGCCTTCATCCGCTGTACGCGGACCGCGGTGTGCTGGGGCGACAGCTCCAGGGCTGCCGCGACCTCGCCGCGGGTCAGCTCACCGGCGCACTCCAGCCACCACAGCGACAGCAGTCCCCGGTCGTCCGGCTCCAGCCAGCGGGTGGCGCGCGCGGTCTCCTGGCGCTGCCCGGACAGCTGCAGCTGAACCATCGTCAGATCCACGAAGTCCGCGCCCGGATCCGCGAGTTCCTCGGCCTCCTCGACGGCGCCCGCAGCGAACTGCCGGTCCTGCCAGTGCGTCCGGACCTGGTTCATCGCGATGGCCACGAGCCAGGAGCGGAAGCTCTCGGGAGTACGCAGACCGCCCAGCGCGTCGAGGGCCCGGAGCATGGTCTCCTGCACCACGTCGTCGACGTCGACCGAACCGTTCAAAGCACGCCCCACGATGTTGTAGACCAGCGGGAGGTACGCGCTGACCAGGGCGTCCTGGGCCGCCGCGTCACCCGCCCGGGCAGCGGTCACCAGGGCTGCCGACGCCACCGTGTGCTCTGTACTCATCAATCGCTTCCCTGTCCTCGAATGCCGAACGGTGCTGTCCGATACCTGGGAGACCGCCCGGTGAGCCCCCGATAACAGTTCTTCGGAGATTCGTTCGACGAGAGGTTGGCCGCATCGGCCCGTCGACCGCAATGGGAGAGATCACACACGGCACGGACCATGCGGTTCCGGCCTCAGGCCCGAGCCCCGCCGTCGACGCGAAGGACCGTACCGGACACGAAGGAGGAGCGGTCGCTGAGGAGCCAGGCGGCGGCCTGGGCGATCTCGTCGGGGTCGGCGACGCGGCGCAGCGGGGTCTGAGCCCTGATCCGGTCGAGGACTCCGGGCGATTCGGCCTCCCAGGTGCGGATCATCTCGGTCAGCGTGCCGCCGGGCGCGATGGCGTTGACCCGGATGCCCTCCGGGCCGTACGTGACCGCGGCCGACTCGGTGAGGCTGTTGACGGCCCGCTTCATCGCGCCGTAGACAGGCAGTTCGGGGTTGCCGCGCAGGCTGCCGATGGACGAGTTGTTGACGATGGCCCCGGTTCCGGCCGCGGCCCGGATGGCGGCGACCTCGGCGGCCATGGCCACCCAGACGCTCTTGAGGTTCACGGAGAAGACGTGGTCGAAGTCGGCCTCCGGGAACTGGTCCATGGGGCCGGGGCGCTGGAGGGTCGCGCCGTTGTTGAAGGCGATGTCGAGGCGGCCGTACCGGTCCACGACGCGGTCCACGGCCGCGCGCACACCGGCCGCGTCGGCCAGATCGCACAGCACGTAGTCCGCGCTGCCGCCCGCCGCCCGGACTTCCTCGGTCACCGCCTGGAGCTGTGTCTCCGTCCGGGCCGCGAGCATCACCTCGGCGCCCTCCCGGGCGAACAGGCGGGCCGCGGCGGCGCCGATGCCTCGCCCGGCACCGGTGATGAAGGCGACCTTGCCGGCCAGCAGACCCGGGGCAGTGGTGGTGGATGTGTCGTTCATGGCAGCGAGCCTGCGTCGGTCCGGGCAGCCGATCCAGGCACCGGCGGTACCTGGATCGGCTGCCCGGACCCCGCGCACACTGAGGACGTGGACAGACGAGAACTGGCGGCCTTCCTGCGCAGCAGGCGCGAGCGGATCACTCCCGCCGAGGCGGGGCTGCCCACCGGGCCGCGCCGCCGCACCCCGGGGCTGCGCCGTGAGGAGGTGGCGCAGTTGGCGTTCATCTCGACCGAGTACTACACGCGGCTCGAACAGGCGCGAGGCCCGCGTCCCTCGCGCGAGGTGCTGGCCGGACTGACCCGGGCGCTGCGTCTGTCGGACGCGGAGCGCGTCCACCTCCACCACCTCGCCGGTGCGCCGCCGGGCCCGCCGCCCGGGCCCCCGCGCGAGGTGCGCCAGAGCGTCCTCGACCTGCTGCACCGGCTGCCGCAGGCCGCCGCGATCGTGACGTCGGCGGCCTTCGAGGTGCTCGCCTGGAACGATCTGGCGGCCGCTCTCATGGAGGACTTCTCCGCCCTGCCCCGACGCGAGCGCAACCTGGTGCGCCGGGCCTTCCTCGGACCGAGCCCCCATGGGCGGCGGTTGTACGGGGTGTCCGACGCCGACGCGTTCGCCCGTGCCTCGGCCCGGCGCCTGCGCGCAGCCGCCGCCCGCTACCCCGACGACCCCGAGCTGACCGGCCTGATCGAAGAACTGCTCGGCGGGAGCGAGGAGTTCGCCCGGCTGTGGGCCTCCCACGACGTGACCGCCGAGCCCACACTGTGCAAGACGTTCCAGCACCCGGTGGTCGGCCCGGTGACCGTCAACTGCGACGTTCTCCACATCACCGACCGGGACCAGCAGGTCGTCATCTACACCGCAGCCCCCGGCTCGCCCTCCGAGGGGGCGCTGCGGCTGCTGTCGGTCATCGGCACCCAGCGCATGGACGCGTTCCGCTGAACGGCGTCGAGCCCCGACGTCGCGGGCCCCGGCACGGTCCGACAGGGCCCGCCGCAGAGGGGCGTGGAGCGCGGGGGCCTCGACGAGGAAGCTGTCCGAGCCGGATGTCCACGGGCCGCCCGCGGCGTCGATCGTCGGCCAGGCGGTCAAGCCACCGGGAAAGCCGGCGTCCCGACGTCCGCCCCGGGTTTGGGGGGTTTCGTTTGGATCAGCCGGTCCGCGACGCCCGGCACGGCACCTCGCCGCGTTGTCGGACCACCCGAGTACGCCCAGTACGCGGGTGCTCCTCCGCCTTGCGATGCACCGCACCGGACGCCGC